>NZ_JBEPMB010000003.1:0-422250 GCF_040545545.1 Limnomicrobium aquaticum
TCGACAGGCAGCACCCTGACGGTTGGCTCCGCCACAAGCGGCGGAACCCAGACGCTGCATTCCAAGAGCGATCTGACCTATACGAGCCTCAAGACAACCGGCATCACCGGGGATGCGGGCGATATCGCCCTCACCTCGGATACGGGCGCCATCGCCGTCAACGGAGCTGACACGCTGGAGGCCAATGGCGGTTTCAGCCTGACGGCCGCGACGACGATCGCCGCGTCGTCGCTCAAGGCCGATCAGGGTGCAGGGCTGATCCAAGCCGCTGGCATGATCAATATCAGTGGGGTAACAACAACAACCACACTCGGCATGACTTCGACAGGCAGCACCCTGACGGTTGGCTCCGCCACAAGCGGCGGAACCCAGACGCTGCATTCCAAGAGCGATCTGACCTATACGAGCCTCAAGACGACCGGCATCACCGGGGATGCGGGCGATATCGCCCTCACCTCGGATACGGGCGCCATCGGCGTCACGGGCGCGGACACGCTGGAAGCCAATGGCGGCTTTAATCTTGCCGCCGCAACCACGATCTCGGCTTCGTCGCTCAAGGCCGCCCAGGGCGCAGGCCTTGTGCAGGCTGCAGGTGCCGTCAACGTCGGCGTCGTGACGGCCGCGACCACACTCGGCATGACTTCGACAGGCAGGACCCTGACGGTTGGCTCCGCCACAAGCGGCGGAACCCAGACGCTGCATTCCAAGGGCGATCTGACCTATACGAGCCTCAAGACGACCGGCATCACCGGGGATACGGGCGATATCGCCCTTACCTCCGATACAGGCGCCATCGCCGTCACGGGCACCGATACGCTGGAAGCCAATGGCGGCTATAATCTTGCCGCCGCAACCACGATCTCGGCTTCGTCGCTCAAGGCCGCCCAGGGCGCAGGCCTTGTGCAGGCTGCAGGTGCCGTCAACGTCGGCGTCGTGACGGCTGCAACCACACTCGGCATGACTTCGACAGGCAGCACCCTGACGGTTGGCTCCGCCACAAGCGGCGGAACCCAGACGCTGCATTCCAAGAGCGATCTGACCTATACGAGCCTCAAGACAACCGGCATCACCGGGGATGCGGGCGATATCGCCCTCACCTCGGATACGGGCGCCATCGGCGTCACGGGCACCGATACGCTGGAAGCCAATGGCGGCTTTAATCTTGCCGCCGCAACCACGATCTCGGCTTCGTCGCTCAAGGCCGCCCAGGGCGCAGGCCTTGTGCAGGCTGCAGGTGCCGTCAACGTCGGCGTCGTGACGGCTGCATCGACGCTGGGCATGACTTCGACAGGCAGGACCCTGACGGTTGGCTCCGCCACAAGCGGCGGAACCCAGACGCTGCATTCCAAGGGCGATCTGACCTATACGAGCCTCAAGACGACCGGCATCACCGGGGATACGGGCGATATCGCCCTTACCTCCGATACAGGCGCCATCGCCGTCACCGGCGCGGACACGCTGGAGGCCAATGGCGGTTTCAGCCTGACGGCCGCGACGACGATCTCCGCGTCGACGCTCAAGGCCGACCAGGGTGCAGGGCTGATCCAAGCCGCGGGCATGATCAATATCAGTGGGGTAACAACAACAACCACACTCGGCATGACTTCGACAGGCAGCACCCTGACGGTTGGCTCCGCCACAAGCGGCGGAACCCAGACGCTGCATTCCAAGAATAATCTGACCTATACGAACCTCAAGACCACCGGCATCACCGGGGATACGGGCGATATCGCCCTTACCTCCGATACAGGCGCCATCGGCGTCACGGGCGCGGACACGCTGGAAGCCAATGGCGGCTTTAATCTTGCCGCCGCAACCACGATCTCGGCTTCGTCGCTCAAGGCCGCCCAGGGCGCAGGCCTTGTACAGGCTGCAGGTGCCGTCAACGTCGGCGTCGTGACGACTGCAACGACGCTGGGCATGACTTCGACAGGCAGCACCCTGACGGTTGGCTCCGCCACAAGCGGCGGAACCCAGACGCTGCATTCCAAGAGCGATCTGACCTATACGAGCCTCAAGACAACCGGCATCACCGGGGATGCGGGCGCTATCGCCCTCACCTCGGATACGGGCGCCATCGCCGTCACCGGCGCGGACACGCTGGAAGCGAACGACGGTTTCAGCCTGATGGCCGCAACCACGATCTCCGCTTCCTCGCTCAAGGCCGACAACGGCGCAGGCCTTGCGCGGGCAGCCGGCGCGATCAATGCGAGCGACATCACGGCCGCGACCACGCTGGGCATCACTTCGACCGGCGGCACGCTCACGGTCGGCTCCGCCACGAGTGGCGGCAATGCGACCTATATGGCGGTGGGCGACATAGGCTTTACGCTTCTGAAGTCCACAGGCGGCAACATCTCTGCAACGTCTTCTGCCGGCGCTGTCAGCGGCACGACGGTCGCCGCTTCCGGCGACACAATTCTTTCGGCTTACACCGAAAGCATAGGGTCGGACATCACCGCGACCCTCGGGAAGATCGGCATAGGCGCAACCCACGGCCGTATCGACTGGTCGAACCTATCTGCCGCTACGACCATCGTTGCCACCGCTTCAGGCAGCACCCTCACCATCGGCTCTGCCACCAGCGGCGGCAGCCAGACGCTGCATTCCAAGAACAATCTGACCTATACGAACCTCAAGACCACCGGCATCGCCGGCGATATCGCGCTGATATCCGACACAGCAGCCATTGGCGTGACTGGCACCGACACGCTGGAAGCGAACGGCGGCTTCAACCTCGCCGCTACGACCACCGTCTCGGCGTCCTCGCTCAGGGCCAACAACGGGACGGGTGTCGTTCAGGCCG
This sequence comes from Limnomicrobium aquaticum, assembly GCF_040545545.1. Lineage (NCBI taxonomy): Bacteria > Pseudomonadati > Pseudomonadota > Alphaproteobacteria > Hyphomicrobiales > Rhizobiaceae > Limnomicrobium > Limnomicrobium aquaticum. Next base: position 2,807 of record NZ_JBEPMB010000003.1, read on the forward strand.
CAGGCGCGATTCATGTCGCCCGCGCCACCACGGCAGGCGCGCTCCGCATGGCCTCGACGGGCGGTGCGCTGACCGTCGGTTCGGCGAACAGCGGCGGCGATGGAAACTATACGGCTTACGGAAACATCGGTTTCGGCAATATCATCTCGAGCGCCGGCAGCATCGTCGCTACGTCGCAATCCGGCGCGATCAACGGAACCGAACTTTCCGCCCCCGGCGATGTCACCCTGGATGCCGCGACCACGATTGACATCGCCAAGATCGACCCGGCCAATGTGACCATCGGGGCCGGCAGCAGCGTCTCGATTGGCCAGCTGATCGCCTCCGGGACCGTCAATCTGGCTTCCGGCTCCATCGATGTGACGACCCTGTCGCAGGACCCGAGCGCTTCCGGCAGCTTCAACGTCAATCTCGGCGGATACCGGGGGGCCATGGGCCAGTCGGCTTCGCTGCGCATCGTCACGCCAAACCTGTTGAATATCGGCTCTCTGAACGAAAACACGGCCTCGATATCCACCACCTCGGGCAATGTCGTCATCGGCAGCGGCAGGATCATGCAAAGCCTGCTTCTGACAACGGCGCAGCAGAGCATCTACATGACCGCCTTCTTCGCGTCGCCGCAGAATGGCTACGGCGTGCAGTCCTATCTGCCGACCGGCAGCTTCTATCTGCAGCAATACGGGCTGGAAACGACCACGAATTCGCTCGTCGTCCAGTTCGCCTCGGGCGCAAAGGTCCGGCAGGACATGAACGGACGCATGATCCTCGGCTTCAGTCTGGCGGGCAATGTCGGCCAGGTGATCGGCAGCGTCGGGTCTGCAAACGAAGACAGCAACGACGCATCCGCTCCAACCTGGAACCCCGACCCCAGCGTCTATGCCACATCGGGCGACGCGCCGATGAACAGTTCGGGCTATGTGCCCGCCGTGAACTGGACCGCCAAACAACCGCTGGCGATCAAGTTTTCGAGCGGCACGCCCACACTCCAATGACAAGGCGCCGCAAGATGAATGGCATCGCAGCGCCGGCAACACGCAATGAAGGACAAGTGCAATGGTAGATACCCCCATTTTCTACAAGGAAATCGTGCCGCTGGATCGTATGCATCACAAGTCGTTCAGGCTGAAGGGGGAGCCGCCCCGGTATAAATTCGCGGCGCAATCGCATGTCGTTCCAGCCATTGTCGATGAATTCGGCATGGGCGGGCGCACTCTGCCCATCGTTTTTCTGCCCGGCGCAAAGGTCCCAAGCGCCGTCTTCCTGCTCGGGATGAACCCCGGCGACAATCGGCTCATCGCCAGCGACGGACGATGGGAGGATATCTACGTTCCCGCCTATCTCCGCCGTTATCCGTTCATCATCGGTGAGGTCGAGGGTGCCGAGTCCATCGTCTGCATCGACCAGTCGAGCGAGCTGTTTGGCACGGAGACCGGCCAGCCATTGTTTGATGAGAGCGGCGAAGAGACGGCCTTGCTTCAGGACAAGATCCGCTTCATCAACGATTACCTTGTCGCGGCCCGGCGCACGGATGAGTTCGTGAAGACGATGGCGGAACTCGATCTCTTCCAGACGGTCACCATCGATGTCCAGCCCGCGGCCCAGGATCGCCGGGTGATGCACGGACTGATGATGATCGATCTTCAGAAATTCAACGCCCTTCCGGACAAGGACTTTCTCCGGCTCCGCCAAATGGGGTTCATCCCAATGGTCTATGCGCATTTGGCCAGCCTCGCCAATCTCGACCGGTTCGCGCTGCGCGCGGAGGCGGCTTGACCGCCTACCTGCCCCGGCCTACGCAACGGCTGATGTTTGTCATGGGCCTGGTCGTCCCTGGGCGCGAGGTCGGCGTTTTCTGAAAGCATCGCGCCGGGAAGGCAACTTTGCCGGGCGGCATTTCCATGGGAGCGCCGCCCGTTGGGATCAATGGTCCTTGGTGGAAGACGCTTCTGCGAGCTGCCCTGCCGTCCCGAATTCGACATCCGCGTCATGGACAGCCGGCCTGTTGTAGGGGATGTCACCAGCGGCCAGGCTTTGCAGGATGCTGGCCGCATCCGCCAGCGCTTCATCGATCAGATAGGCAGCATGGATCATGCTCGCCTCGGCATCCCGCGAGGCGAGTTTGTCGAACACCATGGCGTAATCGCCGACCGGGTCGCGCATGCGGCCTTCCTGTCCATAGACCGCGTGCAGGTTCGCCAACCAGCGCAGACCGACATCGAAGCTTGGCCACAGTCCGGCCAGCAGGAGATTTCCGCTTCCCTCCAGCAGCAGCCGGTGAAATTTGAGCATCGCGCTGATCCAGGCGGGATCATAGAGCGCGTTATGCGTCAGCTTCGACAGGGCATCGGCAAACTCCGCGCGCGTTGCCTTCGTCAGGCGGACGGCGCAAAGTGCGGCGGCGCTCGGCTCGACAACCTTACGCATCTCAAACAGGCTCTTGAGAAAGTCCTCGTCCAGCGCCGATTCGAGCTGCCAGGCGAGCACATCCGGGTCGAGCACGCGCCAATTGTCGCGCGGGGCGACCTTCGTACCCACTTTCGGGGTCGCGACAACAAGGCCCTTGGCCGCCAGGGTCCGGATCGCTTCTCGGTAGGCGTTACGTGACACCGCGCGATCCGGGGCGACCTCGTCCTCGGAGGGCAGCAGCTCGCCCGGCGGGTATTTCCCGCTGATGATCTCATTGCCCAGCATGTAGGTCAGCGAGCCATGCAGCCGCCCGCGTGGAATGAGATGGGGTGCGGTGATGGCAAGTGTCTTGCCGACCGAAACGCGCTGTTCCTGCTCCAGCATCGGCAATTGCACAATGGAGCGATAACGCGGTTCGGTCAGTAATCTGCCGATGCTGGGATTGTCCGAGCCCCGCCCATCACCCCCGCGGCGGGTTGCCACAAATTGCACGATGGTTTGCGCCGACGTCGTGACGCTGTCGACAATGCCGAGAAAGTGCAGAACACCATGTGTCAGGCCAGGCCAAAGCGACAGGGTCACATCCGCACCGATGCTGGCGAGATCGCTGTAGAAGGACAGCGTGTCATCCAGCAGCAGGTCGTACTCCACGCCGATGCAGAGTGTCGGCGGGAAGAAATCGATCTGGCGGCCGAGAATTGTGATCTGCGATCGGTCTTCCGGGCTGATATGCGGCGCGTAGAGGTTCCAGAAGAACTGCATCTGCTGTTTTGACAGACCGTAGGTTCCATCCTTGAACAGCTTGTGCGAGGAGAGATTCATGTGGGGCGAATAGGCACCGTAAATCGAAATGAATGCCGTCAGCTTTTCCCTGTCGGTCCTCGGCAGTTCGAGAATGGCCATGGCGGCGATGTTGGCACCCGCGCTGTCGCCGGCAACAAAGATCGGCATGTCCGCGTGCAGCTCGGCGGTCGTCATGATCTTCTGCACGACGCCCGCAACCTGGTTGACCGCAAAAGGATAGGGGCGTTCAGGCGCCAATCCGTATTCGATCGAAATCACGCGACTGGACGTGTTCAACGCAAGCCAGCGGCATTGATGATCATGCGTTTCGATACTGCCCATGATCCATCCACCACCATGAACGAAGACTATGACAGATTGCGCCTGCGGCGGTTCATAGATGCGCACGGCCGTATCGAGACCGTCAACGGAAACCATGGTATCCCGCGTTTCGACCTGTGCGCGCTCCTCCCGCGAAGAGATGACGCTCGTATAGTCATCGAACCATGCCCGGTAGTCGGCCGCATTCATGACCATGTCCTGCATGGATTTGCTCTGACGCTGCTCGATCCGTTCCATCGCCAGCGCGAGGTCCATGGCAATTTGACCCGGAACGGCGGTGGGATTTCTCTTGTTGATGAGAAGGCTCATGTCATTCCTCGACGGTGTCAGCGTGCTTTGAAACGCCGTTTGCGCTGCATCTGATCGAACGCTACGGCAGCGACCAGCACGAACCCTATGAAGATGTTCTGATATAGCGGGTTGACGTTGATCACGGCCAGACCGTTATTGAGAACGGCAAACATCATGACGCCGAGCGCGGTGCCGGTGATGGAGCCCGTACCACCAAACAGGCTGGTACCGCCAATGATGATTGCAGTGATCACCTGAAATGTCAGGGCGGAACCACCGGCGGCGGGTGATGCCGTGCTGGTGCGGGCGACGAACATGATGCCGGCGAGTGCCGCCGTTGCGCCCGACAGGGCGTAGAGCTTCATGTCGAGCCATTCGACTCGCACGCCGTTTGCGGAGGCTGCCTGCCTGTTGCCGCCGACAATGCGCGTTTCATAGCCGAAGACCGTGTGTTCGAGCAGGATATGGAAAATCACGCCGAATATGACGGCGTAGAAAACGAGATAGGGAATGCCGAAGAAGCGCCCCTGGCCCAGGATGTTGAACGAATCCGGAAACCCGAAAAGATTGGTGCCGCCCGTGTAGACGGTGATGGCGCCTCCGATGGCGAAAAACGTACCGAGCGTCGCGATCAGTGGGGGTACATCGTATTTGACGATCACAATGGCGTTGACGAGGCCGACAAGGGCACCGGCCAGAACGCCGAAAATGATCGCAACCGGCCAGGGCATTCCCGCCAGCATCAACGCGCCGGCGACAATGCCGCCCAACGGAAAAATCGAACCGACCGAGAAGTCGAGCCCGCCGCCCACCAGTATCATCGTCGAAGCGCAGGCCACGATGAAATAGAGGGAACCGGCGCGCAGGATTTCCATGAAATTCCCGTAGCTCAGGAAGACCGGATTGAAGGATCCGAAGATTGCGCACAGCAGGACGATGACCATCAGTAGGCCTGCCTTTTGCGCCATCCCGGAAAGTCTTGCCTTCCAGCTTGTATCCACATCCATTGAAATCTTGGCCTGCTCAATCGTGCTGCCGCTATCCATGACGATGTGCTCCCGTGATGAGCCCGATAATGTCATTGCGATCGGTCTCGGCAATCTTGCGAATGCCTGCCGTCTGGCCAAGGCGCATCACCTGTGCCCGGTCGGCGATGTCGAATACAAACCCGATATCATGGCTGATGCAGATCACAGCCGCCCCCCGGTCTCTAAGCGAGCGAATGAGGTTCGCCGCGTGCGCCGTCTCCTTGACACCCAGTGCCGCCGTCGGTTCGTCGAGAAGCACGACGCTCGCGCCTGTTCGCATCGCCCGCGCGATGGCGACAATCTGTCTTTGACCACCCGACAGCATGCCGATCGGCGTCTTGACGGACTTGACGGTGACTTTCAGATCATCGAGGAGCGCGCGCGTGTCGCGCTCGATTTTCGCCCGGTCCACAAACCAGCCGCGTTTCGGCAACTGCCCGATATACATGTTCGTTGCGACATCCAGGACCTCGACAAGCGCGAGGTCCTGAAAGACGGTTGCGACCCCTGCGTCGCGGGCATCGGCTGGCGAGTGAAAAGTCTTTTCAACGCCGCCGACCCGGATCGTCCCCCTGTCGGGCCTGTAGACGCCGCTGATGGTCTTGATCAGCGTGCTCTTTCCCGCTCCGTTGTCGCCAAGAACCGCCAGAATCTCGCCTGGGGCGACATGCAGATCGACATTTGAAAGCGCCTGAACCTGACCAAACGCCTTCGAAATGCCCTTCAACTCGAGACCAGCGGATTTCTCTGCGGAAAACGGCGCCGGGGAGGTGAGAGGAATGCTCACTTCTTCAGCTCCGCATCCAGGTTTGCCTTGGTCACAAACGTGATGCCGGTGTCGATATTCTTCTCCACCTTCTCACCCTTTGAAAGGGCCACGATGCTCTCGACACCCTTGGAGGCCATGGCGCAGAAGTTCTGACGGCTGGTGCCGTAGATCGTGCCGTCCTTCAGGCCAGCAACCACTTCCGGCGTCATGTCGTTGACCACGGCAACCACCTTGCCGATCGCGCCTTTTTCCTTGATGGCGGTCGTAATGCCTGCAACGGCGTTTCCTTCCCACGAAAGCACGACATTGGCTTCCGGATGGGCGGTCATGATGCGCGAGACGACATCCGTCGTTTGTGATGGATCGCCGGAGTCGAAACCTTCGGCCACCAGTTTCACATTAGGGAATGATTTGGCGGCCGCCTCGAAGCCATTGACGAAGACACGGTGAACACCGGTCGGCTGATTGCCGAGAATGATCACGTTCTGCTGGCCGCTTCTGGCTGCGAGGTTCTGGGCGACAACCTTCCCCTGATTGCCGTAGTCCGTTCCAACCTGAACATCCTGGGTTTTCGTTGTGTCACCGGTATTCATGGTGACAACAAACATGCCCTTGCTCTTGGCCTCTTTCATGACGGGCTCATACATCGGTCCGTCGAAGGGAACGAGAATGATGCCCTTTGCCCCGGTCGCGATATATTGCGAAAGCCGATCCAGAACGAACTGGTTGTCAACCTGAAGCCCCGTCGGTCCGGATGTTTGGCCGTTGACCCCGAGCTTTGCCGAGGTTTCCTTGAAGCACTTGTCCGCCTCCACGAAGACCGGGTAGGCGGGCAAGGGATTGGCAAATCCAATGGTGATCGGGCCTTCGGCGTGGGCTGCAGATGCGATGAAGCCGGCCATTGCGGCCGCAAAAAGTGACGATGACAATTTCATAATCTTGCTCCTCCTCAAGAACGAGAAAATCTAACCACATTAAAAACTGGTCGTCAATTAATAAGTACTATTATATCTTCATCTAGACCGACAAACTCTCAAAAATTGACCTATTTCGCCTTGACAAAGTGCGCCTTAAGGGAAAGTCTCTTAATTAGTAGTACTAATTAGGTGAATACGTCGCAACATGGAACGCATTGAGGCCCCGCAGGGCGCGTACGCGTCGCTCGGGCACCTTCGATCGCGGCTCGGAGTTCGTCGACTGGCCTCACCTGCAGGCGGAGCTTGGCGCTCGCATGTGGTTCTGCGACCCGCAATCGCCCTGGCAGAAGGGCAGCACAGAAAATGCGAACAAGGGGCTCAGGCGTTTTATCTGCCGCGACACCGATCCCGAGACCTTTACGCAAAACGACCTGCGCATCCTCTGCGCAGGTCTGAACGCAACTCCGAGAAAGTGCCTCGGCTTTCGAACACCAGCCGAGATCTTTCGAGCCAATGTCATCGGACATGGTTGCAGAACCGAGAAACCGTCACGCCGACCAAGGTCGCACTTGGGCTGACGCGTCCAGCGCTGGACAAACAATCGGCTGTCAACAAAGATGCCTCAAACAAAACGCGGGAGGAGCCCGCTTGGGAATTTGGGAGGCTTGAGTTTGAGCAGGTTTATTCAGAAGCGGACGGCGCTTGGCGTCGTCATCGGAAGTCGCGCATTCTTCAACGGTGCGCCATGCCGGGCGGCACGCGAGGAGGTGCTGGCGCAACTGGCGTCCCTCGGCGTGGATGCCCACATTCTGCCGTTCGAGGCGACGGTCAACGGTGCGGTCCAGACGATTGCCGACGCTGACAAATATGCCTCCTTCTTCCGTTCGAAACGCGAGGAGATCGACGGACTTGTGATCTGTCTTCCCAATTTCGGCGACGAGATTGCGGTTGCAGAACTGGTCAATCGGGCAGGTCTCAACGTCCCGATCCTGATGCAGGCGTCGAACGACGAGGTTGACAAGGTCTCGGTCCACGAGCGGCGCGACGCGTTCTGCGGCAAGCTTTCCGTCTCCAACAACTTCTATCAGTATGGCGTGCCCTTCACGGAAACCACCTCCCACACCTGCGATATCGCAGGCGCAGAATTCCGCAGCGATCTGGATCGTTTCGCCCGTGTCTGTCGCACCGTTCGGGGACTGAAGGGCGCAAGGCTCGGCGCCATCGGCGCGCGCACCGGCGCCTTCCAGACGATGCGCTATTCCGAAAAGCTGCTGCAGGCGTCCGGCATCACGGTGGTGACGGTGGATCTGTCCGAAATGATGGGTGCGGCAGCCCGCATCGCGGACAATGACCCGGCGCTGGTCGAAAAGCTCGACCGCATCCGCGCCTACGGTACCATTCCTGCGCATATCAAAGAGGAGCAGATCGTCCGTCAGGCAAAGTGGACGCTCGCGGTCAATGCCTGGATCGAGGAGAACGGCTGTGATGCCTCCGCCATCCAGTGCTGGCGCTCGCTGCAGGACAATTTCGGCTGCGCCACCTGCCTGACCATGTCGATGATGGGTGAGGAACTCATGCCGTCCGCCTGCGAGGTGGATATCATGGGCGCTCTTTCGATGTATGCGCTGTCGCTTGCGTCCGGCGCGCCGTCGGCCATTCTAGACTGGAACAACAACTACGCCTATGAAGCCGACAAATGCGTCTGCACCCATTGCGGCAACTATCCCAAGAGCTTTTTCGGCGCGACCCCCGAAATCGGGGAACTCGACGTTCTGGGCGAAACGATCGGCCGGGAGAAGTGCTTCGGCGCCGTCAAGGGCAAGGTCCGGGCCGGTGACATGACCTATTTCCGTCTCTCGACCGACGACCGCGCCGGCATGGTCAAGTGCTATCTCGGAGAAGGCGAGTTTACCGACGACCCCTTCCCGATGGACGGCGGCATCGCGGTCACGAAGGTTCCCAATCTCCGCGACCTCATGCGCTTCGTATCCTATAACGGTTTCGAGCATCATGTCGCGATGGTGCGCGGGCATCATGCCAACGTCGTCAAGGAAGCGGTCTATCGATATCTCAAGTGGCCGATTTATCATCACAATGCCCGGCCGGAAGCATCGCTTGCCTTCCCGCCGAGGTTTTGAGACTGGGCGCACGGAGCAATTGAAGATAGCGTTCTGACGCCAGAGAAACTCGCATCACGTACCGGCGGCGGCGGCGGTGCGGATCGCCTCGATATTGGATCGCCAGTCCGCTTCGCCGGATCCTTTGAAGACGGCCGAGCCGGCGACAAGAACATTGGCGCCGGCCGCCGCAACCAGCGGCGCGGTCTCCGGCGTCACGCCGCCATCCACCTCGATGTCGATCGGCCGGTCGCCGATCATCGCCCTCACCCGTCTGATCTTCTCAACGACGGCGGGAATGAAGGCCTGGCCGCCGAAGCCGGGATTGACCGTCATCAGGAGGATCAGATCGAGACGGTCAAGCACGTATTCGATGACGCTTTCCGGCGTTGAAGGATTGAGCGAGACGCCTGCCTTCTTGCCCAGCTGCCTGATTCTTTGCAGCGATCGGTCGAGATGCGGGCCGGCCTCGGCGTGAACCGTGATGATATCGCAGCCCGCATCCGCGAAGGCCTCCAGATAGGGATCGGCCGGCGCGATCATCAGGTGGCAGTCGAAGACCTTGTCGGTCCGCGGTCTGAGCGCCTTGATGACGGGCGGGCCGAAGGTGATGTTCGGCACGAAATGGCCGTCCATCACGTCGAGATGAATCCAGTCCGCACCGGCCCGCACGACACCCTCCATGTCGTCCCCGAGACGGGAGAAATCGGCAGACAGCATGGAGGGTGCAATGATCGGGGTCATGGGAGGACCTTTCGCTCTCGGTTCCAGTTACGCGGCGATCTTCAGGCGCGAGCGCCAGCCGGGATAGAGCTGGTCCGCATCATGCGGGAAGCTCTCGAAGGCGCGGGCGAATTCCTGGTGGTCGCGGGCGAAATCCACCGGATCGGCACCGGCGCGCCAGCACTGCTCGGCCTGCCGTAGCGACGTCGCTCCGGCCACACCGCCGTCGATATGGCCGAAGGCCCCGCCGCCGGCCGTCATGATGATGTTGGAATGACCCAGATTGGCGAAGAAGCCGGGCATTCTCAGCGCATTCATGCCGCCCGACACGATCGGCGTCGTCGGGTTCATGCCCAGCCATTCCTGATGGTAGAACGGCCCCTGAGCGGCATCCTCGGTGATCATGTAGGCGATCTCGCGATCGGATGCCTCGCCTTCCATCTTGCCGAAGCCCATCGTGCCGACATGAATGCCGGATGCACCCTGCAGTCGGGACATCTTGGCGAGCACATGGGATGTGTAACCGCGCTTCGACTGCGGCGAGGTCACAGCCCCGTGGCCGGCGCGGTGATAATGCAGGTATTGCCGGGGGAAGTTGCGCCGCGCGGTGGTGATCGCCGCCGGCCCGGCGACATAGCCGTCGACGAGGAAGGCGACATGGTCGGCATCGGGCCCGAAGGTTTCGAGGATATATTCGCCGCGCGCCAGCATCTCATAGTGATCGTCGGCGGTGATGTTGAAGGAGAAGAGCTTGGCCTGGCCGGTCTTGTCCTGCGCGCGCACCATGGCATCGCGCACCTCGCGCACCGTTTCCTTGAATGGCGCAAACACCTGGTTGCCTTGCGGCTCGTCGTTCTTGATGAAATCGCCTCCCAGCCAGAAATCATAGCAGGCCGCCGCAAAAGGTGCGGGCCTCAAACCCAGCTTCGGCTTGATGATGGTGCCGACGATGAAACCACCATCGACGACCGGCCGGCCTAACACACGCCACAAGTCCTTGATCGTCGTCGTCGGTCCGTCGAACTGGCGCAGGAAATTCGGCGGCACGTAGAAATCGTGCATCTTGCCGTATTCGACATCGCCCATGCCCTGGTTGTTGCCGATGGTCAGCGTCAGGAAGGAGGCGATCATGGCCCGCCCGTCGGTGATGTTGCGGTCGAACAGATCGACCGGATAGGCGATCTTGGTGATCTCTCGCGCCTCATCGATCTCGTAGACGATGGCGTCGACGCCGCGGGTGAAATTGTCGGTGGTCGAGACCTCGACATTGGTGCCGGTGGAGGATTCGGCGGCGAAATGGGCAGCCGTTTCCAGATAGCCGTAACCGGCCTTCGGCTTCATGATATAGGCGCAAAGGACATGCTTGCCGCCCCTGATCAGGTCCTCTTCCTTGAGCGAAAGATTGGCGTAGCGGTTGGACTGGTCCATGATCTACTCTCCTTGGTTGGCTTGCCGCGATCAGGCTGCCTTGTGGGTTTCTGCTTGGGGGTCAAGCGCGCCGGACTGGTAGCGGCGCGCCATGTCGCTCATGGCGATCGGCTTGATGCGGCTGGCATTGCCGGCCGTGCCGAAGGCTTCGAACCGTGCGGCGCAGACCTGGCGCATCGCGTCCATCGCAGGCTTCAGGAACTTGCGGGGATCGAATTCGGATCGCGCCGATGTCGCGACGCGGCGCATGGCGGCCGTTGCGGCGAGGCGGAGGTCCGTGTCGATATTGACCTTGCGCACGCCGGAGCGGATGCCGCGCACGATATCCTCCACCGGCACGCCATAGGTCTCGCGCATCTCGCCGCCGTTCTCGTTGAAAATCGCCTGCCATTCCTCCGGCACCGAGGACGAGCCATGCATGACGATATGCGTGTTCGGCAGCCGCGCATGGATCTTCTCGATGACATCCATCGCCAGAACCTCTCCGGTCGGCTTGCGGGTGAACTTGTAGGCCCCGTGCGAGGTGCCGATGGCGACTGCCAGCGCATCGACGCCGGTCTCTGCCACGAAACGGGCGGCCTCTTCCGGATCGGTCAGAAGCATGGAACGGTCGAGCGCGCCCTCGAATCCATGCCCGTCCTCGGCCTCGCCATGGCCGGTCTCGAGCGAACCGAGGCAGCCGAGTTCACCCTCGACGGAGGCCCCGACCATGTGAGCGAGGCGGGTGACCTCGCGGGTGATGGCAACGTTATAGGCGTAGTCGGCGGGGGTCTTGGCGTCCTCCTTCAGCGAGCCGTCCATCATCACGGAGGTGAAGCCGCTCTGGATGGCCGAAAGGCATGTGGCGACATTGTTGCCGTGGTCCTGATGGATGCAGAGCGGGATATCGGGATAGATCGCTTCCAGCGCCTCCATCATCTTGGCCAGCATGATGTCATTGGCATAGGCGCGTGCGCCGCGCGACACCTGGACAATCACCGGTGCGTCGCAGGCTTTGGCGGCCTCCATGATGGCCAGCGCCTGTTCCATGTTGTTGATGTTGAAGGCGGGGACGCCGTAGCCCCTCTCCGCCGCGTGGTCGAGAAGCTGTCTGAGAGTGATGCGCGCCATGGTCAAGCTACCCTTGTGCTGGTGGAATTGCGGGTGAGGATTTCAATGCCGGGCAGCGCCTTTCCCTCGATCCATTCGAGGAATGCGCCGCCGGCGGTGGAGACATAGGAGAAGCCTTCCGTGACGCCTGCACCGTTCAGCGCCGCGACCGTGTCGCCGCCGCCGGCAATGGAGACCAGCCGCCCGGCCATCGAGCGTTCCGCCGCTGCGCGGGCCACGGCAAAGGTTGCCGCCCCGAAAGGTTCGAGTTCAAACGCCCCGAGCGGACCGTTCCAGAGCAATGTCCTTGCCCGGCTGATGGCGGCGATGATGCGGGCCGTCGTCTCCGGCCCGACATCAAGCGCCATCCTGTCGTTCGGAATGGCATCGGCAGGGACGACGCAATTGTCCGCATGAGCGGCAAATGCTGCCGCGACAACGACATCGCTCGGCAGGATGATTTCGCAGCCCCTCGCCGCCGCCCGCGCCATGATATCCCGCGCGACCTTCGCAGCATCCGGTTCGTAGAGCGAGCTGCCCATGGGATGGCCGAGCGCGGCCAGAAACGTGTTCGCCATGCCCCCGCCGATGATGAGCGTGTCCACCTTGGACGTAAGATTGGTCAGCACATCGATCTTGGTGGAGACCTTGGAGCCGCCGACAAGGGCTGCGACCGGCCGTTCCGGGCTCTCAAGCGCGCCCTTCAGCGCCTCGACCTCTGCCATCAATGACGGCCCGGCATAGGCCGGCATCAGTCCGGCAATGGCCTGCGTCGAGGCATGCGCCCGGTGGGCACAGGAAAACGCGTCGTTGACATAGAGATCGCCATGGACGGAGAGCCGCAGCGCGAAATTGCGGTCGTTGGCGATTTCGCCGGGATAGAAGCGCAGGTTTTCGAGCAGCACGACCTCGCCCTCAGCCAGATGGCCGGTGTTCCATTCGGCGAGTTGCCCCACGCAATCCGGTACAAAGCGCACCTCCTGGCCGAGTTCCTCGGAAAGCACGCCGGCCAATGGCTGTGTCGAATAGACCGGGTTCTTCTCGCCCTCCGGCCGCCCGAGATGGGTGAGAATGACGACGCTTGCACCGCGATCGGTCAGTGCCCGGACGGTCGGCGCGAAACGGGCGATGCGCGTGCGGTCCGTCACCCGGCCTCCGGCCATCGGGACATTGAGGTCGGCGCGAATGATCACGCGCTGGCCGGAAACATCGACGTTGCGAATATCGGGAAGTGGACGCATCAGATGTACCTCCCCATGGCAATCGACGTGTCGAGCATGCGGTTGGAGAAGCCCCATTCGTTGTCGTACCAGGTGAGGATACGGACGAAGTTGCCTTCCATGACCTTCGTCTGGTCGAGCGCGAAGATCGACGAATGCGGGTCGTGGTTGAAGTCGCGCGAAACGAGCGGCTCGTCGGTATAGCCGAGGATGCCCTTGAGCGGACCGCTGGTGGCGGCAGCCTTGATCGCTTCGTTGATTTCCGCAACGGTCGTGGCGCGCTTGGCAACGAACTTGAAGTCGACAACCGAGACGTTCGGGGTCGGCACGCGGATGGACGAACCGTCGAGCTTGCCCTTGAGTTCCGGCATGACGAGGCCGACGGCCTTGGCGGCACCGGTCGAAGTCGGGATCATGGAGAGAGCGGCAGCGCGGGCGCGATACAGATCCTTGTGCATCTGGTCGAGCGACGGCTGGTCGTTGGTGTAGGAGTGGATCGTGGTCATGAAGCCATGATCGACGCCGATCAGGTCATGCAGAACCTTGACGACCGGCACGAGGCAGTTGGTCGTGCAGGATGCGTTGGAGATGACCATGTGGTCCTTGGTCAGCTTGTCGTGGTTGACGCCGTAAACGACCGTGAGGTCAGCGCCGTCGGCGGGGGCCGAGACGACGACGCGCTTGGCGCCGACCGTCAGATGGGCTGCGGCCTTGTCGCGGGCGGTGAAGATGCCAGTGCATTCGAGCGCGATGTCGACGCCCATTTCGCCATGGGGAAGCGTTGCCGGGTCCTTGATCGCGGTCACCTTGATCGGCTTGCCGCCGTTGATGATCAGCGTGTCGCCCGAAACTTCGACCTTGGCCGGGAAACGGCCGTGGATCGAGTCGTAGCGCAGCAGGTGCGCGTTGGTCTCGACCGGGCCGAGGTCGTTGATGGCAACGACTTCGATGTCGGTGCGGCCGGATTCGATGATGGCGCGAAGGACGTTACGGCCGATGCGGCCAAAACCGTTGATGGCAATTCGAATAGCCATGGTGTTCATTTCCTCCCCAGAAGACGGCGCGCCTCATCCGCCACATGCTGCGCGGTGATGCCGAAATGTGCGTAGAGCTGCGCTGCCGGACCCGACGCGCCGAAGCCGGGCATGCCGATGAACGAGCCGGTTTCGCCGATATAGCGGTCCCAGCCCAAGCGGCCGGCCGCTTCGACGGCGATGCGGGGGGCGCCCCCCAGCACCGCGTGCCGATAGGTCGGGTCTTGGGCCTCGAACTTCTCCCAGGACGGCATGGACACGACGACGGCCCTGATGCCTGCGTCTTCCAGCTTGCGCGCCGCCTCGCGCACGATCTCGACCTCCGATCCGGTGGCGATCAGCGTGATATCGCGCTCACCCTCCGGCGCATGGAGAAGGTAGGCGCCCCGCGCCGACAGGTTCTCGCGGCTCGAGGCTTCGCGCAGCATCGGCAGGTCCTGCCGCGACAGCGCCAGCACGCTCGGACGTTCTTCGTCCTGAAGCGCCAGCTCCCAGCACTCCGCCGTCTCGATGATATCGGCGGGGCGGAAAACGTTGAGGTTGGGCGTGGCCCTCAGCATCGCCAGATGCTCGACCGGCTGATGCGTCGGCCCGTCCTCGCCAAGGCCGATGGAATCGTGGGTCAGCACATAGATGACGCACTGTTTCATAAGCGCCGAAAGGCGAATGCCGCCACGCGCATAGTCGGAGAAAACGAGGAATGTGCCGCCATAGGGAATGAAGCCGCCATGCAGCGCCAGCCCGTTCATGGCGGCCGCCATGAGGTGCTCGCGGATACCGTAATGGATGTAGCGGCCCGAGAAGTCGCCGGGGCGGATGGAGGCTGTCGTCGCCGTCTGCGTCAGGTTCGAGCCCGTCAGGTCTGCCGATCCGCCGACCGTATTGCCGACCACCCGATTGATGACATCGAGCGCCATCTGAGAGGCCTTGCGTGTCGCAACCTTCGTCTTCTTGTCGAAGTGCTCGGTGCGGAAATCCGAAAGTGCCGAGGCAAGGGATGCCGGCAGGCTTCTGTCTATCGCCGTATCGAATTCGGTGGCAACGCCGCTGGCGGCCTTGCGGACCCGCCAGTTCAGATGCGCCTGACGACCGCGCTCCGCCACATTCGCCCAGGCGGCGCGGATGGAAGCGGGCACGACAAACGGCTCGTGCGCCCAGCCGAGATGCTTGCGGGCGGCGGCGATCTCGTCGGCACCGAGCGGTGCGCCATGGACATTGTGTGTCCCCTGCTTGTTAGGCGCGCCGAAGCCGATGACGGTCTTGCAGGCAATCAGAGAGGGCTTCTTCGATTTCCGGGCGCTGTCGATCGCCGCGCCAATCGCCTCCGGGTCATGCCCATCAACCGCCTGCACATGCCAGCCGGCGGCGGTGAAACGGGCCTTCTGGTCCATCGAGGTCGAGAGCGATGTCGCCCCGTCGATGGAGATGGAATTGTCGTCCCACAGAACGATCAGCTTCCCGAGACCCAGATGGCCCGCGAGATCGATCGCCTCATGGCTGATGCCTTCCTGCAGGCATCCGTCGCCGGCGATCACATAGGTATGGTGATCGACGAGGTCGCCGAAGCGCGCGGCGAGCATCTCTTCGGCAATCGCCATGCCGACCGCCGTCGCGATCCCCTGGCCGAGCGGCCCGGTCGTCGTCTCGATGCCGAGCGCATGGCCATATTCCGGATGGCCTGCCGTGGCGGAACCCAGCTGGCGGAAATTCCTGATCGCCTCGATATCCATGTCGGCATAGCCGAGGAGATGGTGGATCGCATATTGCAGCATCGAGCCATGGCCTGCCGACAGTACGAAGCGGTCGCGGTCGGGCCAGTCGGGGCTTGAGGGATCGATCTTGATGAAGCGGTTGAAGAGGACGGCAGCGACATCGGCCATGCCCATGGGCATGCCCGGATGGCCGGAATTGGCCTTCTGCACCGCATCCATCGAGAGGAAGCGCAGGGCATTCGCCATGTCTCTTTCGGTGGCGGTCATCTCGTCCGCCTTGATCTGAATATTCATCGGGTCTCTCCTCATGATGCCCGGCGCTTCTCGTCGAGAAGCTTGTGGATGAGCGGCGTGAAAATGAGCTGCATGGCCAGGTCCAGCTTCTCGCCGGACACGACGATGGAATTGGCGCGCGACATGAAGCTGCCCGGCAGCATCGACAGGAGATAGGGGAAGTCGATGCCGCGGGGATTGGCGAAGCGGATGACGAGCATCGATTCCGCCGGTGTCGGGATCCAGCGCGCGATGAAGGGGTTCGACGTGTCCACCGTCGGTACGCGCTGGAAATTGATGTTGGTGTGCGAGAATTGCGGGCAGATGTAGTTCATGTAGTCCGGCATGCGGCGCAGGATCGTTTCGCCGACATCTTCCGTCGTATAGCCGCGCGTCGCCTTGTCGCGATGGATCTTCTGGATCCATTCGAGATTGATGACCGGCACGACGCCGATCTTCAGATCGACATGGCGCGGCAGGTTGACCTTGTCGGTGACGGCGCAGCCATGCAGGCCCTCGTAGAAGAGGAGATCGCTCGCCGGCAGGTCTTCCCAGTCGGTGAAGGTGCCAGCGGGAACGCCGTAGCGTGCCGACTCGCGGTCGTCGTGGACATAGTGGCGCGTCTTCCCCTTGCCGCGGCGGCCATATTCCTCGAACACGGATTCGAGGATTTCGAGTTCGTTGGCGTCCGGCCCGAAATGCGAGTAGTGGCGGTTGCCGCGCGCATCCTCCTCGGCGATCTTCGCCTTCATCGCAGCCCGATCGTATTTGTGAAACGCATCGCCCTCGATGAAGGCAGCCGAAATCTTCTCGCGGCTGAAGATCTTGTCGAACGTGTCGCGAACCGTGGTCGTGCCGGCCCCCGACGAGCCGGTGATGACGATGATGGGAAATTTCTTGGACATGGTTCTTCCCCCGGGTCAGGCGCTGAACAGGCCGCGCTGCCCGAAAAGCGGGTGGCGCAGGCCGATTTCGGAGGGGGCGGCGAGATAACGTGCCGCCTTGCCGACCTCGTAGGACGAACCGAAGACGAGCGGCACATGCTCGTGGATGTCTTCAGGGACGAGATCAAGGATGCGGTGCGCGCCGTCGGTGGCGCAGCCGCCGGCCTGTTCCATCAGGAGCGCGACCGGGTTCGCCTCGTAGACGAGACGCAGGCGCCCATGGCTGTAGCCCTTGCGGGCATCGGCGGGGTAAAGGTAGATCCCGCCCTTGACGAGGATGCGATAGACATCGGCGACCATCGAGGCGATCCAGCGCATGTTGTAATCCGCGCCTCGCGCGCCTTCAGCACCCTTGATGCAATCATCGACATAGGCGCGCACCGTCTCGTCCCAATGCCGGTAATTGGACATGTTGATCGCGAAACTCGTCGTCTTTTCGGGGACGATGATGCCCGGCCGGGTCTCCACGAAGGTTCCGAGGTGACGGGAGAAGGTGAAGATCGTCGTTCCGTGGCCGAGCGTGAGGATCAGCGCCAGCTGTGGCCCGTAGACGAAAATGCCGGCCGCCAGCTGGTTACTGCCCTCCTGCAGAAAGGAAGCCTCGGCGCCGTCCAGCGCGGGAAGGATCGAGAAGATCGTGCCGATCGACATGTTGATATCGACATTGGACGAGCCATCGAGCGGATCGACCGCCAGCGCCAGCCGGCCGCGGGATTGAAGCGCCATGACCTCCGGCTGTTCCTCTGAGGCGTAGAAGGCCACGTCGGCCTTGCGGGCGGCCTCGGCGAACAGGCGGTCGGCGTGAACGTCGAGCGCATGCTGCGCATCGCCGCTGGCATTGTGGTTCGTGCCGTTCAGGCTTTCGACACCGGTGAGCCCTTCCTCGATCGTCTTGTTCAGCGCCAGGGCTGCCGCCGCCAGATGGCGAACCAGTTGCGCCACCGCTTGCGGCAGGACGCCGCCCCGGCTGGCATGAGAACCCAGATAGGCATCAAGGGTCGCTCCGCTCATGTTTTCCTCCCAAGTTCGAAACTGGGAAGAGCATCCGCAAAACACGTCGATAATGGAATTTTATTTATTTTACATATCCGATAAATTTTCCTAACTTGTCGGCATGCGAAACGTCACTCTTCGGCAGCTTCGGGCCGTCAAGGCGATCCACGAAAGTGGAAAAATCATCAAGGCGGCCAATATGTTAGGTCTGACAGGCCCGGCCGTGACCCTGCAGCTGCAACAGTTGGAAGAAGAACTGGGCGTCACTCTTTTCGACCGCCTGACGGAGGGTCTGCGTCCAACCGCCGCAGGCTTGGCTGTGATTGAGGCCGCCGAAACGATCGATGAACGGCTGCGCATTCTGGACGACGAGGTCGAGGCGATCGCTGGCGGTCGGCGCGGCACGCTCCGTCTGGGCGTGGTCTCGACCGCCAAATATTTCGCGCCGCGTCTGATGGCCTCCTTCTCGAAGAAGTTTCCCGATATCAGCCTCGATCTGACCATCGGCAACCGCGAGGAAATCGTCACGGCCCTGAGCGGGCATGGGCTCGACATTGCTCTCATGGGGCGGCCGCCGCGCCATATCCCGGTCGAGTCCCATGTGTTCGGGGATCATCCGCTGGTCATTGTCGGGCCGGCCGATCATCCTCTTGCCGGCAAGCGCGAGATCAGCAAGGAGGAGATCAGCCGGGAACGGTTTCTGATCCGCGAATCCGGCTCCGGTACCCGCCTTTCGCTGGAAATCTTCTTCTCCGATATTCCCGGCAAGCTCGAGCAGCTTGGCCGCGAGATGGCGTCGAACGAGACGATCAAGCAGGCGGTCATGGCCGGCATGGGCGTCGCCTTCATTTCGGCTCACACAATCGAGATGGAGGTGGAACTCGGGCGCCTTGTGATCCTGGACGTCGTTGGCATGCCGATCCGGCGCGAATGGTTTTCGGTCTGGCGTTCCGACCGAAGCTTCACGCCGGCCATGCAGACCTTTTCGCATTTCCTGAAGACGGAGGGCGCGAAGTTCCTCCCCTTGGTGCGCAAGCCCTACAGCTATCAGGGCCTCTCCGCCTCCACGCCGGACGGATGACCCCCGCTGGGATCAAAGCCCGCTGCCCGTGCGCGGTCCCTCAACGTGTCGTGTTCGAAGAGGCCGTTGAACGCAAACGTCTCACGAATGCGACGCGAAATCTCAAAATCGCGTCGGTTATCGTCGAAGCATTAGGCAAGGCGCGTGGTTGCGTCTATGATCGCGCCCGAGGATCACGGGAGGCGGCCCTCAAGCCGGTGTCTTTATGGGTTTTTCGGATCACATCAAGGAAATCGAGCGCGTCTGGCAAGGCAGCAATACGGGGCGCGACCCCATCGTCGTGGACTCCTGGCGGCGCTGTCTGGCGACCTATCAGCTTGACCCGACGCGTCCGCAGGAAGCCGTCATCGTGTCCGAGACCCGGCTGCGCGAGCATCGCCAGCAGGCCGAGGATCTTGTTCATATCGCAAGGTCCGGTCTGGAGCGGCTCTACCGGCAGGTGGCGGAGCAGAATTACGTTCTCCTCCTGTCGGATCGTCAGGGCGTTACGGTCGAATTTCTGGGCGATGCCTCGTTCAACAACAATTTGCGCAAGGCGGGGCTCTATCTGGGCTCCGAATGGTCGGAACCGCGCGCCGGCACCTGCGCCGTGGGTGCCTGTATCGCCACCGGCGAGGCGCTGACCATCCACCAGACCGATCATTTCGACATCACCCACACCCCCCTCTCCTGCACCGCAGCCCCCATCTATGACACGCAGGGCGCGCTCGCCGCCGTGCTCGACATTTCGCTCCTGAGTTCGCCGATCCTCAAGACGAGCCAGAACATGGCCCGCCATCTCGTGTCCTCGACCGTTCGGCGGATAGAGCTTGCCAATCTCATGGCCAATAGCCGGCACGATCTGGTATTGCGCTTCGCCGGCGCACCGGAATTTCTCGATGTCGATCCGGAGGCGGCGATTTCTGTCGATGGTGGCGGCCGTATCACCGGCATGACCCATGGCGGCGCGCGGTTGCTCGCCAATTCGGGTGGCGTGGACTGGCGGAGCCCCGAGCGTCTGATCGGCCGGCAGGTGACAGATTTCTTCGACGCGGGGCTCGACGAGCTTGCCTCGCTGACCCGCGCCAGCCTGCCGCAGGATCGGCGTATTGCCGTGCGCGACGGCAGCCTGCTCTATGCCCATGCCATCGAGCCGCAGCAGCGGGTTTCGGGCGTGGCGATCGGGTGGGCGGCCGCCCGACCACCTCCGGCCATCGCGAGACTGGGCGGCGCCGTACCTGCCATCGACGCGCTGCGACGCAAGGTCGAAAAGCTGGCTCCCAGCCGCCTGCCCATCCTGCTGCAGGGCCAGACCGGAACCGGCAAGGAATATCTGGCGCGCATCGTCCATGATGCGAGCGGCGTGACGGGCCGCTTCGTCGCCGTCAATTGCGCGGCAATTCCCGAACAGCTGATCGAAAGCGAACTCTTCGGCTATACGCCCGGCGCCTTTACCGGCGCGCTTGCCAAGGGGCGCAAGGGGCTGATCGAAGAGGCCGAGGGCGGCACGCTCTTTCTTGACGAAATCGGCGACATGCCGTTTGCCGCACAGAGCCGGCTGCTGCGCGTGCTGGCCGAGGGCGAAGTTATGCCCGTCGGCGGCTCTGCGCCGCGCAAGGTCGATTTTCGTGTCGTCTCGGCGTCACACCGGCCGCTCGCGGATATGGTCGCCGCCGGCACGTTCCGCGAGGACCTCTATTATCGGCTGAATGCGGCGGTGCTGGCGCTACCGGCGCTGTGCGAGCGTGAGGATTTTCCGTGGCTTGTCGACCGCCTGCTGGAAAAGCATGGGCGGTCTGGCCGACCCCTGCGGCTCGCCGGTGCTGCGAGACTTTTGATCCTGAACTATCGCTGGCCCGGCAATATCCGTGAACTCGACAACGCCATCGCCTTTGCTGCGGCGCTCTGCGACGACGGGTTGATCGAGGTCGAGGATCTGCCGGATCACCTCACCCCTCTTGCACACCCGCGCGGCCTCGCCACCGCCGCGGGCGAGAGACGCGAGGAGGCCGACCTGCGCGCGACGCTTGCGGCCTGCAAGGGCAATGTCTCGGAAGCCGCAAGGCGGCTTGGAATCGATCGAACCACCATGCATCGCCGCATGCGACGGCTCGGCATCGATCGTCCCCATTGAGTAAAGCACTGAGGCAGCCGCCACAGATGTGGCGCCACAGGTGCGGCGCTCCGGCTGGTGAACGCGTCCAAAAGCCCTTTGTTTTCAATTGATCCTCTTGCTCCGCTGCTCTGGCACGGGCGTTGCAGCCTTGTCTTTCATCAAAAGCCGCCAAGGGAGGAAACATGCGCGCGCTCCGATTTCACGCAGCCAAGGACCTGCGTCTCGAGAATATTGCCGAACCCAATAAGCCGGGTCCGGGGCAGGTTCTTGTCCGCAACCGCTTCGTTGGTATCTGCGGCACCGATCTTCACGAATATAGCTACGGTCCCATCTTCATTCCGACGGAACCGCATCCCTTCACCGGGGCCCATGGTCCGCAGGTGCTGGGCCACGAGTTCGGCGGTGTCGTCGAAGCGATTGGCGAGGGCGTGACCTCGGTCAAGGTCGGCGACCGCGTCTCGATCCAGCCGCTCGTCATGCCGCGCAAGGGCGACTATTTCGCCGATCGCGGCTTGTTCCATCTCAGTACGCAGCTTGCCCTTGTGGGTCTGAGCTGGGAAGGCGGCGGCATGGCGGAAGCGGCCCTCGTCAACGAATACAATGTGCAGAAAATCCCTGATGAGATGACCGATGAGGAGGCCGCCCTTGTCGAGCCCACCGCCGTTGCCGTCTATGCTTGCGATCGTGGCGGGGTGACCGCCGGCAACAGCGTTCTCGTCACCGGCGCCGGTCCCATCGGCATGCTGACGCTTCTGGCCGCACGGGCCGCTGGGGCCGCTCAGCTTTTCGTCTCCGACCTCAATGACGCCCGGCTTGAACTCGCCAAAAGCATCCTGCCCGATGTCATCACCATCAACCCGAGGCGCGACAATGTCGGCGATGTCGTCCGTTCGCTGACGGAAGGCAATGTCGGCTGCGATGTCGCCATCGAATGCGTCGGCAACGAACATGCGCTGAAGGCCTGCGTCGATGCCGCGCGCAAGCAGGGTGTCGTCGTCCAGACCGGCCTGCATCCGCATGAAAACCCGATCGACTGGTTCCAGGTCACGTTCCGCGATCTCGAGATCAAGGGCTCCTGGGCCTATCCGACCCATTACTGGCCGCGCGTCATCCGCCTGATCGCCTCGGGCCTCCTGCCGGCGACGAAGATCGTCACCAAGCGCATCACGCTCGACACCGCCGTGAAGGAAGGTTTCGACGTCCTGCTCGATCCCGCCGGCACACAGCTGAAGATCCTGATCGATCTTTCGAAATAAGCCCTCGCGCCATCGCCTGCACCGGGAGAGGAGCCCGGCAGGAGGGATCGGCCAAGGCTTTCCGGAACGCTCGCCGCGGGCGTTCCAAACCACCCTACCCCAAGCATTTACGGAGGAGAAAACCATGCTTGACATCACCCCCGGAACCAAGATCGACACGGTTCTGTCAAAACTCGGAAAGGCGCTCGCCAGCGGCGACATCGACGCCGCCGTCAACCTGTTTCAGGCCGAATGCTACTGGCGCGACCTGGTGACCTTCACCTGGAACCTGAAGACCATGGAAGGTCACGAACAGGTGCGCGACATGCTGAAAAGCCAGCTTGCCGCGACCAAGCCCTCGAACTTCGTGCAGGATACCAAAGAGGCCGCCTCCGAAGCCGGGGGTGTGACCGACGGCTGGTTCGAATTCGAAACCGGCGTGGCCCGCGGCTACGGCCATATCCGCCTGAAGGACGGGCTGATCTGGACGCTGCTCACCACCATGACGGAACTGAAAGGTCATGAGGAGCCGAAGGGCGCGCGCCGTCCGATGGGCGCCGAACACGGCCATGACCGCAACCGCAAGACCTGGAAGGAAAAGCGCGAGACGGAAGCGGCCGAACTCGGTTACTCCACCCAGCCCTATGTCGTCATCATCGGCGGCGGTCAGGGCGGCATCGCGCTCGGCGCGCGGCTGCGCCAGCTCGGCGTGCCGACCATCATCATCGAGAAGAACGAGCGGCCCGGCGACAGCTGGCGCAAGCGCTACAAGTCGCTCTGCCTGCACGACCCCGTCTGGTACGACCACCTGCCCTATATCCCCTTCCCGGAAAACTGGCCGGTCTTCACGCCCAAGGACAAGGTCGGCGACTGGCTGGAAATGTACACCAAGGTCATGGAGCTGAATTACTGGGGCTCCACCACCTGCAAATCCGCCCAATATGACGAGAAGACCGGCGAATGGACCGTCGTGGTCGATCGCGCCGGCCAGGAAGTCGTCCTCAAGCCCAAGCAGCTGGTGCTGGCCACCGGCATGTCCGGCAAGGCCAATGTGCCGAAAATTCCCGGTCAGGATGTCTTCAAGGGCGAGCAGCAGCATTCCTCGCAGCATCCGGGTCCGGACGCCTATTCCGGCAAAAAGGTCGTCGTCATCGGCTCCAACAACTCGGCGCACGATATCTGCGCGGCGCTCTGGGAAGCCGGCGCGGATGTGACGATGGTTCAGCGTTCGTCCACCCATATCGTCAAGTCGGACTCGCTGATGGAAATCGGGCTGGGCGATCTCTATTCGGAACGTGCCGTTCAGGGCGGCATGACGACGCGCAAGGCCGACCTCATCTTCGCCTCGCTCCCCTACCGGATCATGCATGAGTTCCAGATCCCGATCTACAACCAGATCCGGGAAAAGGATGCGGAGTTCTACAAGGCGCTCGAAAAGGCCGGCTTCATGCTGGACTTCGGCGATGACGACTCCGGCCTCTTCATGAAATACCTGCGGCGCGGGTCGGGCTATTACATCGATGTCGGGGCCTGCGATCTCGTCATCGACGGCTCGATCAGGCTGAAATCCGGCTCGGACGTCTCGCACCTGACCGAAAACGCCGTGGTGCTGAAGGATGGCGCCGAGCTTCCGGCCGATCTCGTGGTCTACGCCACCGGCTATGGCTCAATGAACGGTTGGGCGGCCGACCTCATTTCGCGCGAAGTGGCTGACAAGGTCGGCAAGTGCTGGGGTCTCGGCTCCAACACGACCAAGGACCCCGGTCCATGGGAAGGCGAGCAGCGCAACATGTGGAAGCCGACGCAGCAGGAAGCACTGTGGTTCCACGGCGGCAACCTGCATCAGTCGCGCCACTATTCGCAATATCTGTCGCTACAGCTGAAGGCCCGTCAGGTGGGCATCGATACCCCGGTCTACGGCATCACGAAGCCGCATCACCTGTCCTGAAATGCCGAAGGGCGCCGGGGTTTCATCGGCGCCCTTCTTTCCTGGTCGCGCGCCGGCTCCAAGCTGGATGTATTGGTAGCGCCGCCTCCCAAACCTCAGACCGCCGCCGCCTTATCGATGATGTTTCTCAGTTCTCTGATCGTGTCGCCCATCCGGGCCCCGGCGCGCAGGATACTGCCGCCCAGCAGGTAGACGCTATCCTCGCCATACATGCCGATCATCTCCGGCATGCGCTCCGGCGTCATGCCGCCGCCGGGGCTCGGCAGGATCGCTCTGCCGGGGCCACTCGTCGAGGTGCAGGCCCCGGCAATCGAGCGGCATTCTTCGGCCGAAAAGCCGAAACGACCGCCGACATTGGGGAAAACCGAAATATCCGCACCTGCCAGACGCGCCATGGTTCCGAACATCATCGCATGGCTGAAGCCGGCATTCTCGTTGAGCACCCAAGCGCCGAGGAAGGACGGATGGACCATGATCGGCAGGCCGAAGTCGGACCGGCGTGCCAGGCGCTGCACCGCGTCGAAGCCGTAAAGCCCCGGCATCAGCATGACGCCATCGGCGCCTTGTTCCCTGGCGAACCAGGCATCTTCGAAGAAGCGGTCCGCATGACCTGCAATTGTCGGAAAATAGAGCGCCCTCGCCGTCTCTCCGGCCGCCTGCCGTGCCGCATTGGCCTTCGCGACGGCCTCGACGAGCTCAGGAATGCGTTCGCGGAATGGCGCGGATGGCTGGTTTGCCAGCCCGTGGTCTTCCTTGATGATATCCGCTCCCGACAGCGCCGTCTCGTAGCTGATATGGGCAAGATGTTCGATCGAGGAGCCCTGCGGCTTGATCACCGGGCAGACGAACCCACCACGCTTCCGGGCGGACAAGTGCCGCAACCCGTCAATGCCGAAGCGCGCGCCGGGGAAGCGGCTCGCCACCACCGGCCCGGTCTCCAGACCGATGACCTTGATCCCCTTCTGGATCGAGGAATTGCCGAAGACGACATTGAGAAACTGCGCCAGCTCCTCCCCCGCGCTGTCGGGGCTGTAGGAGATCCGGGCGAGAAAACGTCCCTCCCCCTCCTGCGCCACGCTCTCCACTCGGCCAAGGATTTCGTCTTCGACATAGCCGGCCGGGACGACATCGCGGGGAATTTCAACCGTTTGCTCCAGCGCGATGCCTTCGGCCCGTTCCCGCGCCTCGGCGGCATCGCCGGCAAAGATGCGGTAGGTGACGATAAAGCGGTCGCCGCTCATAGGGCCTCCGCCTTGACGAGCGAATGGACGGCATCGACGCGCGCGGCGTCGAGATCGTCTTCGCTGATCCCGAGCGGTTGGCCGATGAGGCTTTCGACGCCCCGCGTCAGCGCCAGCGCGTCGAGACCGTAGAAGCGCATGAGATAGGGCTTGGAGCCGCCATGTGCATAGGTGTCCTTCAGACCGAGCCGGATGAGGCGCTTGCCGACACCTGCATCCGCCATGGTTTCGGCCACCAGCGAGCCGATGCCGCCCTCGGTAACATGGTTCTCCAGCGTAACCACACCGTGGCGCACGGAGGCGATGTGGTCGAGCAGCGCCGCCGCATTGAAGGGCTTGATCGTGTTGAGATGCAGGTGGCGCACGGACACGCCGGCAGCCTCCAGCGCGGCACGGGCGCGCAGCGCCTCCTCCGTGGTGATCCCGGCGGTGACGATCAGCACATCCGCGCCACGTGCGAGTTCGCGCATTTCGCCCACCTTGATCGGTGTGTCGAACAGGCGCGGCACCGAGCCGCGCAGCACACGGCAATAGACCGGCCCGTCGATGCTGTCGGCAGCCTCGCAGATGCTTTCCACTTCGGTAGCATCGCCCGTTTCCAGGATCGTCATGTTCGGGATAGACCGCATGACCGAGATATCCTCGATCGCCTGATGCGTCATGCCGCCCGGCGTAGTGATGCCCGGCAGGAAGCCCATGAGACGCACCTTGCGACGCGGATAGGCGACGGAGGCCATGAGCTGGTCATAAGGCCGGCGATAGAGGAAGACGCCGAATGTGTGCAGGAACGGCCGGAAGCCGGCAAGGCCGAGACCGCCAGCAAAGCTCATCATGTTCTGCTCGGCCATGCCGAGCGAAATGAACTGATCCGGATGCCGATCGCGGAAACCATCGACCTCGCAGGACGACGTAAGATCCGCCGAGAGGCAAAGGACCTCCGGGTTGGCGACCGCATATTTCTCGAAAGCCCCGGCATAGGGGCGCGAAACCATCTCGACCATCGTTCAATGCTCCCCGTATACCACCGGCTCGACGCCGAGTTCGCGTGCGATTTCCGTGTTCATTTCCACGCGCTCCTGCTCGGACTTGAAGCGGACATAGTGGAGGCGCGGGAAGCGGCGCTCGAGGAAGCTCATGCCCCTGAAGGGCGAGGTATGGGCCAGAACGATCAGCGGCCTGCCATCATGCGGCTCGGCCACGGCCTGACGCATGGCGTCGAGATCATGCCCATCGATGTCGATGGCGCGCGCGCCGAAGAGTTCCAGCTTGGCGCGGATGTCGCCCACTTCCATGACCGAGCTCATCGCGCCGTCGCATTGCTGGGCGTTGACGTCCATGATGGCATAGAGATTGTCGATGCCGTGATAGGCGGCGGCCTGCACGGCCTCCCAGGTCTGCCCCTCCTGCACCTCGCCATCGGACATGAAAACCCAGACGCGGCCCGGTTCGCCCCGCCGCTTGCGGCCCCAGGCAAGACCGGCGGCGGTCGACAGGCCGATGCCCAGCGTGCCGTTATGCACTTCCATGCCCGGCGAATGTTCCGCCCCGATCATTTCGACCGAAGAGCCATCCTTGTTGAACATGTCGAGCCCTTCCGGCGCCATGCGGCCGACCTCGATCAGCGCGGCATAGGCAACGAGGGCGTAATGCGCGGGCGCGATGAACAGCCGGTCGAATTGCGGGGCAGCCGGGCCATTGTAGCCGGCACCCGTGTGATAATCCGGGTTGGAGGCGGATGGCACGCCGCCAAACGGCTTCGGGATCATCGGCAAGGTCGGCTGGCCGAGCTTCAGCTCCTCGTTATAGAGCCAGGCGATCTGCTCGGCAGCCGAACAGGCCTGGCTCATATAGCCGCCATTGTTGAGGATCGAATGTTCGAAGACGCGCCGGCGAATGCCCAGCGCCACTTCGTCCGTGGTTTTCGAATTCAGCATGTTTCCTCCCGCGACCGTGTGTCCGGCGTCGTTTTCTACATATGTCAACAGTCTCGACAAATGTAAAGATGGGAGTTGATCCGATGGAGTCAGGTCCAAAGCAGCGAGATTGGAGCCGCATGCAGATTCTCGGCGAACGGCGTGATACGGTCGTGATCGTGTAGGACGAGGCCACGCAAGAAGCGCTCGCCAACGGCATCGCGCAATTGTCTTAGACCCCGAAAGTCACGGGCAGACACGGTCGCCGAAGCTTTTACTTCTATGCCGACGACCCGTCCTCTGCGGTCTTCAAGCACGATATCAACCTCATCCTGCTCCTTGGTGCGGTAATGCGTCAGCGTAACCCTGCGCTCAGACCAGGATGCAAGCTTCTGTAATTCGGAAAAGACGAAGCTCTCCAGAAGAGGGCCGAACCGGCTTCTTTCCCGCGCAAGCGTCTGCGCATCGTCCTCCCGCAAGGCGGCGAGTAGGCCGGTGTCGAGGAACTGGATTTTCGGTGTCTTGATAAGGCGGCTGAGCCGGTTGTTCGACCAGGGTTGCAGCGTGCGAACCAGGAAAAGCCGCTCCAGCAGCCCGACATATTTCTGCGCCGTAACGTTCGACAATCCGAGCGCCGTGCCAAAGCTGGTATAGTTCGTCTGTTGGCTGGCATGTTCGGCCAATATCTGCAGGAGCCTTGGCAGCCGGTCAATCTGGTCGATCTGGGCCACGTCCCGGATATCGCGATCGAGGATGAGTTGTACGTAGTCTTCCAGCCAGGCGACACGGCGGGCTGGCGTCGCCCGACGCAGCACCTCCGGATAACCTCCGCGCAAGACCATATCGACGAGAGCATCCCCGGTCAGGCAAACGCTCGGAACCGACAGTGCATCCCCAGAGAAAAGGTGGTCGATGGCCTGTCCACCGCTCCCCAGGATTTCAGATTGCGCGAAAGGCAAGAGCGGAATGACCGCCATGCGGCCCGCCAACGAATCGGCAATCGCCGGAATCGCCGCCAGATTGGCCGAACCCGTCAACAGAAAGCGGCCCGGGCGGTCATCGGCATCAACGCTCTCCTTGATTGCGAGCATCAAGGCAGGGACTCGTTGCACCTCGTCAATCACGGCCCGGTCGAGACCGCGGACGAAGCCGACCGGATCGGTTCGCGCAGCATTCAGCGCACCGGCATCGTCAAGTGTAATATACTGTCGCTCCCTGCCGGCAACCTGGCGAGCAAGCGTGGTCTTGCCTGCCTGACGTGGTCCAGCGACGAGAACCACACGCGTATCTTCAAGGGCTTCCTCAATGCGAATGGTCGCCTTACGTGCGATATAGGCGTTATGGGAAGGATGTTCGGGCTTGTTGTTCATTCGCCATTTTTAACTCAAAACTCGACTGATTTAAATTATCAAATTGACCAATCTAAATTGATAACGGAATGAGCAAGACGATAGGCCGAGCAGTCCGCTGATTGTTGACGGAGTTGGCGAAATCTCCAATAAATGAACTGATCCCCGACACCTCAAGCTTTCCATAGCTTGAAATCGCCCCTTTGACTTTTGTCAGCGTTCGTGAATAATGACAAAATCATCGTTTGGGGGTGTGATGGCGATCCGTCCGGCAGAGCAGATTCTTCACAAGGCCGCTTGGCTTTATTACACGCATGGCCTGCGCCAGGATGAGGTGGCGAAGCACCTCGATATTTCGCGCGCTTCGGTCGCCATGTATCTGCGCCGCGCCCGCGAAATGGGCATCGTCACCATAGCGACCTCGACAGAACTCTTCTCGGACGACGTTCTTGCCCGCACGCTCGAAGATCGGCTCGGCTTCGACACGGTCTGGATCGTGCCGGAGGGCGGGCATGCGCTCGATCCGGCAGCCGAAATGCCGGTCGTGGCCGCCGCAGCCTTCCAGAGCCTCGTCAAGAAAGGCGACACGATCGGCGTCGCCTGGGGCCGGACTGTATACCACATCGCCGATGTCATGCCCTTTGCCGATCTTCAGGGCGCAACCGTGGTCCAGCTTTGCGGCAATCTCGGCGCGCCCTATTCCTATCGTCCCGACCAGTGCACGACCGAAATCGCCCGCCGGCTGAATGCCGAGGGGATCAACTTCTATGCGCCGCTGGTGATGAGCACGCCGGAACTTGCCGATGCGTTGCGCCGCGAACCGGTCATCCAGGAACAGATGGCGCGTATTTCGGAATGCAGCCTCGTGCTCTACTCGGTCGGCGGCATCGAGCCGGACAGCCATCTCGTGAAATGCGGCGCCGTCACGGCAGACGAATTGAAGGCACTGGAAGCGCAGGGCGCGCGCGGCGTCATCGCCGGCCAGGTGATCGACGGCGACGGCCAGTGGATGGACTGCGCGCATAACCGCCGCTGCATTTCGGCCAGTATCTCCTCCATCCGCTCCATCCCCCGCCGCATGATGGTGGTCGAGCAGATGGAAAAATTCGATGCCCTCTATGCCGCCATTCGCGGCGGACTGGTGAGCCATCTCGTCGTCACCGCATCCATGGCCCAGCGCCTGCTGGAGCGTTTCGACGCCGACGCCGGACCGGCGTAAACCCTATCACGACAGAGGCCCGAAACGGGCCCGTTTGAAGACATTCGGGAGGAATGAATGCAAAGCCTGTGGAACGATCACGACGCGGAAGCCGCCGTGAAGCGCTATGCCGAAAAGGGCGTCAATCGCGATCTCGCGCTGCGCACCTACACGACCCGGCTGATGGGCGGTGATCCGCGTCTCGTGCTGCATGGCGGCGGCAACACGTCGGTGAAGACGGTCATGACCGATCTGGTCGGCGACAGCTTTGATGTGCTCTGCGTCAAGGGAAGCGGGTGGGACATGGCGGTGATCGAACCGGCGGGCCTGCCTGCCGTCAAGCTCGCGCCGCTTCTGAAAGCCCGCAAGCTCAACCGTCTGTCGGACGAGGACATGGTGGCGCTGCAGCGCGCCAACCTCATCGATCCCTCCGCGCCCAATCCGTCCGTCGAGACGCTGCTCCACGCCTTCCTGCCGCACAAATTCGTCGACCACACTCACTCGACCGCGGTTCTCGCCATCGCCGACCAGGCTGAGAGCGCCCGCATGATCCCGGAGGTCTTCGGGCCGAAAGCCGGTTATGTCCCCTACATCATGCCCGGCTTTGCACTGGCCAAGGCCGCGGCGGAAGCCTTCGAGCGCGACCCGACCGTCGAGGCGCTGATCCTTGACAAGCATGGCATCTTCACCTTCGCGGAGACTGCGAAGGAAGCCTATGAGCTGATGGTGCGTTACGTCACCATGGCCGAAGATTATGTGAAGCAGAACGGGCGCAATCCTTTCACGCCCGCACAACTTCCGGCCACTGTCGCGGGCGCTGCAGACATCGCGCCGATCCTGCGCGGTGCGGTCGCTGTGCCGAAGGGCGAAGGCCGTTTCGACCGCATGACGAGCGAATTCCGCACCTCGCCGGCAATTCTCGAATTCGTCAATGCGGCGCAGGTTTCCGACATGGCCTCGCGCGGCGTCTCGACGCCCGACCTTTCCATCCGCGTCAAGACCGGTCCGATGGTCGTGCCCGCGCCGGCGGCGGAAGATATCGCCGGCTGGGCTGAGACCGTGCGCCAATGCGTCGCCGACTATGCGGCGGCCTACGAGGCCTATTTCCGCGAGAATGACGCCCGCGACGACGTCAAGCGCACCATGCTCGACCCCATGCCGCGCCTTACCCTCGTGCCCGGCGTCGGCCTCTTCGGCCATGGCCGCACGCTGAAGGACGCGAAAATCGCCGCCGATCTCGGCGAAATGTGGATCGAGACCGCGCGCGATGCCGAAAGCGTCGGCCGGTTCGAGCCGGTCAGCAAGCCGGACCTCTTCGATCTCGAATACTGGTCGCTGGAACAGGCCAAGCTTGCCGGTGCCAAGCCCAAGCCGCTGACGGGACAGGTGGCGCTGGTCACGGGCGGTGCGGGCGCCATCGGCGCGGCCATTGCCGCTGTCTTCGCCCGCGAGGGTGCGCAAGTCGTCGTCACCGATCTCGACGGCGACAAGGCCATGGCGTCAGCCAAGGCAGCCGGAAACGGCGCCATCGGCGTTGCCTGTGACGTCACCGATCCGGCCTCCGTTTCGGCCTCGTTCGCCGAGGCCGTCAGCACATTCGGCGGGGTGGACATTCTCGTCTCCAATGCCGGCGCCGCCATCGAGGGCGCCATCGCGACGTTGGACGACGCGCTTCTCCGCAAAAGTTTCGAACTGAATTTCTTCGCCCATCAGACTGTGGCTCAGCAGGCCGTCCGCATCATGAAGGCGCAGAAGACCGGCGGCGTGCTGCTCTTCAATGCTTCCAAGCAGGCGGTCAATCCCGGTGCGAAATTCGGCGCTTACGGTTTGCCGAAGGCCGCGACCCTGTTTCTGTCGCGCCAATATGCGCTGGAGCACGGGGCCGATGGTATCCGCTCCAATGCCGTCAATGCGGACCGCATCCGCTCCGGCCTGCTGGACGAGAAGATGATCGAAAGCCGGGCCGCCGCCCGTGGTCTGTCGGTGAAGGATTACATGGGCGGCAACCTGCTCGGCCAGGAAGTGACAGCACTGGACGTCGCCGAAGCCTTCCTCGATCTCGCCCTTGCCGACCGCACGACGGGCGGCGTCGCGACCGTAGACGGCGGGAACATCGCTGCGGCGCTGAGGTGATGTGAGTATCCGATACGCCGCTTCATCGGTGAGCTTGTCAGCGAGGTTATCCGCTCCTCTTTCGAGGAACGATCTCGTCGCCCGCCTCCGGTGGCACATCGGGAGCTTTGGCGAGAATAGCAAGCGCGGCATCCACGTCGCCGCGCTCTGCCCGCGTCTTCAAGGACATGATGGCCCTGCGGTGACCTATGCCGTCCGCGATGAAAGCCGACAGCAACTGATTCAGGGAGACATTGTCTTCCATGGCCGCCCGGCGCGCTTCTTCCATCACATGGTCTGCAAGTCTGAGTGGGTAAGTGGTCATGTCGATCTCCTTCACATCAAAGTCGCCACGAAGCTGCCAGCCTTCATGACGGATATTCCAAACGCCTCGACCGAAGCATCCTGAAAATCGCGATCGTTGCTGACAATCACCGCAGCACCTGCCGCAAGCGCGCATTCTATGTAGATGTCGTCCTTCGGATCCGCCAGGAATGGTCGGAACCGGAACCAGGGCGATACCAACTTAGCTCTCGCGAAGAGCGCATCCAGAACTGCGCCAATCTCCGCCGCCGAAATCCAGGGGTAAGCACCCAGGATACCCGGCCGGTTTAGCACGTCTTCATATTCCAGCGCGACCGCAGGAGAGACTGCGAACGGCACATCTCCAGTCAACATCGCACGCAACAAAAGATGCGAGGCCCCGCGCGAGGAGCGAAAGGCAGCCAGAAGAATGTTCGCGTCAATCACGATCATTGCCCAACATGGTATCTCATATGATATCATGTCAACACGTCGACGTCATAAAAAAACGCCGCCCTTTCGAGCGGCGCTTCCCGTTCAAATCCTTGCGTTTCGCCTTACTTGCCCTTCGGCACCGGCATCCACTTGGGCGCTGCAACATCGGTCTGGGCGAATTGCGGCAGCTTGGCCGACAGTTCTTCCATGTTCTTGATGTCCTTGTCCTTCAGGTCCTTCTGCGTGATCAGCGTCGGCGGCACGACCACGTTGTGGCCGGGGTCTTCGCCGGCGAGCAGCATGGCGAGCGCGCGGACGGAGACCTGGCCGACGAGCGCCGGGTTGGTGGCGGCCGTGGCAGCCCAGGCGCTGTCGGGTTCGCGCATGGCGGAGATATCCGGCGTCGAAATGTCGGCCGAATAGATCTTCACGCTCTTGGAAAGACCGGCTTCGTCAACGGCGATCTTCACGCCCTTGGCGAATTCGTCATAGGGCGCGAACATCACGGTGATGTCCGGATGGGCGGAGACCACCGAGCGGGCCTGGTTGGCGACCGAGTTGGCGATCGGGTTGTCCATCGTGCCGAACATGGCGACCTGGTTGATGCCCGGATACTTCTTCTTGAAGGCGTCCCAGGTCTCGTTGCGGCGGTCGAGCGGCGCAATGCCGGCGACATAGACATAGCCTGCCTTGAACTTCTCGCCATTGTCCTTCACCGCCTGCTCGAGCGCGAGGCGGGCCAGATCGCGGTCGGACTGTTCAACCTGCGGGATCTTCGGGTTTTCGACATTGACGTCGAAGGCGACGACCTTGATGCCGGCGTCGACGGCGCGCTGTGCTGCGGCCTTCATCGATTCCGTCAGGCCGTGCTGGATGATGATCCCCTTGACGCCAAGCGCAATCGCCTGGTCGACCATGTCGGACTGAAGTGCTGCATCCTGGCGGCTGTCGAAGACGCGCAGGTCGACGCCGAGCGCCTTGGACTGCGCCGTGACACCAGCGAGATAGGATTCGAAGAAGTCGCCGGTGGAAAGATAGCGCACCAGCGCGATCTTTACCTTGCCCGGATCGTCGAACGGCTTGGGCATATCGGCCGCATGGGCCATCGTCCCGAAGCTTGCCGCGCCCATGAGTGCCATGGTCAGCTTGCCGAATGTTCTTCTCGTGAAATCCATGTTCTATCCTCCCTAAAGACAAGTGGTTGTTTCATGTCCCTTCCCAAAAGCGCGGGGCTCATCCACGCGCTCCGGATTGCTTTTGCGCCTGCTCAGCGCCGGTTCCTGCCCGACAGGGCGAAGGTGAAGACCAGCGCGAAGACAAGGACGACGCCCTTGACGAAGTCCTGCGTGTAGTAAGGCGCGTTCATCATGGTCAGCCCCTGCAGGAGGATGCCGACGAAAAGCGCGCCGATGGCTGTGCCGAACGCATTGGGCTTGGCAGCGCCCAGCACGGCAAAGCCGGTAAGTGCTGCCGCCACCGCATCCAGAAGCAGGTTGTTGCCCGAGGCGATATCACCGCGCCCGAGACGCGCCGCCAGGAGAATGCCGCCAATGGAGGCAAAGATCGCCGAGATCACATAGGCGAGGATCTTGTAGCCCTTGACAGGCGCACCTGCGAGGCTCGCCGCCCGCTCGTTGGAGCCGACCGCATACATCATGCGGCCGAAGCGCGTGTATTCGAGGAAGAACCAGATCACGATCGCCAGAACCACGAGCACCACGACCGAGGCCGGCACGAGGTTCGGAATGATGAAATCGAAGCGGTAGCGGCCGAGCGCCAGGAAGGACGGCGAAAACGTGCCCGAGGCCACGGTGCCGTCGGGCATCGTCATGCCGGTCGCAATCGAGCGGCCTTCGGTCGGGATGCGCTGCAGGCCGAGCAGCAGGAACATCATGCCGAGCGTCGCCAGAAGATCCGGAACGCGCATATAGACGATCAGGAACCCGTTGATCAGCCCGATCAGGATGCCGATGGCGAGGCAGACAAGCGTCGCCGAGAGCGCATCGCCGTTCATGACCACCATGACATAGGACGAGGCCATCATTGCCGTTGTCGCGACCGAACCGATGGAGAGGTCGAAACCGCCCGCCACCAGCGTGGCCGTCACGCCCAGCGCCAGAATGCCGGTAATCGACACCGACTGCAGGATGAAGACCGCGCTTTGCGGCGAGGCGAAGCCATCCGCCATCACCGAGAAATAAACGACGATGGCGAG
Source organism: Limnomicrobium aquaticum (assembly GCF_040545545.1). Lineage (NCBI taxonomy): Bacteria > Pseudomonadati > Pseudomonadota > Alphaproteobacteria > Hyphomicrobiales > Rhizobiaceae > Limnomicrobium > Limnomicrobium aquaticum. Next base: position 38,001 of record NZ_JBEPMB010000003.1, read on the forward strand.
AACCAGCAGCAGAAAGCCATAGCGAATGGCGAAATCCCGCGTCGGCGTGGACGATCCGGCCTTTGCGGTCTTCGTCGCCTTGGGCGCGGATTGAGCGGTGTTGGTGGCGTCAGTATTCATTCAATTCACCGTCATTGTCTGGCCGGAAATCTCGGCGAGCAGGCGCTCCATATCGAGGTTCCGGTTGATGTGTTCGCCGCAAAGCGTGTGTTCGGACATGACCAGAATGCGGTCCGCGATCTCGAAGGCCTCGTCCAGTTCGGTCAGGAAGACCAGCGTCGCGCGTCCGTCCGCCGAGGCCCGCAGCTTGCGCGCAATGTCGCGCCGCGCCGCGATGTCGACGCCCTGGAACGGCTCGTCGAGAATGAGAAGCCGCGCCGGTTCGGCAAGCCAGCGCGCCACCGTCACCTTCTGCTGGTTGCCGCCCGACAGGGTGTACATTTCGTCGCGCTCTGTGCGGCAGACGATGCCGAGTGCATCGATCTGCGCCCGCGCCCGCTCCCGTTCGCGTGAGCGGGCCGAAACGCCGACGAGCGAGAGGTTCTTCAGGAAGGGAAGGCTGATATTCTCGTAGATGTTGAAGTCGGGCACGATCGAGCTTGCCGAGCGATCTTTGGCAACAAGAAAGACACCGTTGGCAATCGCATCCGCCGCCGATCTGGGGCGATAGGGCCGGCCGGACAGGGTCATGTCGCCGGAAACGACACGCCGCGCACCGAACAGCGTTTCGGCGAGGTCCGTCTTGCCGACGCCGACCAGGCCAGTGACGGCGACGATCTCGCCATCCTTCAGGTCGAAGGAAAACGGCTTGCGCCCCGCCTTGAGTGTCAGGTTCCGCGCGGCAAAGACAGTCTCGCCGCCATCCCGCACCTCGATGCGGTCGTGGCTGATGATCTCGCCGAGCATGGCATTGACCGCGCCTTCATAGTCCAGCACCGGACCGTCGAACGTGCCGGCAATGCGCCCGTCGCGCAGCGACACGATCCGGTCGGCGAGACGGCGGATATCCGACATGCGGTGAGAGATATAAAGGATGGCTACGCCACCGGCCTTCAGCCGCTCGACCAGATCGAAGAGCCGCTCGGCCTCGGCGCTCGAGAGCGACGAGGTGGGCTCGTCGAGGATCAGCACCTTGGGCTTGTGCGCCATGGCGCGGGCGATCGCCACCATCTGGCGGTCGGCGAGCGGCAGATCGGCGACCTCGGCCCTCAGATCAACCGTCAGGCCCATCTTGTCGGCGACTTCGCGCGCCTCGCGGCGAATGCGGAAAGGATTGAACAGGACCGGCTTGCCCCAGCCGGTGAGCCGGTCGAGCATCAGGTTGGTCGCCACATCGAGATCGGCAATCACGCCGTCATTGATATTCTGGTGGACGGTCACGACGCCGGCGCGGATCGCCTCGGCGGTCGAGGCCGGCGCGAAGGGTGCGCCATCGAGCGTGAGGCTACCGCTGTCGGGCTGGTAAACCCCGCAGACCGTCTTCACGAGCGTGGATTTGCCCGCGCCGTTTGCGCCCATCAGCACGGTCACCGTGCCAGGCTGCAGGTCGATGCTGACGCCGTCGAGGACCCGGTTAGGGCCAAACGACTTGCGCAGATTCTCGACGCGAAAGATCGCCGTTGCGTTCATGAATTTCCTCCCGACGATGATGCTATGACCTCACTTAGTCATATGTCAAGCCCATTGACATTTGACAGCGCGACGCCTAGCAAATTGATCAGATCGCAAGATGCAGGTTAGATCGGGAGAGAGGACCGGTCGAAACCAGGCTGTCTAAAATGGGCTCCGAACACGCAACATCCGTGTTCCGGGGGAGGCAAATGGGAGGAATAAATGGCAGACGCGGAAGCATTCGTGGCGCTCACGCCCGAAACTCTGCCCACAAAGCTGGGCGGGCTGGATGTGCTGAAGACGCGGATCGGATCGGATCCGTCCGCATGGCGGGTCCGTGAAGTCGGCGACGGCAATCTCAATCTGGTTTTTATCGTCGAAGGCCCGGCCGGCGCCGTCATCGTCAAGCAGGCGCTGCCCTATGTCCGCCTCGTGGGCGAGAGCTGGCCGCTGCCGCTGAAGCGGTCCTATTTTGAATATAATGCCCTCATCCGGCAGGCGGATCGCGATCCGGGCATGGTGCCGGAAGTCTTTCACTTCGACCGTGCGCAGGCCATCGTGGTCATGGAGTTCCTGAACCCGCACATCATCCTGCGTCAGGCGCTGATCAGGGGTGAGATCCTGCCGAAGATCGGCAAGGACCTCGGACGTTTTGCCGCACGCACGCTCTTCCGCGGGTCCGACCTTTCGATGAGCGCCCGCGCCCGCAAGGAAGACCTCGCCCTCTTCGCCGACAATGTCGAGCTTTGCGACATCACCGAAAACCTGGTCTTCTCCGACCCCTATTTCGAGGCGGAGCTCAACCGTCACACACCGCAGCTCGACGGCCTGGTCGCCGAGCTGCGCGCGGATCGCGATCTGAAAGTCGAGGCGCAGGCGCTCAAGCATCTCTTCGTGGCCAAAGCCGAGACGATGTTGCATGGCGATCTGCATACCGGCTCGATCATGGTGACGAAGAACGATACCAAGGTGATCGATCCGGAATTCGCCTTCTACGGCCCGATGGCGCTGGACGTTGGCATGATGCTCTCCAATTTCTGGATGAGCTATTTCTCCCAGCGTGGCCATGAGGAAAGCGGATCGCGCGATGAGATGCGCCGCTTCCTGATCGGCGTCATCGACGAGATCTGGGAAACCTTCGTCGCCGAGTTCTCGCATCTGTGGCGCACGGAACGCACCGGCATTCTCTACCAGCGCTCGCTGTTCGAGGATCGGGGCGACGCGCTGGGCGCCGAACTGGCGCTTTCCCGCGTGCTCGGCGACATCTGGACCGACATGCTCGGCTTTGCCGGCATCGAAATGCACCGCCGCATTCTCGGCCTTGCTCACAATGCGGATTTCGAGACGATTGCCGATCTCGACCTGCGCGGTGCTTGCGAGGCCGCAGCCCTCAAATTCGGACGGCATCTCGCCGTCAACCGCCGCTCCATCACGGGCCTTACCGCGCTTGCGGGACTGGCCGAGCGACTTGACCGGGGAGACATCCAATGAATGTCGGCGACAAGCACTATCACACGATCTGGCTCAACGAAGACGGCCGGTCTGTCGATATCATCGACCAGCGCTGGCTGCCGCACGAATTCCGCATCGTCACGCTGAAAACCGTGCCGGACGTGGCGGCCGCCATTCGCGATATGTGGGTGCGCGGCGCGCCGCTGATCGGCGTCACGGCAGCTTATGGCGTGGCCATTGCCATGACGGACGATGCGAGCGACGAAAATCTCGAGCGCGTCTGGCATGAGCTGAACGAAACGCGCCCCACCGCGATCAATCTGCGCTGGGCACTCAACGAGATGAAGCGCGTACTCTCCCCGCTGCCGCCTCCCGAGCGCGCGGCTGCTGCCTATGCGCGCGCCGCCGAAATTGCGCAGGAGGACGTCGCGCTCAACCGCAGCATCGGCCAGCATGGTCTTGAAGTCATTCGCGGCATTGCGGCGCGGAAGAAGCCGGGCGAGCCGGTCAATATCCTGACCCATTGCAATGCCGGCTGGCTGGCGACCGTCGATTACGGCACGGCGACCGCCCCGATCTATCTGGCGACGGAAGAGGGCATTCCGGTTCATGTCTATGTGGACGAGACGCGGCCGCGCAACCAGGGCGCCCAGCTGACCGCCTGGGAGATGAACGGGCACGGCGTGCCGCATACGCTGATCGTCGACAATGCCGGCGGCCATCTGATGCAGCACGGCATGATCGACATGGTCATTGTCGGCACCGACCGCACGACCGCCAATGGCGATGTCTGCAACAAGATCGGAACCTATCTCAAGGCGCTCGCCGCCAGGGATAACGGCATCCCCTTCTATGTCGCCCTCCCCTCGCCCACCATCGACTGGACGGTGAAGGACGGCGTGAAGGAAATCCCGATCGAAGAGCGAAACGGCGACGAAGTCTCGCTCGTGCAGGGCAAGCTTGCCGACGGAACGGTGGTCCAGGTCCGGGTTTCGCCGGAGGGGACGCCGGCCGGAAATCCGGCTTTCGATGTGACGCCCGCCCGTCTCGTCACGGGGCTCATCACCGAGCGCGGCATCGCCGACGCCTCGCCGGAGGGCCTTAAGGCACTTTTCCCGGAACGGCCGGTATAAGGCGCCCTCGTTCGACCTGCCGCAAGCCTCCGAGAAGCCCGCCGCCGGTTGTCCGGCAGCGGGCTTTTCTCGCCTCAGAGGCCGAGCGCGATCCCGTCTTTGCGGGATTCCGATGCGCCGGTCAGCGTGCCCTTTTCCCAGTCGATTCGGATGACCTGCGCGCCGCCGATCGGGTCTTCGCTGGGCACGATCTCGAAACCGCGCGCCTTCAGTTCGGCAATGGTTGCCGGCGGAACGGTATGCTCCACCTCAATCTTGGGCTCGAAGCCGCTTGCGGGCACGAGGCGCGGCATGTCGATGGCCTCCTGCATATCCATGCCGAAGTCGAGCACCTTGGAAATGAGGTGTGCGTGGCCCATGGCCTGATAATAGCCGCCCATGACGCCGAAGGACATTTCCGTGCGGCCGTTCTTCGTCACCATGCCGGGGATGATGGTGTGCAGCGGCCGCTTTTCCGGCCCGATTATGTTCAGATGCCCGCGTTGCAGCGAGAAGCTCTGGCCGCGATTGTGCAGCACTACGCCTGATTTCGGCGCGACGATGCAGGAGCCGAACGTATAGAAGACCGAGTTGATGAAGCTGACCGCATTGCGCTCGGAATCGACGACCGTGATATAGACCGTATCGCGGTGGACGGGCAGTTCGAAGGGCGGCAGATCGGCTATGGCCTTCTTGAGGTCGATCATACCGGCAAGCCGCTTCGCCATCTCGTCCGAGAGCATCTCTTCAATCGGCACATCGGCCTTGGCCGGGTCCGCCAGCCATGTGTCGCGCGCCGCGTAGGCCAGCCGCGTCGCCTCCAGCTCGATATGCACGCGGTCGATATCGTCCGGCGCACCCTTGGCTTCGAAATGCGACAGGATGTTGAGGATCATCAGTGCGATAAGGCCCTGGCCGTTCGGCGGGCATTCATGGATCGTGTAGCCCCGGAAATCCGTGGTGACGGGCGTCACATATTCGCCCTTCGCCGCGGCGAAGTCTTCGAGTGTGTGGAGGCCGCCCAGTTCGCGCAGGCGGCTTACCATGTCCTCGGCCACCGGCCCGCGATAGAAGGCGTCGCGGCCCTCGGCTGCGATCCGCTTGAGCGTCTCGGCCAGTTCCGGCTGGCGGTGGATTTCGCCGACGCGGGGCGTGCGACCGTCGATCAGGAGGATACGGGCGGCATGTTCGTCAGCCGCCAGCAGCGCCTCCTCCTTGGCCCAGTCATACTGGGTCCGCGGTGCAATCGCATAGCCGTTTTCGGCAAAGGCGATAGCGGGTGCCAGCACGTCGGCGAGCGGCAGACGTCCGTGATCGGCATGCAGGCGCGTCCACGCGTCAATGGCGCCGGGAATGGTGACGGCCGACGGCGAGCAGCGCGGGACTTCGGTCAGTCCCCGTTCCTCGAACCATTCGACCGTGAGAGCCGCTGGTGTGCGGCCAGAGCCGTTATAGGCGATCACCTTGTCGCCGCCCTTCGGGGCATAGAGGGCGAAGCAGTCGCCGCCAATGCCGGTCGAACCCGGTTCCACCACGCATTGCACTGCGCAGGCGGCAATGGCCGCGTCCATGGCGTTGCCGCCGGCCTGCAGGATATTGATCGCGGCGAGGGTGGAGGACGGATGCGACGTCGCGGCCATCGCCTGTGCGGCGACAACGACCGAGCGGGTCGGCGTTTCGAAATTGCGCATTGTTTCTTGGACTCCCTGATATGCTTTTTGCTTGCCTCAACGCCGCCGATAAGGCGTCAGCTTCACCTCGAGCAGTTCGAGGGCCTTCACGATGAGGAAATTGAGAAGAAGGTAGATCGCGCCGGCAGCGACAAAGACCTCCATGGCGCGATAGGTTTGCGAGATGAGTTCCTGAGCAAGGCCGGTGACTTCGGTCAGCGTGATGATCGAGGCAAGCGATGTCCCTTTCACAATCAGGATGATCTCGTTGCTATAGGCCGGCAGGGCCTGTCGCAGTGCCAGTGGCAGAACCACAAGCCGCAGGTTCTGGACCCGCGTGAGCCCGAGTGCCAGGGACGCTTCCGAAAGTCCGCGCGGCACGTTGCGGATCGCGCCGCGCAGGATTTCGCTGCTGTAGGCGGCGGTGTTGAGTGTCAGCGCGATGATGGCGCACCAATAGGGTTCGCGGAACATCCACCAGAGCCCGATCGCCTGCAGGCTTGGCCGGAACTGGCCGAGCCCGTAATAGATCAGGAAGATCTGCACCAGCAGCGGTGTCCCACGGAAAACCGAGACGAAGGTGCGGATCGGCCAAAGAACGAACGGGCTTTCGCCCTGCTGGGCAAGCGCCAGCGCGAGCGCCAGAACGAAGCCGAAAAGCACGGAAAGCGCGGAAAGCTGCAGGGTCAGCGGCAAGCCTGCGAGAAGCGTCGGAATGATTTCGAGGAAAAAGCCGGGATCGATCATCGGTGGACGATCCCCCGCGAGGCATTGGCTTCCGCCCGGCTGAAGAAGAGGTCGGTGACGCCCGCAATGGCATAGTAGAGGGCCGCTGCGGCCAAGTAGAACAGGAACGGCTCGCGCGTCGAGCCTGCACCGATCTGCGCCTGGCGCATGAGTTCGACGAGGCCGATGACCGAGATCAGCGCGGAGTCCTTCAGCACGAGCTGCCAGACATTGCCGAGACCGGGAATGGCATGGCGCAACAATTGCGGAACGATGACGAGCCGCAGCATCTGCATGCGCGTCAGCGCCAGCGCCTTGGCGGCGTCGAATTGCCCCTTGTCGATGGCGAGATAGGCGCCGCGATAGACCTCCGACTGGTAAGCGCCGGAAATGAAACCAATGGTCACGACGCCGGTGGCAAAGGTGGGCAGCCCGACAAAGCCTTCCGCGCCGAACAGACGGGCAATGGAGGTCAGCGCGACGCTGCCGCCATAATAGAAGAGATAGATGCTCAGAAGATCCGGAACACCGCGAAACACGGTGCCATAGAACGAGGCAAGACCGCGCGGCACCTTCTTGGGCGAAAGCTTTCCGGCCGCAGCCAGGCCGCCAAAAACGGCGCCAAGCGCGAAGCCGAGGACAGACAGAGCCAGGGTGATGCCGGCTGCTTCAACAAGCAGGGCACCCCAGCCGCCTGCTCCGAAACCGAGCAGAGGGAGTTTGTCGAACATGGGGATCAAGAAACCTGTCGGACGGCGCAGCAGTCCGGTTGTTTAAAGTGATGGAGAGGGATCGGGTTTCGCACCCGATCCCCATTGGTCCGCCTTGGCTTACTTTACCGGGGTCACGTCAGCGTGGAACCACTTCTCCGACAGGCGCTTGATCGTGCCATCGGCGATGGCGTCATCGATCGCCTTGTTGAAGGCCGTCTTCAGCGCCGCGTCTTCCTTGCGGACACCGGCGCCGGTGCCCATACCCAGAATGCCGCCGACAAAGCCCGGACCTGCTGCCGTGTAATCGGCAAATTCCGGCTTGGCGAAAATAGCCGCCAGATTGGTCTGCTGCACGACGACGGCGTCGATGCGTCCGGCGGCGAGATCGAGGTCATGCTGTTCCGTGGTCTTGTATTCGCGCACTTCGGCCACATCGCCGAAGTATTTCTTCACGAATGCCAGAAGCTGCGTGCCGGACTGAACCCCGATCACCTTGCCCTTGAGTGCCGGCTTCATCTTGTCGATGGCAGCCTGGGCAGCCTTTTCATCTTCAAGCTTGATCTTTTCCGCCGACGGGCCCTGCTTGCCCAGATCGCTGCTCTTGGCAACGCCGATGGCGGTCGGGTCGATGGCATAGGGCTGCGTGAAGTCGATGGTTTCCAGGCGCTTCGGCGTGATGAACATGGCGGCCATGATCACGTCGAACTTGCCGACCTTCAGCGAGGGGATGAGGCCGTCCCAGTTCTGGGCGACGATCGAGCATTTCACCTTGATGCGGGCGCAAAGATCGTTGGCGAGGTCGATTTCAAAGCCATCGAGCTTGCCGTCGGAATTGACGAAGTTCCACGGTGCATAGGCGCCTTCCGTGGCGATCTTGATTTCCTTCGGCAGTTCCGCAGCGCTTGCAAACGACGCGGCGGCGAGTGTCATGAAGGCAGCCGCAGTTGCGGCCATACGACGAATTGTCATGGCTATTCCCTTTTTGTTGTGCCGCATAAGCGGCTGTTCCCCGTCCTTGCCGGATGTCTCCCCGGCTTCGGACAATCGTGACGGTCCGGTGCTTATCGCCAGCCGGACTTGCGAACTCGGCCAGCAGCGAGGCTGTGCCGAGAATATTGTCTTGCATCGCTCGTCCTGCCATCGCAGCTTCGAGCGGCGGCGCCAAGCAGGCTTTCGCGTGCCGACAGACCCCAGCCTGTCATCGCGATCTCGCCTGAGCGCCAGGCATTACCCTAGTCGTAAGCAATTCGGCTTTAGTTCGGATTATTCCGAAATGAAGCACGGCTCATTGCCCATGTATTCCATAGTCGCGCCGACCGGGACTTGCGAACTCGGCCAGTAGAGAGGCTGTGCCGAGAACATGATCTTCCATTTCCCGCTCGGCTTCTGCCGTGTCCCCTGACTTCAGCGCGTCGAGCAGCTTCTGATGCTCATCGCGTGCCGAAAGCGGCTTTTCGACATAGTCGAACCAGATGCGCATGTAGGGCTCGATCGCCACGTGGAGCGCGGCGATCTGCCGGATCAGCTTCGGCCGGCCGCTCAAGCCATAGATATAGGCGTGAAACTCCTGGTGCCGGAGGACCCAGTCGCTGCTGCCGGCTTCGCCGGCACGCTCCAGGCGCAGGAGCAGACGGTCCATTTCCTCGAAATGCTCTTCCGCCAGCTTTGGCATCGCGAGCCGGACGGCCAGACCTTCCAGCACGGAGCGGATTTCGAAGGCTTCATTGAGTTCGTCAAGCGTGAGCCCGGCCACCACGCAGCCGCGATTGGGCCGAAGCGTCACCAGCCCGTCGGCAGCAAGCCGGCGAAACGCCTCGCGCACCGGCATGCGGCTCATCCCGATCTCGGCGGCAATGTCTTCCGGGATCAGCCGCTCGCCGGCCTTGTACCGGCCAAGGCGCAGTGCCTTGTGCAGGTAGAGATACGCCTCCTCTTCGGCCGTAGAGGCAGCTTGTGATGGAGATGAGAGGTTTGCGATCATTCTGGCTCACTGGATTTTTGTATCCACTTATCCAAACAGCTTTGCGCGCGGTCGTCAAGAGAGAAGTCGTTCAGGTCGCCTGAAGCGAATATGTCGTGCCGTATCAGCGACAAGACGCACAAGGACATCGACCTTGTCCGCTTCAACGAAGCGGTGGAGATCGTCGAATTCGAGGGAATGGTGCGTCCAATGAGCCACCTTCAGGCGCTCGGCGCGGAAATGGGAATGCGGCTTGGAGCCGCCGACGGCCAAGCGAATGCTTCAGTTACAGAAAGACAAGGGCCGCGGCACCGATCAATCCGGAATTCTGGCCCAGACCCGCATGAACCACCGGGACATCGCGAAAGGCTGGCATCGCGGTGCGGGAAATGCAGTCGCGGATGCGGGGATGCAATCTGTCGAATTCGTTGGCGAGGCCTCCGCCAATCACCACGATCTCGGGGCTCAGAATGTGGATGAGGTTCGTGATGCCGCGTCCAAGCAGCTCGGCTTCCTCGTCGATCAGACGATTGGCCAGCGCGTCGCCTTCGCGTCCGGCAAGGAAAACGCCGCGGCTGTCGATCGGCTTGCCATTTTTGCCAAGCTTTGTTTGCGCATCCCCAGCCGCAACCAGGCGTGCCCTTCTGGCAAATGCGGTGCCGGAGGCATAGGCTTCAAAGCAGCCACGACTTCCGCAGGGGCAGGCTTCGCCGTCGAGGACTATTGCCATGTGTCCGACATGGCCGGCCATTCCCTTTCTTCCGCGCAGGACACGGCCGCCCGAAACGATGCCGCCCCCGATTCCGGTGCTGACGGTGATGTAGATGAGATCATCGCAGCCTTTCCCGGCGCCATAGCGCCATTCGCCGATGGCGGCGGAAATGCCGTCGTTTTCGAGGCTCACCGGCAGATCGAAACGACGCTGCAGCTCTGCCCGCAGTGGGAAACCGTCGAAACCCGCCAGAGTCGGAATGTCGCTGGCGATCCCTGTGGTCGTATCGACGGGCCCTGGCGTCGAGACGCCGACGCCAAGCGGTTGCAGCGAACGATCGGTTTCAAGAAGTCCCTCCACCAGATGGCTGATCTGGGAGAGTACGCGCTCGGGTCCGGCCATCGCGTCGGTGGGCTCAGAGGCCTGAGCGAGCAGGTTTCCGGCTTCGCCGACAAGCGCCGCACGAACCTGTGTTCCTCCGAGATCTACACCGATGGCGATCTGCTGCATGTTGGAATCCGAGTTAGACCGAAAGAGCTTTTCGTTGAAAGAGCGTCTAGAGAGCCTTCAGCCAGGCCATCCGCTCTTCCAGCGAGGGCGCGTTGAAGGCAAGCGATCCCAGCACCACCGTTTCGGCACCGCCCTGTCTCAAGAGCGGGACGGTGTGCTCGCGAATCCCGCCGTCTGCGGCCAGAACAATGCGGTGCGCAGCGCCGCAGTCGGCGATGATCCGCCGTGCCTCGCCAAGCCGATCGCAGGCCTTGTCGCTCAGGCCCTGGCCTTTGACGCCGATGGCCGTGCCGAGCAGGGTGATAAAGTCCAGGCGGGGGGCATATTTGCGGATGGCTTCGACGGGCGTTTCCACCCGCAAGACCATCCCGGCGGCAATGTTCCGTGTCTCCAGCAGCGCTAGCGCTGCGTCTGCGACGCTTTCGTTTTCGACATGCAGGCTGATCAAATCGCTGCCGGCATCCGCGAACTGCTCGATCTGCGAGAGAACAATGCTGTCATCGATCATCAGATGGACGTGGATGGGTCGTGTCGAAATCTTTCGCACGCCGGCCACCAGATCGGGAAAGAACAGCATGGCCGGCGCAAAATGGCCGTCGGCAACGTCGATATGAAGGACATCGACATACGGATCGACGCGCGCAAGATCATCCGCCAAACGCACAAGGTCTGCCGACCAGACCGAAAACTCGGCAATGAGCCTGTCCTTTGGCAAATTTGCGATCCAGTTTTTGTTTCGATCAGGCATTTGCGGCGATCTCCTTCAGAAAGGCATGGACGGCGGCGTGGAAGTCCGAGACGTATCGGGCACGGTCTTCTGCCTTGGGTGTGATGCGCACGAGCCGCGCATGCGGAATTGATGCAGCAAGCGCCTCGGCATGGGCGAAAGGGTGAATGATGTCGCGGCCATGTCCGATGACCAGTGCCGGCACGTTGATACGGGCAAGATCGGCCTCGCTGACACCCGGACCGTCGGCGGAAATGGCGGTCAGCAAGGCCGCAGTGACGGCAATGGGCTCGCGGGAAAAGAAGCCGGTCAGCGAGGCGAGATTGTCTGGAGCCTCCTCGGCGAGGCGGCGGCCGGTTTTGCCGGCCAAAAAGGCCTCTTTTGCTGCTTCCGGCGGCATCGTCGCCAGCAAATGTCCAACCTCTGCATTTGGCTGCATGTTGTCCGGGGCTGCGGCGACGAACCAGGCGGGCCGGGCGAGAATGAGCCCACGCACCAGATACGGTCTCTGCACGGCGAGCCGGAGCGCAATTGCCGCCCCCATGGAAATGCCGCCCACCACGACCGGCGGCGTCAGATGGCGCTCGAAATAGGCCGCGATATCATCGGCAAAGGTCGAAATGGAAAAGCGGGATGCGTCGCCGGATGCCGAACGACCGTGACCCCGCGCTTCGACCGTAATCCGGCGAAAACTTGCGGAGGTTGGAAAGGCCTCCGCTGTCTGTCCGGCATCACCGCAGAGCCCGTGCTGGAAGACGACCGGCAGGCTATCACCCTGATCATCGGCGTCGCCATCGACATGAAGGGTGGTGCCATCGGCAGTTTGAAACGTCCCGAGGCTTGTCATGCGCCGATGGCCTTCAGATGGTCGCCGAGAAAGAAGGCGACGTCGTTTGCTTCGGCGGCGGCAAGGCCATGAGTGACCAGGCTTCCGGCAAAACCGATGTCCTTCAGGCAGGTCAGATAATGCCGGTAATCGAGCACGCCCGTGCCCGCTGTCGCAAACCTGCCGTCTGGAGTGCGATCTTTCGCGTGTGCCATGACGATCCGGTCGGCCAGAAGATCGATGGCGCGGGAGACGGTTCTGCGCTGGTCTTCGAGCGTCGCGACCTCAAAGAGATTGGCCGGATCGAGGACGATCTTCAGCCGCGGGCTCTGCAATTCCGAGATGAGACGGAACGCCTTGTCGGCGGAGTTCACGGTGTTGGCAAGCTCCGGCTCGATCCCCAGATCCACGTCACGTTCCTCGGCGATCCGGACCGCCTTCGCCATGGAGTCCAGAAGGTCACGCCAGGCTTCCGGCGTGTCGTTGTCGGGATGTTCCTTCCACTGGTCGTGGGGATCACGCGTGCCGGTGCACAGCGTGATCAGCCGGGTCGACATCTCCGCGCAGCGCGCGGCCATGGTCGCTAGCTGCGCATGCCCGGCTTCGCGTATGGCAGGATCGGGATGGATCATGTTGTACGTGCCGGAAACGGCGACGATTTCGACTTTGTTGCTCGCTGCGGCCACCGCCACCTGATGGGCTTCGGCAGCCTCGATCCTGTCCGGCATGGAGGCAAGGCCCGAACAGGCCATGTTATATTGCGCGGCAGCGTAGCCTGCCGCTGCGACCGCCTGCAAAACGGTCTGTGGATCGTGTCCGTCGAAGGTCTTGGCGAAGATGCCGAGCTTCATCACACGCCACCGGAGACATCGGCCAGCGCGACCGGCTTGCCGGATTCCGCCGAGCGGGCAATCGCCACCATGGCCCGCACCGAGGCAAGCCCGTCGTCAATGTCGGCGCCTTCCATTGCCGCCCCGTCGAGCACAGTGCGGGCAAAGCCCTCAAGCTGCCGGCGGTAAAAATGGCCGTCAGCGCCAAGCACGCGATGCGTCGCCCCATCGGCCTCGCGGAAAATGTCCACCTCGCTCGACTTGTAGTACCAGGGGTTATAGGTCTTGCCGAGAATGCTGCCGTTCTGGCCATAGATCTGGAAGCCCTCGTGCCAGTCCATGCGCACCTGGACCGTGAGATCCAGATGCCCGAGCGCACCGGATGCAAACTCGACATCGATGAACCAGCACCAGATGCCGGCACGCTCCAGCAAGCGCGCATCGACCGAGACGATATCGCCGGCAAGGTAGCGTGCCGTATCGATGAGATGGCAGCCATGAGCCAGCATGTAGTAGCGGCGCAGGTCGGCTTTCGGATTGGCGGAGGGTTTTTTTGCCCTCGCGCTGGTGACGATCAGCGGCTGTACGGCGTCCGTCATCGCGTAGCGATGCGTGTTGTCGCAGTACCAGGCCTTGAGCGCAATCATCTCGCCCATCTCGTCGCGAATGAAGGACTTCGCCGCCTGGAGACCGGCGTCAAAACGCTTCATGTGGCCGACCTGCAAAACCTTGCCCGTGCGTTCAACCGCTGCCTTGAGATCGATACATTCCTCGACGGTCAGGCCGACGGGCTTCTCGCAGAGCACATGTTTGCCGGCCTCGAGCGCCTGGATGGAAGCCGGAACATGGAAGGCATCGGCGGTCGCAATGACGACGGCGTCAAGCTCGGGATCGGCAAGCATGGCGGCGTAATCGTTATAGCCCTTCGTTGCGCCATGGGTGATCACCATGCGTTCGCGCAGGTCGTCGGCAACATCGCAGATTGCGTAGAGGTCGGCGTTGGCGGCCTTGGTGCAGCTTTCGAAATGCGCGGCCTGGGCAATCTGCCCGGCGCCCAGAACACCGACGCGAAGACGTTTTTCCTGTTTTGCAGGCATGATCGGATTGCCTCCCGTCTCAGAGTGCCAAATGGGTGACAGGATCGAAGAAATGCAGCTTCGATGCGTCGATTGCCAGATCGATCTGCTGACCCAGCTGGATCGTGCTTGCGGCCTCGAATTTGGCCACCGTGTTGGCAGCACCGCTCAGATCCTCGACCGCATCCGGGTCGCCGGAATCAACGCGGCTCGCGTCGAGCTTCAGATGCACGATCAGCTCCGAACCCAGCTCTTCGATGGACTTGACCATGGCCGGCACAGTCGAGAAGGCAGAGCCGGACGGCAACTTGCTGTCGTAGAGATCTTCAGGACGAATCCCGAAAACCACGCTCTTGCCCTCGAAACGAGCCAGGCCCGGCGCGCGCTCGAATGCCGCCGGGGGAAGCGGCAGGGAGACGGAGGCAAACCGGAGGCTGCGATTTTCGAGGCGACCTTCGAAGAGGTTCATGGACGGAGAGCCGATAAAGCCGGCGACAAAGGCATTGACCGGGTGATGATAGAGCGCCTTTGGCGTGTCGACCTGTTGCAGCACACCACCCTTCAGCACCGCAACCCGGTCGCCCATCGTCATGGCCTCGGTCTGGTCGTGCGTCACGTAAATCGTGGTCACGCCGAGCTGACGCTGCAGGCCCGCAATCTCCGCCCGCATCTGCACGCGCAGCTTCGCGTCGAGATTGGAGAGCGGCTCGTCCATGAGGAATGCGGCCGGCTCGCGCACCATGGCGCGGCCCATGGCGACGCGCTGGCGCTGGCCGCCGGAGAGATGCGCCGGCTTGTTCTGCAGAAGCGTTTCCAGTTGCAGGACCTTGGCGATCTCATTGACGCGCTTCTCCCGCTCTGCCTTGCTCTTGCCGGCGAGCTTCATCGAGAAGGCGATATTGTCGAACACCGTCATGTGCGGATAGAGCGCGTAGTTCTGAAACACCATGGCGATATCGCGATCCTTGGGCGGCAGGTCTTCGACATCCTGCCCGCCAATGCTCAGCGTCCCGCTGGTGATTTCCTCAAGGCCGGCAATCATGCGCAGAGCCGTCGATTTGCCGCAGCCGGACGGGCCGACGAGAATCAGGAATTCGCCGTCCTCGATCGTCAGGCTGAGATCCTTGATCGCGTGAAATTTGTTTCCATAGGTCTTGCAGATCTTGTCCAGCACCACGACAGCCACGACGATTCCTCCCGGCGCGTATCAGCATTCATCAGGCAGTCTCCCGCTGCCGTTCTTGCTTCCCAAAGGGTCAGGACTGGGCTGGCTTGTCAATAGAAAATTTTGGGTCTCGATCCTCGAGATGTCGGAATGAAATACATAAGCTATTGTAAAATATATATTAAAATGACGTAGCATGAATAGCTTCAGGAGATATTATTTTTTGACGCGCGTAATTTTTTGTGTTGAAGACACGCGCCGGCATGCTTCCATGCGGCCTCGACTGCGGCAGGCTGCGCTGACCTGAATCAACATTCGGATGCAGTCTTTTACCGGAGCTTCACGATTGTCGGCGCGGCGGCCTGGCGCATGATTTCCCGGCAGGCCGTGTCTGTCGGAAGCCCGCTGCGTCCGCCCTCGGCGGTCACGGAAAGTGCGGCGGCGGCGGTCGCGTAGGCGGCGCAGTCCAGCGGCTTTTCGCCCCTGGCGACAGCCAGGGCATAGGCGCCGTGATAGCAATCGCCGGCTCCGGTCGTATCCACCGTTTGCACCGGAATTGCCGGGATATGCCAAATTCTTTCGTCGCCAATTTGGCGCAAATAGGAGCCGCGTTCGCCATCTGTCAGCACGACGGCAGTCAAGTCGCTGCGCCAGAGCCGGTCGAGGATGTCAACGGGATCGTTCAGACCGGTCGCCCCGCGCCCGAAGGCCATCGGCAGGACGAGATGATCGGCAAGCGCCATGACGCGGTCTGTCGCCTCACCCACCGACCACTCGATGTCGGCAACGATGGTCACGCCCAGCGCCTTCGCGCGCCCGACGGCCGGCTCAGAATGCACCGCATAGCCATCGACAAGCAGAACCGCCGCGGCGGTGAATGTTTCTTCGGCCAGGCTATCGGACGTGCCGTGGGGCACGTCGTCATCATAGGCGATGAAGCGCTCTCCATCGGAACCGACGGTAATTTGCGATCGTATGGGCGCTGCGTCAGGCCGGTGCGGCGCCATGGAAATATCGACGCCTTCGCGCTGAAGTTCGATACCGGCGACATCGTCTGCAAGATCGGGCAACCAGCCGATAAAGGCGCCACGACCGCCAAGGCGGGCCACGGCCACAAGGGCCGTGGCGACATTGCCGCCGTGGGCGAGCCGGCGGCCCGTCACCTTGCCCTTGCCGGCCGATAGCGGTCGATCGACATAGACGATGTGATCGACCGCAATGGCTCCGAATCCGATGACATCGATCCGGCCCGACATGGGATTATGCTCCTGCGGCAGCGAGCGCGTCTGCAGGCGCCACACCATCGTGGATGACCATCTTATAGGCGAGAGCCGCCTTCGTCGTGTCGCCATGGCCCCAGAGATTGCGGCCGACGACGGCACCCTTCGCGCCCGCCCGCAAGGCGTCTGCGGTCTGGGTCAATGCGCCCAGGAGGTCCTTGGTTTTCGGTCCGCCGGCGATGACCACGGGGACCGGGCAGGTCGCAACCGTTTCGCGGAACGAGTCGAAGTCCCCAGTGTAGCCGACCTTGATCACATCGACGCCCGTCTCGTAGCCGATGCGCACAGCATAGGCGATCTCGTCCGGGGTAAAGACGATCTTGCCACCGTCGGAGAAATCGCGCGGATAGACATGGGCGATGACCGGCATTTCGAAGCGTGCCGCCGCGTTGACCGTATCTGTCAGCCACCGGATATACTCACCCTCGGTATTGCCGCGAACTGGAATGGCCACCGCGAGCGCATCTGCGCCATAGCGCACGGCGTCTTCCGGCGTTGCGATCAGCTGGCGAATGCGGTCGTCGGCCGTGAAGCAGCCGGCCTGGATGACGAGAGCCGCCTTGCCCGCATATTGGGACCAGAGATGGCGGGCAGCACCCGGCTGGATGCTCACATAGTCGGGACCGCCTGCCATGACGCGGCTGAGCGCGCCCGGCAGATCTGCCAGCCCGCCTTCACGGACATTGCCGTAGCCGACGAAGTGGTCGACGGCCCCGCCGAAGAGATTTCCGGACGGATTGGAGAAAAGGCGAGACAGGCGAATTTTGGTTCCAAGACCCATGATGATGATTTCCTTATGTGAGCTGAAGAGATCGAGCGGACCTTAACTCGAAAGCAAACAAAGACTCAATCTTTCGAAACCTTTCATTTTTCACTTAGCGAGATCAAATTTCCGTGCTAAATGATGCGAAATTCAAAACGAAACCTTTCGAAACGTCTCCGCCCTTTCGAATTTCAAAAGCCACCTTCGAAAAGCGCGGTTCATTTGGGATTGCACATGCTGGCAGAGCAGAGACGGCAACAGATATTGATCGAGCTGCAGCGGGTCGGTCAGATCAGGACGAACCAGCTTTCGGAGCTGTTCGAAGTCTCAGAGGTCACCATACGCGCCGATCTCGAGCTTCTGGCGTCGAAGAAACTCCTCATCAAAACCCATGGCGGCGCGATTGCGCTGCCTGCAGCATCGCCCGCCGCCGCCTTCGAAGAGCGCATGCAGCGCAATTTCGACGCCAAGCGGCGGATCGCGCATCTCGCCGCGAAACAGATCATCGACAACCAGTCCATCGTCTTTGACAGCGGCTCCACCCTGCTGCAGGTCGCCATGCAGATGCCGCCGGTCAACAATGTCGTCGTGGCGACGACGGCGATGAACATCGCGCAGCACCTGATGTATCGGCCCGGCCTCGACGTCCACATGATCGGCGGCCGGGTATTTCCGAGCACGGTCAGCACGCTGATCGCCGATTCCGACAAGGTGCTCGGCGGGCTCGTCGCCCATCAGGCCTTCGTCAGTGCGCACGCGATCGACCAGTCCTTTGACGTCGTCGATGTCTCCGAAGACGTCGCCCGCACCAAGCGGAACCTGGTGCGCATGGCCCGTCGCGTCGTCCTGGTGGCTGACTCGAGCAAGTGGGACATTGGCGCATCCTCCAAGGCCTTCTCGCTCTCCCGCGTCGATCTGATCATTACCGACAGCGGCCTGCCCCACAGCATCCGCCATCGGCTCGACAAGCTTGGCGTCGAAGTGCGCTACGCCTGACAATTCAGGCGTGGCCGGCCGCCGCTGCTCGCCCTTAGAACCCTAACCTGCGCAATGTCTCGAAATTGACCTTCACGGCGCGGGCCGGGTCTGCTCCCGCTTCTTTCGATTCCTCCTCCACCACGATCCATCCATTGAAATTCGGCGCGTTTTTCGCAGCTTCAATCACTGCGGGCACATCACATGCGCCCTGCCCCAGCATCGCCCAGTTCCCCGCCTTGTCCACATCCTTCAGATGAACGTAGCGGATGCGGTCGCGGTAGGCGTTGAGCGTGTCGCCCATCGTCTGGCCGCCGCGCAGGATATGGCCGGTATCCGGCACCCAGCCGACCGTCGGCTCCAGCTTCTCGAAAATGGCGTCGTAATCGGCGCGGGTGAACAGAAGCGTGTTGTGGTGCGATGAGGGATGAATGGCGACGGTCACGCCTGCCGCCCTGCCGATTTCGCTCGACCGGTTGTAGCATTCTGCGGCGATGGCGAATTTCTCCTCGCGCGGACCTTCATCCATGACCGTTGCGGAGCCCATCGACACGAGCGCGCCCGGAAAATGCGCGGCAAAATCCACCCAGCGCCGCGTTGCCTCCAGATCTTCGGCGAGCATCGCAGGAATTGTGAAGCCGCTTTGCGACCCAAAGGCAAAGGAAACAAGCTGCAGTCCGGCCGAGGCCAGCGCTTTTGCAAAGGCATCCGGCTTGCCGGCATAGTGGCCGATCATCGTATCGGTGATTTCGATACCCGAATAGCCGCCCGCAGAAATGGCGCTCAGGAGGTCGTCCGGCCCGCCGTCCCAGCCGCTGCCGAGCATCTCCCAGGTGAATGTCTGGCAGCCGATTTTCAGTTCTGTCGTGTTCATGATGGTCCTGACCTGTCCTGTGCAAGCCAGGGGGCGCTGGCTGTTCGATGGGGTGCTCCGGCCTTGCGAAAGTCGCAAGCCATTTGCCGCTGACGCAGGGGTACCGGAGACGAGCATTTGGTGGGATCGAGACGCCTCCCAACGTCTTGTCATTACGTAAGATTAAATGTTATCGTGCGTCAAGTTTAATCGTGAAGCGCGCGCAGTCATCGGCCGTCCTTTCGGATCTCAATCCCCCACGCAGGAAGTTATAGGTAATTGATATGACAACACAAAAAGAACAGGTTCTGCGCATCGGCGTGGTCGGTTGCGGCAGCATTTCGCTTGCCTATATGCGCAACGCCGCGCTGTTTCGGAATGTCGAAATCACCGCCTGCGCCGACATCAATCCGGCTGCGGCAAAAGCGCGCGCGGAGCAGTTCGGCCTCCGCGCCCAGGCAGTCGAGGACCTGATCGTTTCCAGGGATATCGACCTCGTCCTGAACCTCACCATACCCGCCGCCCATCATGATATTTCGATGCAGGCGCTGCTGGCGGGCAAACATGTCTTCACTGAAAAGCCGTTGGGTGTCACAGGCGCGGAAGGCCGCAGCCTCGTCACGACGGCCAAACAGAGGGGCCTTGCTCTGGGCTCCGCACCCGATACGTTCCTGGGTGCCGCAGGCCGTCTTGCCCGGCGCATGATTTCTTCGGGCGCCATCGGCAAGCCGGTGACGGGGACGGCCTTCATGATGGGCCGCGGGATGGAGCATTGGCACCCGGATCCCGGTTTCTACTACCAGCCGGGCGCAGGCCCGGTCATGGACATGGGCCCCTATTATCTCTCCATGATGGTCAATCTCATGGGTCCCGTCCGCCGCGTGCAGGCGGTGGCGACGAGCGGGCAGCAGGAGCGCCTGATTACCGCAGAAGGACCGAAGAAGAACACGACCTTCAAGGTCGGGACGCCGACCAGCGTCCTGTCGCTTCTGGAGTTTGAAAACGGCGCAACCGTCACCTTCGGTGCCTCCTGGGACGTTTTCCGCCACTCCAATTATCCGATTGAGCTGCATGGAACGGAAGGTTCCCTGCGTCTTCCTGACCCTGACAATTTCGGCGGCGTCATAGGACTTTCGAGACAGGGTGCGCCCTGGGAAGAGACAGACACTGCCGGCGATCTCTTCGGCGCGGTCAACTGGCCGATCGACAAGCCCGACCGCGCCAATTACCGGATGGTGGGCCTTGCCGACCTTGCACGTTCCATTGTCGAAGGCCGGCCGCCGCGTGCTTCGGGTGATCTCGCCCTGCATGTCCTCGACATCATGGAATCGATCCTGCGCGCCGGCGAAACGGGCACCGCGCAACTGATCGAGTCAGAGCTCGCGCAACCCATCGAATTCACCGAGACCGAGGCCAGGAGCCTGCTGGCATGAACAGGCTCGACCCTTCGGCTCTCAACGCGCTGCAGTGGCCGTCCGAGCCTGAAAAGCCTGTCGAAAACTGCACACCGGAAGAGGCGCGACGGCAATATTTCGCCGGCTTTGCCAGGCTTCAGCAGCCTCTTGAGCCGGTCGGGGAGATCACCGAGCAGGTCGTCAGCGGCATACGCGTGAAAATCTGGCGCGGCCGCGATGCGCCGCGCGAGGGTGCCCCGGCGATGCTCTACCTTCATGGTGGCGGGTTTGTCATCGGCGCACCGGAGACCCACGAGGACATCTGCCGTATCCTTGCAAATATGGCTCAGGCCGTTGTCGTTTCGCCCGACTACAGGCTGGCGCCCGAACACCCCTTTCCTGCAGCGATTGAGGATTGCGCGGCCACCCTGGGCTGGATGGTGATGCATGCCGATGTGCTGGGGATCGATCCGAGACGCATCGTTGTTGCTGGCGACAGCGCGGGCGGAAACCTGGCGGCCGTTGTGGCGCTGTTGGCGCGCGATGGCGAAGCGCCGCCAGTGGCAGGACAGTTCCTCATCTATCCGGTCACCGACCAGCGCCAGCAATCGGAAAGCTACCGCGCATTCGCGAACGGTTTTGGGCTGACGGCCGAGGCAATGCGGTGGTTTCGGGAGCAGTATTGCGATGATCCGGCGGCCATGACGAACTGGCGCGCCTCACCCTTGCTGACCGCGTCGCTCGCCGGTGTGGCACCTGCCTTCGTCGTTCTTGCCGGTTGCGATGTGCTTTACGATGAAGGTCTGGCCTATGCCCTGCGACTGAAGGATGAGGCGGGTGGGACCTATCGTGTCTGGCCCGGACAGATCCACGGTTTCGTTTCGATGGCGCGCGCCATCCCGCAAGCGCATGAAGCGCTCGCCGACATCGCCGCCGCATGGCGCGAACTTGGCCGCGGGTGAAGGGTTAGAGCAATTTCAGCGAAGGTGGAAACCGGTTTCGCGTCCGAAATTGCGCAAAAACAAGGCGATAGATCGTTTCAGCGTTTCTGTGAAACGTTGAAATGATCACGGTTAGCCTCGTTTATGCGGAATCGCGCATGACAAGGGTCGCTTCCAGGATGACGCTGTTCGGCATCGCCTTTCGTCCGGCAGCGTCCTCGTCGAGGAGATTCAGCAGCATTTCAACCGAACGCGCGGCGATTTCTGGCGCATTCTGTGCCATCGTCGTCAGCGATGGGCAGGCGTAGCGGCTGAGCGGGTGATCGTCATGGCCGGCGATGCGAATATCGCAGCCGTCGGCCCGCCCGATCTTGAGGCCAGCGGCAAAGGCGGCGGCCATGGCCCCGAAAGCAAAACGATCATTGGCGCAGAGCAGTGTCTTGCCCGGCAATCCCCCCTTCGCCAGCAGATGGTTCATCTGCTCATAACCGAGCCGTTCGAATTCCCAGGATGGCGGCGCATCGCAGGCAATCACCAGCGGCGAATGGCCTTCCCGCGCCATCGTTGCGGAATAGCTTTCGGTGCGCTCATTGGTGTTTTCCACCAGATGCGGAACATCCAGGAAGACCGGCGGCTCGCCGGAGCGGCAGAGGTACTGAACGATGGCCGCGACGCTCTGTGCGTTGTCGTTTCCGACGAAGGGCAGATTGAAGCGCGAAGGACTATCGAAGCAGACGATGGGAATGGCATCCTTCAGCCGTTCCAGTGCAAACTTCCGTGAGCTGTTGCCCATGGGCGCGACGATCGCGCCGGCCACCTTCAGCGACAAAAGCGTGCGGACGGCCTCCTCTTCCAGTTCGGGTCGCGTGTGCGACGAAATCTGCACCGGCCAATAGCCTTTGCCGCGCAACTCGATTTCAATCAATGACACGACCTGCACATAGAACGGGTCCGCCATCGTGGGGACGAGAATGCCGATATTTTTCGTGCGCTTCCTGTTCAGGTGCCTTGCAAAGAGATTCGGTTCGAAGTTCGACTTCTTGAGTACCGCTTCGATGCTCTTGCGGGTGACCTCTTTCACCTGGGACGGATCATCAAAGTATTTCGAAAGAGTCGGGCGAGACACTCCGCAGGCAACCGCGAAATCATCCATGGACCGATATGTTTTCTTCGCCATTCGTTTCCCCCGCCATTTGCCGGAACGGGCATCCGGACTTCAATTCCTGTGAAAACCCCAATGCCTGATGGCGCGAAATTCGGCAAGAGAGGCAGCAGACCGCCATCGTCCGCATGAGCTTTTCGATGCCGGGATGAGATTGCGCCGGATCCCGCCTATTCCGGTCCTTACAGTCAATCTTTCATTTGTTTACGAAAGTAAAGAAAAAATGCATCTCGGGCAACAGAAGACGTGCAATAAAATTTCCGCGCGCAAAATTTTTTTATCATTTATTTTCATATGGATATGATCCAAAATGCCAGATAATTTTGCATTTCCGTTCAGATGTCGGTTGACATGCCGCGATCATGGGAACCTACTGCCGGCACGATCTTTGGGAGGATCGACATTTCATCAGTCGAACGGGAGGAAGACATGAAATTCAGTACATTCGGAAAAACCCTGGCCATCACCGCCGCGGCCCTCGGTCTTTGGGCCTCGACGTCGCTGGCGGCGGATACGACCATCGAATTCATCCAGTGGTGGGAACCCGAAATGCCGGCAGGCGCAATGCGCGGCATCATGGATCAGTTCGAAAAGGAAAACCCCGGCATCAAGGTCACGCTCGTCAGCGGCCCCTATGCCACCACCCATGACCAGATCGTTGTCGGCGCAGCTTCGGGCACGCTCAGCGACGTGGTCGGCCTCGATGGTGCATGGGTCAATGGCCTGACCAAACAGGGCGCCATCACGGATATGGGCGCGCTGATGGACAAGGCGAAATACGATCGCAGCCAACTCGCCGATATCGTCAAGGTGGATGGCAAGAGCGTCATGTTCCCTGTCGCCTCTTTCGTCTATCCGGTCTTCGTCAACCTTGATCTGGCAAAGGCAGCAGGCGTCGACAAGATGCCGACGAACCGGACGGAATTTGCCGCAGCGGCCAAGAAGATGACCGATGCGTCGAAGAATGTGTACGGATGGGTTCTTCCGCTTTCGCTGCAATCGCCGAGCGGCATCCAGAACGACGTCATGTCCTGGGTCTGGGCATCCGGCGGCTCCATGTTGAAGGACGGCAAGCCGAACCTCGAGAATGACGATGTGGTCGGGACGCTTGATTACATCAACAAGCTTAACAAGGACGGCGTCGTTTCGCCCGGCATCTTCGCCAAGAAGGAACAGGACAAGGTCGAGGAGTTCGTCAACGGTCGCGTTGGCATGATGATCGACTCGCTTGCCCACGTGAACCTGATCCGCCAGCGCAATCCGAACCTTCACTTCGGCGTCTCGGCGCTCCCTGCGAAGGACGGTTACACCGGCAAGCGCGGAATGCCATATGCGTCCTGGGGTATCGGCATCAGCGAAAGCAGCAAGCACAAGGATGAAGCCTGGAAGCTTGTCGAATTCCTGATGAGCCCCAAGGTCAACAGCCAGCTGGTCTCGATCGCCAACGCATTTCCGGGCAACGTCAAGGCTCAACCGGACTTCGTGAAGACCGACGCGATCTTCGGCGACGCATTCAAGATCTATCAGAGCGGCTATCCGGCGAACGAATTCGTTGGTCTTCCCGTGGCTGAAGAACTGATGCGTGACATGAACGTCGAAGTGCAAAAGCTGTTCGACGGTCAGCAGTCGGCCAAGGATGCAGCTGCCAAAGCTCAAAAGGCATGGCTCGCCAAGTTCTGATCTGAATATACTCCCAAGGTGGCTGGCGGCGTTTCGGCGCCGTCAGCCTTCTGCGTCCAGTGCCGGCGGGCTTGCCGGCAAAAATGGTCGGCAAATTGGAAGGTAAAGTCCCATGACCAGTATAAGCCCGGCGCTTGCAGGAGCCCAACCGAAGAAGGCAGCCAGAAAATCCCGGCTGAGTTACAGGTCGCTGCAGAAGCTGACGCCCTATCTCTATGTTTCGCCGGCGACGCTGCTTCTTGTCTTCCTGATGCTTTTGCCCATGGTGACGGTGTTTCGATATTCGCTGATGGACAACGCCATCATGCGCAAGGACGCGGGATTTGCCGGGTTCAAGAACTACCTGACCATCTTCGAAAATCCGGTGTTCTGGCAGTCGCTCGGTCACACGCTGTACTTCACCGTCATGAGCGTCGTCTTCCATCTGCTTCTCGGGCTCGCCTTTGCGCTGATGCTCAACACCCAGCGCATTGATCCCTTCATAAGAAGCATTCTGCGTGTTCTCTACATTCTTCCCTGGCTTTTCACGGCCGTCATCATCGCCATCATATGGCGGCTGCTTCTCGATCCGAACGGGGTCGTCAACAGCATCCTGATGACGCTGCATATCGTGGACTTCAAGGTCGAGTGGTTCTCGTCGCCCAAGACCGCGCTACATGCGCTGACTTTCGCCAATATCTGGGCCGGCTATCCGCTCTACATGGTCAGCCTGCTGGCCGGACTGCAGGGCATCCCCAAGGATCTTTACGAAGCGGCCGGCATAGACGGCGCGAACGACTTCGAAAAATTCTGGTACATCACGATCCCGCAGCTCATGCCCGTCATGATCAGCATTTCGCTTCTCGATTTCATCTGGACCATGCAGGTCTTCCCGCTTGTGTGGATGACCACCGGCGGCGGGCCGATCTACTCGACCGAGATGCTGTCGACCTTCACCTACAAGCTGGCGTTTGCCCAATATGAGTTCTCGGCCGCGTCGGCGAGCGCCATCGTCATCCTCGTGATGTCGATGAGCGTGACATATTTCTACATCAAGCATCAGCAGCGCAGGTGATCGGCATGGCAAAGCGTTCCTCGTTCAAACGATCCGTTCTTCCGACGCTTCTCATTTACGTTGGGCTGCTGGCGGGCCTGGCCTTTGCGACGTTTCCGATCCTCTGGATGCTCTTCACATCGCTGAAGTCGAACACGGAGATCTTTGCACTGCCGCCTCGGCTTCTGCCCAAGCAGGCAACGCTTGAGGCCTATTTCACGATCTTCCGCGATCCGGTGAAGGTACGGTTCTTCCTGAACAGCTACCTCATCGCGGGCGTGGTGACGGTGCTCACCGTTCTCATTTCCATCCTCACCGCCTACGGCTTCAGCCGCTATTCCTTCCGGTTCAAGGGTGCGCTGAACGTCTTCATCATCAGCACGCAGACCGTTCCGCCGATCACCCTGCTGATCCCCTATTTCGGCATCGTCGTCGCGCTGAAAATCTTCGACAGCTATTTCGCGTTGATCCTGACCTACTTGGTCTTCACACTGCCCTATGCCATCCTGTTGATGACCGGCTATTTCAACACGCTTCCGAAGGAACTCGACGAGGCCGTGCTGGTCGACGGCGGGTCGAGCTGGACTGCGCTCTGGCGCGTCATCGTCCCCGTATCCATTCCGGGCATCGTGGCCACCTCTGTCTACACGTTCCTGCTCTCGTGGAACGAGTTTCTCTTCGCCCTGACGCTGACCAAGTCCACGAGCTTGCGAACGGTGCCCATCGGCATCCAGCTTCTCATGGGCCAGCATGCGTTTGAGTGGAACGAGATGATGGCCATGAGCGTGCTTGGCTCGCTGCCGCTCCTGCTTCTCTATCTCTTCGCGCAGCGCTACTTCCTGGCAGGCATGACGGCCGGTTCGGTCAAGAGCTGACCCAGCCCTGGGGAATAGGAAGGAAAGCGTGAGCGCATATAAGATGCGTTTCACGCTTCCCTGATCCCGGCTCAGCCAAAAAGGTCGGGCAGGTCCGACAGCACGGTTTGCGCGCCGGCTTTGAAGAAGCGATCTGCAATCTCGCGGTCGTTGATCGTGGCGACGGCATATTCGATGCCGCTGTCGGCGAGACGCTTCAGGGCGTCCTCCGGCATGAATTCGTGCTGCACATGCAGGATCTGGCACTTCGTCTCGTCGAGCAGGGCCTTCGGATCGCGCGGGGGTGCGACGACGGCATAGGCCCGCGGTACGTCGGGCATCAGGCGGGCGGCGGCATGGACGGAGCGGATCGAGAAGCTGGTGAAGAACAGCTTGCTACGACCCACCGGCCACAGCGCCTTCATCGCGGCAAGCGCCACTTCCGCCGTCTCGACATCGTCGCCTGCGGTCGGCTTCAGTTCAAGCTGCAAACCGAGATCAAGTTCCAGCACCGTCTCGACCAGCTCCTCCAGCGTCGGCACGCGGGTGCCGGCAAAATCGGGGCTGAACTTGGCTCCGGCGTCGAGCTTGCGGATATCTTCGAACAGCGTATTGCCGACAAAGCCTGTGCCGTTCGTGGTGCGGTCGAGGCGATCATCATGGATAATAACGGGCTTCATGTCGCTGGTCAGTTTGACATCGACCTCGACCCAGCGCGCGCCCTTTTCGGCTGCGGCGCGCATGGCGGGAAGTGTATTTTCCGGCGCCAGAAGGGGCGCGCCGCGATGGGCGATCAGGGCATCGGGAACAACGGCATTGTGACGTTCGCGGGTGGCGAGCGGTCGCGGATCGGTGAAGGGCATGGATATGGTCTTTCGGTGTGCGAATGAGAGAAGAGCCGTGGCGGGCGAGACGCGACGCCACGGTAACGAAGTTCTGATCCGGGCGAGGATCAGTTCAGCGTGACCTTGCCGACGAAGGTCTTCTTGATATCGTCGCCGAAGGGCTTGGCGGCCCAGACGGTCGAGAACTTGCGGTCGGCAGCCGGGATGAGGCCGACGGAGCTGTCGGCGTCCGGGTTCTGCGGCGCGATACCGAAGACCTTGGCAAACTGGGTCTGCGTCTTGCCGCTGGTCAGCCAGTTGATGAACACGAGGGCAGCGGCCTTGTGCCTGGCGTTTGCCGGGATGGCCACGACATTGCCGCCGCCGGGCATGCCGAAGTCCGGAACATACATCTTGATGTCCTTGGACACTTCGCCCTTGACCTGCAGACCGGCGATCTGGTCTTCCCAGGCCGCAACCAGCTTGAACTCGCCGCTGTTGATGCGGGTGACGCTATCGGCGTTGGATGCGGTGATGACGTAGCCGGCCTGGTTGGCCTTGAACCAGCTCCAAGCCGGTGCGAGCTTGGCGATTTTGTCCGGCGAGGACGTGCCGTCGGTGTAGTCGATGTCCTTGACCAGCGCGCGCGTCACAGCCTCGATGAACGCCGGGCCCGAGCCGCCGTTTTCGGTGTTGAAGCCGACCTGACCGGGGTTCTTCTTCATGAAGGCAACGAAATCGTCGAGCGTGTGGGGCAGCTCGGCTTCCTTGATGAGGGCGGGGTTATAGGCGATACCGGTCTGGTTGCCCCAGAAGGCCGGCGCATAGCCCTTGTTGTCGACGCCTTCGATCTTGTAGCGCAGCTTGGCGCCTTCCGGCAGAAGCGCCGTCAGCGGACCGAAGAAGACTTCTTCGGGCTTGAATGTGTTGAGCGCCGCGCCACCGAACGAGATCACATCGATATCGCCTTCGGCGCGAGACTTTTCGGCCATCATCTTGTCCTGATTGGCCTTGGCTTCACCGTTGGGGATCGTGACCTTGATACCGGTCTCGGTCTCGAAGGCTTTGACCTGCTCGCGGAAGCGGTCCTGGAAATACCAGTTGAACCAGGAAACTTCGCCTTCCTTTTTGGCCTGGGCGACGATTTCATCCCAGCTCATCTGAGCGAGATCCTTGGCCTGGGCCGGAGCCTGAAGGCCTGCCAGCGGCAGAGCCGTGGCGAGAGCGAAAAGGGCAGCTTTCTTCAGCATGTTGGAAAATCCTTGGTGGGTTGGAAGACGAGACGGCATCGCCGTCATCCCTTGCCCGCCGAGGCCGCAGTACCTGTGCTCTTCAGCAGGTGCTCGGCAATCAGCATCAGGAGGACATTGGGGACGACGAGGATCAGGGACACGGCCGCGGCATTGGGCCGGATGAAATTGTATCCGAGGTAGGAATAGAGAATGGTCGGTACGGTGGTGAAGTCCGGCGCGCCGACGATGTAGGAGACCGCGAACTCCTCGATGGAGAGGATGAAGACGATGATGATTGCGGCAAGCAGCCCCGGTTTCAGAACCGGCAGATAGGCATGGCGGAAAACGGTCAGGCGGCTGGCGCCCAGATCGCGCGCGGCATCGATCAGATCCTGCCGGACGCCCGAGAACGACACCGTCAAGAGCCGGATGGCATAGGGCAGAAGGCAGACGGTATGGCCGATGGCGATACCCAGGAAGCGTGAATAGATGCCGAGCTTCGACAGAAGGGTCACGTAGAAGATCGCGAGCACGAAGAGCGGCATGGCAAGCGGAAGCAGCGTCAGCACCTGCGCGACCGCCTTGCCGTGAAACTCCATCCGTCCAAAGGCAAAGGCCGTCGGCAATGCCAGCAGGATCGTGGCGATCGAGACGGTCGCGGCGACCGTGTAGCTGTTGATGAGTGCCTGCTGTAGCCCGCTCGTCGTCCAAATTTCCACCCAACGCCCAAACGAGAGGACGGGCGGCAGGACGTTGGGATAGGCCCAGGGGTGCGAGGGATCGACGAGCGACCACAGCACTGCCATGCCGAACGGCAGGAGGAGGGCGAAGAAGAAGACCACGAGAGCGAAGAGGATCAGCGCGCGGTTGCGCCAGCGCTCTGCAGGACGGAAAGGCGTGGCCATG
Organism: Limnomicrobium aquaticum; assembly: GCF_040545545.1. Taxonomy (NCBI): domain Bacteria; kingdom Pseudomonadati; phylum Pseudomonadota; class Alphaproteobacteria; order Hyphomicrobiales; family Rhizobiaceae; genus Limnomicrobium; species Limnomicrobium aquaticum. The sequence continues at coordinate 66,988 of NZ_JBEPMB010000003.1, forward strand.
ATCTATCTCCCCGCCCGCTTGACAAGAAGCTGCATGAGTCCGGCCAGCAGGATCGAGCCGGCAAGTGAGAGTGCCATCAGGGTGACGGCGACGACGGAGGCGAGGCTCACACCCTGAAGCCCGTTGTCGGTCTCCATGCGCACCATGAATTGCGCCATGGAATTGAGGTTCGTCGGTCCCGCGACCGCCTGGAACGTGTAGTCGCCGGCCGCTCCGATAAAGATGATGATGAGGGCGGCCTGGAGCGACCGCAGCGTGAGCGGCAGGACGACGCGGCGCAGCCGCCCGAACGGTCCGGCGCCGAGATCCCGCGCCGCATTGAGCACATCGTCGCTGATTGCGCGCACCGAGCCCGACAGGATCAGGAAGGCGAGCGGCATGTTCTTCCAGACCTGCAGGACGACGACGCCGATGGCATAGGGGTCGTTCTGCATGCGGAGAGGCCGGGCGGCGAGGCCGAGACCGACCAGCGCGACATTGAGAAAGCCCTGGAAGGAGACGAAATTGACATAGAGGAAGGCGGCGACCAGCCCGTGGACGAGGATTGGCGCCTTGATCAGCGCGCTGACGAGATCGGACCCGGCAAAAGGCCGGCGCAGCCAGAGCGCCACCGGATAGGCAAGTGCCACGGAGAGGAGTGCTCCGAGCGTCCCGATCCGGGCGGAATAAAGGAAGGCGCGTGCGAACTGCTCATCGGCGAAAACCGTGTACCAGGCCTCGGACGACAGCGAGATCTGTCCGGACACCTCGGTCCAGGTGACGGACTGGCTCACCGCCATGCCTATGACGAACGTCATCAGCAAGACGATGGGAGCAAGGCCGGGGATCAGGAGAAGGTAGGGAACCGCAGTCCGCCGCGTGCTCATGTGACGGCCTCGTTCAGGAAGTGGAAATGCTTCGGCGCGATCTCGATTGCTACCGTATCGCCCTCGCCGGCAGCACTTGCGCCCTCGGCGTAGCCATGCGTCTGGATGCGCCAGCTGTCGCCGTCCGTCGCCCCCTGCCCGGCCTCGAGATCCACCAGATTGCCGAGATAGGTGCGCGAGCGGACCTGCAGGCGATAGATATTCTCCCACGCAGACCCGGCTTCGCTGTCCGCCACGATGCGCGCATCTTCCGGTCGCCAGCACAGATAGACCCGCTGAGCGACCGGCGGAGTTTCGGACCGCACCGTGGCTTCGCCCAACGGCGTTTCCACCTTGTAGATGCCGTTCGTCCGGTCTTCGGCGAGAACCTTTGCGGCCATGATATTGGCGGTGCCGATGAAATCGGCGACGAAGCGGTTGGCGGGGCGGCGATAGATGTCTTCTGGCGCGCCCATCTGCTCGACCACGCCGGCGCGCATCACAACGACGAGATCTGACATGGCCAGCGCTTCTGCCTGATCGTGGGTCACGTATACAGCGGTAAACCCTTGCGCCCGCTGCAGCGCGCGGATTTCCCCTCGCACCTGATCGCGCAGCTTGGCGTCGAGATTGGAGAGCGGCTCGTCGAACAGCATGACGCCGGGGCGCACGGCCATGGCGCGGGCGAGTGCCACGCGCTGCTGCTGCCCGCCCGAAAGCTGCGCAGGCAGACGCTCAAGCTGGGCGGAGAGCCGCACCTGGGCCGCAACCTCCTCGACGCGCGCCGTCATCTCGGCACCCGAAAGCCGCTTCTGGCGCAGGCCAAAGCCGATATTGCCGGAGACAGTCAGATGCGGGAAAAGCGCATAGGACTGGAAGCACATGGCGGTATCGCGCCGCTCCGGCGGAATGCCGGCCATGTCCCGGCCCTCGATCTCGACCCGTCCGCTATCGAGCGGAATGAAGCCTGCGATCGCGCGCAGCAGGGTCGTCTTGCCACAGCCGGAGGGGCCGAGCAGTGTTACCAGCTCGCCCTTGCGGGCGCTGAAACTGACGGCGTTGAGAGCCTGGAAGCTGTCATAACGAAGACTGGCGTCCTCAACCCTGAGCGCGGGGGCGTCGCTGACCATCTCGCAAACCTTTCTCGATATCGCCCGCGTTTCCGCGTCCGATAGAAAGGCTTTATCATGCGTTATGTATAATATTTATGACCGATGATTCACCGGCATGAAATTGTCGACTCTCCCGATTTCAGGACGGATACGACCACCAATTGCGCTTGCGACAAAATTTTTGAAACATTATGTATGATTTCAACATGCAGGAATGCGCCGTAGGGCCGGGCTGCAGAAAAACCGGACTGCGGAGGAACAGGTCATGAAAAGACAGGCGCGACCTGACCTGTCGGGCAACGAACGGATGGTTCTGGAGATCGTCCGGCGGGCGTCAGGCGGCGCCATGCGTTCCTCCGTGGCACCGCAGACCAATCTCACCCAGCCCTCCGTTCACCGCATCGTCGACACGTTGCTGGAGGCGGGACTGATCAAACTTGGCGAAGCCGTCGCGCATGGGCGCGGCAAGCCGAGCCCTGTGCTGCAGTTGAATGGAGGCGCTGGCTACACGATCGGCATCTCCATCAACACCGACTGCGTTTCCTTCGGTATCTGCGATTTCGCCTGCAACATCGTGCATGAGGAAATGCTTGAGGGGCGACCGGACAGCCGCCATGACACCCTGTTCCTGCTCAAGCAGCGCATCCGTGAAGCCATGATCGGCCGCGGCATCGATCCGTCGCGCCTCATAGGTGTCGGGTTTTCCATGGCCGGCTTTTTCGTGGACGGTCAGCGCAGGTTCAACGCGCCGGAACCGCTACGCGACTGGTCACTCGTCGATATCCGCAGCGAACTCGAAACGCTGTTCGATCTTCCGGTACTGGTCGAGAACAACGGAACGACGGGTGCGATCGGCGAGTCGGCCTTGGGCGCCGGCCGGCGATTTCCCACCTTCGGCTATCTCTCGTTCAACTACGGCTTCGGCGGCGGCATTGTTCTGGACGGCAGACCGCTTTTCGGCGCGTTTGGCAATGCGGGCGAAATCAGCCGCGTTTTCACGGTTGAGGAAGGTCCGTCGCGCCCTGCCCTAGGCGAATTGCTCAAGCGCCTGAACGCCCGCGGCGTCGAAATCGCCAACATTCGCGAGCTGCGCCGGCGTTTCGATCCTCTCTGGCCTGGCGTGGAGGAGTGGATTGAGGAAGTTACACCAGCGCTCAACCGCGCCATCGACATGCTGCGCGGTGTCATCGACCCGGAGGCAATCGTCTACGGTGGCGAACTGCCGCAGGCGCTGGGCGAGCGGCTCCTGCAGGTTCCCCCTTCGAAATCCGGCGCGCGCTATGGCGTGGAAGCGCCCTACCCGACGCGCCTTGTCAGCGAGATCGCCGGGGATCCCGCCATCTTGGGTGCCGCCCTCATTCCGCTCATGGAGCGTTATTTTCTCTGGTCGCTGCCAAAACCCTGAACCGGGCCGAATCCCGGCAATCCGGTGAGCTTGCATAAAGTCTCACAGCAGCCGCAGTATCATCCCGTGTTTGACAGGCGCAGCCGCGCCATCCGGGTCGTGTCGGCATAGCGGCCGTTGCGGAACAGGTCCATCTTGAACTCACCCTCGACCTCGAAGCCGAAGCCGCGATAGAGCGCGATGGCGCGGGCGTTTTCCGAAGCGACGGAGAGTTCGAGACGGACGAGATTGAGCCAGTTGTCGGACAGGTTGATCATTTCCGACATCAGCGCCTTCCCCACGCCTCGCCCGTGGAAGTCCGGATGAACGGCGATGCCGAAGCTGCCGACATGCTTGCGGCGTGGCGCATGATTGAGGAACATGCCGAGATGGCCGACCACGCGGCCCTCGACCTCGGCGACCAGTTCCACGCCCTCCGGATCGCGCGTGCGGTAAAAATCCCGCCAGAACTGGACATCGCGATGAGGCAGCTGCGTGGTGAACGCAACCACCTCCTCGAATGCGTAGATGGCGGCGACATCGTCCCCGTCTTCTGCTCTGGGTCTGCGAATGACGATGCCGGACATGGACGGAACGCTCCTCAGCCTTCGACGCGAACGGGCTGGCGCGAGAGTTCGGAGAACACTTCCGCACCATTCGGGCCGAGGATGACGATCTCTTCCAGCCGGACGCCGAAACGGTCGGTCAGATAGATGCCGGGCTCGATGGAAAAGACATTGCCGGCCCGCAAAACGACGTCGGAGGCCGCCGTGATATAGGGCCGCTCGTGGACGTCGATGCCCAGCCCATGGCCGGTGCGGTGCAGGAAGCGGTCGCCATAGCCGGCCGCGGCAATCGTCTCGCGGGCGGCGCGGTCGACGTCGGAGGCCTTGACGCCCGGACGGGCTGCCGCAATCGCGGCCTGCACCGCGCGCTCGACAACGGCGACGACCTCTTCGAAGCCTTCGGGCGGCGTGCCGCAATAGCCGACACGGGTCATGTCGCTCGGATAGCCATCCTTGCGGCCACCGATGTCCAGAAGGATGGCATCGCCCGCCTTCAGGCGGCGCTCGCCGGAATGGTGATGCGGAAACGCGCCATTCTCGCCGAAACAGACGATGACGAATTCGGCTGACGCACCTTGCACCTTGAACGTCTGCTTGATGACTTCGGCCGCTTCCAGCTCGCTCATGCCGGGCTTGAGCGCTGCAAAGGCCGCGCGCATCGTCTCGTCATCGATCAGCGCGTTCATCTTCAGGAGCTTGTATTCGCTCTCGTCCTTCGCGGCGCGCAGCGCGCCGACAGTGTCGGCCAGAAACTGGCGTTTCGCACCCGGAAAGGCATCGACGATCATCATGGCGAAGTCGGCGCGCATGGTTTCATCGAGTGCAATGGAAGGCGTCGTCATGTCGGAAATGCCGGTCTCGGCAAGCACGCGGGCAAAAGCGCTTGCCGGGCCTTCGGCATCCGACCAGGTGACGAAGGGAAGGTCGGTGTGTTGGCGGGCGCTGTCGGCATTCAGCGCCGGCATCAGGAAGGCGGCGGATTTCGGTCCGACGACGAGCATGACGGGACGCTCGTCGCCATGTGGATCGAAGCCGGCCAGCCATTTCATGTTGGAGGTCGGACCAACGAAGACGCCATCGGTTCCGGTTTCGGCCATCCGCGCGGTCAGCCGTTTCATGCGCGCCTCGAACATCGGCTTCGCTCCTGTCGTTCAATTGGGGAAAAAGAAAAGGCCGCCGGGATAATGCCGGCGGCCTCACATATCAGGGATCGTCAGTCCTTCTTGACCAGACGGTAGAAGACGAAGTCGGGCAGCGCGCCGTTGACATAGCCCGAAACGTTCTTGGCCATGGCGACCTGTGCTGCGGCCTGGAACATCAGGATGATCGGCGAGCTGGTCTGCACCTTCTTCTGCAGCTCGACATACATCGCGTCGCGCTTTGCCGGATCGGCTTCGGCGCGGGCGGCGAGCGTCGCCTTGTTCAGATCGTCCGGAACCGCCCAGGCGTTGCGCCAGGTCGTGGTCGACTGGTAGTGGCCGTCGCTGTTGTCGGCATTGTAGGCGAAGGCGGCCGCATTGGAATCCGGGTCCATGAAGTCAGGGCCCCAATAGAGCAGCATGGCTTCATGCGTGCGGGCGCGATACTTGGTGATGACCTGCGAGCCCGTGCCGGGGACGATCTTGAAGTCGATGCCGCCCTTGGCGAAGCTTGCCTGCAGCGCCTGCGCCATATCGGTGAAGGGCGAAGAATTGATGACATCGAGCGTTGCCGTGATCGGCGTCTTGACGCCGGCATCGGCCAGTATCTTCTTGGCCTTGTCCGGATCGTAGGTGTAGGGCGTGGCGTTCAGCGCGCCGGGGAAGCCCTTCGGCCAGAAGGCCTGGTGGATTTCCATCTGGCCCTTCAGGATCGTGTCCGTCATGCCCTTGTAGTCGACGAGGTAGCGTGCGGCTTCCCACACGGCCGGGTTGGTCAGATCCTTGTCCTTCTGGTTGAGGCTGAGGAAGTGGACGGCGGCCTGCGGATAGGTCTCGATCTTGAACGTGCCGGTGGTCTGCACGGCCGCGATCTGGTCCGGCGTCAGGTTCTTGGCGATATCGACATCGCCCGACTTCAGCATCAGCTGCTGGGTGGCGGACTCCGCAACGTGGCGAATGGCGACAGACTTCACCGCCGGCGCACCGGCGAAATAGGACGGGTTGGCGGCAAGGTTGAGCAACTGGCCGGGCTTGAACGCCTTGAGCACGAACGGGCCGGTGCCGGCCGAATTGGCCTTCAGCCAGGCATTGCCGAGATCGCCGCCCTTGTCGTTGGCTTCAACGGTCTTGCCGTCCACGATGGAGGCCGGGCGCGAGGCCAGAACGTTCAGCACGAAGGCGGACGAGAAGTCGCCCGAATATTTGACGACAACCGTCTTGCCGTCCGCCTTGACCATGCTGTCGAAATTGTCGGCGGTCCAGCCGAGCTGGGTCAGCAGGAAGGCCGGCGCCTTGTTCAGCTTGATGACGCGCTTGAAGGAATAGACGACGTCTTCGGCGCGCAGCGGATTGCCGGAGGAGAACTTGACGCCATCGCGCAGCGTGAAGGTGATCGTCTTGGCCGCATCGTCGGCCTTCCAGGACGTCGCAAGACCGGACGACAGCTTCTGCAGGTCGGTCGCGTCATACTGCACCAGGCGGTCATAGGTCTGGGTGACATATTCGCCGGACGAGAATTCATAGGCCTCGGCCGGGTCGATGCTGACGATGTCGTCGATGTTTTCGGCCACGACGAGCGTATCCTTCGGCGTGGCGGCATAGGCCTGCAAGGCCGTCAGCGGCATCAGTGCCGTGGCGGCAAAAAGGGCTGCGTGGAAATGTTTCATGGTCTCGTTCTCCTCTGTCTCAGGACATTCTTGTTCTGGTTCGGGCTTGGTGTGGTTCGGGGTCAGTCGGATTTCTGTCCGCCGACTTTCGGCGGGTTGGTGCGGTAGACGGGAACGGTGCCGGTCCAGAGCACGCGCACCGTCTCGTTCGTGTCGTTCCACCAGGCATGCGGGCGGTTGCCGCGAAAATGCAGGCTGTCGCCGGGCCGCATGATGTATTCCGCACCGTCGAGCATCTGGGTCAGCTTGCCTTCCAGCACGAAGAGAAGTTCCTCGCCTTCGTGGCTCACGGTTTCGGAATGAAAGCCCGGCGGAATGTTCAGCACGAAGGACGAGAGCTGGTTGCCGGCAAAGTCGGCTGCCACGCGCTCATAGATCACCTCGGAACCGGGCACCGAAAAGGTCTCCCGCTCGCCATGGCGGGTCAGCGCGTCGTCGGCGCCGGGCGAGGCGATGAAGTAGTCGACACCGACATTGAGGCTGTGGGCGATCTGCGCCAGCGTGCCGAGCGAGGGCGTGGCGAGATCGCGCTCCACCTGGCTCAGATAACCGGGCGTGATGCCGGCCGCCTCGCAGATGTCGCGCAGCGTCAATTGCAGTTGCTGCCGCCGGGCGCGGATCAGCGCGCCGACCTTCGGCTTCTGTGGTTCTTGTGTGGTCAGCGCGAGCGGTGAAGCAGTCATCATCCGGAACCAGTAAAATTTGTTTGATGAAAGCAAAATTATTTGTATGTTCCAAGCAGAATTTTACTGGAACTAAAATTTTTTTAGCCGAGGAGGCCGTGCGTGGCGACAGACACCCCCTTCCCTGAGACCGCGCCGAAGCGTGGTTCCGGGGCCAAGCGCACCAGGAAGGCGGCGTTTCACCTCGGCGGCATAGCGCTGTCGCTGATCGTGACGCTGCTGGGTCTCATCGCCATCACCTTCTTCATCGGCCGTGTCGTTCCGATCGATCCGGCGCTCGCCGTCGTCGGCGACCGTGCGCCGAAGGCCGTCTATGAGGCGGCCCGCGTGCAGCTTGGCCTCGACAAGCCGCTGATCGTGCAATTCGTGAATTATGTGAAGGCGGTTGCCACCGGCGATCTGGGCATGTCGGTCTCGACCGGCCGGCCGGTGCTGCAGGATCTGAAGGAAGTCTTCCCTGCGACGCTGGAGATGGCGACGCTCGGCATTCTCATCGGCATTGCGCTGGGCGTCCCCATGGGCGTTCATGCCGCGGCCCGTCAGGGCAGCTGGACCGACCAGATCATTCGCGTCGTCGGCCTTGCCGGCTATGCCATCCCGGCCTTCTGGCTCGGGCTTGTCGGGCTTGCGGTCTTTTATGCCCGCCTGCAATGGGTGGATGGACCCGGCCGCGTCGACATCGCCTATGACGGTCTCGTCACGCCGGTGACCGGCCTGATGCTGGTCGACAGCCTTCTCGCCGGCGAAACGGATATCTTCTTCAATGCCATCGGCCATCTCGTGCTGCCGGCAAGCATTCTCGGCTTTTTCAGCCTTGCCTATATCGCCCGGATGACGCGTTCCTTCATGCTCGACCAGTTGAACCAGGAATATATCACCACCGCCCGCGTCAAGGGTCTACCGGAGCGCGTTGTCCTCTGGCGTCATGCCTTCCGCCCGATCCTCGTGCCGCTGATCACCGTCTGCGCGCTCTCCTATGCCGCCCTTCTCGAAGGCTCGGTGATGATCGAGACGATCTTCTCCTGGCCGGGCATCGGCAACTACCTGACGGTCGCGCTACTGAATGCCGACATGGCCGCCGTGCTCGGCGCGACGCTGCTGATCGGCATGGTCTTCATTTTCATCAACAAGCTGAGCGACGCGCTTTATGACGTCCTCGACCCGCGCGCGAGGTAATCCGATGGCCTTTACCGATATGCGCAACTGGCTTCTCGATGAAAGCCCCGCCTCGCGCAATCAGGCCCGCTTCGGCCGCATCTTTCGCATTTCGCTCGCCTTTCGCGGCAATGCGCTGGCCATGGTCGGCCTCGTCATCGTGCTGGCGCTGATCGCCATGGCGGCCTTCGCGCCGTGGATCGCGACACATGACCCGATTGCGCAGGACACCTATGCGCGCCTGCGTCCGCCAAGTGCCGCCAACTGGATGGGCACGGACGAGCTTGGCCGCGACATCTGGTCCCGCGTGGTCTTCGGCGCGCGCATCACGCTGGCCATCGTCATTCTGGTCGCGGTTCTCGCCGCCCCCGCCGGCCTGCTGATCGGGGCCGCCGCCGGCTATCTCGGCGGCTGGGTCGATCGCGTGCTGATGGGCATCACCGACATCTTCCTCTCCATGCCGAAGCTCATTCTGGCGCTCGCACTCGTCGCGGCGCTTGGCCCCGGCATCGAGAACGCCATTCTCGCCATCGCCGTCACCTCCTGGCCGAGCTATGCCCGCATCGCGCGCGCCGAAACGCTGACCTTCAAGAATGCCGATTTCATCGCCGCGAGCCGGTTGCAGGGCGCGTCGAGTCTCCGCATCGTCATCGGCCATATCCTGCCGCTCTGCACCTCCTCGATGATCGTCCGCGTCACGCTCGACATGGCGGGCATCATCCTCACGGCCGCCGGCCTCGGCTTCATCGGTCTTGGCGCGCAGCCGCCGCTGCCCGAATGGGGCGCGATGATCGCGCGCGGCCGCACCTTCATCCTCGACCAGTGGTGGGTCGCCACCATGCCGGGCTTCGCCATCATCGTCGTCAGCCTCGGCTTCTGCTTCCTCGGCGACGGCTTGCGCGACGTCCTCGACCCCAAGAGCGGAGAAAAGCATTGAGCGCGCCCCTTCTTGCCGTGGAAAACCTGAAAGTCACCTTCCCCAGCCCCTCCGGCCCGGTGGATGTGGTCAAGGGCCTGTCTTTCGAGCTTGGCCGCGAGCGGCTCGGCATTGTCGGCGAAAGCGGCTCGGGCAAGTCCATGACCGGCCGCTCCATCCTCGGCCTCGTCCGCGCACCCGGCAAGGTCAGCGCCACGCGGCTGGAATTCGATGGCATCGATCTTCTCAAGCAGGGCGACAGGGCCATGCGCAAGATCCGCGGCGCCCGCATTTCCATGGTCATGCAGGACCCGAAATTCTCACTGAACCCTGTCATGACGGTCGGAGAGCAGATTGCCGAAGCCCTCGTCGCCCACAAGCGCCTGCCCCGCCGCGAGATCGCCGCGCGCGTGCGGGCCATGCTGGAGGCCGTGCGCATCAACGATCCGGATCGCGTCACCGGCCTTTACCCGCACGAGATTTCCGGCGGCATGGGCCAGCGCGTGATGATCGCCATGATGCTCATTCCCGAACCGGATATCCTGATCGCCGACGAGCCGACCTCGGCGCTCGATGTCTCGGTGCAGGCCCAGGTTCTCGACATCATCGATGACCTCGTGCGCAACAAGGGCATGGGCCTCATCCTGATCAGCCACGACCTCAATCTCGTCGCCCATTATTGCGACCGCGTGCTGGTGATGAATGGCGGCCGCGTCGTCGAGGATTGCGCCGCTTCGGAACTGAAGAATGCGCAGCATCCGTATACGCGCGGCCTGCTCGCCGCCCAGCCGCGGCTCGATGAGACGCGCGACGAACTCCCCGTCATCGACCGAACGACCTGGAGCGCCGCATGACCGCGATCCACATTGAAAACCTCGACGTCTCCTATGGCGAGACGCAGATCACCCACAATGTGAGTATCGACGTCGAGGAAGGCGGCAGCTTCGCTCTCGTCGGCGAAAGCGGCTCGGGCAAGTCGACCGTGCTGAAGGCGATTGCGGGCCTCGCGCCCGAATGGCGCGGCACGATCGAGATCTTCGGCAAGGCCCGCAGCCACGGCATCGATGCCGATTTTGCCCGCACCTGCCAGATGGTGTTCCAGGATCCTTACGGCTCGCTGCATCCGCGCAAGACGGTGGACGCGACGCTGATGGAGCCGCTGAACATTCAGGGTCTTTCCGACCACAACGAGCGCATCGTCGCCATCCTCAAGGATGTCGGCCTCGATAACCGTTTCCGCTTCCGCTATCCGCACCAGCTTTCCGGCGGCCAGCGTCAGCGTGTCGCCATTGCCCGCGCGCTGATCGTCGAGCCGAAGGTGCTGTTGCTCGACGAGCCGACCTCGGCGCTCGACGTCTCGGTGCAGGCCGAAATCCTCAACCTTCTGAAGCGACTGCGGCGCGAGCGCGGGCTGACCTATCTGATGGTCACCCACAACCTGCCCATCGTTTCCTTCCTTTGCGACCGTCTTGCCGTCATGCGCGGCGGGCGGATCGTGGAAACCGCCGATGCCGAAAACCTGAAAAAGGGGCATTTGCAGAACGAATACAGCCGGGAGCTTTTGCGGCTCTCTGCCCCTCCAGCCGTCTGACCATTCGGAGAATACCCATGAACAAGGATTACACCGCAGCGCTTGCGGATTTCGACCGCGCGATTGCCGCCGACACGACGGGCGACGCACCCTGGCTCGCGCTGCAGACGCTGGTGCGCGAGGTCATCGGCGCAAAACTCTTCACCGTCATGCTCTCCGACATGAAAGCCGGCCTTGCGCGCCGCGCCTATACGTCCGATCCGGTGAGCTACCCCGCCTCCGGCACCAAGCCGACGCATCGCAACGAGTGGTTCGACATCGTCCACGGCGAACGCCGCGCCTTCGTCGCCAACACGATCGAGGACATCGCCAAGGTGTTTCCGGATCATGAACTGATCAAGTCGCTTGGCTGCGAATCCGTCATCAACCTGCCGGTCTATATCGGCGGCGAGATGCTGGGCACCGTCAACTGCCTCGACGTAGCGCATCACTATACGCCCGAACGCGTCGAGCGGGCGACAAGCCTCCTCAACATCCCGGCCAAGCTCGCCTTCATGGTGGCTGGAAGGCTCTGAGCGGTCATGTGCGCGCCATCCGCAAGCGCGCCGGCCACTCAAAGGTGGCCGCGAACTTGTCGTTCTGTCAGTCGGCGAGGCCTATCATGACGGAGAGCATGTTGTTCAGGACCAATATGTCTTTGTCTGCCAGATGGCCGATAACGGGACCGCATTTGGCGCGCGGATAGGCCAGAATCTTATCCACCATGATCTGCGACGTGCTTTTCAATCCGTTGCCGGCCGACGGCTCGACGATGAGCCGGTAGAAGGGAGCGTCCGCCAGCGCGCTGGTCAGCAACACCACAAGAACACTGTCTGCGGCATCGAGTGAGTCTGATTGGATGACAACTGCCGGGCGCGGCTTGCCGTAGTCCCCCTGTGGGGCGACAGTGATAAGGTCGCCCCTTTTCACGTTTCAGGCCATTCAACAGCGGCGGCAATGAACTCCAGTGCTTCCGCTTCTTCCGGCCGGCCGCGCAAAGACAAGCCCTGCCGTCTGGCCTCCTCAATGAACTCCGGTTGATTTGGATCTGGCACCCAGATACGCAACTGCTTCATGCCCCGATGCTGTTGTTGCCGGCGGTAGCGTTGAAACTTGGTCAGTCCGTCTTCGATGCGCTTGGACCGTGGCATGTCTGACTCCAATTGGTTGCGCGCTACCTTACCAGAGGATTTTTATCCTGGCGATTTGTTTCTGCGGCGCGGCGCGTTCAATTGGATGCGCGAATGACACAACATCAGCGCTCATGTCTGTGGCACTTTCGATCCGGCGTGCCGCATCCGCCTTCCCGAGGTTGCGATCTACGCCTTGATCGATCTGTTGCGACCCGCATTCTTGGCGGCGTAGAGCGCCTTGTCGGCCAGTTCTACAAGCGATGCGGCCACCGAGGCATCCGTTGGAGTCATCGTTGCCCACCCGATACTAACCGTCACGGTGCCGAAGGGCGAACCTGAATGCGGCAGGGCGAGCGCCTTGAGCTTTTCCTGGATGCTCGCGATCAGGCTGCCGCTTTCCGCCGCATCTGCCAGAAGCAGCACGAACTCTTCACCGCCGTATCGTGCGACGAGGCCTGCGCTGCCAGGCAGGACCTCCTTCAGCAAATCCGCAATCCTTCTCAGGCATTCATCACCGGCAATGTGCCCATAGCCGTCGTTGAAGTTCTTGAAATAGTCGACATCCAGCATGGCAAGAGTGAGACTGGACCCGCTTCTCTGCGCTCGGCTCCACTCTGCCTCCAGCACCGCGTCAAACCGGCGGCGGTTGGCGACGCCCGTCAACGGATCCGTGATGCTCAGTTCGACCAGCCGGTCGTTTGCCTCCTGCAACCGTTCCGTTCTCTCCTGAACCTTCTCCTCCAGCCGGAGGCGGCCCTCCTGCACGCGCGTCGCCATCATCTGGAAGTCGCGGGCGAGTTGTCCGATCTCGTCCTGAGAGGCTGTCGGAAGATCGCCGGCATCGAGGCTCCCTTGCGACTTGCCTACCAGATTGACGGCCCTGATAAGCCTCTCCAGCGGCTGGCTGACCTGCTTGATCAGGACCGACCGGATGATGAACAGTTCCACCAGCAGCGTCAGAAGGCCTGTCGCGATCACGATGGCGAAATTCTGCAGCACGGCAGGCCGCATGAGCTCGAGCGGGTAGTGAATAGCCAAAATCCAGGGCGTCGAAGCAAGGGTGGTCACGGCAACGATTTCGCGATCCGTTTCAACCAGCTTGACCTCGTCCGGGCCGAGGCCTCTTGATGCCTTCAGGAGCGGGACCGACTGCACGAGCCCCAGCGACTTGATCGAAGCGCTGCCTTCACTGGTTTTGATATCTGCCAGATGGTCGCGCTCAAAAATGAGCGTTCCGTCGGCATCCGCCATGAACAGCGACCCATAGCTGCCCTTGATGGGTGGGCTGGCAACGCGACGCATGAGTTCATCGAGCAGAACATCGGAACAGGCGAGGATCACCCTCCGCCCCGGCTGCGCGCTAGCATCGGGCACCGCAACCGTCACCATCCAGCCATTGTTGGACGAGTCCCAATACATCTTGGTGAAGAACGGGTCCTTTTCGCGCTCGTCGAAGCCGCGCGTATAGAATTCGAAAGTCTCCAGTTTCAGAGCGTCCGGACCGGAATAGGTGAAAGCCTTGCCCACATCGACAGACTGGTAGATCGGAAACCCCTTCTCCGGAACGACGCCGTAGAAATTGAAAATTTCGCCCCTGCTGCTCGATCCGTATTTGAAGGCCAGCTCGAACGACAACGCAAACCGTGCCTTGACGTCGTCATTGGGCGAAACGTCGGGCGCATAGGTTGCGGACATGCCCTTGTACCGGCGCCCGTCCGCAAGCGGCTCACCTTCGAACACGCCCGGACGCTGCGTATAGGAACCGTCTTCATGCCGATAGAACACGTCATCAAATTCGGAAACGAGCTGCCGATGGCGGCTCTTGCCGTCATATTCGGCATGGAAATCCGAGACGAAGGTTCGAAGGCGACCCACGATCCCCAGGAACTGCAGGTTCTCTCTCTGGGCAACCTGCGCCGCCGTAAGCTCCAGCTGTCGCCGGACACCTTTTCGGATCGTATGGATATTAATGTAATACGAGCAAGCGGCAACAATCAGGGAAACTATAGAGATACGCAGGACAGCGCCATAGAGGGTCTTTTTAAGAATTGTACTTTTTGCGTCCATTGTATCCGCTTATGGCTTCATCCTTTGGGTGAAACACAAGCCATACGAAAGTTAAGAACACATATAGAGAGGCCACTAAGTTCGCTGGCGGTTGCAACCTGATTATCGCCCGGCCATCCGCTCTAAAAGGACGCGCGGCAGGTTCGATCGCGGGCGGGTTTCAGCTACCAGACCAGCCCCCGCGCTGCCACGTCTTCCACTCTTGTCACGACGCCATTGCGATGGAAGGTCATGATGTCGAAGAGATTGGAGACGACGCAGGTGTGATTGGGTACGATGCGGATCTTTTCGCCGATCTCCGGTCGCACGCCCACGATCTTCGACAGATCGACCGTGGCATGCTCTTCCGAAATGCCGGTGATGACGGCCTCGGGATAGCCAACGATCAGACCATAGTCCGAAAATCCGAGAAGGTCCGAGGTGAGAGCCTTGGAGCCGGCATCGAGGATGGCGCGGTCAGGCGTTGGTCGTGACACGACCGTTGCCAGAATATGCATGGCGCAGTCGTCCAGTGAGCAATGGCCGGCGCGCACCATCGAGCGGTCATTGTAGATATAGGTGCCGGCGCGATGTTCGGTCGCCGATGGCACGAGATGGGCCGAAAACAGGCTCGGCGTCCCACCATTCGAACGGATGGGGCATGCAATCCCGTCTTTCGCGAGAGCTGCGATCGTGGCGGTGAAGAATTGCTCCACGGCGGCTTCTCCGTGCGGCCTCGGATAGGTCATCAGCCCGCCGAACTGCAGGCCGTCGCTGCTGACGATGGCGTGCGAAAGGACGACGGCATCTTCCGGTGTCTGCACGCCGCAGCGCCCGCCGCCGGTGTCGCATTCGACCAGTACGGTCAATGGTTTGTGGCCGGCGAAATGGTCGGCGAGACCTCGCACGGTCTCAAGACTGTCGGCCACAACCTTGAGACCGGATATACGCTCGTTCAGGGCGGCGAGCCGCGTGTGCTTTTCGGCCCCGAGGATGTTGAATGTGATCAGGATGTCCTGAAAGCCTGCATCGGCGAAGACCTCTGCCTCGGTGATCTTCTGACAGTTGATGCCCGTTGCGCCGGCTGCAACCTGTTGTGCGGCAAGGGCGGGGATCTTGTGCGTCTTGATATGCGGACGGAAGGCCAGATTATGCGCTGACATGTAGTCCTGAACGCGTTTGATGTTGCCGGCCAGCCTGTCCTCATCGATCACGGGCAGCGGCGTGGAAAGGTTCAGAACGGCGTCGCCGGCATGCGGGCGCGGAGGTGTCATGTCAGGCAGCCTCATCTGCGTGCGGATTGTCCATGATCGGCCAGATGTCCCGGCGCACGCGCTTATAGGGATTGGTTGCGGGGTTGTTGGGATAGGGCGTGCCTGCCGAGCAATAGAGGATTTCGCTCGCGATCTTCGAAAACGCCGCATAGAAGTGATTGGTGGATTTGATGACGAGGATGCGTTTCGCTGTCGGGTCTATCCCGAGAGCGGTGAAAAGCGAGGGGTCGTAGCTCTGCACCCGGACGCTGCCGAGCACGATATCGATGCCGCGATAGTGAATATGCGCGGCATCACCAAACGGCGCGATACTGTCGCCGAAGCGCATTTCGGCATTCCGCTGAAGCCTGACCACCCTGACCGTTCCATCGATCGGGTTGCCGGTTCCGGGCGCGGATTTCGCCCCGAAGCGCAGCGGGATCTCCGCACCCTCGCCCGCCGCCATGCAGATCTGCACCGCAATCGGGTCCCAGATGAGGCCGATGGCGACATTTTCGACGCCGCGCGCCAGCAATTCTTCGAGGACAACGGTGGCGTCGCCCGCCGTTCCGCCGCCCGGATTGTCCCACATGTCGGCAATGACCACGGGTCCCATGGACGCCGCAAGTGCCTGCGAAACAGCTTGCCTTTCGTCGATCGACGGCATCAGGAACGTGCCACGTTTCGAGAAGAGCTCAAGTCCGAGCTTTCGCGCCAGCGCGGCGCCCTTTTCCGGCTTGCCGTTGGTGACGGCAATCATCTTCGTTCCCAATTCCGGCACATCGCCAGCCATGAAGCCGTGAATGACGGAGAGTGAAAGCACATCCTCGTCGCCGGCCTCAATGGCCGACAGATTGTCGACGAAGGAGCGCATGGGCTCGCGCGATGTCGGAAAGACGTCGATCATCCGGCAGTCGAACACCGACATGACGGGCGAAATGCGACCCTCCAGCGTATCGACGGCAATTCTCCAGAGGTCCTCGGCGCGCTCGACGAAATCCGTATGCGGGAATTCCTTGAAGACGACGAAGAAGTCAGCGGCCGCGACGCGTTTGGCCGTCAGATGGCTATGCGGATCAAGTTCCGCACAGACCAGGATATCCGGCCCGACGATCTCGCGGATGCGGGTGAGAAGATCGCCTTCCGGGTCGAGATAGCCGTCGGCAACCATGGCGCCGTGCAGACCCATGACCACGGCATCGACCGGCATGGCCGCGCGCAACTGATCGAGAATTTCGTCGCGCAGGCTTTCATAGGCTTGGCGGTTGATCAACCCGGCGGGGTCGGCCCATGCAGCGGTTCCCTCGATCAGCGTCCAGCCCTTCGCCGCACAGACCTTGCGCCCCACGGTGATTGGTGCGGTGCACAGTGTCGGTGTCGCGGGATGCTGTCCCGGAGGCGCATACAACGATTCCTCAAACGCGCGCCGATCGATGCAGATGGGCGAGAACGTGTTGGTTTCTGTTGCAAGGGCGGCGGTGAAGATGCGCAAGGTCTTGTCTTTCGCTGACAGGTTCAGTGGCTGGAGCAACTCCCGGAAAAGCGGTGACCGCCTTCCGTCCGGAATTGCGCAAAATGCTCTACCGGACACCCATCGGGTTCGGCAGATAGCCGGTAAAGCCGGAGATTTTCCAGCGCCCTTCGTGATAGCGACAGTAATAAAGCGTCTGCCATTGCATCACGTCCAGCGCGCCGTCGGATTTTTTGATGCCGCCGTTGAACTTCTTGCGAACCAGCGCGGTCTCTCCCTCGATTTCGATCTCTTTGAGCGTCGTCGTGGTGAAAATCGCAGCCCGTGGGTCCTCGCCATAGGTCTGCTTTCGAAAGTCCTGCGCCTGACGCAGCCATTCGTCCCGATAGGCGGTCAGATTGGGAAAGGCGAGGCGCCAATTGTCGGGGTTCGGGTCCCGGTTGCCAGAAACGCCGAGAAAGCCTTCCTCTACGAAATCATGCTCCACCATCGACCAGTCGGCTGCGAGGAATGCATCGATGTCGCGCGGGACCAGCATCTCCCAGATGGCGCGTCGGGCAGCGTCGCTCTCTGGAAAGGGATTCTTGAACGGATCGCGCATTTTTGGCCTTTCATCTAAATAGTTTTCATGATCGACGAAAATCTCTGGTCAAAATCCGTTCAATATGGTCCATTGTCAATGATTGAAGAAAATAATTTGCATGAGAGGACCTATGTCGATCAAACGCTATGGTGCCGAGCAGGCCGGTGCCGGTGGTCAGAAACTGCCTTTTGCCCGTGCGGTCGAAGCCGACGGATGGCTCCACGTGTCGGGTCAGGTCGCCATGGAAAATGGCGAGATCATCAACGGCGGCATTGTCGAGCAGACACATAAGGCGATCGGCAATCTGATCGCGATCCTGAAAGAAGCGGGCTATGGCGTTGAGCATGTGGTGCGCTGCGGCGTCTGGCTCGACGATCCGCGTGATTTCTGGACGTTCAACCGGATCTACCAGGACTATTTCGGTGAGCATCCGCCGGCGCGCGCCTGCGTGCAGTCGGCGATGATGGTGGACTGCAAGGTCGAGATCGACTGCGTTGCCTACAAACCGAAATCCTGAAGCCAGCCCCGCGCGGCAACCCGGAGGGCGTCATGGATATCTTCGCGACATTACAGGAGGAGCGGGCCCAGCTTTCGCCCTCCGAGCAGAGGATAGCGGATATCCTGCTGGGCGACGTCGACTTTGCGGTCGGCGCTTCCATTACCGAGCTGGCCGAACGCGCTGCGGTGTCGCCGCCGACGGTGACGCGTTTCTGCCGGCGTCTGGGCTGCCAGAGCTTTTCCGATTTCAAGGTCAATCTCGCCAAGACCTCCTTTGTCGGTGTGCGCTATCTCAATCCGGAAGCCAAGAGCACGGAGCCGGCCGATGTGGCCGAGGATGTCATCACCAAGGCGCAGAATGCGCTCTTTATGATGCATCGCGCGCTCGATCCGACAGTTCTGGAGAAGGTGGCTGACCGTTTGTCGCGCGCGGAAATGATCTATGCTTTCGGGTCCGGCGGCAATTCGTCGATGATCGCGAATGAGTTGCAAAATCGCCTCTTCCGCCTCGGTTCGCGCATTACGGCCAGCAACGACCACCATATGCAACTGATGCTGACGGCGGCTGCAGGCAACAACGACGTCATCATCGGCTCGTCCTTTTCCGGTCGAAACCAGGAGCTTGCGCGCTGCTTCGCGCTGGCCCACGAAAACGGGATTGCGACGATTGCGCTGACCCAGAGCGACAGCCCCGTTGCCCGCGCGGCCGAACTCGTGATCGGCATCGATCTGCCGGAGGGCGACAATATCTTTCGTCCGACCTCCACGCGTTTCGCCTATCTCGGCGTTGTGGATGTGATCGCGAGCCTTGTCGCCTATCGCAACCGCAAGCTCTCCACGGTGACGCTTCGCCATATCAAGCAACAACTGGTCGAACATCGTGACGAAGACGACCGCCAGGTTCTCGGAGACTGACATGAAAAGCGCTCTTGCCGTTGTCACAGGCGCGGCCGGCGATATCGGCCGGGCTATTGCCGCCCGCCTCGCCGACAGCCACGACAGGGTTGCCCTGGTCGATATCGATGATGAAGCCGTGCGCAAGGCGGCCGCCGATCTTGGGCCGGCCGACCGCTTCGTGCCGGTGGTGGCAGATGTCACGGATACGGCCAGTGTCGGCGCGATGGCGAAGACGCTTTCGGCTCTCGGCACGGTGCGCACGCTGGTCAACAACGCGGGCGCTGCGCGCGCCGTCAGCTTGCACGATACCGACGCGGATATCTGGCGCAAGGATGCAGCGCTGAACCTGGAAGCGGCCTTTCTGACCTTCCGTGCGCTGGAAGACGACCTCAAGCAGCTCGGCGGTTCGCTGATCAACATTGCTTCGGTGAACGGCATGGCGGTGTTCGGGCATCCTGCCTACAGCGCGGCGAAGGCAGGCCTCATTCACTTCACGCGGCTTGTTGCGGTCGAGTATGGCAAGTTTGGCATTCGCGCCAATTCGGTCGCGCCCGGCACAGTGCGGACTCAGGCCTGGGAGGCGCGGGCAGCCGCCAATCCGCAGGTCTTCGAGGAAGCGAAACGCTGGTATGCGCTGCAAAGGATCGCCACCGCCGAGGATGTCGCCAACGCCGTCTTCTTCCTGGCAAGTGATCAGGCAAAGGCGATCACCGGCGTATGCCTGCCGGTCGATTGCGGCCTGACTGCCGGGCAGGCGGAACTTGCCCGCACCTTCTCGCAATCCGAACACTATTGAACCGAATGAGACTTGAGAGCCGGAAGGGGAACCATATGGCCGATGCAGTTTTTCGTCTTGAGAATGCCTGGGAGCCGGTCGACGGCGACCCTTGCGGACGTTTCGTCTTCACGCTGATCAACCTGTCGAATGAGGCGTTAAGCGGCTTCAAGCTGGCCTATACGTCGTTGACCCGCATCAAGGATTCCGAAGTTCCGCGTTGCGAGAATGCGCTGTTCCTAAGCCGCAACGCCAATTTCCATCAGTACAAGCCCGAGGCCGGTTTTGTGCTGGAGCCGGGCGGGAGCTGGCGTTTCACCGTCGCTCCACTCTGGCGGCCTGCCCGTCATCGTACCGACGGCGCGAAATCCGCCTATGTTACCCTGGCCGACGGTCGTCATGTTGATGTGAGCGTGGACGACACGCTGCTGGCGGGGCGTCCCGCCGAGCCCGCACCTGTGCTGATGCCGCAGGGGCAAGCGAGGGAGCCGTTCAGCCTGCTGCCGTGGCCGGTGGCGGCCGAGCTTTCTGCCGGCGATACCGTTCCCGTCGCGCTTTATCCTGCCGACGGGGCGAGCCTTGAAGACCGGCAGGCCATGCAGGCGGTCGGTGCTCTCTATCGCCGCCTGTTCCAGATCGGCCATCAACCCTTCGCGCTGACGCCGGCGCATGAGGGCAAGGCGATCCGCTTTGCCCAGGACGAGAGCCTTGCGGCGGAAGCCTTCACGCTTGCCTTCGGCGAAGATGTGGTTCTGACCTATGGCGGTCGTGCGGGCCGACAATACGGTCTCACCGTGCTTGCGCAATTGCTGCATGGCTCGAGAACAGCGCCGGCCACATTCCGGTTCCCGGCGAAGGGCTGGATTGAAGATGCGCCGCGCTATGGCTGGCGCGGCTGTCATCTCGATGTCTCGCGGCAGTTCTATCCGGCGGCCGACGTCACACGCCTGATCGACATCATGGCCTGGATGCGGCTGAACGTCTTCCATTGGCACCTGACCGATGACGAAGCCTGGCGGCTGGAAATCAAGGCCTATCCGGAACTGACGACAACGGGCGTTCTGCGCGGACCGAATGAGCCCATGTTGCCGCAGCTCGGCAATGGCGCGGAGCCTGTCGGCGGATTTTACAGTCAGGACGAGGTGCGGGCGATCGTTGCGCATGCGAGCGTGTTGAGCGTCGAGGTCGTTCCGGAGATCGATATTCCCGGCCACAGCACCGCAATCCTTGTGGCGCTGCCTGAACTGGTCGATGGACAGGAAGCGCCGGACAGCTATCGCTCGGTCCAGGGTTATCCCAACAACGCGCTCAACCCCGCCATCGAAAAGACCTATGAATTCCTCGGCAAGGTCTTCGACGAGATGGTCGCGCTCTTCCCGTCCAGGCTCATCCATATTGGAGGCGACGAGGTCGCGGCCAATACATGGATGGCCTCGCCGCTGGCCCGGAAGCTCATGGAAAAGGAAGGCATCGACGGCACGTTCGGCCTTCAGAGCCATTTCATGAAGCGCATTCAGAAAATGCTGGCCGAGCGCGGACGCAAGCTGGCCGGATGGGATGAAGTCAGCCATGGCGGCGGCGTCGATCCGGACGGTACCCTGCTGATGGCCTGGCAGAAGCCGGAAGTGGGCGTGGAGCTTGCCCGTCAGGGCTATGACGTCGTCATGACACCCGGCCAGGCCTATTACCTCGACATGGTACAGGATGAGGCCTTCCAGGAGCCGGGCGCGAGTTGGGCCGGCACCGTACCGCCGAAGCACACTTACACCTATGAGGCGGTGGGCGAGTTTCCCGAGGCGCTGAAGCCGCGGATGCGCGGCGTGCAGGCCTGCATCTGGTCCGAGCATTTTCTCAACCGGGATTATTTCAACCATCTCGTCTTCCCGCGCCTTGGCGCTGTGGCGGAAGCGGCATGGACGCCGAAGGAGCGCAAGGACTGGCTGCGCTTTGCCGCCGTTGCACCGCTCATGCCGCGCCTTTGATTGAAAAAGGAATTTCATCATGACGTTTCGTATTGCCGTTGGCGGCATTCATACCGAGTGCTCCACGTCGTCGCCTGTATTGATGCAACCCGAGGACTTCCGGGTTCTGCGCGGTAACGACCTTCTGAGCGCGGAGTATTTCAATTTTCTCGAAGGCGAGGGGCTGGAACATCTGCCCCTGCTGCATGCCCGCGCGGTGCCCGGTGGCCCGGTGGCGCGCCACACCTATGAGGCGTTCAAGGCGGAATTTCTGGAAAAGCTGCAAGCCGCCCTGCCCGTTGACGGGCTTTATCTCGCCATGCATGGCGCGATGCATGTCGAGGGCATGGAGGACGCGGAAGGCGACTGGATTTCGGCCGCCCGCGCCGTCGTCGGCCCCGATGTGCCGGTGGCTGCAAGCTACGATCTGCACGGCAATGTGACGCAGCGGATTGTCGACCAGCTCGATATTTTCGCCGGCTATCGCACTGCGCCGCATATCGACGTGCGCGAAACCATGGTGCGCGCCTGGTCCATGCTGGTGCGGACGTTGACGACGGGCGAGAAGCCGGGGGTTGTCTGGGCGCCGGTGCCGGTTCTCATGCCCGGCGAGCGCTCCTCTACCGAAGACGAGCCCGCGAAGAGCCTCTACGCAAAATTGCCGGATTACGACCGCCTGCCGGGCATCTGGGATGCGAATCTCATGGTGGGCTATGTCTGGGCCGACGAGCCGCGCGGGACCGCCTGTGCTGTCGTGACCGCCGCCGACCGGGCAGCCGCCGCAGAGGTCGCGGAAGCGATTGCGATGTCCTATTGGGAGGCCCGGGCGGAGTTCTGCTTTGGCCCGGTGACGGGACCGCTGGAGGAGATGCTGGCCATCGTCGCCCGCACCGAAACCCGGCCCATCGTGCTCGCCGATTCCGGCGATAACCCGACCGGCGGCGGTGTCGGTGACCGGGCCGATGTGCTCAAGGCGTTGATCGCGCGCGGCTTTGAGGGCGCGGTGGTTGGCGGCATCACCGACCGGCCCGCCGTGGACGCCTGCTTTGCGGCGGGCGAAGGCGCGCAATTGCGGATCAGGATCGGCGGTTCGCTCGATCCCGCAAGTCCCTTTGTCGAGACCGATGTGACGGTCGTGCGGCTCGATGATCCGGGCATCGCGGCGGATCGGCAGGCTGTCGTGAGCGTGGGCGGGATCACCGTGATCCTGGCCGCCAAGCGGCGCCCCTATCACAATCTTTCCGACTTCCAGCGCCATGGCATCGACCCTGAGAAGGTTCGGCTTCTGGTGGTGAAATCCGGCTATCTCTCTCCGGAACTTGCCCCGATCGCCAATCCCAATCTGATGGCGCTGACCGACGGGGTCATCAATCAGGATATCGAGAAACTACCCAACCATCGCCGCAAGGTGCCGACCTATCCGTTCCAGAAGGATTTCGATTTCGTCGCGGGGGCCCAGCCCTCGGCGCGCTGGGCGAGCCGCGATGAATAAATCGCGGCTCCGGCGAGGCATGACTGCATGAGCTTCGCCTTTCTCTCGGCATTGAAGGATCCGGCCCTGCGCATCAGCGCCACGGCCATGCTGTTTTTCGGCTTCGCCGGGGCGGCGACGAGCCCGTACGATTCCATTGTCGGCATCAAGGAGATGCATCTGGGCAACAGCGCCTATGCGGTCCTCATGTTCGCTGCCGCCGTCGTCAATGTCGTGGCCAGCGTCACGATGGGTATTCTGGCAGACCGTCTCGGCGATTACCGCTCTTCGATCCTCTATGTCTCGCTGTTCGGTGTCGCCGGCTTTGCGCTCGTTTATTTCGCGGCGAGCGCGCCCGCCTTCGTCGTCGCCAAGCTCTGCCTGCTTCCGGTGTTCGGAGCCTTGAATTCCCTCATCTTCGCCAATGTGCGAGCCGCATCCGAGGCTATGTCCTCAACGCAGCTGATTGCGGTCAACTCGACCATGCGCGCCACGATTTCGCTGGCCTGGGTGGCCGTGCCCGGTCTGGTTGGCGTGTCGCTTGCCGGCTCGTCCTCCATGCTGCCGGCCTATCTCTGGGCAGCCTCGGCCGCTCTCGTCTGTTTCGTTCTCGCTCTCTGGTTCCTGCCGCCAGCCCCGGCTAGCCGGAAAGACGACGCGGATGCGAATTATCGGATGCTGGCCTCGCTCAAGGAAGTCGCTGCGCCACGGGTGCTCTTGCGCGTTATGGCCATCGCGCTCATCTTTTCCATGCTGCACGTCAACGATGCCGTGCGGCCACTGATCATCTCCCTGAAGGCCGGCGGAAGCGTGGGTGATATCGGTTTCATCATCGGGATCGTCGCGTTTCTGGAGATCGTGTTCATTCTCTTCTGGGGCATGAGCGATCGATGGATGCGTCCGGTCAACGCGATAGCGATCGGTGCGGTGCTCTATATCGCCTATATGGCCCTGCAGGGCCTTGTCAGCGAAACCTGGCAGGCCTACGCACTGACACCGCTCAGCGGCTTTGCCGCGGCGGCCATTGTCAGCCTTCCCATTACCTACCTCCAGAACCTCATCGCCCACCGCCCCGGTCTCGGCAGCTCGCTGATTGCCGTCAACATTTTCCTGAGCGCGGGCCTCAGCGCGGTCGTATTCGCCATCGGTACGCGAATCGGCGATTATGGCTTTACATCCATTCTCGGCGGGGTGATCGGCCTTGTCGGGGTAGCCCTTCTGATCCTTCTCGATGGAAAGCGAGCGCAGGCCGACCAATGACTTGGGCACAGCAAACGCATGAACCGCAGAAGGGGGACGACGGTCTTCTGGAAATCTGCGTCGACAACGCCGAAGGGCTTCGGGCTGCCATCGAAGGCGGCGCAGACCGGATCGAACTGTGCAGCGCGCTGTCGGTGGGTGGGCTGACCCCCTCCGTTGGTTTCATGCAATGGGCCGGACGCCAGCCGATTAAGGTCTCTGCCATGATCCGCCCCCGTGCCGGCGGTTTCTGCTTCTCGGGCGACGAAGTGGACATCATGAAGCGCGAGATCGATGCGGTGCGTCAGGCCGGACTTTCCGGCGCGGTTCTGGGTGCGACAGCGTCGAACGGCGCGCTGGATTCAGACGTTCTCGCCACCCTTTGCCGGCATGCGGAAGGGCTCGACCTCACGCTGCACCGCGCTTTCGATGTGGTCCCGGATCAGCGGGACGCGCTGGAGACCGCGATAGGGCTCGGGTTCACGCGCATTCTGACGTCGGGCGGAAAGGCGACCGCTGTCGAGGGATGCGAGAGACTGGCTGCGCTGATCGAGCAGTCAAGGGGCCGCATCTCGGTCATGCCGGGTTCCGGCGTCCGGCCGGAGACCGCGAGCCTCCTTCTGGAAAGACTTTCCGTCACGGAAATCCACGCCTCCTGCGCAGTCAATGGTCCGGAGCAGGATCCTCATCTGGTCGAATTGCATTTTGCCGCACGCCAGATGCTGCAGACTGATACAGATACAGTCAGACGCCTGAAACGAATGCTCAGCGAAAGCCGCGTGCGCCGCTCAGCCTGAGCGATAGCTCAGGCCAAGGACGGCCGCACCGATAAGGCCCGGCTCGATCTCGCATTGCGCTTTCACCAGAAGCGGGCGATCGAATTTACGCAGGATGCGCTGGCGCAGCGCGCGATCGATCTCCGCCAGTAGCGCCGTCGCATTCGACAATCCGCCGCCGACCGGCATGATCGTGCAGCCGGTGACATTGGCAACCAGCGCCAGCGGCGACGCAATCACGTCCACATAAACTTCCATGGTGCGGGCCGCGCGCGTGTCGCCCCGTTCCCAGGCCCTGACGATGTCCTCGCTGGTCAACGTCTCGTCGTGGAGGTGATGGTGCAGCCTCTCCATGCCCCGCGCGCTGCAGATGGGATCGATACAGCCCTTCTGTCCGCAACCGCATTGGAAACGTGGCAGATGGACGGGAGGATGGCCGGCTTCGGTCGCGGCGATAGGGCCATGGCCCCATTCTCCCGCAAATCCGCCCTCGGCATTGATCAGCCGTCCGCCGACGACCAGCCCGCCCCCGACGCCGGTGCCGAGGATGACACCGAAGACGACATGATGACCGCGACCGGCGCCGGCGCCGGCTTCGGCCAGCACGAAGCAGTCGGCATCATTGGCGACGAGCACCGGAAGTCCGAGCGCTGCTTCCAGATCGGCCTGCAGGGGACGACCGTGGATGCAGGGCACATTCGCCACGACGGCGCGTTGCGTGTCCGGCTCGATGATGCCGGTGATCGACAATGCGACACAATCCGGGCGGCCATCAGCCTGACCAATGACCTCCTTGAGGATATCGACAAAGGCATCGAAATCGTCAATGGGAGTCGGCTGACGAGGGAAAGGGCGAACATCTTCGGCGGAATAGGCCACCGCACCCTTGATGGCCGTGCCACCGATGTCGAAGCAGACAATCATGCATGCGCTCCAGTTGTCTCGGTGTCGTAAACGCAGTCTCCGGCAATCCATGTCGAGCGGAGCGCCAAGTCCTCCGTCAGAAGGATGAAATCGGCATCCATGCCCTGTTCAAGCCGGCCCTTTGTTCGGGCGCCCACCGCCTCGGCAGGATAAAGCGTCGCCATGGCGATCGCCTCTGCCAGCGGATATCCCAGCGTCATGTGGACGAAGAGCACGCAGGAGAGCATGTCGATATCGGCGCCCGCCAGCGTTCCGTCGGCGAGCGTCAGCCGGCCGTCCCGGCGATAGACCTGCCTTCCGTTCAGCTCGAAACCCGTCTCGTCCGTTCCAATCGTCGACATGGCGTCGGTCACGAGAAAGATGCGGCCGGGGCCTCGCTTCGCGCGTAGCGCCACCTTCATGGAAACCGGATCGACATGGAAGCCGTCCGCAATCAGGCCACAGGAGACCGTTCCGGCATCAAGCGCCGCACCCACGACGCCCGGCTCGCGGTTGCCGAGCTGGCTCATCGCGTTGAACAGATGGGTGACCATGCTGGCACCGGCGGAAAAATAGCGCGCGGCAGTGTCTGCGCCGACATCGGTATGGCCAAGGCTCACGACATAGCCCGCCGTGACGAGGGCCGCAACCTGCTGTTCCGTCACGTTTTCCGGCGCCACGGTGATCAGCTTGAGACCGAAATCGGCTGTGCCCCGCGTCAGATACTGCAGGTCCCCGTCGGTCATCGGGCGGATGAGCGCCGGATCATGAGTGCCCTTGCGGGCCAGCGAGAGATGCGGGCCTTCCAGATGCAAGCCCAGAAAGCCCGGAACGCGGTCATGCAGCGCCTGACTTCCGGCGCTGACCGCGCGGTCGCGGACCTCTGGCCGGTCGGTGATGAGGGTTGGCAGCAGGCTCGTGGTGCCGAAACGGGCATGGGCGGCGCAAATTCTGGCAATGCCTTCCACGGTCGGATCGTTATTGAGCAGCACGCCGCCGCCACCATTGACCTGCAGGTCCACGAAGCCGGGCACGATCAGAGCGCCATATGCCTCGACGCGCGGCATGTCTTGCGGCAAGGCGGTCTGTGGAACCACTGAGTCGATCCGGCCATCGCGGATCAGAAGCGCCTTGCCTTCGACAAAGCCTTCGCCCTCGAAAATTCGACCGCCGATGAGCGAAAACGGTGCGGTCATTGCGTTTCGGTGACCTTCTTGAGCGCCGCGGGCTTGTCAGGGTTGAACCCCCGCGCCCGCGACAGCGCCTCCACCATGCCATAATAGGGAACGATGAGAGCGAAGGCGTCGGTCAGCGGATGACCGGTCTCGATAAACGGCAAGCGGTGCACCCCCTCGCCTTTCGACGATGTCAGATAGACGGCAGCCTTCTTGGCGGAAAGCTTGCTGGCCGTGTCGGCGATCGACGTTTCGGCCTTGTCGCGCGCGGCAAATGCCAGCACGGGGAAGTCCGCGGCCACAAGCGACACCGGCCCGTGCAGGACTTCCGCTGAAGAATAGGCTTCCGCATGCAGCTCGCAGGTTTCCTTGCATTTCAGCGCAGCTTCCAGGGCAATGGCCAGCGACGGCCCTCGCCCCAGCATGTAGAGCGAGTCTGCGTGGCGCAACGGCTCGACCAATCCGCTCCAGTCAAGGCTCAGCGCCTTTTCGAGCTGTTCGGGCAGAGCTTCCACCGCCGCGCGCAGCGCCGGCTTTTCGCTCCAGGCGGCAACCAGCGCCAGCCCGGCAACGATCGAATTGGCGAATGATTTGGTCGCCGCTACCGCGATCTCCTGTCCCGCCATGATGTCGATGGGCAGGGAGACGGCTTCGGCGAGCGGCGATGGAACCGTGTTGACCAGGGCGAGGCTCAGCGCACCCCCGCTTTGAGCGGTTCGGGCGAGCGAGACGATATCCGGGCTCGCGCCCGACTGGGAAATGGCAATGGCTGCACCGCGTTCCAGCTTCAGCGGCGCATCAAAGATGGAACCCAGCGACGGGCCGACCGACGCGACGGGGATGCCAAGCTCCAGTTCGATCGCGTATTTCAGGAAATGCGCCGCATGGTCCGACGAGCCGCGCGCGATCGTCACGACGACGGCCGGATCGCGCTCACGAAGCTGCCGCCCTGCGTCGGCAAACCTCTCGCCCGCGTCGGCCAGCAGGCGGGCGGCCACCCGCGGAATATCGTTGATCTCCTGGCGCATTATCGATGTCATGAGCAATATCTCTGCAGTTCAGGGCGGCTTCACGAGCCGATGGTCAATTCGGCAACGAGATCATAAGCATCGTTGCGGTAAAGGGCTGTCGAGACTTCCATGACGCGCCCGGTGGAAAGATAGGCGATACGCTGCACCCGCAAGGCCGCCGAGCCGGGCGGAACGCCCAGCAACTGCGTTTCCTCGTCCTTCAGAAGCACCGCCGAAATGCGCTGATTGGCCCGCACGGGGCGGATGTCACGCTGGGATAGAACCTGATAGAGCGAATTTTCCACCACATCCGGTTCGGGCAGGATATCATCCGGCAGGCTGGTGCGCTCCAGCGCGACGGCCATGTCATCGGCCGTGCGAAGACGGGTGATGCGCGCCACCATCGCCGTGCCG
The DNA here is from genome assembly GCF_040545545.1 of Limnomicrobium aquaticum. Lineage (NCBI taxonomy): Bacteria > Pseudomonadati > Pseudomonadota > Alphaproteobacteria > Hyphomicrobiales > Rhizobiaceae > Limnomicrobium > Limnomicrobium aquaticum. The sequence continues at coordinate 95,630 of NZ_JBEPMB010000003.1, forward strand.
CTCAGGCCCAGCATCATGGTTTCTTCGGGTGTCGGATGATACAGGCCCCGGTCAAGCCAGCGGGAGCCCGGCAACAGGCCGCGCCGGCGCATGTCCTCCGAAAAGGACGTGAGCCGGGTCAAGGGCTGCTGCATGCGCGGAACCGGCTTGACCACGAACGTCCCGGACCCATGGCGCCTGACCAGCAGGCCCTGATCGACAAGCTCGTCGATGGCTTTGCGCACAGTCACCCGGCTGATGGCCGCGGCATCGGCGATGTCGCGTTCCGGCGGCAGCGCCTCGCCATGCTGAAGTCGGCCCGATGATACGGCCTCTTCGATCATCCGCTTCAGTTTCACATAGAGCGGTCCGCCGCTGACATTCTGAAGTTCTGCAAGAGGAAGGGCAGAGGTCATGCGCGCCCACCTTGCTGCCCGGCGAGCGTCCGGGTGAAGATATCAGACTGAACGCCCTCGCCTCGCCTTCCCGCCATTTGCCGCTCCCTGCTCGTTTGAAGGCGAACAATACCAACGCAATGCCAAAATCGCAAATGGTTTTATCAACGGCCAGGTTTTCTTAAGGAATTGCTGGAAAACGCAGTCTTTTTGCGAGCGGAGTACAGATTTTTCAGAAAAAATTAAGAGAGAGGTGGACGATTGGCATTTTTTTGGTATTAGATATTAACGAAGGGCAATGACGTGGGCGGTCGATCCTCATGTGATCGGAAACGCATCGCGCAGTGGAACAGGTGTAGCAGGGCCGGAATCGGTCTACTGCGCAAGCATTTTGTGTTTGTGAAAATCTTTTTCATTTGAGCGGCAAATTTCCGATTTCGTGTTGACGGTCTTGCAGATTTGCCGCAGGTTATGAAAATAAATTACGAAAAGGGGAGAGTGGCTGCAATGAAGGTCGCCATTATCGGGCTTGGATTTCGGTTGGGATATCTGGGGCGCGTCTTTAGCGAGATCGATCCGTCCTTTGAGATCGTCGGCTATGTCGATCCTGCTCCCGCTGGCCTGAAAGGGCTGACCGAAGAGGGAATTTCCGTCGGCAAGTCCTATGCCACCCCGCAGGACCTGATTGCCGGAGAAACCTTCGATCTTCTGATGATCGGCTCTCCCAATCACCTGCACCTGGAACACATTCGCATCGGTCTGGAAGCAGGCCTCACGGTGTTCACCGAAAAGCCGATCGTGATCTCCACCGAGGAGAGCCTCGAGCTTGCGCGTCTCCTGAACAAGCACGGACATGATCGGCTTCTGGTCGGCCTCGTGCTGCGCTATTCGCCGCTTTACCGGGATCTTCGGCAGGCACAGGCAGAAGGGCGTCTGGGCGACGTGGTGTCCATCGAGGCATCGGAACATATCGAGCCCTACCATGGCGCGTTCTTCATGCGCGACTGGCGCCGCTATGGCCGTTATGCCGGCGGCTTCATGCTCGAGAAGTGCTGCCACGATCTCGATCTTTACAACGGCGTCGTCGGCGCCCGTCCGCGCTTCGTGGCGAGCTTCGGCGGCCGCAAGAGCTTCGTGCCGGCCAATGCGCCGGAAAATCAGGGCGTGAACGATCTTGAGCTGTACCATCGCAAGCCGAGCGGCTGGATGGGCGCTGAGAAGGTTTTCGACAGCGATGCCGACATCATCGACTACCAGACCGCCATCATCGAATACGAAAACGGCGTCTCGATGACGTTCCATACCAATTTGAACGTGCCCGACCAGTTCCGCCGCTTCTGCGTAATCGGATCGAAGGGCATGGCGGAAGGCGATTTCGTGCGCGGCTTCCTGGATGTCCACAATGCCCGCAATAACGAGAAGGTGATCGCCAAGAAATATAGCGCGCCCTCGGAAAAGTCGCAGCATTACGGTGCTGACGAGCAGATGGCGGAAGATGTGCTGGCCTTCGTCCAGACCGGCGCCAGGCAGCCGGTGTCCGCGCTCGATGCCATCGAGGCCGGCATTCTGGCGCTGGCCATGGATGAGGCGCGTCTCGGCCACAAGGTTGTGGATCTTGCGCCCGTCTGGGCTGAGTACGATGCTTGTCTGCATGGCCGTGAGCGGGTTGCTCAGGCGAAATCCGCTTAAAGGAGGCGAGCGATGCAGGCACAACGCGGCGCCGTTCTGTTTGCCTGGCTGCTTCTGGCACCGGCTCTTCTCTATGTCACGATCATCGTGGCCTATCCGCTCGTCGATACGTTCATCCTGTCGTTTACGGATGCATCGCTCAAGCGCACGACGGAATGGGTCGGCTGGGCGAATTACGCCAAGATCTTCAACGACACCTTCGCGGGCGTTATCCTGCGCACCTTCATCTGGACCTTCTTCTCGGTCTCGATCAAGATGATCATCGGCACATTCGGCGCGACGATGCTGAACGCGGCCGTGCCGGGGCGCGCGCTGTTTCGCATCCTGACCATGCCGCCATGGATCGTGCCGATGGCCATCGGCATCTTCATGTGGGGCTGGATGTATAACGGCCAGTTCGGGATGATTTCCGGCATGCTGCAAAGGTTCGGTCTGGTCAGCGGCCCTGTTGCATTCCTTGCAGAAGGTTCCACGGCCTTCTGGGCGACCGTCATCACCGACGTCTGGATCGGCGTGCCCATGGTGACGCTCTATCTGCTGGCGGCCACTCAATCGATCCCGCAGGATCTTTTCGAGGCGGCCTGGGTGGATGGCGCGAGCCGCTTTTACCGCTTCCGCCGCATCACGCTGCCGCTGCTGGTGCCCTCCATGATCACCATGTCGATGATCTCGATGATCTCGACCTTCAACTCGTTCGACATCATCTGGATCCTGACGCGCGGCGGCCCGAACGGCGAAACGACCACGATGATCATCGACACGTATAAAACCGCCATCGGTTCCTACAAATACGGTGAGGGTGCAGCGCGCGCCGTGCTGATCTGCATCTTCCTCTCCATCTTCTCCGTGGCCTATTTCCGCGTCGTGAACAAACTGTCTGCCGGAGACCCGCGATGAGAACGCCTCCCGCCCTGATCAACCGATACAAGTGGTACGAAATCGTCGCGATCTATTGCTGCATCGCGCTGTTCCTGACCTTCGTGCTGTCACCCTTCGTCGAAGGCTTTCTGGTTTCGCTGAAGCCGCTCAGCCAGCTGTTTTCCTCGCCCTATCGCTTCTGGCCGGAACACGGCTCTTTCGAAGCCTATCGGACCATGTGGGTGAGCGTACCCGGTTTTGCCTGGTACATCTTCAATTCCTTCCTGATTTCGGGTGCGGTGACAGGCATTGTTCTCGTGCTGGTCATTCCGGCGGCCTATTCCTTTGCCCGGTTTGAATTTCGAGGCAGCAGCATGCTTCTCGGCGCCTTTCTGGCTGTCAACATGTTCTCGGGTGCCGTGCTGCTCATTCCGCTTTTCCGCCTGATGCGGTCTTTCGGTTTGCTCAACACCTATTTCGCCATGATCGTGCCGGGTGTCGCCTTCCTCATCCCGTCCGCAATCTGGCTGCTGCGCACCTACATGATGCGCATTCCCAGAGAATTGGACGAGGCGGCCTATGTCGATGGTGCGGGCTATCTCTACACCCTGCGCCGGGTCATTATCCCGATCGCCATGCCGGGGATCGTGGTCGTGGCGATCACAACCTTCATCGGGGCCTATGCGCAGCAGTTCATCTATGCGCTGACCTTCAATTCAAAGTCCGAATACATGCCCCTGCCGGTCGGTCTGTTTGCCTATTTCGGCCGTCAGGAAGTCATCTGGAATGAGCTCATGGCCGCAAGCTTCGTGGGTATTGCCCCGGCGATGGTCGTGATCTTCTTCCTGCAACGCTATCTCGTCAGCGGGCTGACCGCCGGCGCGGTAAAACAATGAAACCACAGAGAACGGGAGCATAAACGTGACGATTTCATTCAAGACTGGCCTCTATGCCATGGCCCTGGCAGGTTCCACCTTCCTCGGCACCCTGTCTGCGCACGCCGCCGACAAGGAAATCTCCTGGATCTATTGCGGCGACAAGATCGACCCGATCCATGAGAAATACATCAAGGAATGGGAAGGCAAGAATGCCGGCTGGAAGGTGAAGCCGGAAGTTGTCGGCTGGGAACAGTGCCAGGACAAGGCCACGACGCTTGCCGCTGCCGGCACGCCGGTTGCCATGGCCTATGTCGGTTCGCGCACCCTCAAGGAATTCGCCGAGAACGACATGATCGTTCCGGTGCCGATGACGGATGACGAAAAGAAGAGCTATTATCCGCACATCGTCGATACCGTGACCTTCAAGGGCACGCAGTGGGGCGTTCCGATCGCCTTCTCGACCAAGGCGCTCTACTGGAACAAGGACCTGTTCAAGCAGGCCGGTCTCGACCCGGAAACCCCGCCGAAGACCTGGGCTGAAGAGATCGCCTTCGCCAAGCAGATCAAGGAAAAGACCGGCATGGCCGGTTACGGCCTGCCGGCCAAGACCTTCGACAACACGATGCACCAGTTCATGCATTGGGTTTACACCAACAACGGCAAGATGATCGACGGCGACAAGGTCGTTGCCGACAGCCCGGAAGTCCTGGCCGCCCTTCAGGCCTACAAGGACATCACGCCCTACTCTGTTGAAGGCGCGACCGCCTACGAACAGAACGAAATCCGCGCCATCTTCCTCGATGGCAAGGTCGGCATGATCCAGGCCGGTTCGGGTGCTGCTTCGCGTCTGAAGAAGACCAGCATTCACTGGGGCATCGCTACCCTGCCGCTCGGTCCGTCCGCCAAGGGTCCGGGCACGCTGCTGATCACGGACTCGCTTGCCATCTTCAAGGGCTCGGGCGTTGAGGAGAAGGCGACCGACTTCGCGAAGTTCATCACCTCTCCCGGTCCCCAGGGCGAATACGAACTGCAGGGCGATGCCGGTCTGACGCCTCTTCGTCCGTCCGCCAAGGTTGACGAGTTCGTCAAGCAGGATCCGTACTGGAAGCCGCTCATCGAAGGCATTTCCTATGGTGGTCCGGAGCCGCTCTTCAAGGATTACAAGGGCTTCCAGAACGCCGTCATCGCGATGGTGCAGTCTGTCGTCACCGGCAAGGCAGAGCCGGCTGCCGCTCTGAAGAAGGCGGCCGCCGAAATGGAACAGTACAAGTAAGCCAGTCTTTCGCCGGGGTCGCGGTCACAGGCCGCGACCCCTTCAACACCATACTATTGAAGCCGCTCGTTCCGGCGACCGGAGACCCCCTTGGGACAGCTCTCTCTTAAAGACGTTCAGAAATCCTTTGGCGATTATCAGGTGCTGAAGAACATCCAGCTCAATGTCGGCAACGGCGAATTCGTCGTCTTTGTCGGCCCGTCGGGCTGTGGCAAATCCACGCTTTTGCGGATGATTGCCGGACTGGATTCGGTCACGGGCGGCGACATCCTGATCGACGGAGACCGGGTCAACGAAAAGCCGCCCGTTCAGCGCGGCATCGCCATGGTCTTCCAGTCCTATGCGCTCTACCCGCATATGACCGTATTCGAAAACATTGCCTTTCCGCTGCGGGTCGAGAAAATGCCGGAAGCGCGCATCCGCGAAAAGGTCGAGGGCGTCGCCAAGATCCTTCAGCTTGACCAGCGTCTGCAGCAAAGACCGGGCATGCTTTCGGGCGGCCAGCGCCAGCGCGTGGCCATCGGCCGGGCCATCGTCCGGGAACCGAAAATCTTCCTGTTCGATGAGCCCCTGTCAAACCTGGACGCAGCCTTGCGCGCCGACATGCGCATCGAGCTTTCCAAGCTTCATCGCGATCTGAAAGCCACGATGATCTATGTCACCCACGACCAGGTCGAGGCGCTCACGATGGCGGACCGGATCGTCGTGTTGAACGCAGGCAACATCGCGCAGGTGGGCGCGCCGCTGGAACTTTACCACAAGCCGCAGAACCTCTTCGTGGCCGGTTTCATCGGCAATCCGAAGATGAATTTCATTCCGGTTTCCTGCTTGGCCGCAGGGGCCGAAGGTGTCACCGTGTCATGGCAGGGGCAGAATGTCCTCATTCCGGTCGAACCGCGCGCCGACATGGTCGGAAAGACCCTGACGCTGGGCATTCGTCCCGAACATCTGCTGCTCGGCGAAAGCGACCTCACAATCCATGTCGAGCCTTCCGTCATCGAACGTCTCGGCGTGAACACGGTCGCCTATGCAAACCTGCCCAGCGGCGAGCCCTATTGTGCGCTTCTGTCCGGGTCCGCACCCGTGCAGGTGGAACAGCGGATCGCGACCGGCATACGTGCCAGCGACTGCCACCTTTTCGACGCGAACGGCATCGCCTTCGAACGGCGTATGGACTGGCGCATTCAGGACATGCCGGCAAACGTCTCGGCCAATTGATCGTGCCGGGTTTCGCCCGCAGTCTTGCGTCCGGATTGCTTTGCGAGAAAGGCAGAGACCGTTTCAGTGTTTCTAAAAACAGCTGAAACGGTCCAGCTTTTCCATGAGCCGTCTGCTGCAATGCAGCAAAACGCTCAGCGCCGTCAGCTAAAACTCAGCTTGGTTGTGCCAGAATTCGCTCATGTTTGAAAAAGCAGGAGCTTGAAATGAAACGATTGCTGACCGCCCTCGCCATGACGACGGCCTTGACTGTTCCCGGTCTTGCCATGGCCCGCCAGGTCACCCTGACGGCGAATATGGCCAATTACGGTGGCAATAACGCCTTCCTCGTCGTCTATCTCACTGATGCGCAGGGCAAATACGCCAAGACGCTCTGGATGGCGGGCGGGCGCGCCAAATATTACCGGCATCTGACCGACTGGTATCGCACAACGGGTGGCAATCAGGGCGATATCTCCGGCATCACGGGCGCGAGCGTCGGCTCCGGGCGTCAGCTGAAGGTGACTGTCGATCTGGCTGATGCTCTGCTGGACGCAGGTTATCAGCTCCACATCGATTCCGCCGTCGAAGACATGCGCGAAAGCCCCTCGGAAATCACGATGCCGCTGACGGCTGCGGGCGCTGGAAAGCCGGTGCGCGGCCAGCGCTATATCGCCAATTTCCAGTACAAAATGTGATCGGACACGCATATGCTGCGCCTTGCTCATCGCTGGCCCGGCCTTCTGGCCGCCATCCTCGTCATCTTCATGTCGCTGAGCGGCGCGGCGCTTTCGGTTTTTCCGGCGCTGGAAAGCCTCTCGACGCCAGCGCAGACGGAAACCAATCTGGATGCAGGCACCGTCGCGGCCAGAATTCAGTCCGTCTATCCATCGGTCACCGAGATCAGGGTGTCGCCCGCAGGGCGCGTGACGGCCTACTGGTCTGATGCCGACAATCAGTCCCAGTCTGCCACCATCGATCCGGCAACCGGCAAAGCCGTCGCGACTGCAGAAACACCTGCAGCCGAACGCTGGCTGAAGAACCTGCATCGTTCGCTCTTCATGGGCGAAAACGGCCGGATCATTGCTGCGGTCGGCGCCATGACGATGCTTGTCCTCTCCGTCTCCGGACTGTTCCTCGTGGCGCGCCGGACGGGTGGGTGGAGGCGTTTCTTCTCGCCGCTGAGAGGTGCATCAAGTGCGCGGGTTCATGTGGAACTCGCCCGCATCAGCGTCGCCGGGCTGCTTCTGTCATCGCTGACGGCGCTCTGGATGAGCGCATCGACCTTCGGCCTCCTCCCGGAAAGCGCCGATGGGCCTGCCCTGCCCGCCGCCACAAGCGGTCGCACGGCCTATGCACTCGACCGGATGCCCGCCCTGAACACGCTGCCTATCGATGCATTGCGTGACCTGACCTTCCCCGCTCAGGGCGATACCAACGACGTCTATACGCTGAAGACAACGACCGGCACCGGCTATCTCGATCAGGGCAACGGCAAGATGCTGGGCTGGAGCGGCGCCAGCGTCTGGGATCGTCTTGGCGATACGGTCATGATGCTGCATACGGGTCGTGGTGCTGCCCTTCTGGGGCTGGCACTCGGCCTCATGTCGCTCGCCGTGCCGGCCATGGCCTTGACGGGGGCGGTCCAGTGGTGGACTGCGCGTCAGGCAAGGCCGCGCATTCGCGGTAATGCAAGCGCCGGCCGCGTCGGCACGATCATCCTCGTCGGCAGCGAAGGCGGCGCGACCTTCGGCTTTGCCGCCACGCTTCATGCCGCACTCGCCAAAACCGGCGAGCAGGTGCATGTCGCACCCATGTCCGCCTTCGAGCCGAAGCGCTACGGCATGGCAAAGCGCATCATCATCATGGCGGCCACCTATGGCGACGGCGATGCACCGGCTTCGGCCCGCAACTTTCTGAAGCTGCTGTCTGCAGCCAGCCCGATGCGCAATGTGGCTGTCGGAGTTCTCGGCTTCGGCGACCGCAGCTTCCCGCATTTCTGCGGCTTTGCCCGCCAGGTGGATGCGGAACTGGAAACGGCCGGATGGGCGAAGTTGCTGCCGTTTGACACTGTCGACCGGCAATCCCCGCAGGATTTTGCACGCTGGGGCCGGGCCCTGGGCGAGGCAATGGGCCTTCCGCTCGATCTGCATCACGCGCCCGTCGTGCCGCAACTCACGGGACTGACGCTGATCTCGCGCCGCGACTATGGCGCTGCCGTCCAGGCCCCGGCTGCCATTCTCCGCTTCGCCCTGCCACGGACGAGCTTCTGGGAGAAGCTGTTCGGCAAGGCGCCCCGCTTCTCCGCCGGCGATCTCATCGGCATCGTTCCGCACGGCTCCAACACACCGCGCTTCTATTCGCTGGCATCCTCCTCGCGAGACGGGTTTGTCGAAATCTGCGTCCGAAAGCATCCGGGCGGCCTCTGTTCAAGCCGGCTTGTCGATCTGATGCCGGGAGACAAGGTTCATGTGTTCTTCCGCGCCAACCCGGATTTCCGCCCGGCGAAAAACAGAAAGCCGGTCGTGCTGATCGGCGCGGGCACCGGTATTGGTCCACTGGCCGGCTTCATTCGTGACAATGTTGGAAAGCGCCCGATGCATCTGTTTTTCGGTGCACGCCATCCGTCCAGCGACGTGTTCTATGCGCCGGAAATCGATCGCTGGCTCGGCGAAGGCAAGCTGACCTCGATCGAAACAGCCTTTTCCCGCACGGCAGCGCGCAGCTACGTGCAGGATGCCGTGCGCCGGGATGGGCAGCGGCTGGCCGGCCTGATTGCCGCCGGTGCGCAGATCATGGTCTGCGGGGGCGCCGATATGGCAGCCGGCGTCAAGACAGCGCTTGGCGATATTCTCGCCCCGCTGAACCTGACAACCGCGAAGCTGAAAGCGGAGGGCCGTTATGTCGAAGACGTCTACTGACCTCACCCGTCACGCGCTGAACGGTCCGACCATGGGCACGCGCTGGTCCGCGATCTTCTTCGCGGACGCCGGTTTCGATCTGGATAGCCTTCGGGATGCATTGCAGTCCGCTGTCGATGAGGTGGACGGCCTGATGTCGACCTGGAAACCGGACAGCGCGCTGATGCGCTTCAACGCCGCGCCGGAAAATATTTGGCTGCCCCTACCCGACCGGCTTCTGGAGGTTCTGGACTATGGCCTGGAAGTCGGGCGTCAATCTGGCGGCGCTTTCGATATCGGTCTCGGGGACGCGGTCTCTGCCTGGGGTTTCTGCGCGGCGGATGCAGATGCAGGACAGATCAGGGCAGCTCTTCGGGCCGTTCGTCAGCCCGCCCACTCTGTCCTCGAAATCGACCGCGCCAAGGGTCTTGCCCGCAAATCCGGCCCGTTGCAGATCGACCTCTCCGGCATCGCCAAGGGATATGGCGTCGACCGTCTGACCCAGGTGGCACAACAGGCCGGTCTGAACCATGGGCTCTTTGCCATAGACGGTGAACTCGTGGCGCTCGGATGCCGGCCCGACGGCCGGGACTGGGCCGTCGCGATCGAAAAGCCGGATTATGGCATCCGCAGTCCGCATTCCATGCTTGAACTGCAAAACACTGCCGTCGCGACATCCGGTGATTATCGCCACTGGGTCGATGTACATGGAACCCGGCTGTCGCACACGATCGACCCTCGCCGTGGCGCGCCCCTCCTGCAAAGTCCGGCATCAGTGACGGTTCTGGCGCCGAATTGCATGGCGGCCGACGCCTGGGCGACGGCCTTCATGGTTCTCGGGGAGGAGCGCAGCGAACCGCTCGCAAAGACGCTCGGCTTCGAGGTTCTGTTTCTGGAACGGGATGCAAGCAAGGCGGCGTGAGTGGATTGCGCCCGATGCTGAGGCCGTTTACCCCCGCAGCGGATACTCGTTCGCTTCGAACACATGGTGATGCACCCGCCCGGTAAACATCTCCAGCAGCCCCTTCGTCACTTCGCGGCTTTCAAACCGGACTGGGCTTTCAAGTGCTGCATTGCAGGTCTTCATGTCCGGATAGCGGATGGCGAGCGCCATGGCGTAGATAGGCGCGCCCTCGTCACGGTCGGTACCGTCGAGCACGCGGACTTCCGTGGCGCCGGGAAACTGCGTCCACAGCGGCACGAGCTTTTCCTTCACATAGGCGCGAAAGGCCTCTTCCTTGCCTTCATGGATCGTGCCTTCGAAGAGCGCGTAACGGATGATCATGGGAGCCTCGCTGGAATTTTGGACGCGATTTCATAACCCGCATGAAGCATGCAGGTGCCGTCGTCAGATGATGTTGTTTTCGGGAAAGAGCCCGGCGTCGAAGACGCCGGGCAATTGGATCCGGAAGATCCCGATCCGGGGCTTATTTGCCCCAGATCTTCTTGTATTCGTCGCGATAGCCGTTGCCGGGATCGAAGGAGTTCTTCGGGCCGCCGTCGAATTCGACGTTGGCGGAGGTCACGACGTGGAGCGGCGAGACATAGCCCGACCACTTTTCGCCCGCGACTGCGCGGTTCAGTTCGTCGATCAGCTGCCAGCCCTGCAGGTTCAGCGGCTCGGCAACGGTGACGGCCTGATACTGCTTGGCGCGGATGCGCTGATAGGCGCTTTCCGAGCCGTCACCGGCGGCAACGTTGACCGGCTTGCCGTCGCCGGCAATGCCGGCGGCTGCAAGCGACGGACCCATGAAGTCGAAATAGAGGTCGTTGATGGCCAGCGAGTGCGTCCACTTGTCCCCGTATTTCTGCAGGAGCGAGGTGGTGAGCTGCGGCATGCGCTGCGACGTCTCTGCAATCGGCGTATCAACATATTCAAGCACGGTGCCGCCGAGATCCTGGATCTCCTTCTTCATCCGGTCAGCCTTGGCGATCGCGATCGCATAGGTCGAGTCGGTGAAGATGATGACGCCGGGCTTGCCCTTGGCGTCGATGAAGGCCCAGTCGGCCGCCGCCTTGGACACTTCCATCGCATCCGTCGTCACGTTGGCAAACACGCCGACTTCCGGAACCGGGCCGACCTTGGGGGCTGCGTGCCAGGAGACCATCGGGATCTTGGCGGCCTTGGCCTGCTCCATCGCCGGGCCCTGCTCGACCGCGTCGAAGCCGTTGATGATGATGCCATCCGGCTTCAGCGCCATGGCCTGACCGAAGGCTGCCGTGCGGCCGGAAATCGAGCCCGCGCCGTCCAGAACTGTCACCTTCCAGCCGATGGCCTTGGCGGCTTCCTGGATGCCGTTGACGACGCCGAGGATGCCGCCGTTCTTCATATCGGCTGCCAGCACGACGACGTTCTTGGCGGATGCCGCCTTCGGGCCGGTCGTCGGGCCATCCCATTTGGTGACCTTCGAGGCATATTTGTCGACCACGGCCTGCGGATCGGGCTTGCCTTCAGCCAAGACCGGGGCGGCAACCGCGAAGGCAAAGGCGGCAACCGTCGCCTGCATCAGAAATCTGCGTTTCATGTTCACTCCTCCCATTGAGCGTTTGGTTCAGAACCGGATGTCCGGGTTCACTTGCGGGGCGTGGCCTTCTTCACCGCGCCGCGTTTGCGTTGGGCATAGCCTGCGATGCCGATGGCGATCAGCAGGGTCACGCCGTTGAAGAGCGGTTCGACAAAGAACGATCCGCCGAATTGCTGGATGCCGGAAATGCCGACCGCGAGAATGGCGACCCCGATGATCGTGCCCCAGACATTGACGCGGCCGGGCTTGATCGTCGTCGAGCCGAGGAAGGCACCGACAAGCGCCGGCAACAGATATTCAAGGCCCACACTGGCCTGACCAATGCGGAGCTTCGAAGCGAGCAGCACGCCGGTGAGTGCGGCCAGAAAGCCGGAAGTGACAAAGGCGCCCATGACGAATTTGCGCACCGGAATCCCGTTCAGCGCCGCCGCCTTCGGGTTCGCGCCAATGGCATAGAGGTAACGGCCAATCGGCAGATATTCGAGCGCAATCCACATGAGGAGGGCGACCACCAGCACATAGAAGCCAGTGATCGGCAGGCCGAAGACCATCGTGCCGTTCAGCGCATAAAAGCCCTGCGGCAGCATGCCGACGACCTGACGGCCGCCCGTGTGCCAGAGCGCCAGCGCATAGAGCACGGTGCCGGTGCCGAGCGTGGCAATGAAGCTGTCAATCTTGGCGACTTCCACCAGAAGGCCGTTGAGCAGGCCGGTGAAGGCCCCGAGCGCCAGCACGATCAACACGGCTACCGGCCAGGGCAGGCCGAACATGGTCTGCAGGCTGATCGCCAGAACGTGCCAGAGCACGATGCCATAGCCGATGGTCAGGTCGATGCGGCCTGCTGCCATGGGGATCATCGCCGCCAGTGAGAGCAGCGCGATGATCGCCTTGTCGGAGATGATCGAACGCAGGTTCAGCATGGTCGGGAATGTGTTGGGCAGCAGGATCGAGAAGAGCAGGATCAGCGCGACCGTCAGGATGACGAGACCATAGACCGGCAGCAGGCGCGCGATCTTCTGGCCGCCGGAAAGACCCTTCATTTCAGCCTTGGTCGGTTCGAGCGCGGTGGATTCGATGGATTGCATGGTTCTCTCCCGTTCAGGCAGCTTCGGACGCGGACGCGGCGGTAATCAGCGCCGGCGTGGTCAAAGCCTCTCCCTGCAGTTCGCTGACGATGGTGCCGCGCGAAAAGACGAGCGCGCGGTGGCAGATATGTGCAATTTCTTCAAAGTCGGTGGACACGACGACGACGGCGAGCCCGGCTTCCAGCGCGCGGGCGATCAGCCGGTAGATATCGGCCTTGGCACCGACATCGACGCCTGCGGTCGGGTCTTCGGCGATCAGCAGCTTGCGGCCCGTGGCAAGCCAGCGACCGACGACGACTTTCTGCTGGTTGCCGCCCGACAGCGCCTCGACCGGCAGGTCGGGATCGTTGGGGCGAAGACCGACGGATTGCCCAATCTCTTCGGCAAGGGCCGCTTCGCTGCGCGGCGTGAGGAACGAAAAGAGCGAGCGCTTGATCGCGCCGGGGTTCAGGAACATGTTTTCGCGCACCGACAGCGAGAGCGCGACGGATTCTTCCGTGCGGTCGCGCGCGATCAGGCCAATGCCGGATTTCATGGCGGCGAGCGGGCTTGACAGATCGGGGGCCGCGCCATTGAGCAAAATATCGCCGGAAAAGGCCTCCGCACCGAAGAGTGCCCGGCCGATCGCCTCCTGCCCTGCCCCGCGAAGGCCCACGAGACCCAAAAGCTCGCCTTCACGGATATCGAAGGAAATGCGGCTCGTTCCAGCGCATTGCAGATCGCGCACCGTAACAACTGCCTTGCCGGCCTCGGCGCGTGCCTTGACGAAAAGATCGGATGCCGAACGGCCGACGATCATCTCGACCAGTTCGGCGGGGCGCGTTTCGGCGACCATCTTCTGGCCGACAAGCTTGCCGTCGCGCAGCACCGCGACACGGTCGGCGATGCGGAAAATCTCGTCGAGACGGTGCGAGACATAGATCATGCCGACGCCGCGTTCCTTGAGCGGGCGGATGGCGGCGAAGAGCCGCTCCACCTCGTCAGCGGGAAGGCTGGCCGTCGGTTCGTCAAGCACCAGCACATCGGCCTCGACGGCGAGCGCGCGGGCAATCGCGACCAGCGACTTCTCGGTGCGGGTCAGGCTCGAAACGCGGGTTGAGGGATCGAAATCGCAACCGACAAGCTTCAGCGCTTCCGCCGCGCGGGCCTCCGTCGCCTTCCAGTCGATGATGCCGGCGGACATGGAGAAGCCCTGTGCCAGGCCAACGTTTTCGCCGACCGTCATCCATTCGATGAGGCCGAGATCCTGATGGATGAAGGCGACCGGCTGGCGCTCGTTCGGCTTCGGCGGGCGGTGCGTGTAGGCCTCGCCGCGAAAGCGGATCTCGCCGCCGTCCGGCTTGTGAATGCCGGCAAGGGTCTTGATGAGGGTGGATTTGCCCGCGCCGTTCTCGCCGAGAAGCGCCAGGATTTCGCCCTTCTTCAGGTCGAGCGACACTTCGGAAAGGGCGCGCGTGCCGCCGAATTCCTTGGTGATCGATCTGAATTCCAGAAGCTGATCATCTGCCACGCTACGCTCCTCCCAGGCTCGCGATGAAGGTATGTTATCGATAACAATTTGATGTCGTCAAGCAGAAACATCGTGCTCTTCGCATCAATGTGGAGTTTTGGCGCCGTAGCCGGCGACCATCCGTGTTTTCAGGTGTTGGGGCCGTCGAGAAGGCGCATCATCTCGGCGGAATCCTTGGGGCCGAGACCCATGGTGCAGAGCAGCCGGTGGATTTCGATGACCTGTCCGGTCATCGGCAGGGGCGTCCGGGTCTTCTGGGCAAAGGCCTGAAGGCTGTCGAGGTCCTTCAGCATGTTGTCGATGCGGCCCGTCGGCGTGTAGTCGCGGGCGGCGAATTTGCCCATGAATTCCTGCATGATGGCATTGTCGGCCCGGCCACCCTTCAGTGCTGCGGGAATGCGCGCGGCATCGACGCCGCCGGCTTCCGCCAGCTTCACAGCCTCGGCGACTGCCTGAAACGCAACCGCACAGAAGAGCTGGTTGATGAGCTTGACCGTCTGCCCCGCCCCGCTCGGACCCATGAGATTATAGTTGACGGCGAGATGCTGCATGACCGCCCGCGCCCGCTCGAAATCCGCCTCATCGCCGCCCGCCATGATGGTCAGCCGGCCGTTCAGTGCCCCCGGCGCACCGCCGGAGAGTGGGCAATCGACCCATTTCATGCCGGTCTCGGAGGCAAGACGAGCCGACATGTCGGCCGTATCCTTTGGATCGATGGACGACATGTCGATCAGCAGCTTGTCGGGATTTGCCGCGCTCGCGACACCACTCTCGCCGAAGACGGCCTTGCGAACGATATCGGCGTGGTTGAGGCTCAAGACGACGAAATCGGACGCCTGAACGGCCTCGCCGATACTGGCCGCCGACTTCGCGCCCTTTTCGACAAGGGTGGCGACCTTCGCCGGATCGAGGTCGAAAACCGTGACCGTCTGCCCGGCCGCCAGCAGCCGGGTGGCAATGGCCGAGCCCATGATTCCTGCGCCGATGACGGCGATTGTCTCAGACTTTGCCATGGTTACCTCCCGAATTTCATTCAGCGCGCAGCAATAATGGCCGCCACGCGGTTCACCGCATCCTCCAGCGGCTCGGCGCAATCGACAGGAATGACATTCTCGTCTGCGCCCGGCGGCTCCAGCGTCGCAAGCTGACTGTCGAGCAGCGAGGCCGGCATGAAATGGCCGGGACGATGCGTCATGCGCGACAGAAGCAGCTCCCGGCTGCCATGCAGGTAGACGAAAACCAGCTCGTCGCCCGCTTCGCGCCGCAGCAGGTCGCGATAGACCCGCTTCAGCGACGAACAGGAAGCAATCGCCCCGCGTTCCGGCGCGCTGACCGACTGACCGACAACCGCCAGCCACGGCCAGCGATCCTCATCCGTCAGCGGCGTGCCCTTCGACATCTTGGCGACATTTTCCGCCGGATGCAGCGCATCGCCTTCGATATAAGGCAGGTCGAGGCGGGCGGCCAGCGCTTCCCCCATCGACGACTTGCCGCAGCCGCTCACACCCATAACAATCACGCGAATATATTTCATTTCAGAGACTTGCCGTAATGCCGCCGTCGACATGCAGCGTTTCGCCATTGACGAAGGACGAGCCCCTGGAGGCGAGAAAGACGGCAGCACCCACCAGTTCGTCGACATCGCCCCAACGACCGGCCGGCGTGCGCTTTTCGAGCCAGGCGGTGAATTCGGCGCTGTCGACGAGGGCCTGATTGAGCGGCGTCTTGAAATAGCCTGGCGCAATGGCGTTCACCTGCAGGCCGTATTTCGCCCAGTCGGTGCACATGCCCTTGGTCAGGTTCTTCACCGCGCCCTTGGTCGCCGTGTAGGGCGCAATAGAGGGCCGCGCGAGTTCGCTCTGGACGGAGGCGATGTTGATGATCTTGCCGCGCCCGCGCGGGATCATGCGCTTTGCAACGGCCTGCCCGACAAGGAAAACGCTCGTCACGTTCGTCTTGAAAAGAAGCTCGAACTTGTCGGCCGGAAAGTCTTCCAGCTGCGTGCGATATTGCATGCCGGCATTGTTGATGAGAATATCGATGGGTCCGATCTCGCGCTCGATCTTCTCGATGCCCGCATCGACGTCAGCCTTCTCGGTAACGTCGAAAATCGCCTTCTCAGCCTTCAATCCTTGAGCGGCCAGCGCTGCGCGGGCCTCGTCCACGCGCGCTTCGGTGCGGCCGTTAATGATCACGGATGCGCCATGGCGGGCAAGGCCGGCGGCCAGCGCAAGGCCGATGCCCTGGCTGGAACCGGTGATGAGAGCACGGCTTCCGGTGAGGTCGAACAGGTTCGACATGGTTTCCTCCTGCAAGTCTGTTGACGTGCCGCGCACACTGTCAGATCGACGGGCGCGGCTCAACTCCTCATGCACTCTGGCTAAATGTTATCGATAACATTTGCAAGCCGGAAAATCGCATGTCCGCGATTTTCTCTCGTACGACAGGATCAGACCTCGTCGGCACCGATGGCGGTGAGCGCCGCGCGGCCGACTTCCACATCCTGGTCGCCTGTACCTGACCCTACCCCAATCGCGCCGGCGAGAAGCCCGCCGAAACGGATCGGCAAGCCGCCCTTCAAATGGGTGACGCGGCCATGCGAAGCGAGACCCGCCGCCGTGCCGAATTCAGGCGGCATATTGCCGGTCGGCGCGTTGATCGAAGCGGCCGTGATCGCCTTGGAGGTGGCCGTATGCATCGAGGTAAACTTCGCGCCGTCCATGCGGAATTTCGCCAGTGTCTCGCCGCTCGCATCGACGATGACGATGTCCTGCGGCACACCCATCTCTTCCGCCTTGGCGACGGCGGCTTGCAGGGCGGCCATGACGCCCTTGTGTGTCAGTGCGGTGGCGGGTCGATGAAACATGGGAAACTCCTCGAATAATGTCAGGCGCTTTCGCGCAGGATGACCTTGTAGCTGGTCAAAGTGAGTTCGTCACCCGCCACCCCGCCGCCATTGATCGCCTGCAACAGGCGCCCGGCAGCGAGCTTGCCGATGCCATAACAGTCCACATTGACGGTGGTGATGCGCGGGTGACAGAAGGCCGAGATTTCATAATCGCCGAAACCGGCAATGGCGATATCGCCCGGCACCTTCATGCCGCGCCGCTGGCATTCCATCAGCGCGCCAAAGGCGGAAAGGTCGGACACGCAGAGCACGACTTCCGTGTCAGGCCAGCGCTCCAGCATGGAGACAACGGCCTGTGCGCCCTGCTCTATGGAAATGGGCGGCACGCCGAAGGAAATGACGCGACCGGGACCCAGCCCCAGCTCGTCCACCGCTTTCAGGAAACCGGCGCGGCGCAGGCTGCCACGCGTGTCGCGCGCCGTGGTGCCGCCAATATAGCCAAACTTGCGATAGCCGCGCCCCGCGAGCGCACGCACCAGATCGGCCATCACCTCGCTGTTGGAAAAGCCGACGACATGGTCGATTGGATCCTCCGGGATTTCCCAGGTTTCCACGACGGGAATGCCTGACTTCTCCAGCATCCGGCGCGCCTGTGGCGTGTGCGAGCCGCCGGTGAGTATGATTCCTTCCGGCCGCCGCTGCAGCATGGACTGGATCAGCTTTTCCTCCTTCTCTGTCGAATAGTCGGTATACCCGAGAAGAAGCTGAAGTCCGGAATTTTCCAGCGCATCGGTAATCCCGCGTGCCGTATCGGAAAAGTTGGAGTTGTTGATCGATGGCACCAGCGCGGCGACAAAGCCGGTGCGCCGCGACGACAGGCTGCCCGCCGCCTGATCGAGCACATAGCCCAGCTTGTCGACGGCCTGAAGGATGCGCTTGCGCGTATCTTCCGAGACGCGGCCATCCTTTTTCAGCGCGCGCGACACGGTCATCGTGGAAACGCCGGCATAATCGGCGACATCGGCCATGGTGGGCTTGCCGGCGGAAACGTCGTGCGCGCCCTTCCCCTTGGCTTTATCTGCCAATTTGTCCGCCAACAAAGCCTCCGCATCAAAAAAGTTCTTGGAAACTGATATCGATAACAATATGACTTCGTCAACAGCCGATAACGGAATAGATGAGGAGGAATGCCATGTTCGGAGAGATAGAGGGAACGGGATTCGAGGTGCTGGATCCGCGCTTCGATGCCTGCTTTGTCGGCCATGCGAAGGTCGAACGGCTCTGGACAGGCGGCCGCTGGCTGGAAGGACCGGCCTGGTTTGCGCCGGGCCGCTATCTCGTCTTTTCCGACATTCCGAACAACCGGCTGATGCGTTACGACGAAGCCGGTAACACGGTTGCGACCTTTCGCCAACCGTCCAACAACTGCAACGGCAACACGGTGGACAATCAGGGCCGGCTCGTCACCTGCGAGCACCTCGCCCGGCGCGTGACCCGCACGGAATTCGACGGCTCGGTCACCGTTCTCGCCGAGCGCATCGACGGCAAACGGTTCAATTCGCCGAACGATGTCGTCGTGAAATCGGATGACACGATCTGGTTTACCGACCCGTCCTACGGGATCATGCATGATTACGAAGGCGATTATGGCTTGGAAGAGATCGGCGGCTGCCATGTCTACCGCCACGATCCGGCAACCGGCGCCACGACCCGCGTGCTCGACAGCTTCGTCAAACCGAACGGCCTCGCCTTCTCGCCGGATGAAAGCCTGCTCTATGTCGCCGACACCGGCGCGTCGCATCAGGAAGGCGGTCCGCGCCATATCCGCAAGTTTGCCGTCGGCGCCGATAACAGCCTGACGGATCTCGGTGTTTTCGCCACCTGCACCGCCGGTCTCTTCGACGGCTTCCGCGTCGATCGCAGCGGCCGCATCTGGACCAGCGCGGGCGACGGCGTGCATTGCTACGATCCGGATGGCACCCTGATCGGCAAGATCAGAATTCCCGAATTCGTCTCCAACGTCACTTTCGGCGGCGCCAGGCGTAACCGTCTCTTCATCACGGCCACAACCTCGCTTTATGCGGTGTACCTCACGGCCAACGGGTGCAAGCTGGGCTGACGTCCCCGACTTTTTCCAGATCAACCCCTCGACAAACCCATTCAACTTTGTATGTTATCGATAACATAATGACACGCATGGAGGAGATGTCAGGTGAGTGGCGCGTCGGACAAGATCGAGGTTTTGCAGGTCGGTCCCTATCCGCAGTGGGACGAGGAAAAGCTGAACGCCACCTTCACCATGCATCGCTATTTCGAGGCCGCCGACAAGCCGGCCTTTCTGGCAAGGGTCGGGGCCAATATTCGTGGCATCGCCACGCGCGGCGAGCTGGGCGCGAACCGTGCGATGATCGAGGCCTTGCCGAAGCTGGAGGTGATCAGCGTCTACGGCGTCGGCTATGACGCGGTGGACCTCGCCGCCGCCCGCGAGCGCGGCATTCGCGTCACCAACACGCCCGATGTGCTGACCAAGGATGTCGCAGACCTCGGCGTTGCCATGATGCTTGCCCAGTCGCGCGGCATGATCGGCGCAGAAAGCTGGGTGAAGAGCGGCAATTGGGCCTCGAAGGGTCTCTATCCGCTGAAAAACCGCGTCCATGGCAGGCGCGCCGGCGTGCTGGGCCTCGGCCGCATCGGGTACGAGGTCGCCAAACGCCTTGCCGGTTTCGACATGGACATCGCCTATTCGAGCACGTCGGCAAAGAAGCTCGCCGAGAACTGGACCTTCATCGCCGATCCGGTGTCGCTCGCGGCCCGCTCGGATTTCCTCTTCGTGACGCTCGCCGCCTCCGCCGCGACCCGCAACATCGTCAGCAAGCAGGTGATCGAGGCGCTGGGTCCGGAAGGCATGCTGATCAATATCTCCCGCGCCTCCAATATCGATGAGGGGGCGCTGCTCGATGCGCTCGAATCCGGCGCGCTCGGCGCAGCCGCGCTCGATGTCTTCGAGGGGGAGCCGAACCTCAACCCGCGCTTCCTGAAGCTCGACAATGTGCTGCTTCAGCCGCACCATGCCTCGGGCACCTACGAGACCCGCAAGGCCATGGGCAAGCTGGTATTCGACAACTTGAGCGCCCATTTTGCGGGCCGCCCGCTTCTCACCCCCGTTCTGTGAGGCCAGACATGAAAGCCATCGTCATCCACGCTGCAAAAGACCTGCGCATCGAAGAGCGCGAGCCCGAACAGCCCGGCCCCGGCGAAGTCCAGGTGAAGCTCGCGGTTGGCGGCGTCTGTGGCTCCGACCTGCATTACTATAATCATGGCGGTTTCGGCGCGGTGCGGCTGAAGGAGCCGATGATCCTTGGGCATGAGGTCTCGGGCCATATTACCGCATTGGGTGCCGGCGTGTCCGATCTCGCCATCGGCGATCTGGTCGCGGTCTCCCCATCCCGCCCCTGTGGTCATTGCGAATATTGCCAGAAGGGTCTGCAGAACCATTGCCTGAACATGCGCTTCTACGGCTCCGCGATGCCGTTTCCGCATATTCAGGGTGCATTCCGCGAAGTTCTGGTGGCGAACGCAAGTCAGTGCGTCAAGGCGGGCAGCCTTTCGGCTGGCGAAGCCGCGATGGCCGAGCCGTTGTCGGTCACGCTGCACGCCACGCGCCGCGCCGGCGACATGCTGGGCAAGCGGGTGCTGGTTACCGGCTGCGGCCCGATCGGCGCACTCTCGGTCCTCGCGGCGCGTCGCGCCGGTGCGGCTGAAATCGTGGTCACGGACCTGACGGCACAGACGCTGAAGTTTGCGAAGGCGGTCGGTGCGGATGTCACGATCAATCTCGCCGATGACCCGGAAGGGCTCAAACCCTACACCGCCGGCAAGGGGTATTTCGATGTGCTCTACGAATGCTCGGGAGCGGCTCCGGCGCTCGCCGGCGGCATCCAGGCGATGCGCCCGCGCGGTGTCATCCTGCAGCTTGGCCTTGGCGGAGACATGAACGTGCCGATGATGGCAATCACATCCAAGGAACTCGACCTGCGCGGTTCGTTCCGCTTCCATGAAGAGTTTGCGGTTGCTGTTCGGCTGATGCAGGCGGGGCTCATCGACGTCAGGCCACTGATCACCCATACGATGCCGCTTGAAGACGCGGAAAGCGCGTTTGTCATGGCGTCCGATCGGACGAAGGCCATGAAGGCGCAAATCGCCTTCAGGTCCTGAGATCAGGCACGAAGGAAGAGGCCGGGGATGGCCTCTTCCGCATCTGCGCTGTTCAGGCAGCCGCGCGCTTGCGCAGCTCGTTGACCTGATTATCCACGCCGTCGATGAGCGCCGTCAAGCGGATGTCGAAGACGATCTCGGCGAAGGGGCCGTTCAGGTTGTTGGCATGGATGCTGGCTTCATCCGTCCGCTCGATCACCGAAGGCACGAGGCCATCGCGGGTCGCATAGGCGAAGTCGTCATTGATCAGCGGATCGCCTTCGATGTTGATCTGCGTGGTGAGCTTGCGGTGACCGTCGGCGCTGATAAAGAAGTGGATATGTGCCGGACGCTGGCCGTGGCGACCGAGCGCCGAGAGCGCCTTTTCGGTCGGGCTTCCCGGAGGCACGCCGTAGCCGCTCGGCAGGATGCTCTGGAACTTGTAGCCGCCCTTGTCGTCGGCAATGATCGTGCGGCGCATGTTGAACGGCGCCTGCTTGCCGGTCGGGTCGAAATGCGAATAGAAGCCGCGCGTGTCACAGTGCCAGACCTCGACTTTAGCACCCGGCATCGGCTTGCCGTCCGCACCATAGACCGTGCCATGCATGATCAGCGTGTGGCCGTTCTCGTCGGAGCCGTCGTCGAGACGGGCGTAGCCGGTAGAGACAGGCGCGCCGGCGACATAGAGCGGGCCTTCGATGGTGCGCGGCGTCGGGTTCTCGATGCCGAGTTCGGCGTCGATGGCGTCAAGCCGCTCGTCGAGGAAATGGTCGATGCCGAGACCGGGCGAGATGAGACCCGCCTGGCCTGCCGCGCCGATTTCATTCAGCCAGGCAATGCCGGCCCAGTATTCGTCCGGCGTGATATTGAGATCGTCGATGGCCTTGAACAGGTCGGAGACGATCCGGTGGGTGATTTCCTTGACGCGCGGATTGCCGCCGCTCTGGTCGAAGCCGCTCAGCGTTTTCAGGAAGTCCTGAATATCGGGACGGTTGAAGATCTTTACGCTCATTGTCAGTCCTCCACATGGGTTGTTCGGTCTTGCGCGCCGGCTTGCCTCCCGGCAGCGCGCCTTGCATTGAATTCAGGTGTCGTCGGTGCGGATCGAAGAGGGATGCCGCAACAGCGGCGTCACCTCGATCTTCATGAAGCGAAAGAGCGGCAGGCCGGTCAGCAGCTCATGCAGCTCTGCATTGTCCTTCACGTCGAAAAGGCTGTAATTGGCGTATTGTCCGGCAATGCGCCAGATATGCCGCCACTTGCCGCTCTCTTGCAGCGCCTGCGAATAGGCCTTCTCCTTTGCGATGATTTCCGCCGCTTCTGATGCGGGCAGATCGCGGGGAATGTTGACATCCATCCGGACGTGGAAAAGCATGTTCGTCCTCCCTAAAGCGCAACATGAATGGATTTGCGCGCCGCATGGCGGGTGAAGAAGGCGACGCGATCCTCATCCAGCGTAATGCCGAGCCCCGGACCGGTCGGAACCGTCAGGCCGAAATCGCTGTAGTCGAGCGGCGTCGCCAGAATTTCCTCGGTGATGAGCAGCGGGCCGAAGAGTTCCGTGCCCCATTGCAGGTTGGCGAAGGTGGAGAACACCTGCGCCGAAGCGATCGTGCTGACGGCAGCCTCCAGCATCGTGCCGCCGTAAAGTTCTATGCCGGCGGCATCCGCAATCGCGGCCACACGCTGGGCATTGTAGAGACCGCCGCTCTGCTCGATCTTCACGGCAAAAACATCGGCGCCGTGGACTTTCGCAAGCTCGAAGGCCGATTCCGGCCCGGTCAGCGACTCGTCCGCCATGAGCGGCACCGGAAACCGGCGCATTAGCCTCGCGAGCGCCGCCGCCGAGGAGACGGGCTGCTCGACGAGTTCGCAACCGGCATCGGCCAGCGCCGCCATGCCATAGACGGCCTGCGTTTCGCTCCAGGCCATGTTCACGTCGACCCGTACGGCCGCCCGATCGCCCAGCGCCCGCTTGATGGCGGCGACATGGGCGATGTCCTCCTTCTGGCTCTTCGCGCCGATCTTCAGCTTGAAGACATTGTGGCGGCGGAGATCGAGCATCTGTTCGGCTTCGGCGATATCGCGCCCCGTATCGCCCGAAGCGAGCGTCCAGGCGACGGGCAGTCTGTCGCGGCGACGACCGCCCAGCAACTCGCTCACCGGCAGGCCAAGGCGCTTGCCATGGGCATCCAGCAGCGCGGTCTCGATGGCGCTCTTGGCGAAACGGTTCTCTTTCACATGTTTGCCGAGCCGCGCCATCAGAAGCTGAACGCGCGTTGCATCCTGCCCGATCATCGCAGGGGCAAAATATGTATCGAGGGCGAGCTTCATGCTTTCCGGGCTTTCGCCACCATAGGCTAGCCCGCCGATGGTCGTGCCTTCGCCAATGCCGACAATGCCGTCGCTGCAGACGATGCGGACCAGCATCAGCGTCTGGCCGTTCATCGTCGCCACCGACAGCTTGTGCGGCCGGATCGTCGGCAGATCGACCAGCACGGTCTCGATCCGCTCCACGAGGGGCGCGGCGTTCAAGGCGGCAGGATGTGAGGCAACGATTGTGTTCATGCCGAAGAGATTGCGCCTGAGACACAGCCCGCGTCCAAGATTATTTGCATCTACAATCATACTTAAATGGTATGATAAGGGGAAACAGAGGGCCAAACACGGCCTCACCACATTGCAAAATATCACGGATGTTGGTTTTCGGGCGCGCATCAGGGGATTGGAAACAGGATGGATCTTCGCCAGCTTCGCTATTTCGTCGCCGTGGCGCGCGAGCGGAACTTCACCCGCGCGGCCGAAGTGCTCAACATGGCGCAGCCGCCGCTGAGCCGGCAGATCCAGCTTCTGGAGGAAGATCTCGGCGTCGAACTCATCATCCGCAAGAGCCGTCCCGTGAAGCTGACCGAAGCCGGCCGTCTCTTCTACGAACAATCGTTGCAGGTCCTTGGCCGTGTTGACCAGATGCGCGCGGCGACCCGCCGCGTCGGCCTCAACCAGAACAGTGTGCTTTCCATCGGCTTTGTCGGCTCGACGCTCTATGGCGGCTTGCCATCGCTCTTGCGGCGGCTGCGCCAGCATGCGCCGGAACTCGACGTCCAGCTTCTGGACATGATTTCCGTGCAGCAGATGGCGGCGCTGAAGGAGGGACGGATCGACATCGGTTTCGGGCGTCTCAGACACAACGATCCGAATATTGCCTCGACGATTGTCCGGGAAGAGCGCCTTGTCGTCGCGACGCCGAAGGACACGCCGCTTGCGCAGGATACGGGCCCGCTGTCTGTGAAGGACCTCGCGGGCCGAAGGCTCATCGTCTATCCCAAGGAACCGCGCCCGAGTTATGCGGACCAGGTTCTCAATCTGCTGCAAAGCGAGGACGTGCGCCCGTCCGAGGTCCAAGAGGTGCGAGAAATCCAGACCGCGCTTGGGCTCGTTGCCGCCGATGCTGGCGTCTGCATCATCCCTGCCTCTGCCCGCCAGATGCGCGCCGACTTGCATTACCGCCTCATCGCCGAGGACCGCGCGACGTCTCCCGTCATCCTGAGCCACCGGCTGGGCGATAGATCCTCTTACATCGAGCTCATCAAGCAATTGATCGCGGAAATGGATGGCGAGGACACGGATTGAGGGCTGGCTCGCTCCAGTCGGCGGCGCAGTGCCTCCTGCATCAGCCAAAGCGTCTCAGTTTGTAAGGTGCCGGATCCACGATCGGCGGCGCGTTCGTCACCAGATCGGCGGCGAGCTGCCCTGCCGCCGGCCCGGTGCCGAAGCCGTGGCCGGAAAAGCCGGTGGCGATGGTGAAGCCCGGAATGCTGTCGATGCGCTCGATGGCGGGCAATGAATCCGGCGTGATGTCCATCATGCCGGCCCAGACCTCCTGAACCACCATGTCCTTGAAGATGGGCCAGGCGGCCACGAGATTCCGGATCGCCTCAGCGTTGATCCCCTCATCCGCCTGCGGGTCCATCGTGCGGATGCGCTCGAAGGGGGAGACGCTCTTCGGGCCCCAGCGGCGCGGCATCCGGATATCGTCGAGGAAGTCCTTGCCAAGGCCGATGCGAAGGAGACTGCGCTGGTGGCGCAGCATGTGCAGATAGCGCATGCCGATCAGCAGATGGTCGAGCAGCAGCGGCGCACCGAGCGCGCCGCGCTGGGTGACCGTGTAGCCGCCATCGCTTCGCTTGCGGAAGGAGAAATCCGGTCCGCCGACGGCGATCTCCGTCGGCCCGTCCATCGGCGCGGTGCGCATGACGGAGGAGACGAGCGGCAGCGTCGGCAGTGCTATGCCGAGATTGGCGAGGAACTTGCGCGACCACAGGCCCGCGGCGAGCAGGACTTCGCTGCACCGGATCTCGCCACGTTCGGTGACGACGCCCGTCACCCGGCCACCGGAGCGCGACAGGGTACGCACGGCGCAGTTCTCGACAATCTGCACACCGAGCCTGGCGGCGGCATTGGCAATGGCGCTGGGAGCAAGCGTCGGTTCGGCGCGGCCGTCGGAGGCGGTGTAGATGCCGCCCGCCCATTGGCCCTTGCCGCCGGGAACAAGCGCATCGATTTCGCCGGCACTCAGCAATTTCGAATCCAGCGACAGGTCGCTCACCGATTTCATCCAGCCGCGATGCATCTCCATCTCGGCTTCGGTGCGCGCGAGATACATGATGCCGGCCTGACGATAGCCGACATCGACGCCGACGCGCTGGGGCATCTGGGTCCAGAGCTGGTCGGCGGCCACCGCCATCGGCACGTCGGGGGCCGAACGCCCCATCTTGCGGCACCAGCCGAGATTGCGCGACGACTGTTCGGCCGCCACCCTGCCCTTTTCCAGCACCACGACCGGAATGCCGCGCTCGGCCAGCGTCAGCGCCGCCGTCAGGCCGACGATCCCCGCGCCGATGATGACGACGGTGGTTTTCGTGGGGAAATCGGGGGCGGTCTGAACCGGTGAAATTGCGGGAGCCATGGCAATCATCCTTGGGTAAAGCGTGGTGGCGGGTAAAGCCCGTCGTCAGAGGGAAATGGTGCGCTTCTCGGTCTCGGCGCTCGCCGCACCGCGATAGGCGGTCACTTCGATCTCGACCTTGTAGACGGTCGACCCGAGCGGAGGGCAGGTCACGGTCGAGGCCGGATCGGTGCCGCGGAATTTCTCGCCGACGATGGTCATGACGGTCTCGGTGTCCTTCGGCTCCTGAATGAAGACGCGCGACATGACGACATCGGCAAGGCTTGCGCCCACGGCGGCCAGCGCACGTTCGATATTGGCGAAGACCTGACGGGTCTGCGCCCCGACCTCCTGGGGGATTTCCTTCGTGTCGGGGTTACGCCCTGCGGTGTTCGACACGAAAATCCAGTTGTCGACGGCCACCAACCGGGAATAGCTGCCATGGTCCTCGAATTTCGAATCGGTCTTGATCTTGACGATCTTGGTCATGATCGCTCCTTGCGATTGCGATTGGGAGAAGCCGGGCGGACACTTGTCGCGCGCCACCCGGCCGAGTTGCGCCCCCAGGGGCGGGACGCACTCAGCGCAGGACGGGAACGTCCCACAGGTTGAGCTTGACGCCGATGCCGCGTTCAATGGCGTTGCGATAGACGATCGTGCCCCAGGCGACATCCTCCACCGGCATGCCGCCGACCGACATGATGATGATCTCGTCATCATTCTTGCGGCCGGGCGCATCGCCGGCGACGATCTTGCCGATATCCTCAAGCTGGTCGCGGCTCATCTTGCCCTCCGCAATCATGTCCATGAACTTCACGCCGATGATCGGCACATGCACATGCGCGGGCTTGGGCAGCTCGTGGAACCAGGCGTCATAGAGGCCGGTATTGTCGACCACCTTGCGGATATCGGCCTTTTCCATGCCCTCATCGATATTGCAGAGCGCGGGCATGGCGAGGAACGTGCCGGGCTTGACCCATTCGCGCTTCACCATCGGATAGGTGGACGGATCGCCAACCGCGCCGGAATTGCAGAAGGTCACGAGGTCGCTGTCGCGCACGACCGCTTCAATCGTATCGACGAGTTCGACCTTGGTCACCTGCGGATAGGTTTCCTTCAGCCATGAAAGGAAGCTGTCGAGGCTCTTCTGGCCGCGACCCTTGACCTTGACCGTATCGATATTCGGGCAGGCGGCGATGAAGGCGGCGAGCGTCGTCTTGGCCATGACGCCCGGACCCAGCACACCGACGACGCGGGAATCCTTGCGCGCCAGATGGCGGGCACCCACACCCGGGATCGCACCCGTGCGATAGGCCGAGAGCAGGTTCGCCGACATGAAGGCCAGCGGTGCACCGGTATCGGCATCGTTGAGGCAGAACATGAGGATCGAGCGCGGCAGGCCCTTTTCGCGGTTCTCGATATTGGAGCCATACCATTTCATGCCGGCGGTGCGGAAGCGACCGCCGAGATAGGCGGGCATGGCCATGAAGCGACGGTCGGCGGTCGGCTTCGGCATGTCCGGGAAGGGAGAGCTTTCCGGGAAGCTGATCGCCGCACCGTGGCTGTCGCTGTTGGGACCCGCCATGCGGTAATCGCCGTGGTAGAGCAGGCCGAACATTTCCTCCATGGCATCCACACAGGCCGGCATTTCGGTGACACCGGCGCGGATCATGTCCTGCTCGGAAAGATAGATGAAGTCGATCTTGGTATTCTCGGTCATTGTCTTTGCTCTCGTTCAGATAAGGCTTCGCTGGCCCGCCCTCAGCACTGCGGCTGCGGGCAGGTTTGCATGTGACGAATGAATTCCAGGGGGATGGAGGGCATGGCTCTGCGCCATGCCCTTCTGTTCTCAGTCGGCGAACACGCGGCCGAGTGCTGCATAGCGCTCGGGGCTTGCCTTCTTGATCGACAGGGCGAAGCCTGCGCCGATCAGGCCGATCAGAACCACGATAACCGGGAAGGAATCGACCACGATGTTCGACGTTCCCGCCAGCAGGCCGAGATTTGAGATGACGAGGACGATCGCACCGGCGAGGCCGATGAGCGCCAGGATCGGCGCGATCGTGGTCCTCCATGGTCCATAACCCTTGTTGTCCTTGCGGAAGAACATGATGATGGCAATCGACACCATGGCTTGCACCGCGAGAATGCCGAGCACCGCCAGCGCCGACATGTAGGAGAAGACGACAGCCAGCGGATCCTGCCCGGCGATGACGAAGACTGCCAGAACAACGGCGGCAATGCCCGATTGCAGTATGCCGGCGACGTAGGGCGAGCCGTGAATCTCATGCACCTTGCCCAGAACTTCGAAGGCAAGGCCTTCCCGGCCGAGCGCGAAGAAGTAACGATTGAGCGTGTTGTGGAAAGACAGGATGCAGGCAAACAGGCTGGTGATGAGCAGCACATTCATCGTATGCGCCGCCCAGGGGCCCAGCACCGCAGTCGCAGCGTCGAAATAGAAGGTATTGAGCGATGCGTTGGCCGTCTCCTGGATCTTGGATGGCCCGTAGAACTGGACGATCGCCCAGGTCGAGAAGGCATAGAAGACCGCAATCAGCAGGACCGAGATATAGGTGGCACGCGGAATGGTGATTTCCGGGCGATGCGCTTCCTCGCCGAAAATGGCGGTTGCCTCGAAGCCGATGAAGGAGCCGACGACGAAGACCAGCGAGACACCAAGGCCCGGCGTGAAGACGGTCGAGGGCATGAAGGCCGACGCGCTCATGCCTTCCGGGCCGCCGCCATGAAGCACGATGCCGATGTCGAGAAGCAGCAGGATGACGATTTCGGCCAGCATGCAGACGCCGAGGATCGCGCCGGAGAAGGTGATGTTACGCTGGCCGGCCAGATGCGTGATGGCCAAGAAGGCAAAGGACCAGACCCACCAGGGCAGGTCGAGGCCGAGCGCCGCCATTGCGCCATTAGTGAAGACACCGATCAAGCCATAGACGGCGACTTGAACAGAACTGTAGGTCAGAAGCGCGATGAACGCGCCCGCGACGCCGGCCGGCTTGCCGATGCCGTTGGCGATATAGGTGTAGAATGCGCCTGCGCCGCTGATATGACGGCTCATGGCCGTGAAGCCGACGGAGAAGATCAGATAGAGCAGGCCTGCAAGAACGAAGGCACCGGGAACACCGGCCCCGTTTCCGAAGGCGAATGCCGGCGGCGTAGCACCGACAACGGCCGTGAGCGGCGCGGCGGCCGCGACGACGAAGAAGACAATGTGCGCGATGCCGACGGAATTGCCGGCCAGCTTTCCACTGGGCGCAGTGAGACTCTCATCATTTTTCATGTTGAACCCCTTTTATGTGTTTAATTGTTATTTGAGAAATCTAGGGAAGATTTTTGCGGTGCAATATTGCAATCCATGCCGCAATTTTGATAATTTACGTCACCATTCACGCAATTTTCACACTGTCGCGGAGCCGTGGCATGAAGGACGTGCATCGCCGGACCGGGAACGTCGCCTTCATCCGCGTGGCCGCCATCACGCCGCTGATCCATCAGTTCGACAAGCGGCAGGAAAAGGCGCGCGTGCTTCTGGCGCGCCACCGGCTCTCGCAATCGCTGCTGGACGACCCCTATGCGGTGATCCCGCTGCAGAGGTTCATCGCCTTTTTCGAGGATGCGGCCGAGGCGCTGGAAGACCCGTATTTCGGAGCGAAGCTCGGTTCCGCCTTCAAACCGGCCGATATCGGCCCGCTCGGCATGCTGTTTTCGCTGTCACCGACGATCAAGGACGCGTTCGAGCGGATCGCGAAATTCGTCAATTCGCTGCAGAACTCCACGAGCTCCAACTTCGTAGAGGATGGCGAAACATTCGTCTGGACCTACCGGATCGCCGACCAGTCGATCTGGCCGCGCCGACAGGATGCGGAATATTCGCTGGCCGCCAGCTGCCAGCTCGTGCGCTCCAACTTTTCCTCCGCCTGGAAGCCGGAAGAGGTGCATTTCGAGCATGATGCGCCGGCCGATGCCGAAATTCTGCGCCGGATTTTCCGCGCGCCGGTCCTCTTCAGGCAGTCGAGCAACCGCATCATCATGCGCACCGACGACATCACGCGCGTCTATCGCAGCGACAACAAGGAACTGGCATCGATCCTCGAACGTCATATCGCCGACCTGATCGAGGAAACGGAAGTCGGCCAGAGCCTGACCTCAAAGGTAACGGCGCTGATCGAACACTATGTCGGCCGCAGGCCGGTGACGATCGGCTTTCTTGCGGAAGAGCTGGGAATGAACGCTCGCACACTACAGCGCCAGCTGGAGCGCGAAGGAACAAGCGTGCGCAGCCTCACACAAACCTATCGGCAGCAGCTTGCCGCCAATCTGCTGGCCACCGGCAAGAAGACCTCGATTTCGGAAATCGCCGAGACACTCGGCTACGCCGACAGCGCCGTCTTTGGCCGGGCCTTCAAAACCTGGACCGGGCACGCGCCGTCGCGGACGGGAAAGTGACGAACAGCTTCTGAAGATCATATCCGCGGATCGGCGGCGCGGACGATCTCCACCGCATTGCCCTTCTCGGGCATGAACTCGAGCAGCAACCCGTTTTCCAGCAGCAGCCAGTTGTCGCCCTTGGCGGTCGAGACCGCGCCGCGGGCGCGTGAGGCTGCGATCGCCGCCGGCACATCCTTGCAGACGATGCCGAGATGGCCGAAGCGGCCTTCGGGCCCTTCAAAATCCGGCGCGGCAATGAGCTGCACGCCGCCCTGCAGCCAGACCTGGCGCGGCGCCTTCGGATCGCCATCGATCTTGGTGACGCCCATGCCCAGCACCTCGGCGAAGAAGTCGATGAGCGGAAGGATATCGCGGACGAAGAATGCGGTGTGTTCGACATAGGCGGTGGTGGCTGAGGCGGTGACAGACATGGGCGAGCCTTTGATGATGCGGGCGTGAAAGGGTTCGGGCTGCGTTCAGGCCGAGGCGCGGGCCGGAAAGTCCGGTTCGCCGCCCCATGCGCGTTCGAGGTTGTTGTCGCGGAAATAGCGCACCAGCGCGTCGATGAAAAGCCGCGTGCGGGCAGGCAGATGCGTGCGCGTCGGGAAGGCGACATTCATGGTCAGCGGCTGCAGCCGCCACTCGGGCAGGACTTCCACGAGCCGCCCGGCCTCCAGATCAGCCCGAACGACATAGGCCGGCTGGACGAGAATGCCCATGCCCTCAAGTGCGGCCTGTTTCAGCGCCAGACTGTCGTTGCAGGTGATTTCGCCCGCGACGGGCAGGCGCTTCGTCACGCCGTGGCGCTGAAAGGTGAGATGGTCCCACTCGTCGGACAATGTGTAGAGCAGCAGCGCATGGCGCTCCAGCTCTTCGGGGCTAGCCGGCGCGCCCCGCGCGGCGAGATAGGAGGGCGAAGCAGCAAGAATGCGCGGCACGTCCGCGAGCTTGCGCATGGTGATCGAACTGTCCGCCTCAATGCGGCGGGTGCGGACGGCGAGATCGAGCCCGCTTTCGATGAGATCGCCATAGCGATTGCAGATTTGCAGATCGACATGCACCGCCGGGTGGTCGATCTTGAACTGCCGGATGACCGGCATGAGATGGAGAAGCGAAAAGGCGAGCGATGCGCCGACCCTCAGCGTGCCGAGCGGTTCGGCCTTGACCACGCTGACGCTCTCCTCAGCAGCATTCAGCGTGCCCAGAATCTCGCGCGCCTGGCTGGCGAAACGCTCGCCCTCCAGCGTCAGCGACAATTGCCGCGTGGTCCGCTGAACGAGGCGCACGCCGAGGCGGTTTTCAAGGCTGGTGAGACAGCGGCTGACGCCGGACACCGACAGGCCCATGAGGTCCGCCGCCCGCGTCAGGCTCGCCTCGTCGGCGATCCGGGTGAACACTTCCAGTTCGGTAAAACGGTCCATTGCATTTCTTGCTCCCCTTTTTATTACGGTAATATTCATCTAATTTTTGATGAAGTGCAAGGGCGGTTTGCGCCGCCTGGCGAATTTTTGCGAAAGCCGCAACAGAGTTTTCCAGCTTACGTGATTTATCACACATCAAGACGGTGACAGGCTGCGCCGTGAGCATGGGAGGGCTCAAGCCTCTCCTGCACACCCATAAGGTATCATAGAAACAATAACTTGCAGAGGGACGACCATGAGAATAGCCCAACCCGACAGCGCCGTCGAAACGGTGTCCGCAACCGTCGATGCCTTCCTGAAATCGCCCCAAATCCTCATCGGCGGGCAATCGTCAGGCGCGGCATCGGGCGCGACCTACCCGGTTGCCAACCCGGCAACGGGCGAAGTTCTGGCCCATGTGCCGTCCTGCGACGCCGCCGATGTGGACCGCGCCGTCAAGGCAGCCGCCGCCGCCTTTGAAGGCCCGTGGTCCAAAATGCTGCCGGTGCAGCGGCAGGCGCTGATGCTGAAACTGGCCGATCTGATCGAGGCGAACGGCGAGGAACTGGCGCAGCTTGAAACGCTGAACCAGGGCAAGTCGATCATGCTGTCACGTCTGATCGAAGTGCAGTTCTCGGCCGAATATTTCCGCTACATGGCGGGCGCCGCCACCAAGATCGAAGGCACGACGCTGGATGTCTCGATCGCCATTCCGCCGGGCATGCGCTATCAGGCCCACACCCGCAAGGAGCCGGTCGGCGTCGTCGCCGCCATCACGCCGTGGAACTTCCCGCTCAACATGGCCTCATGGAAGATCGCGCCAGCGCTCGCTGCCGGCTGCACCGTCGTGCTGAAGCCGGCAGAGGAAACACCGCTCACCTCGATCCGCCTTGTCGAACTCTGCCGCGAGGCCGGTTTCCCGGAAGGCGTCGTCAATGTCGTCACCGGCATGGGCGAAACGGCAGGCGCATCGCTCGTCGCCCATCCGGGCGTCGCCAAGATCACCTTTACCGGCTCGACCGAGACCGGCAAGCTGATCGGTGTCCAGGCCATGAAGGACATGAAGCGCGTAACGCTCGAACTCGGCGGCAAGGCCCCGATGATCATGTTCGACGACATGGATCTCGATCTCTTAGGCGCCGCCGCCGGCATCGGCGTCTTCTTCAACACCGGACAGACCTGCTGCGCCGGCACGCGCATCTATGCCCAGAAGGGCATTTACGAAAAGGCGCTGGAGGTCATCGCCAACGTGTCGCGCAGCCTCGCCATCGGTTCGGGTCTCAATCCCATGAACCAGATCAACCCGCTGGTTTCAGCCAAACATCAGTCCCATGTGAAAGCCTGCATTGCCCGCGGCATCGAAGACGGCGCAAAGCCTGTCATCAATGCCAGCGCACCGCACAAGGGCTTCTTCGTCGCCCCTGAACTCTTCACCGATGTCCGCCAGAACATGGCGCTCATGCAGGACGAGGTCTTCGGCCCCGTCGTAACGATCACGCCCTTCGAGGACCCTGACGAGGCCGTGCGTCTTGCCAACGACACCCGCTACGGCCTCGGTGCGTCGATCTGGACCAACGATCTCAACAAGGTCATGCGTTACGTGCCGAAGATCCAGGCCGGGACGGTCTGGGTCAACAGCCATAACATCCCCGACCAGAACATGCCCTTCGGCGGCTTCAAGCAATCCGGCATCGGCCGCGAACACGGCAGCCGAGCGCTGGAAAACTATCTGGAAACGAAGTCGGTCTGCATCGCCTATCGGTGAGGGATCGTTTGCAAAGGACGGAACGCAAAAGGGGCCGGTCGAGGTCGGCCCCTCTTTCAACGTCATGCCGACCGCCGAGCCGGCATCCCGCGCGATCAAGTTCTTGATCACGAAAGACTCCTTTCACGGTGCAGACGCGCCGTGGCTGGATACCGGCTCATGGCCGGTATGACGGAGTTTGAGATGCTCCGCCTCTCCCTTACGGCTTCATCAGCTCCGATTTCGACGGATAGTCGGACGCCCAGGTGGCGGGCAGCGGCGCGACGAAGACGTTTTCGGTTCGGGTCCGGGTGATCTTCCAGACCCCATCCGGCTCCTTGCGGAACGTGTTGTTGAGGCGCGAGGAGCGCAGCAGCGCCTTGCCGTCGGAGAAGAGCCAGGGCTGCATGTGCACCCATTGCCCATCGGCCGTCGTGCCGTTGGCATGGACGTGGATCTGTTCCGAGGTCAGGTAGTGGCAGTTGAGGATCAGCGCCGGATCGGTCTTGCCGCCCCAGAAGCCCTGGAAATGCTTGCGGATGGCGGCAGCACCCACGGCGCGGCCGAACTGGTTGTCGTAATATTCGCCAACGCCTTCCCATACCGCGTCTTCGGTGTAGAGCTGCATGATCAGTTCGATGCGCTCGGCGTCATCCGCGACGCCGAATTCCGGGTTCGGCGTATCACAAAGAAACATGTAGCGCGCCTGAATGCGGCGGATATCGGCCTCGGCTTCAAGCGTTTCGATGCGGCGCACGAGTGCCGCGATATCTGTCTCAAGGGTCATGGTGGTTATCCCGTTCACGGACGCTTCAGCCCGTCAGCGGGCGCGCCTTCCGCGAAAATCCTAGTCCCGGCATGACAAGCGTCAAGCGGTAATATTCACGTAATTTACCGGGCGACTGGAAAACACTTTCCCGGATTCTGCAAGAATGATCGCGCGGCAAGCGTGTTATGGATTTCTCTGCGCGCTCCCCTTCGTTGAGGCGGTGGCACGGGAAATTTGAGCATGACCAGTCATTCCATGAACGGTTCCGCCACCACGGCGGCGCCGCTTTTCGCGTTTTAAGTATTTGCTTTGATAGAATAATTTTCACATTTTTTAACTTCCTCAATTGACAGTCCTCAAACTTACGGTAATCTTCACGTAATAAATGGGGAACGGGCACAAGCCCGACTGTGCAATGTCAGAAGAAACCAGCCATCAAGACGCCTATGGCGCATTCGTGTCGAGAGTTGCGCTTGGCCCGCAAGACGGCCCTACGGTCGCGATCAAGGATTGCCTCGACATCGAAGGCATGGTGACGCGCTGCGGCTCGCAGGCGCTGGCCGATGCCGCGCCGGCAAGTGCACATGCCGATGTCGTCATGAACCTCCTCTCCGCCGGCTGTCGGATTGTCGGCAAGACGAAGATGCACGAGCTGGCCTATGGCGTGACCGGCCTCAACCGCTTCGAGGGAACGCCGGTCAATCCCGCCTTCCCGGATCGCATTCCCGGCGGCTCGTCATCGGGCTCCGCCGTCGCTGTCGCCGCCGGCCTCGTCGATTTCGCCATCGGCACGGATACGGGCGGCTCGATCCGCCAGCCGGCGATCTGCTGCGGCGTCATCGGCTTCAAGCCGACCTTCGGCCGCGTCAGCCGCAAGGGCGCGCTGCCTGCGCAGTCGTCGCTCGACTGCATCGGCCCCTTTGCCCGCACGCTTTCCATGATCGAGCGCGCCATGGGGGCCATCGACCCGAGCTTTCAGGCTGAGACATTCAACGGCCCGCTCCACATCGGCCGGCTGCTGCTTGACGATACCGTTGAGCCGCGCATGGCCGAAGCGATGCTGGCCGTCGAGGCGGGAGAAGACGGCGTGATCGAGGAGATCGACCTGCCGTTGCTTGCTGAGGCCTTCAAGGCCGGAATGACGATCATCGCCCGCGAAACGCTTGCCGCCAATGCCGCACTTCTCGAGCGTCCCGAACTGCTGGGCGAGGACGTGCGCAAGCGGCTTGAGGCTGCGCGAAGCGTGACCGATGCCGATATGGCGGCGGCGGAAGATATCCGCGCACGGTTCACGGCGGATGTCGATGCGCTGCTCGGCCGTTTCGACCTGCTCATGACGCCCGCCCTGCCCTTGCCGCCGCCGCTCCTGTCCGAGGCGGGCGAGCCGGCAAAAGTGCTGACGCTCACGCATTATCTGCGGCCGTTCAACCTTTCGGGCCACCCGGCCCTCGTGCTGCCGGCGGCAACGTCGGACGGCCTGCCTTCGGGCATCCAGCTTGTGGCGGTCAAGGGCGCGGATGCCCGGCTGATCGCCATGGCACGCCGGCTTGCCGAAACCAATCCGCTTTTCCAGATGGAGGAATAAGACGATGAACTATCATGCCCCTCCGGCCCCGGCCGCAGCGCTTGACGCGCTGAAACGCGAAATCAGCGCGCGCGCCGAGGAATTCCAGGCGCTGCGCCATATTCCGAAGGATATCGTGCGCCAGTTTCAGGCCATCGGTGTCTACCGCGCCTTCGTGCCGAAGCGCTTCGGTGGTGACGAACTGAGCCCGCAGGATTTCTGTCGCCTGGTCGAGGACATCTCCACGGCCGACGCCTCTGCCGGCTGGGTGGCAAGCTTCGGGGTCTCCGCGACCTATCTCGCAGCACTTCCGAAGGAAACCTATGCGGCGATCTACGGCGCAGACCCCAACACGGTCTTTGCCGGCGCCATGTTTCCGCCGCAGCCCGCCCGGCGTGTGGAAGGCGGCCTCGAAGTTTCCGGCCGCTGGCCCTGGGGCTCGGGCGTCATGGGGGCCGATATCGTCGGTGCCGGCATCAAGATCGAGGGCGAGAACAGCCCGCTTCCCCGCACCGCCGTTCTGCCGCGTGCCAAGGCAGGTGTTGACGAAAACTGGGACACTGTGGGGCTCCGCGCCACCGGCAGCCATGACATTGTCATCGACAAGGCCATCGTGCCCGAAGAATGGACCTTCATTCGCGGCGGCAAGCCGCAGCAGGACGACCTGATCTTCCGCTATCCGGCCATGGCGCTCGCCGCCCAGGTTCTCGCGGTCGTCGCGCTCGGCGCGGCCCGCTCTGCGCTCGACTGGGTACATACCAACGCGCTCGCCCGCGCCTCCGTCACCGGCGCACCGAGCCCGGCGGCCCGCGCCTATGTGCAGATCGACTATGCCAAGGCGGAAGGTCTTCTGATGGGTGCCCGCTCTGCCTACTACGATGCCATCGAAGAGGGCTGGCGGCAGATGCAGGTGAATGGCGAGGTCGACCGGCCGACGCTTATCCGCCTGCGCCATGCCGCCTCGAAGGCGGCGCAGGACGGTGCGGAAGCCGCACGCCTCGCCTTCGTCATGGGCGGATCCGAAGCCATGGCAACCGGCCATCCGCTCGGCCGCAAGATGATCGACGCGGCCTGTGTTGCCCAGCACGCCTTCATCAATTCGGGAAGCTGGCAGGCCGCAGGTGCGGCCCTCTTCGAACAGCAGACACCGCCCGGCTATCCGTGAACCATTTTCGACAAGGATCAAACTGATGTCAGAACCGACCCCCATCCGCACGCTTCTGTGCCTTGCCGTCCAGCCTGCCTTTTTCGATCTGCCCTTCGGCGAGATCGGCGGCGTCTGGAAAGCCACGCAGGCCTTCATGTCCGGCGTCGCCAAACTCGAAGGCGTGACCGTTCTCGGCACGCTGGACGATGACCAGACGCAGGTCGGCACATCGCCGTCCTTCCCGTGGACCTGGTACATGCTGTGCGACTTCCCCGACCGCCAGTCGGTGATTGCCGCCTGCAACCTGCTGCGCACGATCGTCGTCGACGACGCCGATCACCGCCTGTGGAAATACATGCGCGTGGAGGCCCGCATGGGCCGGGCGCTCACCATTCCCGAACTTTGAGACTTGAGAGGAGCAGCCATGTTGCATGCACAGGAGAAATTCAGCGATCTCGACGCGCTCTATTCGCCGGAATCGAAGGTCGCAACCTCGATGTACGAGAATGCCGATCTCTTTAACGAAGAGATGGAGCGCATCTTCAAGCGCACCTGGGTCTGGGTCGCCCATGACAGCGAACTCGCCGACAAGGGCTCGTTCAAACTGTCGAATGTCGGGCTGGAACCCGTCATCGTGGTGCGCGACCGCAAGGGCGATGTGAACGTGATGGTCAACCGGTGTCGCCACCGCGCCGCCACCGTCTGCGAGGTGAAGAAGGGCAAGACCTCGTCCTTCCAGTGCCCCTATCACGGCTGGGGCTACGGCCTCGACGGGTCGCTGCGCGGCCTGCCCTATCCGGAGCAATATGGCGAGGATTTCGACAAGGGCGCGCATGGCCTGAAGCGCCTTCGCACCGAGAGCTATAACGGCATGATCTTCGCCACCTTCAACGACGAGATCGAACCACTGGTCGATTTCCTCGGGACCGAAGTCTGCCGCTATATCGATCTCTTCATGAAGCAGGGCGGCGGCTTCCCGGTCAAGGTTCTGGGCGAGCACCAGTTCACCGTGCCGATGAACTGGAAGGTCCAGCTCGAAAACACCACCGACGCCTATCACTTCCCCGTCGTGCACAAGAGCTTCATGCAATCGCTCGACGGCGATGCGGAAGAGGCCTTCAAGTTCCTCGACACCGGCAAGGGCTATGTCGAGGATCTCGGCAACGGCCATTCCGTCATGGCGATGATCCCCGAGCGCATCGATCTGGATGAACATCTGGACGATCCAATGGAGGAGCGCTTCCTGCCGCTCGCCCAGGAACTGCGCGACGAAGGCTATCCGGAAGATCAGGTCAGGAAGATCGTGCGCGCCGTCGGCGGCGCGGGCTTCAACCTCAATCTCTTCCCCAACGTCTCCTTCTCGCTCGCCTTCTTCCGCGTGCTGACCCCGGTCAATGTCGAGCGCACGGACATCCGCCACATCGCGCTCGGAATGGAGGGCGGGCCGGCCGCCGCCAACCGGATGCGGCTTCGCCTGCACGAGCATTTCCAGGGACCGATGGGCTTCGGCTCGCCGGATGACGCCGAAGTGTGGGAGCGCGTGCAGCGTGGCACCAAGGGCGGCGAGGATCTGCCGATCCTCGTCAATCGCGGCCTGATCGACGAGACACCCGGCGCGCTCGGCCCCCGCGGACATGTCAGCGCCGAAACCGGCATGCGCGCCGCCTACAAGATGTGGAAGAGGATGATGTCGCTATGAACATGATGACCAGGATCGACGATCTGGCGTTGCTGCATAAGGTCAGCGCCTTTCTCTGGGCCGAGGCCGCCATTCTCGACGGCAAGGACTATGACGCGTGGCTCGCGCTCTGGCTGACGGAAGGTTTCTACACCCTGCCGATCGGCGAAGGCGAGGATTTCGACAACCAGCTGAACCTCTGCCACGACAACGACCGGATGCGGCGCGACCGCATCCAGCGCTTCCAGCAGGGCTTCTCGATCTCGTCCGCCCCGCCGGCCCGCACGGTGCGCACTGTCTCCCGCTTCGTCATCGACAGCGTCGAGGGCGATACGGTCACGGTTTCGAGCGCCGAGCATGTGATCGAGGACAAGTTCGGCCGCCAGCGCGCCTGGGCGGCGAACATGAAGCACACGCTCGTCGTTGCGGAAGACGGCTTCAGGATCCGCACCAAGGTGGTGCGGCTGCTCAACTCGGATGGGATGCTGAACTCGTTCAGCTATTTGTTCTGATGGCGGCCCCTCTTCCTGAAAAGATCCAAACCGCCGTGGTGACGGGCGGCGCACGCGGCCTTGGGGCCGAGATCGTGCGTGCGCTCCACCGTGCCGGCTTCCGGGTCGTGATCACCGATGTCGAGTCGGATGCGGGGGCTTACCTCGCCTCCGAGCTTGATCTCGCCGGCGAAACGGCGGTGACGGCAACGCTCGACGTCAACAAGCCTGAAGACTTCCAGGACGTTCTCGACAAGTCCGTCGAGCGCTGGGGTTCGGTGGAAGTGCTGGTCAACAATGCCGCGCGCACGGCCGTCAAGCCGGTGCTCGATATCGACCCGGCCGATTTCAACGCGATCCTCGCCACCAATGCCGGCGGCACATTCGCCGGCAGCCAGATCTTCGGCCGGCATTTCAAGGCGCGCGGCTATGGCCGCATCGTCAATCTCGCCTCGCTCGCGGGGCAGAATGGCGGCACGGCGACAGGTGCGCATTACGCCGCTTCGAAAGGCGCGATCCTGACGCTGACCAAGGTCTTTGCCCGCGATCTCGCCCCCTTCGGCGTGACCTGCAACGCGATTGCCCCCGGCCCCATGGACACGCCCATGGTCCGCTCGGTGATCACGCCCGACAAGATGGCGGCGGCACTCGCCAATATCCCGGTCGGCGAACTCGGCGATCCGGTCTTCGTCGCCGAACTGGTGGCGCTGCTGGCCGGGCCGAAAGCATCCTTCGTCAATGGCGCCTGCTGGGACGTCAATGGCGGCATCTATATGCGATGAGGTGAGAACGATGGCTACGAACACGCTGAAACTGAAAGTCGCCGAGCGCCTAGAAGAGCCCGGCAACATCCTGCGCCTGCGGCTCGTGGAAGCCTCGGGCACCACCCTCCCCGCCTTCGAGGCCGGTGCGCATCTCGATCTGCATCTGGTCGACGGCTTGACGGACCTGTGGCGGCAATACTCGCTCTGCTCCGATCCGGCGGGGCAAGGCTCATACGAGATCGGCGTGTTGCTCGACCCGAAATCGCGCGGCGGTTCGGTGGCGGTCCACAGACTGGCGGATGTCGGACGCACCTTCGAGGTCGAAGGCCCGCGCAACCACTTCCCGCTGGAGGAAACGGCCCGAACCTCCGTGCTTCTCGGCGGCGGCATCGGGATCACGCCGATGCTCGCCATGGCGCAGCGCCTGCATGCGCTGGGGCGCGATTTCGTGCTGCATTACTGCACGCGCTCGCAAAGTGTCACGGCATTCAAAGCGCTGATCGAGAACGCACCCTGGGCCGGCAAGGTCATCTTCCATTTCGACGATCAACCCGCCGACCAGCGGCTTGATCTGGCCCGCGACCTGCCGGCACCTTCGCCGGATACGCATCTCTATGTCTGTGGTCCGCAGGGCTTCATGGACTGGGTGATCAATACGGCAGAGGCCGCGGGCCACGCCAAGTCCCATGTTCACCGCGAATATTTCTCCGCCGAGGTCGATCAGTCCGGCGACGGCTTCGAGGTTGTCGCCAAGCGCTCCGGCGTCACGGTGCGCGTCGATGCGGGCAACACGATTGCCAAGGCGCTCGCCGCTGCCGGCGTGAAGATCGAGGTGAAATGCGAGGAAGGTGTCTGCGGCACCTGTGTCACCGATGTGCTGGAAGGCATACCCGACCACCGCGACATGTTCCTGACCGATGAAGAACGCGAGGACTGCACGATGATCTGTGCCTGCTGCTCGCGCGCTGCCACCCCCACTCTGGTACTGGATGTTTGATCATGACCCAAGAAGCCATGCCCCCCGTCCCTTCTCCGGAAGCGCTTGCCTTTCGCAACGGCATGAGCCGTCTCGGCGCGGCCGTCAACATCGTCACCACAGACGGCCCGTCAGGTCGTCACGGGCTCACGGTCTCGGCGGTCTGCTCCGTCACCGACCAGCCGCCGACGCTGCTCGTCTGCATCAACCGCAAGGCCTTTGCACATGACGCCTTTGTCGAAAACGGCACGGTCTGCGTCAACGTTCTGAGCCCGGCGCATCAGGACCTGTCGCGCGCCTTTGCCCGCTTTACCGGCGAGGATCGCTTCGCCACCACCGAATGGCATACGCGGGCAACGGGCGCGCCCGTCCTGGCTGACGCGGCCGTCGCCTTCGACTGCCGCATCGTCGATCAGCAGTCACGCGGCACGCATAGCGTCTTCTTCTGCGAGGTCGTCTCGACCGAGGTGGCCGAAGGCGAGGCCAACGGTCTCGTCTGGTTCGACCGCGCCTTCCACCCGCTGGAACCACATTGAAGGCCTTCGCTGTCTCACGCCCCTTCGAGCTGCAGAAAAACCTTTTCCAGAAGGCCGTTCAGCTGTGCCAACTCGTCCGGCGCGATGTTGACGAAGGACGAGGCGAACACATGGTCGGCTTCCTTGCGGGCGAGACGGCGTAAACGGTCACCTTCCGGTGTGAGGCAGACCTCGGTCACACGGCCGTCATTGGGCCGCACGCGGGTGACGACGAGGCCGTCAGCGATCATGCGCTGGACAATCTTCGTCACCGTGTTGAGCTTGATGACGGCATAGTCGGCGATTTCCGAAACGCTCAGATGCTCGTCCTCGTAAAGCGACATGAGGACGCGCCAGCGCGCCACGTCAAGGTCGAGCGGCTTCAGGCGGCGCTCCAGAGCCTGCACGTAACGCGCATTGACGCGGGACACCCAATAAAAGGGCCAGTCTTTCTTCATTCGCTTTTCTGCGATCACGCCGGCATGGCCGGCGGCATCGGAAGCTGGGTCATCGACCATGGGTTCTCTCGCCATCACGCATTCTAGAGTCTGTCCGGTTCAAATTGAACCGGACAGACTCTCGGTTCTTTTGTTTTCGTTTGTCTTTTCGGGAAAACCGGATTCCACTTTTCCCTGACAAACTCTAGGTTTCCGGAGCGGTTGGGCTGAAAATCAGACAACGCCCTAGGGTCACACCGGTCACGAAGGCGATAGTGGAAAAATCCGCTATTCGCAACTGCCAGCATCAGCAGGTACAGGCGCTTCGGATCTCCCGTGAAGAAGAAGGAGGCGCTTGAAAACCATCGGGATCAAGGCGTGAAAGACAGAAAACGCTAGGAAAATATCAAGTCGGAAAATAGCATTTTCACGTGAATTATCTTGTATAACGGTCCTTTGGCCACACCATGCGAGGCGCCCTTCGCGGCACCCATCGTCTGAACCCACCTGCCTCCGCGAAAGATATCAGCGTGTCGTCGAACGGAGCCTTCCGTCGCGCAGGAGTTCGCGGTGACGCACCTGGCTGCCCTTCAGGTGCGCCCGCATGGCCTCGCGCGCGGCCTCTTCG
Organism: Limnomicrobium aquaticum; assembly: GCF_040545545.1. NCBI lineage: Bacteria > Pseudomonadati > Pseudomonadota > Alphaproteobacteria > Hyphomicrobiales > Rhizobiaceae > Limnomicrobium > Limnomicrobium aquaticum. Next base: position 138,462 of record NZ_JBEPMB010000003.1, read on the forward strand.
TCGCCGTTGGAAATCGCCAGCACGATCCTCTCATGCTCCTGATAGAGCTGCTTGTAATAGGCGATCTGCCGGTCGTGCTGCGCATCGGTGACAATCTCGGCCTGTGGAATGGCCGCGACGCCATGGGATCGCAGGAAGCTTGAAAATTGCGGATTGTTCGTCGCTTCGGCAATGGCCAGATGCAGCGCGAAATCGGCCTCGCGGATCGACTGCTCCGCCTCGATGCAGGCAAGAACGCGGGCGTGGCAGTCGAAAATATACTCCTCCTGCGATGGCGAGCGACGGAGTGCGGCAAGACACGCTGCTTCGATTTCCAGCGGCGTGCGGATTTCGAGAACTTCGAGAACGGAAGCCACACGATCGGAATCGATCCGTTCCGGGAGCGCGGAGGCGGCTGCCGACTTCAAGACATATACCCCGGAGCCCTGACGCGCATCGACCAGTTGGCCGGCCCGCAACGCTGCGATCGCCTCGCGCACCACGGTGCGGCTCACCCCGTAGGTTTCCGACAATTGCGCCTCGGTCGGCAGGCGACCGCCCGGTGCAAACGCGCCAGAGGCAATCGATTGGCGCAGATCGTTGATCAGACGCGACACCAGCGTGCCGTTTTTTCGCGGTTCGACCCTACCCTGCACGCCCACCATAACGATCCCCTGTTCCATCTTGCCTTAATTTATCATATATATTTTAAAATAGGTCTGTTGACTATCATTTTTTCACGCTTGCGCAAAGGTCTCGCAATCATCGCGTCCCCCAACCCGATCTGTGTCAGCGCTGGAAGGGCTCACGACTGGCGGCGAATATATATTCGATCAAAGATTTTCCGAGTCGGACAGCACGAAACTCGCTTCGTCAATTCAGACGTGGAATTGTACACTCGCAGTGCCTGCCCGCTCTCCCTGCGCTGCGCTGCATTTTCTTCTATCATACAAATTTAGGGCTAACCCTCCCACAGATTAGATTTGTTTTGCCAATTGATGGATGATACCCAAGATGTATATGATGTATTTTGGAATGGAAACACGTTGCAGGGGGTAGACCAAAGGCCCGCAGTGAGGGGGAGACAATTTACCCGGCGCCCTCAAAGCCCATTTTGAAGCGCATGGCGTTGCGCCAGCCGTCTTCACGCTGAAACCCAAGCCCTCCTCCGGGCCGCGACCGAACTGAAAGGACCAATCATGCTGACCGTCGAGACCCGCCACGCCATTCATCAGGACCATGCGAAGACCATGGACACGGACGCGCTGCGGAAGAATTTCCTCGCGACCGATCTTTTCCGTGACGGCGAAATCCGCCTCGTCTACACCCATTACGACCGCTTCGTGCTGGGTGGCGCCGTGCCGGCGGGCGGCGAGCTGGTGCTCGACAAGGTGGCTGAAACGCGCACCGCGACGTTTCTCGAACGCCGCGAGCTCGGCATCGTCAATATCGGCGCGACGGGCGAGGTTCGCGCCAATGGCGAAACCTATCCGATGGATCATGGCGATGTGCTCTATCTGGGACAGGGCAGCGGACCGGTGACGCTTGCAGGGAATGGCCGCTACTATCTCGTTTCGGCACCTGCCCACCGGCCTCTCCCCGCAAAACTCATCCGTCTGTCGGACTCGCGGCAGATGAAGACAGGTGCGATTGAGACCTCCAACAAGCGCACGATCAACCAGTTCATCCACCCGCTCGTGATGGAAAGCTGCCAGCTCGTGCTGGGCTACACAACGCTCGAAGACGGCTCGGTCTGGAACACCATGCCGGCGCATATCCACGACCGGCGCATGGAAGCCTATCTCTATTTCAACATGGCCCCGGAATCCCGCGTACTGCATCTCATGGGCGAACCGAAGGAGACGCGTCATCTGATAATCGCCAACGAAGAGGCCGCGATCTCGCCCCCGTGGTCGATCCATGCTGGCGCCGGGATTGGCGGTTACACGTTCATCTGGGCGATGGCCGGCGACAATGTCGATTATACAGACATGGACTTCGTGCAGCCTGCCGATCTGAAATAAAAACACGGGTGGCTCGCACCGGGGGATTTACGTTCGACAGCCATGGGCCGCTGGCGATGTCCTGGCCCGTGCCGACTGCCGGTCAATCAGACACGCTGATCGCTTTCCAGGAAGCGATATCCGACGCCTGGCTCGGTCCGGACAATGACGGGCTCAGCGGGGTTTCGCTCGATCTTCTGCCGAAGCTGCCCGATAAAAACACGCAGGTAATGAAGGTCCTCTTCATGTGCCGGCCCCCAGACGGACGTCAGCAGCGTCTTGTGGGTGACGACCCTGCCCGCGTGGCGCGCCAGTAGCACAAGGAGGTCGTATTCCTTGGGCGTCAGCTTTATGGCCGCGCCATTTCTGGCGACGATGCGTTTTGCCATGTCGATTTCGAGACCATCGATTTCAAATCGGGTGGCAGAAGCAGTCTCGCGGTTCTTGTGCCTGAGCGCGGTGCGGATGCGGGCGGTCAGTTCGCCAATGCCGAAGGGCTTTTCGATATAGTCGTCAGCGCCGAGATCGAGCGCTGCGATCTTCTCGCTTTCGCGATCGCGGGCGGAGAGGATGATGATCGGGATTTCCGACCATCCGCGAAGCTGGGCGATGACCTCCTTGCCGTCCATATCCGGCAAGCCGAGGTCGAGGATCAAAACGTCCGGGGCGGACGTCGCGACCGCCTTCAGCGCCTCCGCGCCCGTTCCGGCCTGCACCACGTCATAGCCGGCCGCGTTCAGCGCAGGCTTCAGGAAGCGCTGGATCTGCGGTTCGTCATCGACCACGAGAATGCGGTCCAGGCTCATGCGTCGTCCTTGCCTGTGGGTTTCAGCGGGAATTTCATGGTGATGCGGGTTCCGCGCTTTTTCAAGGCCGGACTTTCTGCCCTGATCGTGCCGCCCATCGCCTCGACGAAGCCGCGGGCGATGGAAAGACCGAGCCCGGTTCCGGGCGCACGCCCATCCGACTTGCCGCGTCGATAGAACTTTTCGAAGACGCGTTCCAGCTCTTCCGGCGGAATGCCCTTGCCAAGATCGGTGACGGAGATGATCACGGCCTCGCCATCACGGCGGGCATAGACATTGATCGGTTCCGTGCCACCATATTTGACGGCATTGTCGAGGAGATTGAACAGGACCTGTCCGAGAAGCACGCTGTCTGCCTCGATCAGCGGCAGGTCGCTCGCAAGCCCGGTCTCGATGCCACGGCCGGGGAAATATTTGCGGGCGCGCTCGACGGCGGTTCTGACCACATCGGCGACATCGACCCAGTCGCGGGTGAATTTCAGCGCGCCGGATTCGATGCGGCTCATATCCAGAAGGTTGGCGACGAAGCGCGAGAGACGGTCGCTTTCCTGTTCGATGGATTGCAGGAGATCGTCCCGGCTTTCCGGCTGCATCTTCTCGCCGAATTCGCGCAGGCTGCTGACCGCGCCGGTGATGGTGGCGAGCGGCGTTCTCAGGTCGTGCGAGATGGAGGAGAGCAGCGCATCGCGATAACGCTCGCCCTCAAGACGCGCGGCCTGATCGACGCTCTCCTGCGACAGCCGCGCGCGATCGATGGCCACCGCCGTCTGATCCAGAATGGCCGTCAGCATGCGCTCGTCGGTGGGGTTCAGCGTATCCTCGACAAGCTCGATGCCGCAGACGCCAACGACGCCATGCGGGCTCATCAGCGGGCGAAAATGGAAATGGCTGTTCGGCAGCGTGCCGGTGCCACGGCCGGCATGTTCGCGCTTTTCATGCGCCCAGCGCGCGGCGGTGAGATCGGCAACGCCGGGCTCCGTATCCGGCGGCCATGCGGCCAGCGTCTTCAGATCGCCCTCGACGGGCAGAAGCAGAAGCACGTTCTTCTTGAGGCCCGACTGAAGCTGCGTGACCGCGGCCCAGAGCACTTCCTCGACATTGGCCGTGCCGGAGAGCTTGCGCGAGAAATCGTAGAGCGCCTGCATGGCGATGGCGCGGCTGCGCGCGGCCTTCGCCTGTTCCCGGCTTCGGGCGGCCAGACTGCCTGTCAATACCGCCGCACCGAGATAGGCAATCAGCGCGAAGACTTCATAGGGTTCGGCGACCGTCAGCGTGTAGCGCGGCTCGATGAAGAGGAAATTGTAGGCGAGCGTCGAAAGCGCCGAAGCCAGCAGTGCGGAGGTCAGGCCGCCATAGATGGCTGCGACTAGAACGCCCATCAGAAAGATGATGGAGAGGTTCGGCAGATGGATGAAACGGTCGATGATCTCGCCGACAAGGCTTGCGGCCACAACGGCACCGACGCCGATGACGACGTTCATGCGCAGCGAGGCAAGATCGAGCTGCTTACGCGGCTTCTTGCGTGGTTCAGGCGCCTTGTCGGATGTCACGACATGGAGCGCCAGCCCGCTGACGCGCGCCGTCAGCGCATCCTGAAGCGACTGCCGCCGCCAGAAGGCCCAACCGCGCTTCGGACCGGACCCGATGACGATCTGGGTCGCATGTTCGCTGGCTGCGAATTTCAGGATTTCCTCGACATAATCGTTGCCGGCAATTCGCTTGACCTCGCCGCCCAGCTCTTCGGCGAGACGCAACACCTTTTCCAATTGGCGGACGGCCGCCGCATCGTCACGCTCTCGGTCGGTGCGCTCGACATGGACAGCCACCCAAGGGGCATTCAGCCCCGAGGCCAGTCGGCCCGCGGCCCGCACCACGATTTCCGAGAGCGGGTCGGCACCTACGCAGACGATCAGCCGCTCGCCGCTCGCCCAGGGGCCTTCGATGGCGTTCTGTTTCAGGTAGTCGACGATCTGGTCGTCCACCCGGTCGGCGGTGCGGCGCAACGCCAGTTCGCGCAAGGCCGTGAGATTGCCGATACGGAAGAAGCGGTCCACGGCGCGGTTGGCGCTTTCGGGCAGATAAACCTTGCCCTCCTTCAGCCGCTCGATGAGTTCGGCGGGCGGCAGGTCGACCAGCAGCATTTCGTCAGCATGGCTCAAGACACTGTCCGGCACGCGCTCGCGGATGGTGACGCCGGTGATCTGGGTCACGAGGTCCGACAAGCTCTCGACATGCTGAATATTGAGCGCCGTCCAGACGTTGATGCCCGCGTCCAGCAGGTCGTCGATGTCCTGATAGCGCTTTGGGTGCAGGCTGCCTTCCGGGTTGGAATGGGCAAGCTCGTCCACGATGATGACGGCCGGCCGGCGGGCAAGGGCGGCGTCGAGGTCGAATTCATGCAGGATGCGGCCGCGATAGTCGATCTCGCGGCGGGGCAGGATGTCAAGGCCTTCGAGAAGTGAGGCGGTCTCGCTGCGGCCATGGGTCTCGACCAGGCCTACGATGATATCGGTTCCGGCATCGCGCAGGCGGCGCGCGCGCTGGAGCATGGCATAGGTCTTGCCGACACCGGGAGCAGCACCCAGAAAAATCGTCAGCTTGCCCCTGCGGTCTTTCTCCGCAAGGGCAAGCAGCGCGTCCGGATCCGGACGTTTGATCTGTTCCTGGCCGTTACCTGCCATGCGTCTCGTCAGCTCTTGAGGGCGTCGAGCGCCATATTGAGCGATAGCACGTTAACATGCGGTTCGCCGATGAAGCCGAAGAGCCGATTTTCGATTTGGGCGTTGACCAGATCGCTGACCTTGCCCGTCTCGATGCCACGCGCCTTGGCAACCCGGTCGATCTGCGCCAAAGCATAGGCCGGTGTGATGTCCGGGTCGAGGCCGGAACCGGAGGCTGTGACGGCATCGGCCGGGATCGGCGTGGAGATGCCGGTCTTCTTCAGCTTGTCGACGTCGCCGGCGACACGGTCCTTGAGCTTGGCGGCGGTCGGGCCGAGGTTCGAACCGCCCGAAGCAGTCGGATCGTAGGGGTTCGGCGAGGTCGCTGACGGGCGCGGCCAGAAATAACGGTCGCTGGCGAAGTTCTGCCCGATCAGGGCCGAGCCCACGATCTGACCGTCCTTGGCGAGGAGGCTGCCGTCCGCCTTGGCAGGGGCGGCGACCTTGGCGACACCGGTCATGGCGTAGGGATAGGCGACGCCGGTGATGATGGTCATGAGAATGACCAGGGAGAATGCGGGGCGAAGATGTTTCAGCATGGGATCATACCAGATGCAGGAAGACGACCGCGAGGTCGATGAGCTTGATGCCGGCAAACGGCAGCACGAGACCGCCGAGGCCGTAGATGAGGAGGTTGCGACGCAGAAGCGTGGCGGCGCCTGCCGGACGATAGGACACGCCCTTCAGTGCCAGCGGGATCAGCGCGATGATGATCAGCGCGTTGAAGATCACGGCCGACAGGATGGCTGACTTGGGCGAACCGAGCGCCATGATGTTGAGCGCCGCCAGCTGCGGATAGGTCACCACGAAGAGTGCCGGGATGATCGCGAAATATTTCGCGACGTCGTTGGCGATCGAGAAGGTGGTGAGCGCGCCGCGCGTCATCAGGAGCTGCTTGCCGATTTCCACGATCTCGATGAGCTTGGTCGGGCTGGAATCGAGGTCCACCATGTTGGCGGCTTCGCGGGCGGCCTGCGTGCCGGTCTGCATGGCCACGCCGACATCGGCCTGGGCCAGCGCCGGGGCGTCATTGGTGCCGTCGCCGCACATGGCGACCAGTCGTCCGCCGCGCTGCTGGTCGCGGATGTAGGCAAGCTTGTCCTCGGGCTTGGCTTCGGCGAGGAAGTCGTCGACGCCGGCTTCCGAGGCGATGGCTGCGGCAGTCACGGGGTTGTCGCCCGTCACCATGACGGTGCGGATACCCATGGCGCGCAGTTCCGCGAACCGTTCCTTGATGCCCGGCTTGACGATGTCCTTGAGGTGGATGACGCCGAGGAGCTTGTTGCCGGAGGCGACTGCCAGCGGCGTACCGCCGGAGCGGGCAACCTTGTCGACCGCCTGTCGGAAGGCCGGCGGGCATTCGGCTTCGGTGAGGCCGGTGAAGTTGCGCACAGAATCCACCGCACCCTTGCGGAGGCGACGGCCACCGATATCGCAGCCCGACAGGCGGGTTTCGGCGGCGAAGGGCACGACGAGGTCGGGCGTGATATCGGGCGTGGCGACGCCATAGGTGCCGTTGGCCAGCGCCACGATGGAGCGGCCTTCCGGCGTATCGTCGCCAAGGCTGGCGAGCAGGGCGGCTTCCGCCAGTTCGTGGGCGTCTACGCCGGGCACGCTCAGGAATTCGGAAGCCATGCGGTTGCCGAAGGTGATCGTGCCGGTCTTGTCGAGAAGGAGCGTATCGACGTCGCCGGCGGCTTCCACCGCACGGCCCGAGGTGGCGACCACGTTGAAGCGCAGCAGACGGTCCATGCCGGCAATGCCGATGGCCGAGAGCAACCCGCCGATGGTCGTCGGGATCAGCGTGACGAGGAGGGCGGCAAGAACCGTGACCGACACCAGCGTGCCGGAATAGCCGGCGAGACCCCAGGTCGAGACGACGACGATCAGGAAGACCAGCGTCAGGCCCGACAGCAGGATCGACAGCGCGATCTCGTTCGGCGTTTTCTGGCGTTCGGCCCCTTCGATCAGCGCGATCATGCGGTCGACGAAGCTCGAGCCCGGCTGGACTGTGATCTTGACCTTGATCCAGTCGGACAGAACCTGCGTGCCGCCGGTGACGGCCGAGCGGTCGCCGCCGGATTCGCGGATCACGGGGGCGGATTCGCCGGTAATCGCACTTTCATTGACCGAGGCGATGCCTTCGATGACTTCGCCGTCGCCGGGGATGAGTTCGCCCGCCTCGACAATGACGATATCGCCGAGCTTCAGCAGCGTTGCGGCGATCTTTTCCTCGCGCCCGTCTTTGAGACGACGGGCGACGAGTTCGGATTTGGTCTTCTTCAGGCTTTCGGCCTGCGCGCGGCCACGGCCTTCGGCCACGGCTTCGGCGAAGGTGGCGAAGAGCACGGTGAACCAGAGCCAGGCGGCGATCTGGCCGGAGAAGACGGCCTCGCCACTGCCCGCGATCAGATCGCGGATGAAGATGGCCGACACGAAGGCGGCGACCACTTCGGTGACGAAGATGACCGGGTTGCGGATCAGCTGACGCGGGTCGAGCTTGATGAAGGCGTCCTTGATGGCCGGGAACACGATGCTCGGGTCAAGAAGGGCCGGGGATGATGTTTTTGACATGTCTTTTGACCTTTAGAACGTCTGGCCGGCCATCATGGCGAAGTGTTCGACAATGGGCCCAAGCGCCAGCGACGGGAAAAATTGCAGTCCGCCGAGGATCAGGATGATGCCGATGAGAAGACCGGCAAAGAGGGGCGTGTCGGTGGGGAAGGTGCCCTTGGAAGAGGGGATCTTCTGCTTGGCGGCCAGCGAACCGGCAATGGCCATGACCGGAACGACATAGCCGAAGCGGCCGATCAGCATGGAGATGCCGAGCGTGGTGTTGTACCAGACGGTGTTGCCGCTCAAGCCCGCCATGGCCGAGCCGTTATTGCCGGCTGCGGACGTGTAGGCATAGAGGATTTCCGACAGGCCATGCGGGCCGGGCGTGCCGATGGCGGCGACGGCGGCAGGCAGGACAGCCGAGACGGCGGAGAAGCCGAGAATGACCAGCGGCAGGATGAGGACCGCCAGCATCGCGAACTTCATCTCGCGGCTTTCGATCTTCTTGCCGAGGAATTCCGGCGTACGGCCGACCATGAGGCCTGCAACGAACACCGAGAGAACGGCAAAGACAACAAGGCCGTAAAGACCGGAGCCGACGCCGCCCGGAAGCACTTCACCCAGATGGATGAGGAACATCGGGACGAGACCGCCAAGGCCGGTATAGGAGCCGATCATGCTGTTGACGCCACCATCCGAAAGGCCGGTCGTGACTGCGGTATAGAGTGCCGATGTGGCCTGGCCGAAGCGGACTTCCTTGCCTTCCATGTTGCCCATGGACGGATCGAGACCGAGCGAGGTCAGGATCGGGTTGCCGGCTGTTTCCGCCCAATAGGTGATGCCGATACCGGCGACCAGCAGAATGGCAATTGCGCTGATGAGAACCCAGCCCTGCTTGCGGTTGCCCGCCATCTGGCCGAACATGTAGACCATGGCGGCCGAGATCGACAGCATGGCGAAAATGTTGATGTAGTTGGCAATGGCGTTCGGGTTTTCAAACGGATGCGCGGCATTGGCGTTATAGAAGCCACCGCCATTGGTGCCGAGCTGCTTGATGGCTTCCTGGCTCGCGACCGGGCCAAGCGTAATGACCTGCTTGGCGCCTTCCAGCGTCGTGGCTGTCACCGAGCCGTCCATGGTCTGGGGCAGGCCGAGGAAGATGAAGCCGATTGCCACGATGATCGACAGCGGCAGGAGGACGTAAAGCGTCGCGCGCGTTGTATCGACCCAAAAATTGCCGACCGTTTCGGCCTTGGAACGGACAAAGGCGCGCGTGACGGCGATGGCAAGCGCCATGCCGGTGGCGGCAGAGAGGAAGTTCTGAACGGCAAGACCGGCCATCTGGGTGAAGTTGCTCATCACCGCTTCGCCGGAATAGTTCTGCCAGTTGGTGTTGGTGACGAAGCTGGCGGAGGTGTTGAAGGCGAGGTCGCTCGGCACAGCGCCAAAGCCCTGCGGGTTGACCGGCAGCCAGGCTTGCAAACGCATGATCGCGTAAAGCACCACAAAGCCGGCGACCGAGAAGGCCAGCATGGCCAGCGTATAGCCGAGCCAGCCCTGTTCCCTGTCGCGGTCGATGCCGGAAAGCTTGTAGATGCCGGTCTCAAGTGGCTTGAGCACGGGGGAGAGGAATGTCTTCTCGCCCGAGAAGACCTTGGCCATGTAGAGGCCGAGCGGTTTGATGGCAGCCAGCACGAGAGCCAGCAGAAAGCCGATCTGAACCCATCCGATAAGTGTCATGGTAATTCTCCCCGACCTTCAGAATTTTTCCGGTCGCAGCAAGGTGGCGACCAGATAGACGGCGAGAGCGACGGCAATGATAAAGCCGATGACGGGAATGATCATGGCGAGCCTCAAAGACGCTGGAGGCTACGCGCATAGACGGCCAGCACGAGGAACGTGCCGATGCCGAGCGCGAGAAAGATAATGTCGGACATGTCCGGACTCCTGTTGTTACAGGTCCGGATTTTATGTCCTGATCAGGTCAGGTTTCGATTGGGAAGGTGTCAGGGCGGCATAAGGAAAAGATAAAGACGGAGGTCGTCGATCTGTCGAGCGATAACCCTCCCCTCACCACCAGTTCTGCCGGGCGAGATCGGAGAGCATCGTATCGAATGTGGCAAGCTCCTGATCGGACACTTCGTGTCCGCGATCCGGCAGGATGTCGCAGCGCAATTTGGCCCGCGCACGCGAGAGGGCCTCGACGGCGCTCGCGGTCGCATCTGCGGGAATCCACGGGTCCCGGTCCGAGCCGGTCAGATAGACCGGCAAGCGATCGAGATCGGCAAACGGCCGGTCGCAGGCCGGCGTGCCGACACGGCAGCCGGTGAAACTCACCATGGCACCGTGCCACGGTCCATGCCGCATGGCATATTCGAGCGCCAGACAGGCACCCTGGCTGAAGCCGCCGATGACAAGCGGTTTGGGATGCGGATCGTCGCCTGAAAGCCCGAGTGTCAGGTCGCGGATATGACTGACGGCCTGCTCCAGTTCGCGGCGCGTCCCGTCGGTCAGCGGCTCGACGGCGCGTGCCGCATACCAGCTGTTGCCGTTGGCGCGGGGCAGAACGAAAGCCACGCCCTTTGCCTTGAGCCTCGAGATCACCTGCTCCTGCATGTCCTCGGGCGTTTGCGTGCGCCCGTGGATGAAGATGCAGTGAACGAGGGCCTCCTCGGGGCTGGCGCCGAGGAGGAGCGGTTCATGATGGGCCATCATCGGTCCGGCTCAGAAATTCGCAGGCTCAAGCCCGGCGATCAGTTCCTGCTTGCGGTCCTCGAACCAAGGCGGGAAGACCAGCGTCGTGCCGATCTGGTCGGCCGGCTCGTCGAGCGCCCAGCCGCCTTCGACCGACCAGGCGATCTCGAACAGCGCGCCGCCCGGCGAGCGGACATAGCAGGACTTGAAGTAGTTGCGGTCCTTCTGGTCGGAGACGTCGGTAAAGCCGAGACCTTCTATATGTGCCTTGAGCTTGAGCTGGTTTTCCTCGTTCAGCGTGTTGAGCGCGAGGTGATGGATCGTGCCGCCGGCGAGCGTCCATGTGCCTTGCGGACCGCTCGCTTCATGCAGGATTTCCACCATGCTGCTCGGACCGCTGGCATTCGGCACGGAGAACATCAGACCCTCGTGATTGTCGGCTTCCTTCTTCATCGACAGGCCGATGGACAGGAAATCGTCCATGGAGGTGCGGTCGAAGACTGCAATCGCCGCACCATAGATACCCTTGATGCCGTGCTCGGCGGTGACGCCCTGTGCCGCGTTAACAATCGGCGGGCGGCTATCTGCCGGGCTTTCGACGAGTTCATGCGGGATGCCGCAAGGGTGTTTCAGCGCAACGCGGGTAATGCCGAAGCGCTCGATCTTCTCAGCCGCGATCCCCTTGCCGTTCAGCCGGTCGACCCAATAATCGGCCGCGCCGACCGGAATGGCCTGCTGGATGATCTTCGACTGATTGGTGCCGCGGCGGCCATAGACGGCCGGCTTGCGGAACGGGAATGTCGTGATGATGGTCGAGGCATCGCCGTTCCGCGATCCATAATAGAGATGGTAGACCGGGATCACGCCATCGAACAGGACGGTGCGCTTCACGGAATAAAGGCCAAGGGCCTTGGTGTAGAAATCGTAGTCTTCCTGGACGCCGTCGGTGCTGAGCGTCAGGTGATGATAGCCGCTGACAAGAGCCATGGTGTTTTCCTCCCAAACAGATCGAAAGCCCGGATGCGGTTCCTCCGCCGTGATCATCCGCAGCCACTGGCGATGCCACCTGGGCATCGTCCGTGATCACCCTGACTATAGCCGATGCAATTGCCTGTTGATTTAGAATGTTCATATAAGATATAGCAAATTGCTATGAAGATTGTGGAAGCGCATCTCGTCCAGCTCGCCGCCGTCATCGAGACGGGCGGCGTCACCGAAGCGGCCGCCATGCTGGGCATGACGCAGTCGGCGGTTTCGCGCACCCTGTCGGTTCTGGAGAGTCGCATCGGCGAACCGCTCTTCGTGTCCGGCCGCCGCCCTATGCAGCCGACGCCATTGGGCGAACAGCTGGGGCTTCAGGGCAAGTCCATTCTCGCCTCGTCGCGCAAGGCGATGGAGATCATCCGCAGCTTCAAATCGGGGTCTTCGGGCCGGGTGCGCATCGGCGGCGTTCCGTTTTTCATGGATGCGGCCGTGTCGCAGATGATCGCCTCGTTCCAGCGCAGCGAGCCGGGCATCATGGTGCACCAGTCCTACGGCAACTATCCCGATCTCGTGGCGGAACTCGATTCCGGGCAGATCGATCTTGCGGTGACACCAACGGGCGCTGTCGATCTGCGCGCCGACCTGCATTTCGAGCCGATCCTGCCGGCGCGGAACATTCTTGCCTGCAGTGCGGGCCATCCTTTGCTGAGAAAGCGCAACATCGCGACGGGCGACCTTCTGAGCTATCCCTGGGTAACCCCCCTGCCCGGCTCTCCGCTGGTGCTCGACCTCAACAATATTTTGCTGACACTTGGACTTGAGGAAGTGAGCCTGCGCTATGCGGGCGGTTCGCTGCTGAGCGTGGTGAACTATCTGGCAGGCACCGATGCACTCGCCATCCTGCCCCATTCGGTGGCCTATGCATTCCGTGGAGAAAACAAGATCAGCGTCATTCCGCTGGATATTCCCCAGCCGGAACGCGTTCTCGGCATCATGACGCGCAAGAAGCCCTATTCGAACCCGGCAGGGCGCAAATTCCTCGGCCATCTGCGCCGGGAATTTTCTGAGCTTCGCCGTGCCGTCGAAAAACACGAAACGACAATCAACTGGCTGCCAGGACCCTTCATGGGCGACCGCAAGACGGCCGCTGAAGGGTCCAGCTAGCGCAAACATGGGCCGAGACCGGCGACGGCCTCGGCCCATGTTTCATTCAGGCGGCCTTGTGCCCGGCCAGCACGAAGTCATGCTTGACCTGCCAGAAGTCATCGGAAAAGCCGTAGTCCTTGGCACGCACCGGATCGTGCACCCGGTCAAACCGGGCGAGCAGGCTTTCTTTCACGCCAAAGACCGCATCCGAATGGATATAGGGATCGTCGGGATCGAAGATATGCGTGGTCAGGGTCTCGAAGCCGTCGGCGCTGATGATGTAGTGCAGATGCGCAGGCCGGAAGGGATGACGACCGAGCGCACCGAGCAGTTGTCCAACCGGCCCGTCGTCGGGGATCGGATAATATTTCGGCTTCACGGCGCGGAACCAGTAATGACCGTCCGGGCCGGTGCGGAAGATGCCGCGCAGGTTGAAGTCGGGCTGGATGCCCTTCTGCTGCACGTCATAGAAGCCCTCGTCATTGGCCTGCCAGACGTCGATCACGGCATTTGCGATCGGCTTGCCCGAGGTGTCGAGGATGCGGCCCTCGATCACCATGTCCTCACCCTTGCTGTCGAGGCAGATATTGGCGCCCATCGGCAGTTCCGGCGCATCGGCAACGTGGAAGGGACCCAGAACCGTGCTTTCGGACGCACCGGAGGGTTTGCGGTTGTTGATCGCATCGACGAGCATCGAGACGCCGAGCACGTCCGACAACAGGATATATTCCTGCCGCCATTCATTGCACATCTGGCCGGTGCGGGTGAGGAACAGGATGGCCTGCATCCATTCGTCCTGCGTCGGCTCCAGTTCCTTAACCGCCTCGTGCAGCTTGCGGGTGATGACTTCCATCACCTGCTTCAGCCGTTCGTCCTTCGTGCCGGCATTGCGGCCGGTCACCACTTCAACCGAATTCTCCTCGGTGAAATAGCCCTTTTCATACGCTTCCATAATCGCCTCACCTGTCCAGAATGGTCTTCAATACACGCCGCAATTCGCCGGCGGGATCAGCCGCCATGCCTTTCGAGCGCCAGGCGACATGATGGTCGGGCCGCACGAGAACGACGCCCGCGTCGTCCACCTCGCGCGCCCGCGCCCAGTCGCCGTAATGATCCTGCCATTGCTGGCGCGGACCAATGATGTGGCTCGTCAACGGCAAGCCGAGTTCGTCCGAGATCGCCGCGGCGGCATCGATCCATGCCTTGCCGCCGATCCCGGTCAGGATCGTGAACTTGCCATGGCCGCAAAGATCGAGCGTGGACGCTTTCTTGTTGCCGTCGCCGAAGACCCAGGCATGCGGCAGGCGGGCTCCGGGCCAGGTGGTCTGCTCGAAATGCAGCTCGCGGTCCTTGGTGAAACCCGGTTCCGGCTGCCCGTCGGTGGCCACTGCGGAGGATGTGTAGCGGTGGTTCATCTCGACACCATGCGCATCGAATTCATAGACCTTGAAGGCGATTGCCTCGCGCAGCGACGCCCGCTGCTTCTCGGCCGTGGGGTTGTCGTCGCAGCGGCGGTCCATGTTCTCCTGCATCTTCACCGGATCGATGGAATCGAGCAGACCCAGCGCGCCGAAGATCGGGCCGAATTCCTCGATCGACTGGTTGGCGCGGGTGACGATCTGCTTGGCAACCGGCGCGCGCTCGTCGGTATAGGTTTCCAGCAGTCCTGCACCCGCCTGACCTTTAAGGACCATGGCGAGCTTCCAGGCGAGGTTGAAACCGTCCTGGATGGACGTGTTCGAGCCCAGCCCGTTCGATGGCGGGTGGCGGTGAATGGCATCGCCCATGCAGAACACCCGGCCCTTGTGGGCGCGCGCCGCATAGCAATTGTTGACCGTCCAGGTCGAGACGGACGTGACCTCTATATCGATGTCCGGATCGCCGATCAGGTCGCGCGCCACGCCTTCGGCAAAGGCATTGTCGACATCGGGCACGCCCTGCGTGATATCATAGCCCCAGTTGATCAGCCACTCGTTCCAGGGCCGGATCATGCGCACGAGGCCCATGCCGATGCCGCCGACATTCGAGCCTGGCTGCAGCACCCAGTAGAGCACCGAGGGACGATGGGCGACATAGCGGCTGAGATCGGCCTTGAAGATGATGTTCATCGAGCCTGCCACGCCCATCTTCCCCTCAAACGGCAGGTCGAGATGCTGGGCGACCAGCGAATTGCCGCCATCGGCGCCAACGAGATATTTCGAGCGGACAGTGAATTCCTTGCCCGTCAGCCGGTCGCGGCAGGTTGTGGTGACGCCCTCGGCGTCCTGTACATGGCTGACATATTCGGTCGACATCCGCGCCTGCGTACCGCGCGAGCATGCGGTCTTGAACAGCAGCGGCTCCATGAAGGTCTGCGGCAGGTCGTTCATTTCCGTCGGCGAGGACAGGAGATGTTCGGCCTTGGAGGTCGGATGCGTGCCCCAGGTCTTGAGGCGCCCGAGTTCTTCACCGGCAATCGCCGTGCAGAAGACGTTTTCGCCCATGATCTCCTGCGGACTGCAATGGAGATAGGCCTCAGCCTCGACCTCGCGGCCGAGATCGCGCAGCACTTCCATGGTGCGCTGGTTGGTGATGTGGGCGCGCGGCGTATTGGCAAGCCACCGATAGCGGTTGATCGCCATGTTCTCGATGCCGTAGCTGGAGAGCAGCGCTGCGGTCGCCGAGCCGGCAGGGCCCGTGCCAATGATCAGTACGTCGGTTTGTATGTCAGCCATCAGGCGCCTCCTCCATGGGCTTTCGTGTCGGTTCTGGCCGCGAGCATGCGGCGTATGGGGAAAAGCTGGATGCCGCTGCGATTGGCGAACAGGCCCCACAGGCCGCGCGGCGCAAACAGCATGATCAGGATGCCAAGCAGGCCGAGGAACAGCAGATAGAGCGATCCGTAATCGGCCAACAGATTTTGCAGGATATAGAAGACGATCACCCCGACGATCGGCCCCTCGATGGTACCGATGCCGCCGATCACCACGATGAAGATGACATAGGCGGTCCAGTCCGGAACGGAGAAGGCGGCGTCGGGGGAAATGCGCGCCTTCTGCACATAGATCAGCGCGCCCGTAAGCCCCGTGATGAATGCAGCGACGAGATAGACGAAGGACTTGGTCCAGGTCGGATCGACCCCGACGGAGCGGGCGGCCTCCCGGTTGTCGCGAACGGCGGCAAGGCCCAGGCCCTGCTTGGAGCGCAGCAGCCGGTAGATGAAGCCGATAGTGGCGATGGCAAGGATCAGCGCCAGCCAGTAGCAGACGATGTCGGTGGCCTGCGGTCCGCGCACATGGAGCAGATCGGCGACGAGACGGACCCCGGGCATGTCGCGTGTCGCACCGGATGGAAGCGAGGTCCCCGTGCCACCACCCAGCGCCTTCCATTGCGCCAGCGACAGCCGCACCACTTCGGCGATGACCCAGGTGCCGATGGCGAAATAGGCGCCCTGCAGGCGGAAGACGAAGAAGGCCGTCGGCACCGAGAGCAGGAGTGCGGCGACTCCGCCGATTGCGATGGACACCAGCGGGTCGAGGCCGAGCAAGCTGACGGCGGCGAACATCGCATAGGCGCCGAACCCGACAAAGGCCTGCTGGCCGACGGAGACGAGACCCGCATAGCCGGCAAGCAGGTTCCAGCACTGCGCCAGCACCAGCATGGTGAGGATGAAGAACAGATCCTGAATGACCGCCCGCGGCGCGAACACCGGCGCCAGGACGCCCGCAACCACTACGACGACCATCAGCAGTACGGCTACGGAGGAACCGCGCGTGCGGGTCGAAACGGTCCAGCGGTCAGAAACGTGATCGGTCATCTTAGTCCACCGCACGAGGAAAGAGGCCGCGAGGGCGAACGAGCAGCACCAGCAGGAAGGCGATATGCCCGGCGAGGATCTGCCATTCCGGATTGACCGCCGCCCCGACCGTCTGCGCCACGCCCATGATGATCCCGCCGGCGAGCGTCCCCCAGAAGGAACCGAGACCGCCGATGATGACGGCTTCGAAGGCGTAGATCAGCCGCGCCGGCCCTTGCGTCGGATCGAAATTGGCCCGCGTGCCGAGATAAAGCGATGCGATGGTGACGACCATCATGGCAATGCCCGTCGCGGTGGCGAAGATGCGCTCCGAGCGTATTCCCATCAGCCCGGCCGTCGTGCGGTCGTCCGAGGTTGCCCGGAAGGCCCGGCCGAGCGAGGTCCGGTAGAAGACCAGATTGAGCCCGACAATGACGGCGATGGCCGACAGGAAGGTCAGAAGCGGCATCGTGCCGATGCTGAAGGGGCCGACCTGGATCGATGCGGTTTCGAGGGTGCCTGCGGAGATGCGGCGGCTGTCGGCGGAAAAGCCTTCCAGCAGACCATTCTGGATGACGACCGAAAGGCCGAATGTGACGAGAAGCGGCGGCAGGATATCGTCGCCGAGCGTGCGGTTCAGCACCAGATATTGCAGCGCCCAGCCGAGTGCGAACATGATGGGAAGCGCCAACGCCGCCGCGACGAAGGGATTGAGCCCGAGCGCCGACACCAGAAGGAGTATAAGGAATGCCGCCAGCACGATCAGATCGCCATGGGCGAGATTGACCAGCCGCATGATGCCGAAGACGAGGCTGAGCCCCGCCGCAAAGAGCGCATAGAGCCCACCGAGAAGAATGCCCTGGATGATGGTATCGGCCCAGTTCATGGCGTGTGTGCTCCGAAATAGGCCGCGTGGATCTCCTCGCGGCTGACCGCGCCGGGCTTGCCGGAAAGCGTCACGCGTCCCTCCATCATGCAATAGAACCGGTCCGCCACCTTCAACGCCTGCCCGATATCCTGTTCGATGATCACGATGGAGGCGCCATTGGCCCGTATCCGCGGGAAGGCGGCATAGATGTCCTTCACCACCACCGGCGCAAGGCCGAGGCTGATCTCGTCGCAGAGAAGGACGCGCGGATTGGACATGAGCGCGCGCCCGATGGCGACCATCTGCTGCTGCCCGCCGGAAAGTGCCGTGCCGGGGCTGGATCGTCGCTCTTTGAGCACGGGGAAGAGATCGTAAATCGCATCGAGCGTCCACGCGCCGCTGCCGCTGCGGCCATATTTGCCGATCAGCAGGTTTTCCTCGACCGAGAGCGAGGGGAAGAGCTTTCGCCCCTCCGGCACCATGGCGATGCCCAGGCGCACGACATCGGGCGCGGACAGTGCGCCAATCCCGGCATTCTCGTAGCGGATTTGGCCGGGCGCATTGCGCAACAAGCCGGAGATCGAGCGTAGCAGCGTCGACTTGCCGGCGCCGTTGGCGCCGATCACCGCGACCGTTTCGCCCTCTTCGAGCGTCAGGTCGACGCCGAAAAGCGCCTGGAAGTCTCCGTAGAAGGCCGTCAGGCCATGGGTTTCGAGCAGCGCCATCAGACTTCGATCCCCAGATAGATTTCGCGGACCTCTCTGGAGGCCATGATCGCAGCGGGCTCACCGATGCCGATCACCCGCCCGAAATGCAGGACGACCAGCCGGCTGACCACAGAGGTCAGGGCATTCAGCACATGTTCCACCCAGATGATCGACACGCCGCGGCGATGGATCGCCCGGATCGTTTCGACCAGCTCCTGGCACTCCCCTTCCGTCAGACCGCCAGCAATCTCGTCGAGCAGCAGGAGCTTCGGGTCGGTGGCGAGCGCGCGGGCAAGTTCCAGCCGCTTGCGCTGCAGAAGTCCAAGCGTTCCGGCAAGCTGGTTCGCCTTCGAATAAAGGCCCGTTTCCACCAGAATGTCGGCGCAGCGATCGCCGACCTCCCGTTCCGTCCTGTTGGACCCGAAGGAGGCGGCGACCAGAAGATTTTCGAACACCGTCAGCTTTTCGAAAGGCTGCGGGATCTGGAATGTCCGCCCGATACCGGCCAGACAGCGCGGCATCGGCGGCTGCCGCGTCATATCCCGGCCGTCGAATTGAATACTGCCTGAATCAACGAGAAAGTTACCCGTGATCAGATTGAACAGCGTCGATTTCCCGGCGCCGTTCGGGCCGATGACGCCGAGTGCCTCGCCCTCGTCCAGGGCAAACGAGATCTGGTCGGCGACCTTGAGGGCGCCGAAGCTTTTCGAGAGTTGGTCGAGAACGAGTATGGGCATCGGCGCCTCTGGCTCAGGGTTCAGGGCATCGTCCAGGCTTGCGCTCAGACGATGGCCTCCATCTTGCCACCGGTCGGAATATTCGGCGCGGTCTTGTTGTCCACGATAACGAGGTCATAGCCACCGCCGTCCTTGAGCCGCCACTGGCCGCCGACCAATGGCGTCTTGGCGATGTTCTTGGCTGCAAAGGGCGGCAGGTTGGCGCCGTCCCAGGCAACCCGGCCGACAATCGTGTCGAGCTTGGTCGCGGCGATGGCGGCAACGACCGCCTTGCTGTCGGTCGGATCGGCGCGCTTCATCACATCGGCGGCCACTTCGAACAGCGCATGGACAAAACCGATGGGCTGCGTCCATGGGCGTTTGGTCGCCTTGGTAAAGCCATCCGCAAGGTCCTTGGAGCTTTCGCCAGTCAGCGACGACTTGAACGGATGGTTGGCCGACCACCAGACTTCGCTCGACAGGTTATGCCCGTTCTTGCCCAGCGCCTCGACCGCCTGCGGGAACAGGATCGCCTTGCCGATGGAAGCAACCTTGGGCTTGAAGCCCTGCTGCTGCGCCTGGTTCCAGAAGGTGGTGAAGTCCGGCGGGATCATTACGCCGGTGATGATCTCGCACTGGCCGGATTTGAGCGTGTTGATCTGCGCGGAGAAGTCGTCGGTCAGGTTCTGGTAGCGGCCGGGATCGTTCAGCGAATAGCCCAGCTTGTCGAGCACGGGCGGGAAACCGACCTGCTTGTCGCCCCAGGCGTTGCCGTCCCCGTCATTGGGGAACATGCCGCCGACCTTCTTGTTGGTCGCAACCTGGCCCCACATGTTGGTATAGACCGCGATCACATCTTCCAGACCCCAAAAGAAGTGGAACGCGCTGTTGAACGGCTTCCACGACTTCGGATCGCCCGGATTGGCCTGCTGGCCGATGAACCAGGGCTGCCACGGCGCCATGGTGGAAATGCAGGGCACTTCCTCCGCCTCGCAGGTCGTGGCGACAGGGTTGGTCGTTTCCGGGGTCGAGGCGACGAGAACCGCATTGACCTCGTCATCGACGATGAGCGACTTGGTGACTTCGGCAGCCCGGTTGGGGTTGGACTGGCTATCCTTCACCACGACTTCGTAATTCAGACCGGCGGCCTTGGTGGCCGCCATGAATCCGTCGATGATGAACTTATCAGCCTCGGCAAAGGCCGCGAGCGGCCCGGTCTGCGGACTGACATAACCGAGCTTGATGGCAGCGCCCTTGGCAATGGCCGGCATGGCGAGGCCGGATGTGGCCGCCAGTGCTCCCGTGGCGGCTGCGGATTTCAAAAGATCGCGTCTTGTAAACATTTGCCTTCTTCCTCCCAAAAGAATTCAATATGGCAGTCGTTGACCTCGTAAGGTGCCCCGTAGAGCCGCGCCGATCACGGGGACCTGCGTTCCTTCTTCGCGCGCACCATCACGAACGTGTAGTCCAGCGCCCAGCCATCCGCTTTCGCCTTCGGCTTCAGCTCGGCCACGAGTTCCTGCTTCACGCCGAACAGGGCGTCGCGGCCCAGCTCGGGATCGGAACTGTCATAGATGTGGGTACTGATCGTCTCGAAGCCGTCGGCCCTGATCCTGAAATGCAGGTGCGCGGGGCGGCGAAGCGAGAAGCCGAGCCCCCCAAGCAGCAGTCCGACCGGGCCATCGCAGGGCACCGTGTAGCCGGCCGGCCGAACCGTGCAGTATCGAAACGCACCTGCCGCATCGGCCGTGAAGACACCGCGCAGGTTGAATTCCGGCTGCTGGTCAGGCTGCTGGTTTTCATAGAAGCCTTGAGAATTCGCCTGCCAGGTCTCGATTGTCGCGCCGGCAATTGCCTGTCCGTCAAGATCGCGCACCTGACCCGACACCCACAGCGGCACGCCGACGCCGTCCAGCGAGATATTGGCATCAAGTGGCAAACGGGGGGCATCGGCGCGGTAAAAGGGTCCGCGAACAGTGTTGGGTGTCGCGCCCTTCGGGCGGCTCGTGTTGATCTCTTCGATGAGCGCGGTGACGCCAAGCAGGTCGGACAGAAGCGCCCATTCCTGTCGCCGCTCGTCGCTGGCATGGCCAACCTCGGTGAGAAATTCCATCGTCTTGCGCCAGTCGGCATGCGAAGGCCGCGTCTCGCGAACGAGCGCGTGCAGATGATCGATGAAGGGGAGCAAGAAGCCTTGCAGCGGCCCGCCAGCATGCCGATCGACACGCTCGGCGACGCGACGCGCGGAATTGATCTCGCTGAACGACAGATCTGCCATGGTTCCTCCCATGCGAGCAAGCTAGCAGGGAGGAACCGGGCAGATAATCATTTCTTCGTCGGTTAATATGCCAATTTGTTATTAAGATCGATGGAACGCACCGACGCGGCCTCTGCCATGGCGCAACGGCGCGCCCAAAGGGGCCGCACCATTTGACAATCCACGCAGGCTGGCGCGGGCCTCCAGACCCTCTGCAAGCAGAAGGAGGAGGACACTTGCGGATCGCATGAGCCGCCGTGTCATCCCTTGCTCTTTTCCGACGCAATATACTGACGCCAGCCGCCGAACTCGGTGACCTCGCGAGCGCCTTCAATGGCATAGGGCTCACAGAGGAAGCCGGAGACCTGTGAACCGTCATCCAGCGTGATCTTGCCGATGCCAAGCGGGGCCGGAATGTTCTGCACGAACCGGCCGAAGGCCTCGGGCGTTACCTTCCAGACTTCGACGGCCAGCCCCGGACCCGTAAAGCCCGGCGCGCGGATCAGGCCGGGCTTCGGCGGCGTGGTGTTCGGTAGGACGAAGAGGCGGTAGTCCGGCGCCGTGCGGCAGGCTTTGAGCAGCCTGCCACCGGGGCCGGTCAGTTCATGGTTCAGCGGCATGCCCGAAAGATGCGCGCCGACGACGACCAGCGATACGAGCCCATCGTAAGCCTCAGCGACCTTTGACGCTTCCGAAAGCGGAGCGCTCTTCTCCTTGCCCATTCCAGCGGCAAGCGCGCGGTGCATGGCATCGGCAAACGATGCCAGTGCGTCGTCCGAAAAGGCCGGGCCGAAGAGCGTGACGCCCGCCGGCAAATGGTCATCGGCATCAAAGCCGGCCGGGATGGCAATGGCTGCGTAGCCAAACAGGTTGGCAAAGTTGGTGTAGCGGCCGAAATGGCCGTTCTTGACGATCGGATCGGCGAGCATCGCCTCCACCGTGTAGGTGGTGGGCGAGGTCGGCAGCATCAGGACATCGACCTTCTGCCATTCGGCCAGCGTCTTCTGCCGCAAGGCTTCCAGCTTGTAGAGACCCTCGAAGGCGTCCACGGCATCGTATTTGCTGGCACCCGAAATGATGGTGCGCACTGTCGGATCGAAATCATCAGCATTCGAGGCCATGAAATCCTTCACGGCGGCGAGCCGCTCGGCGACCCAGGGGCCGTTGTAAAGCAGTTCGGCTGCCTGCCGGAACGGCGCATAGTCGAAGGGAACGATCTCTGCCCCCAGCGCCTTCGCCCGCGCGATGGCGGCATCGTAAAGCGCTTCATAGGCGGCGTTGCTGTAGAATTCGCGCTCCCCGCCGGCCAGCACGCCAATGCGGAGTTTCGAGGCGGGCAGCGCGGCAGGCTTTGCCTTGCGGGAAAACGGATCGGCGGCATCGTAACCGTCCATGACCTTGCGGATCGCAACGCCATCGCCGACCGTGCCGGCAAACACCGTGACCACATCGACCGAGCGGCAGGCGGGCACGACGCCGACATTCGGCACGAGGCCCGGCGTCGGCTTGATGCCGACTAGATTGTTGAAGGCCGCCGGCACACGGCCCGAGCCGGCGGTGTCCGTGCCCAGCGCGAAGCTCGCCAGCCCCGACGCCACGGAAATTGCCGAACCGGAAGACGAGCCGCCCGAGACATAGGCGCTGTCGAACACCGAGCGCGGCGCGCCGTGTGGCGAGCGCGTACCGTTAAGGCCGGTGGCGAACTGGTCGAGATTGGTCTTGCCGATGACGAGAGCGCCGGCCGCCTTCAGCCGTGCGACAACGGTCGCATCCTGTTCCGGGCGATAGGCGAAGGCCGGGCAGGCGGCCGTGGTCGGCAGGCCGGCCACGTCGATATTGTCCTTCACCGCAAAGGGCACGCCCCAGAGCGGCAGGCTGTTCGGTTCCGGCGCGCGGGCCATGAGATCGCGGGCAGCGGCCCGCAGATCGTCTGCAGGCGTCCTGGTGATGAAGATCGCCGGATCGGAAGAGGCCGCAATGCGGGCCAGAACGTCTTCCACAAGGTCCAGCGGGGTGAGGCCGCCGGCATAGGCAGCTTTCAGGGAGGCGAGGTCGAGAAACGCGGGGAACATCAGGCACCCTTTTCTTTGAATTGATGGCAAATTTGGAGGAGAAGGCACATGATATGTCTCCTATGCCTGTTCCAGCACGACGAGCACATCGCCGGCGCGCACCGAACGGCCAGGGCTGGCTCGAACTTCGCCCACCCGCCCGTCAGCATGAGCAGAGATTGCGATTTCCATCTTCATGGATTCGATGATGACAAGCGTATCGCCCGCCTTCACTTGCCCGCCGGGTTCGACCAGCACCTTCCAGACATTGCCGGGAACAGCGCTTTCGATGCCGATGCACCCGTCCGGAATGTCGCCCGCCGTCGTCTGACCGGCGCCATCGTCGGCGGAGAACGTATCAAGCCCCTCTTCCTTCCAGCGCCGCCGCTCCGCCTCGAATGCCGATTGCTGGCCCTGTTTGAAGGCGGAAATCGCGCCCGCATTGGCGGCAAGCTCAGCCTGATAGGCGGCGTAGGAGAATTCTCCGTCCTCGATCCGCACCGGATATCCGCCATGCGGGAAGGCCGCGCGCGCCTCGGTGAGTTCCTCATGCGTGACTGGGAAGAAACGGACCTGATCGAAGAAATCGAGCAGCCACGGCTTGTCCTTGGAGAAGACTTGCGTCTGCCGCCATGTGTTCCACATCTGGATCGTGCGGCCGAAGAGCTGGTAGCCGCCCGGCCCTTCCATGCCGTAGATGCACATATAGGCCCCGCCGATGCCGACTGCATTTTCCGGCGTCCAGGTGCGGGCCGGATTGTATTTTGTCGTCACCAGCCGCTGACGCGGATCGAGCGGGGTTGCCACCGGCGCGCCGAGATAGACGTCACCCAGACCCATGACCAGATAGGAGGCGTTGAAGATCGTGTCCTTCACCGCCTGCTCGTCGGCAAGACCGTTGATGCGGCGGATGAACTCGATATTCGACGGGCACCAGGGCGCGTTTGGACGCACCAGTTCCTGATACTTGCGCATGGCAAGCTCGGCATCTGGGTCGTTCCACGAGAGCGGCAGCCAGACCGTGCGGCTTGGAACCTTCACACTTGCGATATCCTGCAGCGAGGCCTCGATTTCGGCGAGCAGTCCCAAGAGTTTCGAACGCTTGAGGCTCGTCCCGTCGTAATGGATCTGGAGCGACCGGATGCCGGGCGTAAGGTCTATCAGCCCCGATAGCCTCTCCGTCTTCAGCGCCTGCATCAGCAGATGCGCGCGCAGGCGCAGGCCGATATCGAGCTGCATCGCGCCATATTCGACCAGCAGATTGTCATCGCCCTGCCGGCGATAGACGACCGGCACCGGCCCGTCGTCGCGGCGGGCGAGAACGGGCGAGCCCGCCTTCTCGCCGAGCCCCATGACGGTCGGCCCCGCAATCGGGTCTTCGTCCCGCCCGACGGGATGGAACCGGATCGTATCGCCCGGCTTGAACTGGCCCATCTTCCATTGCTCGTCGCCCACGATCACCGCCGGGCAGACGAAACCACCGAGGCTGGGGCCGTCTGGGCCGAGGATGATCGGCATGTCGCCGGTGAAGTCGATGGCGCCGATGGCATAGGCGTTGTCATGCAGGTTGGACGGGTGAAGCCCCGCCTCGCCGCCATCCTCGCGCGCCCAGTGCGGGGCGGGACCGACGAGGCGCACGCCTGTGCGGGCGGAGTTGTAATGCACCTCGTAGGGGGTCGAAAACAGCGTCTCGATATCCTTTTCCAGAAAGAAATCGGGCGCGCCATGCGGACCGTAGAGAACGCCGACCGACCATTCCCGCGTCAGCGGCGCGGGTGTTCCGGCGGGCTTCACATCGGCTTGCTCGGCGCGAGCAAGGCGCAGCACATGGCCGGCACGCAAGGTTCCGGTCGCATGGCCCCCGAACTGCCCGAGGCCGAACGTAGCGCGCGAGCCAAGCACGACCGGCGCAGCAAAGCCGCCCGCGACCGCGAGATAGGCGCGCTGGCCGGCGCCTTCGATCTGGCCGATTGTAAGTGTCTGCCCCGCTTTCACCGGCACAGCCGTATCGTGCGCGACAGGCTCCCCGTCCAACTTCATCGGCATCCGCGCGCCGGACAGCGCCACGGTGACATCGGAGAAGAATTTCAGGACAGGACCGGAAACCGTCAGCTCCAGCGCCGCCGTCTCATCCGCATTGCCGACAACGCGGTTGGCGTGGCGGAAGGAATAGTCGTCCATCGGACCCGATGGCGGCACGCCGACATGCCAGAGGCCGAGCCGGCCCGGCAATTCCTGCAGGCTCGACTGTGCGCCGGGCGCCATGACCTCGACCACATCGGGAACGAAGGCGAAATCCTTGAGCGCCGTCGTCGCGACATCGCCGCTGGCGAAGAGATCTGAGGCGGCGATGGCCTTCAGATAATCAAGATTGGTCTCGATGCCGGAAACCGCCGTGCCGTCGAGCGCGCGCTTCAGCGCCGCAATCGCCGCCTCGCGGTCATCCGCCGCAACGATCACCTTGGCGAGCATGGGATCGTAGAAGGGCGTGACCTCTGTTCCGGTCTCGATCCAGCCATCGACGCGGGCGTCTTCGGGAAAAACGACCTCGGTCAGCAGCCCCGCACTCGGGCGGAAGCCGGCATGGGGCATTTCGGCATAGACCCGCGCCTCGATGGCCGCCCCCTTGGGCGTCAGCGCCTCCTTGCCCGTCAGCAAGTCCTCCCCGGCCGCCTGCCGGATCATCCACTCAACGAGATCGATGCCGAAGACGGCTTCCGTCACCGGATGCTCGACCTGCAGCCGGGTGTTGACCTCTAGAAAGTAGAATTCCTCACGCTTCGGATCGTAGATGAACTCCACCGTGCCGGCCGAGGCATAGTTCGCCTGCCGGCCGAGTGCGACGGCGGCGGCGTGAAGGCTCTGACGCACCGCGTCCGAGAGCCCCGGCGCCGGCGTTTCCTCTATCACCTTCTGGTTTCGCCGTTGCAGCGAGCAATCGCGCTCACCGAGCGAGATCACCCGGCCCTTGCCGTCACCGAAAATCTGCACTTCGACATGGCGGGCTTTTGCCACGAAACGCTCCAGATAGACGCGCGCATCGCCGAAGCTCGCCTTGGCCGTGCGCTGCACCGTCTCGAAGGCCGCCTTCAGCGCCGCCGCATCCTCGCAAAGCTGCATGCCGATGCCGCCGCCGCCGGCGGTGGATTTCAGCATGACGGGATAGCCGATGCCGTTGGCTTCCGTAAGCGCCTCTTCGGCCGTCTCCAGAAGCCCGCTGCCGGGCAGAAGCGGCACGCCGCTCTTCCGCGCCAGTTCGCGCGCCGTGTGCTTCAGGCCAAAAGCCTCGATATTGGCGGGCGTCGGGCCGATGAAGGCGATGCCCTCTTCGGCGAGCCGGGCGGCAAAGCCGATATTTTCGGAGAGGAAACCATAGCCCGGATGCACAGCCTCCGCTCCGGTCGCCTTGCAGGCAGCCACAACAGCCTCGACATTCAGATAGCTTTCAGCGGCAGGCGCCGGCCCCAGCCGCACCGCCTCATCGGCCATGCGCACGGCCTTCGAAAAGCGGTCGGCATCGGAATAGACGGCGACCGAGGCGATGCCGAGTTGCTTGGCCGTGCGGATGATCCGCACGGCGATCTCGCCGCGATTGGCGATCAGGATTTTCTTGAACATGATGCTTCCCCGCTCAGCGCTCGTCGTTCCAGACGAGAACGCGGATCGGCGTTGGGTCGAAACCGTTGCAGGGATTGTTGATCTGCGGGCAATTGGAGATGACCATCAGCACATCCATCCCGGCCTGCATCTCGACATAGTCGCCGGGCGCGGAAATGCCATCCACGATGGTCATGGTCGCGTCTGGCTCAATCGGCACGTTCATGAAGAAGTTGATGTTCGGCGCGACGTCGCGCTTGCTCATGCCGTGCTTGGAAACTTCGATCACGAAATTGTCGCGGCAGGCATGGAGATATTTCGTGCCGTGGCCGAAGCGCACTGTGTTGCTTTCGCAGGAGCAGGCGCCTGCCGCCGTATCATGACGACCGCAGCTGTCGGCGACCATTTTCAGCATGACGCGGCCCTCGTTGGACATGATCTTCGTGCCGGTCGAGATATATGCCGCGCCCTGCTCGCGCATCGTATCCTGATTGGAATAGCGCTCGGAAAAGTCCTCCGCATTGTAGAACAACGTATCCACGGCCTGCTGGCCATAGCTGTCCTCGATGCGCACGATCTGGCCCTTGCGGATGACGGTCGAAAACGGCGCTTCGGCGGGAATGTAATGGTCCTGAACGGCGGCCTCGACAGTGCGGGCGGGCGATGTCTGAATGAAATCGGTCATGGTCGTCTCCCCCTCAAAGCGCGGCAAAGGCGTTGTTTTCGAAACCGCGCATGGCTTCGGCCGTCGCAGTGCGGCACAGATCGTCAGCCGCAGGCGCGCTCGCTGCGATGCGTGTCACCGTGACCGGGTTGGAGGCGTAAACGGGGTTCGGATCGAGCGGATGCGGGGCGTTGGAGAAGGCCACATGCATGTCCATTTCGGCGCGCAACTCGATATAATCGGCGCCGTTCAGGAGGTCGGCATTCCAGAAGAACTGGCCTTCCGCATCGACGCGCACAGGCGCGAAGAGCGAGAGCGCTGCGGGAATATCGCGCTTGTCGAGGCCGAGCTTGGTCGCGGCGATGACGAAATTGTCGCGCGTGTTGCGGGCGTAAGGCACGCCGTATTTCGCCGAGACGGAGGCAAGCGTCGAGCCGCCGACGAGGCAATCATGCGCGCCGGACGTATCCTCGACAATCGAGAACATGACACGGCCCATGTCGGAAAAGATCACGCGGCCCTTGGACAACCCGGTGGTCCATTGCAGCTTCACCGTATCGGGCAGGTTCAGCCGTTCGGTGCGGTCGGCGGCGTTCCAGGCGACGAGCGCAATGGTCGAGAAGCCGGCATCGAGGCTGACGCGAAGCACTTCGTTTGTCTTGACTTTCGTCCACCAATACCAGCCGCCGGGAATGACCTCCCGGTGGACGATCTTGTCGGCGGGGATTTCGGCGGCCGGCAACGGGCTCTTGCCCGGCAGCGCCTTGGGGGCAAATTCCAGCCCCTTCTTCTGGTGTTCTTCATAACGCGCGCGGTTGGCGGCGATGTCTTCGGCGGAACGTCGGATATGCATGGTTTCGCACTCCTCATCAGGTTTGGCCGGGTCGTCCCGGCTATTGACCTTTTTGAACCGGGCCGTCCCGGTCGGGTCGAATGAGAGACGGCTCGCCCGCGCGGCGCGGCGGCCAGATCGGAATGTCGCGGCTGATGGTCGCGCCGTAGCGCAGCTTCTCCTCCGGCCGGTCGCGCAGCCGCTCGAAGGCGATGACGCGGGTGGCAAGCGTGAAGGCCTCGCGCATGTCATGCGTGACCATGACGACGGTCATCGGGTTTTCGTGCCACAGCCGCTTCATCAGCGTGTGGATTTCAGCGCGTATGCCGGGATCGAGTGCGCCGAAGGGCTCGTCGAGCAGTAGCACCTTTGGCTTCATGATGAGCGCCTGGGCGAGCGCCAGACGCTGCTGCATGCCGCCGGAAAGCTGGGCCGGATATTTATCCAGCGCATGAGAAAGGCCGACTTCGGCAATCAGCGCCTTGGCCTCCTCGACCGCCGCCCTGCGCGCCTGCCCGAAGAGCCGTGCGGAAAAGCCGGCCGCCGTCATCTCCTTGCCGATCAGCACGTTGCCGAGAACCGTCAGATGCGGGAAGACCGAGTAGCGCTGGAAGACGACGCCACGATCCGGCCCCGGCTCCTTCGGCAGTGGCACGCCACCGAGCAGGATTGTGCCCCGCGTGGCCTGCTCCTGTCCCAATAGCATGCGCAGGAAGGTTGTCTTGCCGCAGCCGGACGGGCCAACGAGGGCGACAAAGGCGCGGTCCTCGATCTCGATGGAAATGTCTTCCAGAACGATCTGGTCGCCATATTCCTTCCAGACCTTTTCGACGACGATCCCGCTCATGTGTTCTTCTCCAGTTCGGACCAGGGGAAGATGGCAATGCGGACGCGGTTCAGAATGTAGTCCGTCCCGACCGCGAGCAGCGTGATCCACAGCACGTAGGGGAAGATGACATCCATCGCGAGATAGCGGCGGACGAGGAAGATGCGGTAGCCGAGACCCGCTTCCGACGAAATGGCTTCCGCCGCAATAAGGAAGAGCCAGGCCGGGCCGATCTGCAAGCGCAGCGTATCGATCATCCGGGGCAGGATCTGCGGCAG
The DNA here is from genome assembly GCF_040545545.1 of Limnomicrobium aquaticum. Taxonomy (NCBI): domain Bacteria; kingdom Pseudomonadati; phylum Pseudomonadota; class Alphaproteobacteria; order Hyphomicrobiales; family Rhizobiaceae; genus Limnomicrobium; species Limnomicrobium aquaticum. The sequence goes on from NZ_JBEPMB010000003.1 coordinate 167,921, forward strand.
CACGACGCGCAGCGCGATCTGCCAGGACGAGCCACCCAGCGTCTCGGCCTTGATGATCTGCTCGCGCGGCAGCATGGAGGCCGTCAGCGCAAGGTCTCGGATCATGATCGGGGTCACGCCGATGGCAATCAGCGCGATCTTCGACGCCTCTCCAAGCCCCATCACGATGAAGAGGATCGGCAGCAGCGCCAGCGGCGGCACCATTGAGACGGCGGCAACGAAAGGCGCGAGCAGCGCCCGCATGGTGGGCAGCATGCCGATCAGCATGCCGATGACGAGCGCGATGGCGACCGCAATGCCGATGCCTGAGAAAAGCCGGGTCAGGCTCGCACCCGTATCGGCCCAGAGCAGGATCTGCCCGCTCCTGCCATCGGGAACGACGGCCATGCGGTTGATGGCATCGACGAAGGACGAAAGGCCCGGCAGCAGCTTGTCATTGGCATTGTCGGCCAGCCGTGCCGCCGAACCTGCCACATAGGCAGCCAGCACGATCAGGAACGGCGCGACGGCCAGCGTCAGCCGCATTCCGCTCGACGGTCTCGTATTGATCCAGCGCATGGCTGTCTCCGTTCGCGAAAGGTGTGAAGGTCCGCCGGGCATGGCGCCCGGCGGTTGCCGGACTTGCGATCAGAGCGCACCCTTGGCAGCGGCATCCATGTAGGTCGTGGCGAAGCGCAGCTTCACATTGCCCTTGTCACCGAGCACCGAACCATCGGGCATTTCGATGCCGATGACATCGGCCGACGGCGCGCCGTTGCCGAGAAGTCCCTTGGAGAAGAGGAAGGTGCGGACATGGTCCATCGTCTTCGGCAGATCAGCCGACTTGGCGAAGGCAAGCGCATCGGCTGGTTTGTCGAAAAGCTTGGTCGCAGCCATCTGGGATTCGAAGCCCTTGAGGTCGGTGCCCGAGGCCTGCCCCATCGCCGTGCGGGCGGCCTTGCCCTCATCGCTGTCGGCGGTCATCAGCTTCATCGTGTCATACCAGATGCCGGCCAGCGCCTTGCCGAAATCCGGATTGTCCTTCAGCGTGGCCGAGTTCGCGACCATAAGGTCGATGATTTCGCCGGGGATCTTGGAGCTGTCGAAGACCTTCTTCGCATCCGGCTCCTGCAGGATCGTGGAGACGAGCGGGTTCCAGGTCACGACGGCGGTCACGTCCTTGGTCTTGTAGGCCGCAACCATGTCGGCATCGGATGTGTTGACGACTTTCACGTCCTTCTCGGTCATCCCGGCGCTTTCGAGCGCGCGCACCAGCAGATATTCGGAGACGGAGAATTCGACGAGGTTGACGTTCTGGCCCTTGATGTCCGCGAGCTTGTCCTTGTTCTTCAGGATGATTGCGTCATTGCCGTTTGAGAAGTCACCGACGATGACGGCCGTCGTATCGACACCGCCTGCGGCGGGAATAGAGAGGCCATCCATGTTCGTCAGCGTGACGGCGTCAAAGGCACCCGCCGTATACTGGTTCATGGATTCAACATAATCGTTGAACTGCGTGACATCGATATTGATGCCGTATTTGTCGGCCCATTTCTTCACGATGCCATGGTCCGCCGCATAGCCCCAGGGCATCCAGCCGACGTAGATCGACCAGGCAACCTTGAACTCCTTCTTGGGCGCGGCTTCCGCACCGCCAATGGCAGCGAGAAGGAGCGACGCGGACAAGGCGGTGATGGAGAGGATTTTCTTGAAAGTTTGCATTGGCATTCCCCTTTTGTTGCTTCCAAAAAGGGATCGGCAATGACCAGCGCCGCCAATCCCTTGGCTAACGAGGTCTCCCGGGCTTTTGTCCCGCCGTGCATCCGGCGGGATGTCTCCCCACGCCGGTGGATGCTCTCGGACCAGCCACACCCAACAAGGTGCCGGAACCCTAGCGTCCAAACTCTGAGAACATAAAAGCAAACACCGTGCCAAATCCTGAAATGCCCGGATTCCGGCCCTTGCGCGCGCCAATCTACAAAAAGCGTGAATGATGTGCCGGGTGGATGCCCAAAGAATCATCACCGGCGACACAGGTGGTCAAAAACCGCCCAGGAACAGCCGCAACCGGTTGACCACGATCATGATGCCGAAATGGACCGGGTCTATCCCGAGCTTGATCGCCACGGGGAAGAGGATCGGGGCCATGATCAGGACGATCGAGGACGGTTCCATGAAGTTGCCGGCGGCCAGCAGCAGCAGGTTGACGGCATTGAGGAACATCCACCAGTTCAGGCCGGAATTCACCATCCACTCGCCCAGCACCTGCGGAATGGCGAGATAGACGATCCACATCGGCAGTTCGAGATCGGGCGAGATCGACGACACGCTGTACATGTGCCAGACGAAATTCGCGCCGAGTGCCGCAATCGTGCCGGTGAAGAACGCCCCGGCACTAAGGCCGAACAGGATGAACGCGAAGCGGCGCCGCTCGTCCAGCCGGTTGATCACCACATCGATGCCGACATGGATGCCGGTACGAACGCAGCGCTGCCCGAAACGCCATTCGATCCAAAATTCGCCCGCGCTTCCCGTTCAACTGCCGCCGAATGCCAATCCCAGAGAATGTTCAACCAGGCAGCCAGCCACCTGCCAGGGGATGGTCTGGAGCAAGCGGGAGTTTGACGAACTTCCTGCTGCGATCCGATTCATAAATTGCCGTCATCAACTCGACCGAATGGCGTCCCTCGGCCATGGTCGGGAGAAAGACATCCTTGCCTTCGGTCAAGTAGGCGTGGATGTCGGTGAACATGCCGGTGAACCGCCGGTCGGTGTCGGGATAGAGCGCTACGATGGCATCAATTTCGGCTTGCCTTACGGGATCGGTCGCGAGGAACGTCCAGTTACCGCCGCCGATGTGATAGGCCTCGGTGTCCGAGGTCATCATGACATGCTCGAAACAGGCGCGAAACCGCGATGTATTGCCGGCAGCGCCCAGCGTGATCGACGACGTGACCAGTGCGCCGTCAGCGGTGCGCATGATGATCGCGCCGCAATCCTCGGTCTCGATCGGATTCACGCGCGTGTCGAGAAGGGCCGCCACCTCTACCACGTCGCCGGCCAGATGCGTGGCCAGATTGTGGATGTGGCAGGCATGGCTGACGATCGCGCCGCCAAGCTCACCCTTCCAGGTGCCGCGCCACTTCGCGGCGTAATAATCCGCGCCGCGCTGCCAATGGGTTTCCAATGACAGCGTATAGGCCTTACCCAACAGTCCCTTGGCCTTCAAGGCATGCGCGGCCCGATAGCCGGACCCGTAGCGGTACTGGAAGACCGGGAAGACCTGCTTGCCCGAACGACCTGCAGCTTCCGCCATCCGGTCGACATCGGCGAGCGAGCCGGAGAGCGGCTTTTCGCAGATCACGTTCTTCCCGGCTTCGAGTGCGGCCAGCGTGATCGGCGCATGCAGATGCGGCGGCAGGCAATTGTCGATGAGATCGATATCCGGGTCGGCAAATGCCTCCCCCATATCGGTAATGGCGCGGCAGCCGGGCATGAGGTCCGCCACGGGCTGCGCCCGCTCGATATTGAGATCGCAGATGTAGCGGACCTCGAAAAGATGCGCCAGCTTGGCATAGGCGATCATATGATTGCCGCCGATGCCTGCGCCGATGATGGCGACACGTAGACGTGTGGTCACTGCTCAACTCCATTTTCTGCGATCTGCTGCGCGGTCAGGGCAAGTTCTGTCGCCAGGAAGGCGTGGACCTGGGTCATGGCCGTTTCGGTGCGCGCCTCGATGTCGCTGGCGAGACGGGAGAAATAGGGAAGGCCGGCGCCGGTGGCGTCGAACCGCTCGACACCCTTGTGATCTGCCAGAAAGACATGATCCCCGCCGGGCTGCCCGGCGATATCGATATATTTGCGAAGCTCTATATAGCCTTCGGTACCGAGAATGGTCATGCGGCCATCGCCCCAGACCGGGAGGCCCTGTGGGGTCAGCCAGTCCACACGATGGTAGCCGCGTCCGCCATTGCCTTCGAGCACCACCTCGCCGAAATCCTGAAAGCCGGGCCGGTCACCATTGGCGACATTACCGACGAATGCGCTGACGATGCGGGCCTCCGTCGAGCCGGTGAAATGCAGAAACTGGTCGAACTGATGGGCGCAGATATCGGTGAGAATGCCGCCGGTTCTCGCCCGCTCCCAGAACCAGGCTGGGCGTGAGGGCGGATTGGCGCGATGGGGGCCGAGCCCGACGGTCTGCACTACCTTGCCAATCCGCCCCTCTGCAATGAGCCTATCAGCGAGCGTGTTGCTCTCCACGCCGAAACGTTCGGAAAAGCAGACACTCCAGATGCGCCCGGTCTCCTGAACGGTCCGCTTGATCTCAGAGAGTTCAGCCAGACTGACACAGCCCGGCTTGTCGACCATGACATCCTTGCCATGCCGCATGGCGGCAATCGCCACCGCGGCCCGATCGCCGTTGATGGCGGAGCACAGGATGAGCCCGATGCTCTCGTCGTCAAGGATTTCGGCCTCCGACCTTTGCGCGATGTCGGGATAGGCGCTGCGAAATTCCTCGCGAATGTGGTCCGGCGTTTCCATGCCGGTTGCCCAGGCCGCAAACTCGGCCCCGGCGTCGATCATGCCTTTGAGCATGCCGTAGATATGGCCGTGATCGACCCCGATCACGCCGATCTTGAGAGGCATTGCCATGCGTTTCACCGTTCCAGTTTGATGCCGCGCGCGCGCAGCATGGTGGGAATGTGGACCAGCGCGCCGGTTTCAATGGACGCGTTGGCGGCAATGCCGGTGAGGATCGACCAGGCGCCGGCAATGTGGTCCGAGGCGCGGCCGTAGCGGTCGGGTTCCTGATTGTCCGGATCGAAGATGTAGCCGAGCATCAGCGGATCGGCCCCGCCATGATCGCCTTCGCCCGCCGGCACGTCGAGCATGCGCGGCGGCTCGCCGGCGAGATGAAGCTCGGTGGTGATCGCCTCCTGGCCCGCATGGTCGCGCACGCCGCCGAAGACGCCGTGAACCTCGACATGGCGATGCGTCAGCTCGCCCTTTGTGCCCTGGAATTTGATCTCCAGCCCTTCCCACGGGGAATAGGCGGTCAGCGTGTAATTGGCCGTCGCGCCGGAGGCGTAGCGGATATGGGCCTGTACCGTATCCTCGATGCCGATCTCCTCATCGAAAACGCAGCGGTCGCGGAAATATCCGTCCTCATTCTCCCCTTCGAGATAGAGGCTGCGCAGGTTCTCGTCGCCCTCGAGATCGAGCCGGAAGACGCAGCGATCAAAGACCGGACAGCCATGACAGCGCGGGCCGTGGTCCGAGAGACCGAGTTCGGCGGCAGTTTCCGGCCGGTAGAAGACGCGCCGGCCGGTGGCCAGAACGTCGGTCGGCACCGAGCCGAGCCACCAGTTGAGAAGGTCGAAGTGATGCGTCGACTTGTGGACCAGAAGGCCGCCCGAATTCTCCTTCTGCCGATGCCAGCGGCGGAAATAGTCCGCACCGTGAACCCGGTCGAGATGCCAGCGAAAATCCACCGCCGTGATCGTGCCAATCGTGCCAGCAGCAAGGATTTCCTTGATCTGCGTGCGGGCCGGCGAATAGCGGTAGTTGAACGTCACCTTCACCTTGCGGCCGGTGCGCGCCTGCGCGTCGAGGATATGTTTCAGGCGCGACAGATCGATGGTCAGCGGCTTTTCGCAGATGACATCGCATCCGGCCTCGAAGGCGCGGACGATATAGTCGGAATGCAGGAAGTCCGGCGTCGTGACGACGATCGTATCCGGCTTCTGCTCGTCGAGAAGCCGGCCGAAATCGCCAGCCAGATAGGTGGCAACCCCGTTCGTTCCCGGCTTGTCGATGGCGCGCGCCGCCTCACCCAGCCGGTGAGTGTTGCTGTCGCACAGCGCCACGATCTCATGCTTGTCGGAATAATCCTTCGTAACGGAATCGCGGAACATCTTGTGCCGCGAGCCGCAGCCTACAATGGCGATCTTCATGCGGAGAGGCTTTCCTGCTGGAGCGGTTCGACGCGCTGGCCGTTGCTGTCGAAATAGTGAATGTCGGCGTGATCGAAACCGAGCGTGACGCTATCGCCCGCCTTCTGCGCGCCCTGGTCCTTGCTGCTGACGAGGAGGACCTGCCCGGAGGCAAGCGCGACATGGAGCAGCGTTTCGTTGCCGAGATATTCGACCAGACGCACCGTGCCCTGCGCCTCGACCGCGCCGGTTCCGACATGGATCGAGCCGGGACGCACGCAGATCGTAATGGATGTGTCCCTGGTTCTGAGATGCGGGATGCGGAACGGAGAAAAGCCCTCGGCCGTCGCCTGCATCCCGTTTGCCCCCTCGCTGACTCGAGCCTCGATCATGTTGATCTTCGGCGAGCCGATGAAGCCCGCGACAAAGAGGTTCTGCGGGCGCGTATAAAGTTCCTGCGGCGTGCCGACCTGCTCGATCTTGCCGGCGCGCAGGACCACGATACGGCTCGCCAGCGTCATGGCCTCGACCTGATCGTGGGTCACATAGATCATGGTCGTGCCGAGGCGCGCATAGAGGGCCGCAAGCTCGGCGCGCATCTGCACGCGCAGTTCGGCATCGAGATTGGAAAGCGGCTCGTCGAAGAGGAAGAGCTTGGGTTCGCGCACGATGGAGCGCCCGATGGCGACGCGCTGCTTCTGGCCACCGGAAAGCTGGCGCGGCTTGCGGTCCAGCAGCTTCTCGATCTGCAGGATGCGCGCCGCATCGGCAACGCGGCGCTCGACCTCGGCGCGCGGCACCTTCATGTTCTCCAGCCCGAAGGCGAGGTTCTTTGCGACCGTCATATGCGGATAGAGCGCATAGCTCTGGAACACCATGGAGAGTTCGCGCTTGGAGGCCGGCAGGTCGTTCACCACGCGGCCATCCATGGCGATCGTGCCGTCGGTGATGTCCTCGAGCCCCGCGATCATGCGCAGAAGGGTCGATTTACCGCAGCCCGACGGGCCGACCAGAACCAGAAACTCGCCATCGTGAATGTCGAGATTCATCCCCTGGATGATGGACAGGGCGCCGTAGCGCTTGCCCGTGTTGCGAAGGGTCAATCCAACCATGACCGGGCTCCTTACTTCATGCCCGTGGTCGCGATGCCACGGATGATGAGCTTCTGAAAGAGAATGAAGAAGATGATGACCGGCACCAGCGAGGTCACCGACATGGCGAACATCTGGCCGAAGGCGGATTCGCCCTGGCTGTCGACGAACAGCCGGAGCGCCAGCGGCACGGTGAAGGTCTTGATGTCGTTGAGGTAGATGAGCGGTCCGAGGAAGTCTTCCCACACCCAGATGAAGGAGAAGATGGCCGCCGTTGCCATCGCCGGAAGGGACAGCGGCAGGATGATCCGCCAGTAGATCTTGAAGGGCGAGCAGCCATCGATTTCCGCCGCCTCGTCCAGCTCGCGCGGCAATTGCCGGAAGAACTGGATCATCAGGAAGACGAAGAAGCCGTCCGAGGCGAGAAATTTCGGCACGATCAGCGGCAGATAGGTGTTCACCCAGCCGAGCTTCAGGAATTCCACATATTGGGGAATGAGGACCACATGATAGGGGATCATGAGGGTCAGCATCATCAGAGAGAAGAAGAAGCTCCGGCCGGTGAACCTCAGCCGCGCGAACGCATAGGCCGCAAACGAACAGGAGATGAGGTTGCCGATGACGGACAGAACCGTCACGATGGCCGAGTTGATGTAGAACACCGAAAACGAGATCGGCAGGCCGTTCCAGCCCTTGGTGTAATTGTCGAACTGGAAGGTCGAGGGCCAGAGCGAGAGCGAGGTGAAGATCTCGTTCTCCGGCTTGACCGACGCCGAGAGCAGCCAGAACAACGGATAAAGCATGACCAGCGATGCCGCGATCAGGAAGGCGTGCTTAAGCATTCTTCCGCGCCGGGCGCTTGCCTCGCGCTTCTGCCGCATGGCCGCCGCGCGTTCGGCGGCTTTGATCAGTTCAAGCTCCAATGCCGGGTCAGTCGCGTTCGTTTTCATAATGCACCCAGTATTTCGAAGAGAGGAAGGCAAGGCCGGTAAAGACGGCGATGATGATCAGCAGTACCCAGGCCAGCGCCGAGGCATAACCCATGCGGAAGAAGCTGAAGGCCTCGTTGAAGAGATAGACGGTGTAGAACAGCAGGCTGTCCGCCGGGGCCCCGTTGCCATGCGAAATGATGAAGACACTGGAAAATGTCTTGAAGGCATCGATCGTCTGCAGGACGAGGTTGAAGAAAATCACCGGGGCGAGCAATGGCAGCGTGATGCGGGTGAATTGCCGCCAGGGCGGCGTCCCGTCGATCTCCGCGGCCTCGTAAAGATCCCTCGGAATGGATCTGAGGCCGGCCAGAAAGATCAGCATCGGCGAGCCGAACTGCCACATGGCGAGAACGACCAGCGTGTAAAGCGAAGTATGCGGATCGGTGATCCACGACGGGCCGTCAATGCCGAAGAAGGATAGAACCTCGTTGACCGCGCCCTCTTTCGCAAAGAGCTGCCGCCAGAGAATGGCGATGGCGATGGACGAGCCGAGCAGCGACGGCAGATAGAAGATCGCCCGGTAGATGCCCATGGTGCGCAGCCCCTTGTCGAGCAGCATCGCAACGCCGAGCGCCATGATCAAACGGGCGGGGACGGCCAGCAAGACATAGTTGAAGGTCACGTCCAGCGCCTTCCAGAAGCGGCGGTCGCGGGTGAACATGTAAACGTAATTGTCCCATCCCACCCAGCGCGGCGCGCTGACCATGTCGTATTTGGTGAAGGACAGGTAGAGCGAGGCCAGAATAGGCCCCAGCGTCAGCAGGAAGAAGCCGATCAGCCACGGCAGCAGGAATGTGTAGCCCGGAGCATTGCGGGTGATGAAGCGTTTCATGATGCGGCCTCTTTCTCAAACGTCCGGACCACGAACCGGAAAGGGTTCGGGGTCCGGCGCTATGCCAATCAGCGTGCGCGGTCGACGATGTCCTGCGCATCCTGGATGAAGCGGCCAGCCGCTTCTGCCGGCTTGATATTGCCGAGAACGACTTCGGACGCGCTGCGCGTGAAGAGTTCGTAGACTTCGCCGGCACCCTTGGGCTCGGGAAGCGGCAACTTGCCGACGCGATCCTGGATCGCATCGAAGAAGGCGACGGCATCCTTTTCCGTGTCGCTGAGCGAGGGCTTCAGCGCCGCGCGGACCTTGGGCGAGCAGGGAATGCCGCGTTCGAGACCGAGAACCTTGGTCGATTCCGGATCGTTGACCCAATCGTTCATGTAGGCGATTGCCGCATCGACATCCTTGGCGTCGCGTGTCAGCGACATGAACATCGAGGGCTTGATGAACTGACCGTAGGCCCCGCCCTTCTTGTGCGGGAACATGGCAGCACCCACCTTGTCCTTCATGAGCGCCTGGATGCCGACCATCTGGTTCGACCAGAATTGCGAGATCGCCGTGCCGCCCGTTACGATGCCGGTTTCGCCGAGTGGCGGGTTGATAACGACCGTCTTATCCTTGCCGGCCACGACGCCCGCCTTGCGCATTTCGGCCCAGTATTCCCAGAAGCCGGCAATGTCTTCCGCCGTTGCGGTGACCTTGCCATCGGCATCATAGAATTCGCGGCCGTTCTGGCGAACCCAGACCTGCATGATGTCGACGGAGGTCGAGAGATCGTCCGAACCCTTCATCTTGCCGCCGGTGAAAGAGGTGATCTTTTCGCAGATCGCCGGGAAGTCCTCGCGCGTCCAGTTGATCACATCCGCCTTGATGCCGGCATCGGCGAAGACCTTGGTGTTGTAGACAAGGACCTGGCTGTTGGAGCCGATGTTCAGGCCGTAGAGCTTGCCATCGACCACACCGCCGGAGAGTGGGCCGGGATCGAAATCGCCGACCATGAGCGACTTGCCGACATACTCGTCGAGCGGCTTCAGCGCGCCGCGACGGACATATTCGAACAGGTAGCGATAATCCATCTGGATCAGATCGGCCATGTTGCCGCCGGCGGTCTGCGTCGCCATCTTCGTCCAGTAGTCCTTCCAGCCGATGGTTTCGCCCGAAACCTTGATGCCGGCATGGTGCTTCTGGAACAGGTCGATGACGGCAAAGGTCCGCTTGTCGCGCTCGGGATTGCCCCACCAGTAATGGCGGATCGTCCGGTCGGCGGCCAGACCGGGAACGGACGACAGGGCCGATGCGGCAGCCGTGGCGCCGATTGTGCCCAGAAGGGTTCTTCTCGTAATTTTCATGATGCACTCCTCCTTATGATGACAGGCGGACTATCCCCAGCGGACCCGCCCCTTCTCCTCATTTGTCGGACAAGCGGCTCCTCGAAACCCGCTTCGCCCCGTATTCTTCTCGCCCTGTTACCCTGCAGCGCACATCTGCGGCGCGGTCTCGCCTTCCAGTTCCGACAGGGTCTGAACGAGCATGAGCATGACGAGCGCCTGTCCGTAAGGCGCCGGCACGTTCGGGATCTTTCGGTAGAAATCGAGATCGTGGCCCATCGGCGTGCCATCGGACACCTCAAGCACGATCCCGTCCTCGGATATCCGCTTGACCACAGCCTCATAGGCCCTGTCGGCCACACGGCGGAAATGCTGCGGCAGAAGTCCAAGCTCAACCGCGCGGCAAATCCCGTAGGAAAAACCCGCCGTGGCGGAGCTTTCCTGCGGCGAATCCGGATCGTTGAGCAGCGTACAGAACATGCCATCGGCCTTTTGCAGCTTGGCCAGCGCCGTCACCTGCGCAGCTAGCACCGACGTCAGATAGCGGGCCACGAAAGGCGGAATGTCTTCGCCGACAAGGCCGAACAGTTCGGGGATCGCGACCGTGACCCAGCTATTGCCCCGCGCCCAGAAAGCCTTGGCGAAATTATGCCGGCCATTGAAGTTCCAGCCGTGATACCAGAGGCCCGTCACCGGATCTGCGAGATAGCGCGCGTGAACGAGGAACTGGTGAATGGCCTCGTCGATCCAGTCCTTGCGGCCAAAGCGCTTGCCGGCCTTTGCGAGGAACAGGCAGGTCATGAAGAGCGTGTCATCCCACAGCTCCCCGTCATTTGCCCGCTCCTTGACGACATGTTGGAAGCCGCCATCCTCGGTCCGGGCAAGCCCGGTCATCAGCCAGTCGGCCCAGTCCTGAACGAGTGCATCCCAGTCCGGCCGTTCGACGTGATCGATGAGGAAGGCAAGGGGCAGCATGGGCGAGCTGGAATTCACCTGACGCGGCGGAAGACCGCGGCCGATCTGCCAGTCATACCAGGCGGCGATCGAGCCGATGAGCGCCTTGTTATCCGAGGCTTCGGCATGGCGCATCAGGCCATAGAGACCGACGCCGACCTCCCAGTCCCATTCATCGAACTGGATCGTGATCGTGTCGCCGACAAGCGGCGCAGTCTCGTTCATGCCCTTGAGCCGCGCCAGACCTGTCGCAACGCTGGAAAGAAGATGGGAGACGGATTCGATAGACTTCATGTGAGCGACCTGATGGCAATGTGTTTCGCGACAACGGGATGAGTAACGCGGTCGGTACCCGCGCGCCGGCTATTCCGCCAAAGCCTTTGATGATGAGTTCGGATGAAGCGCCCGCTCATTGTCCGGCACCTCTCGCAAGCCGCAGGGAGCGGATTTCGAAGGGTGCGAAATCGAGCGGCATCTCGCCGCCGGTCATCATGACCGGCCGGGCCTCCCGCTCGAGAAGATCGACCTCGGAGGCCTCGATCACATGCGCCGGCAGAACAAGCCTGACGCTCGTGCGGCGACCATGGGTCTCCCAAAGACGGATGATCAGATCGTCGTTGCTCTCAGCCTTCTTGATGCTTTCAATTGCAACGCCGCTGCCTTCCAGGCCCAAAAGCGAGGCCGCCTTTTGAACCAAGCCTTCTCCGCTGCCCCTATGAAGACGCAAGGGTGCGTTGAACCTCTCGGCCACCGCGGGCACGCCTTCGCCGGCAAAGAGCCCGTGATGCACATGGATCGCATAGCGGAACCGATGTTCGCCCTGATCGGCCTGCGGCCAGGGATAGGTTGGCGAACGCAGCAGTGTCAGGCGCAAGACACCGTCCTTTGCGTCATAGCCATATTTGCAGTCATTGATCAGCGCGACGCCGAAGTCCCGCTCCGACATGTCCACCCAGCGATGCATGACGGTCTCGAAACGGGCCTGATCCCATGACGTATTGCGATGCGTCGGGCGGCGCACATGACCGAACTGAATTTCCGCCGTCGTCTCGCTGGTAAAGACATTCACGGGGAAGGCCGCTTTCACCAGAGTGTGGCTCTCGTGCCAGTCGATGAAGGTATCGATCTCGATGGTTGCGGCACCGGCTTCCAGGGAGATGACCTGCACGAGCGTCGATGTTTCGTAGCGCCAGACGAACCGCAGGGCGGCCCGGTAGGGTCCTGTTTCGACAACCTCGGCGGATTGCAGATCATCGATCTCCCAGCTCTGGTCCTCGAAGCTCTCATCGATATCCCATGCATCGTATTGCGCCGGCATGTCGCGGAAGGCGACGAGGCGGTTTGCGAGCTGACCGGGCGTCACGGCCTCGCGGCCGTTCCTCTTGTCGAGGATCGAGCGGATGCGGCCCTTCGCGTCGAAGGTGACGGAGAGACACTCGTTTTCGAGCGTCGTAACGGAGACCTTCAGACCCCCGGTTCCTTCCGCCACCGGACCCGCCGAAACTTCGCCGACCAGAATACCAAGCGCCGGGACATCGCGCACAGGGCCGGCCTGCTGCCGGCTGCCATCGGCGCGGATGACGGTCTGCGTCGGCACAGCCTTTCCGTCAAAGGTGAGCTGCAGCGGCTCTTCGCTCTCGATGGTCGCCAGGCCGGCGCGCGGGCGTCCGGCCGGATTGGGCACCAGACATTCACCGCCACCGGCAAAGGTAGATACGAGTTCGCCGCGCAGCTGATCGGCGATTGCGACGAATTCCGCATAGTCACGATCGCTGTCCTCGAAGACCGCGCCAATGGACGAGCCCGGCAGGATATCGTGGAACTGGTTGAGCAGAACGATGCGCCAGAGCCTGTGCAAGATTTGCGAAGGATAGGTCTTCCCGTGCTCGACCATGGCCAGCGTCGCCAGCGCCTCAAGCTCCCGCAGCGTCTGTTCCGCGAAACGGTTGTTGCGCTTGTTCTTGGAGACCGAGGTCAGCGTGCCGCGATGAAACTCGAGATAAAGTTCGCCGTCCCAGGTCGGGAAGGCATCCGGTTTGTCAGTCATGCGCTGGTGCAGCCGCTCGAAGAAGGGCCGCATCCGGTCGTGCACGACCGCCGGGCAGCCGGGGATGCCCTTTTCCATCCGGCGGATGTTCTCCAGCATCTCGCGGGTCGGCCCGCCGCCGCCATCGCCGTGGCCATAGACGACGAGCAGTTCCCTGTTCAGCGCCTGCTGCCCGTGGCGCTTCCAGGCGCCCATGACATGCGTCGGCTTGAGGTCCGGGCAATAGGTCGTGTTGATGCCGGTCGAGGTGTAGGGCTGGGTGGTGAGGAAATAGGTCCCCACCTTCGTGCCGTCGACGCCCTTCCACCAGAAGGTCTCGAACGGCATGCGATTGGTGTCGTTCCAGCTCATCTTGTGGGTGACGAACGTGTCGAGACCGGAAAGCTTCATCAGCTGCGGGAGTGCCGGCGAATAGCCGAACGTGTCGGGCAGCCACAGGATGCGCGGGCGAACGCCGAACTTTTCCTCGTGATAGGCGACGCCGTGCAGGATGTGGCGAACGAAGGACTCGCCGCTGGTGATGTTGGCATCCGGCTCCAGCCACAGCGCGCCCTCGATCTCGAAGGCGCCTTCCCTCACCTTGGCGCGCACGCGCTCGAACAGTTCCGGATAGTCCTGCTCCAGATAATCGAGCAGGACGCCCTGATTGAACATGAAGCGATAGTCCGGATACTGGTCCATCAGATTGAGTGCGGTGGCGATCGACCGCGCCGTCTTCTGCCGCGTCTCCCGCACCCGCCAGAGCCAGGCAACATCGATATGGGTGTAGCCGGTCAGCGTGATCACCGGCTTTTCGGAAAAGTCGGACGCGCCGTAGATCGTTTCCGCGATGGCCTCGGCTTCGCGCAGCGACGCCTCAAAGCGCTGCGCATCGCCCGGCCGGAAATCGATGACCGCGAGCGCTTCGTCGATGCGGTTCAGGATGAAGGTGCGGCGCGGATCGTCTTCGGCGAGCAGCCGGGCGACATCCAGCGGCGCGCGCAGGTCATAATAGACCTTCTCGGCCAGTGGATCATGGATCATCAGGCGACACGCAAAGCCGAGCTGTCGGCGATCCTCGATCGTGCCGACTTCAATCAGAACCCGGTGGCGCGCGCCGGCAACCGCCTTTTCGATCAGCAGCACTTCGCGGTGGTTGCCGTCGCCCCCTTGCGCGATCCTGCCGTCGATCCGGGTCAGCAATTGCGGATCGGAACGCCCCATGACGCTGCCGAACTGTGCTTCCATCTTGAGGAAGAGGCGCTTGTCATGAGCATCGGCCGGCACATCCACGGTACCCGAAAACCAGAAATAGCCATCCGGCTCGCCCCAGACGAGATCGGGACCTGCGTCGATCCAGCCATCGCCGCCATGAGCGACGCCGGCAACGACCTGCGCCCGCTCGCGGTCCTCCGCACGGCGGAACGCCAGCGGAACCATTGCGTCGAGCGGCACGAACACGCGCTCACGCAATTCTGCCAGCAGACGATCGAATTTCTGGATACGGCGCATTCATCCTCCCAAAGCCATCGCGAGATGACCCTTCAAACGCGCTCAAAGTTATTGAAATTTTTTCATTAAGCTCGCGTTCTGAGGTGAGAATATGCCCTGACTTGGCAGAGCGCAAGACAACTTCTGAGATGAATGCAAAAAATCTTCCGATCACAAAAGTCGGATTTCATGAAAATATTTTTCTCGCTTTACCCTCTCGCAACGCGCTCCGAAGGCGAACCCACACTGGCGCGGACGATCAGGCTGCATCCGAGTTCCAGGCGTTGCGCAGCACGCTCGGAATCTCTTGCCACGATGTTCTGCTCGAGAAGAGCGAGTGCTGCCGGCCCCATCTGCGGGATCGGCACGCGCATCGTGGTGAGCGGCGGATTGAGCAGCTCTCCCAGCGTCACACCGTCGAAACCCATGACCGAAACATCGCCGGGTACGGAAAGACCAGCGGAGGAGAGCGCCCGCAGGGCGCCCACTGCCAGATTGTCGGCCGCACAGAAAAGCGCGGTGACACCGTTCATGCCGCCATGCTCGGCGATCCATTTCGTCACGGCCTCTTCGCCATAGGACGGCTCGTAACCTCCGGCGCGCAGAATGCAGGCGTCATCGATTGGCAGGCCGTTGCCTGCCAGCGCGTCAAGAAACCCCTCCTGCCGGCGGCGCACGGTCGTCCGGTCACCCCAGGTCAGATGCATGATCCTGCGATGCCCCTGAGAAATCAGGAAGTTGGTGGCGGCCCTTGCGGCAAAGCGATTGCTCGGCACGACGCTGTCGATGCACATATCCTGGTCTTCGCCATTCATGAGAACGGCCGGAACCCCTGACTGCCGGATGCCGTTCAGCAGTTCGTAACGATCCTGCGCGACGATGATGATGCCGTCCGCGCCGGCGTCCTGCGCAGCGCTGACGATCGGGCGGTGTTCCAGCGGCCCCTCGGGAGAATAGGGCACCAGCTTGACGCCCAGCCGCTCGCATTCACGGGCCAATCCGCTCAGCATGGTCCAGGAAAACAGGTTGATTTCGTTGTGCGGCAGCTGGTCCTTGTGAACGGCGAGAAGCACCGTGCCCAGCGCCGCAATCGTCGCCTTCGCCTTGCGTTCCGCGAGATAACCCAACCGCTGCGCGACCGCGAGAACCTTCATGCGGACCTCGTTGGAGATCGGCGCAGTCCCGTTCAGCGCATGGGACACGGTCGAGAGCGCCACGCCTGCCTCGCGCGCCACATCCTTGATTCCAATCTTTCCCGATCCCGCCATGTGTCCCCGCAGTCTTGCCGATGTTTCCGGTCCTCTATGAAAATAATTTCGCATGATCGTGAAAAAATTTCAAGTTCAATAAGACGGCATGGAATTGCGATTTCATGCAATTTTGGCGTTGCCGAGATGTGTTGCTCGCGCTAACGATGACGGCCAAAGACGACGGGAGCGATGCGTCTTTTTCATAAAAATATTTTCTGTCTAGGGTGGTCGACATGGATATGTCTGTTGAAGCGGCGTCAGAGGATGCAACGGAGAGGCTGCAGCGCCTGATCGACGACATTTCCGCAGCCGGGGGTGGGCGACTGGCACTGCAGCGCGGCGAACATGTCTGCGGCGGCATCAGATTACGAACCGGCGTGGAGCTTCACTTGAGCGAAGGTGCTATCCTGAAGCCGATCCCCGATTACGAACGCTATGCCCATACGCGCGTCGAGAGCGTCGCCGAGGAGAGCGATCGCGCCATGATCGTCGCGGTCAACGAAACCGGAATCCGCATCACGGGTCCGGGAATGATCGATGCGGGCGGCAGCGCCTTCATCGCCGGCGACCTGCCGGAGATGGGAACATGGATGCCGAACCGTTTGCGTCCCCGCGTTCTCGTCCTCGACCGTTGCCGTGATATTGTCCTGTCGGGCTTCACGGTGATCAATTCACCGATGTGGACGCTGCATGCCATCGACTGCGAAGCCATCGTCGTGCGCGAGGTCGCCGTCGATAACGATCGGCGCATGCCGAATACGGACGGTTTCGTTGTCGACGCATGCCGCAACGTGCTGGTTGAAAACTCCAGCTTCCGCACCGCCGACGACGGGATCGTGCTGAAGACGACCGCGAGGCCCGACGGCACCGCCGCCGGCGTCTGCCGCAATATCCGCATTCTCGGTTGCACCGTGGAAAGCCAGTCCTGCGCCATCAAGATCGGCACCGAAAGCCATGGCGATGTGACGGACGTGGCGGCGGATCGCTGCGTGATCGAAAGGTCCAATCGGGGGCTCGGCATCTTCTCGCGCGATGGCGGCGCCATCTCCAGCATACGCTTCTCGAATATCGTGCTGGACTGCGCGGAAACCCGCGACGGTTTCTGGGGCTCCGGCGAGGCGCTGACTGTCAATGTTGTCGATCGCAAGCCCGACGTGAAGCCGGCAGGCGGCGTCACGGATCTCGTCGTCGAGAACGTCACCGGCACGATGGAGGGAGCGATCAATCTCTTTGCCGAACGGCCCGGAGCCATCAAAAACGTGAGGCTGAGCAATATCGCGATCAAGCAGCGCAAGGGCGCCCTTGGCACTGCAGAATGCTTCGACCTGCGCCCCGGCGTTGCCGATCTCATGCCGGCCGCCGAAGCGGAAGGCAGGGCCAATGCCTGGGTCAAGGACGCCAACGGCAAGGTCGTCGGCCTTATCCCCTATCCCGGCGGCCTGCCGGGTCTTTTTGCCAGCAACATTGCCGGGTTGACGTTGGAAAACGTGTCCTTCTCCCGCCCCGTCCCGCTTCCCAACGGCTGGAACCGCGAAGATATCGTCATCTCGAACTGAGACCGGAGCGGGCTCAAATCAACCGGGCACCACGACGGTAAACTCCGCACCACCCTCCGGGCGGTTTGCGACCTCGATCCGCCCACCATGATCCTCAACAATGGTGAAGCTGATCCAGAGGCCTAATCCGGTTCCTTCGCCGATCTGCTTCGTTGTGAAGAAGGGCTCGAAAATCTTGCCGAGATTTTCGACCGCAATACCGGGCCCATTATCGCGGATGGAAACTTCCGCCCCGGCTTTTCCCTTCCGGAGCGCAATTTCGACCAGCGGATTGGTGCGACCGGACACGGCATCCAGCGCATTGTCGATCAGGTTGACGAAGACCTGGTGCAGTTGCCCTTCGTCGGCATTGGGCAGCGTAACCGGCACCGTATCGAAAACGATCTGCGCCGAGGCATTCTTGGCTTTCGCCGCAAGCTGCACCGAATTGCGCAAGAGCCGCTCGAGATCGACAGGCTGTCGCTCGCCGGCGCGGGTGAAGGACAGGCGGCGCAGGTTCTTGACGATATCGCTGACTCGGCTCGCGCCTTCGATCGTGCCGTCCAGCAGCGGATCGATATCAGCGAGAATGGCGTCGATCTTCAGTTCCCGACGGAGCTTCTCCGCCTCGTCCTCCGCCGCGCCGCCATGTAGCGCATCGAGATATCGCACAAGGCTCTTCCGGTAGCGGTCGAGCGTGTAGATATTGGCATAGACGAAGCTGATCGGGTTGTTGAGTTCGTGGGCGACGCCGGCGACGAGGCGGCCGAGGCTGGCCATCTTCTCCTGCTCGATCAGCCGCCGCTGCGCCGTCTGCAATTCGCGATGCGCCTCGTGCAGCGCCTGATAGGCGCGGCGCAGCTCGCTGATCGGGCGGCCGGTCAGCACCGCGCCGAATTGACGGGACGACCCGTCGGCGAGCTTGGTTGAGCGCAGCGCCAGACATTCCTCGCTGCCATCGGGGCGCAGGAAACAGATATCGGCCTCGACGACACGCCCGCCCTGCCCTGCGCCGACGATCCGCCGCGCCTCCGGCTGGTCGTCGGGTTTTACATAATCGAAAACGCTGGAGCCGATGACCGCGCCTTCGGTCCGGCCCACCAGATTGAGAAAGGCCGGGTTCACCTTCTTGATGGTACCGCTGCTGGAGCAGACGATGAGGATATCCGACACCGAGGCGAAGACGCTGGAAATGAAGGATTGCGCCTCTTCGAGATCGGCATTCTTCCGCTCGAGATCGGCCTCGTTACGCAAGAGTTCGGCATAGACCTCGTCCATGCGGTGGATGACATCCACCCAGAGCGATTCCCCCGCATCATCCAGCGACGGGATTGCGGGCACGCTGACCTTGCTGATCAGCGCCATATCCTCGGGATGTCCTTCAATCAGTCTCGTCATCCGTGTCGCGCCGCAGATCGTATCGGTCCATCTTGGCCCTCAGTCCGACACGAGACAAGCCCAATTCGTCCGCGGTGCGGCTGATATTCCCGGCGTGACGGGCAAGGCTGGCCTCGATCGCGGCCTTCTCGACCACCGCAACGATGTCCTTCAACTGCTGAGCGCCTTGCGCCATCTCGTTCGAGGGTCCGGCAGCCACGCCATTGCGGATTTCCGGCGACAGCAGCCGGTCCGGCAGCGGTTCGTTGCCCGGCGAGAGAACAACCATCCGCTGGATTTCGTTGTGCAACTCGCGCACATTGCCGGGCCAGGCATAGGCCGACATCAGTTCCAGCGTGCGCGGATGAAACCCTGAGATTTCGCGCCCAAACGCCTGGTTGATCTGCGTCAGCGTATGACCGGCAATCGCCATGATGTCGCCGGCGCGATCCTTCAGTGCCGGCATGTGAATGGGGAAAGCGGCAACACGGTAATAGAGGTCGCGGCGGAAGCGACCGGCGGCCACCTCGGCCAGAAGATCCCGGTTCGTGGCAGCAATCACCCGGACATTGACCTTGCGGGTGCGCTGCGCGCCGAGCGGCCGGATTTCGCCCTCCTGAAGCACGCGGAGCAGCTTCACCTGAAA
This sequence comes from Limnomicrobium aquaticum, assembly GCF_040545545.1. Classification (NCBI taxonomy): domain Bacteria; kingdom Pseudomonadati; phylum Pseudomonadota; class Alphaproteobacteria; order Hyphomicrobiales; family Rhizobiaceae; genus Limnomicrobium; species Limnomicrobium aquaticum. The sequence goes on from NZ_JBEPMB010000003.1 coordinate 187,361, forward strand.
GGCCGGCGAGGTCTCGCCGATTTCATCGAGAAAGATCGTGCCGCTATCGGCGAGTTCGAACAGACCAATTCTATCTTGGTAGGCGCCGGTGAACGCACCCTTCTTGCAGCCGAAAAGCTCGCTTTCGAGAAGATCGTCCGGCAGCGCGCCGCAATTTTCGATGACGAAGGGCTTGTCGGCGCGGGCCGACTGATGGTGGATCGCTCGAGCCAGCAACTCCTTGCCCGTGCCCGAGGCCCCGGTGATCAGCACCGAGACGTCGTAGTCTGCGGCGCGTTTCGCCAACGAAATTGCCTCGGCGACCGGGCTTCCATCGACATGAATGAGACGGTCGAAGCCGTATTTGCTGCGCTCCACGCGCCGCTTGTCGGACACGGCCTTCTGCAGCAGATCGCTCTGCGGCTTCGCCTCGACGCTGACCTCGCCCGCCTGATGCTGGAGCCGCCAGAGATCCGCGCATTCGCGCATGCAGGCAACCAGTTCGTCCGGGTTCCATGGCTTGGTGATGTAGCGATAGATGCCGGCCTTGTTGACGCCGTCGATGATATCGTCGCTGTCTGTATAGCCGGAAATGATCAGGCGGATCGTTTCCGGCCAGCGCTCGCGGGCACGCTTGAGGAAGGTGACACCGGATTCGCCGGGCATGCGCTGGTCGCAGAGGAGGATCTGCACCAGTTCGCCCTCCAGCACGGCCTCGGCCTCGGCGGCATTCTTGGCGCATATGACCTCGAACTCATCCGACAGCACGCGCCGGATCGCTTCCAGCGACCGCGGCTCGTCGTCGACCACCAGAACGGTCGTGCTGGCATTGCTCACGTCAATCTGCCCCCTGCCGTCCCCGAAAGGACCGGCCTCATCCCCGAGGAAGAACCGTAGAAACTCTTGCCCCCACCGGCAAGCTCTTCCTTAAGCTGCTTTTTCCGCATCAGCAGATGCGCGGCAATTGCTCGCCCGAAAGCCAGTCGACAATGCGCCCGCCGCCGAAGGAGGTTTCCATCTGCACGAAGCAATGCGGGTCCTCGACCACATGGCCGATCAGCGCCGCCTCCTGCCCCAACGGATGCGCGAGCATGGCGGCGAGAACCGCGTCCGCCGCCTCCGGCGCGACAACGGCCACCAGCTTGCCTTCGTTGGCGACATTCAGTGGATCGAGGCCGAGAAACTCGCAGGCCGCCGCGACTTCCGGTTTCAGAGGAATTTTTTCCTCGTCAATTCGGAATCCAACCGAAGACTGGTGCGCGATCTCGTTGAGCGTCGCGGCAATGCCGCCGCGCGTCGGGTCGCGCATCAGCCGGATCGACGTGCCGCCCACGGCGACCATCGCCGCCGTCAGCGTGTGCAGGGCTGCGGAGTCGGAGAGAATATCGGTGTCGAATTCCAGGTTCTCTCGCTTCGACATGACGGCCACGCCATGATCGCCGATGGAGCCCGAAACGATGACGCAATCGCCCGATCGCGCCGCATTCGAGCGCATGTCGATGCCCTCCGGCAGGATGCCGACGCCGGCCGTCGAGATGAAGACGCCATCGGCCTTGCCGCGCTCCACGACCTTCGTGTCGCCGGTGATGATCGGCACGCCCGCCTCGCGCGAGGCCGCGCCCATCGTGTCGGCGATCTTCGCAAGATCCGCGAGCGGAAAGCCTTCCTCGATGATGAAACTGGCTGAAAGATAGAGTGGCTTTGCCCCTGACATCGCGACATCGTTGATCGTGCCATGAACGGCCAGCGACCCGATATTGCCGCCGGGGAAGAAGAGCGGCGAGACGACATAGCCATCCGTCGTCATCACCATGCGCCCCGCCGGCACTGTAAAGGCCGACTGGTCGTTGCCGGCGCGCAGCCAGTCATTGTCGAAGGCAGTGTGGAAAATATCCTCGATCAATTGCCCCATGGCCCGCCCGCCCGCGCCATGCGAGAGATCGACGCGGCCGTTGCGGAGATCGAGTTTGCGCCTTGTCGGCTTCACGACGGCGATGTTCATGCCACGCTCCTCTCGATTTCCTTGGTCTTCGCGTGTTCGCGGAAGCGGCCATAGGTCCAGTGTGCAGCGCAGGCCCCTTCGGACGAGACCATGCAGGAGCCCATGGGCGTATCCGGCGTGCAGGCCGTGCCGAAAAGCTTGCAATCGGTCGGCCGCTTGACGCCGCGCAGGATCGCGCCGCAATCGCAGGCCGGATTGTCCTTCGACGCCGGCGTCACGAGGCCGAAGCGCTTCTCGGCATCATAGTGGCTATATTCCTCACGCAGGCGCAGCGCGCCCTGCGGCACGTCACCCAGCCCGCGCCATTCGAAACTCTCGCGCTGCTCGAAGAATTCCGCGACCTCGGCCTGCGCCTTGCGGTTTCCGCCGGGTTTGACGGCGCGGATATACTGGTTTTCGACCACATAGCGGCCCTCGTTGATCTGGCGCACCAGCATGAGGATCGCCTGGATGACATCGAGCGGTTCAAAGCCGGCGACGACGACAGGCTTGCGGAAGTTCTCGGCGAACTCGTCATAGGGTTCGGTGCCGATGACGGTGGAGACATGGGCCGGACCGATGAAGCCATCGACCTTGACCGTGCCAAGCTTGGCCACTTCCGGGCTTGCCAGAATGGTCTGGATCGCGGCCGGCGTCAGCACATGGTTGCAATAGATGGAGAAATTTTCGAGCCCCTTTTCGATGGCCGCGCGCAAGGCAAGCGCCGTCGGCGGCGTCGTCGTCTCGAAGCCGATGGCGAAGAAGACGACTTCGCGGTGGGGCTCTGCTTCGGCAATGCGCAGCGCATCCAGCGTCGAATAGACCATGCGGATATCGGCGCCCGCCGCCTTCGCCTTCAACAGGCTCGACCCATTGGAGCCGGGCACGCGCATCAGGTCGCCATAGGTGCAGAGCGTGACTTCCGGGCGCTGCGCGAGCGCAATCGCGGCATCCAGCCGGCCGATGGGCAGCACGCAGACGGGACAGCCGGGGCCGTGGATCATCCGCACATTGTCCGGCAGCAGGTCCTCCAGCCCATAGCGGGAAATGGCATGCGTGTGGCCGCCGCAGAATTCCATGAAATGGTAATTCACATCCGGGCGGACCTCCTCCGAAATCTGGCGGGCAATGTCCTTGGCCAGCCTGCCGTCGCGATATTCGTCGATATATTTCATGCCACCTCTCCCAATGCGGCTTCACGGATCAGTTCCAGCGTGCGCTCCGCCTCCTCCGGATCGATCTTGGCCAGCGCATAGCCGACATGCAGCACCAGATAGTCCCCCACCTGCACGTCATCGACGAGCGCGGTGGAGACGATCTTGGACACGCCATCCAGCGTCACCTTCGCCATATTGTCGGGCAGCACTTCCTTCACCTGGACGGGAATGGCTAGGCACATGTCTCGATCTCCTCCGAATGCAGTTTATGTTTTTCTATGACATGGCGGGCAAAGGCGACTTGTCCCAGCGCAATTCCGCCATCGTTTGCAGGTGCTGCGCGGGGCAGGAAAACGGTGAGGCCCTGAGCCTCAAGCCGGTTCACCAGCCCCTCGGCCAGCACGCGGTTCATGATGCAGCCGCCGGAAAGGACAACGCGCCCCTGATCCAGCGGGCTCCGCGTCGCTGCGATCCATTCGGCAAGCCCGGCAATCAGTGTCCCGTGAAAGAGGTTCGCGGATTCCGCTACCGTCACATGGTTTTCCGCAAGATGAATCAGCAGCGGCATGAAATCGAGCTGGCCGCCTGTAAGACTATAGCCATCCGCCAGCACCTCCGGCGCGGTCACCATCGCCTCGAATTCCATCGCCGCCTGTCCCTCGTAGTGCTGGACGAGACGCACGCCGGCAATCGCGGCAGCGGCATCGAAAAGGCGCCCCATGCTGGAGGTGAGCCCCACGCGCATGCCGAGGCCAAAGAGGGAAATGAGTTTTTCGGCCATCGGATGGCTGGCAAAAAGCGCGCGGGCGAGGTCTTCGCGACCTGCCTGATAGAGCGCGCCTATGCCCATACGCCACGGCTCGCGCGCCGCCTTGTCGCCACCGGCGAGCGGCAGCGGGCGCAGTCCACCTTTGTGGGTCCAGTCAGCACCGTCGAGATCGATCCGCTCGCCGCCCCAGATCGTGCCGCCCGGACCGTAGCCATGACCGTCGAGCGCCAACCCGGTGACGGGACCGGCGAGATGATGTTCGGCGACGACGGCGGCGATATGGGCGACATGGTGCTGAACGCGGATCAGCGGCAGGTCCAGCCCCTCGGCCAGCCGCACGGAGCGGAAATCGGGGTGGAGGTCGCAGGCGGCGTAGTCCGGCGTCACATCGAGGATGGAACAAAGATGCGCCACCGTCTCGCGCTGAAAACGGATGGCCTCTGCATTGTCGAGCCCGCCAATATGCTGCGACAGATACGCCTCCCGCCCACGCGTCACGCAGATCGTGTTCTTCAGGTCGCTGCCGAGCGCGATGACGGAGGGGCCGTCCGAGCCCAGATCGACCGGCTCCGGCACGTAGCCACGGGCGCGGCGCAGATAGGCAGGCGCTTGCGCCACGATCTGCATTACGCTGTCATCGGCGCGCACGACGATGTCGCGGTCATGCGTCACGATGAGATCGGCAATGCCGGACAGCCGGCGATGCGCATCTTCATTCGAGGCAACCAGCGGCTCGCCGCCGGGATTGGCGCTGGTGGCGACGAGGACAGGCACGTTGCTGCCCTCTTCCAGCGCTGCCAGCAGCAGATGATGCACGGGCGCATAGGCCAGCATAACGCCAACCCGTGTAAGACCGGGCGCGATGCCGTGCGGCAGGTTCCCCTGGCTCGCGGCCAGCACGACCGGGTGGGCAGGGCTTTCCAGCAGCGCCGTTTCCGCATCCGTAATTTCGGCAAAGCGGTGGGCGGCGGCCACGTCGCGGAGCATCACGGCAAACGGCTTTTCATCCCGCGCCTTGCGCCGACGCAACGTCGCGATGGCGTTCTCGTTTTCCGCATCGCAGAGGAGATGAAACCCGCCGATGCCCTTCAGCGCGATAATCTGGCCGGCACGGATCGCCTGAGCGATTTCGGCCACCGAATGGCTCAACTTCGGCCCGCAGGCGGGACAGGCGACCGGCTCGGCATGGAAGCGGCGGTTGAGCGGGTTTTCATAATCGGCGCGGCAGGCCGGGCACATCACAAAGCCCGCCATGGAGGTCTGCGCGCGATCATAGGGCAGACGCCGCGTGATCGTCAGGCGCGGGCCGCAATGGGTGCAATTGACGAAGGGATAATGAAAGAAGCGGCTTTCCGGGTCGAAAAGCTCGTCGAGACAGTCCCGGCAGGTCGCCGCATCCGCGCCGATGCGCGTGGCGCTCTTGCCGCCAACGCTTTCGCGGATTTCGAAACCGGTCAAACCGTTCGTGTCGATCTCGTGCGCTTCGATCGTATCGATCCGCGAGAGCGGCGGCGCATCGGTCTTGACCGCGCGGGCGAACGCATCGGCGCCGAAACCTTCGACCTCGATCAGCACGCCGGCATTGTCGTTCAGCACGAAACCGGAAAGCCCCATCTTCCGGGCCAGCGCGAAGGCGAAGGGCCGGAAGCCCACGCCTTGCACAACGCCCCGGACGCGTAGCCGGAAGCGGCGGATCGTCCGATCCCCGGCCATGGCGTCAACGATGGTGACCCGGTTCGCCATGCTTCACGCGACCTTTGCCGCAGTCGCCTGACGGGCAGCGGAGGCTTCGAGCCAGGCGTAAAGCGCTTCCATCCCCTCGCCGGTGCGGGCCGAGACGATGAAGGTTTGCAGCTTCGGGTTCACCCGCATGGCATTGGCGATGCAGAGCGACGTATTGAAATCGAGATGCGGCAGCAGGTCCGACTTGTTGAGCACCATGATATCGGCGGCGGCGAACATGTCGGGATATTTCAGCGGCTTGTCCTCGCCCTCGGTGACGGACAGCACCGCGACCTTGTGCGCCTCGCCCAGATCGAAGGCGGCGGGACAGACGAGATTGCCGACATTCTCGATGAACAGGACCGAATTCTCCGCCGGCTCCAGCGTTTCGATGGCATGGCCGACCATATGGGCGTCGAGATGACAGCCCTTGCCGGTATTGATCTGCACGGCGCGCGCGCCGGCCTCGCGAATGCGCTGCGCGTCGTTCGAGGTCTGCTGATCGCCCTCGATCACGGTAATGTCCATCCGCTCCTTCAATTCGCGGATCATGCGGGCGAGCAGCGTCGTCTTGCCCGAACCGGGGCTGGAAACGAAATTCAGCGCGAAAATGCCGCGCTTTGCCAGATGGGCGCGATTGGCGGCCGCCAGCCGATCGTTCTTGGAAAGAATGTCGCGCTCGACCTGGATGATCTTTTCCTGGCTCATGCCGGGAACATGAACGCCGGCAATGCCCTGGCCGTAATGCGACGCGCCATCCTCGTGATGCACATGGTCATGGCTCTCATGATGGTGGTCGTGGTCATGATCGTGCCCATGATGGTGAGGGTGATCATGACCGCCGTGCGAATGGGAATGGCTATGCCCATGACTGTGAGAATGGCCGTGTCCATGGTCATGCCCGTGGTCATGATCATGGTGGTGATGGCCATGCGCGTGGCCGGCCTCACCCTTTTTCGTTCCGTCGTCGATCACGGGATCGGTCCCGCATCCGCAAACCGTACACATCAGATTACCTCCAAATCCCTGATCTTCAATTCATCGCCCGCAGTCATCTGGACGCGCGAACGACCGCATTCGGGACAGGCCCCGAAACGCTCTTCCAAAGGCACTGTCTTCTCGCAATCGAGGCACCAGCCCTCGCCCGCGATGCGATTGATTTCCAGCGCGGCATCCTCCGCCAGACTGCCGCGCCGGATGGCGTCGTAGCAGAACATCAGCGCGTCCGGATCGACATGGCTCAAACGGCCGACATCAAGGCGGATCACGCGAATCCCCGTCGCGCCATGCTGCGCGGCGGTTTCGCAGGCGATCTCGACGACGCTTTCCATGAGCGACATTTCATGCATGGGCGATCTCCTTCACCGTGATGTCGAATGCGACGCAGGGGTCAAAGAGAGCAGCAAGCTTGGCAATGCGCAGGCGGGCCATGTCTCCCGCGCCTATTCTTGACGAAAGCAGCGTTTCGACGAAAGGCCCGGCGGGGTGAAAATTCCATTCGGTCGGCGCGAGAATGCGATATTGCGCAATACGGCCCTCGGCGTCGAGCCGGGCGGCATGATAAAGCCGACCCCGCGCGCATTCGACCGCGCCATAGCCATGGCCGCTCGCCACGCCGTCGCACATCAGTGCATCGAGTTCGACGGCGCGGCCATCGGTGATCGCGTCCAGTTGAGAGAGCGATGCCGAAAGGTCCGCAATCCGGGCGTTCAGACGGGCAGAGAGCGCCCTGCCCGCATCGCTCGCCTGCCGCTGGCGCATCCGGCCATGGGTCCCGGTTTCGATAACGCGGCCTGCAAGCGATGGACGCTGCGCGTAAGTCTCGGCTTTCACAAGAAGGCCGACCACCTCATCGTCGTCTCGGCCGTCCAGCGCTTCCACCGGGCGACGCGGGAAGATATCGTCGCGCGTAAGATCAAGCGCGATCGTCTCCAGAAGGCTCCCCTTCATCGGCTCCGCCCCCGCTGCCGGAACGCCAATAGCGCTGGCGGACTGGCGCAGGGCGTCGCGTGCATCGGCGAGCACGCGCGGGCTTTCCCATCCGCTTTCGGCCATGCCGATGATGGTGCGGGAGGCCTTCAGGGCTTCGCGTAGATGTTGACCGGCAGAAGCCTGCACCGTGGCTGTGAGCTTGCCCGGCCATTGCATGACCAGCGGACGCAGGGTCTCGAAAATGCGTTCCGCGAGCAGGCCGGCGGCGGCAAAGGTGCGGGCCTCTTCGCTGAGGGCTTCCCCAACTGCCTTGGCCAGCGCAAGACGCGACGCAGTCGCCTGCGCAAAGCCGCAGAGCGAGAAGATCTGGCCGGCGAGACGCGGCGCTTCTGATGGCGCGCGGCCTTCGAAGAGACGCGCCAGCGCTGGTGGGCGGACACTTTTGACCTCGACCGCGCAGATGGCATCGCGGGCGAGGCTGACGGAAATGGCGACGGAGCCTGCGGCAAGCGGCGTGTTCATGGTTCCACCGCCTCCGGTCTCGCCGCAAGCTTGCCGCGCAGCAGATCGCGCCGGCTCGGTCGCGCGGGCGGCGGTGGTGGCGGTGGCGGCGGCTCGAGCGCGCTCATGTCGAAGAAGGTGCGGATGATTTCGGCGGCGACCTCGGTTGCCTCCTCCATGCTGGCGAATTCGAAGACCGGCGAGAAGAGCGAGCAGGAATCGACGCGGCCGACGCCGTCCAGCTCTCCGACGATGAATTCCACCTCGCCCGCCGGCAGGTTGAGCCGGACACTCTTGCCCGCAGCGACCGGCTCGATTTCCGTTCCCGGCAGCGGTATCGCGATGAGGTTCATGAACCAGGGCGTCGTGACGACCCCCACGGCCCGCCCGCCCCAGGCGCGAAAGCCGGTGGCGGCGACGGTCAGCGCCGGATTGCAGATCGGCACGTCGGCCATCGCGGTTTCCGCGATGAACCGATAGCGCGCTTCAAGCGCCGCAGCGATGGTCGCCGTCCTGTCGTCCTGCATGCCATCCTGCATATCGGGCGCGGCCAACATCACGCGTTCTCCGCACCCAGCGCCATGAATTTCGACTGCAGCGCGTCACAATTCGGGCATCGCCAGTCCTCCGGCAGATCGGCAAATGGCGTGCCGGGCTCGATCTGCCAGACGGGGTCGCCTTCTGCCGGGTCATAGACATGCCAGCAGATGCCGCATTCCATCTTGCCGTCGACGCCGGCTTCTTCACGCTTGCCGAAATTCTCGAAGCCGCCGCTCATTTGAAATAGGCCTCCTCGATCTCGCGGATGCGCACGGCGCTGTCCTGGAAGTCTTCCTCCGCCGCAATCGCCACTGCCGGGATGGTGCAGATCTCCAGCGTGTCGAGAATGATCGTGTCCATGGCATTATAGAACTGCACGGACCAGACATTGCGCGCGCCCGTCGCCAGCACCCGGCAGGTGCCATAGCCGCGCGAGGTGAGCTGCACCGGGCCCGCGCCCAGCGTTTCCTGCAGGAAATCCATATCCTCCGGGCTCATGGGCAGAAGCGAAAAGGTGATCGTATGCGCCTCGTCGCCCGGCTTGTGCGTCGCCATCTTGCCCGAGATTTCGTGCAGGACCGGCATGACATTCATCGCGCCGGCGGGCGGCTGACCGTAAGCGAGCGCCGACGGAAGTACGCTGCAGGCCTCGGCGACAACGGCAGGGATCGAGGCAACCTCGACATAGTCGGCAACCAGCCGGTCGGCCGCATCGGTGAAGCGGATGCGCCAGACACCGGCCATCAGCGCTTCCTGGATCTGCGCGGTGATGCCGTTCGACAGCACCGCGACGCCCGAGACCTCGCCTTCGCCCAGCGTCTCGGTGATGAGCATGCGGTCATCTTCGGAATAGTCGGTGATGTCGTAGAGCTGGCCCGGCGCGCCCTCCTTCTGCCGCTCGAGCGCATCGGCGATCTTCGGCAGCAGAGCCGCCGTGTCGCGACAGCGCTGGATCATTTCTTCCGCCGTCGCCGTGGCCAGGAAGCTCAGCTTGCGCGCGGCAACCGGAACCTCGGTGCCGATCGGCATCACGGTCATTGCAGTGTCTTCACCCTCGGGGGCAACCCAGAAACCGGCCTTCATGCGTCGATCCTCACGCCACCATGTGTAATCTCGACCCGCTGCGGCGCGGGCGTCTTCATTGGCTCGGCGCCCGGCTCCAGCCAGTCGCCGATACTGTCCATATATTCCGACCAGTCGCGGACCTTGGGCAGGATGCCCATGATGTCGCTGCGGCGGGTGACGACGAGGCTCGGCATGATGACGACATGGAAGCGCGCCTTCAGCTTGTCCTCATGCCCGCGCCGCACCACGCCACCGCGCAGGCGACCCTGGAATGTCTGGAGAATTTCCGGGAGCACGACGGCAACGTCATTCGTTTCGCTGCGCTGCTTGGGATCGCCGGTGAAGAAGATGATCGTGTGATCCACCTCTTCGGCCGTGGGCGCCAGAAAGGCGTCGATATTGGTTTCGTCGAGAAGCGGCAAATTCATGCGCTCGCTGAGCGCACGGACAAGTGCAGACGGCATGGGCTTCCTCCCCTGAAGGCCAGTATTTTTCCTTGGAAAGGACTTTGCAAAGGCCGTGCCAGTTTGGAAGGAAGCTAAGATTACACTGAAATGTAAGGAGAATTTGCAGCGAATGAAATTTGCCTTCGATCAAGACTGGAAAGACGGTTTCCAGTCTTGAGAATTTGCTTTTCACATGTCGCGGAGATGCGCCGGCAGTTCGGGCTCGCGATTGATCAGGTCGGCAAAGAGCGCATCAAAATTTCGACCTTCCACGGCCTCGGACAGCCCCGTTAGCGCGTCGTCGATGGTGCGGGCTTCCGCCTCGTCGAGCACGCGGATGGCGGAGCCGAGATGCGTCAGAACCCATGTACCGACTGGCTGTTCGCCGACCAGCATCATCGAAAGCGTGTGGCTCTGGCCATGCCGTTCGCAGATGGCCTCGAAGGGGCCGGAGATGACGACCTGCATGGGGATGCCGATGCACATGGGTTCAGTCCTTGTCTCTGGAAATCCGGACGCCCGGCGGAAACATCCGCCGGGCGTTCACCTTGGGAGGTCAAGTCAGGAGAGGTGGGCGACGCTTTCTGCACGCCGCTCGTAACGTTCGAAATCGATATCGTTTTCGAGAAGCGGCGGCACGATCTCGCCGGGCGCACGCGCCTCGACGCCAATGCCCCATTCGCGCAGGAGATCAACGGCCACCGCCAGCGCCTGCGGGATCACCGCCCGCACGGGCTCCGTCACCGGCCCACCCCAATCTTCCAGATCGACCGGCTGGCAACCGATCAGCGCCAGCCGCTCCGGATAGCCGCCCATGAGATCGGCGGCGCTCAGGACTTCCTGGAACCCCGTCTGATGCAGGCTCATCTTCTTCGCGCCGGTGAATTTCGGCACCTCGTCGTCACGCACCAGTTTCAGCGTCCCGGGCACCAGCCCATAATCGATGGCGTCGAAGACGATCAGGTAATCGGCCTCTGTCACATAATGGACGAGATAGAGCCCCTGCGTGCCGCCATCGAGAATGGTGACGTTATCGGCCACCTTATAGGCCTGATGGAAGGCCTCGACGGCGCGTACGCCGAAGCCCTCGTCAGCCCAGAGGATATTTCCGATACCGAGAACGAGAACCTTTGGCTTCCACTCCGCCATCAGTCGTCCTCCTCGTCCTTGAAGAGGCGTTCGCCGGAGATCATCGACGAAATGATGCTCTGCCGGCTCATGATATCCTCGCGCACGGCAACATAGATATGGACCATGACGAAGGTGAGGATCACCCACATGCCGAGATGATGCAGGGTGTGCACATCCTGGCTGTTCGGGAAGATCGAGAAGACCCAGCCGAAGAGCTTGTATTCCCAGCTGTCGCGGCCGGTGCCCTCACTGTAGAGTGCAAAGCCCGTGATCACCATGAAGAAGAGCGGCAGCGTCACCATGAAGAACATGGTGAACTGGGCAAGCGGATTGTGTCCTACATATTTCTTCGGCTGGCGGGTTAGGAAAGTGTACCACTTCACCTCATGCAGCCATTCGCTCCAGAAGCGCCCGCTCCAGAAGGGCACGTAGAAGATCTGCCGCGCATGCTTGTTGCCGACAATCGCCCAGTAGACGCGCAGGATCAGAAAGATCGCCAGCACCTGCCCCGCCGCGAAATGCGTGAAGCGGATATAGCCCATGAGGAAGTTGGCGCTGGCCTCCCCCGGCTGGGCCGGAAGAGGCGAACCGATGAAATAGCCGGTCAGCGCCAGCGTGACGATGGCGAGCGCATTGACCCAATGCCAGATGCGCACCGGGGCTTCGTAGACATAGACGCTCTTGCGATCGATCGCCTTCTCGCCATGGGCGTCGGCGGCCTTGGTTTCGGAATATGACATCCCCCCATCCTCCCCTCAGCGCACCTGAACCTTGGCCATTTCCTGTCCATCCGGGCTCATGACATGCGTCGAGCAGGCCAGGCACGGGTCGAAGGAATGGATGGTCCGGAGGATTTCGAGCGGCTGGGTCGGGTCGGCCATGGGCGTATCCATGAGCGAGGCCTCGAAGGCGCCGATATTGCCCTTCGGGTCACGCGGCGAACCGTTCCAGGTCGTCGGCACGACGCACTGATAGTTGTCGATCTTGCCGTCCTTGATCTTGATCCAGTGGGCGAGCGCGCCGCGTGGGGCTTCCGTGAAGCCCACGCCCTTGACTTCCTTCGGCCAGGTTTCCGGCTTCCACTTGTCGACGAAGGCAGTCGCGCTGTCGCCGTTCTTGATATTGGCGATCAGCTTGTTCTGGAAATGCCGCATCTGGTAGCCGGCCCATTGCGATTCCAGCGCGCGGGCTGCCGTGCGACCGAGCGTCGAGAAGAGCGCCGAGGTCGGCAGGCCGAGATCCTTCAGCACCTTGTCGACAGGTTCCTTGAACTCGGCCTTGCCCTGCGCATAGCCGACGATCCAGCGGGCAAGCGGGCCGACTTCCATGGCATGGCCGCGCCAGCGCGGGGCCTTGATCCAGGAATATTTGCCGTCTTCGTCAAGCTGCTCGATATTCGTCTTCGTGCCCTTGGCCTTGGGGCCGAGCTCGTAATGCGGCTCGGTGACGCCGTCCCAGGGATGCAGACCCTTGCTCTCGTCCGGATACTTGTACCAGGAATGGGTGACATATTCCTGGATCTGTTCCGGGTCCTTATGGTCTACGGGGAAGACTTCCGAGAGGTTGCCGTTGATGATCGCGCCGCGCGGCAGCTTGAGGCTGGCTTCGGAGTAGTCGTTGGCATGTTCCGGCACGTCGCCATAGGCGAGCACGTTCTTGCCCGAGAGGCCGCCGCCATAGAGCCAGTCCTTGTAGAAGGAGCCGATGGCCATGATGTCGGGAACATAGACCTTGTCGTTGAACTCGATCAGCTGGTCGATGATCGAGGTGACATGGTTCAGCCGCTCCATGTTGATCGCGCCGACGCCGCCCACGCCATCGACATTGATCGGGCACGGCACACCGCCGACCAGCCAGTTCGGATGCGGGTTCTTGCCGCCGAAGATCGTGTGGATCTTGACGATTTCCTTCTGGAAGTCGAGCGCTTCAAGATAATGCGCCACCGCCATCAGGTTGGCTTCCGGCGGCAGCTTGTAGGCCTTGGAGCCCCAGTAACCGTTCTTGAACGGCCCGAGCTGGCCGGATTCGACGAATTTCTTCAACCGGCCCTGGATGTCCTTGAAATAGCCGGGCGAGGAAAGCGGCCAGTCGGAGACCGACTGCGCCAGCGCCGAGGTCGCCTTGGGGTCCGCCGAGAGTGCCGAGACGACATCCACCCAGTCGAGCGCGTGGAGATGGTAGAAATGCACGACATGGTCATGCACCTGTAGCGCCAGCTGCATCAGGTTGCGGATCGAGTTGGCGTTTTCCGGAATGAGAATGCCGAGCGCATTTTCCACCGCACGCACGGAGGTCAGCGCATGCGTGCCGGTGCAGACACCGCAGATCCGCTCGGTAAAGGCCCAGGCGTCGCGCGGGTCGCGGTTCTTCAGGATCACTTCGATCCCGCGCCACATCGTGCCGGTGGAGACCGCATTGCGGATGATATTGTTCTCGTCGACATTGACCTCGACGCGCATGTGACCCTCGATGCGGGTCACCGGATCAACGACGATGCGCTTGCCGGAATTGTCGAGATTGAAGCCGTTCGGCGTTTGAATTGTCATATAAGTATCTCCCCCGGAAGTCTCAGGCGTCGGTCTTTTCGCGTTTCGTGGTGACGCGCTTCACCGCCGTGATGGCGGCATGCGCGACGATGCCGGCGCCGACGACGCCTGCGGCCGTGCGGCCGATCTGGTCCGCATTGGCCTCGATGCCGAACTGGTTGATCGTGGTGAGGCGGTCGTAGAACGAGCCCTTGTCCCAGAACCCGTCTTCCGAACAGCCGATGCAGCCATGGCCCGACTGGATGGGGAAGGAAACGCCACCGTTCCAGCGCACGGTGGAGCAGGCATTGTAGGTCGTCGGGCCCTTACAGCCCATCTTGTAGAGGCAGTAGCCCTTGCGTGCGCCCTCGTCGTCCCACTCCTCGACGAACTGGCCGGCGTCGAAATGCGGGCGGCGATAGCATTTGTCGTGGATGCGCTGCGAATAGAACATCTGCGGCCGGCCCTGGCGGTCAAGCTCGGGCAGGCGGCCGAAGGTGGTGATGAAGGTGACGACGCCGGTCATGACCTCGGCGATCGGCGGACAACCCGGAACCTTGATGATCGGCTTGTCCTTGATCACCTTGTCGATCGGGGTGGCCTGTGTCGGGTTCGGCTTGGCGGCCTGCACGCAGCCCCAGGAGGCGCAGGCGCCCCAGGCGATGATCGCCATGGCGTCTTCCGCCATCCATTTCAGCTTCTCGACGAAGGGCTTGCCGCCGTCGATGCAGAACATGCCGTCTTCGTTAAGCGGCGGATTGCCTTCGACGGCAAGAATGTACTTGCCCTTGTACTTCGCCTTGGTCTCTTCGAGGATGGCTTCCGCCTGCTTGCCGGCTGCGGCCATGATCGTGTCGTCATAGTCGAGCGAGATCATGGAGAGCACGACATCCTTGACCAGCGGATGGGCCGAGCGGATGAAGCTTTCCGAACAGCAGGTGCATTCCAGACCATGCATCCAGATGACCGGAACGCGCTCCTTGGTTTCCAGCGCCTGTTCCATGGCCTTGGCGCCCGCCGGGCCGAAGCCAAGGCTCGCCGCCGTCAGGCTGCAGAATTTGGTGAAGCTTCGCCGGGTGATCCCCTGACGGCGAATGACATCATAAAAGGTTTCGGTTGCAGCCATGCTCTCCTCCGGCATTTTCGAGTTTGTTCTGTCCGCACCGACCCTCCGGCGGACATGATCAGAAGGACAGCAAGAACCGGACCAGTTTGCAGAGAGCGCCGCGCAAAGGTCGAAACCGATTGAATTTGCAGGGTTTATTTTGTTCCCGTCGCGGGCAATCGCAGACCGCTGTCATCCGCGTGGACAGGAAACCGGTCCCGGCTGGAAAGCGGATGACCGCAGGATGGAAAGGCGGTTTTCAGCGAACGGTCCAGGTTTGACGGGAGGCAAATCCGGGCGGGGCATCGCTCAATGCGCGGTGCAGACCATGCACGGGTCGAAGGAGCGGATGACGTGCTGGAGCGCAGCTGACTTTGCACCCAGCGCGCCCGTCTCGACGCCTTCCAGCGCCTGTTCGAGCGGGCCGGCAAGGCCGGTGCGGTCGCGCGGCGAGAAATTCCAGGTGGTGGGCGCAATGATCTGGTAGCGCTCGATCTTGCCGTTGGTCAGCGTCACCCAGTGGCCGAGCGCGCCCCGCGCCGCCTCGACCAGACCGGCCGCGCGCGCATCGTCTGGCAGGGCGAAATGGGTGGAAAAGGCCTCCTTTAGGCGCAGCTCCCGCAGCCAGCCCTGCATCGCGTGAACCAGAATGGCGGTCTCGACGAGGCGGGCGATGACGCGGGTGCGCACCGAAGTTCCGCCGTCGCGCGCGATCAGCGCTGTAATGAGCGGGTGGCCGGCGACGGTGAGGCGGGCGGCCGCTCCGGTTTCCATCGGCTTACCATCGATGCGCGGCGCCTTAGCCCACGAATAAGCCCCGCTCTTATGGGCATCCGGTGTGGTCTCCGCCTCAAAGGGCGTTTCAGCCGTGTCGCTGAACCAGGAGAAGGCCACGTCCTCCGAAATCCGGCTGCCGTCAAAAGACGTTACACCGCCGAGGCCAGCAATGCCTGCCGGGAACAGCGAGGCTTCCGCCTGATGGTAAGCGCCATACGACAGAAGCAGACACGGTCCGCGCCCGAGATTGCGCAAAGCCAGATCGTCGGCGATGTCGAGGAACGCACCGAAATCGCCGCTGGCTTTCGCGCGGAAAGCGTCCAGATCCTCCTCCGTTTGCATGGAGAGAATATCGTCCAGCGAGACGCCGAAAAGCGTCTGTTCCAGAAAGACCTGCGTGTCGGCCAGGATGCCGGCAAGCCGCACCCGCTCGCCGATATCGATGGCCTTGGTCACGCCGCCCGGCTGAAAGGCCAGCGAATGCGGCCACTTGCCGGCAATCAGCCCCATGATCTCCAGAAGCCGGCGGCGGGCGGGAAGATATTCGGGGGACGCATGGCCGCTCACCGCCTTGAAACGCTCCACCGTTGGCTCGAACCATGCGCGTCCCGCATATTCGACGCGGGCGAAATCCGGCATGAAGAAGAGATAGAAATGCGTCAGATGGTCGGCGATGTTCTCCGCCGCATGCGCGAGATTGGCCGCCAGATAGCCGTTCGGAGCGGCCCGTCCGCCGGCGAGATTGCGCAGCGCCGTGGCCGCTGCAATCGATTGCGATACGGAACAGATGCCGCAGATGCGCGGCGCGATGACGAGCGCATCGGACGGCGGGCGACCGGCAAGGATCGCCTCGAAGCCGCGATAGAGTGTCGTCGTCACCTCGGCACGGGCGATTACGCCATCCTGGATGTCAAGAGCAACTTCCAGATCGCCCTCGACGCGGTTGAATGGCCCGGCAATGACCCGCGTCATTTCGGACCCGCCTTGCCCCGTTGCGGGTCAGTCGTCACCCGGTCGGATGTGGCATTCTTGCGCACGCGGTCGGGCGTCGCGGATTTTGAAAGCGCTGCCAGTGCCACGAACCAGGCCTTTGGCATGTCGAGCGGCAGGCCGACCGGGATGCCGGCGACCTTGGGCGTTTTGAGGAAGCCGTTCGCCGCCTCGAAACCGGGCGAAGTACAAGCAATACAGGAAAAGCCGCCATGGGTGCACGAGCCGCCGCCATTCCAGGCGCGCTGGTTGCAATCGCCCACGGCCTGCGTTGCCTTGCAGCCGAGATGTTCCATCATGCAACCCAGATCGGAGAGCTTTTCGGCGCTTGCCTTGAACTCGTAATATTCGTTGCGGTCGCAGCCGTGATGCGCAAGCGTCTTGGCGTAGAAGCGCGGGCGGCCGAGCTTGTCGAGGTCGGTGTATGCGAACTCGTCGAAGGCAATCGCCCCCAGCGTTTCCATGATCCAGCCGGGATGCGGCGCGCAGCCGGAAATGTTGATCACGGGCATGCCCGACAGGGACCGGAACTCGCGCCCGAGCGCGCCGCCCTCCAGCCCGTCGCCATATTGCAGGCCGCTGACATCTTCCGAAAAGGGCTGTGCTGCCGGAATGCCGCCGAATGCCGCGCAGGTGCCAACCGCGACGCAGTAGTTGGCGCGCGGCGCCAGCCGGCGCACCCAGTCGAGCGTTGTCTTGCCCGTGCCGGCCATGCGGCTATAAAGCCCCGTGCCATCCGGCCCCATCATGATCGAACCTTCGATGCAGAGAATGTCGAGGGGCCGCCGGCCCTCGGCCACGTCCTCGAATATCTCTATCGCCTCGCTGCCGGACTCCTCGCTCAGCGATGGATGCCAGAGGAGGTCGATCCCGAATGCCTGCAGTTCGCGCATGAACCCCTTCGCGCCCACTTCCAGCACGGACATGGTGCAGCCGCCGCAGCTTCCGGCCTGAAGCCAGAGCAGGGTCTTGTTCGCGCGGGATGGGGTGACAGCATTCATGCCGTCTTTGTCGCACCGGTCCGAAACCGCGTCAACGGCTGGAGCATTTCTACGAAACGCTCCAGTTCCTTGTTTGACGCAATTCCGGACGCGAAACCGGCTCCCACTTTTGGCTCGGAATTGCTAGCCGCCGACGGACGCATACATGCCGGACGTCCGGAACTCCGTGGGGCTCACACCGTAGGCCTTGCGGAAGACCTTGGAGAAATAGTTGTTTTCCGACATGCCGCAGCGGGCTGCGATTTCCTTCACGCTCATGTCGCGATTGGCGATCAGCAGGCGCGCGGCGCGGCGCATGCGTTGTTCCTGCACATATTCCGCCGGCGGCAGGCCCGCCATGGTGGCGAAACTGCGGGAGAAATGCGCGCGGCTGAGGCCCGCCACTTCGGCCAACCGGTCCACGTTAAGATCGGAGCTGAGGTTTTCGGCGATGAATTGCAGCGTCCGGGTAATGGCATTCTGTTCGCGCAGGATGCGGTCTGATGGACCGAAGACGTCGTCATACAGATGCATCGCCGCTTCGTAAGCAATGGCTGACGCGAAGCCGGGCGTCTCGCCCTCCCCCTTCATCAGGCGCAGCGTGCAATCGGCCAGCCGGTCGATCGTCTGCGCCTTGAGTTTCAAAACCGGCCCCTGTGCATTGAGCACCATTTCATGGATTCTCAGCGCATCGATGCCGTTCATCGAGATCCAGAAATATTCCCAGCGGTCGCCCTGCTCCAGCCAGTAGCGGTGATTGTGCGGGATGATGACGAGCAGCGTTTCGCCAGCATGAATTTTCATCGTGCGGTTTTCATAGCGCAATGAGCCACGCCCTGAAATCGTGTGCTGCAGCACCGTGAAGGGCGTGTTGCCGCGCAGCCTTCCGTCCCAGGAATAGATTGTATTCTCGCGGATTTCATAGCCGGCGCTGGTCGGCATCGTGTGCAGCGTGACGCGCGAGCGCAGCAGCGAGACGGTGCGCATGCCGGGACCGTGGTCGATCAGATCTGTGAGCATGAATTTACCCTCGGAATAACGAGCCTCCGAGTTGTCTTGTCATTCTTCGCAATCGCGATCAAGGGGAGCGCGGCATGGCTACCTAACGCAGCCGCGCCCCGTTTCCATCAAACAGGAAGCTTTTCTCCGTTGAAAAGGCGAGATGGATCGTCTGGCCGTTCGAGAAATCGCGACCGCTCCGTTCCTCGACCACCAGCGCCTGGCCATCCTCCAATGCGCAATAGAGATAGCGCGTGCCGCCCAGATATTCCGCGAAGTCGATGACCGCCTTCAATCCGTCGCCGGGAGTTTCGGAGACGATGATATTCTCGGCGCGAACGCCCAGGACGACCTTATCTCCCGCCTTGTGGCCGGTGCCGACGAGCCGCGGCGAGATCATCGTATCGCCAAATTGCGCCCTGCCCTCGGCGAGCCACGTTCCTTCGATCAGGTTGATCCGCGGCGACCCAATGAAACCGGCGACGAAAATGTTATCCGGGTCCTCATAGACCTCGCGCGGTGTCCCCACCTGCTCGATCCGCCCGTCGCGCAGGATGACGATGCGGCTGGCGAGCGTCATCGCCTCCGTCTGGTCATGCGTCACATAGATCATCGTGTTGCCCAACGTGCGATGCAGCCTGGCAATCTCGACGCGCATGGAGACGCGCAGCTCCGCATCGAGGTTGGAAAGCGGCTCGTCGAAGAGAAACACATCCGGCTCGCGCACAATGGCGCGGCCGATGGCCACGCGCTGGCGCTGCCCGCCCGAAAGCTGGCCCGGCCGCCGCTCCTGCAGATGGGTGATCTTCAAGATTTCCGCCGCCGCATCCACCCGCCGCGCGATCTCGTCTGCCGGCGTGCCGGCCATCTTGAGCCCGAAGCCGAGATTTTCCCGCACGGTCATATGCGGGTAAAGCGCATAGGACTGGAAGACCATGGCGATACCGCGCTCGGACGGATCGAGATAGGTCACGTCCCGGTCGCCGATCGAGATTTCGCCGTCGCTGACATCTTCAAGGCCGGCGATCATCCGCAACAGCGTCGACTTTCCGCAGCCGGAGGGGCCGACGAAGACGACGAACTCGCCGCCCTTGATCTCGAGGTCGATGCAGTGGATGACATCGAGCGCGCCGAATGTCTTGCGGATATTTTCGAGCCGGACGCCCGCGCCGGCGCGATCCATGGCCTTCATCACTGCCTCCATCATTGCGCCTGGAACCAGACGAGCATCGCGCCGGGCTCGCGGTTATCCCAGAGATGATAGGGCACGAGCCGCACCTTCGCGGGCTCAGCCTGCGGCGGCGTGCTGCGATAAAGCGCATTGCCCCAGTCCTTGACCGTGTCGCGCCGGACATCGAGGTCGAGCGCGACCGCCCCGTTCATGTCGTCCAGAACCGTGGTGCCGGCAACCTTGGGCGTCCCGCCGATGTGGAGCGTGCTGAGATCCGCGCCGTTATCCACCTCTTCGGCGCAGTAGACCAGCGGGCCCCGCATCAGCGAAACGCGCCCGGCATCCTGCCGGACCTTGGGATGCGCATGGAGCGGGCGAAGCGCCAGCGGCAGGTCGAGCACAACCGCATCGCCATCCTTCCAGTCCCGCTCGATGCGGGCATAGCCATCCACCTCGACCGCCTTGAGATCGAGCGCCTCGCCATTGACCGCAAGTGTCGCGCCCTCGGCCCATTCCGGAATGCGCAGCGACAGCGCAAACCGCGACGGCGCGGCGAGACCCAGCGACAGATAGACGGCACCCTCGTAAGGATAGGCCGTCTTCTGGGCGAGTTGAACCTTTGCGCCGCCAGCGAGTTCGAAGCGGGCCGTGCTCTCGCCATAGAGATGCACGGCGATATCCCTGTCCGAGGCCGCATACATGTAGGAGCCGACGGAGGCGACGAGGCGGGCGATATTCGGCGGGCAGCAGGGGCAATGATGCCACTTCCAGCGATGATGCTTGCCGGTCGATTCCAGCGGATTGTCGTAGAAGAAGGTCTTGCCATCCATGGCAAGGCCGGTCAGCGCGCCGTTATAGAGCGCCTGTTCCATGATGTCGGCGAAGCGCCTGTTCGGCCCGCGCCCCAGCATGCGGCTTGCCCAGAAGACCAGCGCGACCGAGGCGCAGGTCTCGGCATAGGCGGTTTCGTTGGGCAGGTCGTAATAGTCGGTAAAGCCTTCGTTGCTCGCCGCCGGGCCGATGCCGCCGGTGACATACATCTGTTTCGTCGTCAGATCGTCCCACAGCGTTTCCAGCGCCGAGGTTAGACTGTCATCATGATATTCGGTCGCCAGATCCGCCATGCCCGAATAGAGATACATGGCGCGCACGGCGTGACCGACGACCTTCTTCTGCTCGCGCACCGGCAGATGCGCCTGGCTATATTCGTAATTGTTGAAATGATAGTCCTTCGGGCTGCGCCCATCGCGGATGGCCTCGTTGTCGAAGAAATGCGGCTGCGTGCCGCGCTCGTCGACGAAGAATTTCGACAGGTCCATGTATTTCCGATTGCCGGTCACGCGGGCGAGCTTGACCAGCGCCAGCTCGATTTCCGGGTGGCCGCAATAGCCCGGCAGCTGACCCGGGCCGTGGCCGAAGACCGTCAGCATGTAATCGACATAGCGGCACATGATGTCGAGGAACTTGCGCTTGCCGGTGGCCTGGAAGTAGGCGACCGCCGCCTCGATCATGTGGCCGGCGCAATAGAGTTCGTGGTGATCGCGCAGGTTGGTCCAGCGGCGGCCGGTCTGCACGCGCTGGAACCAGGAGTTCACGTAACCGTCCGGCTGCTGCAGCTTCTCATAGAGGTCGATGATCTCGTCGGCGCGCCGTTCCAGCTCCGCATTCGGCTTGCGATAGAGCGCATAGGCAATCGTCTCGATGGATTTGGCGAAATCGCTGTCCCAGAACATCTGGGTCGAGACGCGCGCCTTGTGTTCCGATTCCGGCTTGGATGGGCTCATGCTGTGGAAGGGGATAACGACACCGGGGCTCGGCTGGTCCGGGTCGATGGCCTTCAACATGCCAGCCGCGATGCAGCGGTCGAGCAGGATCGAGGCCGTCTCGTCGCAGACGGCATCCTGCCATTTGCCCCAGAACCCGCCGACGGAGACGGCCGGAACGGCGACAGGGCGGAATTGCTTTTCACTAGACGTCATCGGGTTATCCTTTGAGGTTATTTCACCGCGCCGGCCGTCAGGCCGCGCATGTAGTAGCGTTGCAGGAGGAGGAAGACGATGATGCAGGGGATGATCATGACGACCACGCCCGCCTGCAGAGCGCCCCAGTTGATGGACCCCAGCCGACCGGCGCGCACCGCCGTCATCAGGATGGGGATGGTGAACTTGTCGTTGCTCGAGAGCAGGATGAGGGCTGCCAGAAACTCGTTCCAGGCATTGAGGAAGGCGAAGATGGCAACGGTTGCCACGCCCGGCATGACGAGCGGCAGGAGCACACGGGTCAGCAGCCGGATATCCCGCACGCCATCGACCCGCGCCGCCTCCTCGATTTCCTTCGGCACGGCATCGAACGCGTTGCGCATCATGAAGACCGAGAAGGGCAGCTGCAGCGTCACATAGATCAGGGTGAGCCCGAACAGGGAATTGTTGAGCCCGAGCTTCGCAAACATGATGAAGAGTGGCGTCAGGATCGACTGGAACGGGATCATCAGAGTTGCCATCAGGAGCACGAAGAGCACGTTCTTCAACGGAAACCGGTAGCGCGAGAAGCCATAGCCTGCGAGCAGGCTGATGACGACCGTCAGCACGACGGTGCCCAGCGACACGATCAGCGAGTTCAGCATGTGCTGCCAGATGCCCGAACCGAACGTGTCAAGCATGCGGTAGGCGTCGAAGGAGACGCCGTTCATCGGCCATGGCGGCACGGGCGGGCTGGACGCCTCCGCGCCGCGCCGGAACGAGGCGAGGAAGGCGACGATGAAGGGCGTCAGGAACAGCAGCGACAGGACGGACGCGCTGCCGTGAAAGGCAAAGTTGCCGAGAAAGCGGCGGCGTTCGAAGCTCTTGCGCGCGCTCATCATGCCTGCTCTCCCTTGTCGCGAAGCAGCCAGAGCTGTGCGACGCTCAACACCAGCAGAATGACGAGAACCGCGATGGAAAGTGCGGCGCCATAGCCGAGGTTGAACGACACGAAGGACTGGTTGACGATGTAATAGACGATGGTGATCATCCGGTTCTGCGGTCCGCCGCTGGTCATGATGTAGAACTGGTCGAAGGCGAGGATCGAGCCGGTGACCGAGAGGACAAGCGCCAGCGCCAGCGGCTTGCGCATCAGCGGCAGCGTCAGATAGCGGAAGCGCTGCAGACGCTTCGCCCCGTCGATGCGGCTCGCCTCCACGAGTTCCGCCGGGATCGATTGCAGGCCGGTCAGCAGAATGATCATGGTGAAGCCGGCGATCTTCCAGACGACCATGGCGATGATGGTCCAGAAGGCGAGATCGAAGGAGGCAAGCAGGTTGACGCGCCCGCTTGACAGCCCCAGCCGCTCCATGAGCGGCGAGAAGAAGCCGCTGTCGATATTGGCAAGCCAGGTCCAGAGCAGCGAGGCTGAGGCAAGGCCCACCACGACAGGTAGGAAGAAAAAGGTGCGGTAGACCGGCACGGCGCGGCGCTTTTGCTCGACCAGCATGGCCATCGGGAAAGCGAAGGCGAAAATGACGACCGTGACGATCCCCGTGTAATAGGCGGTGAAGCCGAGCGCATCGTAGAAGCGCTGGTCGGAGAACATGCGCGTGTAGTTGCGCAGGCCGATCCAGGTCGGCTCGCCGAGAAGCGGCCATTTGTGCAGGCTCATCCAGGCCGTGAACAGCACGGGGAAGACGAAGAGCACCAAGACCAGGATCATCGCCGGCGCGATGAAGAGAAGACCCTTCAAGGCTTCCTTCCGGCGCCTGTTCGGCCGGTTTAGGCGCGTCTTTCCGGATGGACTTGTGGCGGTCATGTCTTGAACTCGCACGTCATGAAGTTGGGCATGTCATCGGATAGCTGTCGGGAGCCGGACACTTGAGGTCCGGCCCCCGATGGGACGCGGGATCGCCCCGGGAGGATCATCACATCACTGAGCGTCGTCGATGATCTGCTGCATCTGCGCCTGGGCGTCCGCGAAGGCCTTCTTCTCGTCGCCGAAGATGGCAGCGTGGGTGAAGGCAGCCCAGGGGCCGTTGGCGCTGTTGATCAGGTCGTTGAACTGCAGCGTATAGGGCGTCTTGGCGACAGCGATGGCGTCGACGCCGACCTTGAGGCGCGGATCGAGGCCAGCCAGAACCTGGTCGGCGAGATCGCCGCGCGTCGGCAGGCTGCCATACTTGGCCATGATCTTCTGGCCTTCCAGCGAATAGACATATTCGAGGAAGCCCTTGACCGCGTCGATCTTCTTCGTGCCCTTGGTCACGACGAAATTGTCGCCGCCGGCAAAGGACGAGGCCTTGCCATCGACGCTCGGGATGAGCGTCACGCCGAAATTGAGTTCCGGATTCTGTGTGATCAACGTGCCGATGGCGAAGGCACCGAGCGTCTGCTGGCCGATCTTGCCGCTCTGGATCGACAGGAAATTCGCGCCATTGTCGCTTTCGGCGCCGGCCGGCACGAGGTCCTTCTTGACCATGTTGCGATAGTATTCGACCGCCTTGTGCATCTCAGGCGTATCGAGCGTCGCCTTCTTCCCATCCGCCGAAAGAATATCGGCACCGGCACCCCAGACGAGTGGGGTGAAGGTGAAGATCATGCAGCCGCCGCAGCCGCCGCCGGAGAAATAGAAGCCGTAAATATCCTTACCGAGCGCGCGGATCTTTTCGGCATTGGCGGTGATCTCTTCCCAGGTCTTCGGCGCCTTGTCGGGATCGAGACCGGCCTTCTTGTAGAGGTCCTTGTTCCAGGCGAAGATCGAGGTCTCGACCGAGAGCGGCAGGCCATAGATATGGTCCTTGTAGGTGCCGAGCCGGACATGCGAGGGCGAGAGCGACTTGAAATAGGGCAGCGATTGCGCCCAGCTCGTCAGATCTTCAAGCTGGCCGGAGGCCGCAAAGGACGGCGTGTAGATCAGGTCCATCGACAGCGCGTCGGGTGCCTGACCGCCAGCGATGGCTGTGGCATATTTCTGCACGAGTTCGCCCTGCGGCACCTCGGTCAGTTCCACCTTGTCCTTATGGCCGGCATTGAAGGCCTTGACCGTTTCCTTGAAACTGTCGCCGATGCCGGAGCGGACCCACATCTGGATCGTATCCGCCCAGGCGGCCGGTGCGATCAGCATCGCGGCAAGCGTTGTCGTGGCAAGCAATTTTCTCATGACACTTCCTCCCAAGAGGGCTCTCCTCAGCCCTGAAACTCTATTTACCGATCGTTTGCTGCGCCGCCGCAGGAGCCGCGCACCAACAGCGTGCAGGGCAGCTTGCGCCAGCCCGGTTCTAGTTTCTCGCCCTCTCCCAGGGCGAGCACCGTGAGCCCGGCCTGCCGGCCCAGCTCCTTCAGGTTCATGTCCACCGTCGTCAGCGGCGGGCGCGACTGCGCGGCGACGATTTCCCAGTTGTCGAAGCCGACCACCGAAACCTCGCCCGGCACCGAGACGCCAAGCTCCCGCAAGCCATCGATGACGCCGCGGGCAATCATGTCATTGCCGCAGAAAATGCCGTCCGGCCGCTCGCCGGATTTCCAGAGATCGAGAATGGCTTCCCGGCCCCAGGATTCCGTCCACTGACCATGCAGCACCGGCGCATCGCTGCCGGCCAGCCGCCGAAAGGCGGAGGCGCGCTCCAGTGCGGCAATGAAGGCATCCGGCCCGGTGATATGCGCGAGGCGCTTGCGCCCCAGCGCCATGAGATGCGTCACCGCCAGTTCGGCCCCATGCGCGTCGTCCGAAGCATAGGTGATGCTGTTCGGCGGCCCGGCCGTGAAGGCATAGACCACCGGCACAGGCAGGTCGGACAGATCGACCGGCAGCGCCCTGTCCGTGCGCTTGCCCGTGGCGATGATGCCGTCCACCTGCTTATCCAGCATCGCCTCGACATGCACCCGCGCCAGGGCCGGATCGTCCTCGATGGCGCAGAGGAAAACGGACACGCCCCTGTCCACCAGCGCTTCCGACACACCGGCCATCAGCGGCAGCGTGAAACGGCCGTAGGTGTCGTTCGTCAAAAGCCCGATCGTGAAGGACCGCCGCGACAAAAGCCCCCGCGCCAGCGCATTCGGCCGAAAGCCTATTTCCGCCGCGATCCGCTTGATCCGCGTCCGCGTCTCCTCACCCATTCGCCCCGTATCGTTCAAAGCCTTGGACACAGTCGACACACTGACGCCAGCCGCTCGGGCCAGATCGTGAATCGTCGTCCGAGAGCTTTTCGGTTCCTTTGTCAGCGGTGCCTCCCATCGCCTGTTGTGGCGAGAAAACCTTTTCTCAACGACAGAGTCAATATGAGAAAACGTTTTCTCAAAATTTTCACGAGTTGGGGAGGCGCCACCCGATCTTGAAGAAAGAGGAGCGTTCGGGAGCGGTGTTTGTGGGTCATCAACGCGCTGAAGCTGATTGCGCCGCAGTACAGGCGGCGGCTTCATGTCTCAACGTTGCAGATAGTCCTCGGTCGAAACAAGCTCGGCATAGGCGAAGGCCAGCGCCGACATGAAGGCGGCGTGGACATCTGAAGCAGGAACCGTGCGGCCGCCGAAATCGAGATCTCGGGTCGCGACCGCGTCGTGAACAACCGTCACGCCGAAACCGAAATCGGATGCTGCGCGCACGAAGGCATCGACGCACATATGGCTCATCGCGCCGACGACCGTGACGTGACGAACGCCGCGCGTGTCGAGGAGCGCCTTCATATCCGTGTCCAGAAAGGCGTTGATGTTCGATTTCGTCACCACCGGATCGCCGGCGGCCGGCGAAACGAGGGCGTGGATTTCGGCGCCCTGTGTTCCCGGCACGAAGAAGTCGGCACCCTCTTCCGTCGCATGATGGCGGACGTGGATGACAGGGCGCCCCGCGTTGCGGAAGGCAGCGACCAGCTTCGCGGCATTGGCAGCGGCGGCAGCCGTGTTGACAAGCGGAAAGGCCCCGCCATCGAAATAGTCGTTCTGGAAGTCGATCAGGACCAGGGCATTCTCTGACATCTGCGATATTCCTTTTGCGGGTGAACGGGACGGTCGCCGAAAGACGGCACAATGAGGCAAATGTGTCCCCTTGTCAGCCTGACCGCCGCGACGAGACCGGCGCATACCGTTGTAATTTGATCAAATCATGTTGAATTATGATCAAATCTTGAATACGGTCAAGACAATCCCCGTGTTCATGACTTTGCAGGAGTTCCTCATGAAGCAATATGGCCAGTTCTACATCGATGGCGCCTGGGTCGATCCCTTGGATGGGCAAGGGGTTCTCGAGGTCATCGATCCGTCAATTGAAGAGGCCTTCGCCACGATCGCTCTGGGCGGCCGGGGCGATGTGAACCGCGCTGTCGCTGCGGCCTCGAAAGCCTTCGAAAGCTTTTATCTGACGACTCCCGCCGAGCGGCTGGAACTCCTGAAATCGGTTCTTTCCGTCTACCAGAAGCGCGCGGCCGATCTCGCCTGGGCGATTTCGCATGAAATGGGCGCGCCGAAGAGAATGGCGCTGGAAAATCAGGTCGGCAGTGGGGCTGCGCATATCCGCACCATGATCGACGTCATGAAGGACTATCGCTTCGAGCGGATGATCGGCAAGACGCTGGTTGCCAAGGAAGCGGTTGGCGTAGTGGCGATGATCACGCCGTGGAACTGGCCGCTCAACCAGATCACCTGCAAGGTCGCGCCGGCGCTCGCGGCCGGCTGCACGATGATCCTTAAGCCTTCGGAAGTCGCCCCGATCAGCGGCCTGGTCTTTGCCGAAATCATGCATGAGGCGGGTGTTCCAGCAGGCGTTTTCAACCTGATAAATGGCGACGGACCGACGGTTGGCGAAGCCATGGCCTCGCATCCGGACGTGCACATGATCTCGATCACCGGCTCGAACCGCGCCGGCGTCGCCGTGGCAAAGGCGGCGGCTGCGACGGTCAAGCGCGTGCATCAGGAGCTCGGCGGCAAGTCTGCCAACATCATCCTTCAGGACGCCGAGGCCGACTTCAAGGCTGCGGTGCGCCAGGGCACGCTCGAATGCTTCGATAATACGGGCCAGTCCTGCAACGCTGCGACGCGCATGCTGGTGCCGCACGAGCGCATGGATCTCGCCGCCTCGGTTGCCGCCGAAGCGGCCGGGTCCGTGACAGTCGGTCCGGCCGACCGCGATGGTGTCCGCCTCGGTCCGGTCGTCAGCCAGATGCAATATGACAAGATCCAGGACCTCATCGGGTCCGGCATATCCGAGGGCGCGACACTGGCGGCCGGCGGGCTCGGGCGACCGGAAGGCCTCAATCGCGGTTACTTCGTTCGTCCGACCGTCTTTGCCGATGTGAAGCCGGGCATGCGCATCGAGCGCGAGGAAATCTTCGGACCCGTCCTGTCGATCGTCGGCTACGAGAATGAGGAGGATGCCATCCGCATTGCCAACGACACGGTCTATGGCCTTGCCGCCTATGTCTCGTCGTCCGATCTGGACCGGGCGCGCCGGGTGGCCCGGCGCCTGCGCGCCGGCAATGTCCATATCAACTATCCCGACTGGGATACCTATGCGCCTTTCGGCGGCATGAAGCAGTCCGGCAACGGCCGCGAATATGGCGAGTTCGGCCTCGACGACTTCCTCGAGATCAAGGGCGTCATCGGCTACGCCGGGTAAGCGACGCCCGGCGTCCGCTCACGCATCTTCGAAGATCAGGTCCAGCAGATGCCTGATCTCCGGAAGCATGCGCGCCAGCTGCGTCTCCAGCGACATCTCTTCGTCCTTGATGCAGGCGAGGTAATGGCTGAACCAGTGGCTATAGATGATCGAGGCAAGCACATCGACATCGTAACCGCCGGGTCGCCGCGTTCTGCAGCCATGGTCAGCCAGAACCTCGCCGATCGTCCTGGCCAGAACCTGATCGATCTGGCCGAACCGCTGTACGAACTCGGATTGCGGGTGGCGAATGGCGGTGGATTCGGCATAGCGCCAGACCGCCTTGCTGAACATCTCGGCGGAACGCCGGGTCAAGTCGGCCAGCAGCGTGCAGACGTCGTCGGCGAGACTGTCGGTGCGGTGCTGCATCTCCGCGCGATAATGGTCGACCGCGGCCTGGTGCCCGTCGAAGATGAGCGCGAGCAGCAACTCATCGCGGCTGCCGAAATAGTTGAAGACCGTGGGTGTTGAAACGCCGGCATCCGCGGCAATCATCGCCATGGAACATTCCTCGATGCCCACGCGCTCGAAAAGCGACCGGGCGCTTTGCATGATCGCTTCGCGCCGCTGCTGCTTTTGCCGCTGCCGCAGGCCCACAGTCGCCTTATCAGCCAAACCCCAGCCCTCCACCGCAAAATCTTCATGGCATAAAAGATTTCGCCAGAGAAAATGATTCACAAGACAAACTAAGTGGCATTCACCCTGAGCATTGACAAGGGACAGGCCGAAACAGCGCCGCACCTCGGGCATGCGGAATTCGCATTGCACAATTTTTTCTCGAACGATCGTTTTTTTATGCTTGCAAAAAAATACGACCGTTCGTAAATACGAGCCAGGAAAGCTGGAGAGCGCCGTGGGCCGGAACCGCAGGATCACAAAGGACGACATTCTGGACGCCGCGGAACGCGTGGTGATGAAACTGGGTGCGACCGGGCTCTCCATCGACGCCGTGGCGCAGGAGGCAGGCGTCAGCAAATCGACGGTGGTTTACGATCACAAGTCGAAAGGTGCGCTTCTTTGCGCCCTGATCGACCGCCGGCTCACCGCCGAGCAGGAACGTCAGGAACAGTCCATCCTGGAATCGAAGGACACGCCGCATCCGGAACTCTTCGGACGGATCAAGGCCGCCGAAAGGGAAATCGACGACGTCGATCGCGCAGTCGCCATGGCGATCAGCGCATCCGTCTCCCACGAGGAAGCCTTGCAACAGCAGATGCGGGACTGGACCAAAGCCGATCTGGCGGCCATGGCCGCCGGTCCGAAACCCGATGCCGCCCTGCTCGCCTATCTCGCCCTGATGGGCTTTCAATGCAATTTCTTCTTCGGATTTCATCAGTGGGCACCCGAAGAACAGGCCCGGATTCTTGAGAACATCCGGACCATGTACGCCACCTATCCCGAGACATAGCATCGAGGCCGAGCAAGGCCGATCCGCAATTTGAAGGAATACCGTCATGTACCACGGTCAGAACCTGCGGCGCCTGAAGGCGTGCATTTTTGCCGCCGCCGTCATCGCCATTTCGGCAACGGGCCTGCAGGCGCAGGATGCGCCGCAAATGCCGCCGCCGGCCGTAGGCGTCCTGAACCTGAAAGCGCATGCCGTTCCAGTCATCAGCGAACTGCCCGGACGCGTCGCCGCAACGCGGACTTCGGAGGTGCGCGCCCGTGTGTCCGGCATCCTGCAGGAGCGCGTGTTCCAGCAGGGAACGCTCGTCAAGCAGGGCGATGTGCTCTACCGGATTGATCCGCGCCTCTTCCGCGTCCGCGTCGAAAGCGCCGAGGCTTCGCTTCGCCGCGCAGAGGCGACGCGGGACAACGCCAAGGCCCAGTTCGAGCGGCAGAAGACGCTGCGCGAACGCAATGTGGCAAGCGGCATCGATTTCGACAACGCGTCCGTTGCGCTGGCGCAGTCCGAGGCCGATGTGGCACTGGCACAGGCGGCCCTCGACGAGGCCAAGATCAACCTCGACTACACCGAAGTCCGCGCTCCGATCAGCGGCATTATCGGCGGCGCACTGGCGACAGAAGGCGCGCTGGTGACCGCCGACGGTGGGACCAATCTCGCGCTCATCCAGCAGATCGATCCCGTCTATGTCGACTTCACCGAGTCAGCGCAGGACCTGATCGCACTGCGACGCGCCGTCAGCGAAGGCAAGCTCGAAAGCCCGAAGCCGGGTCAGGCAAGCGTCACGCTTCTGTTCGACGGTGGCGATGCATATCCCGAGAAGGGCAAGCTGCTCTTCTCCAGCGCCAGCGTCGATCCGACCACCGGCCAGGTGACGCTGCGCGCCGAATTCCCCAATCCGCGCACAGAACTCCTGCCGGGCATGTATGTCCGCATCCGCATCGAGCAGGCGGTGCAACAGGGCGCGATTACCGTTCCGCAACGTGCAGTGCTGAGAACGCAGGCCGGCCGGCCCCAGGTCTATGTCGTGGAAGCGGATGGCACGGCCAGGCTGCGCGACATCAAGCTTGGCCAGTCCATCGAACAGGACTGGGTCGTTGAGAGCGGCCTGAAGGAAGGCGAGAAGCTCATCGTCGACGGCGTGCAGAAGGTGCGCCCCGACACCAAGGTCGTTCCGCAGCCGTGGAGCCCGGACGCGCAACCGCGGGCCGATGGTGCGAAGACGCCTGACAAGGCGGCCGCCA
Source organism: Limnomicrobium aquaticum (assembly GCF_040545545.1). Lineage (NCBI taxonomy): Bacteria > Pseudomonadati > Pseudomonadota > Alphaproteobacteria > Hyphomicrobiales > Rhizobiaceae > Limnomicrobium > Limnomicrobium aquaticum. Next base: position 218,390 of record NZ_JBEPMB010000003.1, read on the forward strand.
AGCCTGACGACAAGCCCGCAGCGGCCCCGGCAAAGTAGGACAGAGGATCATGGCACAGCTCTTCATCAACAGGCCGGTTCTGGCCTGGGTCTTCGCCCTTTTCATTTCGATTGCGGGCCTGATCTCCCTGCCCTTCCTGCCGATCGCGCAATATCCGGACGTCGCACCGCCGCAGCTGTCGATCTCGACAAGCTATCCCGGTGCCTCGCCGCAGGAAATCTATCAGGGCGTGACGCGCCAGATCGAGGAGGAACTGAACGGTGTTCAGGGGATCATGTATTTCGAGTCCACCTCGGACACGGCGGGCCAGATTTCCATCACGACGACGTTCAAGGCCGGCACGAATATCAACCAGGCTGCGGTCGATGTGCAGAACGCCATCCGCCGCGTCGAATCCCGCCTGCCTGCAGCCGTCGTCTCACAGGGCATCACGGTCGAACAGTCCTCTTCAGGCTTCCTGATGGTGGCAACGCTGTCCTCCTCTGACGGCAGCATGGATGAGGTCGCGCTGGGCGACTACCTGAACCGCAACGTTCTCGGCGAAATCCGGCGCATTCCGGGCGTCGGCCGCGCTCAGCTTTTCGCATCGCAAAGGGCGCTGCGTATCTGGATCGATCCGGACAAGATGGTGGGTCTCAACCTGACGGCCGCCGATATCGGCAACGCCATCCGGGCGCAGAACGCCCAGGTCGCCGCCGGCCAGATCGGCGCAGCGCCGAACCCTGTCACGCAGGACCTGACGGCCTCCGTGATCGTCGCGGGCCAGCTCACCGATCCGGCGGCCTTCGGCAACATCATCCTGCGGGCCAATTCCGACGGCAGCACCGTGCGTCTGAAGGATGTCGCGCGCATCGAACTGGGCGCCGAGACCTACAACTTCTCGAGCCGCGTCAACGGCCAGCCGAGTGCTGCGCTTGCCGTGCAGCTGTCTTCCACCGGCAATGCGGTGGCAACCTCGGCCGCCGTCAAGGCGAAGCTGGACCAGCTGTCCAAGTTCTTCCCCCAGGGGGTCACCTATTCCATACCCTATGACACAAGCCCCTTCGTGAAGGCTTCCATCGAGAAGGTGCTCGACACGCTGATCGAAGCCGTCGCGCTGGTCTTCGTGGTGATGCTGATCTTCCTGCAGAATTTCCGCTACACGCTGATCCCGACCATCGTCGTCCCTGTCGCGCTCCTTGGAACCTTGTCGATCATGTATGCGACCGGGTTCTCCATCAACGTGCTGACCATGTTCGCCATGGTTCTGGCCATCGGCATCCTGGTCGATGACGCCATCGTCGTTGTGGAGAACGTCGAGCGCATCATGGCCGAAGAAGGGCTTTCGCCCAAGGAGGCGACGCGCAAGGCGATGTCGCAGATCACCGGCGCCATCCTCGGCATCACGCTGGTTCTCACCTGCGTCTTTGTCCCCATGGCCTTCTTCCCGGGTTCGACCGGCATCATCTACCGTCAGTTTTCGCTGACCATGGTCGTCTCGATCCTTTTCTCGGCCTTCCTCGCCCTCTCTCTCACGCCGGCTCTCTGCGCGACCTTCCTGAAGCCCGTCGCCAAGGGTCATCACGAGAAGAAGGGGCTCGCGGGCTGGTTCAATCGCGGCTTTAGCGGTCTGACACGAACTTACGTCCGTGGAACCCACAGCCTGACACGCCGCGCGGGCCGGATGATGATCATCTATCTCGCCCTCGTTGCCGGTCTTGGCTATCTCTATGTCCAACTCCCCTCCGGCTTCGTTCCGGCGGAAGACCAGGGCAGCCTGCTGGTCAACATTGAGGGGCCATCGGAAGCGAGCGCCAACCGCACCAAGGTGACGGTTGAGCAGGTCGAAAAGATCCTGAAGGCCGAACCGGCCGTGCGGGATGTCATCGCCATCCAGGGCTTCAGCTTCTCGGGAACCGGCCCCAATGCGGCGCTCATGTTCGTGACGCTGAAGGACTGGAGCGAGCGTGGCGCCGACAACGGGGCACAGGACATCGCCAATCGGGTCAACATGAAGCTCTTCGGTCTCAAGGACGCCACGAGCTTCGCATTGCCGCCGCCCGCCATCGAAGGCTTCGGCGCAACCGGCGGCTTCTCGTTCCGGCTGCAGGACCGCAGTGGTCTTGGCCAGGCGGCGCTGTCGGCAGCCTCCGCGGAACTGATGCAGAAGGCGGGCACCAGCAAGCTCCTGAAGAACATGCGCATCGAGGGCCTGTCAGACGCAGCACAGGTTCTCCTGGTCATCGACCGCGAGAAAGCCAATACATTCGGCGTGAGCTTTTCCGACATCAACAACACGATCACGGCAAACCTCGGTTCGTCCTATATCAACGACTTCCCGAATGCCGGGCGCATGCAGCGCGTGATCGTGCAGGCGCGCGACAACAGCCGTCTTCAGGTCGAGGACCTGTTGAAGCTGAACGTGCGCAACGCCAGTGGCGGCATGGTGCCGCTCTCCTCCTTTGCCATTGCGCAATGGCAGAAGGGTTCGCCGCAGATCGTCGGCTATAACGGCTATCCGACCGTTCGCATTTCGGGCGAACCGGCAGCGGGCGTCTCGTCGGGTGCAGCCATTGCGGAGATGGAGAAGATTGCCCAAGGCCTGCCGACCGGGATCGGCTATGAATGGACCGGTCAGACGCTGGAAGAAATCAAGTCCGGCTCGCAGGCTACCTTCCTGTTCGGCATCAGCCTTCTCTTTGTCTTCCTGTTGCTGGCGGGGCTCTATGAAAGCTGGTCGATCCCGTTGTCGGTGATGCTCGTCGTGCCGCTCGGCCTTATCGGCTCGGTACTGGCCGTCACCGGACTGCACATGCCGAACGACATCTACTTCAAGGTCGGCCTCATCGCGATCATCGGCCTGTCGTCCAAGAACGCCATCCTGATCATCGAATTCGCCAGAGATCACTATGCCGAAGGCATGTCCCTGCTCGATTCCGCGATCGAGGCTGCCCGTCTGCGCTTCCGTCCGATCGTCATGACGTCGCTGGCCTTCACGCTTGGCGTCGTGCCGCTCGCGATTGCCACCGGTGCCAGCGCCGCCAGCCAGAACGCCATCGGCATCACGGTTCTCGGCGGCATGATCTCGGCGACGCTTCTGGCCGTCGTCTTCGTGCCCGCCTTCTTCGTCTTCGTGCTCCGGGTCTTCCGCACGAAGCGGCCCGATCTCGACACCGTCACCCTCCACCATTCGGCCCCGCCGGCGAACCAGACCGACGCGCCGTAACCAGAAACCGACCGGAGCCCCCCAAAGCCGGTCGGCCCCGCCCCACCCTCTTCCTTTGCCGAGGGTGGGGCACCCCTTTCTCCTTCCCGCCGGAACAGACGCCCGCACTTCGAGTTAGATGCGCCGGCTCGAACGGAAGGAAACAATCCCATGGCTCAGAATTCGCAAATCCGCGATATCTTCGTGGCCGGGCTGAAGAATGCCCACGCGATGGAAAACCAGGCGCTGTCCATCATGAAAGCGCAGCATTCGCGGATCGAGAATTATCCGGAGGTCGCCCAGCGTCTCGAGATTCATATCCGTGAGACTGAAGGCCAGCGCGACAGGCTCGCGACCATTCTCGACAGCTTCGGCGAAGGCAATTCAACGCTGAAGGATGCTGCCCTGTCGATCACGGGCAGTCTCGCGGCGCTTGGACATGCGATCGCGGATGATGAGATCCTGAAGAACAGCTTCGCCAACTTCGCTTTCGAGAATTACGAGATTGCAGCCTATCGGTCGCTGATCGCGGTCGCCGCCCATGGCGGCTTTTCATCCGCCGTCGAGGCGCTGCGCAAGAGCCTCGACGAGGAAATCGACATGGCCCGGTGGCTGGATGAAAACCTGGAAAAGGTAACACTCAAATATGTCGCTCGCCGCCAGGCGAACCTGACGGCGAAAGCATAGGCTGATCAATGGTCCTTGATATAAGGTGGTACAGCACGCGGGACATCATTATAGAAAGCACTGAAACAGGCACGGACCACGAGGCGAGTGGATGCGCGTCCGCATCATCGTCGAATTCGCATACATCGTCGGTGAACTGGTGATCGAGGAGGATCGCATCCCCCGCGACATGCTTTTCCGGCAGGTCGACCTGCTGTTCGACGGCATCCTGGAGAAGCTGATCATCCCGGAAACCTGATGGGCAGAGCTGTTCGGCGGCTCACGACATTGCCCGATATCGTATTTCGAAGCGCCTGCTTTTCGATCTTGCGATCATGCGTGAAGATGTCGAGCGCCAGCAGTCGTGGCACACCTTGCCGAAACTTGCCGCTCGCGGCCCAACTCGGATAACCTTTCGGGGTGATTCTCCGGAGCAACCGTGGCCCGTCGCCGGCGGTGAGCGGAGGCGAGCAGGCAAGCAACAAGGTGGCACAGACATGAGCACTCCCCTTTCCGGCCCGGTTCTGGCGCGCGCCGAACAGCTGGATGCGCTGGACGCGATCCTGCCTTTCGACCGGCGCGACCAGCTCGCCATGCTGCTGACGGATGAGGATGTGGCGACGCTCAAGCATCTGGCCGGCGAGGGCATGGGCGAAAACACGCTGCGGGCCTTTGCCTCCGATCTGGGCTATCTCGAAGCATGGTGCCAGGCGGCAACCGAAGGTCCGCTGCCGTGGCCCGCACCGCAGGGACTCATCCTGAAGTTCATCGCCCATCATCTGTGGGATCCCGCACGGCGAGAAACGGACCCCGCCCATGGCATGCCGGCCGATGTCGACGCGCGTTTGCGGAGCGTGGGTTTGCTCCGCGCAAGCGGCCCGCACGCCCCTGCCACAGTGAAGCGACGGCTCACATCCTGGTCCGTGCTGACAAAATGGCGTGGGCTGGAGGGAGACTTTGCCGCAACCTCGGTCAGGTCCGCCTTACGGCTTGCCGTCCGCGCGCATGCACGGCCCCGCGCCCACAAGAGCCAGTCTGCCGTCACGGGCGACGTGCTCTCACAGCTTCTCGCCACCTGTTCCACGGATCGGCTGGCTGACATTCGCGACCGCGCTCTTCTGCTCACGGCCTTTGCGTCCGGCGGACGCCGTCGTTCCGAGCTGGCGCGGCTCTGCGTCGAGGACCTCATTGATGAGGAACCCGTGCGTGAAAACCCGGCAGACCCGAATTCGCGGCAGTTGCCTTGCCTCATCCTTCGCCTCGGCCGCACCAAGACGACCGCAGCGGACGACAATGCGCGCGCGGTCATGGTCGGCCGCCCGGTCGCCGCGCTAAAATCCTGGCTTGCGGCGGGCCGCATCGAAACGGGACCGGTCTTCCGCCGTATCGACCAGTGGGGCAATGTCGACCGCAGGGCGCTCACACCCCAGGCTGTCAACCTGATCCTGAAATCGCGTTGCGAAAAGGCGGGTCTTGACCCAGCTAAATTTTCCGCCCACGGCCTGCGTGCGGGATATCTGACCGAAGCGGCCAATATGGGCGTGCCGCTGCAACAGGCCATGCAGCAGTCGCAGCACCGTTCGCTGGCGCAAGCCGCCAGCTATTACAACGACGGGGATCGCAAGAACGGCAAGGCGGCGCGTATCCTGACTTAGGATTGGGGTCAGCCCAGCGTCTGGCTGACAAGCGCATAGGTGACCGGCGGATTTTCGCCCCCGGTTGCGAAATCCTGGAGCGTCCTGCCGAGGGACATCGTCAGCACCGTGTCAAAAATGGCGAGCCCGCTGCGCACCACGAACAGGGCGAAATCCCCCGCCTCGAAATGGGTGTCGAGACGCAGGAACGTGCCGTCATGATCGCGGATATGGGGTGAGGCAACGGCAATCGCATCCTCATCGCCGCAGGCAACGATCGGTCCGACCACATGTCCGCGTCCGAAGCGGCGGCAAAGCGCGAAGGCGACGAGAGCGCCATCACGGAACAGCCCGTAGCCGCGCGAATGCCGGAACAGTTTTTCCATGAGACCCGCGCGGGGCACGCCGAAGGCTGCCGCGTCGAGCGCAATCGCCGCTGCGAGATCGTCTGCCGTCAGCAGACGCAACTCGCCCGGCACAGTCTCAACCGCCGGCGCATTCGTCACCAGACCCTGACACTGATAGACAGTCTTTTCCGGCTTGAAGCCAATCGACAGGTAGAGCCGCTGAGCCGCGCGGGTGGCATTGAGCCGCAGATTGACGCCCCCGAGATCCTTCAGCGCATATTCCATCAGCCACAGGCCCGTCCCTTGCGTCTGCAGACGTGGCGACGTGATCACCATGCCGATCGTCGCAAGCTCCGGCGAGTGACGAAACCACATCGCCGAACTCATGATGCGGCCGATCTCGTCGGTTGCAACGACGCCCTTGCCAACTTCGCGCAAGAATTGCCAGTCCTGTCCGCGATGCGGCCATCCGACGGAAATGGAAAGCGCGTGAAGCTGCTCCAGGTCGGCATCGGCGACGTCGCCGATCTGCATGGCAAAGGCGTCTATCTGGAGTTTGTCGCTCGGCATCGCGCTCTCAGCCACCGCTCAATTCCTCGAAGAGCATTCATTCGGTCTGCTGCAACAGTGCAGGACAGCGAGCCGATGATAAAGCCTCAAGGCCGCATAATTTGCTCAAAAATTGCTGACAGCACATCGAATATCGCCATCGTTCAATGGATCGCGTGCGTGGCACTCGATGCAGTGCCGCCCGGGGGCGAGAAGGCCGATCGCGTCCATGCGGAGAAATTATGTCGTCGTGAACGGATCATCGCCTTGTCCGACATATCCACAGGGCGGGCCTTCGCGCGCCCCGCCACAAAATAACCTAACAGAGTTTTAACTTGTCGCACCGAAGCGGCCTGCGTATAGCGGCCAACGGCAAATGCGTCCTGGCACCATTGCCCTCAACTCGTCTATCTCTTTGAAAAAAGAGTGTTTTCCGCAGGGGACGACAGAATTTTGGGCAGACTGCATTTCCGCCGGGGCACGATTCCCTTTTCCCTGCACACCCATAGCCGGCTGCTGGGCGCCATCGTCCTCCTGGGCATGGCGGGTGGCGTTTCGGGCTGGGTCTGCCTGAAGACGACGGCCCCAAGGGACGTGCCGAGGGTCGCCGCGGCGATTGCACCGCCGACGCCGACGATCCTTGCACCAGAAAGCCTCGGCCCCGCCGCAAGCCCGAAGCAGGCGCGGCTTCCGCTGCCTCCCGCGACCACATCGGATCTTGCCCGCGTCGACATGCTGGAAGCGCGAATGGACGGATCGTTCGCCGAATACACCTATTTCCGCACCGATATCGACCTGTCGACCGCCGTGCCCGTTCCGGAAAAGAAACCGGAGAGAACGCCCGAGCTGGCATATGGAGAAAAAGTCACACGCGGAGGGCCGGATGATGCCTTCGCCGCGGTTCTGCGCGACGTCAAGCCCGTTCGCTCCAGCCGAATTGTCGGCATGCCGCTGGCCTATGCCGATTTCAGCGCCGGCTCCCCGCTTGGCAAACCGCTCAATGTCAGCCTTTCGGTCAAGCAAAAGGCCGAGCCGGTTTCGCGGGTGGCGCTGATGCCCAAAGGTGATGAGGTGCTGGAAGAAGCGCTCGCCGGCCTCGATGTTCCGCTTTCCGAGGCGAAGCGCCTCACCGCAGCGCTTGCGACAACGGTCCTGCATTTCGGCGATGCGTTCGAGGTCATTCTTGCCCAGCAGGATGATGGCAAGCACATCGTCATGGCCCGCCTGCAGAAGGCCGCCGGTGAGGATGTCATTCTCGCCCGTGTCGAGGATCAGAGTTTCGAGCGCATCACAAAACCTGCGCTCTACGAGCGGCTGAAGCGCGAGGCGACAGCTGGCGAGCAGGAGAATGCGGCAACGGTCGATGCTGACGCGACCCCGGACCTGAAGGAAGAAACGGCCTTCGCACCCCTTCTCGTCAGGAAGATGCTGGATTGCCATGTCCCGCCAAAGATCGTCGCCGAGGTGATCGACCTCGCCCGCAAGAATGGCATCAGCGCCGGCCGCGACGATGTGACGAAGAAGGTGAACCTCGTCTTCCGCGAAGGGCGTGGCAAGCGCGAACTGATTTCCGTCGCCTTCAACACGAAGGACGGCGCGCGGAAATTCTACCGCTTCAAGCCCAACAGGACGACGCCGGCGGAGTTCTTCGACGCGGAGGGCCGCTCGGTATCGAAATTCCTGCTCGCCAATCCCGTGCCGGGCGGCCGGCTCGGGGACGGTTTTGCATGGCGCATTCATCCTATCCTGCGCGTGCGCAAGCATCACGATGGCGTGGACTATGCCGGCCCCATGGGCTCGCCAATCCTTGCGGCGGGCGATGGAACGGTGGAGCTGATTTCCTGGCAGCCGGGTTATGGACGTTATGTGCGCCTGCGCCACGACCAGGGCTATTTGACCACCTATGCCCATATCGGCAAGGCGGCAAAGGGTCTGGCGGTCGGCCAGCGGGTCACGCAGGGTCAGGTCATCGCCTATGTCGGCTCGACCGGCCTTTCGACCGGACCGCATCTCTATTACGAACTGCGCAAGAACGACCGCTATCTCGACCCGACCGCCAACCCGTTGCCCGCGGGTACGGTCCTGTCCGGCAGCTCGCTCGATGATTTCCGCAGGCAGACCGACCAGATCGATGGCATGAGCAAGTTGATCGGGGTCTCCGACAAGGCCATCCAGCCTCCCGACCACGGCTAAGCAGGACGCGCAGAACAGGCAACAGTTCGGAGAAACGCCGGCTCAAAGCTGGTTTGCGCGCAGTGGCATTAATGGCAAACTAAATCCAACATTCAGCAGGCGTTAATTGCGGCCTTTATGGATTGTCGGCAAATTCGGTTCAAACCGGAGACCGACTGATGAATGCCAATTTTGCCAACACGCTCGAAACACTGGAAACGCCCTGCCTTGTGGTGGATGCGGAGCGGATGGAGAGAAATATCACGCGGCTCAGGACGCGCCTTGACGCTCTGGGCGTTTCGCTGCGCCCGCATCTGAAGACGGCCAAGTCGGTTGAGGCCGCCCGCAAGGTCATGACCACGCAGCAAGGCCCCGCCACCGTATCGACCTTGAAGGAGGCCGAGCAGTTCGCCGCAGCGGGCGTGCGCGACATGATTTACGCCGTCGGCATCGCCCCCGACAAGCTCGCCCGTGTCGCTGAAATGCGGGCCCGCGGCATCGATCTCATGGTCGTTGCGGACAATGTCGAGCAGGCTGAGTCGATTGCGGCCGCGTCGAAGGTGGCGGGTTCGCGCATTCCGGCCCTGATCGAAATCGATTGCGACGGCCATCGCTCCGGCGTTCCGCCGCAGGACCACGCCCGCCTTCTTCAGATCGGCCAAGTACTGGCCGCCGGCGCCGAATTGCGCGGCGTGCTGACCCATGCCGGCGACAGCTATCGTGGCGGCGGCCCGGAGGCTCAGGAACGCTTTGCGGAGGCAGAGCGCAAGGCTGTTGTCGACGCCGCGCAGGTTCTGCGCGGCGCCGGCCTGCCATGCCCTGTGGTCAGTGTCGGCTCGACTCCAACAGCGCATCACGCAAAGGATCTGACGGGCGTGACCGAAGTCCGCGCCGGTGTTTTCGTCTTCTTCGATCTGGTCATGGCCGGGATCGGCATCTGCCGGGTCGACGATATTGCGCTCAGCGTTCTCGCCACCGTCATCGGCCACCAGCGCGAGAAGGGCTGGATCATCACCGATAGCGGCTGGATGTCGCTCTCGCGTGACCGCGGCACCAGCAAGCAGCCCGTCGACATGGGCTTCGGTCTGGTCTGCGACGTCAATGGCAACGTTTTCAACAATGTGATTGTTGCCGATGTGAGCCAGGAGCATGGCATTATTGCTGTCCGGCCAGGCTCCAACGGCCGGCTTCCCGAACTGGCCGTCGGCGACCGGGTCCGCATCCTTCCCAACCACGCCTGCGCGACCGCAGCACAGCACGGCGCCTATCATGTCGTGCGCGGGGCTTCGCTTGATGTGGAAGCCGTTTGGCCGCGTTTTGGAGGCTGGTGATGACGACATTGCTGGACATCAGCACGGACGAAGCGCCGCGCCCGGCCGGACATTATGTCCAGGCGAAGCGCGCGGGCAATCATCTTTACATCTCCGGGCAGCTGCCGATCCGGGCGGACGGGGCGCCCCTGCCCGACGACGGTTTCGAGACGCAGGCAGCCCAGGCCATCGACAACATGCTGGCGATCCTCAAGGCTGTCCGCGGGCAACCGGCCGATCTCGTCCGTGTGACGGCCTATATTGTCGGCGTCGGGAACTGGCCGCGCTTCAACGCGGTCTATGCCCAAAGACTCGGGGAGGCGCGCCCCGCCCGCACGGTCGTTCCCGTCCCTGAACTGCACTATGGCTATCTCGTAGAGATCGACGCGGTGGCTGTCTTTGGCCCGTAATTCCAGCGATCCCGCGCGCCGGCGGTCAAACTCGGGACATCGGAAACAACATCTGGCCAGAAAGGACGCAATCTACAGGGCGTCCTCCTGGCGTTTGGAGCTATCGACAGGCGGGAGTGTGGTTGAGGCGCATCGCCATTATGATCGAGGGCGTCCGACCAATCTCGAGAAGCCCGAACCTCCGATAGAATGCCACGACCCCCTCGTTGCGCGGATTGATCCCCAGATGGACGCCAGTGACACCAGAAGTGGTGAGCGCCTGTATTTGCCGGCTGAAGAGCCTCGACCCGTGGCCACCTTTTTGCAGTTCCGGCAGGACGTTGATGTGCAGGTGGGCCGGATAGAGGTCAGCGATGCGAGACGGAGTTCCGGGCGGGTTGTGAATGTAAGCCAGGACATTCTCATCGTGCGGGGTTCCGGGCGAGAAGCCTTGAAGCTCTGCCCTCAGCATCGGCCACCATTCCTTTTTCAGGCACTCCTCGAAGGCAACCGTGTCCGGTGCGGCGACGCAATATCCCATTACCTGCTCGCCGTGGGTGAGGACAAAGGCGTTATCCGGGCAGAGGCGGATGTAAGGCAGGGCCCAGACGAACCCCGGCAGCCGAGGATCGCTATAGCATTGCGTACCATCTTTTCCCGCGTCGGCCGTCCGCAGGCAGATGTCCATGATCGATGCCTCGTCAGACGGGCGGGCCGTGCGGATTGCGACGGCAGGAAGCGGGTTCAAGTCGTTCATCGTATTGTCCATCATTGCACGCGCCGGGATGTGCCAAGCACATCATCGGACCGCTGCCGGGTCTCGGCAAGCTTATTGGTGGGCGGGAATGAGGAAATGACACTGGCAAGCCGGAAGCCAAGTCCGACGACGGCGATTTTCATTCTGGAGTCCTGTTGGCGAGAGCTTTCATCAAGTATCGTCATCCGCCGGGGCGCCGGCGACACGATCGAAGCGATGTTCGAAATCAATTGGCTGGCTGCGCCCGCGCAGGAACGAAAGGCGGCGGAAATCGGGGCTTCCATGGGCAATCAGGGGCAGCATGGCCGCTCCGATGGCCGCCGCGTCCGGTCCCAGCGCACCGGCACAGAGCCGCGGCATATCTCTGTGTCCGCGTGCGCTGACGGAGGGCATCAGCGGATAGGCGCGATCAATGAGAGAATCGATCAGGGCCGCCGGAAAATGGCCGCCCACCACCACGGTCTGGGGGTCGAGAATGTTTTCCAGCAGCGAGACCAGAAGACGCAGGCGTCTTGCGTTGAGATCAAGCCAGCGCATCAGCACGCTGTCGCGCTGGCGGTAAAGGGCGTCCAGCTGGCCGGGGGCGGCAATTTCCCGGCTTTCCCGCCCGAGCATGGCTGCCAGTTCATCCAGAGAAAAGGGCGTTTGCCCCGCCGCTTCGCCGCCGCCAGCAAGCTCTTGCGGCCAAGTCAGAAGACCGATTTCACCCGCGTTGCTCCAGAAGCCCTGCAACGGCACGCCATCATTGATGATACCCGCACCAAGCCCATGCCCGGCGAAGATGTGGACATAGTGACTAAGGCCGACTGCGCGCCCTGCCCTCAGTTCAGCCAGCGCCGCCGCCGTCGCATCATTTTCTATGATGGCGGGGAGACCGCACGCCTCTTCGATTGCCTCGGCCACCGGCAGGCGGCTCCATGCATCCCAGCCCGGAGGACCGACATGGTGTTCGAACTCGGCCTCCTGTAGCGTCGGCATGGCAACGCCCAGGCCCCAGGCAGGAAGATCAGGCGCCACGGATTGCAGGCGTTGCACCATGCCGGCAATGGCGCGCATGGTGTCCTTCGGATCCTGCAGGGAGGCTGAAACCGTCTCCCGGCCCAGCTCCTGCCCAGCGAGATCACACAGGATTCCAACGAGCCCATCGCGGTCTATGTGCACACCCAGGCAGCAGCCCGCTTCGGCCCGGATCCGAAGCTCCTTCTGCGGCGCGCCACGCGCACCTTCAAGACGGATCGTTTCCACCACCAGAGACCGGTCAATGAGGTCCTTGCAGATGTTGGACATCGTCTGAGGCTTCAGGCCAGTCACGTCCACAAGGCCCCGACGGCTGATGCCCTCGCCCGACCGGATAAGGTCGAAGACGAGGCGGCGATTATAACGGCCCGAATATGTGTGGTTGCTGCCCATCAGGGTCATGCAGGGAACCCTTATTTATTACATTAAATAGAATTTATCAGCTTGCTCATCGAGCGTCAAGCAATTGGGAGGCCGCGCCTTTCGTACGAATTGTCATATTTCTGCAATTAAACGCCCATAAATGAGGCTATAAGGCGTCTTGATTTTTAATCCTTTAGATGGATTAATACCCTCGCTCCTGCTCCTCATGATGTAAAAGGAAACATGGCATGTTAAAATCGACCTTGCAGCGACTGATGGCGGGCGCGTTGGCTTCCGCATCCTTCTTCAATATCGCCCAGGCCGGCGAATTGGTGGTCTACACCGCCCATGGCGAAACGACGTCCTCTCCGATCCTGGCCGCATTTGCCAAGGCCCATCCGGATGTAAAGGTCACCGTCGTGCGCGGCGGAACGGGCGAACTGGTGGAACGCCTGCGTGCGGAAGCCGGCAACTCGTCTGCCGACGTGATGTGGGGCGGGCCGACCCAGACCTTTGATGAAAACGCGACGCTCTTTCAAGCCTATGAAAGCCCGGCCGATGCCGAGATGGTAACGATCGACCCCAACCATATCTGGCATCCGTTCACGGTGCTTCTGCAGCCGCTCATCGTCAGCACGAAGCGCGTCGAAGCCGGCTCCATCCCGAAGACACAGAAAGATCTGCTCTCACCCGATTTTGCCAAGGCCGGCGGGTTGATCATTCCGGATCCGGCAAAGTCCGGCACGGGATACACCATCCTGTCTGCCCTGGCCGGCAATTTCGGCTGGGACTTCGTCGGCAAGCTTGCCAAGGGCGCACGGATCGCACCGGGTTCGGACGATGCCTTCAACGCCGTGAGGGATGGCGAGGCCGCAGTCGGCTGGATCAACGAGGATCTTGGCGCCAAATGGAAAGCCCAGGGCCTCCCGATCGCCATCGTCTATCCGAGCGATGCCGTCACCGGGCAGATCGATGCCCAGGCGATCGTCAAGGGTGCTCAGCATCTGGCCGACGCCAAGAGCTTCATAGACTTCCTCGGCACCAAGGGCGCGCACGAGATCGTTCGCGATGCCACAGTGCGCCGTTCGGCCCGCAAGGACACCACCCCGCCGGCAGCACTTCCCGACATGACATCGCTCAACATCGTGTCGGCCGTGGACCCCCGTCCCGTGGTCGTGGCTCGCTTTCAGGACATTCGCGGCAAATGAGAATCCTGCGCGACAATTGGCTTCTTTTTTCAATCGTCGCGCTTTTCTTTTGCGGCCTGACGATTGTCGTCCCGCAGCTTCGCCTTCTGGGTGCCTCCCTTCTCGAGGAGGGGGGCAGCTTCACTCTCCTGCACAACCGCGACGGCCTGCAGTCCGTTCCGGAGATGACCAGCCGATACGCCGTCGAAAAAGTGGCAAACGGCCTTTCCGTGTCGCTGAAATCCGAGCAAGACCTGACGGTGGAGGTGCAGGACGAACGAACGCTCCGGCTCAGCGCTCCGCAACCCATGGCGGTTAACAGGAGCGAGGCCGGTACGCTTGAGCTTGTCTTCGGGCAGAGCCGGTTTTCGCTTTCCCAGCAGGCGCCCCGTGGCCTGTTCTCAACGGCGGCACCGGCACCTCTGGAGGCAAAGCCACAATCCGCCAACACGGTTCTGCTTTCGCATGCGGCCAACGCCTACATCACGTTCGAGAACAAGGCGCTGTCCGTTTCCGCCGTCCACTATCTTGATTTCTTCATACGCTCGGAGACCCTGTCTGCGACACTGAACAGCCTGCTCATCGCGCTCGTTTCCACCGGGCTTGCCGCGCTGATCGGCGTTTCGCTGGCCTATATCGTTGCGCGCTATCAGGTCGCGGGCAGCACGGCGATCACCTTCCTCGTGACCATGGCCTCGGTCTCCCCGCCGTTTCTGGGCGCCTATGCCTGGCGGCTTCTTCTGGGCCGCAACGGCGTGCTGACGAGCTATTTCGGCTGGGACATCTCGATTGTAGGCCTCCACGGCGTCATCTGGGTGATCACATGGCTGGTCTTCCCGATCATCTTCCTGCTCAGCCACAGCTCGTTTCAAAGTCTGGATGCCGGCCATGTCGAAGCGGCCGAAAGCCTGGGCGCGAAGCCCTCGCAGGTGCGCTTCTCGGTCGAAATTCCCCTGGCGCTACCGGGCATCATCACCGGGCTCTATCTGGCGACCATGGCAGCCCTTTCGGATTTCGGAACGCCGCGCATCATCGGTCTGGATGTCAATGCCCTGCCCGTCCTGATCTACACGTCCTTCCTCAGCGAGGCGGGTCGCAATCCTGCGCTGGCCGCGACAGGCTCCATGGTGCTGATCACCATTTCCAGCCTCTTCCTGATGGCACAGCAGATCTATCTGGCGCGACGCGGTTTCTCCGTCGTTTCTTCACGCGCACTGGCGCGGAAACCGCTGTCTCCTGTAGCGCACGCGCTCGTCCTGTGCGGCGTGGCCCTCGTGCTTCTGATGGCTTTCACGCCCCATCTGACGGTGCTCGTCTCCAGCTTCATGGAATGGCGGGTAGGTCTGCCGCGTGCGAACCTGACGCTGGCCAACTACGCCACCATGCTGCAGACCGGCCTGGGGCCGGCCTGGGTCACGCTGTCGCTCGGTCTTGCCGGAACCATGGCCGCGACCGCGCTCGGCCTCGGGATCGCCTATGTGATCATCCGCAAGCGCTACAAGGTCATCGCGCCGGTTCTCAGCCTTGCCGTGATGATGCCCTATGTCATTCCCGGCACCGTGCTCGGTATCGGCCTGATCATGATGTTCAACAAGGCACCGCTTCAGCTGACCGGCACGTGGTTCATCCTGGCGCTGGCCTATCTTGTCCGTAACCTGCCTTTCACGGTGAAGGCTTCGGAAGCCGCGTTGCGGCGTGTTCATCCCGCTCTCGAAGAGGCGGCGCTGAGCCTTGGCGCACGGCCGTTGCGGGTGTTCGTCACGGTCACGGCACCGCTCGTTCTGGCGGGTGCGGTGACAGGTGCAACCCTCACCTTCCTGCATATTGTCACGGAGCTGTCCTCCACCATCGTGCTTTATCGCCCTCCGTGGAAACCCATGACGGCGGTGATCTTTGAAAACACGCTTGTGGACGCCGATTTCGGTGTCTCGGCCGCCCAGACCATTCTTCTGATGCTCATCATCTACATCCCGCTTTATTTCATCGTGCGCTACGGCCAAAACCAAGGAAAATCCGGTGGTTGAAACCAGATCCCAGCAAGCCGAGACCCGAGGCTGCGAAGTCGTCATCGATGGCGTCTCGAAAACCTTCGGCAAGAATGCTGTCCTCAAGGACATCAACATCACCATCAGGCCGGGCGAATTCTTCACCCTGCTCGGCCCTTCCGGATGCGGCAAGACCACGCTGTTGCGCGCAATAGCAGGCTTTCACCCCATCAATGGCGGGCGCATCCGCTTCAATGGTGACGACGTGACAACCCTTCCGGCCTGGGACAGAAACATCGGCTTTGTGTTTCAGAATTATGCCCTGTGGCCGAACAAGACGGTGTTCGACAACGTGGCCTACGGCCTGAAGCTGCGTAAGGTCCCGAAGACCCAGGTCGCCGGGAGGGTGCGGGCGGCGCTGGCGCAGGTTGAACTGCACGACGTGGAAAACCGCTTTCCTGCCGAAATGAGCGGCGGCATGCAACAGCGCATCGCGCTTGCGCGGGCGCTCGTCATCGATCCGCCGCTGCTGCTGATGGACGAACCGATGTCCAATCTCGACGCCCGCCTTCGGGTGGCGCTTCGCCATGAATTGCGGACCTTGCAGAAACGGCTGGGACTGACGGCGATCTACGTGACGCACGATCAGGAGGAAGCGCTCGAAATGTCGGACCGGATCGCGGTCATGCAAAATGGCCTGGTCCAGCAGCTTGCCGATCCGGAAACGATCTATTCCAGGCCCGTCAACCGTTTCGTTGCGGAATTCGTCGGCAGCGCCAATTTTATGGAAGGCGCATTCGACGAGACAGGATTTCTGTTGTCTGAAGGGTCAAGGCTGCAGATTGCCGGGAGGCAACATGCGGGCCGCGGCACCCTCGTCGTGCGTCCCGAGCAGGTAGTTCTCAAGGAATGCGGCCATGGTCTCTTCGATGCGGTCGTCGAAGACAGGCGCTATATGGGCAAGGCCTGGGCTCAAGGTCTGCGGCTCCCGAACGGCCCCCTGCTCTGCGTTGAGACCAGAACGGCACTGGATGTCGGAGCACGGGTGGGTGTCGATTTCGAAAACTTCACGTTTCTGCCGGCGGAGGCATGAACCATGACCGAGCTGTCGCTTGAGAATCTCCTTGAACTTGCCTGCTCGGCCGCTCACGCCGGAGGCGCCCAGTTGAACGCGCATTTCGGCCGTTTGCAGCAGAACACCATCCAGCGGAAGGCGCTGGGGGACTATGCTTCGAAGGCCGATCTGGCGGCGGAAGAGGCCATTGCCGCCGTTCTGGCGAAGGCGGGAAACGCCTTCGGTTTCCTTGGCGAGGAAACAGGCACACGAAACGCCGCGGCCGAACGCCTGTGGGTAGTCGACCCCCTGGACGGAACGAGCAATTTCATCTGGGGCATCCCCTATTTTGCCGTGAGCATCGCTCTGTGTGATGCTCATGGCGAATTGCTCGGCGTCGTCTACGATCCGCTGCGCGAGGAAATGTTTACGGCCATCCGTGGCAAAGGCGCGCGGCTGAACGGGTCAGCACTTGCGCTCCTGGGACAAAAATTACCGGAAGAGGCCATCATCTCGATGTCGATGCCGGTTCGCGGACAATTGAAGGCGATCAGCCGCGATAGCTTCTTCCGGTCGCTCAGCGACATCACGGATGAAACGGCGGGCGTTCGCCGTCTGGGATCGGCGGCGCTCGATCTGGCTTATGTGGCTGCCGGTCGTCTGGACGCCTATTTCGAGGACGGTCTCAGCCACTACGATTATGCCGCCGGCAAAATCATCGCGCAGGAAGCCGGTGCACTCGTGACGTCCCTCTTCGGCGGGCAACCCGATGACGGTGGTTCACTGCTTGCCGGGGCGGCGCCTCTGCATGGATGGCTGGGCGGCAAGCTCCGACAAGACGTCAGGCCGGTCAGCTCCGGACCCCGCTGAACCGATCTCGCTCTCCGTCTTTACGCAATGCCGGACGCGAAACCGGTTTCTGCGGATCGGCCGAATAGCCCATCAGCAGCGCGTTCCGGATGATGACCGAAAGCCCGAAGGTGAGGAGCAGCGGCGGCAGAAGGTCGCCACCCATCGTGTGGTTCAGAAGGAAACGCTGGAGCACATAGCCGACGACGGCCATGAAGGGCACGACGAGAGTGATATCCTGCTCGATGATGTTGGCAGCTCGCGTCAGGCAAGCGCGAGCTTACGCTGCGTCGACAGTGCTCTGACGCAGGACAGCGCCAGGACGATCACCGGCAGGCAAACAAGGTAAGAAGAGCGAATGCCGAAATGCTCGGCAATAAAGCCGAGGAGTGGTGGAGCGAGGAAAAATACCACGAAGGACATTTGCGCGATTGCCGCGACGTTCAGATGAGAGGCGCGGTCGGTCCGCTGCGCGGCGGCCGAGACGGCAAGCGGATAGACCGCGCTGCAGCCCGAGCCCATCAGGGCAAATCCGAGCAGTGCCACATATTCATGGGGTGCCAGCCAGACGGCGGCAAGTCCTGCCGCAGACACAAGGAGCAGCACAAGAGCCACGGTTCGCGAGCCGAAGCGGTCGACCAGTGGATCAGCGAACAGGCGGGTAGCGGCCATGAAGAAGGTGAAGAGCGTAAGGCCGAGACCACCAATGAAAGGGACGGACTGAAAGACGTCGCGCATATAGATCGCCGACCAGTCGATGCCTGCGCCTTCTACGAGGAAGGCGGCGATGCCGATGGCGCAGAGTGGCAGAAGGCCGCGGGTCGGAAGCGCGATGTGTCCGGCCTCGACATGATCCGCCGTCTGGCGCGCCGGTTCGTTCCGCATGCCGGCAATCGTGATGCTGCCGACCAAGAGCACAAAGGCGAAGGTGAGGCCCAGATGCAACTGTACCGGCACCTCGGCCTGGCGAAGCGCTGCCGACACTAGGGCGGTGACGAAGAAACCCAGGCTCCAGAAGCCGTGAGCGCGGTTCATCACGCCCTTTCCGAGCCTGGCCTCGATCCGATCGATCTCGACATTGAGATTGATCTCGAGCGCGCCGGCCAGCAGTCCTTCGCAGAAAAGGATGACAAAGACGAGGGGTGCGCTGCCCGCCCACGGAACAAGCGCCAGCAGCCCGGAGCTGCCCAGAACTGTCAGGAACGCGGTCTTGCGGGCGCCGAAACGGGCAATCAGCGGCGAGGAAAACGTCAACGACACCAGCGCACCGATGGCGGCGCCAATCAGCGTGAGCCCGAGTTCCGACTTGTCGACCTGAAGGCTCTCCTGCAGGTCGGGCAGGCGTGACAGCATGGCGCCCATGGAAATTGCGAACAGAAAGAAGCAGATGTAGATCCGATGCTGCGGCTGGATGGACATGATGCCTCGCGGTGTTCGGCTGACGGTTGGGCTCGCCTGATCGGCTTACAAAGAGCGGTCGTCAGTAGCACAGGAAAACGGATCGGTGAAAGCCCGCCGACATATTGCTGAATTTCGAGTGCCGGGTTGCTGTCGGGTAACAGCTGCTGTCTCTGAACGCAAAGGGCATGACGTTCGGGGCGTCCTGTTTCGGATCTTCGCCACTGAAATTAATCACTTACCAACACATGTAAATTAGCATTTCCGAATTAACCGATCACGGCGTGCGGAAATGAACACCGAAGAAATGTCAGCCAAGTTCCTGAACACCGAAGCCTCGCTGGATGAGGAGGGACGGCGATCATTGAAAACCGGACGTTCCGCGCCTTGCAATGAGGATTTCCTTGTTGGGATGACCGATACGACCGCACCGCAGGAACATCTCCTTCGCGCGTTGATTGACTGCGTTCCCGACTACCTTTTCATCAAGGATGTCGAGAGCCGCTTTGTCATTGCAAATCCTGCCGTCAGCGACGATCTCGGGATATCTTCCCGCGACCTGATCGGCAAAACGGATTTCGATCTCCATTCCCGCGAACTTGCGACAAGGTTCTTTGCCGACGAGCAGGAGGTGATCACGACGGGCAATCCGAAGATCGACATCGAAGAGTTTGTGGTCACGCCCTTCGGTGAGAAAAAGTGGCTTACCACTTCAAAACTGCCGCTGCGGGATCGGCAAGGGAATATCATCGGCGTGGTTGGGGTCTGCCGCGATATTACCCAGCGAAGGCGCGCCGAAGAAGCGCTGATGGCCAGCGAGGCCCAGCTTTTGAATGCGCTGAAGATCGCGCGCGCCGGGCACTGGGTCTATGACGCCGATCTGGATCAGTTCACATTCAATGATAACTTCTACGGGCTGTTTCGCACGACCGCCGAGGCCGTCGGCGGATATGTGATGCGATCGGCAGACTATGCGGCGCGCTTCTGCCATCCCGAGGACGCGTCTTTCGTGGGTAGCGTGACAGCCCAGGCGATCGCGGCGACCGATCCTGAATTCAGTGTCGAACTTGAGCATCGCGTGATCTTTGGCGATGGCCAGCCGGGCTGGGTGGCGGTGCGCCTGTTCATCGCCAAGGACGAAGCGGGACGAACCGTGCGCTCCTATGGTGTGAACCGCGACATTACGGGTCGAAAACAGAACGAAATTGCCCTGGCCGAAGCGGAAAGCCGCTGGAATTTCGCGCTGGAAGGCGCAGGTCAAGGGGTTTGGGATCACAACCTGAAAAACGGCACGGCCTATTTTTCCCCAATGTGGCGCCGTATGCGGGGCATTGGCCTCAACGAACCGGTCGACCCTTCGCGGGAGGCCTGGTTCGCTCGCGTTCATCCGGACGATCATGAACGGCTGCAGCGGGAGACCGATCAGCAAAACTCCGGGGCGCTCGCCCAGAATTCTTTCGAGTATCGCGAGCGGCATCGGGACGGCCACTACATCTGGATACTGAGCCGCGGAAAGCCGGTCGAGTGGATGGCCGACGGCAGCGTTGCCCGCATCATCGGAACCGATATCGACATAACGAGCATCAAGCTCGCGGAAGCCAAGGCTGCAGAAGAGAAGGAGCAGACCTATCGCAAGCATCTGGCGGCGCTGAAAAAGGCCCAGGAGGCGACCGAAGCGGCCCACAAGCTCGCTGAATCCATGGCGCGGCATGATGCGTTGACGGGACTGCCCAACCGTCGGGTTTTCACGGAAGTCCTGGAGACGTTGCTTGAACGTGCGCGGCACGACTCATCTGATTTTGCGGTGATGATCGTTGATCTGGATCGGTTCAAGCCCGTCAACGATGCCCTCGGTCACGCGGCAGGCGATGATGTTCTCAGAGAGGTCGCCGCGCGCATACGTGCCGACTCCAGCGAGAGTGATACCGTGGCACGACTTGGCGGCGATGAGTTCGGGATCGTTGTCGATTCCGGCGCGTCAAAACGTCCTGCCGAGGACGCCACAGCGCTTGCCTCCCGTATCATTGCGAGCCTGTCGCAACCGATCATGATCGGCGACCACTCGATTGAGGTGGGCGCGAGTGTCGGCATATCGATTTGTCCGGCCGACGGAACGGATTCGGATACTGTCCTGCGGGCGGCCGATCTCGCGATGTATCGCGCCAAGGAGCAGGGACGCGGCGTCTATCATATCTTCTCCAAAGGCATGGAAGAGGCGCTGAAGGAGCGCGTACAGCTCGAAAAGGACGTCCGTCAGGCGGTCGTCAATGGAGACATTCTTCCCTATTACCAGCCCCTGATGCACCTGCAGGAAAATCGCCTGGTCGGCTTCGAGGTCCTGGCGCGATGGCGCCATCCCGTCCGCGGAGACATCGGCCCCAATGTCTTCATCCCGATTGTCGAGAAACTCGGTCTGATCGGCGACCTGACGTATGATTTGATGCGGCGCGCCTGCAAAGATGCCGGCGACTGGCCCGCTGATCTCACCATCGCGCTCAACATATCGCCGCTGCACTTCACGGACCCGCTGCTTCCGATCAAGCTGCTGGCAATCCTCTCCGAAACAGGTTTTCCGCCCCATCGTCTGGAAATCGAAGTCACGGAGTCTGCATTCGTCACCGACTTTGACGCGGCCCGCACGACCCTGTCCGCGCTTCGGGATCTCGGTATCAAGGCATCGCTGGACGACTTTGGAACGGGCTATTCCAATCTTTACAGCTTGCGGGAGCTGCATTTCGACAAGATCAAGATCGACCGATCGTTCGTGCAGTCCATGCAGAAAGACAAGTGGAGCGACAAGATCGTAAACTCGGTGATCGACCTCGCGAAAAGTCTGGGTGTTCCCGTCATTGCAGAGGGCATAGAGCATTTCGGGGAGATGGACGAAATCGCCAGGCGCGGCGGGGAGTTTGGCCAGGGCTACTATTTTGGCAAGGCCATGCCCGCCGCCTTGGCGAAGGCTATGGCCAACGGCAGGACAGCGAACACAAGCCATCGGGAACAAGGTCTGCGCTGAAGCCGCGGATGACAGGCCGCGGAAACTCTGTTAGCCTCCTGTGACGTTCTTTCACCCAGAAACGGCACATGCTGACACCGCAGTACGATCTCATGCTTGTGCTCGCCTCCGTGGCCGTTTCGGTCATGGCGTCGTTTACAGGGCTGACACTGACGCGCGGGATTTCAGCCCTCCCGGACACGACGCGCAAGCTCCTGATCGTGATGGCCTCGCTGTCGCTGGGCGGCGGCATCTGGTGCATGCATTTCGTCGCCATGCTGGCGATGCGCCTGCCGGTGCCGATCAGCTACGATGCAGCCAACACACTCGGGTCGGTGCTCATCGCCATACTCCTGTCCGGGGTTGCCCTGTTGATCATGCATTACGGCACCCGCACGATTTTCCGGATAGCGATCGCCGGCACCGTTCTCGGCAACGGCATCGTGGCCATGCATTATCTCGGCATGTCCGGCATTCGCGGCTGCATGCCGGCGTTTCAGCCTGCCGGGCTTGTCCTGGCCGTCGTCGGCGCGACGGCAACGGGTATCCTTGCCATATGGATTTCGTATTCGAGGCGCACGACCCGTCACATCTTCGCCGGTGCCATCATCTTCGGCCTGTCGGTCGTGCTGGTGCATTTCGTGGCGATGGGCTGGACGAATTTTCAGGCGGGCGGCGTGAGCGGCGATTTCACGCCGATTATTGAAAACGGGACGCTGGCGCTCGCCGTCATGCTGTCCGCCTTCGTGATCTGCGGCACGTTCCTGCTGACGGCGACGAATTTCCTGTTGACCGGAGAGGCGCGCGAGACGGCGGTGATTGAGGTTGTCAGGCCGAGCCCGGTTCTCCCAGCGGAAGCAGGACCGGCAACAAGACCGGATGAGCCGTCAGCCTCGGATTTCCCGCTGCTGGAGAAGCACAAGCTCCCCTACGAGCGCGACAAGCGCATCTATTTCATCGAGCCCGCGCAGGTCGCCGCGATCCGCGCCGAGGGTCATTACACCATCATTCATACGGCTGATGACAAGCTTTTCTGCCCACTCTCCATTTCGGAAGTAGAAAAGCGGCTTCAGGCGGGAAGCTTCATCCGGACGCATAGGAGCTATCTCGTCAATATCGAACGGGTCACCGCGTTCGAGCGCGCCAAGGACAGCGGTCGATGTATGTTCGACGGCGTCACCTCGCTCAAGTTTGTGCCGGTCAGCCGTTCCTTCATCCCCCGCGTGCGCACAGCCCTGAACATCTGAATCACCCCTCGCCCGGCAGGCTGTGCTGTCTCCTGAATCCGGCAGAGGCGCGGCATTCTGACGCCCATCGGGGCGATTTCGCATTTCGTGCAGCCTATTCGCATTTCGTGCAGCGCGTTTCGCATCCAGGGTCTTGGCCGTTGCCGCAGCCCGGCACCGGGATGTCTCCTCTTTCCATGGCGGGTCCGCGAGGAGGCGGCGCGCCGGGAGGAGACCATGATACCTGCACCGTTTGAATATCACCGCCCGGATTCCGTCGAGGCGGCCGTGAAACTTCTGTCCGATTTCGGCGAGGACGCCCGTGTTGTCGCCGGCGGCCATAGCCTGATCCCGATGATGAAGCTGCGCATGACGGACTTCGGTCATCTGATCGACCTTCAGGCGATCGGCGCGCTCAAGGGCATCTGCATCGAGGGACGCCGCATTTCGATCGGCGCCCTGACCACCCAGCACGAGATCATCGAACACGCCGCACTGGCGAGCGCTGCGCCGATTCTCAAGGAGGCGGCACGGCAGATCGCCGATCCGCAGGTGCGCTACATGGGCACGCTCGGGGGAAATGTCGCCAATGGCGATCCGGGCAATGATATGCCCGCTGTCATGCAATGTCTGGACGCCACCTATCATCTGAGTGGCCCCGGCGGCGCGCGTGAGGTGAAGGCGCGAGATTTCTACGAGGCTGCCTATTTCACCGCCCGTGCAGAGGACGAGATCCTCACCGGGGTCAGCTTCGACGCCCCGTCCGCCGGGCAGGCCTATCTGAAACAGAAGCGCAAGATCGGCGACTATGCGACGGCCGCCGCCGCCGCCGTCATCGCCATGTCGGGCGGACGCTGCACATACGCGTCGATTGCCATGACCAACCTGTCCGACACGCCGGTCTGGTGTGAAGCTGCCGGTGCTGCCCTTGCCGGAACGGATCTCTCCGCTTCTGCGATCGAAGCCGCGGTCAGTGCGATGGACGAAGCGATCGATCCGCAAAGCGACAATCGTGGGCCCGCCGAGTTCAAGCGCCATGCCGCAGCCGTCGTGCTGCGCCGGGCGATTGCCGCCGCTGCTGCCCGCGCCTGAAGGAGATGACAATGAGCAAGATGCATATCACGCTGACGGTCAACGGCAAGCAGGAGGAACTGCTTGCCGAACCGCGCGAACTTCTGATCCACGTCCTGCGGGAGCGGCTGTCGATCACCGGCCCGCATATCGGCTGCGAGACCACGCATTGCGGCGCCTGCACGGTCGACATGAACGGGAAATCGGTCAAGTCCTGCACGGTTCTGGCCGCGCAGGCCAATGGTGCCGAAATTACCACGATCGAAGGGCTCGGGACTCCTGACAGCCTGCACGTCCTGCAGCAGATGTTCCGCGAGCATCATGGTCTGCAATGCGGTTTCTGCACGCCGGGCATGATCACCCGTGCCTATCGCCTGCTGCAGGAAAATCCTGATCCGAGCGAGGAGGAGATCCGCTACGCCATGGCGGGAAATCTCTGCCGCTGCACCGGATATCAGAACATCGTGAAGGCCATCATGGCTGCCGCGTCGGAACTGAACGCGGTCAAGGAGGCAGCCCAATGAACGACATGACACCCCCGAAAGACGAGCGCGCCGTTGCACTCAAGGGTCTCGGCGCCTCGCGCAAGCGCGTGGAGGACGTGCGCTTCACCCAGGGCAAGGGAAATTACGTCGATGATCTGAAGCTGCCGGGCATGTTGTTCGGCGATTTCGTCCGCTCGCCCTATGCCCATGCCCGGATCAAGTCGATCAATAGCGAGAAGGCCAAGGCGCTGCCCGGCGTCGTCGCCGTTTTGACCGCAGCCGACCTCGCGCCGCTGAACCTTCACTGGATGCCGACGCTCGCCGGCGATGTGCAGATGGTTCTGGCCGATGGCAAGGTGCTGTTCCAGGGACAGGAAGTCGCCTTCGTCGTTGCCAGCGACCGTTATGTAGCCGCCGATGCGGTGGAACTGGTCGAGGTCGAATACGAGGAGCTTCCCGTCGTTGTCGACCCGTTCAAGGCGCAGGCGCCCGATGCGCCGGTGCTGCGCGAGGATCTGGCCGGAAAGACCTCCGGCGCCCATGGTCCGCGCCGCCATCACAACCATATCTTCACCTGGGAACAGGGCGATAGGGACGCGACCGAGAAGGTGCTATCTTCCGCCGATGTGGTTGCCGAGGAGATGATCTATTATCACCGAACGCATCCCTGCCCGCTGGAAACCTGCGGCTGTGTTGCCTCCATGGACAAGGTGAACGGCAAACTGACGGTGCATGGCACGTTCCAGGCGCCGCACGCAGTGCGCACCGTGGCGTCGCTGATCTCGGGTATCGCGGAACACAATATCCGCATCATCTCGCCGGATATCGGCGGCGGGTTCGGCAACAAGGTCGGCGTTTATCCGGGCTATATCTGCTCCATCGTCGCCTCCATCGTCACCGGCAAGCCGGTGAAGTGGATCGAGGACCGGATGGAAAACCTGATGGCGACCGCCTTTGCCCGCGACTACTGGATGAAGGGGCGGATCTCGGCGACGAAGGACGGCCGCATCACGGGACTTTCGTGCCACGTCACGGCCGATCACGGCGCATTCGACGCCTGTGCGGACCCGACGAAGTTTCCGGCCGGTTTCTTCAACATCTGCACCGGGTCCTATGACATTCCGGTCGCGCATCTGGCGGTCGATGGGGTCTATACCAACAAGGCACCGGGGGGCGTGGCCTATCGCTGCTCGTTCCGTGTCACTGAGGCTGCCTATTTCATCGAGCGGATGATCGAGGTTCTGGCGATCAAGCTCGGCATGGATGCCGCTGAATTGCGGACAAAGAACTTCATCCGCAAGGAGCAGTTCCCTTATCAATCGGCACTCGGCTGGGAATATGATTCCGGCGATTATCACACCGCTTGGGACAAGGCGCTCAAGGCCGTGGACTATACCGGGCTTCGCCGTGAACAGGCGGAGCGCATCGCCGACTTCAAGGCGGGCAAGACGCGCCAGCTGCTCGGGATCGGCCTCACGCATTTCACCGAAATCGTGGGTGCCGGCCCGGTCAAGAATTGCGATATTCTTGGCCTTGGCATGTTCGACAGCTGCGAAATCCGCATCCATCCGACCGGATCGGCCATTGCGCGCCTTGGAACGATCAGCCAGGGTCAGGGTCACGCCACCACGTTTGCGCAGATCCTGGCCACGGAGATCGGCTTGCCAGCCGATGACATCACGGTCGAGGAAGGCGATACCGATACCGCGCCCTACGGACTCGGCACCTATGGTTCGCGTTCCACACCGGTCGCCGGTGCGGCAACGGCCATGGCCGGGCGGAAGATCCGCGCCAAGGCGCAGATGATCGCGGCCTACCTGCTCGAAGTCCATGACGACGATGTCGAATGGGATATCGACCGCTTCGTAGTGAAGGGCGCTCCGGAACGCTTCAAGACGATGAAGGAAATCGCCTTCGCCGCCTACAATCAGGCGATCCCCGGGCTGGAACCGGGTCTCGAGGCGGTCAGCTACTACGATCCGCCGAACATGACCTATCCGTTCGGCGCCTATATCTGCGTGATGGAGATCGACGTCGATACGGGCGAACACAAGATCCGCCAGTTCTATGCGCTGGACGACTGCGGCACCCGCATCAACCCGATGATCATCGAGGGGCAGGTCCATGGGGGGGCGACGGAGGGCTATGCCATCGCGATGGGCCAGGAAATTGCCTATGACGAGATCGGCAACGTCAAGACCGGAACGCTGATGGACTTCTTCCTGCCAACCTCCTGGGAAACGCCGCACTACACGACCGACTTCACCGTCACGCCGTCGCCGCATCATCCGATCGGTGCCAAGGGCGTGGGTGAAAGCCCGAATGTCGGCTCGGTGCCTGCCTTCTCGAATGCGGTGCATGACGCGTTCCGCGCCTTCGGGCTGACGCAATCGCACATGCCGCACGATCACTGGCGGATCTGGAAGGTCGCCCATGATCTCGGCATGCATGGCTGAAGGAACGGTGGCGGGCCGAGAGCTTTCCGGCCCGCCATGCCTCCCCGAAGGATATGTCCGATGACCTGGAAAACGCTGAAGGGCGATCTGGCGCGTCTTGGCTATGTGGCCTCCGACGATCTCGCCATGGCGCTGCATCTCTCCGTGACGCTTGGCAAACCGCTGCTCCTCGAGGGAGCGGCCGGCGTCGGCAAGACGGAGCTTGCCAAGGTGCTCGCCACGCTCCTGGACACGCGCCTGATCCGCCTGCAATGCTACGAGGGCATCGACGCATCGGCGGCGATCTACGAGTGGAACTATCAGCGTCAGTTGCTGTCCATCCGTGCCAGTGCAGAAAATAGCGCGGATTCCGAAGCCGCCGAAGACCGTATATTTTCGGAGAAATACCTTCTGGCGCGGCCCCTCCTGCAGGCGATAAGAGAGGAGCGGTCGCCCGTCCTTCTTCTGGACGAGGTGGATCGTGCGGATGAGGAGTTCGAGGCCTATCTGCTGGAGCTTCTCTCGGATTTTCAGGTCACGATTCCGGAATTGGGCACGATCCGCGCAACGGCCCGCCCCCATGTGATCCTGACGGCGAACGGCACGCGCGATCTCTCCGATGCGCTGCGCCGCCGCTGCCTTTACAGCTATGTCGACTATCCCGACCGCGAGACCGAGACCGCCATCCTGAAGGCGCACATGCCGGACCTTGAGGCGCGGCTCGCCGCCCAGATTGTCGGCGTCGTGCAGGCTTTGCGCAAGGAGGAGCTTGAAAAGAAGCCCGGCGTTGCGGAGATGCTCGACTGGGCTGCGGCCATTGCCGGTCTCGGGATCAACGATCTTTCCGACGATCCGGTGACGCTTCAGGCCACGCTGGTCTGCCTTCTGAAGACCCGCGCCGACCGCGACGCTGTGCCGCTTGAAGTGCAAGAGCGACTTGTCGGAAAGGCGGCCTGATGCGTGCGCGCCGCTTTCCTGAACGCGAGGACATGACAGGCCGCATGGGCGGGTTCATGGCGCATCTGCGCCTCAACGGCCTACCAGCCGGCATCGCGGAGAGCGCGGACGCCCTGCAGGCGCTTACGCTGATCGACGCCACCGACGGCCGCGAAGTGCGCTCTGCCCTGCGCGCCATCTGTGCCAGCGGGGTTGAGCGCCACCGCCGCTTTGACGACCTGTTCGACGCCTACTGGTATTCCGATGGCCGCGAGCGGCAAGTGGGCGCTTCGATTGAGCGGAGACCACCAGCCCAAACGTCCAATCTCCTGTCCTCCCTGTCGTCGTCAGCGAAGGGTGGCCGGCCGGAAACGCCGGATGCAGCGGAGGACGGAGAGGCGGAAGGCGGCGGCACAGGCAAGCTCGTCGCCTCGCGGCTCGATGCGCTGCGGGGGACCGATATGCGTCATTTCTCGACGCCGGAGGAGATTGCCGCTGCAGAAGCCGTGGCCTTGCAGCTCGCGCGGGCGCTTCGAGATCGCCGGTCGCGACGGCTTAGGCGGGCACGAGCCGGATCGGCGCTCGATCTGCGCCGGATGGCCCGCCGCTCGATCGCGCATGGCGGCGAGCCGCTGGAACTTCTGCGCCGCAAGCGTCCCGATCGTCCGGTCAACATCGTGGCACTCTGTGATGTCTCCGGGTCGATGAGCCTTTATGCGCGGATCTTTCTCGCCTTCCTGCGGGGGCTGATGAGTGCGGACAGCCGGACGGACGTCTTTCTCTTCCATACCCGTCTGGTTCGCATCTCCGATGTCCTGCGTGACGGAAACGGAACGCGGGCGCTGGAGAAACTGACGCTGATGGCGAACGGCTTCGGCGGCGGCACCCAGATCGGTCTCAACCTGAAGCGGTTCAACGACCAATACGCCCGGCAGGGCGTGAACGGGCGAACCGTATTGCTGATCCTCTCCGATGGCTATGACACTGGCGCGCCGGAGGAGATCGGCAAGGAGCTGCAGCGCCTGAAGCGGCGTGGCGGGCGGATCGTGTGGCTGAACCCCCTGAAAGGCTGGGCCGGCTACGAGCCGGTGGCGCGCGGCATGGCGGCAGCCCTGCCGCATCTCGATCTCTTTGCCGCCGCCAATACGCTCGACGCGCTGGCGGCCCTTGAACCCCAACTTCACCGGATCTGAGCACGGGAGGCTTCGATGCATGTACCCATGAAGATCGACGACACGGCCGGTAGCCTGAAACGCGCCCATCGGCCCTATGTGCTGGCAACCGTTGTGCGCACGGTCGCCGCAACCGCTGCCAAGGCAGGTGCCAAGGCGATCATCCTGGAGGATGGCAGCATTGCCGAGGGCTGGATCGGCGGTGGCTGCGCCCGCGGCGCGGTACTGAAGGCGGCAAGAGATGCCTTTGCCGATGGTCAGCCAAGGCTGGTCTCGGTTCAGCCGGAAGACCTGCTGTCCGAACTCGGCGTCACGCCCGGCGAGGTGCGCGACGGCGTCCGGTTCGCCCGCAACATGTGTCCCTCCAAGGGAACGATGGATGTCTTCATCGAGCCCGTATTGCCGCTGCCGGAGCTTTATGTACTCGGTGCGAGCCCCGTCGCGGTCGCGCTTGCCGATATCGCGCGGCGCTTCGGCTTCCGCACGATCGCCTGCGCGCCCTCCGACGATCAGGGGGCATTCGCCGAGGCGGACGAGCGTATCGAGGGCATGCTTCTGCCGGCAAATGCTGCCGGCGAGCGTTACATCGTCGTTTCGACGCAGGGGCGTGGCGACGAGGCGGGGCTGACGGCCGCCGCCTCTGCAACGGGTGCCTATATCGCCTTCGTCGGCAGCCGCGCCAAGGCGGCGTCGCTCAGGGAGAAGCTCGCCGTCCGCGGTCTGCCGCAGGAAGCGCTCGACCGCATCAAGGCGCCGGCAGGCCTCGACATCGGTGCGGTGACGCCGGAGGAAATCGCGCTGTCGATCATTGCCGAGATGATCAGCATCCGGCGAAGCAGTGTCCGGGGGCACGAGGCGGGAAACGCAGCCTCTGACGGGGCCAAGACGGATGACCGGAAGCTGGAGCGTGCGGAGCCTGTGCCGGGTGATGCAGTCTCCACACTGCAGGACGTCACGCCACAGGCCGGGCGGCTGACAACGCGTCTGATGGCGCCCCTCGCTGCCATTGCCGCGCTCCTGTTCCAGCCTGCAGCGTCGAATTCCGCACTCGCCGGAACGGCCGAACGGGCGGTTCCAGATCATGAACTCCTGCTCCGGCTTCACTCCTGTTGCATGTAAAGGATATCCGCAAATGGAAATGACAGACGAAATCCGCATCAAGGCACCCAAGGCGCTGGTCTATGAAGCTCTCAATGACCCGGACATGCTGAAGGCCGCGATCCCTGGCTGCGAGTCTTTGGAGCAGGTGTCTGATGAGGAACTGGAAGCCAAGGTCGTTCTCAAGGTCGGGCCGGTCAAGGCCACCTTCGGCGGCAAGGTCACGCTCGACCGCAGCGGTGCGCCGGACAGTTTCTCGCTCAAGGGCGAAGGCAGCGGTGGCGTCGCCGGCTTTGCCAAGGGCGGCGCGGATGTCGTGCTGGTGGCCGACGGTGACGAAACCATCCTGCGTTACACCGCGAAGGCCGAAATCGGCGGAAAGATTGCCATGCTCGGCAGCCGGCTGATCAACAGCACGGCGCAGAAGCTCGCCGAGCAGTTCTTCACGAATTTCTCGGCGCGGCTGGCGTCATGAGTGGCCGGCACATCACGGTGAGCTGAATATTCCCTTTGACGGAGTTCGCCTGGCGCGCATGTCCCGAACCGGCAGGGCGTCTAAGAAGCGCCCCTGTAGGAGCCCGGCGGCGCATGAAACATGGCCCACCGTGAAGAGGGCGGGTGATGGACAGTCTGGTCATGCGGCGTTCTTTCAGGTGCGATGGGGGTGGTGCGTCCGGCAGATGACCTGCCGGTGCACTCTGAGAGCGGGCCGTTCGGCGATCGGAAGCATCATTCGCAGGCGCGGCCGGGGAAGCAGACATTCGCCTTGTCGAAGCCAATCTCCGTCAAATTGAGGAGGTTCGAGGGATCGGTTGCGCTGAAGCCGCCGCCAGGTGTCGAGGCCCCGAAACCGTCCGGACGGCTGTCTGTCGATCCAGGCGCGAAGATGAACGTCGGGTCGGGTTGTGATGAGCCGTTCACCGTCAACTTGCCTGAAACGAAGTTGAACCCGTAGCCGTAGCCGCCCCAGATCAGCGATCCATGGGCAATGGCGATCTCATAGGTTCCGGGTGCGGCATTTGCCGCCGCCCCTGCCGAGGACAGGCCGGGCAGTCCGGTCAGGCCTGCGGGATCATCGCCAAGAAAGGCTCCTGCAACGCCGCCCTGGAAACCGGAGACCGTGTAGCCATTGAAGCCCGATGTTTCGCCGGCGGACTTCTCCGCGTCCCTCGCCGTCACCGTCAGTGTGGCCTGCCGGGCAAAGACATAGCGGTTGCCCTGCGCCGTCACTGCTGTCGGATAACTCGTACCCCAGACCGCCGTGTTTTGGCTGTCGAGGCCGCCAAACGTGTTGCCGGTCGGGTCTGCCGCATAGACGAGCCAGCGTCCGGCGATGGCGGAAACGGCATTGGCGCCCGCATTGTTGGTGAAGGTTCCGCCGGCGGCCAGCACCGGATTATCCGCATGGACCGCAGCGCCGGAAGCAATCTTCAGATTGCCGGCCGTAGCAACCCTGACGCCGCGCGCGACGGTCTGGCTCGAATTGAGAAGCGTGATGCCGGAGACAGCCGTCCCGAAGGGATCGGAGGCGCTTGTGGTGATCGTCAGGTCGCTGGCGTCATAAACATCGAGGAGAACATCAGTACCGGATGCCGCGAGATTGTTGAAGCGGTTGCCGCTGCCGGTCAGCATGAACCTGCTTTGGCCATTGGGCGAACGCAGGATCAGCGTATCGGCTGATAGTGCGGAAGTTTGGCTAAACGTTGTGCCCGGTAGGCCGGCGACAAGCTCCAGCTTGCCGCTCACGGTGAGCGGCGTATCGATCATGAAGGTTCCGATACCTAAAATGGCGCGATTGGCCAACGTCATGCCGGCCGCCGTCGTGCCGGCGGTCGCCGTCGCATAAGCGGTATCGAGCGCGGAGAGTGTTCCGCCGGCGAGTGCGGCGTCGATCCGCCAGCCGGCAGAGATACTGACGCCCGAGAGAGTGCCGGTGAAGTCCGTCAGGAAGAAGGCTCCATTCGCCGCGCCTGTTGTCGTATCGGTGCGCGTATAGGCGAGCACGGGGCTCGGGCTGCCGTCGGCGGCGGCCATTGCGTAGTAATAGCCGTTTGCGCCGGTGGAGATTGTCTGCACGCCGCCACTGCCGAAGCGGACATTGACCAATCCCGCGCCGTTCGCACCCGAGGCGAGCGGCGTCACGCCTGTATCCTTGTAGGCGAAGCCGGATATGGCCTTTGCGCCATTGGGGAAGAAGCTCGTCAGATAGGGATAGAGATTGACCGAGACCGTGAAGGCGCTGCCGAGGCCCGCTGCGGATGTCCCATCCTGCAGCTGCGCCGTCGTCAGCCCGGTGACATTGGCGATCTGGCTGCCGTCGCCAATGGCGCTGCCGCGCCCGCTGGTCTGCGTGTCCCAGAGGGCGTTGGTGATGCTGCCTGCCCTCGCCTCACCGAAAAGTCCGCCGACATAGACTGCGCCATTGACCGCGCCTGTTGCATAGATGTTGCTGATGCTGGAATCCGACACACCCCCGGCAAAGCCACCGATATCGGAGAAGCCGTGGACGGCACCCGTCGCATAGGCGTCGCTGATGGTGTTCATCGATGCACTCCCGACAAGGCCGCCGACATAAAAGCCGGTGCCGTTGACGGCGCCTGTGGCATAAGCGTTGCTGATCGTGGAGCTGACTGAATAGGCGACAAGACCACCGACGCCGTTGGTGCCGCTGACAGCACCTGTCGCATAGGCGTAGCCGATGGTGCTGTTAAATGAGCGACCGACGAGGCCGCCAATGCTGCTGGCGCCGCTGACGTCGCCTGTCGCGTGGGCGTTGCTGACGGTTGCATTATTGGCCGTATCGCCGACAAGGCCACCGATCTGGTTGGTGCCGCTGACAGCGCCCGTGGCATAGGCATTGCTGATGGCTGCTGCCGATGCAGTACCGACAAGTCCGCCGACATTGTCGTGTCCACTGACGCTGCCTGTCCCATAGGCATTGCTGATGCTGCCACCCTGAGCCTGCCCGGCAAGGCCGCCGGCATAGCTGTTGCCCGTGACCGATCCGCCGGCAAGGCCGATATTGCGGATCGTCGCATTGGCGGTGGAACCGAACAGACCGGCATAGTCTCCGCTTTTGGCGATAACGAGATTGCCGATCGTGTGGCCGAGACCGTCGAATGTGCCGGTGAAGGATGTGCCGAGGTCTTGTCCGACCAGGGCGTTGCTATAGGTCTGACCGGAGGCGTCGAGGCTGTGGGCGAGCGCGTAAGTCCCTGAAAGATTATTGTTGATGTTTTGCAGGTCCGTCAGCGAATAGACCAGCGTGTAGGCCTTGTCATTGACGGTCAGTGTGCCACCCTCACCCAGGGTCGCCACCGTGCCATCGGCATTGGCGAAGGTGAGGCTGCCGGCGAAGCCGGAACTGTCCATCGCCATATTGAGTTTCCCGCCATAGCCGAGGGTCAGTGCGCCATTGCCATTGACCTGGACGGCGGCGTTGATGTCGAGATCGCCGCTGGACAGCAGGGTGAGATTGATCGGCCCGCCGAGCGTCTGGGCGCTCGAGACGGTGATCGGACCGGTCGCCGCCTTCACATAGAGGCCATAGGCCGAGATGCCCCGATCGATGGTGAAGCCACTGCCAGAGGTGGCGATATAGCCGACCAGGCCGAGATCGGCGACGCCCGCGTTGGCGTCTGTCGGCACCGTGTCGCCACCCGCCGCGTCCGTCAGCAGCGTCCGGTTGGCGTTGGCGCCGAGCAGCGCGTTCACCGATGTCTCGGCCGTCGACAGGCTCGTGGCCGCGGTCGGTGCGATCAGGTTGTTTGCCCAGACGTCGAGGTTCTGCGCCGTACCGCTCAGTGCACGCAGATGCGCGCCCATGACTGCGCCAGTGACATTGCCGTCGCGGGTATAGGCGACGACTGCCGTGCCGCCATTCGCCGACGACAGCGTGCCGCCGGAGAGCATCGCATAATAATAGCCGTTGGCGCCGGTGGTCACGGCCGTCTGCCGGCCGGCGATGTCGATATAGACGTAGCGCGCGGCGTTGGCATCCGAGGCAAAGCGTGTCACGCCGCTGTCGTCATAGGCAATGCCGGAGATCGCCTGCACACCATTGGGGAAGAAGCTGGTGAGATAGGGGTAGAGATTGGCCGAGACCGTGAAGGCGTTGCCGAGGCCGGAGGCGGATGTGCCGTTCTGAAGCTGCGCCGTCGTCAGGCCGGTGACATTGCCGGACTGGCTGTTGCCGTCGGTGCCGATGCCGTTTGTCCGTCCGCTGGTCTGAACGTCCCAGTAGGCGCTGGCAATCGTGCCGCCAACCAGTTTTCCGACGAGACCGCCGACGTTGATGCTCCCGGCAACCGCGCCGGTGGAATAGGCCTGGCTCAGCGTCATGCTGTCCGAATAGCCGATCAGGCCGCCGATATATTGATTTCCCCGTGCGGCGCCCGCCGCATGAACCTGACTGATCGTGGCATTTCTCGTGAACCCGACAAGACCGCCTATGCCTTCCAGCCCGCCGACCGCTCCCGTCGCATAGGCGTTGCTCACGGCGCTGTCGAAGACAGCACCGACAAGACCGCCAATCGTATCGTGCGCGCTGACAGTGCCCGTTGCATAGGCGTTGCTGATCGCGCTGTTGCTGTGGAGCTCTCCGACCAGGGCCCCGGCGCCGCTGCCGCTTGCCTGCACAGTGCTCGTGGAAAAGACACTCGCGATCGTCGTGTTCGCGCCATAGCCAAGCAGACTCCCGGCGAAGTACCGCCCCGAAAGCGACCCACCGACAAGGCCGACATTGCCGATGGTTGCGCCGCTGGCCGCACCGAACAGACCGGAATAGTCCTGGGGTTTTATGATGGCGAGATTGCTGATCGTGTGCCCGAGACCGTCGAATTTGCCGGTGAAGGCGCTGGTATTATCGACGCCGATCAGCGCATCCGTGTAGGTCGTGCCAGATGCATCAAGGTTCCTGGCAAGCATGTAATTACCAGAGAGGTCGTTGTTGACATTCTGCAGGTCCGCCAGCGAATAGATGAGCGTCTGCTGCGCCATATTGAAGAACAGCGCCTGCTGGCCGGGCGTGCCCGTAAAGTCGATGCGGCCGGCGAAGCCGGAAGAGGTCAGGCCGAAGTCGAGCGTGCCGCCCAAACCGCCGCCAACATTGGTGTTGAGCATCAAAGCACCGGTGCCGCCGACGGTGACGGTGGAGGCAATCTTGATCGAATGCGCGGCGTCGAGCCGGAGGAGATTGGCGCTCCAGGTGAGCGGCGCGGCGACGGTGATGTCACCGGCCTGGCTGCCGGACGAGCCCGTGGAGATCGTGACATTGGCACTGGCAAGCGCGGTCTGCAGGGTCGTCACGTTGATGACGCTGTCATCCGCGCTCGCGGTGAAGCCGCCGGTGTCGGCGGCATTGGAAATCGTGATGTTGTAAGGGTCGAGCAACAGCGTTCCCGTTGTCCCTTTCGCAGCCGTCAGAACGGTCAGACCGGAATAGCCGAGCACGCCTTTCGACGATACTTCCGCCTCGCCGCCGTTGCCGCCGTTTGCCCCGCCGCGTGCGGTGATTGTGCCGGCGAAATCGGTGCGGCTGTCGGACCAGATGACGACATCGCCGCCATTGCCCTGGTCGGTCGCGTCGGCACGGATGATGGTGGTCTTGTCGACGGCGACCTTCGCGGCGCGCGGCAGGGTCCCCGCGCCTTGCCGGTCGCCGCCGATGCGGACCGTGCCGCCGCCGGTCTTGCCCGAAGCGTCGATGGATCCGCCGGAAAGCTTGATCTGCCGACCCGTGACCCTCACGGTCCCGCCCTTGCCCGATGCGGAAGAGGCGTCCAGCTTGCCGCTCACCGCAACCTCGCCCTCGCTCCCGCCAAGCGTGATATTGCCGTTGGAGCCGGAGACCGAGCGGGCCTCGATGACGCCGGACATGTTGATCGCCTGACGCGCCGCATCGCGCGCCTGCGCCGCCTTGATATGGACCGAACCGCCATTGGCCGTGATCTTGCCGGCATTCGACACCAGCGCGCCCTTGCCGGGTGCGGCGGTCGGAACGCCGACCTGGAGGAAGCCGTCACCCGAGAAGTCGAGTGTCGCGATTTCGCCCGAGCCGAGACCCACCTTGCCCATGGGCACCGAGATCGTACCGGAATTGGAAACGGTTCCGCCGATCAGCGCCGCATAGCCGCCCGGCCCCACGGTGATTGCGCCGTCATTGCTGACTGCACCCGACGCACCATTGCCCTTGAATATACGCTTGCCGGATAAGAAGTCGTCGTCCGAAATGCCGAGCGTCGTGGCAACGAAGCCGCCGCCTGCATTGACCGTCCCGGTCGCCGTAATCGAAATGCCGTTCGGGTTGATCAGCATGAACTGGCCCGTAGCGCTGAGACTTCCGGCAATGGTCGAGGTCGTGTTTCCGTTGACGCGGGCCAGCATGGCCGAAGAGGTTGAAGGCTGGACGACAGCGACGGAGTTCCCCTGCCCGATGGAAAAGCTCTGCCAGTTGGTGACGGCCGTCCCGGATGTCTGGTTGATCACCATTGCCGTGGGCGCGGTCTGGGTGATGGTGACGTTACCGGACGCAACCGTTCCGCCTTGTGGCAATTCCTGTGCCGAGGCGGCGATGTTGCCCGTCAACCCGGCCGCCGCGATCAGCAGGGAGGTAAAGAGCGCGGTTGAGCTCTCTAGCGTGCGGAGCATGTGGCGGCAGCGGGAAGACGGGACGTAAGACATGATAGCCCTCAGAATTGTATCGAGCTTGAAATGGTGAAGCGGTCCTTCGGCGCGGTGCCGTCATTCCGGTATTGGCGACCCCATTCGAGCGAGAGGATTGCCTGATCAATGATGCCGCTGAATTCGCTGGTCGCTGTCGTGCCCGGCGGATTCGGCGCCGCACCGACGCGCAGTCCGAGACCGAAGGTGCCGGCCGTGGTCTGGCGGCGCTCCACCGCCGTCGGGTTCATCAACCAGATGCTGCCCACGGCGCCAAAGGCATAGGGCGAGGCATTGGCGGCGCCCGATGTCAGGTCGAACGCGAAGGGCGACGAGAGTTCCGCGCGCGCCACGAGGCCGCTGTCGCCCTGAAACGCGCCGGCATCGAAGGCGCTCAGCGCATTGCCGCCGACAAGCCCGATTTGCTCTGCACGCGGCAGCGGCCTGCCGAACGAGGTCTGCCCCCGAACGAAGAGATCGAGGCCCAGATGCTCCATCAGGCGCTGGCTATACCGGCCGGAAAACTCCAGCTTCTGGAAATTCGCATCCGCACCCTGCCGCGAGAGCGGCAAAAGCGCTGTCGCGGCGGCGGCGCTGCGCGCGCCCAGACCGTTGATGCCCAGCGACCCCGTGACCTGGCCGCTCATGAAAGCGCCCCAGGGGGTAACGCCGGAAACGGCCACGGTATCGCGCAGCACGCGCAGCCGGTCGAGGGAGACCGGGTTCGTCAGTGGCAGGACAGTGGACAGTGCTTCCTCTTCCGCATCGAAGGCGACTTCATTCGAGAGGTTGAAGCCGCGTGAACGGACGATCGCGTATTTCAGCCGCGCCGAGACGCGGTCAAAACGCGAAGCGAATTGCTGGCCGGCGACTGCCGCAGGCGTGGAGTCCGTCCGGATCGCCTCCAGGTTCAGGCTCCAGCCATCGGTACCCAAAGGCAGAACGACCCCGCCGGCAATCTGCCGGTTGACGGGCCGGCTGGAAAAGAAGCCGTTTGTGCCGACGAAGTTGGGGTAGCCGCCCAGCTGAATGTAGAAAAGTTCTCCGAGGCCGAGGACGGAATTGACCTGCAGAGCCGCGGTCGTCGAAAGCCCGCCCAGGCCGGAGCCAACCGTATTGTCTGCGGAAACCGATCCGGAGACCGGCTTGTAGCGACCATCGATAATCAGCACGCTGCCGCCGGGCTTCTTCCCCGCAGTCAGCGTCGATTTCATCGAAAGGCCGGGCGTATCGCTCGCCAGCATCAGTGCGCGCTCGATATCCGCAAGCGTTGTGTCCGGGCGCCCGACAAGCGGCGCCAGCACGGCCCCAACCCTGTCCTTGACCGGGCCCGGCAGGCTCTGTGTATCGATCCGCTCGACGAAGCCGGAAATCACCACGACCTTCAGTGTACCGCCATTCTTGAGGTTCTGCGCGGGAACGACCACGCGTGTCAGCACGAGGCCGGCGCGGCCATAGGCGGCTTCGAGCACACGCGCGGCGCTGAAGATGTCGGCGACCGTCACGGTGCGGTCTGCAAGCGCTGCGCTGAGGCCGGCATCGGCTGCCGCCAGCGCCTGGCTGCCCGAGCCGCTCCCCTTCGCGCCCTCGATCTCGACATGGGCGAGACGCACCGAGAGTTTCCCGGCACCCTTCGGGGACGCCGGACCGGAAAGTTCCGGCACCGCGATCCCTGCCGCCGCGACCGGCTCGCTCGGACGCACACGCTGCGGCGTGATCTGCGAGGCAGTCTGGGCCATGGCGGCAGGGGCCGCAAGGCTCGTGCTCGCGATCAGTCCCAACACTGCAAGGCGGTATCTCGAATTCAAAACAAACCTCGATTTCGTCCAGGCCGCAAACCGCGCTGTTGCGCAAGGTGTCGGGAGCCCATCTGCAGGGCTAGCCAATGAAATGTGCAAAGTCAGCGTCCATTTTTGACGCGCCGAAAACGGCGCTCTTTTCCGTCGTAAGAAGGCAAACGGCATCGCCGCATGGCTTCGCGGGTCTCATCGGCTCTCATTCCCATCGCCCCCCTTGAGACGCCTCCATCGCGGTGACTTCGGTCAGCGCATGATCGAGAATGAGCAGCTTGCGTGCCTGGAATTCGGCATATTCGGTGTAGAACTCGTGCGAAATCCAAAGCGGCGAGCGTCCCGGGCGCCCCGTCCAGCCCAGGCCACCGATGGATTGAGCCTCGGAGAGTTTCCGGCTCGTATGCGAGCGTGACAGCTTTGCCGATTCCGCGAGAAAGGTGATGGAGCGGACATCCGTGAGAAACCGGTCCTGTCCCTGCGGCCTCTCCCAGTCGATCCCGGCGATCAGCCGGTCCATCAGCCAGCCGCCGGAATCGCTCCAGGTGAAAATGGTGTAGAGCGGACCGGGCGCGCGTAAGCCGGGGCTCGATAGAAGGCCACGCGCCACGAGGGGCTGCATCCGGGGCAGCAGGCTGTGGCTTCGGGCCTGAAACCGGCTCTGCCTCGTCCCGCCATCGAGCAGGTCCAGTGCCGCAAAATGCTGGCCGTACCAAAGTCCGATCAGTGACAGCGCGTTTGAGGACGGGGCGGCCAGTTGTTCGCGGTGGGCGCCATGTTCCTCCAGCAGGTCGAGCACGCCGTATTTGGCGGCCTCGTCGAACAGGGCGCGGGATGTATTGCGGCTTGCAATGCCGAGAAGAGGACCGATGAGACCGAGGCTTCGGCGGCTGACGCAGGGCTCCACCTGATCAAACGGCTGGAAATGGTGGGCGAGCGCCGCATGGCTGAGAAGCCAGCGCTGTTGCGTGGCAAACAGGGCGGCCGCACGGGGCGCGAGTTTGTGCGTGTCGAACAGCCCGGATGCCAGAAGACACACTGCCTGCGAGAACGCGACATGGTTCAGCAGAGCCGTTACGCCATCATCGACAGTCCCCTCCGTTTCGGGGGTCGCCGCGGGTGACGAACGGATCCGGGATTCTGCAAAAGGCCCCAAGAATGCCTCCACCAGCAATTTGCCGTCGAAACCTGCTCAGGTCACAGCGAAGAAAAAACACTCCGGCTTGAAAAGGTCCTGCCCTATGGGTGGAAGTTCAACAGCCGGACAACTTCTCATTTAATATTATATTGAGAAGTTTTTGCGGTATTTCCGATGTGTCGTCAAGGGGGGATCTTTCTCATCTACGTTAATTGTGAGAAGTCCGTCTCACGAGAACCCTTTCGCGCGGAAGTCAGGCATGCTCTATTCCGAGGACATTCCACCCGCCGCAACACTCATTTTGAAGGAAATGCGAGCATGTCTTCAGGGCTGCAGTGCCGACCGTCCTACATGCTCGGCGTCCTCACGACGGCCTACATCTTTGCCTATCTCGACCGGCAAATCCTCAGCCTGCTCGTGGAGCCCATCCGTCGCGATCTCCTTCTGACGGATGTGGAGATCGGCCTGCTGCAGGGATTGAGCTTCGCCCTCGTCTTGGCGGTCGGTGGATTGCCGGCGGGACGATGGGTGGACCGGGGCAACCGGACCAGCATCGCGGCGATGGCCATTGCCGTTTGGAGCATCATGACCGCCGCCTGCGGATTTGCCGACAGCTTCCTGTCTCTTCTGGTTTGCCGGGCCGGCGTCGCACTGGGCGAGGCGGCGCTGATCCCGGCGGCCTACTCGCTGATCAGCGATCTCTTTCCGACCCGCCGTCGTGGCCTTGCAATGGGAATTTATTCATCCGGTGCGTTCATCGGGGCCGGCCTGTCACTCATTCTGGCAGCATCCGCCCTTCATCATCTCTCGCAGCCCGGCTCCTCGCTCACGAGGCTCGGCACGACGTTTGCCTGGCAATCCGTGTTCGTCCTCGTCGGATTGCCGGGGCTCGCCATTGCACTGTGGGTGGCAAGCCTGAAAGAACCGGCGCGCGGTGCTGCGGAGAGCGCGCCGGCCGAGGTGCCGAACATGAATGACGTGCGTGCCTATTTCTGGGCACGTCGCGTTGAACTGTTGACCCTCTATTTCTCCCTGGGTCTGGTGGGCATGCAGTCCTATAGTTACAGCGCATGGGGTCCAAGCATGCTGATCCGTGCCTTCGAGCTTTCCCCTGCCGCTGTCGGCCTTGTTCTGGGCCCGCTGTTTATTGGCGCCAGTCTGGCCGGTCTCCTTGTCGGGGCGATGCTCGGGGACAAGCTTGTCCGCAGAGGATTGCGTGCCGCGAGGCCCGCCCTCATGTGTGTCGGAGCACTCGGGGCCGGCGTGTTCGCCGCACCGCTGCCGATGATGACGACACAGAACGCTGCCCTGACCTTCATTGCAGGCACCTGTTTCTTTTCCACCCTTGTCGTTGCCAACGGCCCCGCAGCACTTCAGGACATCACACCACCCAGGATGCGCGGCATCTCCTCCGCAATCGGTGTCATGGTGGTCACGATGGTCGGCATGGGCTTGGGGCCTCCTCTGGTTGGGTACATCACAGAAAATGTTCTGAGAGACCCCCACCAGCTTGGAATGGCTCTGAGCGTCGTTTCGACTGGTGCGCTTCTCAGCTCCGCCGCTCTGGCCCTTGTCGCCGCATTTCACTATAGGCTGGGTCCGGAGCCGGACCTGGCGTCTGCCCGGCAAGGGTGAGCTTGCCGGCGCCTTGAACAAAGTCATTCAATCGATGCAACAGGCCTTTTGAAAGATCAGCGCATGTCGGCCTTCGAAAATCTGGTCACGCAAATTACGCAAGTCTTCTTCGAACACGGCTACGAGAAGATGACGATGAGCCTGCTTGCACAGCACTGCAAAATCACCCGGCGCGGGCTCTATCATCATTTCAGCAGCAAGGAAGAAGCCCTTCAGGCGATGATCCGTCTCGGAAACCAGCGTACCCGTGTCAACAGCATCCGCGAAGGCGAGCGCCTGCTGGCTGAAAAGGCGCCGGTATTGGACATCGTCACCCACGTCCTCGATGTCAGATATGGCGAAACGCGACGGCAAATAGCCTTGTCTCCCTATGCCCTTGAGATCAACGACGCGGCGTTTCGAATTTGCCGCCCCGTGATGATTGAGGCCGCAGCCCTGTTTCAGGCAGATTTCTGCAGGCTGATCGAGAGGGCCATTTCGGAGGGCCTGTTTTCGCTTCGCCCTACGGTCTCGGTCGACAGCCTCGTCCAGATGCTTTGTGACGGCGCCCGTGGAACGAACCAGAGCTTTGTCGCACCAAGGCCTGAAGAGATCGTGGGGCGCTACCGCCAGATGAGCGGTGCCATCCTCTATGGCTGCGTGATGTCCGGTGAGGTGTGAAGGTCGGATATCCGGGGGCAGGAAGGCGCTTGGCCTTTCGCGCGATCACAATAGCTTGATCC
The DNA here is from genome assembly GCF_040545545.1 of Limnomicrobium aquaticum. Lineage (NCBI taxonomy): Bacteria > Pseudomonadati > Pseudomonadota > Alphaproteobacteria > Hyphomicrobiales > Rhizobiaceae > Limnomicrobium > Limnomicrobium aquaticum. The sequence continues at coordinate 260,614 of NZ_JBEPMB010000003.1, forward strand.
CGTTGGCGCTTCCGATGCTGCCCTTAACCGTCGTCATCCTCCCCGCTTGCTGCCGCGCGAGATTTGGGAACTGTTGACGTAGGATCAATGCGCGACTTCATCGGAGCGGCGTTCCATCGGCGCGCCGCCCTTTCATATCCAAAGGAGCTTATTCAGCGCCAGCCGGACTCCTTGTCGCAAGCCTTGCGCTCGGCAACATGTGTTTTTTCCCATTCGCTGATCGACTGTGTTTCGTTCGATGACATTTTACCATTCATGCATGAGCAATAGGCTGCAATGACCTCGGGCTTCGCGCCCTGATCCTTATTGTCATCAACACATTGCTTGATCCATTTCGCATCATCCGAACTTGCCCAAGCTGGCAGGTTGGTACTCAAGATTGCGAGGAACGACGCGGCAATCATGAAGGCTGTCTTAGACATCAGGCTCTCCCTTGGGTAGTTTTGCATTGGCTAACAGGCTCACGCGCAGACATTCTCACGGCTGCCCAAGCTTCGAAACGGAGGCTGTCGCACCATTTTTGGAAGCGTCGCGGACCATGGACCATGGCACGAGGAAAATTTCATTCTTTCAAATAGTTGCCCTCTTGCGAACGCCCATGCGCCATTTTTGGGACGATCGGCTTCCTTTGAGGAAACCTTGCTCCAGACCGGGCACGATCTCCCGCGGGGCGGTCCTGGGGTTGTGGCGGCTTAAAGCAGAATCTTCAGAACGAAACCGATCTCCTCAACAGCGCGCCGTTGCCAATGCCTCTTGCACGGTTTGATACAATGGCTCCGTCACGATGCCACATTGTTACTCTCTCGAAAGGGCGTCCACCGGGGCGAGACGCGAGGCGTTGCGGGCCGGAAGAAAGCCGAAGGTCAGCCCGATCGCCACGGCCACAGCGCAGGCGGCAAGGATGGAGTTGAGTGAGATGATCATCGGGAATTCGCTTCCCGCGCCACCCAGCGCAAAGGCGAGCGCCACCGCCAGCCCGACCCCGACGATGGAGCCCGCCAGACAGATTACCACCGCCTCGATGAGGAATTGCAGCATGATGTCGAGACGCCGCGCACCGACCGCCATGCGCAACCCGATCTCGCGCGTCCGCTCCGTGACCGAGACGAGCATGATGTTCATCACGCCGATGCCGCCGACGATCAGCGAAATGACGGCGACCGACGAGATCAGAAGCGTCATCGTCTGCGATGTGCTCTCCAGCGCCTTGCGCATCTGGTCGCTGTTGAAGACGAAGAAATCCTTCACCCCATGCCGCCGCGTCATGAGGCTGACGATCGCGCGCTCCGCAAAACCGGTATCGACGCCATCTGCGACGCGCACCGTCAGACCCGACAGGCTGGTCGATTCGCCAAAAAGGCGGCCGGACGCGCTTGTATAGGGAACATAGACCTGCAGGGTCTTGTCGCCTGCCGCCGAACGGGGCCGGCTGACGATGCCGACGACGACCGCCGGCATGCGATCGATCATGATGACGCGACCGAGCGCCGGCTCGCCGTTCGGAAACAGCGTCTCGGCGGTGCGATCGTCCAGAAGCGCGATCTGCTTGCGCGCCGAAACGCTTTGCGCGCTGAAACCATTGCCCTTCAGCACCTTCATGCCATTCACACGGAAATAGTCGGGGCCCACACCGTTGATGTTGGCATTGAGAGACGCGCGGTCGGAACGGACACGCGTGGTCGAGGTGATGAGCGGCGTGACACCACTGACATAGGATTGCGCCGAGAGCGCATCGGCATCGCGGGCCACCAGCGTGGTGATCGCTGCCGCGCGCTCGTCATTCCATCCCTTGCCGGGAAACAGCGAAAGCGTGCTCGCCCCAAGCTCGTTGATCTGGGCAAGCACCTTCTGGCGCGCGCCTTCGCCAAGTCCGACGACCGCGACCACGGCGGCGATGCCGATGATGATCCCGAGCATGGTGAGAAAAGTTCGTACGCGATGCGCCGCCATAGAGCGCAGCGCCATCGGGAAAGCATCCTCCAGCCGACGGCGGAACCCGCCAAGCCAGCCGGGGCGTCCGGTCTCAGACGAAATCGTTGCGACGGGCGCAGCGTGCATTTCCACGCTCCGCTTGTCGGAAAGCACGAGGCCGTCGCGGATCTCGATGATGCGCTCGGCATTGGCGGCGACCTGCATGTCATGCGTGACGATGATGACAGTATGGCCGGCGCGATGCAGCTCCTTGAGGATGTCCAGCACCACCTCACCGCTGCGGGTATCCAGCGCCCCGGTCGGCTCGTCCGCCAGGATGATCTCGCCGCCATTCATCAGCGCGCGGGCAATCGAGACACGCTGCTGCTGCCCGCCCGACAACTGGTTCGGCCGGTGGTCCATGCGTTCGCCGAGGCCCAGACGTTCGAGCAGCGCCTTGGCGCGACTTGCGCGCGCTTGCGGATCGAGCCCGGCATAGATGGCGGGCATGGCGACATTTTCCGCCGCCGTCAGCGTCCCGAGCAGGTGATAACGCTGGAAGATGAAGCCGAAATGCTCGCGCCGCAGCGCCGCAAGCTCGTCCGGGAAGAGGCCGAGCACGCTCTTGCCGGCCACGCGATAGTCGCCGGCACTCGGCTGATCGAGGCAGCCGAGAATGTTCATGAGCGTCGATTTGCCCGAGCCGCTCGAGCCGACAATGGCGAGGAGTTCGCCTTTCTCGATCGTCAGGTCGATACCTTTCAGTGCGGTGACGGTTTCCTCGCCGGCCTGGAAGACGCGCGAAACATTCCGGATTTCGAGAAGAGCGGTCATAGTCCCAGCATTTCCATCGGGTTGGTGGTTTCGCCATCGGCCGGAACGACAACCCGGTCGCCCTCAGCCAGGCCTTCCAGCACCTGCGCGTGGATGCGGTCCGTCAGCCCGATCCTGACCGTGCGCTCCTCGGTCTTCCCCGAGCCGGAGAGGACCGTGACGTGGTAGAGCCCGGCCTTGTCGCGCCGCGTCAGGACCGACCATGCGACCAGCGGCACGTTTTCGGCGCGGCCGACGACGATGGTGGTGGAAACGGTCATCATGGGGCGCAGCCGCCCGTCTGTGTTCGGGGTCGTGAAGCGGCCGGTATAGTAGACGGCCTGACTGGCGGTCTGGCCGGTCGTCGCCGATGTGTCGTTGGCGATGGCGGTCGGCGCAGGGTCGATCGCCTCCAGCCGGGCGTTGACCGGCGCATCGGGCCTCCCCATCACGGTGAAGCGGATGTCCTGTGCGGCCCGGACGCGTTCGATATCGGCTTCCGAGATCTGCACCTTCACGCGCATCGCGTCGAGCTGGGCAAGCACGATGATGGTCGGCACCGCCTGCACCGAATTCAGCGTCTGGCCGGCCTTCGCGACCACCGAAACGACGGTTCCGCTGATCGGGGCGCGGACCTTGGTATAGCCGAGACTGGCCTCGGCATTCTCGACCTCCACGGCGGCCTGCGCAAGCCGCGCGTCGAGCGCTTCGATGTCGGCCTCAAGGCTCTTGTAGGTTGCTTCTCTGGATTCCAGATCCGCCTGCGAGGAGGCCTTTTGTCCGGCCAGAATCTGCTGGCGCCGATAGGCCTTTTCGGCCTGCTGATACTGGATGGCCTTGGCGCGGCGCTGCGCCTTGGCGCTGGCCAGACCCGCCTGGGCAATCCGCAGCGCATTGGCCTGTGGTACCGAATCAATCTCGGCGATGAGATCACCCGCCTTCACCGTCTGCCCAAGGGAGACATGCAGCGTCTTTAGCTGGCCGGAAACCTGCGCGCCGACATTGATGAGCTGGACCGGCTCGAGCACACCGTTCGCCATTACGGTCTCCTCGACGGAGCCACGCTTCACCTGCTCGGCCATCGGCGTCTCCTCGGCGGCACCGCTCGATCCGAAAGACAGGGCGCCGATAGCGGCAAGCCCCAGCCCGGCGGCCACAAGGGCGATGCCCAGGCCTGATTTTGTGCGGGTCATGATGATTGTCCTATCTTCTTTCACGGCACATAAGGGCCGTTCAACGGCCTGCCGCGGGTTGCTGGGCAGCCTGCGCAGCACGAAGCGGAACATGCGTTTCGAGCCTGACGATCGTCCTGACAGTCATCAGCGCGAAAGCGAAAACGAGAAACAGTATGATGATCGAGTGTCTGTCTTCCATGGCCGTCTCCTTTGCCTGAGCCTATCTGGCTCCCAGCCGTTCAGCTTCCGCGCAGTTTCCATTGAGGTTTCGTGGAGGCGCAAAGAAGCCGTTGACCTTTGCGTTTGGGCAGCTTCTCTTGAGCCCACATTCAGGAGACGCAACAAGGAGGGCGGCATGGACAACGCACTCGTTCTGATCATTGAAGACGAGCCCGAGATTGCCGAAATTCTCGAAACCTATTTCATCCGCGAGGGTTTCCGGACCATCAGCGCCGCCGACGGCGTGATCGGCCTGGCGCACCACGCCACACTCAAGCCGGACCTCGTGATCCTTGACGTCAAGCTTCCCGGACAGGACGGCTACGAGGTTCTGGCCGCCATTCGCCGGCGCGGCGACACGCCTGTGATCATGGTTACGGCGCTCGCCGAAGATCTCGACAAGCTGCAGGCGCTGCGCATCGGGGCCGACGATTATGTCGTCAAGCCCTTCAATCCTGTGGAAGTCGTGGCGCGCGCCAAGGCCGTGCTGCGGAGAACTTACCGGCCAAGGGCCGGAAACGTGATCCGCGTTGGCTCGCTCTCGATCGATCCGGAAGCGCATTCCGCGCAGGTGGACTCCGAAAGGGGGACCGTGCCGCTGGAACTGACCAGAACCGAATTCCGGCTCCTCAGCCACATGGCCGGCGCACCCAACCGGGTTTTCGAGCGCTCGGAACTGGTGGATGCCTGTTTGCCGGAGGGCGATGCGCTGAACCGCACGGTCGACAGCCATCTCTCCAACCTCCGGCGCAAGCTTTCTGCCGCCGGTGCCGAAGGTCTGCTGACCGGGGTCAGAGGTGTCGGCTACAAGGTGGCCGTACCTCATGGCTAAGCCGCTCAACACCCATATGCTGGTCAGCATGATCGGGCTGACGCTGCTGGCCTTTGCCGTCATGTATGGCGGCATCACGCTCTTCTACTTCATCATCTACCCCGCCATGTACCCGGACGCCGCCTATGACGAGAAATGGCAGCTGGTTGATTTCGTCGTGCTGGGCCTGATCCTTGCCACCGGGATCGTGGCGGCGTCATTCGTCGGCTGGCGGCTGGCGCGCAATATTGCAAAGCCGCTCCACTCCGTCGCTGCCGCCGCCCGCGCCATCGCGGCGGGTGATTTTTCGGCGCGTGCGGACAACGTGCGCTGGAGCTTCGGGGAGGCAAGCGACCTTCTAGCCGACTTCAATTCCATGGCGGAACGTCTGGAAAAGACCGAAGCGGAGCTGAAATACGCCAATTCGGCGATTGCCCACGAGTTGCGAACACCGTTGACGATCCTGCGCGGACGCCTGCAGGGACTGCTCGACGGCGCGTTCCAGCCGACACCGGAGCTTTACATACGTTTGATCGACCATGTCGACGACCTGTCGAGCATAGTGGAAGAGCTTCGGACGCTCGCCATGGCAAATGCCGGCAAACTGGAACTTGATGTCGAAACGTCCGACCTGTCGGCCGATGCCGAGGCTGTGCTGGCCTCGGTCAGTCACGATCTTTCTTCTGCTGCCATTACCACCCGGACAGTCCTGCGGCCGGCAGCGGCGCGCGTCGACCGGGCGAAGCTCCGCCAGGCCCTGCATGCGCTCTTGCAGAACTGCATCCGCTATGCGCCCGGTTCCACGGTTCGCGTGGAAACCGGCGTCAGGGAAGAGGTTGCCTTTCTGCGCGTCTCGGACAATGGCCCCGGACTTTCGGCGGAAGGCCGCGCACGGGCCTTCGAGCGTTTCTGGCGCGCCGACGGCTCGCGGACCCGAGCCCGCGGGGGCTCCGGCCTCGGTTTGTCGATCGTCCGCAGCATCGCACGCGCCCATGGCGGAGAGGCGGACATCATAGAAATTCAAGAAGCAGGTCTTGGGGTGGAAATTCGGCTTCCGATCATCAAGTCGTAAGGCCAATCCGCATCGACAGCGCCGCTATCGGCAATCCTTTCCCTTCATTATCATCATCAGCTCTTCAAGCCGCCGCTTGTGGGGGAACCAGCATCAAGAGCGATGCAGCAGCCATATCGAAGCCGCTCTGCGTCACCTGGCAGAGGTGCCGTGTCCGAAGCCAAAGGTCGGGAGGAGAGGCCTTTCCGCGATACCCGTTTCGGCAATCTTGCTTCCTGACGCTGAAGGTGGAAATTAATACAGATCCAACTTCAATTCAGGACTACCTTAATGCTCACCTCCGATGATCTCGCCTTTTTCTCGGTCCTTGCCGGCTCCCGCTCGCTGGCGGAGAGTGCGCGCAAGCTCAATGTCACGCCGCCAGCCGTTACGCAGCGGCTGCGCGCGCTTGAGGAAAAGGTGGGCGTCAGGTTGATCGACAGAACCGGCAAAAGCCTGTTCCTCACCGAAGAAGGCTCGCTGGTCGCCTCGCACGGCGCGCTCGTCAACAATGCCATCGACCAGCTGGCGGAGGCTTTGGCCGACCGCCGGGGTATCGTACGGGGACATTTGAGGATTGCCGCCCCGCACGGATTTGGCAGGCAATATGTCGCCCCCGTCGTGGAGACCTTTGCACGGGAGAACCGAAGTGCGCTCGCCACGCTGGAATTGTCCGATCACCCTTCGGCAATGCTCATGGAGAGCTTCGAGGTGATCATTCACATCGGGGCGCGCGCACATCTCGACCAGGTGGTCACAACGCTGGCGCCGAACCGGCGAATCCTCTGCGCCAGTCCGCACTATCTCGCGTCCGCCGCGCCCATCTCCGAACCTCAAGACCTTGTCAGGCATCGCTGCCTCGCCGTCCGCGAGAATGACGAGGACGTGACGCTTTGGCGTCTCACCGGGCCACGGAAAGAGAGCGCGACGGTGCGGATCAATCCGGTCATGTCGAGCAATGACGGGTCGGTCATCCGGGACTGGGCGCTGGCGGGCCAGGGCGTGATGATGCGCTCGGAATGGAGCGTGGCGCAGGACCTCGCCGCCGGCCGATTGCGGGAAGTGCTGCCCGACTGGCAGCTTCCATCAGCCGACATCGTGGCCATGCTGGGCTCGAGACACGGACGAAGCGCCCGCTCCACCGCATTCCTGAAACTTCTGCGTCAATCGCTCAAGCCGCCGCCGTGGCGTAGCGGCGGCATGGCGTCGGATGTTCAATAACCGAGGATCGACTTCGTCTCCAGATATTCCTCAAGTCCATGGACGCCGTATTCGCGGCCATTGCCTGACTGCTTGTAGCCGCCGAAGGCGGCCGCGCCGTTCCAGGCCGGATAGTTGATATGGACCTGACCGGCGCGGATGCGGCTCGCGACGCGTCTCGCCCGGTCAATGTCGGCCGACTGCACATGTGCGCCGAGCCCGTAGACCGTGTCGTTTGCAATGGCGATGGCCTCTTCCTCATCCCGGTAAGGCATGATCACGAGGACAGGGCCGAAGATTTCCTCCCGCGCGATCCGCATGTCGGTCGTGACCTCGGAAAAGACCGTCGGCTGGACGAAGAGGCCGCTCTCTATCCCGTCGGGCCGGCCGAGACCACCGGCCACAAGCTTCGCGCCGCCGTCGATGCCGGCGCGGATCATGGACTGGACGCGATCGAACTGGGCGCGGTTGGCGATCGGTCCCATCGTGGTTGCGGCATCACGCGGATCGCCGACCACCATGGCATGGACGGTGTTGCGCGCCAGCGCCTCCACCTCGGCGAGCCGATGCGCGGGCACCAGCATCCGCGTCGGCGCGCTGCAGGACTGGCCGGCATTGCGCATGCCCGCCTGCAGACCCTTCGGGACCGCGACTTCGAAATCGGCATCGTCGAGCAATATGTTCGGCGACTTGCCACCCAGTTCCTGAACCACGCGCTTGATGGTGGGCGCCGCGGCTTGGGCGACCAGCACGCCGGCGCGGGTCGAGCCGGTGATGGAGATCATGTCGACATCCGGATGGCTGGACAGAGCCGCACCCACGGCCTCGCCTGTACCAGTCACCAGATTGAACACGCCCGGCGGCGTGCCGGCATCATGCATCAGCTCGGCAAACAGGAGCGCGCTGTAAGGCGACAGCTCGCTGGGCTTCAGGACGATCGTGCAGCCGGCGGCAATCGCCGGCGCCACCTTGGCGGTGATCTGGTAAAGCGGCCAGTTCCACGGGGTGATGAGCGCGCAGACACCTATGGCCTCCTTCGCGGTCGCCAGGCCTTCCTTCACCGACAGGAACGGATAGGTCTGAAGCGTCTCCATCTGGACTCGGATGTGTTCGGCGCCGAAGAAGACCTGCGACGAGCGCGCGAAGCTGATCGGCGTTCCCATTTCGCTCACCATGGCCTGAGCGAACTGCTCTGCGCGCTCCATGACGAGCGCATGCATGCGCTTCAGCAACGCCACCCGCTCCGAAACCGGGGATTGGGCAAAGGCCGGGAAGGCCGCACGTGCGGCGGCGACAGCAAGATCGACATGACGGGCGTTGCCGGCCGCGACATGGCCTGTGACCTGTTCGGACGCCGGATCGACGACCGGCAACAGGTTCACATCGGCGAAAGACTGCCACTCGCCGTTGATGTAAAACTGGTTCTCTCGTTTCATCGCTGCGCTTTCTGCTTGGTCCTGCCCGCCACATTTCGTGCGCTGCGAGCAGGATGACTGAAGGGGTAAGAGATCGGCAATCGATCTCGCCTGAATGCCCGGTTTAGGCGGAGCTTAACAACTATGGCCGAACATGCGGGCCGGCCGATCGGCCGGGCATGATCAGCCGAGCGTCTGGCTGATGAGTGCGTAGGTCACCGGCGCATGCGCCTCGTCCGATACGAAGTCCGCAAGCCGCTTGCCACGCGACATGGTCAGCACCGTATCGAAGACGGCCAGCCCGCTGCGCACAACGAAGAGCGCAAAGTCACCGGTCTCGAAATGCGTGTCGAGGCGCAGAAAGCGGCCCTGATGATCGCGGATATGCGGCGAGACGACCGCAATCGCATCCTCATCGTCCGCGGCCACCACCGGGCCGACAACGTGGCCGCGCCCGAAACGACGACAGAGCGCGAAGGCCTTCAGAACGCCATCCCGGAAAAGGCCGTAGCCGCGCGAATGCGCCATCACCTTTTCGATGACGCCTGCCCGTGCGACGCCGAACGCGGCCGCGTCCAGCGCTATCACTGCCGCGAGATCATCATCACCCAGCATCCGGAGGTCGCCGGAAATGGTCTGCTCGCCGGGTGCATTAGTGACGATGCCCTGGCACTGATAGACCTTCTTTTCCGGCACGAAGTCGAGGGACAGGTAAAGCCTCTGGGCAGCCCGCGTGGCATTGAGGCGCAGGTCGACGCCCTCAAGGTCCTGCAGCGCATATTCCATCAGCCAGAGGCCGGTGCCCTGCGTCTGCAGGCGCGGCGAGGTGATCACCATGCCGATCGTCGCAAGATCGGGCGACTGGCGGAACCACATGGCCGAACTCATGATACGGCCGATGTCGTCGGTGGCAACGACGCCCTTGCCGACATCACGCAGGAACTGCCAGTCCTCTGCGCGATGCGGCCAGCCGACCGAAATCGACAGCGCATGAAGCTGCCCGAGGTCAGCCCCCGCCACATCGCCGATCTGCATCTCGAAGGCGTCAATCTGATTTCTTTCGCCGGGCTTCAGGATCGCACCCACACGCATATCCTCGATCAATTTGCCATTATCCGGCACCTCGAGGATCCGGACAGGTCTTCAAGCATAAGCGCACCGTTCCGCAGATTTTGCTCGAAATCTGCAGCGCTGCGCAACTTTTCACCGAAACGGCCCCGCGTTCGGCATCCCATCCTGCGCAAACACGGCATGCTTGATAGCCGGCGAACCAATACGGCCGGACGCCAAACCGGGGAAATCATGAACGCGACTGACATTCTGGAAAAGCTGGTCTCCTTTGATAGCGTCGTGGGCACGCCGAACGCCGCGATCGTCGAATGGATTGTCGCCTATCTCGACCGGCACGGCGTCGGCGCAAAGGTTCTGCCCGGCCCTGAAGGCGACCGCAGCAATCTCTTCGCGACGATCGGGCCGGCAGATGTGCCGGGCTATATCGTCTCCGGCCACATGGATGTCGTGCCGGCCGATGGAAGCGAATGGACATCCTCGCCCTTCACGCTCCGCCGCGATGGCGAGAAGCTGTTCGGGCGGGGCACGACCGACATGAAGGGCTATCTCGCCGCAGCACTTGCCGCCGTGCCGCAGCTGGTGAAAGCAGGCCTGAAGCGCCCCATCCACCTCGCCTTTTCCTACGACGAGGAAGCAGGCTGCAGGGGCGTGCCGCATCTCATCGCCCGGCTGCCGGAACTCTGCGCCCCGCCGCTCGGGGCATTTATCGGCGAGCCGAGCAACATGCACGCCGTACTGGCCCACAAGGGCAAGGCAGCAGCGCGGGTCACCGTACGCGGCCGTGCCGGCCATTCCTCGCGGCCCGATCTCGGGCTGAACGCCATCCATGCCATGGCAAAAGTCCTCGATGTCGTCGTCGCGGAGGCCGCGCGCCTCATGCAAGGACCCTTCGATGCCGCCTTCGAGCCTGCCTATTCCACGCTGCAGGCGGGCGTGATGGCCGGTGGCAAGGCGATCAACATTGTCCCGGACCTGTGCATCCTGGAGCTTGAAGCTCGCGCGATTGCGGGAATTGCCCCGCGCGACCTGCTCGCATCAATCCGGGCAACTGCCGAAGCACTGCAAGCTGACGGTTTCATCGTCGCGTGGGAGGAGTTGAGCGCCTATCCGGCACTGGCCCTGTCGCCGCAAAGCCCGCTCGCTCACCTCGTGACGGAGCTGACGGGCGAGGCACCGCTGGGCGCGGTCAGCTACGGCACCGAAGCCGGGCTCTATCAGGCCGCCGGCATCGATGCGGTCATCTGCGGTCCCGGCGATATCGGCCGGGCGCACAAGCCGGATGAATTCATCCTCGAAAGCGAACTTGCCGCCTGCCAGCGCTTCATTGAAGCACTTGGCGGTCGCTGTGCCGCGTGACGGAGAAGGCTTCATGACCTTTCTCTTCAACTCCGATGCCGCGCGTGGGGCGATCTTCGCGGACGCGTTTGCTCAGGCTTTGCCCAACATTCCGTTCAGCATGGATGCGAGGGGCATCGATCCGAACGAGGTTCGCTACCTCATCACCTGGACCGCGCCAAAGGACCTCGCCCGCTATCGCAATCTCGAAATTCTCTTTTCGATCGGGGCGGGCGTCGATCAGCTCGATCTGGCCGTGATTCCGGCCCATGTGAAGGTCGTGCGCATGGTCGAGGACGGGATCGTGCGGATGATGCAGGAATATGTGCTGCTGGCGGCGCTCGCCCTCCATCGCAACCTGCCCGCCTATCTCGAAAGCCAGCGAAAGCGGCGTTGGGCGCCCCTGCCGCAGGCGCAGGCCACCGACCGGCGCATCGGCATACTCGGCCTCGGCATGCTGGCGCAGGCTGTTCTCGAACGCCTCAAGCCGCTCGGCTTCCCGCTCGCAGCCTGGAGCCGCAGTCCGCGCAGCCTCGACAGCGTGACCTGCCACCACGGAGCAACCGGGCTTGGCACCATGCTCGCCGAAACGGACATTCTCGTCTGCCTTTTGCCGCTGACTCCGGAGACCCGCGGCTTCCTCGATGCCGACCTTTTTGCGATGCTGCCGAAGGGGGCGCAGCTGATCCATGTCGGGCGCGGCCCCCAGCTGGATGATGCGGCGCTGCTCGCAGCACTCGACCGCGACCATCTGAGTGGTGCGATGATCGACGTCACCGATCCCCAACCGCTGCCGGAGGATCATCCCTTCTGGCTGCACCCGAAGATCATCCTCACCCCGCATGTCGCCAGCGTCACTCAGCCAGCGAGTGCGGCGCGTGCCGTCATCGAAAACATCCGGCTTCATCTGGCCGGCCACGAACCCATCGGACTTGTCGATCGGGCGCGCGGTTACTGAACGCAAGACACCCCTCGTGAAAGGAAACACCATGTCTCTTCTGAAGACCCTTGACCCGAACCCGACTTTCGCCCCGCGTGAATCCGGTCCGCTGCCGGAACGGCTGATTGCCGGTTCACCCGCCTTCAAGACCTGGGCGATGGATGAGGCCAAGGACGGCCTTGTGCTGTCGGGCGTCTGGGAAGCAACGCCAGGCGAGACAAAATCGATCAAGGGCGAGGTCTTCGAGTTCTGCCACATCCTCTCGGGCGTCGTCGAAATCACCCCTACGGGCGGCGAACCGGTCATCTACAAGGCCGGCGACAGCTTTGTCATGAAGCCCGGCTTTGTCGGCGTCTGGAAGACGATCGAGACCGTGCGCAAGATCTATGTTGTCGTGAACTGACGATTGTGGCCCGCCTCACCGTTCCGGCCAATCAAATGAACAGCCACGTTCTCTTCCCCTTCTGAGAAAGTATCCGCCATGAAGACCCACAGGGTAGCATTGATCCCCGGCGACGGGATCGGCCGCGACGTTGTCGACGCCGCCTGGAGCGTGTTGCAGGCTCTCGCAGCGCGCTCCGGCTTCGCGCTGTCCGGCACGGAATTCCCCTGGTCCTGCGCCTTCTACAAGGAAACCGGCCGAATGATGCCGGAGGACGGGATCGAGACGCTGCGCGCCTTCGACGCCATTCTTCTCGGCGCGGTCGGCTGGCCGGCGGAAGTGCCGGATTCGGTCTCGCTGCACGGGCTGCTTCTGCCCATCCGCAAGGCCTTCGTGCAATATGCCAATATCAGGCCGCACCGGCTTCTGCCGGGTGTGCAAGGTCCATTGAAGGCCGAAGGCTTCGACATTCTCTGCATCCGCGAGAATACCGAAGGCGAATATTCGGGCGCCGGCGGGCGTGTCCATCAGGGGCTAGACAACGAAGTCGCCGTCGAAACCTCGATCTTCACCCGCAAGGGCGTCGAGCGCATCATCCGCTTCGGCTTCGAGCAGGCACGTAGCCGGCGCGGCAAGCTTGCCTCCGTCACCAAGTCGAATGCGCAGAAATATTCCATGGTCTTTTGGGACGAGATCACGAAGCAGCTTGCCGCCGAATACCCGGATGTCGCGGTCACGAGCTATCACGTCGATGCGCTCGCCGCGCGCATGGTCATGGCTCCGGACAGCCTCGACGTCATCGTCGCCTCCAACCTTTTCGGCGATATCCTGACCGATCTCGGCGCGGCGATCCAGGGCGGGCTCGGTTTTGCAGCCTCCGCCAACATCAACCCCGACCGCTCCGCCCCGTCCATGTTCGAGCCCGTCCACGGCTCGGCGCCGGACATTGCAGGCAAAGGCATCGCCAACCCCATGGCCGCCATCTGGTCCGGCGCGATGATGCTGGATCATCTCGGGGAAAAGGACGCCGCCGCCCGCGTGATGGCAGCCGTTTCCGCCGTCACCGCCAAGGGCATCGGCACAGTTCCGGGCAAGGATTCGACCGACGCCATCACCGCTGCGGTCATCGCCGCGCTCACCACCGAATAAGGACAGACCCATGCTGAACCTCAAGGACCAGAGCCTCCTCCGCAAGGCCGGCCTCATCAATGGTGAATGGATCGCCGCCCGTTCCGGCAAGACCGTCGATGTCATTGACCCTGCAACCCAAGACGCCATCGGCACCGTTCCCGACATGGGCGGTGAAGAGACCCGCGCCGCCATCGTCGCGGCAGAGGCCGCCTTCAGGGTCTGGAAGGCGAAGACCAATGCCGAGCGCGCCGTGATCATCGAAAAATGGTTCGATCTGATGATCGAAAACCTCGAGGATCTGGCGCTGATCCTGACATCGGAACAGGGCAAGCCGCTGGACGAGGCGCGCGGCGAAATCCGCTATGGCGCCTCCTTCGTGAAATGGTTCGCCGAGGAAGCCCGCCGCATCAACGGCCACACCATCCCTGCCCCCGCGCGCGACCGGCGTATTATCGTGCTCAAGGAGCCCGTCGGCGTCTGCGGCATCATCACGCCGTGGAACTTCCCCAATGCGATGATCACCCGCAAGGTGGCGCCGGCGCTGGCCGCCGGCTGCACGGTCGTCATCAAGCCCTCCGAATTCACCCCCTATTCGGCGCTGGCGCTGGGCGTTCTGGCCGAACGCGCCGGCATTCCAGCGGGCGTCATCAACATCGTCACCGGCATGCCGACGGAAATCGGCAACGAGCTGATGGCCAACGAGACGGTTCGCAAGATCTCCTTCACCGGCTCGACCCGCGTCGGCTCGCTGCTGATGCGCGGGGCTGCCGATAGCGTCAAGCGGCTCAGCCTGGAACTCGGCGGCAATGCGCCCTTCATCGTCTTCGACGACGCCGATCTCGATCTGGCGATTGAAGGTGCGCTCGCCTCCAAGTTCCGCAATGGCGGCCAGACCTGTGTCTGCGCCAACCGCATCCTTGTCCAGTCTGGCGTCTACGATGCCTTCGCCGCCAAGCTGAAGGCCCGCGTCGATGCCATGAAGGTGGGTCCGGGCACCGAGGCCGGCGTCTCCATCGGCCCGATGATCAACGCCGCCGCCATCGACAAGATCGAACGCCATGTGGCGGACGCGCTGTCCAAGGGCGCGAAGATCATCACCGAAACACCCGCCATGCCGAACGGCGCGCAATATACCGCGCCCATGGTGCTAACGGGTGCCACCACCGACATGCAGCTCGCCACGGAGGAAACCTTCGGGCCCGTCGCGCCCCTCTTCCGCTTCGAGACGGAAGAAGAGGCCATCGCCATTGCCAACGGCACGCCCTTCGGCCTCGCTTCCTATTTCTACACCGAGAACATGAAACGCGCCTGGCGCGTCGGCGAAGCGCTGGAGTTCGGCATGGTGGCGCTCAACACCGGCCTCATCTCCATGGAAGTCGCTCCCTTCGGCGGCGTCAAGCAATCCGGCCTCGGCCGCGAGGGCGCGCAGATGGGAATCGAGGAATATCTGGAAACGAAGAGCTTCCACATGGGTGGATTGATCTGAGGATGGAGGGTGCGGTCATGAGGGAAAGCAAACGGATCGTGATCGGACGGTTCCCGTTCCCATTCACCGTCAGGTGATCGCCTACAGACCCGTCTCCCGCTATCTCTGACACATAGAAAATTCCTTGAGTTTCGGGCGGAACCATCCGGCCGGGGTCCGCGTTTCATGGCTTGTGTCGATCTTTGCGCTCGACACAAGCGAGATGAAACCGGAACGGTGCCGCGCATTTCAGATAGCGCGCGCTTCGCTCCGAGCAGGGGGCAAGACTTGAATCAACCTGTTGTGTCTTCGGACGGCAAGGACGTTCCGAAGTTGACGCCGGAAGAGATGGAGAAGGCGCGCAAAGCCTTCTTGCTCCTGCGTTTTTTGAAAAGTGCGCGCGGCTATTGGGGCCCGTCGGGGGAAAAGGTTGCGTGGCTTTGCACCCTGGCTCTTCTGCTTTTGATCGTTGCCAACCTCGCCTTCCAGTACGGGTTCAACGTCTGGAACCGCCGGCTTTTCGACGCCATCGAGCAGCGCAACTCCTCTACGGTGCTGTTTCTCGCGGAGGTCTTTCCGATCCTGGTGATCGGCAGCGTCGGGCTCGTGACGGCGCAGGTCTATGCGCGCATGCTGATCCAGCGCCGGTGGCGTTCGTGGCTCACCAAAGAGCTCATCGCCCGCTGGCTCGCGCATGGCCGCTATTATCAGCTGAACCTGATCGATGGCGACCACAAGAACCCGGAGGCGCGCATCTCGGAGGACTTGCGGATCGCCACGGAAGCCCCGGTCGACTTTGTCTCCGGCGTGCTTGTCGCCTTCCTCTCGGCCTCGACCTTCATCGTGGTCCTCTGGTCGATCGGAGGTGCGTTGACACTGCCGTTCGGCGGCTCGACGATTGTCATTCCCGGCTTCCTGGTCATCGCCGCCGTCCTCTATGCCGTCATCACCTCGACCTCGATTGCGGTGATCGGGCGAAATTTCGTGCAGGTGTCGGAGGTCAAGAACCAGACGGAGGCAGAGTTCCGCTACACCCTGACCCGTGTGCGCGAGAATGGCGAAAGCATCGCGCTTCTGGGCGGTGAACAGGAAGAGCGCAGTGAACTGGACCGGACCTTCGGCAACGTCCGTCGGCAATGGCGGCTCCTGTCGCACCAGTACATGCGCACCACGCTGGTCTCCCATACGTCCATGCTGGTGGCAGGTGTCGTGCCCGTGCTGCTCTGCGCACCGAAGTTTCTGGCCGGCGAGATGACGCTGGGCGAAGTCATGCAGGCGGCCTCTGCCTTCACGATCGTTCAGGGTGCATTCGGCTGGCTGGTCGATAACTATCCGCGTCTCGCTGACTGGAATGCCTGCGCCAGGCGCGTGGCCTCGCTCATGACGTCACTGGACGAACTGGAGCGCGCCGAGGAAAACGACACGATCGGCCGCATCCAGCGCGGAGAGGTGAAGCAGGGCTCGATCCTCAGCCTGCATGATCTCTCCGTGACGCTCGGCGACGGCCGCGCGGTGGTGAAGGAAACACAGGTCGAGATCGAGCCCGGCGAGCGCGTTCTCGTGGCAGGTGAATCCGGCTCCGGCAAGAGCACGCTGGTTCGCGCCATTTCAGGTCTCTGGCCCTGGGGCGACGGCACGGTCAGCTTCCGCGAGGGCAGCCGGCTGTTCATGCTTCCGCAGCGTCCCTATATCCCCTCCGGCACGCTGCGGCGGGCGATCGCCTATCCGAGAGGCGGCGACTGGTGGACGGCCAGTGATCTGGCAACAGCGCTTGAGAAAGTGGGGCTCGGGCAGCTCAAGGAGAAGATCGATCAGGAGGCGCCATGGGATCACATCCTCTCCGGCGGCGAAAAGCAGCGCGTCTCGTTCGCCCGCCTGCTTCTCCACGACGCCGACATCGTCGTGCTCGACGAGGCAACCTCCGCATTGGATGAGAAAACGCAGGACGCGATGATGGAGATGCTTCTTCGCGAACTGCCTTCAGCCACGATCCTCAGCGTCGGCCACCGGGCGGAACTGGAGGAGTTCCACAGCCGGAAAATCACGCTGGAACGGCAAGATGGCGGCGCGCGGCTCGTCAGCGACGTGTACCTCGCGCAGTACGGCCGCCGGAAGAATGTCATCTCCCGCCTTCTGAAACGCAGCAGGACGGCGTCTGATTGAGTGTTCCCGGCCGCTCAATTGCCGGCTTTGACTGGAAAATTTGCCGACGCACCCAGCTCATCACGGGTGCGTCGGAATGTTGATTTTAGCGGCGTCTTTCCGCCTTGACTCGGTTGCTCCGTTTCGAGCAAGTACGGCACGGACGTAGCTGGGGCCATCTTCCCGAGCCTGTCGGCCTTGATCGCGCGACAGGACCAGGGGACGCAGCATTTGGGGACTTCGATTGTACGAGGGGGCTACGACGGACATGCAGGCAGTCACCATGCCGAACATCAATCTGGGAAAGCTCTTCGATGAGGCGCCCACTCCCTTTGTTCTCCTGGACAGCGCATTCAACATCGTTGGCATGAACCAAGCCTATCTGGCCGCCACGATGCGCGAACGCGGAGAGATCATCGGACGCAATGTCTTCGACGCGTTCCCGAGCGAGCCTGGCTCCGTGCCGGAGGAGATGCTCAGACGGTCGCTCACCACCGTTATCCAGACGGGCGAGATGGACCATCTGGCCCTGATCCCCTACCCCATCGCCGGGCGGGACGGATCGATAGAGGAGCGGTTCTGGAGTGCGACGCATACACCGATCCGCGGCGAAGATGGTGCGCTCTACATTCTGCAGAACACGATGGATGTGACGGAGCTGCAGCGGCTGCGGCATCGCGCGGATGGCCGCGACATCGCCGTGGAGAAAGCGATCATGGAGCGCGCCGGGAAGGTCGCGGGGCAGAACCTGCTGCTTTCCAAGGAGCGCGAATATCTGCGTACGCTCTTTTCGCAGGCGCCCAGCTTCATGGCCGTCCTGCGCGGACCAACCCACATCTTTGATCTCGCCAACGATGCCTATCTCGAAATTGTCGGGCGCAGGGACATCATTGGCAAAGCGCTGGAAGACGCCCTGCCGGAAATCACCGGTCAGGGCTTCATCGACATTCTGGATCGGGTTTTCGAGACGGGCGAGCCTTTCGTGGCGGATGGCGCGCGCGTCCTGCTCAACCGAGGACCCGGAGGCGCCGGCGAAATCCGCTTCCTGAATTTCGTCTACCAGCCCATCATGTCGAACAGGAAGGTCGATGGCATCTTTGTCCAGGGCTACGATGTCACGGAGCAGAAACAGGCGCAGGCGCGGCTGGAGGATCTGACCAGCACGCTCGAGGAACGGGTGGAGGCGCGCACGCAGGAACTCGCGCGCGTCCAGGACATGCTGCGCCAGTCGCAGAAAATGGATGCGATCGGCAATCTCGCCGGCGGCATCGCCCACGACTTCAACAATCTCCTGCAGGTGATCCAGGGAAGCCTGCAACTCCTCGGCAAACGGCTGACGGACGAGAAGTCGTTGCGGCTGCTCGATAACGCCATGATGGCAACGACGCGCGGCGCGAAACTGTCTTCACAGCTTCTCGCCTTCGGGCGAAGACAACCGCTGGAACCCAGGGTCATCAATCTCGGCAGGCTTGTGCGCGATCTCGACGATCTGCTGCGGCGGAGTATCGGCGAAGGGATCGAGATCGAGACGATCGTGTCGGGTGGGCTTTGGAACACGCTTGCCGACTCGACGAATGTCGAAACCGCGCTCCTGAACCTCGCCATCAATGCCCGTGACGCGATGGCAGGTCACGGCAAGCTGACGATCGAGCTGGGCAACGCCTATCTCGACGACGAATACACGCGAAAGGTTTTCGGAGTTAAGCCGGGTCAATATGTCATGCTCGCCGTGACCGATACGGGGACGGGCATCCCACCGGATATCCTGGAGAAGGTGTTCGATCCCTTCTTCACGACGAAGGCCGAGGGCAAGGGAACGGGGCTTGGCCTTTCCATGGTCTATGGCTTCGTCAAACAGTCCGGCGGACACGTCAATATCTATTCGGAGCCAGGCAAGGGCACGACGGTCAGGATCTATCTGCCGCGGGCAAAGGCTGCCGAAGATGAGCTGCCGGCTCCATCCACGGCAATCGTCGGCGGCAACGAGACAATCCTGGTCGTCGAGGATGATGAAGCGGTTCGCGAGACCGCCGCAGAACTTTTGCGCGAGCTTGGCTATCAGGTACTGCTGGCCCGCGACGGCCAGAGCGGCGTGGCCATCGTCGAAAGCGGCATTCGTTTCGATCTGCTGTTTACGGACGTCGTGATGCCGGGGCCGGTCAAAAGCACGGCGCTCGCCCAGATCGTTCAGAAAAATCGGCCGAACGCCGCAGTTCTGTTCAATTCGGGCTATACCGAAAATTCGATCGTCCACGACGGCAAGCTGGACACTGGCGTCAACTTCCTCGGCAAGCCCTATACGCGCGAACAGCTCGCGCGAAAGGTGCGCCAGGTGCTTGATGAAAAGCGGGCGATCGCGCCGCCCAAAGCCGACCCGCACGGCAAGACCTTGCTCTGCGAGGACGAGCCGCTCATCCGCGTCTTCGTGTCGGACATGCTCGCCGATCTCGGCCATTCCGTGGTTGAAACGGGCACTGTCGCACAGTGCATGGCGGCCCTGACCCCGGAGATCAGCCTCCTGATCTGCGATCTGCACCTACCGGATGGAAGCGGGCTCGATCTGGCCGAACAAGCCCGCAAGCAGTTCCCCGACTTGCCCATCATTTTCGCGACCGGCGGCAATATAGAGGCGCCGCTCCCCGGAAGTGCGATCCTGCGCAAGCCCTATGACGAGAAGGATCTTGCCAGCGCCATAGACCAGCTCGGTCGGGATGACCGGAAAAAGCCACGAGGGTAACGGCAGCTTGCCGTGCAGTGGAAGCCTCACTGAAACCTGTCGAGCATCTTGTAGTACTGCCCCACGAGCGGCAGGAACCAGGGCTTGCCGAAATGACCGGGAACTGCGGGCCAGGGGTAGTTCTGCATGGGATTGCGATCCGCTCTTCCGAGAATGGCGTCGGCCACCATCATGCCGAGATGGGTGGAGAGCTGCGCGCCGTGGCCTGAATAGCCCATGGCGTACCAGAGCCCGTCATGGAAGCCGGCGCGGGGGTAGCGGTCGGCGGTCATATCGACCAACCCACCCCAGCAATAGTCGATATCGATGCCCTTCAGTTGCGGGAAGATGCGCTCCATGCTCTGGCGCAGGATCGCGCCACTCTTCTCGTCCGAGCGCTGGTCCGAGGTCGCCGAAAAGCGGGCGCGGCCGCCGAAGATCAGACGGTTGTCGGGTGCCAGCCGCCAGTAATTGCCGATATTCATCGTGTTGACGCAGGTGCGGTTGCCGGGCATCACGGCATGAACTTCGCCGTCCGTCAGCGGGCGCGTGGCGATCAGGAAGCTGCCGACCGCGATGATGCGGCGGCGGAACCAGGTGAAGTTCTTCGTCGTATAGGCGCCCGTCGCCATGATGACATTGGCAGCGGTAACGGTGCCGCGCGAGGTTTCCAGCGTATGCGTCCCGTTGACCTCGCGATGCCCGGTGACGGTCGTGCCTTCGAAGATGGTCGCACCGTGGCGGGCAGCGGCCTGAGCCAGACCGACGACATAGCGGCCCATATGCATCATGGCGCTCTTCTTCGACAACATCGCGCCGTGGAAAGGCGAGCCCACTTCGCCCATCAGTTGCTCAGGCGACAGGAGTGCCGTGTCAGGATCGCATTCCTTGTTAAGCGCCTCGAAATTGCGGGCAATCGCCTCGAAGTGCTTCGGCTTGGAGGCAAGCTTCAGCTTGCCGGAGCGGCGGAAATTGCAGTCTATGCCTTCTTCTGCAATCAGCGCCTCGATGGTGTCGATGGACGAGTCCAGCGCATGGTAGAGCGCGATGGCGCGCTCCTTGCCAAGCTCGGCCTTGGCGCCGAGATAGCTATGCGCCAGGCCGTTGTTCAGATGTCCGCCATTGCGGCCCGACGCGCCGAAGCCGACGCGCTCCGCCTCCAGCACGACGACCTTCGCCCCCGCTCGTGCAAGCTGCCTTGCGGCGGCGAGCCCCGTAAAGCCCGCGCCGATCACGGCAACATCATAGTGCCCGCCGACCACGCCTTGAGCCGCGCTGGCAAAGGCGGGTGCCGTGTCATGCCAATAGGAGACGAATTTCATCGCATCAGGATCCTGATCAGAGACCTACCACACCCGGCAGGCCGGAGATGTCGGCGATTTCGGTGTAGCCGTAATAGGGGTTGGCCGGCTCGTGGCCGCGATTGACCCAGACCTTGTTCTTGATACCGAGATCATGCGCAGACATCAGGTCGTAGCGGAAGGACGAAGAGACGTGCAGCATGTCTTCCGGGCCGCAACCAAGCATGTCGAACATGTATTCGAAGGCCTGGAAGCGCGGCTTGTAGGCCTGCGCCTGTTCGGCGGTATAGACCTTGTGGAAGGGCGCGCCTAGCTTTTCGACATTCGACATGATCTGCGCGTTCATGGCGTTGGAAAGGATGACGAGCGGAATTTCCTTCGCCACCTTGGCAAGCCCCGCCGGAACGTCGGCATGCGGGCCCCAGGTCGGCACGCGCTCATAGACCATCTTTGCGTCTTCGTCCTTGAACGTCACGCCATTGGCTTTGCAGGTGCGTGACAGCGAATTGTGCACGACTTCTGCATAGGGCTTCCAGGCGCCCATGATTTCATCAAGGCGGTAGGCGGAGAAGTTGCGGATGAACTTGTCCATGCCCGCCGCATCGAGACGGTCGCCATAAAGATCGCGGGCGGCCCCCGCCATGTCGAAATTGATCAGCGTGCCGTAGCAGTCGAAGGAGATGTATTTCGGGCGAAAGGGGGCCATGACGTTCTTCCTCTGGCTTTCATGTTTCGTTGGCCTGATCATAAGCCGGCTTGTCCCGCCTCGATTGCGCGAATTCACCCGTCCGGGAAGCACAAAGTGTTTAATCTGCCGTCCCGTTTGGCACACTATTGCATGGTTGGGCCGTGCTCACGCCCGAGCCAGCCCCTTTCAAATGCCGGTTTCGCAGGGGTCGCAGCATAAGATGCGGCGCTGCCCGCCCGCTTCGGCGAAAGATAGTGCACGGGCCTTGCCATTCAGATGAATAGCTTCCCCGTCCTCGCCGACACTTCAGGTCAGGAAAGGGAATGCCCATGCAGAACCAGATCGACATCGTTGCCTTCGAGCCGGAACACATTGACGGAGCCGTTGAGCTGTCGCGCGCCGAAAGCTGGCCGCATCGCCGCGAAGACTGGGCGATGGTGCAGCAACTCAGCGCAGGCGTTGCAGTGGTGGATGGCGACGGCCGCGTGACCGGCACGACATTCATGACACCGTTCGGCGATGATTACGCAACGATCAACATGGTGATCGTCGACAAGTCGATGCGGGGCCTCGGTGTTGGCCGCAAGCTGATGGAACGAGCCTTCGAACTCGCCGGCAAGAGGCCGCTACGCCTCATTGCCACGAAGGAAGGCCTGCCGCTTTACGAAAAGCTCGGCTTCGTCGCCACCGGGACAATCCGCCAGCATCAGGGTGCAGTTCGTGCGGTCGAACGTCCGGAAGGCGTAGAAGACATGCGCTCCGGCGATGTCGAGGCCGTGAAGGCGCTCGACCGCAAAGCCTATCATGCCGACCGCTCGGCGCTTCTCGATGCGCTACTGCAGCGCGGGCAGATCGCTGTGGTGCGCAAGGGCGATGCCATCGATGCCTGGGCAGCGATCCGGCCCTTCGGGCGCGGCGAGGTCATCGGCCCCGTCATCGCGCCGGATGCGAAGACCGCTTGCGCACTGGTTGCCTATCTCGCCTCATCCCGTGAGGGCTCTTTCCTGCGTGTCGATACGGGCAGCGAAACAGGCATTGCGCCCTGGCTTTCCGAACTTGGCCTGGCGCATGTCGGCGGTGGCGTGACCATGCGGCGTCCGCTGACCGAAAATGCCGGCGAGCCGAAACATAAAGTCTTTGCCCTTGTCAGCCAGGCCCTCGGCTGAAACACCTGGAGTTTGAGAATGCTCGCCAATTCCCTGATCGAACTCGATCGCGCCCACCTCATCCATCCCGTCGCCTCCTATCGCGGTCATGAGCGGCAGGGTGTGCGCGTGCTGAAATCCGCCTTTGGCGCAACCGTCACCGAGGCCAATGGACATCAACTGGTCGACGGCTTTGCCGGGCTCTGGTGTGTGAATGCCGGATACGGCCATGAAAGCATCATCGAGGCGGCCACGAAGCAGTTGCGCGAACTGCCCTACGCGACCGGCTATTTCGACCTCGGCTCCGAGCCGGCGATCCGGCTGGCGGCAGAACTCGCCGAACGGGCGCCGGGCGATCTCAACCGCGTCTATTTCACGCTCGGCGGCTCGGATGCGGTGGATTCCACCATCCGCTTCGTACGCTACTATTGGAACGCCAAGGGCCACCCGCAGCGCGATCAGTTCATCTCGATCCAGCAGGGCTATCATGGCTCGACCACGGTCGGCGCCGGGCTCACCGCACTTCCGGCCTTCCATGCCGGCTTCGGCCTGCCGTTCGACTGGCAGCACAAGATCCCCTCGCCCTATCCCTACCGCAACCCCGTGGGCGAAGACGATGCGGCGATCACGGCCGCCTCGCTTGCCAGCCTGAAGGCCAAGATCGAGGAGATCGGCGCGGATCGCGTGGCAGCATTTTATGCCGAACCGATCCAAGGGTCGGGCGGCGTCATCGTCCCGCCAAAAGGCTGGATCAAGGCCATGCGCGAGCTCTGCACGAGCTACGGCATCCTCTTCATCGCCGACGAAGTCATCACCGGCTTCGGCCGCACCGGTCCGCTCTTTGCCTCATCCGACGAAGGCATCGTGCCAGACATGATGACGGTCGCCAAGGGGCTGACCTCCGGCTATGTGCCGATGGGCGCGGTCTTCATGGCCGATCATGTCTATGACGTGATTGCCGATGGCGCGGGCGAGACGGCCGTCGGCCACGGCTTTACTTATTCTGCCCATCCGGTCAGCGCCGCCGTCGCGCTGGAAGTCCTGAAGCTTTACGAAGGCGGCCTGCTGGAAAACGGTGTCAAGGCCGGAGCCCGGCTCCTGGCAGGACTTCAAAGTCTGAGCAACCACCCGCTTGTCGGCGAGATCCGCGGGCGCGGCATGCTTTACGGCGTGGAGCTGGTGACGGACAAGGCGAAGAAGACGCCGCTTCCGGCAGCAGCCCAGCCGGCGCGCCGCATTTTCGACCGCGCCTGGGACAATGGTCTCGTCATCCGCGCCTTCCCGCAAGGGGTGCTGGGTTATGCCCCGCCGCTCTGCTGCACGGATGCCGATATCGACGCCATTGTCGAACGGACCCGCCAAACGCTCGACCAAACGCTGGAAGACCCGGATATCCGGGCGGCGCTGACCTGAACCGCAGAAACCGACTGCGGCGGCATTTCGCCGAAATATCGCCGCAGGAAGCAAGTTCGCAATTTTATGCTGCCGTCCCGGACCAAATCGAACGATACGCCCCGGCGGACATGACAGACTGATAAACATCAAGCCCGAGAGCAAACCGGCCTCTGGCAAATGGAATAGGCAGAAAGCGCCCACGCCGGTCACCCGGCGCATCAACGGGAGAAGGCGCAAAACACGGGACGCCGCGAGCAATATTCACCGGGGCCGAAAGTCCGCACAAGACGGACATCACCCAATCAAAGCAAAGAAGGGGAATGACATGACCGACAAGATTACCAACTGGACGAAATCGGACGACACCCGCGTCGAGGATGCCATCCGTCGCGGCGCGACCCGCCGCGATCTTCTGAAGATGATGCTGGCAAGTGGCGTTGCGCTCTCCGCCGGCGGCGCCGTCTTCGGCCGCGCCGAGCAAGCGGTTGCGGCGACGCCGGTTTCCGGCGGTCACATGAAGGCCGCGGGCATTTCCTCTTCCAACGCCGACACGCTCGACCCGGCCAAGGCCTCGCTGGGCACCGACTATTCGCGCTGCTGTTCGCTCTACAACCGCCTGACCTTCATTGACGTGACGGGCGTTCCACAGATGGAACTCGCCGAAAAGCTCGAAACCAAGGATGCCAAGACCTGGACCGTGACCCTGCGCAAGGGCGTGACCTTCCATGATGGCAAGACCCTGACGTCAGCCGACGTCGTGTTCGCCTTGAAGCGCCATCTCGATCCCGCCGTCGGTTCGAAGGTCGCCAAGATCGCCGCCCAGATGACGGAGATCAAGGCGATCGACCCCAACACGGTCGAAATCGTCCTGAAGGCCGCCAATGCCGACCTTCCGTACATTCTGGCGCTGCATCACTTCATGATCGTGCAGGATGGCACAACCGACTTCTCCAAGGGCATCGGCACCGGCGCCTTCGTTCTGGAAACCTTCCAGCCCGGCGTTCGATCCATCGTCAAGAAGAACACGAATTACTGGAAGCCGAACCTCCCGCATCTCGACTCCTTCGAGTTCTTTGCCATTCCCGATGCGACGGCCCGCGTCAACGCACTGCTGGCCGGTGACATTCAATTCTGCTCCTCCGTAGATCCCCGTGCGGCCAAGCTGGTTGATGGCCAGAAAGACTTCCGGCTTTCGCGGTCGACGGTCGGCAGCTATACGAACCTCAACATTCGCCTCGACATGAACAAGCCCGACTTCGTGACGGGCATGAAGCATCTGATCGACCGCGAACAGATCGTTGCCGCAGCACTCCGTGGCTTCGGCGACGTCGGCAACGACCAGCCGATCTCCAAGGCCAATGTCTTCCACAACAAGGACCTGAAGCCGAAAGCATTCGATCCCGACAAGGCAAAGCATTACTTCCAGAAGGCCGGTGTTCTCGGCCAGTCGATCCCCGTCGTCGCCTCGGAGGCGGCCGACTTCTCCATCGACATGGCCATGATCATCCAGGCCTCGGGTGCCGATATCGGCCTCAAGCTCGATATCCAGCGCGTGCCTTCGGATGGCTACTGGGACAAGTATTGGCTCAAGGCACCGATCCATTTCGGCAATATCAATCCGCGGCCGACACCGGACATCTACTTCTCGCTTCTCTATTCGTCCGATGCTCCTTGGAACGAAAGCCAGTTCAAGTCGCCGAAGTTCGACTCGATGATGCTGGAAGCCCGCGGCATGCTCGACGACGCCAAGCGCCACGAGATCTACAACGAGATGCAGACCATGATCTCCGAAGAAGCCGGCACCATCATCCCGGCCTACACGACCAATGCCGACGGCGTTTCCGCCAAGGTCAAGGGGCTTGAGGTCAACCCGCTCGGTGGCATGATGGGTTACGCCATGGCAGAATATGTCTGGCTGGAAGCCTGATCGGGCCCAATGGACATGAAAACGTTCGGAGGGCTTGAGGCCCTCCAGGACCAACTTTCATTCATGCGGCATGCGAAGGCCGGCAAGCGGCCTTCGCATGTACCGGGTGGCAGCGGCCAGCTCCGCTTATGGAGTGCGGTCGGGCACGCTCCGTCGAACAAGACCGCAGCTTATTTCGGCTCGGCATGCTTTAATCCAAAAATCCAAAACGTGGTTTGGCTGTCGTTCCTCGACTATGCGGCTGGAGAGATCTCATGAACGCTGAAATCGCAAGCATGATCGGAAAGCGGCTGTTCCTCAGCGTGATCACCCTCCTCATCGTTTCTTTCGCGGTCTTCTTCGCAACCAACATGCTGCCGGGGGACACAGCGGCCATTCTGCTCGGCCAGGCCGCAACACCGGAAGCGGTTGCGGGGCTTCGTCATGCCATGCATCTGGACGAACCGGCAATGTTGCGGTTTCTGCGTTGGCTGGCAGGAGTTCTGACCGGCGATTTCGGCACGTCCTATGCCAATAACATGCCCATCGCACAGTTGATCGGATATCGGTTCGTCAACACAATGGAACTCGCCGGCATCACGGCCCTGGTGGCAGTTCCGCTCGCCTTGACGCTTGGCATCACCGCCGCCGTCCTGCGCGGCTCGGTGTATGACCGCATCGTCACGGTGCTGACCATCGGCGTGATCTCGGTTCCCGAATTCGTTGTCGCCTCCACGGCCGTGCTGATCTTCGCGGTCTATCTGAAATGGCTGCCTGCCATTTCCTTCGTCAATGAGGTTCATTCGATCTACGATCTGCTGCGCATGTATGCGATGCCGGTCGTGACGCTGACCTTCGTCGTCTCCGCCCAAATCATCCGCATGACCCGTGCCGCCGTGATCGAGACGCTGTCGACCCCTTATGTCGAGATGGCGCTGCTGAAGGGCGCCTCGCGCAGCCGGATCGTGCTGAGGCACGCGCTGCCCAATTCGCTCGGGCCCATCGTCAATGCGCTGGCACTCTCGCTCTCCTATCTCATCGGGGGGGTGATCATCATCGAGACGATCTTTAACTATCCCGGCATCGCCAAGCTCATGGTCGATGCGGTCGCCACGCGCGACCTCCCGTTGATCCAGACCTGCGCGCTGATCTTCTGCCTCGGCTACCTGATCCTGATCACCATTGCCGATATCATCGCCATCCTGTCCAATCCGAGGCTCCGCTGATGACGCAAAGCGCCCTGTCGCCCACCCGCTCCGGCTATTTCGGCTACACGTTCAGCCCCGTCGGCATGGTCGCCTTTGTGGTGATTCTCTTCTGGGCCATCGTCGCCATTCTGGCGCCGCATATCGCGCCCTATCCGATCGGCAAGATCATCGACATGGACTATTTCGGTCCGATCAGTTCGAAGCTCTGGCTGGGTTCGGATTATCTTGGGCGCGATATGCTCTCGCGCATCATTCTCGGCGCCCGCTACACGCTGGGCATTGCGCTAGCCGGCGTTCTCGTCGCCTCCGGCAGCGGGGTCATCCTTGGCATGGCGGCAGCCGTCATCGGCGGCTGGTTCGATACCGTGCTCAGCCGGTTCATGGATGCGATGATCTCCATTCCGAGCAAGCTTTTCGGTCTGGTCGTCGTGGCCGCCGTCGGCTCGTCGCTGCCCGCCCTGATCATGACGCTCGCGGTCATCTACATTCCGGGCTCCTATCGCTTCGCCCGTGCGCTGGCGGTGAACGTCAACACGATGGACTTCATCACGGTGGCCCGCATTCGCGGCGAAAACACCTTTTATCTGGCTGCGTCGGAGATATTGCCCAATATCATCCGGCCGGTTCTGGCCGATTTCGGGCTGCGCTTCGTGTTCATCGTGCTGCTTCTATCGGGCCTCTCCTTCCTCGGGCTCGGCGTACAGCCGCCGCTCGCCGACTGGGGTGCACTGGTGCATGAAAACATTCAGGGCCTGTCCTTTGGCTCGGCGGCGGTCATTGCGCCCTCGATTGCCATTGCCAGTCTCACGATCAGCGTCAACCTGCTGATCGACAACCTGCCCCGCAAGATCCGCGACCGGAGCGCCTGATATGAGCAAGCTTGTCGAAATCAAGAACCTGCATGTCGAGGCGACCACGGATTCCGGCCGGCGCATCGAGATCATCAAGGGCGTCGATATCGAGATCGCCAGGGGCGAGATCGTCGCGCTAATCGGCGAAAGCGGCTCGGGCAAGACGACGATTGCGCTGACGCTGATGGGCCATACCCGCCCCGGCTGCCGCATCGCGGGCGGCGCCATTCTGGTCGATGGCAAGGACATGGCAAAGCTTTCAGAGCGCGAGCGCTCGGCCCTGCGCGGTACGGATGTCGCCTATGTGCCGCAAAGTGCCGCCGCCGCCTTCAACCCGTCGCAGACAATCATGGACCAGGTCATCGAAGTGACACGTATCCACGGCCTGATGACACCGGATAAGGCGCGCGAGCGCGCCATCGAACTCTTCAGGGCCCTGTCGCTTCCCTCTCCCGAAACGATTGGCGGGCGCTATCCGCATCAAGTTTCGGGCGGCCAGTTGCAGCGGCTTGCCGCCGCCATGGCGCTGATCGGCGATCCCAAGCTCGTCATCTTCGATGAGCCGACCACGGCACTTGATGTGACGACCCAGATCGACGTGCTGAAAGCCTTCAAGTCGGTGATGAAGGCCGGCGGCATTGCCGGCGTCTATGTCTCGCACGACCTCGCCGTCGTCGCCCAGATCGCCGATCGCATCGTCGTGCTCAAGGGCGGCGAGGTCCAGGAAGAGGGCACGACGGAAACAATCCTCTCGACACCCAAACACGCTTATACGCAGGAACTTCTGGCCGCCTTCGAGCCGAAGGAAACACAATTTGCCGGCAAACGAACCGACAAGGCAGCTCCACTTCTCGAAATCGAGAACGTGATCGCCGGCTATGGCCCCATCCAGTCCGACGGACTGCCCTTCATGACGGCCGTGCGCTCGGTAAGCCTTTCGGTCGAGAAGGGCCGCAACCTCGGCATTATTGGGGAATCCGGTTGCGGGAAATCGACGCTCGCGCGCACCATTGCCGGCATCCTGCCTGCGAGTGCCGGCAATATCATCTTCGACGGCAAGGAAGTCGACCACAACGCGCGACGTCGTTCCCGCGAGGCGCTGCGCGAGATGCAGATCGTCTTCCAATATGCCGATACGGCGCTCAACCCGGCCAAGCCCATCGAGGACATTCTCGGCCGGCCCTTGAGTTTCTATCACGGCCTGTCGGGCAAGGCACGGGCGGCCCGCGTCGAAGAACTCCTCGACATGGTGCAACTGCCAAAGGCGCTGCGCTATCGCCACCCGTCCGAGCTTTCCGGCGGGCAGAAGCAGCGCATCAACTTTGCACGCGCTCTGGCCGCCAACCCGAAGCTGATCATCTGCGACGAGATCACCTCAGCGCTCGACACCGTGGTCGCTGCTGCCATCATCGAACTGCTGAAGGAATTGCAGCGCGAACTCGACCTCTCCTACATCTTCATCAGTCACGACCTTTCGGTGGTCGAGGCGATCTGCGACGAGATCGTGGTCATGTATCGCGGCGAAAAAGTTGAACACCTGACGCGCGAGGACGTGAAGACGCCAGCCCATCCCTATTCGAAACTGCTCTTCTCCTCCGTGCCGAAACTCGACCCGACCTGGCTCGACAATCTGGTGCTGGAGCCGGAGTTGCTGCGGCAGTATGGCGGGGCTTGAGCTTCGCCCTACACCGGAAACAAACTCGTCAGCGGCAGGTGCGACTTCACGATCGGCGATTTCAGCACGACGAAGCTGAAATATTTGTCGATGCCGATATCCATGTCGGTCAGGCGCTCCATGATCGTCTGGTATTCGCCGATACCGGCGGTGACGAATTTCACGAGATAATCGTAACCGCCGGAGACGAGATGGCACTCGATCACCTGGTCGATCTTGTCGACCACGGCCAGGAAGCGGGCGAAATCGACCTGACGATGGTTCTTCAGCGTGATCTCGGTAAAGACGGTCAACGTCTGGCCGAGCTTGCCGAGATTGATCTGCGCCGAATAGCCCTCGATATAGCCTTCGGCCTGCAGGCGCTTGACGCGCATCAGGCAAGGGCTAGGCGACAGATGCACGAGATCGGCCAGTTCCACATTGGTGATGCGGCCGTTCTTCTGCAGCTCGTAGAGGATCTTGATATCCGTCCGATCGAGTTTCATCATGCGCCTGCCGCCTTCCCTCGTCTCTTGCAGCATAAAATTCTGCCGCGTGTGTGAAGCAAGGTTAGCATAGACGGATCGCTTGTCCATCAAGCCGCCAAATATGAAACGGCGCATAAGATTTCGATGCGCGCGACGAGACCGGAATTTTCTGCTGTCGCGGCTGTAACTGCGGTTCCGCATGCCCGCAGCAAGCGCCTAGTCTGGGTCTCAGAATTGGAGATTCCGATGCCCGCACCGTTGACCCTCATCGAGACCCCTTCAAACCCGCCGAAAGAGGCCGATGTCGTCGTCATCGGCGGCGGCATCGTTGGTGTCTTTACCGCCTATTTCCTGACTCAGCGCGGCCTGAAGACCGTTCTGCTGGAGAAAGGCCGTATCGGGGCTGAACAGTCGAGCCGGAACTGGGGCTGGTGCCGCCAGCAGAACCGCGACGCGCGCGAACTCCCCATTTCCACCAAGAGCCTCGACCTGTGGGAGCGTTTTGTGGCCGAAACCGGCGAGGATATCGGCTTCCGCCGTTGCGGCCTCCTCTATCTGAGCAACAACGAAGCCGAAATTGAAGGCTGGGCGCGCTGGCGCGACTTCGCAAAGACCGCAGGCGTGACGACGCATATGCTCTCCGCCGCAGAGGCTGCCGAGAAGGGCAAGGCGACGGGCCGCTCCTGGAAAGGCGGCGTGTTTTCGCCGACCGACGGTATTGCCGATCCCTCGAAGGCAGCACCCGCCGTCGCGCGGGCCGTGATGAAACTTGGCGGCACCGTCATCCAGAACTGCGCGGCGCGCGGCGTCGAGACCGAGGGCGGGCGCCTAAGCGCCGTCGTGACCGAACGCGGCACGATCCGCACCAAGATCGCGATCCTCTCGGGCGGTGCCTGGGCCTCGTCGTTCTGCCGGCAGCTCGGCATACGGTTCCCGCAAGCCTCCATCCGGTCCTCCATTGTCGCCGTATCCGGTGCTGAGGGCATTCCGCCGGCGCTACACACGAAGGATATTTCGGTTACGGCGCGCAGCAATGGCGACTATACGCTCTCGATCAGTGGCCGCGCCCGCGTCGATCTCACACCGCAACAGCTGCGGTTCCTGCCGCAATTTCTGCCCATGTTCCTCAAGCGCTGGCAGCTGCTTTCCCCCGGCGGTCTCGAAGGCATGAAAGGCGGGCACGAAACCGTTTCCCGCTGGCGGCTCGACCGGCCGACGCCGATGGAGCACATGCGCATCCTCGATCCGAAACCGGATCAGGGCACGCTCCGCCTCATTCATCAACGCGCGCTGGAACTCCTGCCAGCGCTGAAGAGCACGAAAATCACAGGCACCTGGGCCGGTTATATCGATTCCACGCCGGATGGTGTGCCGGGTATCGGCGAGCTGGAGAGCCTGCCGGGCTTCATTCTCGCCGCCGGCTTTTCCGGCCACGGCTTCGGCATCGGTCCGGGTGCTGGCCATCTCATCGCCGATATCGCAACCGGCGCCGAACCCATTGTCGATCCCAGGCCCTATCACCCCTCCCGCTTCAACGCGTCGGCCTGGGGCAAGGTGGCGGAGTTCTGAGCCCGGCCTTCGCGCCGATCAGAATGGTTTGACGATGCGGAATTCGGAAAGCAGCGCGGTCAGCGCATCCGGGTCCATGGCCTTGTAGAAATGCCAGCCCTGCATGTAATGACAACCGGCAAGCTTCAGCAGTTTCCACTGATGCTCGTTCTCGATGCCCTCGGCCGTGATCTTCAGGCCCACGGCGCGCGCCAGCGCCACGACGGCATGGACGATGGCCGTCGACTTGAGATCACCCAGCCCGTCGACAAAGGACTTGTCGATCTTCAGCTTGTCGACCGGCATCTTGAGAAGATAGGTCAGCGACGAAAAGCCGGTGCCGAAATCATCAAGCGCGATGCGGATCTTGGCAGCCCGCAACGCATTGATATTGAGGTTCGCCGTCTCGAAATCCTCGATATAGGAGCTTTCGACGATCTCAAGCTCGATCTGGGTCGCGGGAACGCCGATCTCCTTCACCATCGCGATGAAGCGCGGCGCGAAATTCGGATCGCGGAATCGGCCGGCCGACAGGTTGATACCGATCGACAGGCCCGGCCAGCGCAGCGCATCGCGGCAGGCACGCTCGGCAATCCACCAGTCCAGCACCTCGACCTGATCGGTCTTTTCGACATAGGCCAGAACATCGGCCGTGTTTGTGAAATCGCCGGTTGGCTGAGCCACGCGTAGCAGGGCCTCTGCCGCCGCCACACCCTGGCCGTCGGCTGTCATCTGCGGCTGGTAGTGCAGCGTCAAATGATCGAGAAACTTATCCTGCAAACCGGAACCCGTGCCTCCTCATTGCGCTGCGGCCGGCGTCCCGTCCGCCGTCAAGCCGCCAACGCCTTCGCCCGCCGCCAGCAGCGCGCGATGCGCGCGCACCATGAAGCGAACCTGATGGGACAGCAGCCGCCAGTTCACCGGCTTGCACATGAAGGCCGTCGCACCGGCCGCATAGGCCGCATCGATGGAGGGAACGTCTTCATTGCCGGTGATGACCATGATCGGCATCCTGTCGAATTCCGGCCGGCTGCGCAGCAGCCCAACGAGTTCGATGCCACTCATGCCCGGCATATCGACGTCAACCAGCAGCGCACCATATTCCTGGGCTTCAAGACGCTCCAGCCCGGCTTCCGCGCAGTCGGCCGTCTCCACGCTCACCGTCGGCGTCGTCATGTAGACGGAGCAGAACTCGCGCTGGATCGGATCATCATCAACCGCCAGAATACTCAGCGTGTCGGTCTCGACATAGTCGAATTTTACGTTTCGCGCGACTGTTGCCATTTCATTCTCGTCTGTCTGGTGCCGGATGCGACACGAGGCTGGCTCCAAACGGCTTCAGATATCAAAAACTATATACCGCTCGAGCTGCTAAGAGTTTGTAAGGAGGCTTGGTTTACATTTCCATAAACGGCACAATTTTGAAGAAACCAAGACGATGGCGCAAAGATCATTTTCGATCAGAACCAAATTAGTACTCCTTGTTATCGGCGCCATTTCCCTTGCCGAAATCTTCGTCATTACCTTCACGGCCTGGCAGGAAGCATCTCGCTACGCGATATCGCGCCCCCAGTCACTCTTTTCGGTTGCGCAAATCATTGCGTCGACGGCAGCCAATGCTGCTGCCACGCACGATGTCCAGGCAGCGCAGAGCGCCATGCGCGGCATGGGCCGCATCGAGGGTCTGGTCTATGTCGGACTGAACCTGCCCGACGGCGAAACACTTGCCGATTTCGGTGCGACGGAACAGCTTGCCAGCGACCTCGTGCTGACCAATCCGGATGAGAAGATCTCGATTGGCGACATTCTCGGCAGCCGTACCATCGAGGTTCAGGTTCCCGTCGTTCAGGCCGGAAAGCAGATCGGGCTGTTGCGCCTCATCGGCGACACGCGCGATCTGCCGGGCCTTGTCTGGGCAGCCGTCGAAACCGCCCTCCTCGGCGGCGGCGCAGCGCTCATCATCGCCATCATCATTGCATTGCGGCTGCAGGGCGCCATCACCCGCCCGCTGACGCGGCTGGCCGGTGCCATGGCACAGATCAAGGTCAAGCACGATTACCGCGTGGTGCTGCCGCGCGAGAGCAATGACGAAGTGGGCCTTCTGGTCGAAGGCTTCAACGGCATGATCGCCGATATTCACGAACGCGACGAACGGCTCGCAAGGCACCGCGAGCGGCTGGAACAGGATGTGGCCGACCGCACCGCCGACTATCAGCGCGCCGCCTCCGAGGCTGTTGCCGCCGACCGCGCCAAGTCGGACTTCCTGGCGACGATGAGCCACGAAATCCGCACACCGATGAACGGCATTCTCGTCATGGCCGAGCTGCTGGCCGGCAGCGACATGCCGGAGCGCTCCCGCAAGCAGGCCGAAGTGATCGCCCGCTCGGGCGCCAGCCTTCTCGCCATCATCAACGATATTCTCGACCTCTCCAAGATCGAGGCCGGCAAGCTTGATGTCGAGCATTTGGAGGTGAGCCCCTTCGAGGCGGTCGATACCGTACTCCGCCTCTTTGCCGACCGTGCGCATACGAAAAAGCTCGATCTCGCAGCGCTCATCGAGTTGCCGCGCAACACGCGCATCGATGCCGACCCAACGCGGCTCGGACAGGTGCTCAGCAACCTCGTCAACAACGCGCTGAAGTTTACGGAAGCCGGCGGCGTGACCATTCATGTCGGTCCGGATGGGGAGGACCGCATCCGCTTCTCCGTCATCGACACCGGCATCGGCATTGCCAAAGACAAGCTCGGCACGATCTTCGAGGCCTTCTCGCAGGCCGACCAGACGACGACGCGCCAGTTTGGCGGCACCGGGCTCGGCCTCACCATCGCCCGCAGGCTGGTCACCGCCATGGGCGGCGAGATCGCAGTGACGAGTACGCTTGGCGAGGGTACGAATTTCCACTTCTCGCTTCCCCTGACAACACCCTCTTCCGAATCCGGCTGGGCCCGCTGGAGCGGCGAACAGGCTTCAGCCCCGCGCGCCGTCGTCTCGGTCGCCGGAAAGCAGACAGAGACTGCGCTGGCGCATTATCTCGAACAGGCGGGATTCGCAGTGGAAACGGTCGGCGCAGAAGCGCTGGAGCAAAGCGCCGTCGGCGCACAACTGGTCTTGGCGGCGTTCGACCGTCTTTCCCAACAGCCAAGGCTGGACCTCGACGGTTCGGGCGCGATCGTGGCCGTCGGCTTTGCCGACGAGCGCGCCGAAACGCTTCTGCCATCGCGACGCGCCGATGGCGTGCTGATCAGGCCCGCATCCGCCTTCGAGCTGGATGAGATCGTCAGCCGGCTCATTGCAGGTCGTCCGCTCAGCGAAGACACGCGCGGCGCCGACCAGCGCGAGACGGCAACGCCGACATTCGCCGGTCTCAAGGTGCTGGTTGCCGACGACGCCGAAGTCAACCGCGAGGTCGCCGATGCAGCCCTTCGCCGTCTCGGGATCGTCGCCGACTTCGTCGAAGACGGACGGCAGGCGGTCGATGCGGTCCTCAAGACCCGCTATGACCTCGTGCTCATGGATGGGTCGATGCCAGAACTCGACGGCTTCGATGCGACGCGCGAAATCCGCGCCGCCGAAGCCGAGGGCAACCGCGAGCGCACGCCGATCGTTGCGCTGACAGCCCATGTCATCGGCACAGCCGCAGACGCGTGGCGCGAGGCGGGCATGGATGGCGTGCTGCACAAGCCTTTCACATTGGCGCGGCTGGCCGACGTGATCGGCACCCATGCAACCGGAACGCATGCCGTTCCGGTTGAAGGCCAGATCGAGACGGAGGCAGCCGAAGGTCAGCTCGATCTTGCTGTCCTCGAAGATCTACTGAAGATGGCCGGCGGCGCGTTTGCCGTCGTGGACCGGATCGTCGGGCTCTATGAGGCGCAGTCGGCAGACCGGATCACCGAATTGCGTGAGGCGGTGACGACGGAAAATGTCGAGCGCCTCGGCCGCGTCGCCCATGCCCTGAAATCGATGAGCTTCAATGTCGGCGCACGCGCCATTGCCGAAACCGCGGCCCGCTTCGAGCGCATTGCGCGCGAAGATCAGTCCCTTGTCGAAATCTCCGAAATCGACCGGCTGGCGGAAGACCGCGAAACGGTCATCCGCGCCATCGGCGACTGGCGCAAGCGCATGTGAGCGCCCGCCGATCCGAAGGCGTTCCGACGCGTTCCTTACCCTGGCAGCTGAAGACGGTGCGGTGCGCTGCAGTGCCAGGCGCAGGCACCGCCCTGCTCGGACAACCCTTGGGGACACTCCAGGCCGGGTGAGACGCATGACCGGCAGGGGCATGCGTCCAAAATGACTTTATGGGACCTCCCGCCTTGCCTCCACTCGACCCTGCCCATATGAACGCGGCGAATCCGCCCGAACGGTCCTTTTACCAACGGGGGCGCTCCGTAGGCTCCGGGATAACCTCCTGAATTGAATGGCCAAGAAAAAGTAACGAAAGCCTAATGGCTTTTTACTTTCGCTCGCGCTGAAAGAGATCAAAAAAATGACCTCCGGCTTGGCGGTCGTCTCAGCCGGCACCGCCTTGATCGCCGATTGCAACGGTAGCGGAACCGCGCTCCAGTCTCCCGTCTAAACCCAGATAAAGCAAGGAGATAGCGTATTTCGCAAAGGCTTTCATCCCGCCGGGTAGAACCTTAGTGCGTGAGGATCGTCGAATCTGCCATGGCTTCGGCCGGAGGCGCGACCGGCGAGGCGTCATAGTTGGCGTTGAGCACGAGGTTCACCCCGCCGTTGACGGAAACCTCTCTGGCGACGATGAGGGTCCACGCCGATTGCAACGCCAGACTGATCTGTGGCAGCGGGCATGGCACAAGCGCAACCTTGGGCAGCACGGATGCCAGCAGCGGATGGCTCTGCGTGAGCCCCTGCAACTTGCAATCGAACGACAGAAGCCCGTCGGTGGGCAGCTGACCGACGACCAGTCGGCCACGGGAGAGGTAGATTGTACCCAGTAGTTGCGGTGCGATGCGGCTGCCGATCTGGTGAAGGCGACCTGCAGGAGCATTGCGGTCCTCAAAGAAGAGAATGCCGGCAAGCGGTCCGGAGACCGGCGCGCTGAGATCGAGCGACGACGTATAGTCGAAATAGAGAACGGAATCCTTCCCCGTCAGATACACGGCGGCGTCGACCATGTTGAGGGAGGCCGCATTGGTCAGCACCAAGGGGCCGTCCTTCATGATATAGGTCCCGTGCATCATCCGCACACGGGTCGGCTTGTCGATGACCAAACCACCGCAATAGACGCCGGGACGCAGCGTCTGCAGGCCAATCTCGACCTTGAAATTGGTGTAATCACACTTGGTTTCGCTTGGTGCCATCCGCGAGGCAAGGGGGTCGGCGGCTACCGGACAGTCCGTTGCCGGAGCGGGATCGAACGCATTTTCCGCTCCGACATAGCCGCCGCTCGTACAAATGACCTTGGACGAAATGGTTCCCAGACCCTCAACAACCAGCCCGTCGCTGGCCTTGGAGTTTGAGTGGGTGTTGCATTTGCTGGCTGTCACCTTGCCATTGGCCACACCGAGATTGACCGACCCTTCGCCCAGCGCGAGCAGGCAGATCACGCTCGAACTGCCGGCACGGGCCACCGCTTTCGAATTGATCCCATAGCCAACCGCCCCGCCAAGCCGGATAAAGCGCAGGACCACCGTAGCCGAGATCGCCACTGTGACCGACCTGTCCTGCTCGTTCACGGTCGCCGTCGGCTCTCCCTGAATACCGGCAGACTCAAGCGCTGATCTGGCGAAGGCAAGCGCGACCTGCTTGACCACGTTCGTGTCGCTATTGCCGAGCCGGTATTGGGACGCACCGGCAAGAGCGGCGCTATCGGCCATATTCTGAACGTTGGAACGTACTTTCATGACATTGGCGATATCCAGAGCACCGCCAGCCGCGAGCATCAGACCGCCAAACAGCAGGGCAAACATCAAAGGCATGCTGGCTTGCCGGCCTCGGAGGAGTGCCCCAAACAAATTGAACAGGAACCTGCGTGTCAAAAGATGTTTCGCCTTATAATTCAAGACGAATATTGTTCCAACACGCGGGACGCGTGGCGTAACTGTATCATCGCCCGATTAGTGGGGTCACAATTGCACGAAGGCGTTATCTAATTCTGAAAATAACCTCGCGATTCAGATGAATAGGCGATTTTTTGCTACAATTCATCAGTTATAAATAACTAAATAAATCTCATGTTGCAAATTTAAGCTTCTCTACTCAAAGGTTTGCAATCGCTGTTAGAATTCATACTCAATCATCTCTTGTACCCTGGCGAATCTGGCCAAATGTCCGCACCAGGCGGACCATTATTGTTCACAAGCGAACCAGCCCGGTAAAACCTGTCACCCGCTCCTGCCCCGCCTCTCGAAGCGCGGGAGCATGGCGGAGAAGTCCTGGCTGCGGCCTCCCTCCTCTTCCACGAATGACGCATAAAGCTCGGTCGCACGCGCACCCATGGGCGTGTCGGCGTCAACACTTCGGGCAGCTTCCTGCGATAGCCGCAGATCCTTCAGCATGAGTTCCGCGGCAAATCCGGGCTTGTAGCCATTGTCGGCTGGAGACTTCGGTCCGACGCCGGGGGCCGGACAATAGGCATTCATCGACCAGGAATAGCCGGATGACGTGGAGACGACATCGAACATCTTGGCCCGGTCGAGGCCCAGCTTGTCGGCAAGCGCGAAAGCCTCGCAGGTCGCGATCATGGTCGCGCCGAGGATCATGTTGTTGCAGATCTTGGCCGCCTGCCCCGCCCCTGCCCCGCCACAATGCACGGCCTTCTGCCCCATGATATCAAGGAGCGGTTTCACCACCGCGAATGCAGCGTCGGAACCGCCGGCCATGAAGGTGAGCGTTCCGGCTGCAGCACCAGTGATCCCGCCGGAAACAGGGGCATCGATTGCCATCATGCCTGCTGCTTCCGCGTCGGCGGCGACGGCGCGGGCGCTTGCCACATCCACTGTCGAGCAATCGAGAAACACCGCTCCCTTGCGCATCACGGGGATGATTTCGCCGGCGACCGCGCGCAAAATAGCTCCGTTCGGCAGCATGGTAATCACCACATCGGCGCCACGGGCGGCATCGCCGGCTGTCGCAGCCTTGTGCACGCCCTCCGGCATCGGGGCAGCGAGATCGAAGCCCAGGACCTCATGTCCCTCCTTCGCCAGATTATGCGCCATCGGCCCGCCCATATTGCCGAGCCCGATAAAGCCGATCTTCATGTTGATTCCTCCCGTTATTGGATGTCGTTTTCGCCCAGGCTGGAGAGCATCATGGCAATATATGGCGCCGGTGCGGCGTCGGCTGCCGGATGTTTCCAGTGCGGCGTGCGGTCCTTGTCGATCAATTGCGCGCGAATGCCCTCAACGAAGTCGCCTAATTCATGGGACCGCCAGGTGAAGCGATATTCCAGCGCCACGGCCTCACGGACGGATGAGAAACCCCGCGCCCGACGCAGAATTTCGAGCGTGGCGGCGAGCGAAATCGGCGAGCTGCGGCGGATGGCGGCAAGCGCCTTTTCGGCCGTCTCGCCCCCCTCCCCTTCCAGCCGTTCAAGGATTTCGCTCAGCGTCTCAGCGGAAAAGACCCGGTCCAGCATGGGCATGAGCCCCGGCAGGGTTGCGCCTTCAACCGGGCGTGCGGCCTCTTCTGCGCGCGTGGCATCGCCCGTCTCGATCAGCCCGCGCTTCAGCGCCGGCCAATCCTCACCCGGTACATAAAGATTGGCAAAACCGGCAAAAATCGCATCCGCCGCGTTCAACCGCTCGCCCGTGAGCCCGACATATTCCCCCACCCGGCCCGGAGCGCGGGCGAGGATCAGCGATCCGCCGACATCCGGAATGAGGCCGATGCCGCATTCGGGCATCGCAACCCTGGAACTCTCCCCGACGATCCGGTGGCTGCCATGGCAGCCAAGACCTACGCCGCCGCCCATGATGAAACCTTGCATGAACGAAACAATCGGCTTGGGGTACTCGGCGATCTTAACATTCAGGCGATATTCGTCGCGCCAGAAGTCACGCGCCGGCTGCAGCGCGCCGGCCTTGGCCTGGTGGTAGATACTTGCAATATCGCCCCCCGCGCAGAAGGCCTTTTCGCCCTCCGCTTCCATGATGACAAGGGCAATGGCGGGATCGTCGCGCCATGCGTCAAAAGCCGCCTCGATGGCAAGGCTCATTGGATGCGACAGCGCATTGAGCGCCTGCGGCCGCGCGAGCGTGACGATACCCGCCCTGCCCTCTGTCCTGGTCTTCACATCATCCATCTGCGGCCGCACCTCCTCCTGCTGCCAGACGCGTTTCGCAACTCAAAATCTTGATTCCATTTACAGAATCCACGCGCAATTCAAGCCGTTCGATTCACCCGTGAGCGCGATCTCCTCCCTATGCGCGGCGACTATAGGAACAGGCAAGCCATCCTCGCAAGTCACCTTTAGGATGATAAGCCTCGCTTAGGGCTTGCCATGCAGCGCTCGATGACGGCACTCTCGGTCGAAAAGACCAGAAGGAAACACGTGTGTCCATGTCCCATTCGGCCGCAGCCGAAATTGCAGCCTCCCCCGCTGCCGCCCGCCCCATAACCTTTCCCATGACAACGCCGCCCGAGAACGGCGCCTGCATGGAGATCGCACCGGGCATCCTCTGGGCGCGGCTGGCCCTGCCCTTCCGGCT
Organism: Limnomicrobium aquaticum; assembly: GCF_040545545.1. Taxonomy (NCBI): domain Bacteria; kingdom Pseudomonadati; phylum Pseudomonadota; class Alphaproteobacteria; order Hyphomicrobiales; family Rhizobiaceae; genus Limnomicrobium; species Limnomicrobium aquaticum. Next base: position 301,245 of record NZ_JBEPMB010000003.1, read on the forward strand.
GAACCATGTGAACATCTATCTGATCGAAGACGGCGACGGATATGCGGCGGTCGATACCGGGATTGCCGACGACCGAACCAAGGACGCATGGCAGGCGCTGCTTGCGGGCCCGCTCAAGGGCAAGCGCCTGACCCGCCTGATCGTGACGCATCACCACCCCGACCATATCGGTCTTGCCGGGTGGCTCTGTGCCGAGTTTGGAATTCCGCTCCTGACCAGCCAGACGGGCTTTCTCGCCTGCAACAACATCTCGCTGAGCCCTGACGCGCTCGGCTCCGAGGCCTATCGCGCCTTCTACCGCGCCCATGGCATGAGCGATGCGACCGCCGAGACGGTTTCGACACAGGGCAATTTCTATCTCCGCATGGTCACCCCGCTGCCGCTGACGTTTTTTCGGCTCGTCGCCGGCGAGAAGCTGAAGATCGGAAGCCGCACCTTCGACATCCTGTCCGGCGACGGCCACGCTCCGGAACAGATCATGCTCTACGATGCGTCGGCAAAACTTCTGTTCGCTGCCGATCAGGTGCTCGCCCGCATTACGCCCAATGTCAGCGTCTGGGCTGTGGAGCCCGACGGCGACCCGCTCGGCCTCTACACCCGCAGCCTCGGCGCCATTGCTGCCGGCCTGCCGGACGACACGTTTGTGCTGCCAGGCCACGAACTGCCCTTCTACGGGCTTCACACCCGCATCGGCGAAATTCTCGCCCATCACGAGGAACGCTGCGACATCATTCTCTCTGCCGTGCGGGCGCGGCCCATGACGGTGGCTGACCTCGTTCCCGTTCTCTTTCCCCGGCCGCTCGATCCGCACCAGATGAGCTTCGCCTTCTCGGAAACGCACGCGCATGTGAACCTCTTGATTCATCGCGGAAATCTCGTGTTCGTGAGGGACATGGAGGGTGTTCAGAGGGTGTTCAGAGGGTGTTCAGAGGGTGTTCAGAGGGTGTTCAGAGGGTGTTCAGAGGGTGTTCAGAGGGTGTTCAGAGGGTGACGGTCGCGAGGCGTTGACAGCTGTCAACTCGGAAGCCTCCGCCACCACCGTTTGAAAAACGCGGCGCGAGCGGATAAGCAATCGAAATCACTTCTTTCAGGAGCCCGCATATGCCGGACACGATCTTCGTTCTCAATGGCCCGAACCTCAATCTTCTCGGCAAGCGACAGCCACATATCTACGGCCATGAAACGCTGGCCGATGTCGAGGCCGACTGCCGGAAGCTCGCAGGCGAACTCGGCTACGATATCCGCTTTCATCAATCGAATGCCGAGCACCAGATCATCGACTGGATCCACGAGGCACGCGAAAAGGCGGTCGGCATTGTCATCAACCCGGCTGCCTTCACCCATACGTCGGTGGCGATCCTCGATGCCCTGAATACGTTCGAAGGCGCGGTGGTCGAGGTCCACATTTCGAACGTCCACAAGCGCGAAAGCTTCCGCCACCATTCCTATGTCTCGCTGCGCGCCGACGGCGTGATCGCAGGCTGCGGCACGCTCGGCTACCAGCTCGGCCTTCGCAGCGTGGTGGAAAAAGTCGCCGCTGCAAAAGAAAAGGCGGGCCATTAAGCCCGCCTAAAACCGCCGTCGTCACGATCCTTGTCAGGCCTTGAAATTGCGGATTTCCGCCAGGCCGGCTTCCAGCAGCTTCGCTGCGTCTTCCTCCGTTTTCGCCTCGACATAGCAGCGCATTTCCGGCGCATTGCCGGAGGGGCGGAAATGGATGACGCGGCCGTCTTTCAGCGTCACGCGCAGCCCGTCGATATCGCTCGTATGAGCGGCCTCACCAATCGGCTTAAGGAAGCGTGCGAGGTTCCCGGCAGACCCGCGCAAATAGGCCATCAAAGCCGCACTGCGTTCGGTGGCAAAATTCTCCAGACGGTCGGCCGCTGCGACGGGCAGTGCAAAGGTCTTCGACAGGGCCGACAGCGAAACCTTGTCTTCAGCCGCCCGAGAAAGCACGGCCAGAATGGGCAGGAAGCAATCGCGGGTCGGAAGTGCAGCAAACGCTGCGCCGTTCACCTGAAAATCGCTACCCGTCAGCGTGCCGCCATTGGCCTCGAAACCCACAATGGCGGCAGCACCTGCACCGCGCGCCTCTTCCATCCCCGCAATGACGAAGGGCGAGCCGACGCGGGTGCGCACAACGCGATAGTCGCCAGCCGCCTCGATGCCGGAATTGGATGTCACCGGCGTCACCACCGTATCGGCCCCCAGGAAGAGAGCGGTGATGAGCCCGAGAAGGTCGCCGCGCAAAGGAAGGCCCGTTTCGTCCGCCACGAGCGGCCGGTCACCGTCACCGTCGGCCGAAACGATCGCGTCGAGCCCATGCTCGCGCGCCCAGGCCTGCATGAGCCTGATCGACTCCGGCGAAACCGCCTCTGTATCGACCGGGATGAAGGTCTCGGACCGCCCAAGCGGCACGACATCGGCGCCGTAAGAGCCTAGCACATCCACCAGCATGTCGCGGGCAACCGTCGAATGCTGGTAAACCCCGATGCGCAGACCTGTGAGCGAGCCCACCTTCAAAAGGGCCTTGTTGCGGGCGAGGAAGAGGTCGGTCGCCTCAGCGCTCCCGTCCGCACCTTCACCGGGCAAGAACTTCAACGCGCCCCGATCTGCGCGCACAAGTTCCGCAGCCGCCGCAATCGCAGTCTCATCCGACTTGCCGATTTCACCGTCGGGTCGATAGAATTTTATGCCGTTCCTGTCGGCAGGAATATGCGAGCCCGTGATCATCAGCGATGCCGCCTTGAGTTTCAGCCCGTAATGGGCGAGCGCCGGCGTCGGGACCGTGCCGCAGTCGATGGGCTGCAGGCCGGCCTGCTGCAAGGCGCCGATGCAGTTGGCGGCGACTTCGGGGCTGGACTCGCGAAAATCGCGGCCGATCAGCAGCTTGTCACCCGGCTGGGCGAGACCTGAGTTAAACAGATAGAGCGCAAAAGCCTTCGCATAGACAAAGGACGGCTCCCCCTTCAGGTCCTCGGACAGGCCTCTGAGGCCGCTGGTTCCAAATTTCAGGCTCATTCTGCCACCATCCCTCGATTATCTGCGCCGCTTTGTAACATGTGTTCATCAACGGTCAACGAAACAGCAAGGTTCCCCGCCGCCTTTGCGGTTCCATGCTCTTCGCTATTGCCATATGGCAATCGACCTCCTATTTTCTGGCAAAAAGGACGACACATGGTATCTTTGCAGCCACTTGAAACGCTCGCACGCGAATATGTAGCCTCACCGGTCACGGACGAGGAGGGCGAAGCCATGTTCAGGGCGGCTGTCGCGCTGTTCAAGAGCTGGTCGCTGACCGACGAGCAGTCGTCTATCCTGGTCGACATGCCGGTCCGCACCTATCGCCGCTGGAAGGCGGGCGAGATAGGACGGCTCTCGCGGGACGGAAAGGCGCGGCTTTCCAACCTCATGGGCATTCACAAGGCGCTGAGGATGATCTTCCGCGATCCCGAGCGGACGTATGAGTGGATTTCCAAGGGCAATGCCGTCTTCGGCGGCAAGTCAGCGCTCGACATCATGTTGAATGGCGAGCTGACCGACATCATGCGCATTCGCCGCTTTCTCGATTCCGGGCGGGGCGGCTGGTGAAACTTCCCTCCGTCACCCGCGTCGACTGGCCGGAGGCGCGCCGCTTCATCCGCGTGGCGACGTCCTGCATCAACATTTTCGACGATGTTGCGGCCCCTGAAGACTGGACATTGCTGGCCTCGGCCGAACGCAAGACCGATGCACGGCTTTCCGAATCCGTCGGCAATATCGAACTGGTCGCCGAGGCCCATCGAGTCGAGGACGCCACCGGCGTGCTGATGGGGCCTTTCACCCATGTCAGCTACGATCTGCCGAGCCGCTTTTCGACCGGGCGCTATGGCGTGCTCTATGCCGCCAATTCGCTCGAGGCGGCGCTGATGCAGACCATTCACCACCACGAACGCTTCCTGCGCGCAACAGGCGAGGCGGCAGGCTGGGTTTCCTCCTGCCAGGAAATCGTGCTCTCCGTCAGCGCCGACCTCCATGATATCCGCGATCCGGAATTTTCCGCCTGGCTGCACGCGGAAAACTATGCCGGCGCGCAAGGGGTCGCCGAACCGCTCCACGCCTCGGGCGCGCATGGCATCGTCTATCCAAGCACGCGCTGGCCGGGCGGCGAATGCGTGGCGCTCTTCTATCCCGATCTCGCCTCCAATCCCGTTCATGGCCGCATCTACGACCTTCACTGGAATGGCACGGCAATCGACCATATCCGCGAGCGGGAGACGGACACCGTCTTCAGGATCGAACGCGGATGACGCGCCGGGGCTGTTGACAGCTGTCAACAGCAGCTCGGCAATAGCCTTGAGCACGGTCCGCACCGGCAAAAATACGAGTCACAACAAAGGGAAGCGGCCGGCAATTAACGCTTGACGCGACTCGCCTTTCGTCTCACTTTTACGCCAAGTTGGAATTTATCCGTGCAGAAGCGTAACTGACGAATGGCGATGTAAGAGGGAATGCTCCTTCATACCGCCTTGACGAAGCGTCAGAGAGCTTGCGCGAAACAAGGCAGAAGACGCGTGACAACCATCACAACCGCAGCAAGCCGGACGCTACCGCCCGCCGATATCACGATCGCAGCGGACGCCTCGGCGCTGTCGGACCAGTTGAAGGCCATGCGCGAGCGGCTGTTTCCGCCGGCAGCGCAAAAGGTCCTGCGCGGCTTCACCTCCGGCGAGGCCGCCAGGATGATCGGCGTGTCGGACGGGTATCTCAGGCAATTGTCGCTGGCAGGCGAGGGGCCGCAACCCTCGACCGGCGTTGCCGGCCGCCGCTTCTATTCGCTTGCCGACATCCATGCGCTGCGCCAGCATCTGGCCGAACAGGCGCTGGCCAAGGGAAATGCGCAGAAGGCGCGCAGCTACCTGAAATGGCGCGACGCAGAGCGCGGCGAACATTTGCAGGTGATCTCCGTCACCAACTTCAAGGGCGGCTCCGGCAAGACGACATCGGCCGTGCATCTGGCGCAATATCTGGCCATGAGCGGCCATCGGGTCCTTGCCATCGATCTCGATCCGCAAGCCTCACTCTCGGCGCTTTTCGGCTACCAGCCGGAACTGGACCTCACCGGCAACGATACGCTCTACGGCGCCATCCGGTATGACGCCGAGCGGCGCCCAATGAGAGAGGTCATTCGCAAGACCTATTTCGCCGGGCTCGATCTTGTGCCGGGTAATCTCGAGCTGCAGGAGTTCGAGCATGTCACGCCGCAGGTGTTGGCAAACCGCAAAGCCGGCGAACATTCTGAAGCCCTGTTCTTCGCCCGCGTGCAGGAAGCACTCCAGACAGTCGCCGACGACTACGATGTCGTCGTGCTCGATTGCCCGCCGCAGCTTGGCTATCTGACGCTCTCGGCGCTCTGCGCCTCGACCTCGGTTATCGTCACCGTGCATCCGCAGATGCTCGACGTCGCCTCGATGAGCCAGTTCCTTTTCATGACCTCCGACCTTCTGTCGGTCGTCCGGGAAGCCGGGGGCGCGCTGAATTTCGATTTCCTGCGCTATCTCGTCACCCGCTACGAACCGAATGACGGTCCGCAAACGCAGATCGCGGGCTTCATGCGCTCGCTTTTCGGCGACCGTGTGCTGACAGCACCCATGGTCAAGTCGACTGCCATTTCGGATGCGGGCCTGACGAAGCAGACACTTTACGAAGTGGGCCGCGAGAATTTCACCCGCGCGACCTATGACCGGGCGCTGGAAAGCCTGAATGCGGTGAATGTCGAGATTGAACAATTGATCCATGCGGCCTGGGGCCGCGTCTGACGAGTTGAAGTGAAGTGAAGACCCCTATGAGCGGCAAGCGGCGCGACGAATTGAAGGCATTGTTCACCGGGCGACCAGGCGGGCCTGTCGCGCCTGAAATCAAGTCTGCAGAACAGGCTCCATCAGAACCCGCCGTCGCGCCATCTCGCGCCCCCGAGCCGCAGCGCGCAGCTTCCGGTGCCGTGCGCGCCATGGGACTTTCGCTGGGCTCGCTCGCCCGTGAGGCGGAAGAGGCGCGCAACCTGCGCCAGGCCTTCGAAGAGGGCGAGCGCATTGTCGAACTTGATTGCACGCTGGTCGAATCCTCCTTCGTCGAAGACCGTTTTGCACGCGGCGAAACCGATGGCGAGTTCATGGGGCTGGTCGACAGCATCCGCGAGAGCGGCCAGCAGGTGCCGATCCTGGTGCGCCCGCATCCCGACAAGCCCGGTCAGTTCCAGACAGCCTATGGCCACCGCCGGCTTGCCGCAGTGCGAAGCCTCAATCGGAAAGTGAAGGCGATCGTTCGCCCGCTAACGGATGACGAACTGGTACTGGCGCAGGGCAAGGAAAATGCCGAGCGTCGCGACCTCAGCTTCATCGAGCGCGCCTTTTTCGCACAGGCGCTCGTCCAGCGCGGTTTTGTCCGCAAGGTGGTGGAAGATGCGCTCGGCGTGCAGAAGAGCGAGGTTTCCCGCCTGCTGCAGGTCGCCGACAGCATTCCGCTCCACATTGCCCGCGATATCGGGCCGGCGCCGAAGGTCGGACGCGAACGCTGGATGGCGCTCGGCGCAATCTTCTCGTCGCGTCCGGCGGCAGAAGAAATCGCAAGCGACGAAGCAGGTTCCCAACGTTTCCGCGCCGCCGAAACAAACAGGCGGTTCCAGATGCTGTTCGACCGGCTCTCGCGCAAGCAGAAGCCTAAACCCGACCGGGGCGAACCACTGTCCGGCCGCGACGGAAAGGCCTTTGGCAAGGTTTATGCAGGCGGCGGCAAGCCGCGCATCGAGTTTACGGCGCCCGTTCCCGAGGCGTTTTTAGCCACCGTCACGACGCTGATCGAGGAGGCGTGGAACGCCCATCAGCAGAAGGCGAAATAGAGATCATGGCTGGGGAAGGGGATTAAACCCGATCCTGGCCCACTGAAACGAGCAACAGGAGCAAAGCGAGCAAGAAAAAAGGCCCCCGAAACGTCACCATCCCGGAAGCCCTCTTCTATCTAGCAGTTCAAGAGAATCACTTCCATCGGGCAAAGTCAAGAGTCTGCGCAGAGCTTTTTTGCGCCGAGATGATGAAATGTGCCTGTTTTCAAAGAGTTATGCGTAAGCGTTTCGTGCATCAAAAATGCGCGGTGTTTGTGTATGCCCGAATGAATGTGCCGTGAGGGCGCCGTCTTGCCTCTGAAAAGGAAGAGGGCGACCATGAATGAGGAAATTGCAACGACGCCATTCGGCGGCGGCTGTGTTGATGCGCGCCAAATTCTGCGGCGTAAACAGGTACTTAAGGAACAGACCGAGCGAGCGGCACACGGCGCGCGGGCAGCCGACGGGCGGATCGACAAGTGGCGGGTCCTGCGCGACCTGACGGAAGCGAAAACCGTCTACGATCTCTCCGACCGCGCAATTGCGGTCTTGGAGGCCTTGCTGAGCTTCCACCCCGAGCGTCAGCTTGACGGGTCGAAACCGCTGATCGTCTTTCCGTCCAATCAGCAATTGTCGCTGCGCACGCGCGGCATGTCGCCCGCCACGATCCGCCGGCATCTTGCGGCCCTCGTGGCCGCCGGTCTCATTTTCCGGCGCGACAGTCCGAACGGCAAACGCTATTGCCGGCGCGATCAGCACGGCGCACCACAGGACATGTTCGGCTTCGATCTCGCCCCGTTGGCTCTGGCAGCGGAGACGATCGCCAGAGGGGCCGAAACGGTCCGTGCCGAGGCGAGAGCCCGGCAGGCCTTGCGCGCCGAGGTGACGCTCCATCTGCGCGACATTGCCAAGCTCCTGCAGGCCGCCATCAACGAGGGCAGGGCAGGGGGCTGGGACGGCTATGAGGCGCGGCTTCAGGCCCTTTCAGGCCGGGTTGCCCGCAATGCCTCGTTTGCAGCGCTGAGGGAGCGGAAAAATGCGCTTCTCAAGCTCAGGGCGGAAGTCGAGACAGCCTATCTCGACGCCGTCTCGTCTTCCCTTCCGGATGAGGAAATGAGCACCTGTGTGCACCAATTTGAGCACCACATACAGAACCCTGAATCAGATCAGATTCATGAATCGGCTTGTGACGACGTTGAAGGGGACTATCCGGCTAACAATCATGTAAGCCAGGACGCACAGGATGAAACGGACACCCCGCCGTCGAAGCGGTCGAACCATCAAGATCTGTCACTTCCCCGGATTCTGAAGGCCTGCCCGCAGATCGCCGACTACAGCCGCAACGGCATCAGAAACTGGGCTGACTTCATGGGCGCAATTGCGCTGGTGCGAGCGATGCTGCGGATCTCCCCGGCATGCTGGAACACGGCCTGCGCGGCCATGGGGGAAGGGCAGGCGGCCTTTGCGGTTGCAGCCATCCTGGAGCGGGCGGAGCATATCCGTTCGCCGGGAAGCTATCTCAGGGCACTTGCACAAAAAGCCGGGGCCGGCAGATCAGTCGGTCTTGCGATGATGCAGGCGCTGGAGCGTCAGGGTGACAGACAGCATGGGCACTCGACAGGCTCGACCCACCGCGTCGTTTGACAGCGATACCGAAACTTGGCAGCTTGCGGCACACAATGGGCGGAGACTGATGGCGAGACGATCCGAGAGCAATTCGCGGCTGGATGATGCGGCACGCGCCGGCTGGCTCTACTATGTCGCGGGCCGAACGCAGGACGAAATCGCCGTGATTATGGGCATTTCGCGCCAGAGCGCGCAGCGGCTGATCTCGCTTTCTGTGGCGGAAAAGCTGATCAAGGTCCGCCTCGACCATCCGATTGCCGCCTGCATGGAACTGGCGCGTGAACTGACGGAGCGCTTTGGCCTGAAGCGGGTTGAAATCGTACCCACCGATCCCGGTGCCGACGGACTGCCGGTGGGGGTCGCCGAGGCGGGAGCCGCAGAACTGGAGCGCTGGCTGAAACAGCCGGAGCCGCAAATCATCGCGATGGGAACGGGGCGTACGCTGCGCGCCGTCATCGATCAGCTGCCGCCCATGGAATGCCCGCAGCACAAGATCGTGTCGCTGACCGGCAATATCAGTCCGGACGGTTCGGCCGCCTATTTCAACGTCATCTTCTCCATGGCGGATGCGGTGAAGGCGCCGCATTTCCCCATGCCGCTTCCGGTTATTGTGTCGTCGCTGGAGGAACGCGACCTCATGCATCGCCAGCCGCTGATGGAAACCGCGATCGGCCTTGCCGAAAGATCGAACGTCACCTTCATCGGCATCGGTGAAATGGCGCTCAAGGCGCCGCTGGTGCTGGATGGCTTCTTAAGGCCCGACGAGATGGATGACATCCTGAAGGCGGGTGCGGCGGGGGAAATCTGCGGCTGGATTTTCGGCGCGGACGGCAGGCTGCTCGATCATCCCGTCAACCGGCGGGTTGCGAGCCTTCCGATCCCGAGCCGCGAGAGCTCCACCGTGATCGGTCTGGCCCGTGGCGTGCGCAAGCATGCAGCCATCAAGGCGGCGGTGCTCGGTGGTCACATCAACGGGCTGATCACCGACGAAGCCGCCGCAAAGATGTTGCTCACTTCGGCGCAAGTTTGAGCGCTGTAGCAATTTTCGCTTTCAGCGTGTCCATCAGCAACTGCCATCGCGGTGTTTCGTCGGTTGTTTTCCAGGCCCGGTCGGCGGCATGGAATCCCAGCGCCCGATAGGCCTCGAACTGTTCCTCGGTAAAGAACTGATCGCTTGTCGGCTCGTGGGGAAAGGCCGGATAGCGCTGTTCATAGTCGAGAACATAGCCTTTTTCGTCGCCCGTGACGGAAGATTTGATGTAAAGGAGGATGCCGGTCTTTTCCTCCTGCGGGTCTTTCTCGTCCTTGCTCTCGGGATAATGGATTTCGCCAATGGCGGCGTGGTTCCAGATATCCGAGCTTGCCGACAGATCGCCCGCCTCAAGCGCCTTCTTGCGTTTGAGGATGCTGTCGCGAAGGTCTGCGAAGGGCAGGTCGAAACGCACGCCGAGATCGATGCGCGCGAACCTTTCCACCGCGATCAGGGAGGAAAAGGTCATGGCCGGATCGGCTTCCGCGTCTGCCACGATGATGACATCGCAGCGACGCTTCAGGAGCTGATACAGGCCCAGATTGTCGATATGGCCGCCGTCGGACAGCAACACCTTGGACAGGTCTTCGTTGAGAAGGCCGAACATTTCCCGGAAGATGTAGCTCAGCCGCCAGTCGTCTATGCCCGCCTTTCTGGCTGACGCTTCATCCGCCAGATATTTCGGATTGCGCGCCCAATATCCGAGCCTGATATTGAGCAGCGCGAGTGTCGGCGCAAGAAGCGGCACGCCGATGCGTCCCATTTCGGGTCCCACGGCCGCACCCGAGATCGCCGCCGCCGCCGCCAGGTCGATATGCGGTTCTGCATTCTCGAATTTCTTGACCTCGGCATAGCCGGTCGCGTCGCTGCCGACATGATCCGGCGTCACAACGAAGAAATCGGCGTCTCTGCCCCTGTGGTTCTTGTGCTTCGATCCCTGCAGGTTCACCGCCATGTTGATGATCGGATAGGGCCTTCGCTTGCCACCGGACGGAAAGGGATCATTGAGGCGCGACAGCAGGAACGAGCGGCCTCCTTCCGCCCCCATTGCGAATGCCCGGTTGAGGCGGTCGCGATAGAGCTGATGAAGCGAATTGGCGTTCTCGGAGAAGAGCGCCGCGATGATCGTCAGACATACCGCACCGAAAAGATAGATTCCTCCGCCGAGACGAGACTGGAACATCGCAAGCGGTAAAAATTGATAGAAAAGATAGCTGCAGACCGCGCCTGTCGCGAGGATGGCAGCCGTCCAGAAAAATGGACCGATGGGCCGCGCCTCGTTCCCGTTCCTCGGAGGAAACTGTGTGATGGGGCCGTGCTTGATCTGCCATACGGCAATCGCGAGCAGCAGCGTGGTGGCGACAACAACAGACAGCCAGACAAGGGTGCCTTCACCGGCGAAGTCCTTGATCGACGCCGATGTCATGACGAGGTTGCCGTCTTTATCGGCAGCACCCGCCAGAACAAGCCAGATGTAGAGCACGTAGATGAGAGCGGGCAGGGCGGCGGCCAGCAGGAAGAGGACCGCCTTGGCGGTGAGGGCTTTCATCAGCGGCCCAAGCCCGAAGCTCTTGGAGGCGGTCTGTATCGCACCCATCAACCAGCGCCAGCTGATGGCCAGCAGGCCGGTGCCTGCGGACAGTCCGGTCACGATGCCTGAAATACTCCGCCAGACACTTTGCTGGTCGTTGGACTGCGTGAAATGCTGGGAAACCCAGTGAATGATGGGCGGCTGCAATTCCCAGAAGAAAACGACGATCAGGCCGAGAAGCGCCCAGCCCGCGTATTTTGCGGGTCGCGATTCGGGGTCCGAGAGATCGGCGTTGCGTTGTTCCCTGAACGATCGCCCGATCGCCCAGAAGAGCAGGTAGAGGCCGAAGACGATGGCCAGCAACTTGGACACCCAGAACGCGCTTCCGATATGGTTTGCCAGCCAGCCCGGCTCGGGGATGAGGTTTCCCGTTGCCGAGTCGGAGGTCAGGTGTGGGTTCAGAAAGAGGGTGATGGCAGCGGCGAGGAGGGGGACGGCCCCGATGAAGACCGCATTGACCATCAGGCCGCGCAGGATGATCGCGAAGGATATGAAGAGGTCGAATTTGCCTTCCGGCATGAGATAGCGGCTGCGATCGCGGATTTCCTTGACCGCACGGCTATCGGCAATGTCGTTGTCGGGCTGGTTGCTTCCGCCGATCTCCGTCGAGAAGGGAAACTTGCCGTCTTCCCGTTCCATGCCGGCAATGAGGGCGGCTCCCGTGTAGCCGCCGCCGGAGACCGTGGAGAGATAGTCGATGGCCTCGAAGGGCCCGTTTGCCTTGAGCGACTGCAGGACACCAAGGCAGAAGGCTGCCGAACGGATGCCGCCCCCCGAAAGGGCAAGACCGATTGTTGGTCTTTCGACAGTTTCGGCTTCATGCGGTGCAGGTTCTGCTTTCGACGCCCGGACAGGCGCGGGCGAAATGCCGGCGGTCGCATGTTCGAGCTTCAGGGCCTGCCCGAAATCCAGCGCCGTTGACCTGCCGCTGACAGCCGCATCGCTGTGCACAGCCTTGCCGTCTCTTATCTCTGCCATGACCGCCCCCTTCGACCGCACTCGTCTCGCCGGTCCCCCCGGCGAGACATGTTCGCCCATATTCTACGCTAAGGCGAATTGTTGGCAAGAAGGCAAACCAAGGCGGGAGATTGCCGAACTCTCCCGGTCGAGGAGAAAATTACCTCACGCCAGAATTCGGCGATTTTAAACAATTGGATAGGGCTTTTATTCGCACTGCAGCAACGATTTCCCATTGACAAAATCCGCCCTGGACTGATCATTTGCCCATGAGCATAGCAATTGCTCACTATCGCTTCTGGGAGGAAACAATGAGATTTCAGACATGGCTGCTGGGCGCCGCTTCGGTGCTCGCAATGGCCGGTATCGCCAATGCCGAAACGACCCTGACGATCGCCACTGTCAACAACGGCGACATGGTCCGCATGCAGAAGCTGACCGACGACTTCACCAAGGCCAATCCGGACATCAAGCTGAACTGGGTGACGCTCGAAGAAAACGTGCTGCGCCAGAAGGTGACGACGGACATCGCCACCAAGGGCGGTCAGTATGACGTGCTGACCATCGGCACCTATGAAGTTCCGATCTGGGCCAAGAACGGCTGGCTCGTCGCACTCGACAAGCTCGGCGCCGACTACGATGTCGACGATCTTCTGCCGGCGATCCGCAACGGCATCAGCGCCGATGGCAAGCTCTATGCCGCGCCCTTCTATGGCGAAAGCTCGATGGTCATGTACCGCAAGGACCTGATGGAGAAGGCCGGGCTGAAAATGCCTGACGCACCCACCTGGGACTTCATTGCGGACGCGGCCCGCAAGATGACCGACCGCAAGGAAGGCATCAACGGCGTGTGCCTGCGCGGCAAGGCCGGCTGGGGCGAGAACATGGCCTTCCTGACGGCGACCGCCAACTCCTTCGGTGCACGCTGGTTCGACGAAAAGTGGACCCCGCAATTCGACCAGCCGGAATGGAAGAAGACGCTGGAATTCTACGTCAAGCTGATGAAGGACGCCGGCCCCGATGGCGCATCGTCCAACGGCTTCAACGAGAACCTCGCGCTCTTCCAGCAGGGCAAGTGCGGCATGTGGATCGACGCGACCGTCGCAGCCTCCTTCGTTTCCGATCCGAAGGCTTCGAAGGTTGCCGACAAGGTCGGCTATGCGCTCGCCCCCGACAACGGCCTTGGCAAGCGTGCCAACTGGCTCTGGGCCTGGAACCTTGCGATCCCCGCCGGCTCCAAGAAGATCGACGCAGCCGAGAAGTTCGTTTCCTGGGCCACCAGCAAGCATTACACCGAGCTGGTCGCTTCCAAGGAAGGCTGGGCAAACGTTCCTCCGGGCACGCGCAAGTCGCTTTATGCCAATGCCGACTATCAGAAGGCCGCACCCTTCGCCAAGATGACGCTGGACTCGATCAATGCCGCAGACCCGACGAAGCCGACGGTCAAGCCGGTTCCTTATGTCGGCGTCCAGTTCGTCGCCATCCCTGAATTCCAGGGCATCGGCACGGCGGTGGGCCAGCAGTTCTCCGCAGCCCTTGCCGGCAAGGAAACGGTCGATGCAGCGCTGAAGGCTGCCCAGACCGCAACCGAGCGCGAAATGAAAAAGGGCGGCTATATCAAGTAAGGCTTCCTCCTGACGAAATGGGCCGCCGCTCTTGAAGGAGCGGCGGTCTGGGCAAAGGGGGCGATGATGGGGAATTGAATGCAGCACTTTGTGCTGCCCTCCTCATCTGCCTGCCGGCATCTTCTCCCCGATGGGGAGAAGGGGGCAAGCCGCAGCCCCCGGACACCCTCGCCCCTTTGGGGAGAGGGTCGCCGAGCGAAGCGGAGGCGGGGTGAGGGGTGCCCCACCCGAAAACCTCGCGAATATTCAAGGAAAACCCAGGACGCCCGGACCGACCTTTGCGCCGGAACCGTACGCCATAACTCGGAGAGGAAGAGAGCCATGGCAACGATGCAGATGCGCACGACCGCGCGGGCGATGATGGCCCCGGCCGTCATCCTGCTGCTGGTCTGGATGGCCGTGCCGCTGGCGGCAACCCTCTATTATTCCTTCCAGAACTACACGCTGCTCAATCCGGTCGTCTCCTTTGCCGGGCTCGACAATTACTATTACTTCATTACCGACCCGAACTTCGGCGCAGCCGTGCTCAACACGATCTATCTCGTTGGTGGCGTGCTGCTGATCACGGTTATCGGCGGCCTGTTTCTGGCGCTGCTGATAGATCAGCCGATCTTCGGGCAGGGGATCGTGCGCATTCTGGTGATCTCGCCCTTCTTCGTCATGCCGACGGTGGCGGCGCTCGTCTGGAAGAACATGCTGATGAACCCGATCTACGGGATTTTCGCCTGGCTCTTCTCGCTGGTCGGCCTGCCGCCGGTCGATTTCCTGGCGCAGATTCCGCTGCTCTCGATCATCCTGATCGTCGCCTGGCAATGGTTGCCCTTCGCGACGCTGATCCTGTTGACGGCCCTGCAATCGCTGGACGGCGAACAGATGGAAGCCGCCGAAATGGACGGCGCGGGCGTCGTCAGCCGCTTCATCTATCTGGTGCTGCCGCATCTTTCGCGGGCCATCACCGTCGTGATCCTCATCGAGACGATCTTCCTGCTGGGCGTCTTTGCCGAGATCCTCGTCACCACCAATGGCGGCCCGGGCACGGCGAGCACGAACCTGCCCTTCCTCGTCTACACGCAGGCGCTTTTGAACTTCGATGTCGGCAGCGCATCCGCCGGCGGGATCATCGCGGTCGTCGTCGCCAATATCGTCGCATTCTTCCTGATGCGCATCATCGGCAAGAACCTGGAGGCTTGAACCATGGCACGATCGGTCACCACATCGCGGCGCATTACCTTCACCATCATTGCCTGGGTGATCGCGCTCATCCTCTTCTTCCCGATCCTCTGGACGATCATCACCAGCTTCAAATCGGAAGGCGACGCGATTGCCTTTCCGCCGGTGTTTCTCAACTTCCACTGGACGCTCGACAGCTACCGCGAGGTGCAGGAGCGCTCGGATTATCTGCTACATGTGTGGAATTCGGCCGCCATCTCCTTCGGCTCGACGCTGATTGCGCTGCTGATCTCCATTCCCGCCGCCTGGGCCATGGCCTTCAATCCCGGCAAGCGGACGAAGGACATCCTGATGTGGATGCTTTCGACCAAGATGATGCCGGCGGTGGCGGTCCTCGTGCCCTTCTATCTCGCCTTCAAGAATCTCGGGCTTCTCGACACCAGGCTCGGCCTCATCATCATTCTCACCATGATGAACCTGCCGATCATCGTCTGGATGCTCTACAGCTACTTCAAGGAAATTCCCGGCGAAATCCTTGAGGCCGCGCGCATGGACGGGGCAACGCTCGGCAAGGAGATCGTCTATGTTCTGGCGCCGATGGCGGTTCCCGGCATCGCCTCGACCGTGCTTCTCAACATCATTCTCTCGTGGAACGAGGCCTTCTGGACGCTGAACCTTTCGGCCTCGCAGGCAGCACCCCTTTCCACCTTCATTGCATCCTATTCCAGTCCCGAAGGCCTCTTCTGGGCAAAGCTTTCCGCGGCTTCCACGCTCGCCATTGCGCCAATCTTGGTGATGGGCTGGTTCTCGCAGAAACAGCTCGTGCGTGGCCTCACCTTCGGCGCAGTCAAATAAGGAGACCGACATGGGCAGCATAAGATTGAACAAGGTTTCCAAGGTTTTCGGCGAGATGAAGGTTATTCCCTCCATCGACCTGGAAATCGAAAACGGCGAATTCGTCGTCTTTGTCGGCCCGTCCGGCTGCGGCAAGTCCACGCTGTTGCGGCTGATCGCGGGGCTGGAAGACACGTCCGGCGGCACGATCGAGATCGACGGCAAGGATGTAACCTCGGAAGCGCCGGCGAAGCGCGGGCTGGCCATGGTCTTCCAGTCCTATGCGCTCTATCCGCATATGACAGTGCGCAAGAACATCGCCTTCCCGCTGAAGATGGCGGGCGAGGAGCAGTCGGTGATCGACCGCAAGGTGGCGGAGGCGGCGAAGGTTCTGAACCTCACCGACTATCTGGAGCGCAAGCCCGGTCAGCTTTCCGGCGGCCAGCGCCAGCGCGTCGCCATCGGCCGCGCCATCGTGCGTCAGCCGACGGCCTTTCTCTTCGACGAGCCGCTGTCGAACCTCGATGCGGCGCTGCGCGTCACCATGCGGCTCGAAATTTCCGAACTGCACCAGCAGCTCGGCACGACGATGATCTATGTGACGCATGACCAGGTGGAAGCCATGACCATGGCGGACAAGATCGTCGTGCTCAATCGCGGCAATGTCGAGCAGGTCGGCTCGCCGCTGGAGCTCTACAGCCGCCCGCGCAATCTCTTCGTGGCCGGTTTCATCGGCTCGCCGAAAATGAACCTGATCGAGGGTGCGGCGGCGGCAAGCCATGGCGTCAAGACCATCGGCATCCGCCCGGAACACATCGCCGTCTCGACCACGGAAGGGGCATGGAAGGGCACGGTTGGCGTGGCCGAACATCTCGGCTCCGACACGTTCTGCCATGTGCATACGGACACCGCCGGGACGCTCACCTTGCGCACCGCCGGCGACGCCATGCTGAAACATGGCGACACGATCTACCTGACCCCGGACGAGCGGCGCATCCACAAGTTCAACAATGAGGGACTGGCCGTATGAGCGGGCGCTTACAGGGAAAATCGGCGCTGATCACCGGGTCTGCGCGCGGCATCGGTCGGGCCTTCGCCGAAGCCTATATCCGCGAGGGCGCGACTGTCGCCATTGCCGATATCAATATCGAGCGCGCCGAGGAAACCGCACGCGAGCTTGGGCCACAGGCCTATGCCGTGAAAATGGACGTGACGGATCAGGCCTCCATCGACGCGGCGATTGCCGCCGTCGATGCGCGGACCGGAGGCATCGACATCCTGATCAACAATGCGGCGCTCTTCGATCTCGCCCCCATCGTGGAGATCAGCCGCAAGAGCTTCGACACACTCTTCTCGATCAACGTCGCCGGCACGCTCTTCACGCTGCAGGCGGCGGCGAAGTCGATGATTGCGCGGGGCAGGGGTGGCAAGATCATCAACATGGCAAGCCAGGCCGGCCGGCGCGGCGAGGCGCTGGTGGCGGTCTACTGCTCCACCAAGGCGGCCGTCATTTCGCTGACGCAGTCGGCAGGACTCGACCTCATCAAGCACGGCATCAATGTGAACGCGATTGCGCCGGGCGTCGTGGACGGCGAGCACTGGGATGGCGTCGACGCGCTCTTTGCCAAGTACGAGAACCGGCCGCTCGGCGAAAAGAAGAAACTGGTCGGGAAAGAAGTGCCATTTGGCCGCATGGGAACTGCAAATGACCTTGTGGGCATGGCCATCTTCCTCGCGAGCGCCGAAGCCGATTACATTGTCGCCCAGACATACAATGTCGACGGCGGCAACTGGATGAGCTGAACAGAGAGAAATGCCCGCCAAGCCGGGGAGAAAATCATGACCAGACTTTCCTTAGTCAACCTGCCGAAACTAGCCGAGAAGGCCTCCGTACCGACATATCGGCGCGAGGATCTCACCGCCGGCATTCTCCATTTCGGCGTCGGCAATTTCCATCGCGCGCATCTGGCCGTCTATCTGCATGACCTGTTCAATCAGGGCAAGAACCTCGACTTCGCAATCATCGGCGCCGGCATCATGCCCTCGGACGCCAAGATGAAGGAGGTTCTCAAGGCGCAGGATTATCTGACCACGGTGGTGGAGCAGGATATCTCCCGCTCGGCGGCAACGATCACCGGGCCGATGATAGACTTCATCGCCGCCCCCGATTTCAACTCGATCATCGACAGGCTCGCCGATCCGGCGATCCGTATCGTGTCGATGACCATCACCGAAGGTGGCTATTTCATCGATCCGGCCACGGGCAAGTTCGATCCGAAACATCCGGCCATTGTCGGCGACGCTGCCAACCCGGACCACCCGAAGACGGTCTTCGGCCTGATCATTGCGGGCCTCAAGAAACGCCGCGCGGCGGGTCATCCGCCGTTCACCGTCATGTCCTGCGATAACATTCCGGGCAATGGCGAGGTGACGGAAGCGGCCGTGGCGGGGCTCGCTGCGCTCTCCGATCCAGACTTCGCCCACTGGATCGAGAAGAACGTCGCCTTCCCGAATTCCATGGTGGACCGCATCACGCCGGCCACCGGCAAGCGCGAGATCGATATCGCCCTTGACACCTATGGCATCGAGGATGGCTGGCCTGTCTTCTGCGAAGAATTCAAGCAATGGGTGCTGGAGGACAAGTTCCCGCTCGGCCGCCCGGCGTTTGAGGACGCGGGCGCGGAATTCGTGCCCGATGTCGCGCCCTATGAGCTGATGAAACTCCGCATCCTCAATGGCGGCCATGCGGCCATTGCTTATCCGGCGTCGCTCATGGACATCCATTTCGTCCACGAGGCGATGGAGAACCCGCTGATCAAGGCGTTTCTGGCCAGGCTCGAGCATAACGAGATCATTCCCGTGGTGCCGCCCGTACCGAATACGAGTCTCGCGGACTATTTCGACCTTATCGACCGCCGCTTCTCCAATCCGAAGATCGGCGACACGATCCCGCGTCTGGCGCAGGACGGCTCCAACCGCCAGCCGAAATTCATCCTGCCGGCGACCGCCGCCCGGCTCGCCAAGGGGCAGGACGTCACCGGTCTTTCGCTGGTCTCTGCGCTGTGGTGCAAATATTTCGAAGGCACGTCGGACAGCGGCAAACAGATCGTCTTCAACGACGAGAGCGCCGAGCGGCTGCAGAAGGCGGCGCTGGCTTCGCGCGATGACCCCAAGGCGTTTCTGGCGCTCGGCGATATCTTTGGCGATGTCGGGACGGACCCTCGTTTTGTCGAGAGCTTTTCCAAGGGGCTGGCGAGCCTGCGCGCCAAGGGGACGGCGGCGACACTGTCGGATTATGTCGACGGCAAGCTCTGAAGGCTTGAGGCGATGCGAGGCGACGGCGACCTGCTGGTAATCTTCGATTGCGACGGGGTTCTCGTCGATAGTGAGCCGATCGCGCTTTCGGTCCTCGGCGAAATGCTGAAGGACCAGCAGGTGACGCTAACCGACGAGGAGATCGCGGACAGGTTCCTCGGCCGCAGTCTCGGGGCGGTTGCGAAGATCGTCGAGCATGAATTCGCGCATCGTCTGCCGGAGGATTTTCCGGCGATGATCCGCCGGCGGCTTTTCGCCCGCTATGAGACCGAACTCCTTCCGATGCCGGGCATTCACACCGCGCTTCAGGGGCTTGCCGAACGCGGTGTCGCAACCTGCGTTGCTTCCTCCAGCCTGCCGGAGCGGATCGAAAAGAGCCTTGCCGTGACCGGGCTTACTCAAGCCTTCGGGTCAAAAGTCTTCAGCGCGAGCATGGTGAAGGCTGGCAAGCCGGCGCCCGATCTGTTTCTCCACGCTGCTCGTCAATGCGGTTTTTCGCCGGCAAATTGTATTGTGATCGAAGACAGCCCGGCCGGCATCGAGGCGGCGCGGGCGGCGGGCATGCGCGTGCTCGCCTTTGGCGGCGGGGGGCATGCGCAATCGGCTGCCTTCCGCCAGAAGATTGCAGCATTGAAGCCCGATGCATGGTTTGACGCCATGGCGGATTTGCTGCAGTTTGTCGACGGGTTGAGGAGTGCGGAAGACAGCCTTCATGGGTGAGTTTATCGTTGCGGTGGACGTGGGGACCGCCAGTGCAAGGGCAGGGGTCTTCACGCTGGACGGCCGCCAGTTGGCGCGCGCCGTTTCACCCACGCGGGTGCTTGAGCCGCAGGCCGGACATTACGAACAGGTCAGCGACGAAATCTGGCAGGCGGTGATCCAAAGCGTGCGTTCTGCCTTGCACGAGGCGCAGGTCGACCCCGCCGAGGTTGCTGCCATTGGCTTCGACGCCACCTGCTCGCTGGTTGTGCGCGATAGCGAAGGTCGGCCTTTGCCGGTCACCGCAGGCGGTGCGGCGGAAGCCGATACCATGCTCTGGATGGACCATCGCTCGATCGATGAGGCGGAAGAATGCTCGATCGATGATCCGCTCGTCACCCGCTTTGGCGGCAAGCTGTCGCCGGAAATGCAATTGCCGAAGCTGCTCTGGCTGAAGCGCCATCTGCCGGAGGTCTGGGCGCGCATGGGCTCCGCCTTCGACCTCTGCGACTACCTGACATGGTGTGCCACGGGGCGAGCCACGGGCAGCAACAGCCATTCACATTCGTCGCTTTCATCCAAATGGGGTTACGGCCCGGCGGCACCCGGTGCGCGGCCGGATGATTTCTATTCCAGGATCGGCCTTGGCGATCTCGCCGAAAAGGCCGGCTTGCCGGCGCGGTCGCGCGCGCCCTATGAGACGGCCGGGCGGCTAAGTCCCGCAGCGCAGGCGGAGCTTGGCCTTGGCCCCGATTGTGTCGTCGCCTCCGGGCTCATCGACGGTTACGCCGGCGCCATTGGCGTCTTCTGCGGTGCCGATCTGGCAACGCTGGAACGCAAGGCGGCGCTGGTCGCAGGCACCTCGACCTGCGTGGTCACCTTCACCGGCCACGAATTCAACCATCCCGGCTGCTGGGGCGGCTTTCGCGATGCCGGCCTGCCGGGCCTCTGGCTCATGGAGGCGGGGCAATCGGCCTCCGGCGCGCTGCTCGACCACATCATCCGCACGCACCCCCAAGGCGGGGTGCCGACACGGGAGAAGCATCTGCAGCTGCTCGATCATATTGCCGCTCGCGTGGCAGAGTTGGGCGTGGGTTATGGATTGCCACTTGCCATCCTGCCCGATTTTCACGGCTCGCGTTCACCGGTGCCGGATCCCGCCCAGACCGGCCTGATGGCAGGACTGACGCTCGACGAAAGTTTCAACGGACTGGCGCAGCTCTACTGGCGCGCCTGCATCGCGCTGGCCTGCAACATCCGCCAGATCGTCGAGCATCTGCCGCAGGGCGGGCAGATCGAGAGCCTGTTCATGACGGGCGGCTTTGCCGGCCATCCGCTGATCCCGCAGCTCTATGCCGATGTGACCGGCCGGACGATCCGCCTCCACGAGGGGCGCGACGCGGTCCTGCTCGGAACGGCGGTCAATGCAGGGCTGGCGGCAGGGCTCTATCGCGATCTCGCTGACGCCTCCACTCGCATGACACCAGCGACGAAGGCGGTCACGCCACGTCCCGAGGCGGCAAGGGCTCACGAACGCGACTACGCGATCTTCCTCGCCCTGCAGCGCCAGCGCGCCGAGCTTGCCGAACTCATGCGCCAGCCGGGTTGAAAGCCTCGCGCAAGTCCTTGGCGGCATTGTGTGTGTTGAGACATGCACGCTTGCCCCGCGTGTACCCCAAGGACCCGCATCGATGACCAGTTCCACAGCCCGGACCGTGAAGGAAGACGCGCGTGCGCTTTACTACCTCGGCCTGAAGGAAAAGGCGGAAGGCCGGCTGGAACGGGCCATAGAATTCTTCGATGCAGCCCTTGCGGCTGAGCCCGATTTTCCCGAAGCGCTCTGCTCGGGCGGCTTTATCCTGCAATCGACGGGACATCATGAAGGGGCGCTGGCTTTTTACGGCCGTGCCATCGAACTCGCTCCCGATTATTTCGATGCACTGTTCAATCGCGGCTGCCTGCAATTTGCCCTCAACCGGCTCGATCTGGCGGCGGCCGACTTCGCCCGCGCGGTTGCGCTTGCGCCAAACGATGCCGGCGCAAAATCCAATCTGGGCGCCGCGCTTTATCAGGGCGGCAAACTGGCCGAGGCGGTGGACATGCTGCAGAAGGCGCTTGCGCTCGATCCGGCTCTGGTCGAGGCCGAGTTGAACCTTGGCAGCGCACTGCGCCGGCTTGGACGGGATGACGAGGCGCGCGAGGCCTTCATGCGCGCCGCCCTGCTGAAGCCTGATTGTGCTGAGGCCTATTGCGGGCTTGGTGTCGTCGCGCGCGCCAAGGGTGAGTTCCGCGAGGCGATGGACTATTACGACTGCGCGCTCGCCTTCGATCCGAAGCTCGAAGAGGCACTGAGCTGCAAGGGCAGCCTGCAACTGCTTCTCGGGCAATTCGAAGAGGGATGGGAGGGCTACGAGAACCGCTGGATCGACAGCCAACGGCCGATACCGAGCTCCGACATGCGCTTCGATGTGGCGCGGCCCGAAACCATGGCGGGCAAGCGCGTGCTGGTCGTCAACGACCACGGACTGGGCGATACGATCCAGTTCTTCCGCTATGTGAAGCTGCTGGCGGACAATGGCGCCGACGTGACCTTTGCGGGGCCTGCCAAGATGAAGCGGTTGCTCGCGACGTCGGGCGCGCAGGTCGCATGGCGCGACACGAACGACTTTACCGGCGCCTTCGACGCGACGATTGCCATCAGCTCGCTGCCGCGCGCCTTTTCCACGGTTGAAAAGACGATCCCCGCAGCGGTGCCCTATCTTTCAGCCGAAGCGGAACTGGTAGACCTCTGGCATGCGCGCATGCCGGGCGCTGGCTTCAAGGTCGGCCTCTGCTGGCGCGGCAGCCAGGATTTTCGCGTCGATCTGCGCCGGTCCATCCCGCCGCAGGCACTTGCGCCGCTCGCAGCACTTCCCGGTGTCGCGCTCTATGCCCTGCATATGGATGTGGGGGCAGACGAGCTTCCGGAGACGGTCGCGCGAGGAATTCAGGTCTTCGGCGACGGTTTCGATCGCGGACCGGACGCCTTTGTGGACACGGCCGCCGTCATGGCCAATCTCGACCTCGTCGTCACCTGCGACACGTCGATTGCGCATCTCGCCGGTGCGCTTGGCCGCCCGGTCTGGGTGGCGCTCCGCCATGTCGCGGAATGGCGCTGGATGCTGGAGCGCACGGATTCGCCCTGGTATCCGACCATGCGCCTGATGCGGGCAGGCGCGGGTGACGACTGGTTTGAACTTTATGAACGTATTGCCGAATCGATTGCTGTGCTCGCACAAGAAAAGGAAAAAGACTGATGATCGAAGTGCCGATCTCCTGGGGTGAACTCGTCGACAAGATCACGATCCTCGAAATCAAGTCCGAACGCATGGACGACCCGAAGAAGCTCGCCAATGTGACGCGCGAATTGTGGCTCCTCAACCGCAAGCTCTCGCCGGTCGCCACGCAGGTTTTGCGGCTCAAGCTGCGCCTCAAGGAGGTCAACACCGCGCTCTGGGACATCGAGGACGAGATCCGCGATTGCGAGCGCGAGCAGAATTTCGGCCCCCGCTTCATCGAACTCGCCCGCGCCGTCTACGTGACCAATGACCAGCGCGCGGATGTGAAGCGCGAAATCAATTTCGCGCTGTCCTCGGAACTGGTCGAAGAGAAGTCATATCGGCCGTATGCGTGAGACCATCCTCTCCCCTTGTGGGAGAGGAAGCGATTTCAACATCTTAGCGTCAGCTAAGTGTTAGAAATCGCAGGCGAGGGGTCAGCCCCTGCCGTGGACTCCGAACACCCCTCACCAAGCCTGCCACGCCAATCGGCTTCGCCTCTTGGGGCAGGCTATCCTCTCCCACAGGGGGAGAGGAGGGGTTCACACAATCCCGCCGCCTGCACCGGACACAGCCGGACGTTCGGCCGCCACCTTGGCGCGATAGCCGGAGGCGCGATAGGCAGTGACGGGGTCGATCGCTGCGCCCTTTTCCAGACGCGCCATGGCGAGGATCGGCTCGACATCGGTGCGGAACGCCTTTTTCAGCGTGTTCGTCGCCATGAGGGCGTCGTTCTCTTCCTGGAAGCCTTCGAGCGCCTTGCGGTCGACGAGAAGCGCGGCGGCATAGGCGCGCTGCACTTCCATGGCCGAGACCATCAGGCTTTCGATCGGGTCGGTGACGTTGTGCGACTGGTCCAGCATGTGGGCCGGGCTGAAGCCCGCGGCACCCCGCATTTCCGCATCCACCAGTTCGTTGAAGACGAGGAAGAGGCGATAGGGGTCGATGGAGCCCGTATCGAGGTCGTCGTCGCCATATTTCGAATCGTTGAAATGAAAGCCGCCGAGCTTCTTTGCCTGAATGAGGCGGGCGACGATCATCTCGATATTCACGTTCGGCGCATGGTGGCCGAGATCGACGAGGCAGTAGGCCTTGGGGCCCAGCGCTTCGGCGATCATGTAGTTGGTGCCCCAGTCCTGCACGACGGTCGAATAGAAGGCCGGCTCGTACATCTTGTGCTCGGTGAAGATGCGCCAGTCGTCGGGAAGCGCCTTGTAGACGCTGCGCATCGCTTCCAGATAGCGCTCGAACTGCTTCGTGAAATTCGTCTGGCCGGGGAAGTTGGAGCCGTCGCCGATCCACACCGTCAGCGCCTTGGAGCCGATGGCCTTGCCGATCTCGATGCACTCGATGTTGTGCTCGGCCGCCTGTTGCCGTGTTGCGGCATTTGCATGCGAGAGCGAGCCGAACTTGTAGGAATGCTTCTGGCCCGCCTGGTCCTGGAACGTGTTGGAATTCATCGCGTCGAAGGTCAGGCCGGTCTCTTCCGCCTTGGCCTTGAGTGCTGCGGGATCGGCCTTGTCCCAAGGAATGTGGAGCGAAACGGAGGGCGTCGCCCCTGTCAGGCGATGAATGACGGCGCAATCATCCATCTTGTCGAAGATGTTGCGCGGCTCGCCGGCGCCGGGGAAGCGGGCAAAGCGCGTGCCACCCGTGCCGACGCCCCAGGACGGAACGGCGACGCCGTAGTGTGCGACCTTCGCCTTGATGGCGTCGATGTTGATGCCGCGGCGGGAAAGGTGTTCGCCAAGCGCCGCATAATCCGCCTTGAGTGCGGCGGATGCCTTGTCGTTCTGAGCGTCCACGACGCTCTTGTCGATTTGTGTCATGGGAATTCCTCCTCTTGGCGTTTACCCCTCACCAAGCCTGCCAAGCCAATCGGCTAACGCCTCTTGGGGCAGGCTATCCTCTCCCACAAGGGGAGAGGAGGGCGTCGCCTTTATCGCGTGAATGCCTGGACGTTGCCGGCGTCCACGTTGATGATATTACCCGTCGACTTGGCCGAGGCCTCGGAGGCGAAGAAATAGGTCGCTTCCGCGATGTCTTCCGGCAGGACCGAGCGCTTCAGCATGGAGCGCTGGCGATACATTTCCTCCAGCCCTTCCTTGTCGGTCTTGTAGGTCGAGGCGCGCTGGTCGAGCCACTCGCCGGACCAGATCTTCGAGCCGCGCAGCACCGCGTCAGGATTGACGACATTCACGCGAATGCCAGCTTCCGCACCCTCCAGCGCGAGGCAGCGGGCGAGGTGGATTTCGGAGGCTTTTGCCGTGCAATAGGCGGACGCATTCGGCGAGGCGGCAAGGCCGTTCTTGGAGGCAATGAAGATCACGGAGCCGCCGATCCCCTGGCTGCGCAGAACCTTGAACGCTTCACGCGACACGAGGAAATAGCCGGTCGACAGGATCGACATGTTGCGGTTCCAGAGATCCAGCGAGGTTTCCTCTACCGGAGCAGACGACGCGATGCCGGCATTCGACACCACGATATCGACGCCGCCGAACTCGACCGACATGTCGGCATAGGCCGATATGACGCCCGCTTCGTCGGTGACGTTCATTTTCACCGGGCGCACGACATCCTTGCCATAGCGGCCGGCAAGATTGTCGATGGTCGCGGCAAGTGCTGCCTCATCGATATCGGCGAGCACGACGCAAGCGCCTTCGGAGAGCAGCCGGGCGGCCGTGGCCGAGCCGATTCCGCCAGCACCGCCGGTGACGATGGCGATGCGCCCGGCGAGCGACTTCGGCTTGGGCATGCGCTGGAGCTTTGCTTCCTCCAACAGCCAGTATTCGATATCGAAGGCTTCCTGTTCCGGAAGGCCGACATAGGTCGAGACCGTGGAAGCACCGCGCATGACGTTGATGGCGTTCGTGTAGAATTCGCCGGAAATGCGGGCCGTCGCCTTATCCTTGGCAAAGGTGATCATGCCGACGCCGGGGACGAGATAGACGATCGCGTTGGGGTCGCGGAGCGCTGGGCTGTCGGGATGCTTGCAGCGTTCGTAATAGGCCGCATAGTCCTTGCGATAGGCCTCCACGCTGGGCGCGAGGCTTTCAAGCGTCGCGGCAATATCGGGCTTGGCCGGGTCGAAATCGACCACCAGCGGACGGATCTTGGTGCGCAGGAAATGGTCCGGGCAGGAGGTGCCGAGTGCTGCGAGCGCTTCCATGTCCTTCGCGCAGACGAATTGCAGGACGGCATCCTGGTCGTCGAAATGGCCGACCATGTGGGCCTCTTTCGAGATCATGCCGCGAATGGCGGGCATGAGGCTCGCAGCAACGGCGCGGCGTTCGGCCGGAGCGAGTGCCTTGTGCTTCTCGCCGCCGAAGATGGCCTTGCCGGCGGTTTCCGTCTCGAACCAGGCAATCGCCCGGTTGATGATGTCGATGGTCAGCGCATAGCAGGCTTCGGCATCGTCATCCCAGGTGAACAGGCCGTGGCTTTCCAGCACGACACCCTTGGCGGTCGGGTTTTCGAGGCAGAACTTTTCAAGCCACAGGCCCAGTTCATAGCCCGGACGCTTCCAGGGCAGCCAGCCGATTTCGCCGCCGAAGATCTTTTGCGTCAGTTCCTTCGAATTGGCGGAAGCCGCAATCGCGATGATGGCGTCCGGATGCATGTGGTCGACATGCTTCCTCGGCACATAGGCATGCAGCGGCGTGTCGATGGAGGCGGCGCGCGCATTGAGGTTGAAGGTGCAATGCGGCAGGTAGCCGACCATCTCGTCTTCGAACTCGACGCCGCGATAGATGCCCTTCAACGCCCGCAGCTTGTCCATGTAGAGGGTGGCGAACCCGTCCATCTTGATCGTGCCGACGTCGCCGCCCGAGCCCTTGACCCAGAGAACTTCAACGAGGTCGCCCGTCAGCGGGTCCTTCTGCATCACCTTGGCTGACGTATTGCCGCCGCCATAGTTGGTCACGCGCTTGTCGGACCCGAGGAGATTCGAGCGATAAAGTAGAAGTTCAGGCTCGCTCATGCCGCTGGCGCGCGCCTTATCCCACAGGTTTTTCAGCCGCGAACCGGCGTCAGATGTCGACATGTCTTCCTCCCAGCGTCAAACGCATGTGTCTAAGATTTGCGGTATCGATGCGGCAAATCACGACGCAAGTCAATCGATTTCGATCATTATCAATCATATTGCAGCGCAATATGACGATTTTTGATTGATTGTGATTGACAACTTTAAAAATCGATGAATATGTTCAGCGCAGGGAGGAATTCATGCACGAGAAAGAGCGCCATCGCATCATTCTGTCAGCGGTCCAGGAAAAGCCTGTCGTGACCGTCGGCGAAATGGTTGAACTGACGGAATCGTCTGAAGCGACGATCCGCCGGGACATTGCGACGCTGCATGTGCAGAAGAAGCTGCGCCGGGTGCGCGGCGGGGCAGAGGCGATCAATCCGCCGGCCTTTCCCGGCCTTGCCGGCCGGCCCTATTCCGTCAATGAAACAATCAATATCGCTCAAAAGCGCGCGATTGCGCTGAAGGCGGTCGAGCTCTGCGCCGATGGCGACCCGATCATCATCAATGGCGGCACGACGACCTTCCAGATGGTGCATCTGCTGGCAGCGCGCCGCATGCAGATCTTCACCAACTCGTTTCCGATTGCCGAACATCTGCTCAAGAATTCCAAGAACACCATCATGCTGTCGGGCGGCGTGCTCTATCGCGAGCAGAACATTATTCTGAGCCCCTTCGAGAACGACGTGACGCGGAATTTCTACGCCAAGCGCATGTTCATGGGGGCTCAGGGCCTCAGCAAGCTCGGCCTCATGGAGGCCGATCCGCTGCTGATCCAGGCCGAGCAGAAGCTGATCGGGCAGGCGGACGAACTGGTCGTGCTCGCCGACTCTTCAAAATTCAAGAAGCGTTCCAGCCTGGTGCTCTGCCCGCTGGACCGCGTGACGACAATCATCACGGATGACGGAATTCGCGACGAGGACCGACAGATGCTGGAGGAAGCGGGCGTCGGCCTGATCGTCGTGGATAAAATAGCCAAGGAACAGGCCCCGATCGTGGCGTGACGCCAGGCGGGGGGAACTTCAACGGGAGGACTAAACATGAAACTTCTTCAGAAACTCGCAATCTCGACGGCCATTGCCGCCGCACTCATGGCCGGACCGGCTTCTGCCGCCGAGAAAATCGCGCTCGTCGTCAAGTCGCTCGGCAACGGCTTCTTCGACGCCGCTGCCAAGGGTGCTCAGGAAGCCGCCAAGGAACTCGGCGGCGGCATCGAGGTCATCTATACCGGCCCGACTTCGGCCACGGCTGAAGGCCAGATCGAAATCATCAATTCGCTCATCGCCCAGAAGGTCGACGCGATTGCGATTTCCGCCAATGATCCGGACGCGCTCGTTCCGGCGCTCAAGAAGGCCATGGATCGCGGCATCAAGGTCATTTCCTGGGATTCGGGCGTCGCCAAGGGCGGCCGCATGATGCATCTCAACCCGTCGGACACGAACCTGATCGGCGAAACGATCATCAAGCTCGCCGCCGACCACCTGCCGGATGGCGGCGAAGTGGCAATCCTGTCGGCTTCGTCCACGGCGACCAACCAGAACGCCTGGATCGACGCCGCCAAGAAGATCCTGCCGACCAAGTTCCCGAAGATCAAGCTCGTCACCGTCGCCTATGGCGATGACGACTCGGTCAAGTCGACCAACGAAGCCAAGGGCCTGATCTCGTCCTATCCGAACCTGAAGGCAATCATTGCTCCGACCACGGTCGGCGTCGTGGCTGCCGCTCAGGTCGTGACCGACCAGAAGCTGATCGGCAAGATCAACGTCACCGGTCTCGCGCTGCCGTCGGAGTTCAAGAAGTTCATCGACAACGGCGCGTCGCAGGGCGTGGCGCTGTGGAACCCGATCGATCTCGGCTACTCGGCCGTCTACATCTCCGACCAGCTGATCAAGGGCAAGAAGGCTGAACCGGGTGCGTCCTTCTCGCTCGGCAAGGTCGGCTCGATCAAGCTCGACGACACGAACTCGGCAGCCATGGCGGCTCCCTACCAGTTCGACAAGTCGAACATCGAGAAGTTCTCGAAGATCTACTGAGCCTCCCAAGGCCATCAAGCGGCGGAGCGTCTCGTTCCGCCGCACCAGATCCGATGTCGCGAAAGCCGGTTCGCCGGCTTTCTTTTATCCCCTGTTGCCTATTGCAAAGACAGACCGGACGCGGCCGATGACGAGCCAAAAAGAACCAAAGATTGAGCTGTCGGGCATCTCCAAGTCCTTTCCCGGCGTGCGCGCGCTGCACAAGGTGGCGCTGCGGCTCTATCCGGGCGAA
The DNA here is from genome assembly GCF_040545545.1 of Limnomicrobium aquaticum. Classification (NCBI taxonomy): domain Bacteria; kingdom Pseudomonadati; phylum Pseudomonadota; class Alphaproteobacteria; order Hyphomicrobiales; family Rhizobiaceae; genus Limnomicrobium; species Limnomicrobium aquaticum. Next base: position 330,557 of record NZ_JBEPMB010000003.1, read on the forward strand.
GTGACTGCCCTGATCGGCGAAAACGGCGCAGGCAAGTCGACGCTGGTCAAGACGATGACCGGCATCTACCAGCCGGACGAAGGCGAGATCCGGGTTTCCGGCAAGGCGGTCACGCTCGCCTCGCCGCATGCCGCCTTCCAGGCCGGCATTACCGCCATCCATCAGGAAACCGTGCTTTTCGATGAGCTGTCTGTTGCGGAAAACATCTTTCTGGGGCACGCGCCCCGCACATCGCTGAAGCTGATCGACTGGCGCGGGATGAACGCGCGCGCGAAGGCTCTGCTTGCCGAAATCGGCGCCGGCCATATCGCGCCTGAGACGAAGCTGAAGGACCTGTCGATTGCCAACAAGCATCTGGTGGCCGTCGCCCGCGCGCTGTCGGTCAATGCCGAGGTCGTCATCATGGACGAGCCGACGGCCGCACTGTCCTACAAGGAAATCCAGGACCTGTTCGAGCTCATCGAGCTTCTGAAATCTCAAGGGAAAGCGATCCTCTTCATCTCGCACAAGTTCGACGAGATCTACCGCATCGCCGACCGCTACACCGTCTTCCGCGACGGCGAGATGGTGGGCGAGGGCCTGTTGCAGGACACATCCCAGCAGGAGATCGTCCGCATGATGGTCGGCCGCGCGGTCGATCAGGTCTTCCCGAAGAAGCAGGTCACGGCGGGCCCGGAAGTGCTCAAGGTTGTCGGCTATTGCCACCCGACCGAGTTCGACGACATTGCCTTTTCGCTCCGCGAGGGCGAAATCCTCGGCTTCTACGGTCTCGTCGGCGCGGGGCGCAGCGAAGTCATGCAGGCGTTGTTCGGGATCACGAAACCGTCGAAGGGCGCGGTCCGCATCGATGGCGAGGTCGCGGTCATCCGCTCGCCGGCGGAAGCGGTGGACCGTGGTATCGTCTATGTGCCGGAAGATCGCGGCAAGCAGGGCGCGGTCACGGGTCTCCCGATTTTCCAGAACGTCACGCTCGCCTCGCTCAACAAGACCTCGAAACACGGTTTCCTGCGGCTGGCGGAAGAGTTCAGGCTGGCGCGAGAATATACCGAGCGGCTCGATCTGCGCGCCGCCTCGCTCGACCAGCATGTCGGCAATCTCTCCGGCGGCAACCAGCAGAAGGTCGTCATCGCCAAATGGCTTGCGACGAAGCCGCGTGTGATCATTCTCGACGAGCCGACCAAGGGCATCGATATCGGCTCGAAAGCCGCCGTGCATGAATTCATGTCGGAACTGGCTGCCCAGGGCCTTGCCGTGATCATGGTCTCGTCCGAACTCCCCGAAATCATGGGCATGAGCGACCGCATCGTCGTGATGCGCGAGGGCCGCATCGTCACCGAATTTGAAAACAATGCCAGCCTGAAGGCGGAAGCGCTTGTGCGGGCAGCGGCAGGAATTGGAGAGGCGGCATGAGCCAGATCCTCAGATTACGCGAGTTCTGGCTGGCGGTGCTGATAGCGGTCCTCGTCTTTGCCACCAACATGCGCGCGCCCGGCTTCGCCACGCCCGGCAGGCTGGCAGGTATCGTGGAGGATTCCTCGATCCTCATGATCCTGGCTCTGGGTCAGATGGTGGTGATCCTCACCCGTTCCATCGATCTCTCGATGGCCTCGAACCTTGCGCTCTCTGGCATGATCGTGGCGCTGATCAACAAGGCAGCCCCCGGCATTCCCGTGCCCGCCCTGATGCTGATCGCGACCTCCTGCGGTCTGCTGCTCGGCGCGCTCAACGGGCTCTTCATCTGGCGGCTCGGCATTCCGGCGATCGTCGTCACGCTCGGTTCGCTCACCATTTATCGCGGCGTCATTTTCCTCATCGCCGGCGGGCAATGGGTGAATGCCGATGCCTTTTCGGCTGCTTTCGTCGCCTATACGCGCATCGAATTCCTCGGCCTGCCGCTCCTCATCTGGTATGCGGTGGCGATTGTCGCGGCCTTCGTGATCCTCATGTCGCGCACCTCGCTCGGCCGCTCATTCTACGCGGTCGGCGTCAACCCGACGGCTGCCGTCTATGCCGGGATCGATGTCGGGCGCACGACCTTCTACGCCTTCTGCCTGTCCGGTCTGCTTTCCGGCTTCTGCGGCTATCTCTGGGTGTCGCGCTATGTCATCGGCTCGGTGGAAGTGGCACGCGGCTATGAGCTGACCGTGGTTGCGGCTTGCGTCATCGGCGGCATCTCGATTTCGGGCGGTGTCGGTACGGTCGCGGGCGCGGTGCTTGGGTCGTTGTTCCTCGGCGTCATCAACGGCGCTCTGCCGGTCATCAACATCTCGCCCTTCTGGCAGATGGCGATCTCGGGCGCGGCCATCATTCTCGCCGTTGTGCTGAACGGGCGCGGTGCCAAGCGCGGCCAGCGCCTCATTCTCAAAAATGCGGAGGCCGCGGCATGAGCATCCAATCCACCGAAACCCGCCGCATTCCAGATCGGCTGGGAACGCCGCTCAAGGCAGCGATTTTCTCCTGGCCGAGCCTGCTGCTGGTTGTCTTTGCAGTGCTTTTCGTCGTCAGTTCGCTCGCCTCGCCCTACTTCCTGTCGCCGTGGTCGCTGTCGGATGCGACCTTCAACTTCACCGAAAAGGTGCTGATTGCGCTGGCCATGGCGCTGCTGATCATTGCCGGCGAGATCGACCTGTCGGTCGCCTCGATCATCGCGCTCGCCTCGACCATGATGGGGCTCGCGCTGCAATATGGCGCGGGGACGCCGGAGTTGGTGCTGATCGGGGTCGTCACCGGCCTCGTCTGCGGTGCGTTCAATGGCTTTCTCGTGACCGGTCTCGGGCTGCCCTCCATCGTCGTCACCATCGGCACGATGAGCTTCTTCCGCGGTATTTCCTACATCGTGTTGGGCGATGGGGCCTTTAAGGGCTACCCGGAGAGCTTTGCCTATTTCGGCCAGGGTTATGTCTTCTGGGTCTTCTCCTTCGAGTTCGTGCTCTTCCTCGTCTTCTCGCTCATCTATTACGTGCTCCTGCACCGGACGAATTTCGGCCGGCAGGTCTTCGCCATCGGCAATAACGATGTTGCTGCGCGCTTTTCCGGCATCCGCGTCGAAAGGGTGAAGTTCATCCTCTTCCTGCTGACGGGACTGATGTCGGGCGTTGCCTCGGTGCTCTTGACCTCACGGCTTGATTCCACCCGCCCCTCGATTGCCGTCGGCTGGGAGCTGGAAGCGGTCACCATGGTCGTGCTCGGCGGCGTTTCCATTCTCGGCGGCGCAGGCACGATCCAGGGCGTTGTGATTGCGGCCCTCATCATGGGCCTCGTCACTTTCGGCCTGGGGCTTCTCAACGTGCCGGGCATCGTCATGTCTATCTTCATCGGCGCGCTGCTGATCTTCGTCATCGCGCTGCCGATCCTCTTCCGCAAGTTCAGGAACCGCCGCCGATGAGCCACGCCAGTCTGGAGAAACATGCCTTCAAGATGTTCCTCAATCCCGGCATGCGGGACGAGTACCAGCGCCGGCATGACGAGATCTGGCCGGAACTGGTCGACCTGCTGCACGAGGCTGGCGTTTCCGACTATTCGATCTTCCTCGATGAGGAGACGAATGTGCTCTACGGCGTGTTCTGGCGGCGCAAGGACCACACGATGGCAGACCTGCCCAAGACGGCAGTCATGCAGAAATGGTGGGCGCATATGGCCGACATCATGGCGACGAACGAGAAAAACGAGCCGATCGCCATCGATCTGACGCCCGTCTTTCACATGGAATGAACGGGCATGAAGCACATCGCCGTCATCGATATTGGCAAGACCAATGCCAAGGTCGCCCTCGTGGACCGGGAGAGCCTCAGCGAAATCGCCGTGACGAAGCGGCCGAACGCGGTGCTACAAGGCCCGCCCTATCCGCATTACGACGTCGAAGGCCTGTGGCAATTCATTCTGGACGGGCTGAAACGTTTTCAGACAGAGTTCGGTGTCGATGCGATTTCCATCACGACGCATGGTGCCTCCGCTGTTCTTCTCGATGCAGCCGGCCAGCTTGCAGCACCCGCTCTCGATTACGAATTCGACGGACCGGATAGGCTGGCGGCCGACTATGACGCCATCCGTCCGCCCTTTGCAGAAACCGGTTCCGCCCGCCTGCCGCTCGGCCTCAATCTCGGGGCACAGCTCTTCTGGCAGTTCCGCACCTTCCCGGACCTGCAGGCTCGGACCCGCACGATCCTCACCTATCCGCAATACTGGGCCTTTCGCCTCAGCGGCGTTGCGGTCAATGAAGTCACATCGCTCGGCTGCCACACCGATCTCTGGATGCCGGAGGAGGGAAAATATTCCTCCCTCGTCGAGCGCGAGGGCTGGACGGAGCTGATGGCCCCCGTCGCCCGTGCCGCCGACCGGCTGGGCTCGATCCTGCCGGACATCGCGGCCAGGACCGGGCTTGCGGGCGACACGCCCGTCATCTGCGGTATTCACGATTCCAACGCCTCTCTCTACGCCCATCTCGCCGCGCGTGTAGCGCCGTTCTCCGTCGTCTCGACCGGAACCTGGGTCATCTCCATGGCCGTGGGCGGCGCGAAAGTCGCGCTCGATCCCGCGCGCGACACGCTGGTCAATGTCAATGCCTATGGCGATCCGGTGCCGTCTGCCCGCTTCATGGGCGGACGCGAGTTCGAGCGCCTGATCGGCGAGAGGCCGAAGAATTTCGCGCCCGCCGACATCGATTCCGTTCTGGCGCGCGGCGCGATGCTGCTCCCGGCGGTCGAAAATCAGTCCGGCCCGTTCCAGGGGCGCAGCGCAGCCTGGACCGTGGACGAGGCGCGGCTCACGCCCGCGGAACGCTATGTCACTGTGTCCTTCTATCTCGCCTTGATGACCGCCACGGGTCTCGACATTGTCGGCGCCCAAGGCCCTGTTCTCGTGGAAGGTCCATTCGCGGAAAACAGCGCCTATCTCGCCATGCTCGCCGCCACCACCGGCCGCCCCGTGGAGGCAGTGGCCGGCACCGGAACCAGCATTGGCGCGGCGCTTCTGGTCGGGCATGCACGCCCCGCAAGCGGCAAGGGTGCAATCGAGCGCCCCGCCAACGAGGTGGCGCTTCGGGCCTATGCTGCCGACTGGACTGCACGGGCCAGCGCTTGAGGCCGGAGTGAGCTGGCCTCAGCCTTGCAATCTTCGCATGCACATTTCCGTCAAGAGGACTGAGAGGAAACGCGACCTCAGACCCTCTCGATCGACAAGAGCACAAAATTACCCATAAAAGCACAAGCCTTCTCTTTCCATCCTCGCCTTCCCAAGGATAATCAAGCATTCATAGGCGTTTGGGCGCAAATTGACCCTGCGCGTTCCACTAAGCATAATATGGCCTCGGCAGAATTTGAGGCTACAAGCGAGGAGCCTGAGACACGATGAACCGGAACCCGAGAATTGCCTTTATCGGCGCAGGCTCCACAGTCTTCATGAAGAACATCATCGGTGACGTCCTCCAGCGGCCGGCGCTGGCCGGCGCCACAATTGCGCTGATGGACATCAACCCGCAGCGGCTGGCCGAAAGCGAGATCGTCGCTTCCAAGCTGATCAACACGCTGGGCGTACCGGCAAAGATCGAGACGCATTCGGACCAGCGTCGCGCGCTCGACAAGGCCGACTTCGTCGTCGTCGCCTTCCAGATCGGCGGTTATGAGCCCTGCACGGTCACCGATTTCGAAGTGCCGAAGAAATATGGCCTGCGCCAGACCATTGCCGATACGCTCGGCGTTGGCGGCATCATGCGCGGGCTTCGCACCGTGCCGCATCTGTGGAAGATCTGCGAAGACATCCTCGCCGTCTGCCCCAATGCGATCATGCTGCAATATGTGAACCCGATGGCGATCAACACCTGGGCGATTGCGGAGAAATACCCGACGATCAAGCAGGTCGGTCTCTGCCACTCGGTTCAGGGCACGGCCTATGAACTGGCGCGCGATCTGGAAATCCCGGTCGAGGAAATCCGCTACCGCGCCGCCGGCATCAACCACATGGCCTTCTATCTCAATTTCGAGCATCGCCAGGCCGATGGCTCGTACAAGAACCTCTATCCGGAGCTGCTGAAGGGCTATCGCGAAGGCCGCTTCCCCAAGCCCAGCCACTGGAACCCGCGCTGCCCCAACAAGGTGCGCTACGAGATGCTGACCCGGCTTGGCTATTTCGTCACCGAAAGCTCGGAGCACTTTGCCGAATACACACCCTATTTCATCAAGGAAGGCCGCGAGGACCTGATCGAGAAATACGGCATTCCGCTGGACGAATATCCCAAGCGCTGCATCGAGCAGATCGAGCGCTGGAAGTCGCAGGCCGATGCCTACAAGGCGGCCGAAAAGATCGAGGTGAAGGCGAGCCACGAATATGCCTCGTCCATCGTCAACTCGGTCTGGACCGGCGAACCTTCTGTCATCTATGGCAACGTGCGCAACAATGGCTGCATCACCTCGCTGCCGGAAAACTGCGCGGCGGAAGTTCCGTGCCTGGTCGACAATAACGGCATTCAGCCGACCTTCATCGGCGCGCTGCCACCGCAGCTGACGGCGCTGATTCGCACCAACATCAACGTGCAGGAACTGACCGTGCAGGCGCTGATGACGGAAAATCGCGAGCATATCTATCATGCCGCGATGATGGACCCGCACACGGCGGCCGAACTCGATCTCGACCAGATCTGGTCGATGACGGACGACCTGATCGCTGCGCATGGCGACTGGCTGCCGGAATGGGCGCGGGCTAAGTAAGCCGTTCCAGTTCCGCCGCGCATATCGTCCAATGGGCCGGTTTCATCCGCAAAAGCCAGTCCGTCCTGAGCAGGGCGGGCTGGTCTGCTGACGTACCCATTTATTAAAGACAAGAAAAACATCGAATTCTTATGAAAGGCATGGGTTTTACCGGCCGATTTTACCAATTTAAAACCGGAAGGTGCGAGCGTGCGGGCGGATGACGACGAACGCACGAAATCGGCTGTCGAAAATGCACGATTTTCTAATTCTATTCGCAGCCAAGACAATCGGAACATGCCCCTCCGGTCTGCGCTCCATAGTCAGCTCGCGGCAGGGCAGCATGCCGTTGATGTTCGTTCTCTTCTTTGGCGGCCTGATGCTGGCGGCTGGTGGCGCCATCGATATCGCCAGTTCCATGCGCATTCGGTCCCACATTCAGAACATCGCCGACAGCGCCGCGCTAACCGGGGCCACCCAATACCGTCTCAGCCGCAGCGACAGCAACGCGATCACGCAGGTGGCACTCTCGGCAGCGCAGGCCGCATTTGACGAGGCGAAGTTGAATGCAACGGCTGAGGTCACCGTCGATGATACGATCAGGGCGGTCACTGTTGTCGTGACTGCCAAAGCGCCGTTGCGCTTCCTGAATATCGGTGGAAATGGCGGCTACGCGGTGAGCGCAAAGGCTACGGCACGCGCCGGCAGTTCGAGCGTCCTGTGCCTGCTTGCGCTCGGAGATGGGCAGCATATCCTGAATGTCCAGAACGGACGTGTCACCGCGCCGGATTGCAGCGTCAATTCGAATTCCGGATCGGCCCAGGGCATTGTTGCCAACGTCAAGGCATTCATCGCGGCGAAAATCATCTGTTCCAGCGGCGGCTATCAGGGCGGGACTTCGAATTTTAATCCGATGCCGAGCATAGACTGCCCTGTCGTGGCAGACCCGCTGAACTCCCGGGCGGCACCTGTTGTTGGCAAATGTGATTTTACCGACATGCGCATAGACAACCAGGATGTCACGCTCAAGCCCGGCGTCTATTGCAACGGGTTGACGATCAAAGACAATTCGCGTGTTCGAATGATGCACGGAACCTATATCATGAAAGACGGCGACTTGCGGGCGCAGGGAAACTCGAGTCTGATCATGGTCGATGCAGCCGTCTACCTGACCGGGCACAACGCCGAACTGGATTTCAGTCCCACCACGACACTTGACTTGAGTGCACCCGTCAACGGACCGCTGGCCGGGATCCTGTTTTTCGAGGACAGAAACGCCGACATCGGCAGGACGCATCAGATCGCCAGCCGCGCCGCATCCAAACTGCTCGGAACGATCTATCTGTCGCGCGGCAAGCTCGTCGTCGGACAGGCTCCCGGAACCTGTAGTCCAGCCGATGTGGGAACCGTGAACTGCCCGGAATCCCCGGTCAACGTGGCCGATCAATCGGCCTGGACGCTCATCGTCGCCCACGAGGTCAACATTACGTCAGGCGTGAACCTCGTGCTGAACTCCGGTTACGACGCGACCGCCGTTCCGGTGCCGCCGGAAAGCCTCGCAAGCTCCACCATTCTCACCCATTAAACTGCCCCGCCCGCATCCAGCCGCGCCAGAAACGCTTCCGCACTGGCGCGGTAAACTGCCTTCTGTCCCTCATCCATCCGCCGCCATGTGGCATAGGGCTGCGCGAGCCGGCGATTGCGGGAAAGCTTGTCGGCGTGGCGGTCGAGGAAGTGCCAGTAGAGCGCGTTGAGGGGACAGGCCTTGTCGCCCGTCTTCTGCTTGACGTCGTAGCGGCAGCCTGTGCAATAATCGGACATGCGCGAGACATAGGCGCCGCTTGCCGCATAGGGCTTGGAGGCGAGAAAGCCGCCATCGGCATATTGGCTCATGCCGACGACGTTCGGGAGTTCCACCCATTCGAAGGCATCGGCATAGACTTCCAGATACCAGATATGCAGCGCGTAAGGGTCGAGTCCGGCGAGCAGCGCGAAATTGCCGGTGATCATCAGCCGCTGGATATGATGGGCATAGGCGTGATCAATGGTCTCGCCGATGACGGTCGAGAGGCAGCGCATGTCCGTCTTTCCGGTCCAGAAGAAATCGGGCAGGGGGCGCCTGGCCTCGAAGAAATTCCTGTGCTCGTAGCCTGGTCCGGCCAGCCAATAAATGCCGCGCACGTATTCGCGCCAGCCGATGATCTGCCGTATGAAACCCTCTACAGCCTCGATGGGCGCATCCCCTTCCAGATAGGCGCGCTCGGCGGCGCGGCAGATTTCCAGCGGGTCGAGAAGGCCGATATTGATGTAGAAGGAGAGGAGCGCGTGGTTGAGGAACGGATCGCCCGCCAGCATCGCGTCCTGCGTCTCGCCGAAGAAGGGCAGGAAGTCGGCAATGAATGTGTCAGCGATGGCTTCTGCATCCTTCCGGGTCACGGCGAAGGAGAAGCCTTCGGTTGAGCCCATGTGATCGGGAAAGCGTGCTTCCACGAGCGCGGCCACGTCTTTCGTGATCTTGTCCGGCTTGATGCCTTTGCGCTCTTTCCTGAATAGCGTCGCGGTGGCGGGCTTGCGGTTTTCCGCATCAAAATTCCAGCGCCCGCCTACAGGCTTGTCGCCCTCCATCAGCAGCCGGGTCTTGCGGCGCATGTCGCGGTAGAAATATTCCATGGTCAGCTCGCGCCGGCCTTCGGCCCAGCGCTGGAACTCTGCGTGCGAGGCTAGGAAGCGGTCGTCTTGGCGGATTTCCACCGGGATGCCGATCTGCGTTTCCCAGCCCTTCATGGCCTCGACGACACGTCGCTCCGCCGCTTCGGTGACGATGATCCGCTCCGGCTTCAGGGCTCTCGCGGCGCGGGCGAGCTCGTCTCCGAAAGAGCCGGTATTGTCTTCGTCATCTAGCCGGATATACCGGACCTTGAAGCCCTTCTCAGCAAGTTCCTCGGCAAAATGCCGCATGGCGGAGAGAATGAGCACCAGCTTCTTCTTGTGATGCCGGACATAGGTCGTTTCCTCCGCCACCTCGACCATGAGCACGGTGTCGCGCGCCGGGTCTGCCTCCGTCAGGCTCGAGAGGACGGGTGTCAGCTGGTCGCCGAGAATGACGATGAGGTTGCGCGTGGGCTGCATGGGCTCCGGCTTTGCCTTGGGTCACATGCAGCCAATACGATAACGGGGGTAGCGCGGATTGCCGCGCCGTCAGCGCGCCAGCCAGCCGCCATCGACATTGAGCACCGCGCCGGTGACGTAATTGGCAGCGGGCGAGGCGAGGAAGACGGCGGTGCCGGCGATGTCGGAGGCTTCGCCCCAGCGGCCGGCGGGGATGCGCTCGAGGATCTGGCGCGAGCGGTCGGGATCGGCGCGCAGCGCCGTGGTGTTGTCGGTGGCGATATAGCCGGGCGCAATCGAATTGACTGTCACGCCATGCGGCGCAAGCTCGTTGGCAAGCGCCTTGGTGAGACCGGCGACGGCATGTTTGGAGGCCGTGTAGCCCGGAACGCGGATACCGCCCTGGAAGGAGAGGAGCGAGGCGATGTTGATGATGCGGCCGTGCTTGCGGGTCTGCATGCGGCGGGAGGCCGCCTGCGAGAGATACCAGACGGAATCGAGATTGGTCGAGAGAACGGCGCGCCAGTCTTCCTCGCTATGCACGGCGAGATCGGCGCGGCGGATGATGCCGGCATTGTTGACGAGAATGTCGATGCCGCCGAATTCGGCTTCCAGCTTTTCCACCAACGCTTCGGCGCCTGCGGCATCCAGCGTGCCGAGATCGGCATGCACATCCTTCGCCTTGCGGCCATGGGCGGCAATCGCTGCTGATGTTTCGTCACCGGGACGCGAATGGGTGGTGAAGGCCACGTCTGCGCCGGAGGCGGCGAGTGCCAAGGCAATCGCCTGACCGATGCCGGCAGCCCCGCCGGTCACGAGGGCGCGCTTGCCCTCAAGCGAAAAAGCCTGTGCCCAATCGAACGTCGCCGTCATCGTTTCCTCCCGCATGTGGCTTGTATCGTTTGGCGGAAGTCATGAAGGCTGAGCGCTGGGGACGCAAGTCTGAAAATAATTTGCGTTCGCTTGGGTTTTTAGGGCGCGATGAATGATCGTTTGCGTGTGGGGTAGCCCCCTCATCTGCCTGCCGGCATCTTCTCCCCGGAGGGGAGAAGCGGGCAAGCCGCGTCCTTGGCGCTCCCTATTCAGGTTGAGGGCGCCGGTCCCTTCGAAGGTGAAAGACTGAAGGCGCCGCAGCCTCTCCGTTCCTCCTCGCCCCATCGGGGAGAGGGTCGCCGAGCGAAGCGGAGGCGGGGTGAGGGGGCCAGACGGCAGGACGGAAAATCGTCCTACCTGATCCGCTGATCGTCCATCCCGAAGAACAGAACCCCTGCCGCATCAAACTCGGCGCGGATCTTCTCGCCATCCTTCATCGGGCGGATGCCGCCGAATTTCACGATGAGCAGGGTTTCGCCGCTGCGCGCATGGACCAGCGTTTCAGAGCCCAGATGCTCGACGATTTCGACATCCAGCAGAAGACTTGAATCGCCCCCATCCTTGAAGATTTCCGGGCGCAGGCCGGCCACCAGACGGGTACCGTCGGCAAGCGTCGTCGCCAGATGACCGGCGGGCAGCAGAATGCCGGAATCGTCCAGGCGGATGAGAGTCTGGCCATTCTGAGTGACTGCCGTGGCGGGCACGAAATTCATCTTCGGCGAGCCGATGAAGCCGGCAACGAAGCGGTTGTCGGGGTCGGTATAGAGCTGGAGCGGCGAGCCGACCTGTTCGATTCGGCCGTCGCGCAGGACGACGATCTTGTCGGCGAGCGTCATGGCCTCGACCTGGTCGTGGGTGACGTAGACGACGGTCGCGCCGAGCTTCTTGTGCAGCTTGGCGATCTCGACGCGCATGTGGACGCGCAGTTCGGCATCGAGGTTCGACAGCGGTTCGTCGAAGAGGAAGACCTTGGGGTGGCGGACGATGGCGCGGCCTATTGCCACGCGCTGGCGCTGGCCGCCGGACAGCGCCTTTGGCTTGCGGTCGAGCAGCTTTTCAAGCTCGAGGATGCGTGCCGCATCCATCACCTGTTTCTCGATTTCCGCTTTGGGCACGCCGGCGAAGCGCAGCGCAAAGCCCATGTTCTGCCGCACGGTGAGATGCGGATAGAGCGCATAGGACTGGAAGACCATGGCGATGCCGCGCTTCGACGGGTCGGTCTCGTTCATCCGCTGGCCGCTGATTTCGAGGTCGCCGGAGGAGATGTCCTCCAGCCCCGCGATCATGCGCAGCAATGTCGACTTGCCGCAGCCGGACGGGCCGACGAAGACGGTGAACTCGCCCTTTTCGATCTCCAGATCGACGCCCTTGATCACCTCCAGCGCGCCGAAGGTCTTGCGGACGGATTTCAGTGACAGCTCGCTCATCGCCATGATGTCCCCTTAAACGGCCGAGAGTGACAGGGTCTGCGTCGCAAAGCGCGGCGAAGAAACCTTCACGGTGACGGCACCCGTTGTCCCGGTCGATTCGATCCAGAAGCCCGTTGCACCGCCAGTCAGAATGATGGTTTCCGGGCCGAGCAGCTTGGCCACGCCCGAGACCTCGACATGCACCGGCTCGTCGAGGAAGGGCAGGATATTGCCCGCCTGATCGAGCGCGCGGACGATGAAGCGGACCTGATCCTTGGTAGCGGCAGGCAGCGTCTTGTCGTCTGCGACGACCTGCAGGGTTGCCGGAACCGGATCGGCGACCATCGCCATGCGGGCGACTTCCTTGCCGTCGATGAAGCCGACGAGTTCGCCCGGCTGCCATTCCATGCCCCAGAGGCCGAGTTCGTCCTTGGAGAAATGGCGATGGTCGATGACGACGGGCGGATGCGGCAGATGCGGGAAGCGCTCGCGGTCCGGGCCGACGCGCTTGCGGATGCCGGAGCCATAGGAGATCTCGACCTCGTCGCAATTGGTCAGCACGATCAGCGGCAGGATGCCACCGATATTGCGCTCGCCGCGCGCCCAGAAGGAGGCGGGCTGCATGACGACTTCATCGGACGGTTCGCACTGGCTCTTGTAAGCGTAAGCGGCAAATTTCGGTTCGCGGAAGATATCCATCACGCCATGATGGCAGATGCGGTCGCCCGAGCCGAAGTCCTTGTGCGTGTTGTAGTCGAACATGCACCAGCCGATGGCGCCGGAAATCGACGGATCGCCATACATGGCGTTCAGCACCTGCAGGTGGCGGGTGACGTGTTCGGCCTGGCGCTGCTCCTGGTCATGCCGCTTCGTCGGATACATATGGCCGCCGAATTCGGTGATGATGTAGGGAACCTTCTGCTTCAGGCCTGTGCATTCCTGCTGGTCGCGCAGCGGAATGCGGCCACGGTTCGCGCCCGGCATTTCTTCCGAGCCGAGAACGAAGTCGTTCATCGTGAAGACGTCTTCGAGGAATTCGCTGTCGGTGATGTAGCGTACGCCGCCGGTCTGGCGGGTGGGATCGAGCGCGCGCGCGGTCTTGTTGGTCTCGACATAGAAGTCGTGATTGTCCTGCGACTCGTTGATGCGCACGCCCCATAGGATGATGGAGGGGTGGTTCCAGTCGCGGCGGATCATCCGCTCGACATTCTTGACGCTTTCGGCCTGCCAGTCCTTGCCGCCGATATGCTGCCAGCCGGGGATTTCTTCAAACACGAGAAGGCCGATGCGGTCGCAATGGTCGAGGAACCACGGGGACTGCGGGTAGTGCGAGGTGCGGACCAGATTGCACTTGAGATCATATTTCATGATCTCGGCATCCCGCTCCTGCGCGCGCTTGCCCATGGCATAGCCGGTATAGGGCCAGGACTGGTGGCGGTTCAGCCCGCGGATCTTCAGCGGCTTGCCATTGAGGAAGAAGCCTTCCGGCGTGAACTGCGCGGTGCGGAAACCGAAATTGGCGGATAGGTTGTCCGTGCCGCTGGCCGTCACGAGCACGGCTTCGAGCGTATAGAGAACCGGATTTTCCGGCTCCCAGATCGAAAGGCCTGCCATGTCGGTGAAGGAGACGATTTCGGAGGCGCCCGAAACGGTCTTTTCCGTCGAGGCGATGACCTTGCCGTCGGCGGATTTCAGCGACAGCGTCAGCGTGCCCTCAAGCGCAAGGCCTGCAGCCGCGCGCAGATCGACGCGGGCGGTGACAGACTTCTTGTCGGCGAGCGCGACGGGCGTTTCAATCTTGATATTCTCGATGGAGATCGGGCTTGCGATCTTCAGCCAGGCGTCGCGATAGATGCCGGCATAGGTGAGATAGTCGATACGGCCGCCGAAGGGCGGGATTTCCGGATTTTCGGACCCGTCGATCTTCACCGTGATGAGGTTGTCGCCCTGCTTGAGGTGGCCGGTCAGAACGGCTTCGAAAGGGGTGTAACCATCCTTGTGGGCGACGACTTCCGTGCCGTTCACGTAGACGACAGCATCGGCCATCGCGCCGTCGAAGACGACCGAGACTTGCTTGCCCTCGAATTCCGGAGCCCAAGCGATGACCTTCTGGTAGGTGAAGGGCTTCTGGTAGGCCTTTTCGTCGAAATAGTTCAGCGGCAGATCCAGCGCATTGTGGGGCAGGCGAACCGTCTCGCCCTTGAGGGGCGCACCGACGGCAGCCTTGTCGAAGCCGGCGGCAAAGATCCAGTTGTCGTTGAAGAGCGTGGTATTGCGCATGGGAAGTCCTATTTGATCGAGCCTGTCATGCCCTGCACGAACTGGCGCTGCATGACGAAGAAGACGAGAAGGGTGGGAAGCGTGGCGAGAATGGCGCTGACCATCACTGCGCCGAAATCCGGGTAATAGGCCGAGGCGAGCGAGGAGACGACGAGCGTGATCGTCTTCATCTCGTTGCTCTGCAGCACGATGAGCGGCCAGAGATAGTTGTTCCATGAGGCCATGAAGACGATGATGAAGGCCGCCGCATAGGTCGAGCGCATCACCGGCACATAGATCAGCAGGAAGATCTGCCATTCCTTCAGGCCATCGACGCGGGCCGCATCGCGCAACTCCGAGGGAAAGGCCTTGGTGGACTGGCGGAAATAGAAGATGACGAAGGCCGAGCCGATGGTCGGCAGGATGACGGCCCAATGCGTGTCAATGAGGCCGAGCTTGCCCATCATGATGAAGAGGGGGATCATCAGCGCTGCAAATGGCACCATGAGGGTCAGCAGGATGCCGTTATAGACCCGCTCGCGATATTTCGAGCGGAAGACCTCGAAACCGTAGCCTGCAAGCGACGCCACGACGAGCGTCAGTGCCGTCGAGATCAGTGCGATCTTGATCGAATTCCAGAAGACCAGTGGGACATCGACGGCGGCGGCAAAGGCGCGGATATTGTCGATCAGCGCGCTGCCGATGCCGATCTTGCCCGTCACGATGTCGTTCGAGTTATTGGTCGCGCCCAGGATCATCCAGATGAAGGGGAAGATCGAGAGGAAGGCCATGATGCCGAGAAAGGCGTAGGTGAAGACGGCGCTGAGCGCGCGGGTGAGCCGGTCCATCAGTCCTTCTCCCTCAATGCGTAGAACTGGATGACGGCGAGCAGCGCGACGGCCAGCACGATCACATAGGAGACGGTGGCCGCATAACCGAAGCTCGGCACGAACTTGAAGGTCAGGTTGTAGATATAGACCGAGAGCGTCAGCGCGGAATTGGATGGCCCGGCCGCACTGCCTGCGTCGCTCGTCATGATGTTGCGCACCTCGTCGAAGAGCTGCAGCGTGCCGATGGTCGAGGTCACGGTGGTGAACAGGATCACGGGCTTCAGCATGGGCACGGTCAGATAGAAGAACCGGCCCCAGGACGGCACGCCATCGATGCGCGAGGCCTCATAGATCGATTTGTCGATATTCTGCAGCGCGGCCAGGAAGAAGATCATGTTGTAGCCGGTCCAGCGCCAGGTGATGGCGATGATGATCAGCACGCGTGCCCAGAACGGGTCGGTCATCCACGGGATCGGCTGGTCGGTGATGTGGAGGGCCAGCAGCGTCGAATTGATCAGGCCATCCTGCACGAACATGCTCTTGAACAGCACCGCGTAGCCGACCAGCGACGACACGCAGGGCAGGAAGATGGCGGTGCGGATCACGCCGCGAAATTTCAGGTTCGGATTGTCGAGCAGCGAGGCGAGAAAGAGCGCCAGCGTCAGCATGACCGGCACCTGAACGATGAAGAAGATCATCGTGTTGTAGAGCGCCAGCATGAACATCGGATCGTCGAAGAGCCGCTTGATATTCGCGAGCCCCCCGAACTGGATCATCATGCCTTTCCCGGTCTGGAACGACATCCAGAGCGAGTAGAGGATCGGATAGACCATGAAGACGCCGATCAGCAGCGCGGCAGGCGCGACGAAAAACCAGCCGTTGATGTCGAAATAGCGGTTCAGGCTGCGGTTTGCGCTTGCCATCGTGAATATCCGGTTTTGTGTCCAAAGCATTGCCTGCCCACGTCAATGGGCAGGACTTGCGCCACGGCGCGCGCGGCGAACCCTTGAGAGGGTGTATCGTCGGTGCAAAGACGCGGAGGCGAGCCGGTCTTTCGAACGGCCCGCCGCCACTTGGGAGGATCTTACTGCATCGACGACTTGGCTTGGGCCTCGATCGCCTTCAGGGCCGCATCGACATCGCCACCCTTGCCGACAGCCGGCAACTGGGCTGCGACGGCGGAATCGACTTCGTTGGTGAAGGTGCCGTAGTTGACAGACGGAACCTTGGAGAGCCAGTCAGCGAATTTCTGCCAGATCTTTTCGCCGCCGAAGAACTTGTCGGCCGTTTCATAGGCCGCACCCTTGCGGGCTTCCATCAGCGAGCCGACGGCGCCCTGATCGACGAGGATCTTCTGGTAGAAGTCGACATTCTTGGCATAAACCGAGTTCAGGAAGTCGATGGCTTCCTTCTTCTCAGGCGAAGAAGCGATCACATACCAGCTGGAGCCGCCGAGGTTGGAGGCATCCGTGGCGCCCTTGACGTCAAGCTTCGGGATCGGAGCAACGCCCCACTTGTTTTCCTGGTCCTTCGTGGCCTTGATCGTGCCGGTGATCCAGACGCCGGTGATGACGGTCGCGACATCGCCCGAGGTGAAGGTGCTGACCCAGTTTGCCCAGCCGGAAGCCGGCTTGGTGATGCCCGAGGCAAGCAGCTTGCCTTCGGTTTTCAGCGCGGCCTTCAGCGCTTCGTTGCCGGTGATGTTCAGCTCGCCCTTGTCGTTGAAGTACCAGCCGCCTGCCGACTGCATCATGATGCGGATGAGGCCGGCATCGTTCGGGTCGAGACCCATCATCTTCTTACCGGTCTTTTCGGAGACCTTCTTGCCGATCTCGATATACTTGTCCCAGGTCAGGTTCTGCATATCTTCCGGCTTGTAGCCGGCAGCTTCCAGGTAGTCCTTGCGATAGTAGAGGCCGGTGACGCCGGAGTCGAAGGGCATGGAATAGGTCTTGCCGTCAACGGTGGCGAGCTTGACCTTGTAGGGCGCGAACTTGGAGTAATCGACCACGTCGTTCATCGACGCGAAGGCGCCGGGGAAGGACTGGATATACTTCTGTGCGCCGTAGTCTTCGATGAGAACGATATCCGGCAGGCTGGTCGTGACGCCGGATGCCAGCGTCGTCTGAAGCTTGGCTTCCACGTCGGCCTTGGCGAAGTCGACGACCTTGATGTTGATGTCCGGATGCGTCTTCGAATAGATCGCGCCGGCTTCCTTCATGATGGCGACGTTGAAATTGGGGTCCCAGCACCAGACAGTGATGTCCTTGGCCTGGGCGGCTGCCATCGCCAGCACGCTCGACGTGCTGAAGACGAGCGCAGCAAGCGACGTCTTGAAAGTCGTGTTCATCAGATTTCCTCCCGAGAATGCAAAAGTCGCGCGGTAAACCCATCCGCTGACCGGGAGTAAAGCCTAATTCATTTTGCCGTGCAAGAAAATTTTTAGTAAATATTTATTGCACTGCAGCGAGGCTTGCCACCGGAGTGGCGGCCTCCGCCGGCCGAAGGCAACTTTGCCGCCAAATCATGGTGGTAGGGATGATGACGCGCTTGGCGTAGTCGCGCCCGGCCAGCCGCTCGACCAGTAGATCGACCGCCGTTTCCCCTATGCTTTCGCTGCGGATGCGAACGGTTGTCAGCGGAGGATTGAGGAATTGCGAGACCGGGATGTCGTTGAATGATGCGACCGAGATGTCCTGCGGGATCGAAAGCCCGGCCTCCTGGAAGGCGCGATAGGCACCAATCGCCATGTTGTCATTGGCGGTGACGACGATATCGGGCCGTTCGCCGCGCTCAAGCAACTGTTTTGCCAGCATATATCCGGTTTCCAGACGCAGGTTCTGGCCCGTGTCGCAGATATTGCCGAGCACCAGCCGATTGGGCTCGAACAGGCCTTTTTCCTTGTGCCATTCGATATAGGCGCGACAGCGCGTCTCGCCGTGCGGCTCGGAGCGGCCGTCGATATTCTCGTAGCTGCCGATGAAGGCGATGCGCCGGTAGCCGAGGCCAGACAGATTGTCGAGCAGCTTGCGCGTCGTCTCGTTCAAGTCGCTGTAAACGCTGTCGAGATCATCGCGCTTCGGGTTGAAGTCGGCAAAGACGAGATTGCGGCAATTGTCCTGCAGCCAGTCGATTTCGCGCGGCGAATGCTTGCCGATGACGATCACGCCGGCGGCCCCCTGAAGGATGACCGGGTCCGGCAACTGGTCGCTGTGGTAAACTTTTACGATCTCGGTCCTCATGTCGCGGCAGCGGTTTTCGATGCCGAGGCGAACACCGATATAATAGGGGTCCGCCAGCTCTTCCGACGACTGCAGGAAGTGAACGAGAACGAGCCGTGTCAGCGCCACGGACGAAGCGCTGAACGGCAGGGGCGCGGCGGCGCGGTTTCGATTGCGCGGCGTTTCGTAATTCAGCGCTTCCGCAGTCTCGATGACAGCCTGCCGCTTGGCCGGAGAAATCGAGAGTGTCGGGTCATAGTTGAGGACGCGCGAAACCGTGGCGGCGGAAACACCGGCAGCCTTTGCGATCTCCTTGATGGTGACCATGCTTCTCGCCTCGACACGTCCTGGCGGCGCCGATTTAGTAAAATTTTACTGCGCCATTTCTCCTTGATAGCGCAAAAGCAGCCGATTGTCTGCCCCACGCGGCCGTTCGTCACGACGTTTTTGTGACGAGCCGCATTTTCCAACTCATCGATATTGCGCGGCGTGAAAAGAAACGCGCCAGAGAGCGTGCACGACATCACACGGACGAAAAAAAGCCCGTCCGCTTTTTAGGTGGGAGCAGGACGGGCCAAAGTGCTGAAAAGGGTCACTGACAATAAATTTGAAATATTCATTTCACGGTCATCATAATCCTGTCGCCCCTGACGAAGATCTTCTCGCTGCCTTTCGCCCTGGCAGTGAATCTGACGGCGCGCGCGGTTGCTGGGCCATTGCATCACCACCCGCTGGCAATGCAAAGGCCACAGAAAGAACAAAGCCTTTCAGCGCATTGTTCATCCTCGTCCCCTCCGACTGAGATGATGCAGCGAGATTACCTGGAAAACCGGGTGCCCTCATCCTCCAAATGGGGGATGTCGCGATTTTTTTCTGAGATTGAGAAAGGAGCAGTTGCCGGCGGCGTCTGTTCGTCAAATGGGCGATCAGGCAAACATGGGTCGCTGTCTGCTGATCGCGCTTTCGAGTCTGGCAAAGCCGTCGTGAATGAGGAGAGCAAGGACGGCGACGATCAGTCCGCCCTGAAGAACAAAGGCGGTGTTGTTCGAGGTGAGGCCGGCAATGATCACCTCGCCGAGCGTCTTTGCTGCAACGGTCGAACCGATCGTCGCCGTGCCAAGCGAGATGACGGCGGTGAGACGGATGCCAGTGAGGATGACTGGCAGAGCGAGCGGAAGTTCGACGCTGACCAGTCGTTGCAGGTCTGTCATGCCGACGCCGCGCGCGGCTTCCTGAACGGTGGGCGGGATGGTTGTGAGGCCTGTCAGGGCATTTTCGAAGATGGGCAGGAGACCGTAGAGAAAGAGCGCAATCAAGGTCGGGATGGGCCCGAAGCCGAAGACGGGGACGGCGAGCGCCAGCACGGCGACCGGCGGAAAGGTCTGGCCCATATTCGCGATCGAGCGCGAGAGGGCCAGGAATTCGCGGCCCGCCGGCCGCGTGACGAGGATCGCGAGGCCGACGGAGACGATGGTTGCCGCAAGCGTTGCGGCTGCCACCATCGCAAGATGACTGAGCGTCAGTGAAAGCAGGCTGGATTGCGTATAGACGGCCGGCGCACCATTGGCCGCGAAGGGCGCGAAAACGGGCGCGAAGCCCTGCGGCTCAGCAAGAAAGGCGACGAGCAGAACGACAAGGATGAGGCGGAGAAGGAGCGCCACGCTCATTGCGGCCGTCCTCCCTGGGCGATGATGCTTTCGCGTGTCACGCGGCCGACAATCGCGCCATTGCGCATGACCGGAAGAGCAGCCCTACCGGACCACAATGCTTCGGAGAGCGCATCCTTGAGAGACGCCGTCGCGTCGATCGGTGAGCCCGGCGCATCGCCCGGCTCCATGATGTCCGAGACCGGGGAAAGTGACAGCATGCGAAAGGCGCGGTCGTCGCTGCCGACCAGTTCCGCGACGAATTCAGTGGCGGGGCGAGCGATGATCTCCGCGGGTGTTGCGAACTGCAGGAGCTTGCCCTTTTCCATCACGGCGATGCGGTCGCCCAGGCGGATCGCCTCTTCCATGCCATGGGTCACGAGCACGATGGTCGTTGCAAACTTGCGCTGGATGTCAATGAGATCATCCTGCGCCTTGCCGCGAATGATCGGATCGAGCGCGCCGAAAGGCTCGTCCATCAGCAGCACGGCGGGCTCCGCCGCAAGCGCCCGCGCCACGCCGATGCGTTGCTGCTGGCCACCGGAAAGTTCGTGGGGCATGCGGGCGCGGAACCGCGCGGGTTCGAGATGGAACAGCGTCAGCAATTCATCGACGCGGGCGTCGATCCGCTTCCGGTCCCAGCCGAGCAACTTCGGCACGGTCGCGATATTCTCCGCCACGGTCCGGTGCGGAAACAGACCATAGCCCTGTATGGCATAGCCGATGGCGCGGCGCAGTTCGTGGCCGGGCAGATCGCGATTGTCGCGCCCGTCGATCATGATCGCGCCGGAGGTCGGTTCGACCAGACGGTTGATCATCCTCAGCAGCGTCGTCTTGCCCGAGCCGGACGTACCGACCACCGTGACGATCTCGCCGCTTTCGACCGTCAGCGAGACATCATCGACGGCGCGGACACCGTCATAGGCCTTGGTGATCTCTCTGATTTCGATCATGCCTCTACGCTCCGTTTGGGAACAGGGTTTGCAATTTCCACCAGCGCGTCGAGCACGATGGCAGAGGCAAAGGCGAGGGCGACTGTGGGCAGCGCGCCAAGCAGCACGAGATCCGTCGCCGTCTGGCTGATGCCCTGAAAGACGAAGGTGCCGAAGCCGCCACCGCCGATGAGACCGGCGAGCACGGCAAGGCCCAGATTCTGCACCAGCACGATGCGGATGCCGGTGAGGATGACCGGGAAGGCGAGCGGCATGTCGACCTCGAAGAGGCGCTGCCGCGCCGTCAAGCCCATGCCCCGCGCGGCATCCCGCGCTTGTGGCGGCACGCTTTCCAGGCCGGCCACGGTGTTGGAGACCATCGGCAGCAGCGAATAGGCAAAGAGCGCGACGAAGGCCGGCGCGATGCCGATGCCGGCAATGCCGACTGCGGACGCGCCCGGCACATGCGCGCCGATCCAGGCGAGCGGCGCAATCAGCAGGCCGAACAGCGCCATGGAGGGAATGGTCTGCAGGATGTTGAGGCTGTTCAACAGCGCTGCGCGGGCAGACGGTACCCGGAAACAGAGGATACCGATCGGAATGCCGATGAGGGCGGCGGCTGTCAGCGATCCGACCGCCAGCAGCAGATGCACCCGCGCCTCGCGCCAGAAGACATCGGCGCGGTTGGCATATTCGCGCAGGATGGAAAGGGAATCCCAGATGCCCGAGGCAAGCAGCAGCCACAAGGCAGCGCCAGTGAGGCCAAGAAGGACAAGCCGACCCCAAGGCGACATCCTCAGCCGCACGCTCGCATCTGCAAGGGCTATGGAGAAGGCAAATGCGACAATCCAGAAGGCGCCGCCGGGCGCGACACGGGCATAGGTGTTGGCGGGTGGAGTGAGAAACACGCCTGATCGTCCGGAGGCCAGGGCCAGCACTGCAAGAGCGAGGGCGCAGAGCATGAGCCGAATCACCGGCGGTGTCCGCAGCAGGAGAACCGCACAGGCCGCGATCACCACGCCCAGGACCAACCACGCCTCCAGTGGCGGAAGGGCGGACAGCAGCCCCACCGGCTTTGCGGCAACAATCCTGTTGGCCCGGAAGAGACTGAAGGGCTGGAGGGCGAGGCCGGCCACTGCAATTGCGACAAGTATCGCCCCGAGCCTGTCCAGCCCGGAGCGTTCGCTTCCTCTTGAATCGATGCCTTCCTGTACTGACATCTTTTCCGCCAGACCCGTGCCGGTCATGCCCGCCGGCCCTTTCCGGCCGTCATCTTACTTGACGAAGCCCTTGGATGACAGGAAGTCCGCCGCGACCGCATTGGCCGGCTCGCCGCCAACTTGAACGCGCCCGTTGAGAGTCTGCAGCGTCTGGAGATCCAGCGCCTCGAAGATAGGCTTCAGGAGATCGGCGATCTTCGGATATTGCTTCAGCTTTTCTTCGCGGATGATCGGGGTGGGCAGGTAGACCGGCTGCACGCCCTTGTCGTCTTCCATGACCTTGAGACCCGAGGGCGCAATCCCGCCATCCGTGCCGTAAACCATGGCGGCGTTGGCGCCGGAGGTCTGCTGGGCTGCCGCCGAAATCGTGGCGGCCGTGTCGCCGCCGGAGAGCGTGATCAGCTGCTCCGGCTTCATCTTGAAGCCATAGGCCTTTTCGAAGGCGGGCAGCGCCGAGGGCGATGTCACGAATTCAGACGAAGCGGCAAGCTTCACCTGTCCGCCCTTGGCGACATAGGCGCCGAAATCGGAGAGTTTGGCGAGTTTGTTGGCATCCGCCACATCGCCGCGCACGGCAATCGCCCAGGTGTTGTTCGCCTTGGCCGGCGTCAGCCAGACGATCTTGTTGGCGGCGTAGTCGAGTTCCTTGGCCTTGGCATAGCCTTCGTCTGCCTTGTTCCATACGGGCAGGTCCGCCTTGTTGAAGAAGAAGGCGGCGTTGCCGGTGTACTCCGGATAGATATCGATCTGCCCTTGAGTGATCGCTTGGCGGACTATCGGCGTCGCACCGAGCTGGATCTTGCTCTCGACCGGAATGTTGTTGGCCTTCAGCACCTGCAGGATGATGTTGCCCAGCACCCCGCCCTCCGTGTCGATCTTCGACGAGACGACGACGCTGTCGGCGGCAAAGCCGTGAGTGGCAGTGAATGCGGCAAGCGCGACCGCGCCGGCGAATTTCAGAAGCCTGTTCATCATGTCTTCCCTTCCTCTCCGCTGCCCAGCCCGATGGCCGGAGGCAGTGTTTGTCCCGTCAAGTCTCAGCATTGTGGCTTACGTTCATGACAATGTACGGCGGCGGCCAAGGTTCCCGGCTGCCGCCGTTGGTCTGAGGTTCTTCGTAAACCGCATTGCTGCCAAGGATTGGCAGGAGTAAATACGGTCGCCGTCGGCGATCCGTTCACTGCCGAAGGCAATACGGTACAAAAAAGGGGGCGATGCCTCGCCCCCCACGATAATATGGAAAAATGTGAACCCTTCAGGTCTGCCCAATCCGCTTGAGGAATTTCTTCCGGCCCGCTTCGCCCATCTTTTCAAGCGTCGGATAAAGCCCGCCGAGCAGCCATGGGAAGGCCCCGGCGATGCGGCCGCTGATGCTTTCCGAATAGGGCACATAGACTTCCAGCTTCGGCTTGCTCAGCGCCTTCTCGTAGGCCTTGGCGACATCGTCGGCGGTGACGGGCACGCCGACGAAGTTGAGCGCCGAGCCGCCATGCATCGCCTCGTGGCGCAGCATCGGCGTATCAACCCCGGCAGGATAGATGCCGGTGACGTGTACGCCGTGGCGTTTCAGCTCATCCTTCAGCCCCCAGAGCAGGCCGCGGACCCCGAACTTGGAGGCCGAATAGGTGGCCGAGCCTCGGAGCGAAACGACCCCGCCCATCGAAACGGTCGCCATGATGTGGCCCTTGCGGGCAAGCGTCATGCGCCGCGCCAGCGCCTGGATCAGGATCGAGGTGCTGATGAGGTTCACCTGAAGCTGGTCGAGCATGCCCTGCTGGGTGATATCGCCGAGATCGCCGATCACCAGCATGCCGGCATTGATGACGGCGACATCGATGAAGTCGCCATCGCGGATGACCTCGTCGCAGAAGCGGTTCAACGCGGCATTGTCGCGCTGGTCCAGAACCTTCAGGATCGCGCCCGGATAGGCTGCGGCACTCGCCGCAAGCCTTGCCTCGTCGATATCGACCAGCATCAGCCGGAAGCCGAGCGCATGGAAGCGTTTGGCGACGGCCGTGCCGATGCCGCCGGCGGCCCCGGTTATGAGGGCAAGCTTTCCGCCAAACCGGGTCATGCCGCATTCTCCTTCCTGATCGCGCTTGATGCCTGTCCGGCCGGCCTCGGGTTGGCAGCGGTTCGACGGCGCAGTGTCTCGTAGCTTGTGTCATCGAGATCGGGCCAGCCGAGCTTGCGGCGGAGTTCCGCGAGCAGCCGGATGAAGGTCGGCGTGTAGACGTAGTTGGCGTGGCGGGGACTATCGAGATAGACCTTGCCGCCGCGCAGGTCCGGCCGGTCATGGGCGCGCAGATCGTCCAGATAGGCGCGACCGACGCCGGTTTCCGTGGCGTTCACATCCGCGAGGATCAACTGCGCCATCTCGTCGAAGCGACGATAGGCGGCGTCGGCAAATTCGGTGAAGCCGAGGATGTAGAGGCCACGCTGTTTGCGATGCAGGATGTTGAGATAGAGTTGCGGCCGCCCGCCCTTCCATTCGAAGAGATTGTCGGCAAAGAAGGGCAGCTTGTACTCATAGCCCGTGCAGAACATCACGAGGTCGATTTCCTCGCGCGAACCGTCGGCGAAAATAACATCCTTGCCGTCGAAACCCTTCACGTCGCCCTTGGCGATGAGATCGCCATGGCCGAGATAGTGCAGGATCTGCGTGTTCATGATCGGATGGCTGGAGAGCGCATCGTGATCGGGCTTCGGCAGGCCGAGGCGGGTGAGGTCGCCGTTCATCGTGTCGAGCATCTTGTTGACGTCGGTGACGATCGGCGCGCCCTTGGGCGGGAGGGCCTTTCCAGTGGTCAGCACATCGGTCGGGATGCCGAAGATATGCTTCGGCACGAATCGATAGCCGCGCCGGACGCTGAAGAAGGCCTTTGCGCCATGCTTGGCGGCGTCGCAGGCAATATCGACGCCGGAATTGCCGGCTCCGACGATCAGCACGCGCTTGCCCGTGAACTCGTCCGTCGAGCGATAGCTGACCGAGTGGCGGATTTCACCGGCAAAGGTTTCCGCACCCGGCAGCTTCGGCATGGTGGCATGCCAGGTCACGCCGGGGCAGGCGATCACGCCGTCATAATAGCGCACCTCGCCATTGCCGAGTTCGACGCGCCAGCGATCGCCCTCTGGCTCGGCCTTCCTGACCTCCGTCTTGAAGGTGATGTGCTCGCGCAGTCCGAACGCGTCCGCAAAGGCGCGGATGTAGTCGAGAATCTGGCGGGCCGACGGATAGTCCGGATAGTTCGCCGGCATCGGGAAGCCGTAGAAATAGGATGTCCATTTCGACGAGATGAAATGCGCGCTGTCATAGATCGGCGTGCCTTCGTTTTCCGGATCCCACAGACCGCCAACATCGCCGTGGCGCTCGAAGCAGTCGAAGGGAACGCCCTCTTTCAGGAAGGCGCGCGCCATGATGAGGCCGGAGGGGCCGGCGCCGATGATGCAGTAGCGGCGCTTGTAGCCGGCAACGGTGGGCGCGGTGCGTTCGCCGTTGAAGCGGTAGGACGTGCTGGCAATCTGCGCATAGGCATTCGGCCGGTTGCGCTTCAGCCAGTTCGCATAGAAGAGCGCGGCTGCGACCAGCGGCACGAAGAGCCAGGGCAGGTGGTTGACGATCCAGTTGTCGCTGCCGGTCAGCTGGCCGTAGCTCAGGAAGATGGCGATAAGGAAGGCGGTCATGACGACGGCGCTCACGATCGGCAGGATGCGCGTGGCCCACAGGCCGCCGCGTCCGAGGCGGGCGAAGAAGCCGTAGACGGCGAGCGCCGAGGCGATCTGCATGGCGATGATGCCGATGGTGCCGAGCCCGATCATGCCGGACGCAATGCCGACATAGGGCGCAGCACCTGCAAGACCGAGGCCGATGACCAGCAGGAATTCAATCACCGACATGGCGACGCTGCCCACATGCGGCGCATGATGATCCGGGTGGATCGAGGCGAGCGCGCCGGGCAGAAGCTTGTCGTTGGCGAGCGCGAAGAGATAGCGGCTCGCGGCGTTGTGGATCGCGAGATAGCTTGCCAGGAACGAGGCCACGAGGAAGAGGCCCATGACCGCGACAAGCCCTTCACCGCCGTAGGTCTGGGCCAACGTGAAGACGAAATTGCCACTTTCCTTGGCGGCGAGCGCCTGGGCCTCGCCTGCACCCGCAGCACCGATGATGACCCAGACGGACAGCATGTAGAAGACCATGATAACGCCGAGCGCGATGAAGGTTGCGCGCGGGATCGAGCGGCGGGGTTGATGCGTTTCCTCGCCGTAAAGGGCCGCCGCCTCGAAGCCGATGAAGGAGACGACGACGAAGGGGATGACCGCGCCGATGCCGGGATTGGTCAGATTGCCGAGCGACCAGACATCGAGCGGGAAGGCGGCAAGGCCCTTCTGCGCAATCACGCAGATGTCGAAGACAAAGAGAATGGCGAATTCGGCCAGCATGAAGAACATCAGCACGCGCGCCGAAAGATCGAGCGAGCGGTAGCCGAGGATCGCTACGAGCGCCATGCCGCCTGCCGAAATCGCCATCCAGGAAATGTCGATGCCGAGCTCGTGGAAGAGCAGCGAGGTGAAATAGCCGAAGGCGGCCGCCATGCCGACCGAATAGACGGCATAGGCAAAGCCCGCGCAATAGGCGGCAACGACGCCCGCCGGGCGGCCGAGGCCCTGGCCGACCTGGGTGTAGAATGCGCCCTGGCTGACGATTTCGCGGCTGAGCGCCGTGTAGCCGGCGGCAAAGGCGAGAAGGGTGAGGCCGACCAGCAGATAGGCGATCGGCATGGAAAGGCCCGCGGATTGCGCGAGACCCAGCGGCGTGTTGCCGACCATAGCGGCAAGCGGTGCTGCCGCGGCGATCACCAGGACGACGACGCGCCCGGTGGAAATCTTCTTTTTCTCTCTTCCTCCCGTGGATGGAAATTTGGCTGCTATCGTCTCTGTCATCCCTATTTGCTCCCGCTCTCTTGACGTTTTATGTTGGGATATTCGATAATTCGAGCATTGATCGATTTTTGATCGCTGTCAATAGTCGAGCATTGATCGAGTTATGTACATTTTGTCCGACTGGAGGAGGAGCTTTTGAATCAAGTGGATGAGCCGGCGGTGGCGGCAGCCGAAGTGACTGAAAATGCCCCGCAGGGCCGCTCTTCACGCCGAAGCCGGGGCCAGCAGGCGCGCAGCCGCGAGCGGGTCGACCAGTTGCTGGACGCGGCCGAAGCGCTGGTGACCGCGCATGGATTCGATGGTCTCAAGATGCGCGAACTGGCCCGTTCGGCTGGTCTGCCGATCGCCTCGATCTATCACTATTTCCCGTCGAACATCGCCGTTCTGAGGGCGCTGGCGGAAAAGCATCTGGTGGAATTGCAGACGGTGATTGCCGCCTCGATGGAACGCCACATGGAGGCCAATCTGAAGCCGGAGCAAGCGCCGGAAGCGGTCGGCCGCGTGGTGATGGATGTCGCGACCTATCTCTCCTCGCGCACCGCCACCGCCACGATCTGGGATGCGCTGCGCGCTGTCCCGGAACTCAGGGCGCTCGACATGGACGACACGGCGGCCAATGCCCGCTTCATCGCACCCTACATGGCGCGGCTTGCCGGCAACCTGTCGCCGGAAGAGATGCAGGACTTTTGCCTGATCCTGATTGAGTCGCTGCAAAGCAATCTCATGGTCATCATGCACGCGCCGCCGGAGCGGCAGCCGACGCTGATGCAGTCGCTCGCCCGATTTGCGACCGCCACGGTGAGGGGGTTGCAGCTGTCGAACACGTGAAGCGGCGGGCGGTATCCCGCCTTTGTTGCAATGCAGCATTTGCATGGCTGCGATGCAATATCAGTGCTGGCGCTGGCCACGGGCTCTGGTATCTTGAACTCATTGAAGCGCGGCACCTCCTCCCGCCCGCTTCGAGCATCAGGCTCTATCTCCTCCCGAAGGGCCTGAAGAAGAGCAGCAGCACTCCTCCTCCCAGTTGCTGTTCTGAATTTCGAGAAGCCTGCCGCACCTCCTCCCGCGGCAGGCTTTTTCGTTTCTGGATCCTCAATAACTCTGTTCGGGCCAAAACATCACGTCCGTGAATCAGTCTAAGTTTTTGGATTCATAAGTCTCATTGGACGCGGGAGTCGCGATCGGCGACTCTTTCGCCATGACGACACCCTCGGACGATATCTATCTAGAACGGCGCGATCCGGCCAAAAACATGGCGCGCTTCTACATGCTCTCCATCGAACCCACGCTGTTCGGCGATGTGCGGCTGCGGCGGCATTGGGGGCGGATTGGTACGCGCGGGCAGGTCAAGCTGCACGATTTTGCCAAGCGCGAAGAGGCGGCGGCACTGTTTGCCAGCCTGCTTCGGGCCAAGCGCCGGCGCGGCTATGGCGAGGCGTGAAGCGGCACAAAAAAGCCTGCGCAAGTCCGCGCAGGCCTCCGTTTTGCTTTAATCAGGCGATCAGGCGAGCGTTACGCGCTTGCCGGTCTTCGCGCTTTCGAGCGCGGCATCGGCCAGCTGCAGGGCCTTAAGGCCGTCCGTGCCGGTCGGGCTGATCGCGGCGCCGTCAACGATGGCCGCGATGAAGGCGGCGATTTCGTTGGCATAGGCTTCCGTGTAGCGCGTCATGAAGAAATCATGCAGCGGCGGGCGGGTATAGCCCTCGCCATTGGCGATCTCGATGGAGACGGCGCGCTGGTTTTCGGCAGACACGACGCCCTTGGAGCCATGGACTTCGATGCGCTGGTCGTAGCCGTAAGTTGCGCGGCGCGAATTGGAGATCACGGCCTGCTTGCCGGACTTCGTTTCGAGAATGACGGAAGCGCTGTCGAAATCGCCGGCCTTGCCGATTTCCGGATCGACCAGAACGGCGGCATGCGCGGAGACGGAGGCAACCTCTTCGCCGAGCAGGAAGCGCGCCATGTCGAAATCATGGATCGTCATGTCGCGGAAAATGCCGCCCGAACGCTTGATGTAGTCGACCGGCGGGGCACCCGGGTCGCGCGACGTGATTGTCACCATCTCGACCGCGCCGATCTTGCCATCGGCAATCGCCTTCTTCACGGCCATGAAATGCGGATCGAAGCGGCGGTTGAAGCCGACCATTAACTTCGCCTTGGTTTCCTCGACCACCTCAATGCAGTCGCGGACGCGCGCCACATCCAGATCGACCGGCTTTTCGCAGAAGATTGCCTTGCCTGCGCGGGCAAAGCGCTCGATCAGGTCGGCATGGGTGTCGGTCGGCGTGCAGATGATGACGGCGTCGATATCGGCCGACTTTTCGATTTCCTCAATGGTGCGCACGTCGCAGCCATAGGTCTTGGCGATGGCATTCGCGGCGTCCGCGAAGGGGTCGGCGACGGCGACGAGCCTGGCGTCCGCGTTGCCGGCGACAGCCTTTGCATGCACCTTGCCGATGCGGCCTGCGCCCAAGAGTCCGAATTTCACTGTCATTGAGTGTGCTCCCGAAAGTGTCACTTTGTTTCCCGCAATTCCGTCGAAAGCCATGACAGGCTTTGCGGAACTGCCGATCCGAAATGGAACGAAGATTTCATTTGCACGGTCATAAAGGAATGTCCCGCCTCAAACAACGGGTCCTTCGCGAATTTTGGAAGAAGCAGTTGCCGAATTCCATTTTTGGCATAAACATTCCATAACTGACATGCTACGAGGAGAAGCGATTTGCCGGACGTGAACCAGACGGGCGCTGCGCCGCCGGCGGATTTCGAGAGCCTGAAAGCCCAGGTCGTCGGCAACCATGTGAAACTGCCGAAGCGGCTGAAACAGGCAGCGGCCTATGCGCTGGAAAACCCGGACGAGATCGCCTTCGGCACGGCCGCGAGCATCGCGCAGGCAGCCTGCGTGCAGCCGTCGACGCTGGTGCGGCTGGCGCATCAGTTCGGCTATGACGGGTTTTCGCATTTCCAGACCATCTTCAAGGAGCGGCTGCGTCTGCGTACGCCGTCTTATGAAGAGCGGCTGACACAGATCGAGAAATCCGCCGATGCGGCTCCGGAAGCAGCACTTCTGCACGGGTTTTTCGGGGCGGCGCGGTCTTCTATCGCCCGCATGGAAGAGGCGATCCGCGAGGAGGATTTCAAGCGCGCCATCGAGGTTCTGGGCGCGGCAGAGACCATCTATCTGATCGCCAAGCGCCGCTCCTATGCGCTCACCGCGCATTTGTCTTATGCCTTTTCCAAGCTCGGCATCCGCCACCAGCTGGTCGCCTCGGCCAATGGGGTGGACATGGAGACGGTGCAATTCGCGCGGCCGGAAGATGCCGCACTGGCGATTTCCTTCTCACCCTATGCGGCCGAAAGCCTGGACCATGCCCGCGCGCTCCATGCGCAAGGCGTGCCGCTGGTCTCGATCACCGATTCTGCCTTCTCGCCGCTCGCCTCCATTTCCACACTCTGGTTCGAGGTGGCGGAAGCCGATTTCGCCGGTTTCCGCTCGCTTTCCGCTTCCATGGCGCTCACCATGGCGCTCTCTGTCGGGATTGCGGAGTATCGTCGGCATCAACAGAATGACACGGAATAAAAACGGAATATAAATTCCGAATTGACAACTTAATGGCTTTTGTGTTTCATCCGCCGCAAACGACCTGACGGTCGACAAAACAAAACGTGGAGGACCGCATGCCGCGCCTTGATCCGGGCTTCAAGCCCGAGGCTGAACTCGATGTCATCACCATCGGCCGCTCCTCCGTCGACATTTACGGCCAGCAGATCGGCGCGCGGCTCGAAGACACGGTGAGCTTTGCCCGCTCGGTCGGCGGCTGCCCGGCCAATATTGCCATCGGCACCGCACGGCTGGGGCTGAAATCGGCTATCATCACCGGCGTCGGCGACGAGCAGATGGGCTCCTTCATCAAGGAGCATCTCGCCCGCGAAGGTGTAGAGACGAAGGGCATCAAGACCGACCCGACTCGGCTGACCGCGCTCGTCCTCCTCGGCGTCGAGAACGACAAGACCTTCCCGACGATCTTCTATCGCGAAAACTGCGCCGACATGTCGATCACCGAAGACGACGTGAGCGAGGATTTCATCCAGTCCGCCCGCGCCGTGCTTGTCACCGGCACGCATTTCTCCAAGCCGAATACAGAGGCCGCGCAGAAGAAGGCGATCCGCATCGCCAAGTCCAATGGCGCGAAGGTGATCTTCGACATCGACTATCGCCCCAATCTCTGGGGCCTTGCCGGCCATCGGGCGGGCGAGGAGCGCTATATCGCCTCGGACGCCGTTTCCAATCGTCTGAAGCCGGTTCTCGCCGAATGCGATCTCATCGTCGGCACCGAAGAGGAAGTGCTGATTGCCTCGGGCGAAGCTGATCTTCTCGCGGCGCTGAAGGCGATCCGCGCCAATTCGTCCGCCACGATTGTGCTCAAGCGTGGCCCCATGGGCTGCATCGTCTATGACGGCGCGATCCCGGACGATCTGGAACAGGGCATTGTGGGGCAAGGCTTCCCGATCGAGGTCTATAATACGCTGGGTGCCGGCGACAGTTTCATGTCCGGCTTCCTGCGCGGCTGGCTGAAGGGCGAGGAGCACAAGACGTCGGCCACCTGGGCGAATGCCTGCGGCGCCTTCGCCGTCTCGCGCCTGCTCTGCTCGCCGGAAATTCCGAGCTTCACCGAGCTCACATATTTCCTCAAGCACGGCAGCAAGGAACATGCGCTGCGCAAGGATGCGGATCTCAACCACGTCCATTGGGCGACAACCCGCATTGCCGGCGACATCCCGCTGCTGATGGCGCTGGCCATCGACCATCGTTCGCAACTGGTCGATGTGGCACGCGAACTCGGTGTTGATGAAGCGCGCATCCCCGCCTTCAAGCGGCTCGCCGTGGCTGCTGCCGCCCGCGTCGCCAAGGGCCGTCCGGGTTATGGTATGCTGATCGACGAGCGCTTAGGCCGCGACGCCTTCTTCGACGCCATGAAGCAGAATTTCACCTGGATCGGCCGCCCGGTCGAGCTTCCGGGCTCCAAGCCGCTGAAATTCGAGTTTTCGCAGGATATCGGCTCGCAGCTGGTCGCCTGGCCGGTCGAGCATTGCATCAAGTGCCTCTGCTTCTACCATCCCGATGACCCGGCCGCGCTCAAGGCCGAGCAGCAGGAGAAGCTTAAAGGCCTGTTTGATGCTGCCCGCAAGGTTGGCCGCGAATTGCTGGTCGAAATCATTGCTGGCAAGAACGGCCCGCTCGATGACGACACCATTGCGAGGGCGATGCGCGAGCTTTACGATCTCGGCATCAAGCCGGACTGGTGGAAGCTGGAGCCGCAGGCCTCGGAAACCGCCTGGGCGAAGATCGAGGCGGTGATTGCGGAGTTTGATCCCTTCTGCCGCGGCATCGTGCTGCTCGGGCTGGAAGCGCCGGCGGCGGAACTGGAAAAGGCCTTCGCGGCAACGCTGGTCGCACCTTCGGTCAAGGGCTTCGCGGTCGGCCGCACGATCTTTGCCGATGCGGCGCGGCAATGGCTGGGCGGCAAGATGGACGACGAGGCGGCGATTGCCGACATGGCGGCGCGGTTCGAAGGGCTGACAAAGGCCTGGCTGAAGACGCGTGGCCTTAACTGAACAAGAAAATACCGGGAGGCCAATATGGCAAAGACGATCAGGCTGACGATGGCGCAGGCCGTTGTGAAGTTTCTTTCCAGCCAGATGACGGTGATCGACGGCGTCAAGCAGCCGATCTTCGGCGGCTGCTGGGCGATTTTCGGGCATGGCAATGTCGCCGGCATCGGCGAGGCGCTCTATCAGGCCCGCAACGGCTTCCCGACCTATCGCGCCCATAATGAACAATCCATGGCGCATTCGGCGATTGCCTATGCCAAGGCGAATTTCCGCCGCCGCTTCATGGCCTGCACGACGTCCATCGGCCCCGGGGCGCTGAACATGGTGACCGCCGCCGGCGTCGCCCATGTCAACCGTCTGCC
This sequence comes from Limnomicrobium aquaticum, assembly GCF_040545545.1. Taxonomy (NCBI): domain Bacteria; kingdom Pseudomonadati; phylum Pseudomonadota; class Alphaproteobacteria; order Hyphomicrobiales; family Rhizobiaceae; genus Limnomicrobium; species Limnomicrobium aquaticum. Next base: position 363,651 of record NZ_JBEPMB010000003.1, read on the forward strand.
GGTTTTGTTCCTGCCCGGCGACGTCTTCGCCAATCGCGCGCCCGATCCGGTGCTGCAGCAGATCGAGGCTTTCGGCGACGGCACGGTGTCGGCCTCCGACGCCTTCCGCCCGGTTTCCCGCTATTTCGATCGTATCACCCGACCGGAGCAGATCATCGTGGCGCTGCGCCGCGCCATGCAGGTTCTGACCGACCCCGCCGATTGCGGCCCGGTGACGCTGTCGCTCTGCCAGGATGTCCAGGCGGAAGCGTTTGATTACCCGGAGAACTTCTTCGAGGAGCGCGTCTGGACCACCAACCGCCGAATCCGCCCGGATGAGAACGAACTGGCGAACGCCATCGCGCTGATTTCGGCGGCGAAGAAGCCGGTCATCGTGGCCGGCGGCGGCGTGCTCTATTCGCTGGCAAGCGACGAACTCACCGCCTTTGCCGACAGGCATGGCATTCCTGTTGTCGTCACACAGGCCGGCAAGTCGGCCATCGACGAGCGCCACCCGCTGGCGCTGGGCTCGGTCGGCGTGACGGGCACGTCTGCTGCCAATGCGATTGCCGAGGATGCCGATCTGGTCATCGGCATCGGCACGCGCTTCCAGGATTTCACCACGGGGTCGTGGGCGCTGTTCAAGAACGAAGATCTCAAGGTTCTGTCGATCAACGTTGCCCCGATCGATGGCGGCAAGCATGGTGCGGAGCCGCTGATCGCCGATGCCCGCGAGGCGCTGACGCTGATCTCCGAAAAGCTGGGCGACTGGCGCGCCCCGACAACGCTCGCCGACAAGGCCGATCTTGCCAAGGCGACATGGGCGAAGTCGGTCGACAGGATGTTCTCGCCCGATTTCGTCACCGGCACGGGCCTGCCGTCGGATGCGCAGGTCATCGGTGCGGTGACGCGCTCCATCGATCTCGAGAAGTCCATGGTGCTCTGCGCCGCCGGCGGTCTGCCGGGCGAGTTGCACAAGCTGTGGCCGGCGACGAAGCCCGGCAGCTATCACATGGAATATGGCTTCTCCTGCATGGGCTACGAGATTGCCGGCGGGCTGGGCGCCAAGATGGCGCGGCCCGAACTCGACATCGTGGTCATGGTCGGCGACGGGTCCTACATGATGGCGAATTCCGAAATCGCCACCTCGGTCATGATCGGCCGCAAGATCACCGTGGTCGTGCTCGACAATCGCGGTTACGGCTGCATCAACCGGCTGCAGATGGCGACCGGCGGAGCGAACTTCAACAACCTGCTCGACGACGCCTATCACGTCGTGCCGTCCAACATCGATTTCCGGGCGCATGCCGAAGCGATGGGCGCTGTGGCCGTGAAGGTATCGACGGTTGCCGAACTGGAACAGGCGCTCGCCGCCTCCAAGTCGCATGACCGCACCTCCGTCATCGTCATAGACACGGACCCGTTGACGACGACCGGCGACGGTGGGCATTGGTGGGACGTGGCCGTGCCGGAAGTGAGCCCGCGCGCAGAGGTCAACAAGGCGCATGAGGCATACAAGAAGGCGCTCGCCTTCCAGCGTCTCGGCTAGATATTCCATATTCCGGGAGCCGAATCCGCTCCCGCTTCTTTTCGAGGAGATACCCATGAAAGCCAAACTTGGCATGTCGCCCATCGCCTGGTGGAACGACGATCTTCCGGACCTTTCCGACGACGTATCGCTGGAAGAATGCCTGCGCCAGTCGCGCACGGCGGGCTTTACCGGCATGGAAAAGGGCCGCCGTTTCCCCGACGATCCGGCGGTCATGCTGCCGATCCTCCGTGCCGCCGACGTGACGCTCTGCGGCGGCTGGTTCTCCGGCACGCTGGTCAACGAGGAATTGTCAGCCAACAAGGACCGCATCGCGCCTATGATCGAGCTGTTCAAGGCGGTCGATGCGCCCTGCATCGTTTATGGCGAAGTGGGGCTCTCGATCCAGGGGGATCGTTCGAAGCCGCTGGCGACGAAGCCGAAGCTTTCGGACGACGAGATGAAGGCCTATGGCCGCAAGGTCACGGCGTTCGGCGAATGGTGCGCCGAGCAGGGCATGCCGCTCTCCTACCACCACCATATGGCCGCCGTGGTCGAGACCGAACAGGAACTCGACGCCTTCATGCGCAATTCCGGCGAGGGCATTCCGCTGCTCATGGATGCCGGCCATCTCGCCTTTGCCGGCGGCGACGTGCTGCGCGCTATCGACAACCACCATGACCGCATCAACCATGTCCATGTGAAGGATATCCGCCGCTCGGTCGTCGACAGCCTCGACCGGACCAAGCAGTCCTTCCTCGACGCCGTGGCGCTTGGCGCCTTCACCGTTCCCGGCGACGGCTCGCTCGATTTCGCCGCGATTGTCCAGCGCTGCGCCGATTACGGTTACGAGGGCTGGTTCGTGGTCGAAGCCGAGCAGGACCCGAAGAAGGCCCCGCCGCAGAAGATGGCCGAGATCGGCCATGCCGAGCTGATGCGCGTCATGACGGCGGCAGGTTATGAGGTGGAAACACAAGGGTTTCCGGTGAAGTGACACCTTCTCCCCTCGGGGAGAAGGTGGCCCGAAGGGCCGGATGAGGGCTGGGTCGGCACTCAGCGTTTGCGGCCAAGACCCCCTCTGGCTGCCGCCATCTCCCCCACAAGGGGGGAGACGACCTGCCTTTCCCGCCTCAGTCCCCTTTGAAGGACGGCGGTGCGGCCGGGTTAACTCCCTCCCCCTTGTGGGGAGGGTTGGGGAGGGGCATTTTTCAGATCAAAGGAGCAAACCATGTCCAAACTTCTCGTCAAGCCGAACGGCGATCACGGTCTGGTGACGAAGGTCACGCCGGAAAGTGCGGGCTGGACCTATGTCGGTTTTGAACTGCACAGGTTGAAGGCTGGGGAAACGGTGTCCGCTGAGACCGGCGACCGCGAGAATTGCCTCGTCTGGATTTCAGGTTCGGCCAAAGCGAAGGCTGGCTCTGAGGATTTCGGCTCGCTCGGTGGTCGAAAGAGCCCGTTCGAAGGGGCGCCGGATGCGCTTTATGTGCCGATGGACTCCAGCTGGTCTGTGACGGCGGAGACGGATCTGGAACTGGCCGTCTGCTCGGCCCCCGGCGGCGGCGATTACAAGGTGAAGCGCATTGCGCCCGGCACGCATCCGCAGATCACGCGGGGCAAGGGCTCGAATGTGCGCCTCGTGCACAACATCATGCCGGAGGACGACAATTCGGCGCATTCGCTGCTGGTCGTCGAGGTTATCACCCCGAACGGCAATACCTCGTCCTATCCCTCGCACAAGCACGACCGGGACGATCTGCCCAACGAAAGCTTCCTTGAGGAAACATACTACCACCGTCTCAACCCGCCACAGGGCTTTGCCTTCCAGCGGGTTTACACGGATGATCGTTCACTCGACGAGGCGATGGCAGTGGAAGATGGCGATGTCGCGCTGGTGCCGAAGGGCTATCACCCCTGCGCCACCATCCATGGCTACGATCTTTACTATCTCAATGTCATGGCTGGCCCGAAGCGGGTGTGGAAATTCCATAACCAGAAAGAGCATGAGTGGCTGCTGAAATAGGCGCAGCGCAGAATGCTTCATTCAAAGCTCTCTTTGATCAGCGCTTGTTGTCGCCATAGGCGGGGCTGATCAGGAAGAGGGCGAGTGCGATCAGCATAAGATAAGCGAGTGCAAGCAAATGCGTCGCCTGCATTGTTCTGCTGACGAAGCCGTAAAAGAGATGCCCGGCCGCCACGAAAGGCGACGCTGCGACTGCAGTCAGGATTGCTACCAAAGCGACTCTAAACAGGTAAAGTTCCAATTTCTTCATGAAAACAACCCCGAAACATGGGGCCATTATAACGACGTTTTTCAATCTTTCCTGATAACCATTTGTTAAGGTTAACGTCAGTTGATGACCTGTAGTTGTGCCCTGGCTGCGGCACGTCCCGTTTGACCGCCTTTGCAAATTCCCCTCCGAGGCGGCTTGCGGCGGGAATACAAGTTATATAACATAATCATCTAACGGTTTCTGTCGGGAGGGTGTCGTATCTGCAAGGGTGCGACGGCAGAGTGCAACCGCCTGCAGTCATCTTTGATACCCAGTTTTCAAGATGTGAATTGCAAATCGGAAGTCACGGGAGGAGTTCCAATGAAATTCAAATTCTCACTGCTGGCCGCAGCCTGCGTTGCAGCGCTTGGCCTGTCAGGCGCGGTCGCCAAGGCCGAGGACGGTGTTCTCACCGTCGGTGCGACACTGTCGACCACCGGGCCGGCCGCCGCACTCGGCATTCCGGAAAAGAACGCGCTGACGCTGGTGCCGACCGAAATCGGCGGGCTGAAGGTCAAGCTCATCGTTCTTGACGATGCCGGCGACCCGACACAGGCCACCACGAATGCCAAGCGCCTGATCAACGACGACAAGGTCGACGTGATCCTCGGCTCCTCGACCACGCCGCCGACCATTGCCGTGTCCGCCGTCGCTTTTGACGCCAAGGTGCCGCATTTCGGTCTCGGCCCGATGCCGGTGACGCCGGGCAAGGAACGCTACACGGTGATCATGCCGCAGCCGGTGCCGCTGATGGCCGCCGGCATTTTCGACCATATGAAGAAGAACGGCGTGAAGACGGTTGGCATGATCGGCTTCTCCGACAGCTGGGGCGATCTCTGGCTCGGCCAGTTCAAGGCTGCTGCCGATAAGTATGGCCTGAAGCTCGTTGCCGATGAGCGCTATGCCCGTGCCGACACCTCCGTGACCGGTCAGGTGCTGAAGCTCGTGGCGGCCAAGCCGGATGCCGTTCTCGTTGCCGCTTCCGGCACGGGCGCAGCACTTCCGCAGGCAACGCTGCGCGAGCGCGGCTTCAAGGGCCTGATTTACCAGACGCATGGCGCCGTCTCGCAGGACTTCATCCGCATCGCCGGCAAGGCCGCCGAAGGCGTGATCATGGCTTCGGGCCCGGACATGCTGCCGGAAGGCCAGCCGGACAGCGCGCTGACCAAGGCGCCCGGTATGGCGCTGGTTGCCGCTTACGAGCCGAAGTTCGGCCCCCGCAACCAGTTCGCCGGCCATCCGTGGGATGCGTTCGAAGTGCTGAAGCGCGTCATTCCGGTGGTGTTGAAGAAAGCCAAGCCCGGTACGCCGGAATTCCGCGAAGCGATTGCCGATGCGCTGATCACCGAGAAGGATATCGGTGCCTCGCAGGGCGTCTACAACTTTACCGCCACGGATCGTTACGGCGTCGATGAACGCGCCCGTATCATGCTGACGGTCAAGGACGGCAAGTTCGAACTGGTGAAGTAAGTTCGATGACCAGAACGGGACCCGGCCAGCCCGCCGGGTCCCCTTTCCGAAAATGATCATTCGTGACAGGCTGCAGACTGCGGCTTCTCTAAAGCTGTGCCCGGAAGGAGACAAAACTTGGATCTGACGATTCTGCTCTTTCTGGTGCAGGACGGCATCACCAACGGCGCAATCTACGCGCTGCTCGGCTTCGCGCTGGTGCTGGTCTTCGCGGTCACGCGCATCATCTTCATCCCGCAGGGCGAATTCGTCGCCTATGGCGCGCTGACCTATGCGACGCTGCAGGCCGGTCATGTGCCGGGCACGGCCTATCTGCTGCCTATCTTCGCCTTTGTCGCGCTTCTCCTGGACCTGCACGCCGAACGTAGCCGCATCACCGGTGCGTTTCTTCTTCGCCAGGGCATCGAGAAGATCGTCGTGCCGCTGGGACTGCTTTTTGCCGCCCGCGAACTGGCCGGCGTCTCGACGATCGCAAGCCTCGTTCTGACCGTCGCCATCGTCGCTGCCCTTGGGCCGCACCTCTACCGCATTGCCTTCCAGCCGCTGGCCGACCGCAGCGTGCTCGTCCTGCTGATCGCTGCCGTCGGCACCCATCTCGCCTTGACAGGACTCGGCCTCGTCTTCTTCGGGGCGGAAGGTCTGCGGGCCGATGCGCTCACCGATTTCTCGGTCGATCTCGGCCCGCTGCCGGTCAGCGGCCAGAACATCGCCGTCTATGCCGCAACCCTGCTGCTGATTGCCGGGCTCTACTGGTTCTTCGAGCGCACCGTGCAGGGCAAGGCGCTGCGGGCGACTGCCGTCAACCGGCTGGGTGCGCGTCTCGTCGGCATCCGCACCAAGGGCACCGGCAAGGTTGCGCTTGCGCTCGCCGCCGGCATTGGTGCCGTCTCCGGCGTGCTTCTGGCGCCGATGACCACGATCTACTACGACACCGGCTTCGTCATCGGCCTCAAGGGCTTCGTTGCCGCCATTATCGGCGGTCTCGCGAGCTATCCGCTGACCGCCGCAGCCGCGCTGGCGGTAGGGCTCATCGAAAGCTTCTCGTCCTTCTTCGCCAGCGACTACAAGGAAGTCATCGTCTTCACGCTGCTGATCCCGGTTCTTCTGGTCCGATCCTTCGCCAGCAAGCATACGGACGAGGAGGACTGAGCCATGACCAACCGTATCGCCCTTTGCCTCTTCGCCGCCATCGTCATTCTGGCGCCCTTCATTCCCGGCTTCCCGCCCTTCTGGATCATCCTTCTGGACAATATCGGGCTTGCTGCCATCGTCGCGATGGGCCTCGTCGTGCTGACGGGCGTCGGCGGTCTCACTTCCTTCGGACAGGCCGCCTTAGCCGGCTTCGGCGCCTATTCCGCCGCCGTGCTCACAACCCACTACGGCTGGACCCCGCTCGCAACACTGCCCGTGGCGCTGGCCGTCTCGGCACTTGCCGCCCTGCTTCTCGGCTTCGTCACAGTACGCCTCGCCGGTCACTATCTGCCGCTCGGCACCATCGCCTGGGGTCTGGCGCTCTATTATCTATTCGGCCAGCTTGAACTGCTCGGCCGTCATGACGGCATCAGCTCCATCCCGCCGCTGAGCATTGGTCCGATCAGCTTCCACGAGCCGGCGCGGCTCCATGCCGTCATCTGGGGCGCGCTGCTGCTCTCAGGCATCGCGACGCTGAACCTTCTCGACAGCCGCATCGGTCGCGCCATCCGGTCGCTGCGGCGCGGTTCGACCATGGCCGGAGCCTTCGGCATTTCGGCAAGTCAGGCCAAGCTCATCGTCTTCGTTTACGCCGCGGTGCTCGCCGGTCTTTCCGGCTGGCTCTACGCCTTCTTCCAGAGCGCGGTGACGCCGAGCCCGTTCAACCTGAATGCCGGCATCAGCTATCTCTTCATGGCGGTTGTCGGTGGGGCGGGGCAGGTCTGGGGCGCGATTGCCGGGGCCTTCATCATCACCGAACTGCGCGACGTCATCCAGCGCGTCATGCCGGCGCTGATTGCCGACAGTGCGCTCTATGAGCCCATCGTCTTCGGCGTGCTTTTGATCGTGCTCCTGCAGGTCGCGCCGGATGGGCTCTGGCCGCTGGTGCAACGCTTTCTGCCCGAACCGAAGCCGCGCTCCGTGCCGGCGAATGCAGAGCCGCTTGCCGGCCGCGCTATGCCTGTGGCGCGCGGCGAACAGATCCTCAAGGTCAGCGAAGCCACCAAGAAATTCGGCGGGTTGACAGCCGTCAACGCTGTCAACTTCGGCGTCAAATCCGGCGAGATCGTCGCGCTGATCGGCCCGAACGGGGCCGGCAAGAGCACCACTTTCAACCTCATCACCGGCGTTCTGGCGCTCAGCTCCGGCACCGTCTCCTTCGCCGGGCAGGTCATCTCCGGCATCGGCCAGCAGCGGATCGCGGAACTGGGCGTTGCCCGCACCTTCCAGCATGTGAAGCTGCTGCCCGACATGTCGGTTCTGGAAAACGTGGCGCTGGGCGGTCACTTACGCGGCCGCAAGGGCCTGCTCTCGGCGCTGTTGCGCTTGGACCGGCGCGAGGAAGCGGCCCTCTTCGCCGAAGCCGCGCGGCAGATCGAGCGCGTCGGTCTCGCCGAACATATGCACAAGCCCGCCGGCAGCCTCGCGCTCGGCCAGCAGCGCATCGTCGAGATCGCCCGTGCGCTGACGATGAACCCCTCGCTGCTGCTGCTCGACGAACCGGCGGCGGGCCTGCGTCATTTCGAGAAGGGCCAGCTGTCTCAGCTTCTGAGCCAGCTGCGTTCGGAAGGCATGAGCCTGCTTCTCGTCGAACACGACATGGGCTTCGTCATGGGCCTCACCGACCATATCGTGGTCCTCGATTTCGGCACCAAGATCGCCGAGGGCCCGCCGGACGTGATCCGCAAGCATCCGGCCGTGCTGGAAGCCTATCTCGGCGGAGCGGCCGAGCCGAAACCGACATCCCCCGCCGTTTCCGGAGGTGCCGAAGCATGAGCAAGCCATTGCTTTCCGTGTCCAACCTCTCCGTCTCCTATGGCAAGGTCGAGGCCGTGCGCGGCGTCTCGCTCGAGGTCTTTGCCGGGGAAATCGTGACGGTGATCGGTGCCAACGGTGCCGGCAAATCGACGCTGCTCAACGCCGCCATGGGCATCCTGCCCGCAGTAGGCGAACAGGCATTCGATGGCGCGCCCATCGGCCGGCTGGAGGTCGAGGACCGCGTGGCCGCCGGCCTTTCGCTCGTCTCCGAACGGCGCGAGCTCTTCTCCTCGATGAACGTCGAGGACAATCTGCGCCTCGGCGCGGTGCGCTTTTCGGAACGCGAGGCGCAGAGCCGCATGGCCGGCGTGTTCGACCGTTTCCCGCGTCTCAAGGAGCGCCGCCGTCAGGAGGCCGGCACCATGTCCGGTGGCGAACGCCAGATGCTGGCCATGGGCCGCGCGCTGATGGCTGGGCCGAAAGTGCTGATGCTGGACGAGCCGAGCCTCGGCCTCGCCCCCCGCATCGTCGCCGATATCTTCACCATCATCGAAGACCTGCGCAAGGACGGCGTGGCGATCCTGCTGGTCGAGCAGAATGCGCGTGCAGCGCTCAATGCCGCCGACCGGGCCTATGTGATGGAACTCGGCGAAATCACCATGAATGGACGCGCGGCGGATCTCGCCAACAATCCGCAGATCGAGCAGAGCTATCTCGGGCTGCATTGAGCGGCGGCATGGGGTGGACCGAGAGGTTTTGCCGTGCGGCTTCCCCCTCATCTGTCCTTCGGACATCTTCTCCCCGCTGGGGAGAAGAGGAAGCTGCGGCGTCTCCATTTCTCCCATTTTCAAGAAGGTCCTCGCCGTAGCGGTCACTGCTTCTCCTCGCCCCTCCGGGGAGAGGTGCGCCGAGCGCAGCGGAGGCGCGGTGAGGGGGCGGCACGGCAGAACGCCAGCCGTTTGCCAAACCACAAAGCCCCCTTCCTCGTATACCTCACCGCGCGCTCTTGAATTCCCCGGAACCCGCGCATCATATGGGCGTTGACCACTTGCCCCTGCCATCTCAATGAGGTCCCGCCACCCGATGGATGCCGAGCAGCTTCTGAGCCCGAGACCCGAGGGGCTTTATTGCCGGCCGGGCGGCTTCTATATCGATCCGGTGCGGCTGGTCGAGCGGGCGCTGATCACCCATGGGCATTCCGACCACGCGCGGCCCGGCCACGGCGCGGTGCTGGCGACGCGGCGGACGCTGGATATCATGGGGCTGCGCTATGGCGCGGATTTCTGCGGGACTGAACAGGCCGCAAGCTTCGGCGAGACGATCGCCATCAACGGCGTTACGGTCCGCTTCCACCCCGCCGGCCATGTGCTCGGCTCGGCGCAGATCGCCGTTGAGATGGACGGCACGCGCATCGTCGTCTCCGGCGACTACAAGCGCTCCCCCGATCCGACGGCGGAAGCCTTCGAGCCGGTGGCCTGTGATGTCTTCATCACCGAGGCGACCTTTGGTCTTCCTGTGTTTCGCCATCCCGATCCGGACAGGGAGATGGGCAAGCTCATCGCCTCGCTGAAACTCTTCCCCGAGCGCACGCACATGATCGGCGCCTATGCGCTGGGCAAGGCGCAGCGGGTGATCGCGCTCTTGCGCCGGCAGGGTTACGACGCGCCGATCTATATTCACGGTTCGCTCGACAAGCTCTGCCGCTATTACCAGAGCGAGGGGATCGATCTCGGCGAGTTGCGCCCCGCGACGGTGGAGAAGGCTGAGCGGCCGGATTATCGCGGCGCGGTGGTCATCGGCCCGCCATCCTCCTTTTCCTACCGCTGGGCGCGGCGCTTTGCCGAGCCGCTGACCGGCTTTGCCTCCGGCTGGATGATGGTGCGCCAGCGGGTGCGCCAGCGCGGCGTCGAGCTGCCGCTGATCATTTCCGACCATTGCGACTGGGACGAGCTGACGGCGACGATCCGCGAGATCGCGCCCAGCGAAGTCTGGGTGACGCATGGGCGCGAGGAGGCGCTGGTGCGCTGGTGCGAGCTGCAGGGCGTGGCCGCCAAGCCGCTGCATCTCGTCGGCTATGAAGACGAGGGCGACTGATGGAAGCCTTCGCCAACCTTCTCGACCGGCTGGTGCTGACGCCGCAGCGTAATGGAAAACTGACGCTGCTGGCCGACTATTTCGCCACCGCGCCTGACCCGGATCGCGGCTATGCGCTGGCCGCACTCACCGGCACGCTCGACATCCATCTGGTCAAGCCCGCGCTCATCCGCGATCTGGTGCTGGAGCAGATGGATGCCGAACTCTTCCGCTATTCCTATGACTATGTGGGTGATCTGGCCGAAACCGTTTCGCTGGTCTGGCAGGCGCCGGAATTGCGCCAGGACAAGCAACCGGATTCGCCGCGTCTTGCCGCCGTCGTCGAGGAACTGAATGCGCTCAGCCGCAGCACGGTGCGTTCCCACTTACGCTCCCTGCTCGACAGGCTGGATGCCAGCGGCCGCTATGCCTTCCTGAAACTCGCCATGGGCAACCTGCGTATCGGCATTTCCGCCCGGCTCGCCAAGCAGGCGCTCGCCCAGATGAGCGGCATCGATATTACCGAGATCGAAACGCTGTGGCATGGCTTGGCCCCGCCTTACGTCGATCTCTTCGCCTGGCTGGAGGGCAGGGCGGACAAGCCGGTGCTCGCCACGCCCGCCATCTTCCATTCCGTCATGCTGGCGCATCCCGTCGGCGACGAGGACCTGAAGAAGATGGATCCCGCCGATTTCCTCGCCGAATGGAAATGGGATGGCATCCGCGTGCAGCTCTCGGCCTCGGGCAGCCGCCGGAAACTCTATTCGCGCAGCGGCGACGATATCTCCGACGCCTTTCCGGATGTGCTGGAGGCGGTGGATTTCGAAGGCGTCATCGATGGCGAGCTGCTGATCGGCGGCACGTCGCGCAGCAATGCGCCGACGTTGACCTTTTCCGACCTGCAGCAGCGGCTGAACCGGAAGACGGTGACGAAGCAGCATCTGACCGACTACCCCGCCTTCATCCGCGCCTACGACCTCCTCTTCAAGGGCGAAAAGGACGTGCGCGGCGAGGGGCTGGAGACGCGCCGCGAGGAGCTTTCCCACCTCATCGAGGGCGCCGCACATGACCGCTTCGATCTCTCGCCCACAGTCCCCTTCGACAGCTGGGAGGGCCTGGAAAAGCTGCGGCTCGACCCGCCCGATCCGGTCATCGAAGGCGTCATGATCAAGCGCCGCGAAAGCCGTTATCAGGCCGGCCGCGTCAAGGGCGAATGGTTCAAGTGGAAGCGCGACCCCTATCTCATCGACGCGGTGATGATGTATGCCCAGCGCGGCCACGGCAAGCGCTCCAGCTACTATTCCGACTTCACCTTCGGCGTCTGGACCGGCGCCCCCGGCGAAGAGGTCCTCGTCCCCGTCGGCAAGGCCTATTTCGGCTTCACCGACGAGGAACTGGAAGTGCTCGACAAATTCGTCCGCAACAACACCACAGACCGCTTCGGCCCCGTCCGCGCGGTGCGCGCCGAACCGCAAAAGGGCTTCGTGCTGGAAGTGGCCTTTGAGGGGATCGCATTGTCCAACCGGCACAAGTCGGGCGTCGCGATGCGGTTTCCGCGGATCGCGCGGCTGAGAATGGACAAGCCGCCGATCGAGGCGGATCGGCTGGAGACGTTGATGGGGTTGGTGGGGGAGAGGTGAGGGTGTGCTCGAAGCAGCCGCTCCGCTCTTGAACTGTTAAGGACGCCTGAAAGCTATCGGCGGCTAGTCTGCAATAATAATAATTTATTAATACTTGAAATTGGCGCAATCCCGCCTAGATTCCAGTGGTTGTGTGGCGAAATTTCGCACACCAAACGAGTCGGCCCGGAGGCGTTGGCGCGCCATCCGGGCCTGAGTTACCAACCTTGCGGCAGGCTATGTGATCACATGCAGACTATTTGGGTATCCTCCCACCCGTTGTCAAGTGATTTGTTGCGCTGCCGCATAAAGACATAACGAAAGGCTTATGTCCTATGCCAGAAATGAAAAATATGATTTTCAAAAAGACTAAAATTCGTGTCGATGAAAACGGTCTTGTGAGCTTGTCTGATATTCATATCGCGGCTGGATTCACAAAAAATCAGACCCCTTCGGATTGGATGGGCCTGCCGGGAAGTCAAAGGCAAGTGGCCGCCTTAATTAAGAAAAAGACGGGAAAGTCCGGTCTTTTTGCGCCTGAAGATATCAAAGCGGCGTGGTACACAAAGAAAGGTCCAGAAGGTGGCGTCTGGGCAGATGAAAATCTTGCGTTGGGTTATGCAGCGTACCTTTCGCCAAGTCTCGCTGTGGAAATCCGTGAAGTATTTCTTCGATACAAAAAAGGTGATGAGTCTCTTCATTCCGAGATTCGCGAAAATGCTAGACGACACGTTGATGAGGCCAGAGAGCGTCATCGGCTCATCGGAAAGCAGGTGCGGAAAGACTATACCGCAACATTAAAAGATCACGGTGTTGAGAAGCCTTTTGACTACGCAAACTGCACGAATGAGGTCTACAAGCCTATACTAGGTGGGACCGCAAGCCAGGTTAAGACCGCTCGAGGACTTCCTAAGAGGGTAAATCTGCGGGATCATATGACTACGAGCGAATTGGCTTTCGCGATGGCTGCTGAAGCACTGGCGACCGAGCGCATCGAGCAGGCTCGATCGGATGGTTATGTTGAATGTCGCGATGAAACAAGGTTCGCAGCAACTTCAATTGGCAGTGCCATCGACGCGGATAGAAAGAACCGGCAAAAGAAGCTTTTTTGAGAAGATGGGGGCGTTCAACCACGCCCCCGTCATGCCGGACTTGATCCGGCAACCAGTGCGCGATGTCCATCGCGCGGGAGACTCTTCCTACGAAGCACGCACTTGACGAATCCTTTCAGCCCGCAGACGCGGGCTGGCTGGATCCCGGATCAAGTCCGGGATGACGGAGTTTTGGGGAGCGCCGACCGACACATTGGCCGTTTCGGATGTGGCTCCGCCTCACAACAACAGCAGATAATGCGCGATATCCTCCCAATCCGGGTTCATGGTCTCGATCAGGTCGAGCTTCCATTTCCGGGGCCAGTTCTTGATCGCCTTCTCGCGGGCAATCGCATCGGTCACCAGATCGAATTCCTCGAACCAGACCAACGTCTTGACGCCATAGGTGGAGGTGAATCCCGGTGTCACATTGTTCTGGTGTTCGTAAAGCCGGCGCGGCAGGTCGCTGGTGACGCCGGTGTAAAGCGTTCCGTTGCGTTTCGAGGCGAGGATATACACATAGCCTTTCATGCTATGGTTGTAAATTGGGTTGCTCTTTGTTGCAACACTCTGGCGGATGTTGTTTGGCCTCGACGGCTTCCTTTCACTCCGTCATGCCGGACTTGAACCGGCATCCAGTGCGATCACGTCCGTGATCGCGAAAGACTCCTTTCACGGCGCGGACGCGCCGTGGCTGGATACCGGCTCAAGGCCGGTATGACGGAAGCGGGAAGTCGCCGCGTGTGGAAACCTCTCCGTCGAGCTTATTCCCCCTCACACCGTCGGCACCGTCCCCCCATCGATCACAAACTCCGTCCCCGTGATGCTGCTGGCGCGATCCGAGGCGAGGAAGGCGATGAGGTTGGCGATTTCTTGTGGGGAGGACGGGCGGCCGAGCGGAATGCCGCCGAGGGAGGCCATGATCAGGCGTTTGCCGTCTTCGATGTCTCCGCCGTTTTCGGTTCCGAGCCGTTCGGCGAAGCGGATGGCGGCTTCGGTTTCGATCCAGCCGGGCGAGACGCGGACGACGCGGACGCCCTTCGGCGAGACTTCTTTCGACAGGGCCTTGCTGTAGGTGGAGAGTGCCGCCTTCGCCGCCGCATAGGCGGTCGTGGCTTCGGGTAGCGGCATGATCCGCTGGATGGAGGAGACATGGACGACCACGCCGCCGCCTTGCGCGATCATGCCGGGGAGGAGGGCGCGGTCGAGCCGCACCGCCGGCATCAGGTTGAGGTCCAGCTCCCGTGCCCACTCGGCGTCGCCGAGGGCCGCGAAGCCGCCCGCTGGCGACGAGGAGCCGCCGAGCATGTGAATGACGATGTCCACGCCGCCGAGGCGGTCCCGGACGGCAGCGGCGAGGGTTGAGCAGCCTTCGCTCGTGGTGAGGTCTGCCGCGACGAAGTGTGCGCCCTCTTCCAGAGTGGCAGGCCTGGTGCGGGCGCTGGTCATCACGGTTGCGCCGAGTTCGCGAAACAGGCTGACGGTCGCCGCCCCGGCGCCGCGCGTGCCCGAGGTGACGAGCGCACGCTTGCCCTGTAAGCTGACGAACGGGATCATGGTTTGATCTCCAGTTCGGCGATCTTCTCCTTATCGAGGACGAAGAAATAGCGCAGGTCGAGCGGGCTGCCGGGGAAGTCGCCGACGAGGTGGCTGGACACCACCGTGCGATGCCCTTCCGTGGTCATCGCGAAAGGCGTAACCGTGTAGGTGTACTTGGTCGAGGCCTCGGCCCTCCAGCGGCGGATGGCATCGCGGCCGCGATAGACATTCCTTTCGTCCGTCACGACCGCATCGTCGCTAAAGCACGCTGCCAAGGCGTCGGCATTGGTGTTCCGGTCGGCCTTGAAATAGGCGGCAATCGCCTCGGGTAGCTGGAAATACATGTTTCGTCTCCTTGTTTCGCTTCTGTCAGTGCCGGGCCAGTGGGCCGGAACGGCATCGATGGGGACAATCTAAGGCTGGACCGATGTTTCAATAAGTGGGATAAAAGCGGATGTAATATTTCGGAAAACGGGATAATGTCACGACACGGTCTGTTGGAGCTGGAAGCGGTGCTCGCCATTGCCGCGCGGAACTCATTCCGCGCCGCCGCGCCGGAACTCGGGCTTTCGACGACGGCGCTCAGCAATCTGATCGGCAAGGTCGAGGGGCAGCTGGGCGTGCGTCTCTTCAATCGCACCACCCGCAGCGTCTCGCTGACAGATGCCGGTCGTGCCTTTGTGGAACAGGTGGCGCCGGCGCTTCGCGAGATCCAGGAGGCGATGGCAACCGCCCGGTCGCAGCAGGAGATCCCGGCGGGAACCCTGCGCATCAACGCCTTCGCGAGCGGCGCGCGCGAAATTCTGGCGCCGCTCCTGCTGGAGTTCCTGCGGCGGTATCCGCAGGTTCACATCGATCTGGTGACGGAAGGCCGCATCGTCGATATCGTGGCGGAAGGCTTCGACATGGGCATCCGAACGGCTGACCTCGTGCCGAGCGACATGATCGCGGTTCCGCTGGGGCCGCCCCGCAGTTTCGCGGTGGTCGCGACACCATCCTATTTCGAAGCGAATGGAAAGCCGAGTGTTCCGCCGGACCTCTTGAGCCACCGCTGCGTTCGCATCCGCTTACCCAATGGCGCGCTCTATCGCTGGCACTTCGAAAAGGAAGGGAAATCGGTACAGATCGACGTTGACGGTCCCATTACGCTCGATGAGGCCACGCTCGCGCGCATCGCGGTTCTGGAAGGGATCGGCATCGGCTTCTTCATGGAAGCCGATGTGCGCGAGGATATCGCCGTCGGGCGTCTGGAGCGGGTGCTTCAGGACTGGACCCCGCCCACGGCGCCGCTCTGCCTCTATTATCCGGGGCGAAAGAACCCGCCGGCGGCGTTCCGCGCCTTCGTGGAAATGGCGCGGACGCTTGTTAGGGGCGCGATGCGGAGCGTATAACCGGCCCGCAATCTGCAACTCTTGCGAGCATAGATCGCCTTAGTTGCCCTTTTTCTTCTTCCAGTCCGGCTTCGAACCCTTGTTGAAGGGCTTCTCGGAGGTTTTCCCACCCGGCTTGCCGTCGAAGCTCTTGCCCTTGTAGGGCGGCTTGCCGCCGTCGGTCTTGCCGGCGTAGTCGCCCTTCTTCTTCCAGTCGGGCTTCTTGAACTCGCCTTGCGGGCGCTCGTCGCGGTTTCCACCCTCGCGGGGGCCGCTGCGAGACATGTCGGGGCGGCCGTCGAGTTTCTTGACGCGGAGCTTGTCCTCGATCAGCATCTTCGGGCCGAGCGATGCCATGAAGCGGTCGGCGGCGCTGGCGTGGATCTCGACGAAGGTTTCGGCCGGCTGCATCTTGATCGAGCCGATATCGCGCTTGCCGATATTGCCGGCGCGGCAGAGCATGGGAATGAGCCAGCGCGGTTCGGCATTCTGCTTGCGGCCGACGGAGAGCGAGAACCAGACACTTTCGTCAAAGTCTTCGCGGGCGCGGGCGGGCTGTGCCTCGAAATCCTGCGTTTTGCGTTCGCGCGGTTCCTTGCCTTCGCGGCTCTTCGGCGCGTAGACGGTCATTTCCTGGATGTCCTCCGGCGCAAAGCGCGTGGAACGGAAATGGCGGATATAGGCGGCGGCGATCTTGTCGGCGCCATGCGCCTCGATGAGGCGGGCCGCCATGTCGCGGTCGTCCTCATCGACGGGAAGCTGCAGTTCCGGATCGTCGATCAGCCGTTCGTCGTCGCGCTGCAGGATGGCGGCTGCTGTCGGCGGGTTGGCCCATTCGGCCTGGATGCCGGCGGCATCGAGCAGGCGCTCGGCCTTGCGGCGGGCGGGCAGCGGCACGATGAGGGCGGAGACGCCCTTGCGGCCCGCGCGGCCGGTGCGGCCGCTGCGATGCTTCAGTGTTTCGGCATTGGTCGGCAGGTCGGCATGGACGACGAGTTCGAGGCTCGGCAGGTCAATGCCGCGGGCGGCGACGTCGGTCGCGATACAGACGCGGGCGCGGCCGTCGCGCATGGCCTGCAGCGCGTGGCTGCGTTCGCTCTGCGAGAGTTCCCCCGACAGCGACACGGCGGGGAAGCCGCGATTGGAGAAGCGCGCCGTCAGATGCGCGACGGCTGCACGCGTCGAGCAGAAGACGATGGCCGTTGCGGCATCGTAATAGCGCAGCGTGTTGAGGATCGCATTTTCTCGGTCATGGTTGGCGCACAGCAGCGCGCGATATTCGATATCGCTGTGCTGCTGTTCTTCCGCCGCCGTAGTGATGCGCATCGCGTCGCGCTGGTAGCTCTTGGCGAGCGTCGCAATCGACTTCGGCACGGTTGCCGAAAACATCAGCGTGCGCCGTTCGGCAGGCGACGCTCCGAGAATGAATTCGAGGTCGTCGCGGAAGCCGAGATCGAGCATCTCGTCCGCCTCGTCCAGCACGACGGCGGCGAGGTTGGAGAGGTCGAGCGCATTGCGTGTTATGTGGTCGCGCAGACGTCCCGGCGTCCCGACGACGATATGGCAGCCGCGCTCCAGCGCCCGGCGCTCTTTCCGCGTGTCCATCCCCCCGACGCAGGTGGCAATCACGGCATGCGTCTCGGCATAGAGCCATTCCAGTTCGCGGGCGACCTGCATGGCAAGCTCGCGGGTCGGGGCAATGGCGAGCGCCAGCGGCGCTTCAGCGGGGCCGAAAAGGCGGTTTTCGCCGAGGATGTCGTGGGCTATTGCCAGGCCGAAGGCCACCGTCTTGCCGGAGCCGGTCTTGGCGGACACGAGCGCGTCGCGGCCCTTCAGGTCGTCTGAGCGCATCGCCTCCTGCACGGGGGTCAATTGCGTGTAGCCGCGCTTTTGAAGCGCGTTGCCAAGCGGCGTCGCAACGCCGTCGAAAATCGTCATGCGGAATCTTTCGGAACAGGACCGGCTGGTGCCTCAAGAGCACGCTGCGGGATCAATCATGCGCGCCTTCTACCTGCACTTTGGCAAAATGTACAGGCCAGACGAAATACGGCACCGGAAGACGCCGTTTCAGGGTTACCGCGCGCCCGCGAAGTCAGAGGCTCCTGAGCGCTGCCTCGCTCGTCCGGTCGAAGAGATAGACATGGGCCGGATTGATCTGCACGTCGAGGATTTTCGCGGTCAGGATCGCGCGGCTCATGTTGGCGGCCACCGTCAGCATGGGCTCGGTTTCGGTGACGACATAGGTCATCGAGCCTGTCTGTTCGACGAGCGAGACGGGCAGGCGCAGGGTGTTGCCAGTCGCGGTGTCGGAAACAACGTTCAGGTGTTCGGGGCGTAAGCCAACGGTTACTGCTTCACCGGCGGGGCGGTGGCCGGAGAAGGAAAGTGTCGGGTCGCCGGGCAGGGCGAGGCGGACGCTGTTCCCGGTTTCGGTGACGATGCCGTCGATGAAATTCATCGCCGGCGAGCCGATGAAGCCTGCGACGAAGCGATTGACGGGGCGGTCGTAGAGGTCGAGCGGCGCGCCCTGCTGCTCGATCACGCCCGCGCGCATGACGACGACATGGTCGGCCATGGTCATGGCTTCGATCTGGTCATGCGTCACATAGACGGAGGTCGCGCCAAGGCTGTTATGCAGCTTGCGCACTTCGGCGCGCATGTGGACACGCAGCGCCGCATCGAGGTTCGACAGCGGCTCGTCGAAGAGGAAGGCTTTTGGGTTGCGGATGATGGCGCGGCCCATGGCGACACGCTGACGCTGGCCGCCGGAGAGTTCGCGCGGATAGCGGTCGAGCAAGGGGCCAAGGCCGGTGATGGCCGCGATCTCCTCGGCCTTGCGGCGGGCCTCTGCTCGTCCTACGCCCTTCAGCCGGAGCGAATAGGTGAGGTTCTTTTCGACCGTCATATGCGGGTAGAGCGCATAGGACTGGAACACCATCGCGATGTCGCGCAGGCGCGGCGGCTGGCGGGTGATGTCCTCGCCCTTGATGCGGATCGCGCCGCTGCTGATCGTCTCCAGACCCGCAATGGTGCGCAGGAGCGTGGACTTGCCGCAGCCCGACGGGCCGACAAGCGCCACGAACTGGCCCTTCGGGATGGCGATGTCGATCCCGCGCAGGGCGTGATAGCCGCCGTAATATTTCTGGATGCCGGACAATTCGATCTGCAGGGTCATTTGAGCGCTCCGGAAGTCAGGCCGCTGACGATGCGGCGCTGAAGCAGGACGAAGATAATGAGGATGGGCGTCACATAGATCGCCGCGAAGGTCATGATGCCGGTCCAGTCCGACGCATTCGGCCCGACGAAGAATTGCAGGCCAACGGTCGCGGGCTGATAGGCACGATCGGTGATGAGCGAGCGGGAATAGACATATTCGCCCAGCGCCTGCAGGAAGATCAGGATCGCCGAGACAAGGATGCCGTTGCGCGCCAGCGGTACGGAAATCGACAGGAACGCGCCGATGCGGCTGTTGCCGTCGACGAGCGCCGCCTCCTCCAGCTCGCGCGGCACCTGCGTGAAGGCGGCGCGCACCAGCACGATATAGAGCGGCAGCTTGTTGGCGGCAGTTGCGAGGATGGTGCCAGTACGCGGCCAGGAGAGAAGCCCCAACTGGCTGAAGGCGACGAAGATCGGCGTGATCAGCAGCGAGGGCGGCAAGACCTGCAGCATCAACACCATGAACAGCGCTACATCCATCCAGACCGAACGCACACGGGCCAGCCCATAGGCGCAGCCCGTGCCGAAGAGCACGACAAGGGTGACGGTGCCGCAGGCAATGATCAGCGAGTTCTGAATGAAGGAGCCCATGCCCATGTCATTCCACACGCGGGCGACCTTGAGTTCCGCATGATGCGGCCAGAGTGTGGGCGGATTGGCGAAGGTCTCGGTATTCGTCTTCAGCGCGGTGACATACATCCAGTAAAGCGGGAAGAGATAGATCGCGACGAGCAGAACCGCGATGGCCAGCAGCAGCCAGCGTTTCCAGGGGGTGCTAGACAACATGTTCGTGCCTCGTCGAGCGGACATAAGCGGTGGCGACGAAGATCACCACGATGATCATGAAGACCGAGACGACCGAGCCATGGCCGATACGGTATTCGCGAAAGGCGAGCTCCCAGGACCAGTATTGCAGAACGTTGGAGGCGTTCGACGGCCCGCCCTGCGTCAGGGCGGCAAAGAGGTCGAATTGCTGGAGCGTGAAGATGATGCCGAGCGAGATGACGGCGCCGAGCTGCGCCCGCATCATCGGCAGGGTGATGGTGAAGAAGCGCTGCAGCCGGGTCGCGCCGTCGAGTTCCGCCGCCTCGTATACGTCTGCGGGGATGGCGGCGAGCCCGACTGAGAGCAGGATCATGTTGAAGGGCACGCCGAGCCAGATATTGGCGATGATCACCGAATAGATCGAGATGGACGGATCGGAGAGCCAGAAGATCTTCTGCTGTGTCAGGCCCAGCGACTGGATGAGCCAGTTGACCACGCCGAAATCGCCGGCAAGCAGCCAGCCCCAGATCGCCCCGACGACGAGACCCGGCATGATCCAGCCGGCCAGAAACAGGCCGCGCAGCCAGGTTGCGCCCGGAAAATCGAGGCGGAAGAAGAGGGCGAGCGCAAGGCCGATGCCGAGCTGGAAGGCGACCGACAGGCCGACGAACAGGATGGTGTTGCGCACCACTGGCCAGAACAGCGGATCGCCCACAATATCGCGATAGTTTTCGAGCCCGACAAAGGGGCGGTCGAAGGTGGCGATGGTGAAGAGATCGACGCTCTGGAAGGAAATGACCAGATTGTAGATCAGCGGGAAGGCCGAGAAGGCGACGAGATAGGCAAGCGCCAGCAGCACGAGCACGCTGTCAAAGCCGCCGCCATCGCGGAAAACACGATTGAACCGTAACACTGCGCCCTCCCGGCATGCGTGGATTCCAGATGAGCATCTTATTAGCGATGTCTCAACTGGCCGCGGGCAGGAGGACGCCCGCCCGCGGCCGTTTCACAAGGCAATCGACGTCAGGCCTTATTTGCCGAGAACCCCGTCGATGGACTTCTGGGCCGCCGCCAACGCATTTTCCGGGGAGGATTGGCCGGTCAGCGTGGTCTGGATGGCCGTCTGGATCGCCTTGGAGACCTTGGCCCAATCCGGGCTCGGCCCGCGATTGCGCGCGAACTTCATGGACTCGTTGAATATCTCGTAAGCCTGCGGATAGTTCGGCTTGTCAACCTTCACCGGATAGGCCGGCATATAGCCGAATTCGTTCCATGCGCGCGGCATCTGCTCGTACATATATTCGACGAACTTGAAGGCTTCCTTCGGGTGCTTGGAGTTGGCAACGATCACGTTGTCGCCTTCACCCAGCGCCGAGGCGCGGGGTGCGCCTTCCTTCGGCACGGGCAGGAGTGCTACGCGATAGTCGAACTTCGCATCCTTGCTCATGCGCGGCAGTTCCCAGGGGCCGGAAATGTCCATGGCGGCATTGCCGGCGTTGAACGTGCCGGTGGAGTCCCACTGTCCGCGGATCAGCGTGTCCTTGGAGGCGAGACCCTCGTCGATGAACTTCTTCCAGAGCGTCAGCGCCTCGACACCGCCCGGCACATTGACCTTGTTATAGTCGCCACCTGCCATCTGCAGCCAGGGCAGGAACTGGAACGTGCCTTCTTCCGAGGCCGTTGCCGAGAAGGCCAGACCATAGACGCCCTTGTCCTTGTTGGTCAGTTTCTTGGCGGCCGCGTAAAGCTCGTCCCAGGTTTTCGGCGGCTTGGCCGGATCGAGGCCTGCGGCCTTGAACAGGTCGGCGTTATAGTAGAGCGCGATCGTGTTGGCGCCGCGCGGAACGCCGTAGACGCCACCCTTGTAGCTGACGGACGCCAGCGGGCCGGGAAAGATCGTGTCGAGCTTGATGACGGTGCTCTTGTCGATCATCGGCTTCATGTCGAGCAGCAGCTTGCGCGAGGCAAAGAGTGCGACGTCCGGGTTGTCGATGTAGGTCACGTCCGGCGCTTCGCCGGTCGCCATGGCCTTCGCCAGCTCGTTGACCATGTCCGGGAACTGGACCGAGCGGACATTGACCTTGATATCCGGGTTCTTGGCCGAGAATTCCTCGGCCATCTTGTAGTGATATTCGCCGGGCCGGTCGACGGTCCAGAGATTGATGGTGACAGGCTCCGCCCATGCGGGCGTCGAGAGCGTTACAAGCGCGACCGCGCCCATCAGCTTTGCAATAGTCATGATACTCCTCCTTTGATCATGATGACGATGTTGCCGGTCTACCGGCGTCTCCTCCTCACAAAAGCGACGGGTCGCCGCCTTCATATTGCGCCGTGATGTCGACGAAGTCGCCGCCGCGGCAATCTTTCAGGTAGTTGAGCGCACGCACCTGGCCGGTCATTTCCAGCGCATCGCGATAGACCGGATCGTGCCAGCCCTCGATATCGATGGCGCCGGAATAGCCGCCCAGACGAAGCTCGCTGATGATGTCCGTCCAGTTGCTGTCGCCGAAGCCCGGCGTGCGCATGAAGACGAAGGGATGCTTGCCGAAAATGCCGTGCTCGCGCACCACATCCCAGCGCACGGTGGCGTCCTTGCCGTGAACGTGGAAGATTTTGCTTGCCCATTTGCGGATCTGCGGCAGCGGGTCGATGAGATAGACGAGCTGGTGGCAGGGCTCCCATTCGAGGCCGAGATTGTCGTCCGGCGTTTCGTTGAACATCAGCTCCCAGGCATCCGGATTATGCGCGATGTTCCAGTCGCCGGTCTGCCAGTTGCCGTCCATGGCGCAGTTCTCAAACGCGATCTTCACGCCCTTGTCGGCGGCCCGCTTTGCCAGTTCGCTCCAGATTTCGCGGTAGCGCGGCAGGCTGTCGGTCAGCGGCTTGTTACGGACGCGGCCGGTGAAACCGGCAACGCAGGTCGCGCCGAAGTGGTGGGCATTGTCGATGCAATCCTTCCAGCCCTGCAGCGTTTCCAGGTCCAGCTTGTCGCCTTCCAGCGGATTGCCGAACATGCCGAGCGTCGAGATGGTGATATCGCGGTCGCCGATTGCTTCCACGCAGCGCTTGCCGAGATCCGCAAGGTTCTGCCCGTTGGTGGTCTGCCAGAAAAAGGGCTCGAAGCTTTCAAAGCCGAGATCGGCAATCTGGCCGATGCGCTCGGCGGCCTGTCCGCCATGGGCGGCGACCATGGTTCCGATGCGGATCGCTTTTGCGGGATTGGTCATGGGAGGTTCCTCTTTCAAGTCAAATCGACGCGGCGCTTTTCGCCTGCGTTGGCGCTCTCGATGGCCGCGGCGACCATGGCGAGGCTCTGGATATTGTCGGAGCCGACGGTGAGCGGGGTAGCGCCGTTCAGGACCGAGCGGACGAAGTCGGCAATCACGCCGCCGTGGCCCTCGATCAGCGGCTCGCCGAGCGGCGGGACTTCAATGGCTTCGAGCGGCCGGAAGAAGCCTTCATCGCCGGCGACGACATGGGCCTCGAAGCCCTCATTGCCGTCCCAGAGCAGCGTGCCCTTCGTGCCGATGATCCTCCAAGTGGCTTCCCAGGCCGTATTCGCCCCTTCCGCGCACCACGAGCCGCGATAGGTCATGGCCACGCCATCCTCGAAGTCGAACAGCGCGTCCGCTGCCGCGCCATGCGCATACCAGGAACCCTTGGGATTGGTTTCGCGGCAATAGACGGAGACTGGCTTGCGGGCGATGAGATAGCGGGCGGCATCGAATGTGTGGATCGCCATGTCGAGCAGCAGAACATGGTCCATCGCGTCGCGGAAGCCGCCGAAATGGGCGCCGATGAAGAAGTCGACATGCACTGCGGTGAGCTCGCCGAGCGTCCCGGTCTCGATCAGCGCCTTGACGCGGCGGATGCCGGCAAGGAAGCGGCGATTCTGGATGACGGCGTGGACCTTGCCGGACTTTTCCGCAAGCTCGACCAGTGCCTTGGCTTCGGGAAGCGTGTTCGCCATCGGCTTTTCGGAAAGAACATTGCAGCCGGCTGCAAGACCGGCCTCGACAACTGCGAAGCGGGCCGGGGGAACGACGAGATCGAAGAGCAGATCGGGCTTCAGCTGAGTCAGCATGTCGGGAAGATCGTCGCTGATGGAAATGCCATCGAGCCCATGCTTTTCGGCGCGGCGCACGGCCACTTGCGGGTCGAGATCGACCATGCCGACGAGGCGCACATTGTCCTTCAGAAAGGGAATTTCACGAAGTGCTACGAGCCATCCATCGGACATAGCTCCGCACCCCGCCATGACGGCGGTCAGCATACCAGATCTCCTCCCAGAACGCCGCGCTTCCTCCGTCGCGGTCGTCTCGTAAACGTTTACGAAAGTTGCCATGGGTCTAGAGACGTGTCAAGAAAATCTTGGAAACGTTTACGAGGCACGCGTTATGAACATCCGTCGGCTGGCCGACCATCTCAATATTTCCATCGGAACGGTGTCACGTGCGCTCAACAACCGCCCCGGCGTTCACCCGGAAACACTTGAAAAGGTTCTCAAAGCAGCCACCGAACTTGGCTATGTCGCCAACCAGTCGGGGCGCTCGCTCCGGCGCGGGGCAACGAACACGATCGGCTTCGTCATCGAGACGGGCCATCCCGCGCATCAGGCCGGCGACCAGTTCTTCTATGTCGTGCTCGATGCGATGAACCTCTATCTCGCCGAACAGCGCTACGATCTGGTGATCCTGCCCTGCCATTCGGCGGACGATCCGGTCGAGTTCCTGTCGCGTGTCATCGCGCGCGGCATCGTCGATGCGCTGGTGATGACCGCCACGCGCCGCGTCGATCACCGCATCGCGCAACTGGCGAAGTCGAAACTCCCTTTCATGACGCTCGGCCGCAGCGAGACGCCGGGCAATTATTCCTGGATCGACCTTGATTTCGAGGGCGTGGCGCGCCGCTCGGTGCAGGAGGCCGTGAAGCTCGGCCACCGGCGCATCGCCGTCGGTTTGCCGGATAACGATGTCGCGCTCGGCTATCACTATAAGGCCGGTTATCTGAAGGGCCTGGCGGAGGCGGGTATCCCGGTGGATGAGAGCCTGCTCATCCGCGTGCCGACCAGCGAACTCGGCGGCTTCAGCCTCGGCAAGCAGGTGGCTGGCATGGCGGGCCAGCCGACGGCGCTGCTGCTCTGCTCCGAAGTGACGGCCGCCGGCGTCTATGCGGCCTTCGCAGAAATGGGGATTGAGGCCGGCAGGGATATTTCTGTCGTTGCCTTCCGCGAAAACCCGCTGATGCGCTTTCTCAATCCTGCGCCCGCCTGTTTCCGGCTCGACCTCGATGCGCTCGGCACGCGGCTGGGTGAAACGGTGCTCGATCTTCTGTCGCCTGACGAGGAGATCGGCCGCCGCCGGGGCGAGATCGTGCCGCTGACTTTCGTGCAGGGCAAGTCGCTTCAGCCGCCGCGCAATCCCGCGTGAGCCCGACAAATTAGCCTTGTCGTCACCAGCGAGCTTGACGCCTTCCGATTATGTAATGTAATAACATTACGTAATGAAGCGACGGCGGTCGTGCTTGACAATTGTCCGGCGCGGCGCATAACTGGCGGTGACGGTTCCTGAAGGCCAAGCCGGAAGGATTAATAGGGAACATGGTGAGGACGACCCGAATGGGGCCGAAACCATGGCTGCCCCCGCAACTGTAAGCGGTGAGGCTCTGTCAACGATGCCACTGGCCTGAACAAGGCCGGGAAGGCAGATAGAGCTTTGGACCCGCAAGCCAGGAGACCTGCCGTCAAGACACGTAGCAACCGGACGGGGTGTGCCGGGAAGTGCTGATGACCATCGGGCGCGTTTTGGCGTTCTGATGGCCGATCATCCTTCTCCAGCGCCGATTGCCGAGAGATGAGATGACCTTGACTGCGCTCAAAGCCCAGGACCTGACCTTCCGCACCGCAAACGGCGCGTCGATTGTCGATTGCGTTTCACTCGACATCCGCAACGGCGATCGCCTGGCCATCATCGGCCCGAACGGGGCAGGCAAGACGACGCTGCTGAAACTGATGTGCGGCATGAGCCGCCCGTATGCCGGTTCCGTCGAGCTTGACGGCAAGCCGCTTCATGGTCTCAAACCCATCGATCGCGCCCGCCAGATTGCCGTCGTCGGCCAGGCCGACCAGCCGGACCGGCGCATTTCGGTTCGCGATTACGTCGCGCTCGGCCGCATTCCGCATGCGATGCGCAAGACGCGCGCGGAGGAGGCCGCGTTGATCGACGCGGCCATGGAACGCACAGGACTTTCAGCTCTCGCCAGGCGCGAAATGGGACTTCTCTCCGGCGGCGAGCGCCAGCGGGCGCAGATTGCCCGCGCGCTGGCGCAGGAGCCACGCTTTCTTTTCCTAGACGAGCCGACGAACCATCTCGACCCGCGTGCTCGCGGTGCGCTGCTGGCGCTGGTCGCGGAACTCGATCTGACGGTGGTTGCCGTTCTCCACGATCTCAATCTCGTGCCGGATTTCGCCACCCGCGTGGCCGTCATGCGCGACGGCCGGCTCGTCTCCTCGGACGAGAGCCTGTCGCGCGATCTGGTGCGCGAGGTCTTCGGTATCGATCTGCTGCGCCTGCCGCATCCGCATGAAAACCGCGAGCTGACGGTTTTCGACCTTTCCATGACCCATCACTGACCGAGAGAACCATCATGAGACGCCTGACCCTCGGCCTGCTGCTGTCGCTGGCCGCAAGCTCCGCCTTTGCCTTTCCTGTCACGGTCGATAGCTGCGGTAAGCCGCTGACCTTCGAGGCCGCCCCGAAGCGGGCCGTCATCAACGACATCAACATGTCCAAGATGGCCTTCGCGCTCGGCCTCCAGCCCGAAATCGTCGGCATCACCGGCGTGTCCGGCTGGTACAAGCTGGACGACGAATTCAAGAAGGAGCAAGGCTCGATCCCGGAGCTTGCGCCGAAATATCCGACGATGGAAAACATCCTCTCGGCCAATCCCGATTTCTTCTTCGCCGGCTGGTATTACGGCATGAAGCCAGGCGGCGAGGTGACGCCGGATACGCTGGCGGAGCACGGCATCAAGACACTGGTGCTGACGGAAAGCTGCGTCCATCTCGACAAGAACCGCCCCGCCGCCTCCATGGACCTCTTGTTCGGCGACATGGACAAGCTCGGCAAGATTTTCGGCAAGGAAGCCGAGGCTACGAAGCTGATTGACGGCTGGAAGGCGCAGCTGGCCGAGATCGGCGCCAAGGTCGGCAAGAATGCCGGCACGCGGGTCTTCCTCTACGATTCCGGAGAGGACAAGCCGTTCACGGCCGGCAAGTTTGCCATCCCGAGCGCCATGATCGAGGCCGCCGGTGGCACGAACATCATGGCCGACATGCAAACCAGCTGGGGCAATGCGGACTGGGAAACGGTCGCCGCGCGCAATCCGCAATTCCTCGTCCTCCTCGATTACCAGGATGGCGCCGGCTACAAGAAGCTGCTGGATTTCCTGAAAAACCATCCGGCGATGAAGGAAACCGACGCGGTGAAGAACAATCGTTTCGTCGCACTCCGCTATGAAGAGCTGACGCCCGGCCCGGACAACGTCAAGGCCATCGACAAGATCGCCCGCGCGCTGCATCCGGAAGCGTTCTGAACGTGACCACTCGGTTTGTCTTTGGCGTGATGGCGGCAATCCTCGCTGTCGTCATCCTCGCCTGCATTTCGGTCGCCTATGGATCGACGGTGATCCCGCTGGATCAGGTCGCCGGCGCGATAGCCCGCGCCATGGGGCTGAGCCACGCCAGCGTGCCAACCCCAATTGACCGCATCATCGTCGACCTCCGCCTGCCGCGCGCGCTGGTGGCGATTGCAGTTGGAGCGGGGCTCGCGGTCATCGGCCTGCTTCTCCAGACGATCACACGCAACGATCTCGCCGATCCGTTCCTCTTCGGTCTCTCTGCGGGGGCGGCGGCGGGGGCCGTTGCGGTCATCACCCGTGTTGGCGACCAGCTCGGCGTCTTCACCCTGCCGATTGCGGCCTTCACCGGCGGCATGTGCGCGACCGGGGCGGTGCTCTTTTTGTTGCGTCGTACGGAGGGGCAAGGGAATGAGCGGCTGGTGCTGGCCGGGCTTGCCGTGTCGTTCCTCTTCACGGCGGTCACCAATTATCTCGTCTTTTCCGGCGACCAGCGCGCTGCCCATTCAGTGCTCTTCTGGACTATGGGCGGACTGGGGTTGTCGAGCTGGCACAATATCGGCATCGGTCTTGCCGGCGCCGGGCTGGTGCTGGCCTATACGCTGGCGCGCCACCGGCAACTCGATGCGCTATTGGGCGGCGCCGAAACGGCGGAAAGCCTCGGCGTGCCGGTGAAGCGCCTGCGCAACGTCACCTTTCTGATCGCCAGCTTCTCGACGGCGCTGCTTGTCTCGATCACCGGAGTGATCGGCTTCATCGGCCTCATGGTGCCGCATATCGCGCGCACCTTTGCCGGGCCGCTGCATGCGCGGCTGGCGATTGTTTGCAGCCTGATCGGGGCTGAGCTGATGCTCGGCAGCGATCTGCTGGCGCGCACGCTTCTGCCGCCGCAGGAACTGCCGGTGGGCGTGGTGACAAGTTCCATCGGGGCGTTTTTCGTGATTGCCATGCTGATGCATGGGAAGCGTTGAGCGCCGGATAATCATTACAAAGCAAGCGTTTCGGGTGCGGCAGCCCCCTCATCCGACCCTTCGGGCCACCTTCTCCCCGATGGGGAGAAGAGGGAATATGCCGCGGCGCTCTCGGGCATCCTCGCCCCATCGGGGAGAGGTCCGCCGAGCAAAGCGGAGGCGGGGTGAGGGGGTGCCGCGAGCGCTGAGAAACAAGCTGGGCATCGCGCCGCAGCGCCTGAACTCTCATCCGCTATCTTCCGTCAGCGTCTCATTTCGCCGACTGGATTGCCTGCCATATCCGCTGCGGCGTCGTTGGCATTTCGATATGGCCGATGCCGTAGGCGCGGTAGAGCGCGTCAGTGACGGCATTCAGCGCCGCCGGTGTTGCGCCGATCGTGCCGGCTTCACCGGCGCCCTTGATCCCGAGCGGGTTGATGGTGGAGGGCACATGCGCGCCGTTCCAGTCGAACATCGGCAGGTTGTCGGCGCGCGGCATGGCATAATCCATGAAGCTTGCCGTGAGCAGCTGGCCATCCTCGGCATAGACCGCGCCTTCCGTCAGCGCCTGACCGATGCCCTGCACGATGCCGCCATGAACCTGGCCCTGGAGCAGGATCGGGTTCACCACGACGCCGAAATCGTCCATCACCGTATAGCCGACAATCTCCAGCGCGCCCGTTTCCGGGTCGATCTCGACCTCGCAGATATGCGTGCCATTCGGATATGTGCATTCTTCAGCCGTGAACTCACCAAGCCCCTTAAGGTCTTCCGGCTGCTTCGCCTTGCCGGCGAGCGTCGCAAAATCCACCTGCCGGTCGGTGCCTGCGATGCGGGCGATGCCGTCGTCGAACTCGATATCGGCTTCCGCCGCTTCCAGCTCTTCGGCCGCCATCTTGCGAATCTTCTTCGCCAGATCTTCGCCGGCCCGAGCCGCGGACACGCCGCCGAGCGGGATGGAGCGGGAACCGCCCGTGCCGCCGCCGGACGATAGCCGCGACGTGTCGCCCTGGCGGACCTTGATCTTCTCCGGCGGCAGGTTGAGCTTGTCGGAGACGAACTGCGTATAGGCCGTCAGGTGTCCCTGGCCGCCGGCCTGTGTGCCGATGTCGAGCGTCACCGTGCCGTCGGTTTCCAGCGTCAGATGCACCGGCTCGCCGCCGGGGAAGGCGCAGCATTCGATATAGGTGGCAAGGCCGATGCCGCGGATTTTGCCCTGCGACTTCGAGGCTTTGAGGCGTGTGTCGAAGTCAGCCCAGCCGGCCTTTTCCAGCGCCGCATTCAGGTGCTGTTCGAAATTGCCGACATCATAGGAGCGGCCGAGCACGGTCTTGTAGGGAAACTGCTCCGGCCGCACGAAATTGCGACGGCGGATTTCATCCGCAGCGAGGCCGAGGTCACGGGCGCACTGATCCGCGAGCTTTTCGAGAAGAAGGGCTGCCTCCGGGCGACCCGCGCCGCGATAGGCGTCGACCGGGCAGGCGTTGTCATAGTAGCAGGTGACGGCGATATCGACGGCGGGCAGATCGTATACGCCCGTCAGCATGGTCGCGCCGACATACGGAATATAAGGGCCGAATTGCGAGATATAGGCGCCGAAGCTTGCCTTGGTGCGCACACGCAGCGCCAGGAAGCGGCCGTTCTCGTCCATCGCCATTTCGGCGACCGAGAGATTGTCTCGGCCCTGGGCATCGGTCAGGAAATGCTCGGTGCGGTCGGCGGTCCATTTGACGGGGCGGCCAAGCTGGCGGGCGGCTTCCATGATCAGCGGATATTCGCGATAGACGAAGCTCTTGGGCCCGAAGGCGCCGCCGACGTCGAAGGTGAGCACGCGGATTTTCTCGGGCGCGATCTTGAAGATATCCTTCGCCAGAATGCCCTGGAAGCCATGCACGCCTTGCGTGCCGGTCGTCAGCACGAAGCCTTCATCGTCGCCCTTCCATTCGGCGACGCCGGAACGTGGCTCCATGTAGTTGCACACAAGACGGTTGTTGATGAATTCGATGCGGCTGACATGGGCGGCCTTTTCGAAGGCCGCTTGCGCTTTCGCGCGGTCACCCATGCGATAGGTGACGGCGGCGTTGGAAGGAAGGTCGGGCCAGACCTTCGGCGCACCCTCGGCCAGCGCTGCCTCCGCGCCGATCACGGCGTCGTCCATCTCGTAGTCGATGTCTATCAGCTCTGCGGCATCCTGCGCGAGTGCCCGGCTTTCGGCGACAATGAAGGCGACCGCATCGCCGACATAGCGCACGCGCTCGCGACAGAGGAGCGGAATGCCGTGTGGCACCGGCTTTTGGCCATCTTCGCCCGGCAGCAGCGCCTGCGGCGGCAGATCTGGCAAATGCGAGATGTCTTCCGCGGTGAGCACAAGATGCACGCCCGGCACCTCGCGCGCGGCCTCGACGGAATTGATCTTGAAGGTGCCACTGGCGACCGGGGAGCGCAGGACATAACCGTGGAGCACGCCTTCGAACTTCAGATCGTCGGTAAACCTGCCCTCGCCTTTCAGGAGTGCGTTGTCTTCAAGGCGCAGGACAGAGGCTCCCAAGCCGAATTTCGCGGTGTAGACGTTCATGTTTTCCTCCGGAATCAGGCAGGCGACGCACCAGGCGGTGCTGCTGTGTCAGGACGCGACGATGGTCATGCGCCCGGGAATAGCCGAGACGTCAATATCGGGGGCGAAATGGGCGTTTGTCAATCCGGGATTGGCCCGGGGCACCGTTTCTTCGGGCCCGTGGCCCTAGGTTGCAACTTTTCTTAAATATGCAGCATAACGTTAGCAATATCTCAACATATTACCCCAAGAAATAGGGAGCGAAACTTGGGGATACCCGGCTGTGATCGATCGCTATGTGCGACAGCCGGAACTCCGCTCGGCCACCCATCGCGAACGGGTGTGAAGGACGGCGATCCCTGCGGTATGGTCTTGAAGATCAAAGGGAATTTTCAGCATGTGTGCCGTTGTCGTCAGCAATCCGGTGACAGAGCTTATGCGCAGGCGAAAGGTGCCGCCGCTGCCGCGCAACTATGAATTGTTCTATGAGGCCGTGATAGGGTCCAATTCCCGCCTATCCTCCGAACTGGCGGCACTGGGTATCCAGCCGATGCAGGCGCAGCTTGACGCCCTCTTTGAGAAATATATGGGAGAGCTTCGCCGCAACCGGCAGATCGACAAGGCGCACAACAACCTGTCTGCGGAGCTTGCCGCTCTCTTGAACCTTCTGGGTCGGGAAAAGGAAGAACTGGAAAACCACGGCGCCTCCTTGACGGATCTGCGCAAGACGCTGGTTGCCAATGACGACAAGTCGCTGATGCAGGTTGCTCAAGCCATCGCAGATATCAAGACCGTCACGGAAAAGACCCTCGCGGCGAACGGAAATGTCATGGCCGAGGCAGAGAACAAGTCGGCTAGCCTGCAGGAAATGCGCCGGAAGCTAAACGAATACAAGCGCTTGGCCTATATCGACAGCTTGACGGGTCTCTTCAATCGTCGTGCCTTTGACGACCGAATTGCGTCCGCCTTTGCCAAGTACCGCAAACTCGGCGGCTGCGCGCTGATCCTTGCCGACATCGATCACTTCAAGCGGTTCAACGATACCTATGGCCATCCCGTGGGCGACAAGGTTCTCACGGCCGTCGGACAGTCGCTTGCCAAATTTGCCGGACGCAACATCTTCGTCGCCCGGCCCGGCGGTGAGGAATTCGCCCTGATTGCGGAAAACATGTCCGCGGAAGAAGCGGCCCGTCTGGCAGAACTGGTGCGTCAGGAAGTCGCCTCGATCAATTTCGAGATCAAGGGCGGCGGCAAGATCGATCCCGTGACGATCTCGTTGGGTGTCAGCATGGCCGATGACGCACTCGACGGCGTGGAGTTCTACCAGAATTCCGATATGGCGCTCTACGCTTCAAAAAGTGGCGGCAGAAACCGGACGACAGTGTTCTCTCTGGAGCTGCGCGGCGCGCTCAGCAACAACAGGGTCATGTACACGAAGGCGATCTGATCCGGTTAGAGCAATTCCAGCGAAAGTGGGGCCGGTTTTGCGTCCGGAATTGCGTAAAAACAAAGAGATAGGTCATCTCAGCGTTTCAAAGAAACTTTGAGACGATCTACGCCAGATTGGCCGAGGCGCTGGCTTCTTCAAGCTCGAGAATGCGCAGGAGATGGTCCCGCGCGCCCGTGTCGTCACCCGTTTCCACGGCGTGGGCAAGCGCGCGCTGCGTGAGGATGGAAGTCTCGTAGTAGGGCGACGTGCCGTCCGTGAATTCGCCCTTGGGCATGGCGGCGGCAAGCGTGAATTCGACCACCCCCAGCGCCGCCCGCATCAGCGGGTTCTGCGAGGCGGTCAGGAAGATCTGGTGCAGCTCCAGATTGGCGAGCGCGAAGCTTTCCGAGACACCGCGCGAAATGCTCATCTGCTGTACCCAGTAGTACATCGTGCGCACCTGATCCGCAGTGCGGTTACGGCAGGCGAGCCGCACCGCTTCGCCCTCGATCAGGCGACGGATCGAGAAAAAATGTGCGGTGAGGTTTGCATCGAACCCGCCCTCGAACAGCCAGAGCAGCACCTGCTGGTCGAAATAGGCCCATCGGTTCTTGGGCGCCACGCGGGTGCCGACCTTCGGCCGCGCCTCCACCATGCCCTTGGCTTCCAGCGTCTTCAGCGCTTCGCGCAACACGGTGCGCGAGACGCCGTACATGTCCATGAGTTCGGCATCCCGCGGCAGGATGGAGCCCGCGGGAAACTTGCCGGTCACGATGCCGAGTCCCAGTTCGTTGATGACGAAGGAGTGGAAATTCGGCGCAGCCGACCGCCCTGTTCGGGAGCGAATCAGGCTGCCGGGTTCACTCATGTTTCAATTTCCAAAACACCTTTGACCGCGAAGAGGACGCAGAGAAGACAAGCCGCTGCAGCACAATGAAGACGAACAACAGGCCACCTATTACTATCTTCGTCCACCAGCTTGAAAGGGTTCCATCGAAAATAATGTATGTTTGGACGAGACCCTGCAGCATGACGCCGATGAATGTTCCGGCAACGAAGCCATAGCCGCCGGTGAGCAGCGTTCCGCCAATGACGACGGCACCGATCGCGTCAAGCTCGACGCCGACGGCCGCCAGCGGATAGCCGGCGGAGGTGTAGAGCGAGAAGACGATGCCGGCGAGGCCGGAGAGTGTCGCAGACAACGTGTAGATGAGGATTGTCGTTCGTGCGACCGGCACGCCCATGAGAGCGGCCGAGACCGCATTGCCACCCAGCGCATAGACATTGGAGCCGAAGCGTGTGCGATGTGCCACCAGCGCGCCGACGATGAAGATGAAGATCATCAGCGCGCCGATGAGGCTGAGCCGCCCGCCGCCTGGCATCAGCCAGTAGGTCGAGGTCACCTTGGAATAGAACTCATGCGTGACGGGAATGGAATCCTGCGTGATGACGGATGCGGCACCTCTGGCGAGGAACATGCCGGCCAGCGTGACGATGAAGGGGGGCACTTCCAGATAGTGGATGGCAGCTCCCATCGCTGCGCCGAAAGCGGCTGCGACGACAAGAGCGATGGCGAAGGCGGCAAGCGGATGCATTCCCAGCCAGCCGATCAGCACGGCGACCAGGACGCCCGTGAAGCCGATCACGGCGCCGACCGAAAGATCGATCCCGCCCGAGATGATGACGAAGGTCATGCCGACGGCGGTGATGCCGAGGAAGGCATTGTCGGTCAGGAAGTTGCCCAGCACGCGCGTGGAGAACATGCCCGGAAACTGGAAGATGCTGGCCGCATAGGCGAGCGCGAAAATGACGGCGGTGGCCGCCAGCGGACGGAGACTGCGGTTCATGATGCTTTCCTGGCAAGCGCGCGTGCGTTCTTGCGCGATTCAATGAAGCGGGTGGCGAGCGGCGACTGCATGGTGAAAATCAGGATGATCACGCCCGCCTTGACCACGAGGTTGAATTCGGGCGGGAAACCCGAGACCAGAATGCCGGTGTTCATCGCCTGGATGATGATGGCACCCAGCACCGAGAGGGCAATCGAGAAGCGCCCGCCGAGAAGCGAGGTGCCGCCGATGACGACTGCGAGGATTGCGTCGAGCTCGAGCCAGAGGCCCGCATTGTTGGCGTCCGCCCCCTTGATGTCGCCCGCGACGATGAGGCCGGAAATCGCGGCGCAAAATCCGGAGAAGCCGTAGACCGCAACGAGCAGAAGGCCCGAGCGAATACCGGCAAGGCTTGCCGCCGCGCGGTTCACGCCGACGGATTCGATGAAGAGGCCCACTGCGCTGGAGCGGACGACGAAGACGCTTAGGACAAGGAGAACAATGGCGATGACCACCGGCATTGGCAGGCCCGCGAACGAGCCCGTGCCGATATAAATCAGCAGCGGATCTGCGAAGGTGACGATGGAGCCGGCGGTGATCAGCTGCGCGATCCCGCGTCCGGCGACCATGAGCACAAGTGTGGCGATGATCGGCTGGATTTCCAGGAAGGCGACCAGGATGCCGTTCCAGACGCCGCAGACGATGCCGACGGCAAGGGCTGCAAGAACCGCAAGATAAGCCGGATAACCATCCGTGACCAGCGTGGCCGCAACCGCGCCGGAAATCGCCATGACCGCGCCGACCGAGAGATCGACGCCCTTGGTGGCGATGACGGCGGACATGCCTATGGCGAGGATGGCGACGGGGACGCCGCGGTTGAGAACGTCGATCAGACTGCCGAACAGCCGGCCATCCTGCCATGTGACGTTGAAGAAGCCGGGAAACAGGATCCAGTTGACGAGCAGCACGACAACGAGCGCGATCGACTGCGGATTGATGAGCGGGGTGAGTCTCTTCATTTTCATGCGCTCGCTCCCTCGAGGACAAGCGTTTCGTGCTGGGCGGCAATCGCCTGGACGATGACCGACGGATTGATGTTGTCGCCGGTCAGTTCCGCCACCATTTCACGGTCGCGCATCACGACGATGCGGGACGAATAGGCGACGATTTCGTCAAGCTCGGAGGAGATGACGAGGAGGGCGAGGCCTTCCTCGCGCAGCCGGTTGATGGTGCGGACGATTTCCGCGTGCGCGCCGACATCGATGCCGCGCGTCGGCTCGTCCAGAATGAGGAATTGTGGATCGGTCGCCAGCCAGCGGGCGAGGATCACCTTCTGCTGGTTGCCGCCGGACAAGAGCTTCACCGGCATGTCGAGCGAGGCGGCGCGGATGTCGAGATCCTCGGCAAACTTGCCGGCAATTTCCATCTGTTCGTCGCGGTTCAGCGCCTTGAACCAGCCGAGCTTGCCCTGCAGCGCGATCACGATGTTTTCACGCACGGACAGGTCGCCCAGAATGCCCTCGATCTTGCGGTCTTCCGGGCAGAAGCCGAAACCGTGCGCGATGGCCTGCGCCGGGGAACCGAGCGAAACCGGCTTGTCGCCGATGCGGATTTCGCCCGCGTCGCATTGGTCGGCGCCGAACATCAGGCGCGCCATTTCCGTGCGGCCGGAACCGAGAAGACCGGCAACGCCGACGACCTCGCCGCGGCGGATCCTGAGCGAGAAGGGACGGATCTTGCCAGCCTTGCCGCATTCGCGGAATTCGACCAGCGCCGGCCCTGCCGCGCGCTCCTCTATGCCGGTGACGGCCGGGGCAAAGGTGATGTCCTTGCCGAGCATCATGCGCACGACATCGGTGCGGGAGAGACCGGAAAGCGGCTCCGTGCCGATCAGGCGGCCGTTGCGCAGGATCGTGACTCGATCCGAAATCGCGAAGACCTGGTCGAGGAAGTGGGTAATGAAGACAATGGCCATGCCGCGCTGCTTCAGCTGGGTGACCACTTCGAACAGCTTCTCGACCTCGAGCTTGTCAAGGCTGGCAGTCGGCTCGTCGAGAACGAGAACCTTGCCGGAGAGTTCGACGGCGCGGGCAATCGCCACGATCTGCTGGACAGCGACGGAATAGGTGCCAAGCTCGGCCTGCACATCGATGTCGAGGCCATAGCGCAAGAGAAGCTCGCGGGCGTTCTTTTCGATCAGCGACCTGCGCACGAAGCCGAAGCGTGTCGGCTGGCGGCCGAGGAAGAGGTTTTCAGCAACGGAGCGGTTCGGCAGGAGGTTGACCTCCTGGTAGACCGTGCCGATGCCATGCGATTGTGCGTGTAGCGGGTCGGCGAAATGCACCGGCGCGCCGTCGAGCAGAACTTCGCCGCCATCAGGCTGGTAGGCGCCGGTGAGGATCTTGATAAGCGTCGATTTGCCTGCGCCGTTTTCGCCGAGCAGCGCATGGACTTCGCCGCGTCTCAGGCCGAAATTGACGCCATCCAGCGCCCGGCTCTGGCCGAATATCTTGATGACGCCACGCGCCTCCAGCACGAACGGATTGTCGGTTCCCTGATCGACCATCGTCGCCCCTCCCATTTTGTTATGATCTTTGACCTTGTCTGGTCCGAAGACAAGAACGTTCCGCCGGATGGTCCGGCGGAACGCCTTTCAGCCATGCAAGCCATGGCTTTTCGGGTTACTCCGGGATCAGTAACCCAGACCCTTCTTCTCGTCATACACCTTCTGCGGATTGTCGTTCGGCGTATAGAGCTTCGACTCCGTGATGATGAACTTTTCCGGCGCCTTTTTGCTCGTCCAGTAGGCGTCGAGTGCGTCGAAGGCAGGGCCTGCCATGTTCGGCGTCAGTTCGACCGTTGCGTTGGCTTCGCCGGCCACCATGGCCTTGAAGATATCCGGAACGGCGTCGACGGAAACGACGAGAACGTCCTTGCCCGGCTTCAGGCCGGCATCCTTGATGGCCTGGATGCCACCGACCGCCATGTCGTCGTTATGGGCATACATGGCGCAGATGTTCTTGCCGCCGTCTTCTGCCTTGATGAAGCCTTCCATGACTTCCTTGCCCTTGGAGCGGGTGAAGTCGCCGGTCTGGCTGCGCACGATCTTGATGTTGTCGTGGCCCTTGATGGCTTCTTCGAAGCCCTTCTTGCGGTTGATGGCCGGCGTGGAGCCGACGGTGCCCTGCAGTTCGACGACGTTGCACTTCTTGTCGCCGACGGTCTTCACCAGCCAGTCACCGGCAACCTTGCCTTCCTTCACCTGGTCGGATGCAACCGAGGTCAGGTAGAGGTCCTGGGACGCGTCAACGCCGCGGTCGAGAAGGATGACCGGGATCTTGGCGTCCTTTGCTTCGCCGAGAACCGCGTCCCAACCCGTCGAAACGACCGGAGCGACGAGGATGGCGTCAACGCCTTGGGCGATAAAGCCGCGAATGGCCTTGATCTGGTTTTCCTGCTTCTGCTGGGCGTCGGCGAACTTCAGATTGATGCCGCGCTTTTCAGCCTGCTGCTTGGTGACCGAGGTTTCGGCCGCGCGCCAGCCGGATTCGGAACCGATCTGCGAGAAGCCGATCGTCTTGCCCTTCAGGCTGTCTGCATAGGCAGCAGAAGACAACAGGGCAGCAACGCCCGCGGCGACCGCGAGCTTCGTAAAGAACTTCATGATTTCCTCCCACAATGCTTACCCACTCTCTCCGGGTAGCTGGGTGGACGCTATCAAAAGTACTATTATATGTAAATATATGTTCATAAAAAGTGTATTATTGGCTATAAAATACACGTATAAGAAGAAAATGCCCGTTTGGGATGCGATCAGGAAAGTTGCTCAATCGTTTTGGAATCAAATGCTTCCCGCACCTGCGTTGTGCAGGCGCAGCGCGACAGCGACGATTGCGCGGAGCGCCTGAATCGTCCAAAACGGCATCACAAGCGAGAGAAAAATTCGGGAGGAATTCATGGTCCATGCGAGCCTGTCACTGACTGCAGCCACCATTTTACCGGAGGATTCCGGCGATGCGCTACTCGTCGGCCGCGTCTGGTCGAAGGCTGCCGGCGGCCCCTCGCCGGTGATTTTGCGCGAGGGTCACGTCTATGACCTCTCCGGTCACGTTGCAACGATTGCCTCTCTGCTGGAAAAACCGGATGTCGCTGCATGGCTTTCCAGCCTCCGTGATCTTCCCGATCTGGGCCGGCTTGATGCTTTCCTCAGCGGTGAGGTGGGGGAGTTGCTGGCGCCGGTCGATCTGCAGGCGATCAAGGCGGCGGGCGTCACCTTTGCCGGCAGCATGCTGGAGCGCGTGATCGAGGAGCAGGCCAAGGGCGACAGCGGCCGGGCGGAAGAAATCCGCAAGCGTCTCGCGCCCGTTCTCGGCGAAAGCCTCAAGGGTGTGGTTGCAGGCTCGCCGGAGGCCGCCAAGGTCAAGGCGCTGCTGCAGGACATGGGGCTCTGGTCGCAATATCTCGAGGTCGGCATCGGCCCGGATGCGGAAATCTTCACCAAGGCACAGCCCATGTCTTCGGTCGGCTGCGGAGCGAAGGTCGGCATTCACCCGATTTCCGAGTGGAACAATCCGGAGCCGGAAGTGGTGCTTGTCGTGCGCTCTGACGGCGAAATCGTCGGCGCGACGCTGGGCAATGACGTGAACCTGCGTGATGTCGAGGGCCGCTCGGCGCTTCTCCTGGGGAAGGCCAAGGACAATAACAGCTCCTGTGCCCTCGGACCGTTCATCCGCCTGTTCGACAAGGGCTTTACCCTTGAAGACGTCAATGGCCTCAGCGTCTCTCTGAGCGTGACCGGCGAAGACGGGTTCGAGATGACCGGCATCAGCCATATGTCCGCCATCAGTCGCACGCCGAAAAACCTTGCCAGCCAGATGCTGAACCGCAACCATCAATATCCGGACGGCGCAGTTCTCTTCCTCGGCACCATGTTTGCGCCCGTCAAGGACCGGCGCGGGCCGGGCCTCGGCTTCACCCACGAAATAGGCGACCGGGTGGAGATTGCCTCGCCCCGGCTCGGCCGTCTGGTCAATTTCGTGGACCGCACGGATGTCTGCCCGCAATGGACCTTCGGCGTGAGGGCGCTGATGCAGAACATCGCCGCGCGTGGCCTGATCGACCGGCTCTGAGGCCTGCAAGGAGGGCAGGGGATAAACTCGCTGCTTCCTTGTTTTCGTTTGCTGAAAGGGCCATCCTGACGCAACGGAAGGGTGCCTGAGTCTCACGCGCCCGATCCGCCAGAGGGGAGCCACCAGCCGCCATGCGAGAACCGATCACGATCAGTTTTTCGGGCGGAAGTGCGTTGCTCCTGCAATCCAATTCAAGCCGTTTCGACGAGCAGTTCCAGAAGCGCATCTGGTCGCTGGCAAGCGACCTGCAGGCGGCCTCCGGCTTTACCGAAACCGTGCCGGGCATGAATAATATCCTCGCGCTCTTTAACCCGGATCAGATCACGCCGGAAGAAGCGCGCAAGCAGCTTACCGAGCGCTGGGCCAAGGCGCAGCCGCTGCCACGCCGGGGCAAGACGGTGGAAATTCCGGTGGTCTATGGCGGCCAGAACGGCGAGGATTTCAAACCCTGGGCGCGCCATTGCGGGCTCGCGCCGCTGGAGGCCGCGCAGCGCCATGCGGCGGGCACATACCAAGTTGCGGCCATCGGCGCGATGCCGGGCTTTCCCTATCTCTCCGGCCTTGATCCGGCGCTGGCCATTTCCCGGCGCTCGACGCCACGGCTTGCCGTACCCGTGGGTTCGGTGATTGTCGGCGGCGCGCAGGCCGCCGTCATGCCGCAGACCTCTCCGTCCGGGTGGCACATTATCGGCCGCACCAACATCGCCCTCTTCGATCCGCATCGCGATGAGCCTTCGACCCTGGCTCCGGGCGACA
The DNA here is from genome assembly GCF_040545545.1 of Limnomicrobium aquaticum. Classification (NCBI taxonomy): domain Bacteria; kingdom Pseudomonadati; phylum Pseudomonadota; class Alphaproteobacteria; order Hyphomicrobiales; family Rhizobiaceae; genus Limnomicrobium; species Limnomicrobium aquaticum. The sequence goes on from NZ_JBEPMB010000003.1 coordinate 403,802, forward strand.
TCGTCCGGTTCACCATCGAGGATGTGTGGCTATGATCGAGGTACTGACGACGGGGGCTGCCAATTCGATCCAGGATCTGGGCCGCAACGGACGCTTCGATATCGGCGTCAGCCGCAGCGGCGCGATGGACCGCCTGTCGCTCATGATCGGCAATGCGCTGCTCGGTAACGAGTTGAACGCCGCAGGGCTGGAAATCGCCATCTTTCCGTTCCGCCTGCGCTTCGACCAGCCCGCGCGCTTCGCCGTGACGGGTGCCGAAGGCGCGGTAACGCTCGCCGGCCGGCCGCTGCCGCCGCGCTGGGCGGCGAGTGCGGCCGAGGGTGAGACGCTGGTGATCGCACCACCGGACAAGGGCGCGCGGGTGTATATCACTTTCGCCGGCGGCATCGATGTCGAACCGGTTCTTGGCTCGCGGGCGACCGACCTGAAATCCGGCTATGGCGGGCTTGAAGGCCGGGGGCTGAAGCGCGGCGACCGTCTAAGTGTTACCTCCAGGCCGCCGATGCGGGCCTTCGGCGCAGCGCTCGATCCCTTCGCGGCCCTTGATTTTGCCAATCCGCTTCCGGTTCGCGCCGTGCCGGCGGCGGAACACTCCGTCTTCAGCGCCGATGCGCGCAAGCTCTTCACGCGCTGGTCCTGGGGGGTCACGCAGGATGCGGATCGCATGGGCTATCGGCTGGAAGGCCCGGAACTGAAATTGGAGCGCCGGCTGGAGCTGATGTCGCATGGCATCCTGCCCGGCACGGTTCAGGTTCCGCCCTCCGGCAAACCGATCATCCAGCTTGCCGACGCCAACACATGCGGCGGCTATCCGAAGATTGCGACCATTATCGAAGCAGACCTCTGGATCGTCGGGCAGGCGGGTCCGGAGAGCCGCTTTCTCTTTACCGAAGTGACGCCGGACGAAGCCAATGCTGCGCTTCGCAGGCAGCGCCATGAGATCGACGCACTCGCCCGTACGGTCGAAGTGGTGCGCTCGCTGGCGGGATAGGATCACCATGGATATCGACTTCATCGAACGCCTGATCGAACTGGCGAAAAAGAGCGGGATCGCCGGCCTCGAATATGAGGCGAATGGCGAGACCGTGCGTATCACGCTGGGAGACGAGGAGACGACAGGCTCCGCGCAGCGCGTGGCGCATGTCGAGACGAAGGTTGCCGGCCATGCGGACGAGCCGCCTCCGCCAGCGCTTCATCGCCTGACCTCCGGCATGGCGGGCACGTTCTACCGTTCGCCCGCGCCGGGTGCTGAACCCTATGTGAAGCCGGGCGACACAATCGAGGAAGGGCAGGTTCTCGGGCTCATCGAGGCGATGAAAATGCTGACGCCCATCGAAGCGGACCGCGCCGGGCGCATCCAGTCCATCATGGTCGAGGATGGCGCGCCGGTCGTGCGCGGCATGCTGCTTTTCGAGATCGGTGATTGAGAATGTTCGATACGGTTCTCATCGCCAATCGGGGGGAGATCGCGCTGCGCATCCTGCGCGCCTGCCGGTTGCTGGGTCTGAAGACCGTCGCCATTCATTCGGAAGCGGACCGCGACCTGCGCCATGTACAGCTCGCCGACAAAAGCCTCTGCATCGGCCCCGCACCCGCGCGCGAGAGCTATCTCAACATTGCCTCTATCCTGCTCGCCGCCAAGGCGACGGGGGCGGGGGCGATCCATCCGGGCTATGGCTTTCTCTCGGAGAATGCCGGTTTTGCCGAAGCGGTCGAGAAGGCGGGCCTTGTCTTCATCGGCCCGGACGCTCAGGCCATCCGCACCATGGGCGACAAGATCGCGGCCAAGGAGGCCATGCGCGCGGCGGGCGTGCCCTGCGTTCCGGGCTCCGGCGGGGCCCTACCCGACGAGGACTGGCGCGTGCGCCATATTGCGGCGGAGGTAGGCTATCCGGTCATCGTCAAGGCCTCTGGCGGCGGCGGTGGACGTGGCATGCGCATCGTGCGCCGCGAGGAGGATCTGGCGGATGCGGTTGCGCTGACGCGCGAGGAGGCGGGCCGTGCCTTCGGCAATCCGGACGTCTATATCGAGATGTTTCTGGAACATCCGCGCCATGTCGAGATCCAGATCCTCGCCGATGCGCATGGCAATGCGGTCATGCTCGGAGAGCGCGATTGCTCGATGCAGCGCCGCCACCAGAAGGTCATCGAGGAGGCGCCGGCAACCGGCATCCCGCGTGAGGCGATAGAACGCGTCGGCGCGCGCTGCGTCGCAGCCTGCCAGCAGATGGGTTATCGCGGGGCGGGCACGTTTGAATTCCTCTACGAGAATGGCGAGTTCTTCTTCATCGAGATGAACACGCGCGTGCAGGTCGAGCATCCGGTAACGGAAATGGTGACGGGCATCGACATCGTGCGCGAGCAGATCAGGATTGCCATGGGCAAGCCGCTGTCGTTCACGCAGGCCGATATCGCCATGCGCGGCCATGCCATTGAATGCCGCATCAATGCCGAGGACCCCTTCGCCTTCACACCGTCGCCGGGCGTCGTCGACACGCATCGTCCGCCGGGCGGGCCGGGCATCCGGCTCGATACGCATCTCTACGATGGCTACGAGGTGCCGCCGCATTACGATTCGCTGGTTGCGAAACTGATTGCTTATGGCGATACCCGTGAAGAAGCCGTGAGGCGCATGAAGGTGGCGCTGGCCGAATACGAGATCGGCGGGCTGACGACCAACATTCCGCTGCATCGCCGGCTGATGAACGATCCGGGCTTCCTGCAGGGCGGGTTCGACATTCATCACCTGGAAGCGCTGATCGCCTCCGGGGCCATCAAGCCGGAGGGCGGGGCATGACGCTCGACGAAATTGAACGCGCCATTGCGCTCGCCAAATCACGCGGCCTTGCCGAACTTGAATGCGCCATCGGTCAGGGCGGTCGGCTGAAAGTCATCGTCAACCGGCCGCAAAGGCCGGTTGCGATAGCTGCGGCGGCGCCGCGACCGGCGAAGGCGAAGGATGCGATCCGCACGCGTTATTTCGGTGTCTTTGCCGATGCCTCTCCGGCGATCCGCGTCGGCGACAATGTCACGGAGCACCAGATCGTCGGCTTTCTGGAGCTCGGCGAAATCCGCTTCGCCATCCAGGCGGAGAAGCCGGGTAAGGTTGCCTCAAAGCCGGTGAAGGCCGGCGATCTCGTCGGCTATGGCGAAACCGTTTTCGAGTTTGAATAGGACGTTCTGACATGCGCATCGACCTCAATTCCGATCTCGGCGAGAGCTATGGCCCGTGGAAAATGGGTGATGATGAGGCGATCCTGCAGGTTGTCACCAGTGCCAACGTCGCCTGCGGCGGCCATGCGAGCGACCCCGAAACCATGTTCCGCACGCTGGAAATTGCGCGTGACCGGGGTGTCGTCGTCGGCGCGCATCCCGGCTTTGCCGATCGCGAGGGCTTCGGCCGCCGGCTGATCCCGATGACGCCGGGCGAGATCGAGCGGCTGGTTGCTACGCAGACCGGCGCGCTGATGGGTGCTGCCGCGCTCGCCGGTGTCAACGTGCGTTACATCAAGGCGCATGGGGCGCTGGCCAACCATTGCGCCGATGACCGAGCAGCCGCGTCTGCCATTGCCCGCGCAGCCCGCGCTTTCGGCCCGGACATGGCGGTTCTGGCGATTTCGGGCACCGAACTGGAACTGGCGGCGCGTAATGCGGGCGTTCCGGTCTACAGCGAGATCTTTGCCGACCGTGGCTATCTCTCGACCGGCCGGCTCGTGCCGCGCTCGCGGCCCGACGCGATGATCCACGATCCGAGGCAAGCCGCCGACCGCCTTGTCTCCTATCTTGAAACCGGGCTGATGCCTGTCGTGGATGGTGCGCCGATCAAGCTGGAGGCGCATTCGATCTGCGTGCACGGCGACGGACCGAGTGCGATTGCCATGGCCGCGCATATTCGAAAAACGCTGGCCGCTCGCGGCGTTATCCTAAAGTCGTTCCTCGATCCACAGGTGCAGTAAACGCCGCGCTCTTGCCTTCTCCTCCGCCACAGGTCAGAAATGTGGAAAAAGAGGGGGATAGAATGCAGGCATTGTTATCGATCAGTCGCGTCATCGACAAAGTCAGCGAAGTCATTGGCAAGTTTTCCGGTTACCTCGTCCTCGCCTGCTGCCTGATCAGCGCGGCGAATGCGGCGATCCGTTACACGTTCAACTACAGTTCCAACGCCTGGCTTGAAATCCAGTGGTATCTCTTTGCCTTCATCGTGCTTCTGGGCGCGGCCCATACGCTGCGCAACAATGAACATGTCCGTGTCGACCTGATCTACGGTTCGGTCTCGCCGCGGGCCCGCATGTGGATCGATGTCGTCGGCATCATCTTCTTCCTGCTGCCGGCCTGTCTCTATCTGGCATGGCTCTCATGGCCTTTCTTCCTCCTATCCTTCAAGGAGAACGAGATTTCAGCCAATGCGGGCGGTCTGATCCGCTGGCCTGCCAAGCTGATCATTGTCTCCGGTTTCGCGCTGATCGCGCTGCAAGGCGTGTCGGAGTTGATCAAGCGCATCGCCGGGCTTTCCGGCACGCTCGATCTCGACACGACTTATGAAAAGCCGCTGCAGTAACGAAGTCCGGGGGGACAAAACATGTTTGATTACGGCGTACTTCCGCCCCTGATGTTCCTCGGCATGATCCTCTTCATGCTCTATGGATTTCCGGTGGCTTTCTCGCTCGCAGCCGTCGGCCTGTTCTTCGGCATGATCGGCATTTTCACCGGTCATTTTGATCCGGTCTTCCTGCAGGCGCTGCCTCTACGCATCTTCGGCATCATTTCGAACGATCTTCTGCTCGCCATTCCCTTCTTCACGCTCATGGGCGCGATCCTGGAGCGTTGCGGGCTGGCTGAAGATCTGCTGGAAGGGATGGGCAAGCTCTTCGGCCGCATTCCGGGGGGGCTCGCCTATGCGGTCATTCTCGTCGGTGCCGTGCTCGGCGCGATCACCGGGACGGTGGCGGCCTCTGTCATCACCATGGGCGTGATCTCGCTGCCGATCATGCTGAAATACGGCTACAACCCGCGTCTGGCGACCGGCGTCATCGCGGCTTCCGGCACGATCACGCAGGTCATTCCGCCCTCGCTCGTGCTCGTCGTTCTGGCAGATCAGCTCGGCCGCTCGGTCGGCGACATGTATCTCGGCGCCATCGGCCCCTCAATCCTGCAGGTCGCGATCTTCCTTCTGTTTATTCTCGTGCTGTCCATCGTGCGGCCGAAGGATATTCCGGCGCTGCCGCTGGAAGCGCGCGGTGAATTGAATGCGGCGCTGGTCATAAAAGTTCTGGCCGGCATGGTGCCGTCCATCGTTCTGATTTTTCTGGTGCTGGGCACGATCTTCATGGGTCTTGCAACGCCGACCGAAGCCGGCGCGCTTGGCGTTGTCGGCGCCATGGCGCTTGCCGCGATGCATCGGCGGCTCACCTGGGATCTCGTGCGTCAGGGCATGCATTCGACCATGCATATCACGTCCATGGTGGTCTTCATCCTCGTCGGCGCGACCTGCTTCAGCCTGGTGTTTCAGGGCATGAATGGCGGGCTCTGGATCGAGCATCTGCTGAGCCACGTTCCCGGCGGCGCGGTCGGCTTCCTGATCTTCGTCAACATCTTCATTTTCTTCCTGGCCTTCTTCCTCGATTTCTTCGAGATCGCCTTCATCGTCATCCCGATGCTGGCCCCCGTTGCCCAGTCGCTCGGCATCGACCTGATCTGGTTCGGGGTGCTCATCTGCATCAACATGCAAACGAGCTTCATGCATCCGCCCTTCGGCTTTGCGCTCTTCTACCTTCGCTCGATTGCGCCCCGAAGCGTGAAGACCTCCGACATCTACATGGGCGCGCTGCCCTGGGTCGGGATGCAGCTGATCCTCGTGGCGATCACGATCTTCTGGCCGGAAACGGTGACCTACTGGCTCGACAAGACGCCGCCGCCGGATCTCGACAAGGTCAAGATCGAGGTGCCCGGTTTTGGCGGGGCGAATGGCGGCATGAGCCTGCCGCCGCTGGGTGGTGGTAACCAGCCGGGCCTGCCGCAGCTGAACTTCAACGAGCCGCCGAAGGTGAACCCCTGACGGGGTTCATCCTTCAGGCTTGAAATTCGTTGGCGTTCAGCCCTGGACGCCAACGAGGTGGCGGATGATGGCCAGCCCGCCGAAGAGCGCGCCGACCGATAGAACCACCGATCCGATCGCATAGCCGGCCGCCGCGAGCGTTTCACCGCGCTCATAGAGCAGGGCGGTGTCGAGGGAGAAGGCGGAGAAAGTGGTGAAGCCGCCGAGAATACCGGTGGTGAGGAACAGGCGGGTCGTTTGCGGCAGGCCGGATTTCAGCGCCCAGTATTCGGCGACCAGCCCCATGACGAAGCTGCCGAGAATGTTGATGAAGAGCGTGCCCCAGGGAAACCCGTTGCCGGCCCATTTCAGCGCGGTGACATTCACACCCTGCCGGAGCATGCCGCCGATGCCCGCGCCGATGAAGACGATCAGATAGTTCATGGATCATTGTCCTTTCGTTGTTGCAACGAAAGCCTGCGACGGTGGGAAGGTCAAGACGCGCTCCCGCCCTCGCGGACGGCTTTCGACCATTCCGCTTTCGGCAGGAGCTATCAGCCACGTCCTTTCGAGACCGGCGGTTCTCGGGAAGCCCCATTCCCATCGCGGATTTATCTAGGGCATGGCCGATGGATTGGCAATCCGTCCCACGCGGCGGCACGTATCGGAAACATGACAAAAATGGCTTCCCTCAGAGAGAATTATCGCGCGTTGGTCATCGGCGCATCCGGCGGCATTGGGGGCGCGATCGCGCAGGCGCTTGAGGCCGACACTCGCTGCGGCGGCGTCATACGCCTGTCGCGCCGTGACAACCTCGGCTTCGATGTCACGGACGACGCATCGGTGGGGCAAGCGGCTCAGCGCATCGCGGCGCAAGTTGACGGGCTCGACCTGATTTTCAACGCGACCGGCGCGCTGACCATTGAGGGTGTCGGGCCTGAAAAGGCGCTGAAGGCGGTCGATCCGCAAGTGATGCTCAAGCAATTTGCGCTGAACGCCGTCGGCCCGGCGCTCCTGTTGAAGCATTTCGCAGCCCTGCTGCCGCGGGACCGTCGCAGCGTTTTCGTTTCGCTCTCGGCGCGGGTCGGCTCGATTGGCGACAACCATCTCGGCGGCTGGATTTCCTATCGGGCCGCCAAGGCCGCACAGAACCAGATCGTGCGCACTGCGGCCATCGAGATTGCGCGGACGCGCCCGCTTGCGGTCGTTGCGACGCTGCATCCGGGAACGGTCGAGACAGGCCTGTCGATTGGCTATCGTGGCAACCATGCCGCGGTTGCGCCATCGGAAGCGGCGGCCAATCTTCTCGACGTGCTCAATGGCCTCCCACCGGAAAGCACCGGAGGCTTCTTTGCCTATGACGGTTCTGCCATCGAGTGGTGAAAATCACCGGGCCTCAAGGCTCGGGATATTCCAGCTTGTTCGTATCATAACCAAGTGCCTTGGCCTTGGCGACCATCACCGACAGTTCGTTCCTGGACGGCGGAGTGCGCGTGTAGATCCAGAGGTTTTTCATCTCCGGATCAGCACTGATGAACCAGTTTTTGTCCGGGGACTTGTAGAGCACCCAGTATTTGAAGGTGACGAGGCCACCGAGATAGCGCACGGTCAGCTTGGCATTCGTCGTGCCGGCGTCCTCCAGCTTCCCGATCCCGTCGATGGTGCGCAGCTCGCCCTTCGGCGAGCCCATACGGCAGCCGTCTTCGATACTATAGATATTCTTGCTGGCGGTGGGCTTGTAGGTCGTATAGCCGGCCACACATCCGTCTGTGATCTTCATCGGCGTGCGGGCGATTTCGAGCCACGTACCCCGATAGTGGTCGCGCCCAACCTTCACGACTTTCGGCTCGGCCTGGGCCGGAGCTGACGCGAGAGCAAGCCCCGCTGCAAAGAGCAAGGTGGCGAAAGGCAGGCGGCCGAGAACTGACATGGAACGATCCTCCGTTTTCCTGGAATACGCCGTGGGCATATTCCCGGATCACTTGGTCGTGGCCGGGTGCTCGCTGGGCCGCTGTTTGCCAATAGTCGGGCAATGGTTCGACATCCCCGAGAATCCATGCGGGGCCGGGTGTATTCGTTTCAGTAGACGCTCATGCATTTCTGTTGCTAAAGAAGTCGACTGTTTTCTACAACGAATGTGTTTCGGTGGTTTCTACAAACAAACTCAGGCTGGCACGCCGAAAGCGCGGGGTTGAAGCGTCCCGTGACGATACGCCCGGCATTAGTCCCACGGACATCGCGACGCATAACTCCAGGGCGGCGCTGGAAATTCTGCGGCGGGCGGGACCGCAAACGCGGCTTGAGCTGTCGACGCATTTGCAACTCACCGAACCTGCCATTGCCGGCATTATGACGCGGCTTCTCGAGGCCGGCCACGTCATGCAGCGCAAACGTGCTGGGACCGGGCGTTACGTTTCGACGGAATACCTTCTCATACCCGAAAGTGCCTTTGCTGTCGGGCTGCGCTGGAGTGCTGCGACCGGCGGCAAGGCTGCTCTGATCGATCTCGCCGGGCGCGTCGTTGCCACCGAAGGCTTCCTGTCTTTAGGCGAGGCCGGGCGCGCCGTGGAGGCGCTTCTTGAGATCGACGGGCGCGCCAAGCGCTGTCGCGGTCTGGCAGTGGCGCTGTCACCCGATTTACCGGCTGCGGCGGTCGAAGCGTTGTCGTTACCCGAGGGCTTTGCACTTCGTCTTATCGAGGAAACCGAGGCGGCTGTCATTGCCGAGCGCATGCTGGGCGTCGGCCAGCGCGACGGGGGCATCGTCGTCATTCTGGTGGGAAAAGCCGTTCGCGCCGGATTGCTGATCGGGGGCAAGCCTTTCAAGGGTGAACACGGGCGCGCCGGCAATATAGGCGCCATGCGCACCGGCCATGACCGGGTTCCTCTGGATGAGGTTCTTGGCATGTCCGTACAGCCGGCCTTCATCCGGCCGGGAGAAAATTCGGACCCGGTGACATTGGGGCGCTGGGCGGACATGGCGGCTGACCACCTCAAGGATGCGATCATCGCGGTCGGGGGCTTTCTTTCCCCCGGCCTCATTCTCATAGGAGGCGATTTGTCGGAAGAGGCTCTGGACGCCATGATCGGCAGGGTCAACCGGCTTACCCGCGAATTCATCGCCTCGTTTTCGGTGCCCGAACTCGTCCGGACACATTTCTCCGATGGCGGTACGGCTGAAGGTGCTGCGGTCGGTGTTTTCCTGGGTGACCTCCTGCCGGAAGTCGCGACGATGGATGCGCGCGAGGATTGATCCTGTCTCGTTGCCGTTCAGGCGGGTGCCGCTATGGAAGCCTGCGGGGTAGCAGACGACAGCGGCACACGCGTTAACTGGGTCTTTTCGGCAGATGGCAGGCCCAGGCGATTGGCGAGCGGCATGGCGGCAGCACCGAGAGCTGCAGCGTCTTCCGAGCACGCGGCGCGATGCAGCGAAGGCGCCTCCAGTCCCATCCGCGTCAGGTGCTCGTGCACATAGACAAGCAACTCGTCGATGATGCGCACGGGTAAGCGCCCACCCACCAGAATAGCTTCGGGATCGACCAGCATTCCTATATTGTCGATGGCCTCGGCGATCCTGCCGCTCGCGCGCTTGAGCCAGGCGCTGACAAGCGCACGGCCCCGGACGTCGAGGTGGACGAGATCGTCCGGCGTGGAGACATCGACGCCCTGGCGCTGAAGATAATCCATCAGGATGAACATTGAAAACATGTCGCCGAGCGGCTGGACCTGTCCGGCCATCGGACCTTCCTCGAAAAGAACGGGCAACCAGCCGATTTCGCCGCTGAGACCGTCGCGTCCCTTGTGCCGCACGCCGTCGATGACAGTTGCGCCACCGAGACAGGCGTTGACGAGCACGTAGAAAAAACTCCTGATCTCCGTTCCGAGACCGTAGCCGATCTCACCTGTCGCTGCCGCATTGGCGTCGTTGTCGATGAGGATCGGGTGATGTGTCAGCGTTTCCAGAGCCCCGCGCACATCGAATGTGCTCCAGGCGCGATAGGCTTCCGGAAAGCCGATGACCGGCACTTCGCCCAGCCAGTCCGGAATGGCAAGGCCGATCCCGGCAAGCCGTCCCTCATCGAACAGCCGGCGCCGGCGAAACGTCGAAAGTGCCTCCTGCATCAGGTCTATGAACTCGCCGGGCAGGATGAAGCGCTTTTCGTGATGAATGCGGCCGCGCAATGCCCCGGTCGCATCAATGACGACGATGGTCAGGTGATCGCGGTCGATATTGGCGCCGATGGAGTAGAGCCCGTCCGGATTGATTTCCAGCTCGATGGCCGGCTGGCCGCGAAGGCCATGCCGCCTGCGCGCCTCCATCACAAGGCCCTCGTCCAGCAGGCGATCGACGATGCGGGCCACGGCCTGCTTGGTCAGTCCCGACTGACGCGCCAGTTCCGCGCGCGAGATCGGCGCCGACCGATGGATCGCGCTCAAGATCACACCCCGGTTCTGCGAAGCGGCCTGCTCCAGATTAGAGCCCAGGAATTTCAGGTCTTTGTCCCCCATGACCGGAAGCAGACGATGCTGCCCAACCCCGAACGCACTATTCCATTGCAATCGGGGTCGGGCAAGGGCTTACCGCTTAAGGCGCCAGCTCTTGACCTCGAAAGGCTTCAGTTCGTCGGCTTTCGCGCCGGAGGTTTCTTCCATGATGGTCAGCGGTTCCGAGACTTGCCAGCCGGCGGGAGGCTGAATGTTGACCGTCCCGCGACGACCTGCCGGTTCGTAGAGACGCAGGATCACGCCTTCGCCATCTTCGGCCGGCTTGAGCGCCGAGAGACCAGCCGGTACGCCATCGACCGAAAGCGGCTGCCAGACGCCCGCTGCGCGATCGCTCACGGGAGCGACCAGAAGGGGCTGATTCAGCGCCTCGGCCTCTTCGCGGACGTGACCCTGATACCAGGCGCCCTCATGCGGCATCAGCGCATAGGTGAAGCGCTGATAGCCTTCGTCGACGAGCGGGTCGGGATAGACAGCGGCGCGCAGCAGCGAAATGCCAAGCACATTGCCGAATGTGCTGTGGCCGTATTTTGCGTCGTTGAGGATCGCCACGCCGAAGCCGGTTTCGGAGAGGTCAACGAAGCGATGGCCGGCAGCTTCGAACATCGCCGCATCCCAGCTGCGATTGACATGCGTCGGGCGCTCGACGACGCCATAGGCGCATTCATAGGTCGCGCTCATGGCCCGGACGGAGGTTTCGGTGATGCTGCGCAGGAAGACGCGACGGTCGTGCCAGTCGATCTCCGTCTCGATGTCGAGGCGCGGCGAGCCGGAGGCCAGCGAAAGCACCTGCGTGACGGAAGAGTTGCGCCAGCGGCGAACGATGCGGATTGCGCCGCGCGCCGTCCCCTGCTCGATGACCTCAAGGCTTTCGACATGGGTGATTTCCTCACCCTTCTGCATATAGTCGCCTTCGATATCCCAGGCATCCCAGTTGCGCGGCTTTTCCATCAGATAAGCCATCAGCCGGTTGCCGCGCCCTTCGATCGCTTCGCGACCGCTCGGCTTGTGATACAGGCTTTCGATCGTTCCGTCGCTGGCCAGCGTGACCTTGAGGATCTCGTTTTCCAGCGTTCTGGCCGTTGCCTCGACCGGCTTTGGCGTCTTGATGGCCGAGCGCGGGACGATCGCGACGCCAAGTGCGGGAATGTCGGATGCGCCGACGAGTCTTGCGCCTTCCGGCGTGACGATTTCGCAGCGGCGGGCGTCGAGTGACGGGTTGACGATCAGCAGGGCATCGCCCGCGTCACCGGCCGGCAGATGCGCGGCAATCTCGGCGAGGGCGGCCTTCTGAACGGATTCGGCATGGCCGATCGTTTCCATCAGTTCCTCTTCGGCGTCCTCATAGACCTCGCGGATCGAGGAGCCGGGCAGGATGTCATGGAACTCGTTCTTGAGCACGACGCGCCATGCGGCTTCCTCCGAGGCCGGCTTCTCGCCGCCCAGAAGATGGGCAAGCGACGAGACCGTCTCCGCCGTGATCATGCTACGCTCCGCCTTGCGGTGCAGGCGCTTGACCGCGCTCTGGCTGGTCAGCGTGGCGCGATGAAGCTCGAGATAGATCTCGCCGCGCCAGACCGGCAGGGTGACGCTCTTCGCGCTCGTCTGCGCACCGTCGAAGAAGTCGGCCACGTGACCCCAGGTCGTCTTCGGCAGGGCCGGGAAATGCGAAAGCTGTTCGTGGCGAACCAGCATTTCCGGCGTCACACCGCCGCCGCCGTCGCCGTGGCCGATAGCCAGCAGCGTCGTGTCATGCTTGTCCTTGGCGCGGTAGTTGCGCCATGTCTGATGGATATCGTGCGGCTGCAATTCGCCGTTATAGCCATGCGGCGTATTGTCGAATGTGTGGGTCAGAACCCGGCTGCCGTCGAGGCCTTCCCACCAGAAGAGGTCGGCGGGGAAACGGTTCGTTTCCGACCAGTTGACCTTGATGGTGAAGAAGTTTTCGAGCCCGCCCTGCTTGAGAAGCTGGGGGAGGGCGCCCGAAAAGCCGAAGCAGTCCGGCAGCCAGCAGACCGTGTGGCGTGCGCCGAAGGTCTTTTCGAAATAGCGCTGGCCGTAGAGGATCTGTCGCGCCAGGCTTTCGCCCGAGGGCATCATCGTGTCGGGCTCAATCCACATGCCGCCGACGGTTTCCCACTGGCCGGTCTTCACCTTTTCCAGCACGGCGTCGAACAGTTTCGGATCATCCTCGGCGATCTGCGCATAATAATGCGCCGTCGACTGGTTGAAGCGGAAGCCTTCGAAACGCTCCATCAGGGAGAGGGCGGTGTGGAACGTGCGGCGCAGCTTGCTGCGCGTTTCACGGTACGGCCACAGCCAGGCGAGGTCGATATGGGCATGCCCGGTCAGCAGCACATCGCCCTGGGGCGGGAAGCGCTTCTGGAGGTCATCGAGCGTCGCAATCAGGGTCTCATAGGCGCGCCGGACACTGTCACGCTCGGCATCGGTGAGGGCGGCAGGGCTCGCCACGACCTCCGGCAGGCGCCAGACCTTCTGCTGCATCGGTGCCGAGGCGGTGCGGCTGATATAGGCCTGCGTTTCCGTCGGCCAGTCGAGGCTGCGGAGCGTCTTTTCGCCGGCGTTCAGAAGGTGCGGAATGACTTCGTGTTCGCCGAGAACGACGATGGTCTCGCAAATCTGCTTCAGCAGCAGCGCCAGACGCTCCACCTGCGGGTCGACCCAGATGGCCTCTGCCATGGCAAGCTTCGGCTGGCGCACCGGCTCGCCGAAGGGCAGGCGGGCAACCGTCGTCGAGGATACGGAGAAGCGGTGCGAGGTGAGCGGGAATTCGCGATGGTTCGGGTCGAGACCATAAGAGGTTTCGGCGCCCTTGTCGTCACGGATCGTGATGAGGCTTTCGCCTCCCAGATCGAGGCGCAGGCGGGTTTCCGAAAGCGGCCAGGTCGAAGGAACCGAGGCGTCGACGCTGAAGCGGCGTGTGCCATCGACTTCGGGCCAGGCTGCGCCGAGAGCAATGGATTGACCGTCGACGATCCAGCCGTCGACAGGCTGGCTTTCACGCACGCGCCAGTAGGAAAGTTCCTCGGCGCGGACGGTCAAGAGGTCGAGACGTTGGGCAAGTGTGAGAGCCATTTTCGATATTCCTATGAGACGGTTTTCAGCCCTTCACCGCGCCGGCGGTCATGGCGCCGAGGATGAGGCGTTGTAGGGAAAGAAAGGCGACGATGGCCGGCACGACGGAGACGAGGCAGGCGGCAGCAAGCACCTGCAGCGAACTGTCGTTCTGCGTTCCGGCATATTGGAAGATACCGACGCCGATTGGCATAAGTTGGTCCTTGGTGATGAGCAGGAAGGGCACAAGAAACTGCGACCAGCCGGCAATCACGGTGATGATGAAGGCGGATGCGATGCCGGGCGTCGACAGCGGCACGATGATGCGCCAGAAGACGCCGAACCGGCTGCAGCCGTCGATCAGGGCTGCCTCGTCGAGGCTGGCCGGAATGCCGTCGATGAAGCCCTTCAGGATCCAGGTCGCCGTGGGCACCGCCAGCGCAATGTAAACCATCGTTACGCCGATATGGCTTTCCGTCATCTGGATCGAGGCCATGTAGCGGTAGAGCGGGATCATGATGACGAGCGGCGAGATCATCTGGAAGCTGAGCAGGCCCATCATCCATGCGCCCTTTCCCTTCATCGGGAAACGCGAGAAGGCATAGGCGGCGGGCAGCGCCACGATCAGGCACCCGATGGCGCTCAAGGTGGAGAGTTTGAGTGCGTTGATGAGATAGGACGCGAACTGGCTCGATGACAGGATCGCCTGGAAATTGGCAAGCGTCGGCTCATGCGGGATCAGCCGCGCGACGCCGAGATAGATTTCCTTACGGCTGCGCAAGGCGAGAGACAGCAGCCAGATCAGCGGCCATGCGAAGAACAGCATCATCACGGCCATGAAAAGATAGCTGAAAATGTCCCCGATACGGGCCTGCGTGACGGATTTCACGAGCGGCTCTCCTTCGGCAGGAATTTCGCATAGATCAGCGCAAGCCCCATGGAGATCGCCAGCATGAGCAGCGACAGGACCGAACCCGCAGCCAGATCGTAGTTCCGGAACACGGTGTTGAACGTGTAGAGCGAGAGCACTTCCGTTGCGCGGCCCGGGCCGCCGCCGGTCAACGATATGACGGCGTCGAACGTGTTCAGCGTCTGAATGGTGATGAGGATCAGGTTGACCATGATGGCGGCTCGCAGCTGCGGCAGGGTCACGTACCAGAAGCGCTGCCAGGGATTGGCGCCGTCGACATTCGCCGCTTCGTAGAGCACCGGGTCAATGGCCTTGAGCGCTGCATACATGACCACCATGGAAAATGCCGTTCCGCGCCAGACGTTGGCAACGACCACCGACCACATGACGGTATCCGGATCGGAAAGCCATTGCACCGGAGCGAGGCCGATAAGGCGCAGGACGCTGTTCAGGCCGCCGAAGGGCGCGCCGTTGAAGAGCATTTTCCAGACGATGCCGCCGGCAACGCCGGGGACAACCCAGGCAATCAGAGCCGTGGTTCTGAGGATCGTCGTGCCAAAAAGCCGCCGCTGCTCGCCCCGGACGACGACGAGCGCCACTGCAAGCCCCAGCACCTGCTGGCCGAGGACGCTGGCGCCGGTGAAGACGAAGGTAACCCAGAGGATTTCGGCAAGTTCCGGGCGCGTCAATGTCTTGACGATGCTGGCGAATGTGTATGTCTCACCCTTGCCAAGCAGCGTGATGTCCGTGAATGCGTAGCGGAAGACGTCGAAGACGGGGTAGAGATAGAACAGGCCGAGAACCAGGATGAGCGGCAGAAGCCACAGCGCCGGCCTAGCCTGTCCGGACTCTTTGGCCGGTGACGCCGAAGCTGACGCGACGGGTGTTGCTGCTGCTGTCATGACAGGTTCCAAACGGGCAAAAATGAGAGTGGGCGCGGACGAGGCAAGCCCCGCCCGCACCGGCTCGGGAGGCCTTTACTTCAGGCGCTGATAGGCAGCCATCGATGCGGCAAAGGCTTCATCGACCGCCTTGTCGGTTGCTTCTGCACCGGTCAGAACCTTGCCCATCATGATCTGGATCTGGTTCGAGATTTCCGGATAGACCGGCGCGCCGGGACGGGCGCGGCCCTTCTGCAGCGCTTCGCCGAAGGCCTTGTTCTCCGGCGAGGAGAAGACCTTGTACTTGCCGTAGAGATCGGCGCGTGTCGGCAGCTGGCCCTGAACCTCGTTTGCCGGACCCATGTAAACCTCACGGGCGATGTCGGCGCAGAAGGCGACCTTCTTCGCATCGGAGGAGAAGGAAGCGACCGTCCAGCCGCCGGTGCCGGTCGAGCGTTCGCCCTGTGTCGGGCCCGGAAGCGGCGAGAAGGTCCACTTGGCGAATTCAGAAGCGTCGAGCGTGGACTTCAGCTGGCCGAGCTGCCAGTTGCCACCGACAAAGAGGGCGGTGGTGCCGGCTGCAGCGGCTGCGTTGAAGTCGTCATAGTTGCCGATCGTGGCAACACGCTTCGGAGCAGCACCCGACTCGACGAGATCGCGATAGAAATTGACCGCCTTGACGAACTTGGCCTTGTTGTCGCCTTCGCCGAAGACCGGCTTGCCATCCTTGTCGACCAGATCGCCGCCCTGTGCCCAGAAATTCGCTACCCAGTCGAAGGTCGTGCCTTCGTAGCGGCTGCCGTTGAAGAGGATGCCTTCCATGCCCTTTTTCACCGAGGCGAGGCCGGCCTTCTTCAGGTCATCCCAGGTCTGCGGTGCATCCGGCACGATGTCCTTGTTGCGGTAGAGAACCCGCAGGTCCGTGCTCCACCACCAGGCATAGATCTGGCCATCGGAACCGGTCACACCCTCACGGATGAAGGGGAAAAGCTGTTCGACTTCTTCCTTCTTGAAATAGGGCGAGAAGGATTTCAGAACGCCGGCCTTCTTGAAGAGAGGCAGCACGAAGGAATCTACCGCTGCGCAATCAGGTGCAGAACCGGACTTGGCCTGTTCGAGCATGCGCGCCTGTTCCTGGCCGATATCGCCGGTCATGAGCTGCGTCTCGATCTGCCAATCGGGATGCTTCTTGATGAAATCTTCGAAGAGCTTTTTGTAGCCTTCCGCCGTCTCCGGCATGTTGTTTGCCGGGCCGTCCGTCGTCATGCGGAATACGAGCTTGTTCGGTGCGTTCGAAAGACCGATCCGGTTGTTGGTGACGAGATCGTCGGCACTTGCCACCAGCGGCGCAAGCAGGGCTACTCCGGCGGCCAGTGCGCCAGCGAACAGTTTCAACATTTCAAATTCCTCCATCCCTTGGGTCGTTCCGGGGCCGCCTGCCTCCCGCAGTGGACTTCCCAGCGCCTGATATTTAGGTTAAATCACTTTTGTTTTGTGTCAAGAGCCTTCGGGAGGAACAGCGGTGGCAAAAGTTCAAATAGACAAAATCGTAAAGAATTACGGTAGTTTAGAGGTTATACACGGCATCTCCGCTGAACTTGAGGACGGCCAGTTCATGGTCCTTGTCGGTCCGTCCGGGTGTGGTAAATCAACCTTGCTTCGTATGATTGCGGGACTGGAAACGGTGACCGGCGGACGGATTCTGATCGATGGCAAGGAGGTCAACGGCCTTATGCCAAAGGAACGTGACATCGCGATGGTGTTTCAGAATTATGCGCTCTATCCGCACATGACGGTCGCCGAAAACATGGGTTTTGCGCTGAAGCTCGCGGGCCGTTCTGCCGCGGAAATTGCGGATCGGGTGAAGCGTGCAGCCTCGGTTCTCGACCTCGATCCCTATCTTGAACGCAAGCCCGCAGCCCTGTCGGGCGGACAGCGCCAGCGCGTCGCCATGGGCCGCGCCATCGTGCGCGCGCCGAAAGTGTTCCTCTTCGACGAGCCACTCTCGAATCTCGATGCCAAGCTGCGCGTGCAGATGCGCAGCGAAATTCGCGAACTGCATGAGCGGCTGAAAACCACGACGATCTACGTCACACACGATCAGACAGAGGCAATGACGATGGCGGACCGCATCGTTGTTCTCAACAGGGGCAACGTGGAGCAGATCGGCACACCTCGCGAGGTCTACGAGACGCCCGTGAACCTCTTCGTCGCAGGCTTCATCGGTTCGCCCCAGATGAATGTCGTGAGTGGAGAGATCGCCGGCCGGGTGGGTTGCGCGTCGATCGGGGTTCGTCCCGAACATCTTTCGGTGTCCCGTGGAGGCGAGGGCTGGAGCGCCCGCGTGGTATCCTCGGAATATCTCGGTAGTGACGTGTACCTGCATGCAGTCCTGGATGACGGAACACGCGTGACCGCGCGCGTTGGCGGTGGCGCCAGCTTCGCTGCCGGAGAAGCGGTTGCGCTTGCCCCGCTCGCTGAACACGTCCACCGTTTCGACCAGGCTGGAAGGCGCCTCTGAGCCATCCAGTTGCCAGATCGTCAGCGCCCGGAATGAAGCCTTCTCGGCAGAGGCGTCGCGAAAGTCCGGCCAATGAGAGTTCCATAATATAGATTATCAAATCATAGCCTGTAGGGGGGGTACGCGCTATACCGAACTGCGACTTTTGAAGTGTGGCAGGATGTTGAAGATGGAAAGGACATCCTGAATGAAGACCCGCTACAGCCACCTCACTCTTGCAGACCGGCGTCAGATCGAACGCTGGCGATTGATGAAGATGAGCGCGACGGAGATCGCTGAGCGACTGGGACGTCACCGTTCGACCGTGTTCCGCGAGCTACGACGAAACCGGCACAACGACGTCGAGATCCCTGAACTGACGGGCTACTGGTGTGTGGTCGCTCAGAAGCTGGCGCTGGGCCGTCGGTTCCGGCACCGCAAGCTCGTCCGTCATTCCGAGTTGCGCCAGCGGATCGTCGTCTGTCTGAAGGCTGGCTGGAGCCCGGAGCAGATTGCCGGGCGGATGCGGTTCGAAGGTGCGTTGCCA
>NZ_JBEPMB010000004.1:0-404586 GCF_040545545.1 Limnomicrobium aquaticum
CGCCGCTCCGTGTCCGGGTTCTTCCGGTAATTGCGTTTGTTCCAGACCAGCCTTCCGATATACGTCTCATTGTTGAGGATGCCCGTGCCACGCTCTGCATGTCCGCGGATGGCCGTGTCTATAATTCGGTTAGCTTAGATTTGTCGGTGCCGCAGCAAATGATTGTGGCGACACGGCTTGTCGGCAAACTCTTACCGTCGTTGGGCAGCATAGGGGCGAAGCGGAAATTATTTCCGTTTCGCGGATAATCCTGTTCGCGCCAGCTTGAAACGTCGATTCCTTGCCAACGGTCAGCGTGTAACCCCAATCTAACGCAGGGCACAAAATTGTCTGCTTGAATGTCTTACCTGACTGTCCTGCCTGCATTTAGGCTTTCCTGATAGCGAAGCCTTTTTCGAAGGCCTGAAATAAGCCCATTTTCCTAGCTGGGAATCCAGTCTTCGCAGGAAGAAGCTTGAAAAATGGCCCAAATTTGCAAGTCTCTGCACTATCAGGCCCAGGCTCAGCACCTGGCGACATTTTCCAAGCCAGAAATAATTTCCGCTTTGGGCCGTGAACGGACTGTCCGGAGGCTGACATCCCCGGACCACGTGAAACCTTTAATTTCTCACAGTGATTCCGACTATTCCAAAAGCCGAATGACTTCAAGAGCATTATTGCTGACAGTGAGATTTGTGAATTTCCTTCGAAGATGCTGCGAATACGCGCCGGCTACCGGTCTGGCGCTGCTTCCTCCATCTTCTTGGTCAACAGGAACGGACCTGTTTCAACCATCTCGACACGGAAGGATAGGACGATGGCTCTCAATGATATTCTGCCCGGCAAGCTCGGCTTTGGCGCAGCGCCGCTCGGCAACATGTTTCGTGACATTCCCGACGAGGAAGCGCTGGCTACAGTCGCGGCTGCATGGGAAGACGGCATCCGCTATTACGACAATGCACCGTTCTATGGCGCGGGTCTCGCCGAAATCCGTATGGGAAAGGCGCTCGCGGACAAGCCGCGTGACCAGTATGTGGTCAGCACGAAGGTCGGCCGCCTGATCCTCGACGAGGTTGAAGATATCGGCGCCCGTGATCTCGGCGAGAAGGGCGACGTGTTCAAGCATGGCCTCCCCAACAAGATCGTCAACGATTACACCGAGGACGCGACCTACCGCTCGATCGAAGACAGCCTGAAGCGCCTCAAGACTGACTATATCGATATCGCCTGGGTCCATGACATCGCGCAGGATTTTTACGGGGACGAGTGGCTCTGCAAGTTCGAAGAGGCGCGCAAGGGCGCATTCCGCGCTCTCGACCGCATGCGCGACGAAGGCGTGATCAAGGCCTGGGGGCTTGGCGTCAACAAGGTCGAGCCGATCGAACTGTTGCTGGCGCTGGATGAGCCTCGACCGGACGGTTTCCTGCTGGCCGGGCGGTATTCGCTCCTCGATCACGACCGCGCCCTGCAGCGCGTCATGCCGACTGTGGCCGAGCGTGGGCTTGGGATCGTCGCAGGCGGTCCTTACAGCTCGGGCGCACTCGTCGGCGGCCCGAACTTCGAATATGCGCCGGCGACGCGAGAAATCCTCGCCAAGGTTGCCGCCATCAAGGCAATTGCCGATCGCTACGGGATTTCGATGAAGGCTGCAGGGCTTCAGTTTGCGCTTGCCAACCCGGCGGTTGCAGCGGTCATTCCGGGCGCAAGCCGTCCCGCCCGGATCGCCGAGGACGGGTCCGCACTGCGGGAAAGCATCCCGGCGGATTTCTGGCGCGAGTTGCGGGATGGCGGTCTCGTCAATCCGGCAGCGCCGCTTCCGATCGAAGACTGACCGCCGATTGCAGGGCTGAAGCAGAACGGGGCACCATCATGTCCCGGTCGTCCTCGTCGTTCAACGCGGCTGCAGGAACTTCTGCATTCGAGGAACAGCAAAATCGAGGAAGGCGCGGACGCGGGCTGGGAGGAATTGCGAATTGCGATAAAGGGCGTGGACTTCATCCACGACGCCGATATCGCTGTCTGCCAGAAGCTCGACGAGTTCGCCACGCTCGATCGGCCCGCGCAGATGATAGTCGGCAAGGCGGATGATGCCGACGCCGGCAATCGCCATCCTGCGCAAGGTGTCACCATTGTTGACCAGCAACGATCCGCTCAGCATGCGCTCGACAATCCGTCCACCCTCCCGCATCGGCCAGACGGGCATGGCCCGGCGGAAATTGAAGCCGAGGCAATTGTGATGCACGAGCTCTTCCGGCGTTGTTGGCGTCCCGTGGCGTTCCAGATAAGCGGGTGAAGCGACGATGCAGCGTCTGGTCTCGCCGATTTTGCGTGCCATCAGGTTGGAATCGGGAAGCTTGCCGACGCGGATCGCGATATCCGTGCGGTCGAGATAGAGATCGACCACCTCGTCCGAGAGCGAAAGATCCACGATGACATTGGGATAGGCTTCGAAGAAGGCCGGCAGGATGGGCTCCACGGCCGTCGTGCCGAAGCTCACCGAGGACGTGATGCGGACGACGCCTTCGGCCTCGGCTCCCCCTTGTGCGATCTGCTGCTCGGTCTCGTCGAGCTGGGAGAGCAGCGCCTGGCTGCGCTCATAATAGAACTGTCCTTCTTCGGTCAGGGCCAGCCGCCGCGTCGAACGCTCGATCAGCCGGACTCCCAGCCGGGATTCCAGGCGGGCTATCAGTTTCGACACCGTCGATGGCGTCATCAGCATGAGCCGCGCAGCCTCGGAAAAGCTTCCCGCCTCCACCACCCGAACGAACACCATCATTTCGCCTGCGCGATTATCCATTGCCACACCTGTGAGCCAAGTTCATCGAAGTCAATAGTATTTAGCGAATCTTCGCCGCTTCGTCGCGCGATATGTGAACTCGACTATCAAATCCAGTGAAGAGGAAGGGTCTAATCCGCAGCGCGGCATTGTGCGATCTAACTCTCGAGGGCAAGCCAAGCCGGAGAAAGGCGATGCTGGCCCGAAATCGCAAAAGGAAAGGAACGCTGCAATGTCCGACATTCATGGAATGGATTTGTTCAAGCCCGCCTTCATCGGCGATATCGAGGTTTCCAACCGCGTCGCAATGGCACCGCTCACCCGCTCGCGGGCGGGAATGGATGGCGTGCACACGCCGCTTGCGATCGATTACTACCGGCAACGTGCGTCGGCGGGTCTCATCATCACCGAAGCAACCAATATTTCGCGCCAGGGACGAGGCTATGCCTACACGCCCGGTATCTACACGGATGCTCAGGCAGAGGCGTGGCGTGGCGTGACCGACGCCGTTCACGCGGAAGGCGGGAAGATCGTCGTTCAGCTCTGGCACGTCGGTCGCGTGTCCCACAGCAGCCTGCAGGAGAATGGTGCGTCGCCGGTTGCGCCCTCTGCGATCCCCGCCGGTGGGACGGTTTACACCCTTGCCGGGAACGAAGCGCCCTCGATGCCCCGTGCATTGGAAACCGCCGAACTCCCCGGCCTGCTCGAGGATTATCGCCGCGCTGCCCGACTGGCAAAAGCGGCCGGCTTCGATGGCGTGGAGGTTCATGCAGCCAACGGCTATCTGCTCGACCAGTTCCTGCGTGACAGCACCAATCACCGGACGGACTTCTATGGCGGGTCCGTGGAAAATCGGGCGCGCTTTCCCATCGAAGTCGTCACGGCTGTTGCCGAGATCTGGGGCGCAGGCCGCGTCGGCGTGCGCATCTCCCCGCTCTCAACCGCCATTGGCAACACGCCGCTCGATAGCGATCCGCAGGCGACTTACGGCTATTTTGCCCGGCAACTCGGCCAGCTGAGGCTTGCCTATCTCCACGCTGTCGAGGGGCAACTTCGTGATGCCAATGGGGCCTCGGCACTTGACTTCAAGGCATTGCACGAAGGCTTCGGCGGTAGCTACATCGCCAATAACGGTTACAACCGGGACATGGCGCACGCTGCTGTTGCATCGGGCTACGCGGATATGGTTTCGTTTGGACGTGCCTTTATCGGGAATCCCGATCTTGTGGAACGGCTTCGCAAGGATGCACCGCTCCATGATGCCCCCCAGAGCGCCTATTATGGCGGCGGCGCGCAGGGATACACGGATTTCCCGGCAATTGGCGTCTGAGCCGTCAGCCATTCAACGCCTTCATCAGAAGCCGCGCAATCGTCCGATTGCGCGGCTTCTGCGCGTATCCTTCAGAGGCGCGTGCCCGGTTCACTCCGCCGTGAGCCTCGCCAGACTGTTCCTGTGAAACGCTTTCTCAAATGCTGGGAACAAGCTCAGTCTACTGATCACGCGTCCAATGTGAGATCTAATTCTCAGAGCAGCAGCCGGACACGAGTTCCGCAAGAGACTGTTCCCCATACGGTTTTGGAAAGGATCATCATCATGGAAATCGTTTCGCAAGCGAACATCGACGTGCAGGTTCCGACCGATCACGCGCGCTCCCGCAATCTGACCCTGCTGGCCTTGGCGCTCGGCAGCTTTTCGATCGGAACTTCTGAGTTTGCCAGCATGGGCATCATTCAGCTCTTCTCGAAGAGCCTCGGCGTCAGCATTCCCGACGCGACCAGCGCGATCGCAGCTTACGCATTTGGTGTCGTCATTGGGGCACCGCTTGTGACGCTGGCGGCAGCCCGCCTCAATCGCCGCACGCTGCTTCTGGCTCTGATGGGCCTGTTCATCGCCGGCAACGTGCTCTCGGCCATGGCCACGAACCTTGGTTTCTTCATGGTCGCCCGTTTTATCAGCGGCATGCCACAGGGCGCTTATTTCGGGGCTGGTGCTGTCGTCGCCTCCTATATCGTCGGACCGGGACAGGCCGGCAAGGCTTTCGCCATTGTCATGACCGGGCTTACTGTCGCGACCATCTTCGGGTCGCCTCTGGCAACATTCCTCGGGCAGACGATCGGCTGGCGCGAAACCTATCTCGCGGTCGCAGCCTTCTCGCTTCTTGCCTTCGGCGCAATCTTCCAATGGGTGCCGCGCACCAAGGCGCTTGACGGTGTTCCGGTCATTCAGGAAGTCTCCTCGATTCGCAAGCCGCAGGTCTGGGGCGTGATGATTGTGGCAGCACTCGGCATCGCCAGCATCTTCGCCGTCTACACCTTCATCGCACCGCTGGTCACCGATGTCGTCAAGCTGTCGCCTGAAGTGATCCCGGTTGCTCTGGCACTGTTCGGCATCGGCATGACGGCGGGCAACATCTACGGTGGCAAGCTCGCCGATCGCTATCCCGCCCGCGGCATCGTCCTTGGCTTTGGTAGCACTCTCGTTATCCTTGCTGCACTGGCGCTCGGTGGCACATATCCTGCAGTCTTCTTCCCTGCCATGTTCGGCGTCGGTGCGGCCATGATGGCGGCGATCCCGACCATCCAGGTACGGCTGACGAACTTCGCACCGGAAGCCCCGAGCCTGATGGGTGCGATGAATCTGGCTTCGCTCAATGTCGCAAATGCCATCGGCGCTTGGGCAGGCAGTGTCGCGGTCGGAGCCGGCTACGGACTCCTGTCCGCCGCCTGGGCAGGGTTTGCCGTCACGTTGCTGGGCCTTGTTGTCTTCGGTCTCACCCTGTTGCACCACCGCGGCTAGGATGGCTCGAAAGCATGCTGAATTGACAAGTCTCTGCGCCATAAGGCCCCCGCAACCGAACATCAAAACCATACCAAAAAGCCCGCTCGGTCAAACCAGCGGGCTTTCGCGCGTGGATCAATAGGTCGGGGAACTCTTTGCGTTTTAAAACCGTCTTTAAGATATCGGATTTTGCTGAAGTAGCTCGTGTAGCTGGTGTCGCCCGCGGAAATGCAAATGCTCCGCGGGCGATCTTTTGCTGTGGCTCAGTTCTTCACGGTGTCTTCCAGGAAGAAGCGGCCGAGCGGGTTCTGGTAGAAGTTCGTGACGTTCTTGCGCATCACGTTGATATAGGGGCTGTAGTAGAGGTCGATCCAGTTGACGTCGGCCTTCGCCATCTTCTGGAGATCGACATACATGGCCTCGCGCTTGGCCGGGTCCGTTTCGAGACGCGCGGCGGCGACCAGATCCTTCACCTTGTCGTTCTTGTAGCGCGTCATGTAGTTCATGTTCGTGTCGTGGCCGAGCACGAAGGTCGTCTTCTGGTCGGGGTCGAGAATGTCGTTCGTCCAGTACATGACCGAGATATCGTAGTTACCGGCGATCAGCATGTCCCAGCTCTGACTGGGATCGACCTTCTGGAGATTGGCGGTCACACCGGCCCTGGCAAGCTGTTGCTGGAGAAGAACGGCGATCTGCTCGTCTGTCTCCTTGCCTGCATTGACGACATAGTTGAGCGTCAGGCCTTCCGCGCCAGCAGCTTTCAGCATCTGCTTGGCCTTTTCCGGATCGTAAGGACGCTGGAGATTGTCGTCATAATGGTAGAGAGCGCCCTTCGGGATATAGGAATTGGCGACTTCGCCGAGGCCGAAGGTGGCCGCTTCCACGATCGCCTTCTTGTCGATGGCAAGATCGAGCGCCTCGCGCACTTCCTTCTTGGCGAGCGCGCCGTGCTCGTGGTTGATCAGCAGATGATCCTCGCGCGTCGACGGGTCCATGCGCACCGTGAGATCCGGATTCTTCTTCATCTCGGCCACGCGCGAGAAGGGAACGGTGATCGCGACGTCAATCTGGCCGGTCTGGACGTTCAGCATGCGAGTATTGTCGTCTGGGATGACGATCCATTCCACGCCGTCAAGGCTGACATGGCCGGCGTCCCAATAGTTCGGGTTCTTCTTCAGAATGATACGGTCGCCGCGCTTCCAGTCGACAACGGAGAACGCGCCGGACCCGATCGGCTTTTCGGCAAAGGCGTCGGGATTGGCCTCGACGACCTTCTTCGGCAGGACCGAGGCATTCGGCAGCGCCATCATCGAAATGAAGGGAACCGACTTGCTCTTCAGCTTGACGATGAGCGTCTTGTCGTCGGCAGCCGTAGCCGTATCGATGATCTTGAAGCTGTCGGCCCAGAGCGAGCCCTTGTCGTCGCGGATGCGGGTCAGCGAGAAGGCGGCGTCGCCGGCCGTGACCGGGCTGCCATCGGAGAACTTGGCGTCACGCAGCTTGAATGTATAGGTCAGGCCGTCGTCGGAGACGGTCCAGCTTTCGGCCAGGCCGGGCACGAGCTTGGTGCCTGTGGCATCGACGCGGACGAGCACGTCGAAGACGTTGGAGAAGACCCAGTTGTCGACATTCTGCGCCGACTTGATCGGGTCGAAGGTCGTGGAATCCTCGTTGCGGCCGATGGTGAGCACGCCTGCGGCTTCCGCATAGGAGGCCGAAAGGGACAGGATGGCCGCGAAGGCGGCGATTTTGGCTTTCTTCATCTTCAACATGATGGTTTCGATCCTCTGGTGGTTATTTATGGTTGGAGCGTTGCGACAGCGGCCTGTCCGGGTCGATGTCGGGAATGGCTTCGATGAGGCCGGCGGTATAGGCCTCGCGCGGGTTGGCGAAGACGTCTTCCGAGCGGCCTTCCTCCACGATGCGTCCGTGATGCATGACGATGACGCGCTGGCAGAGCGAGCGCACGACCGGCAGGTCATGGGCGATGAAGACCAGCGTCAGGTCCATGGTCGCAACCAGCTTGCGGAAGAGGGCGACGATCTGCGCCTGGATCGTGACATCGAGTGCTGCGATGCATTCGTCGGCGACGATGACGCGCGGGTCGATGGCAAGCGCCCGCGCAATGCCGGCGCGCTGGCACTGGCCGCCACTCATCGTGCGCGGCTTGCGCGTGGCGAAACTGCGCTCAAGCTCGACGAGATCGAGAAGCTCGCTCACGCGTTCCGGGATCCGGGCGGCGGGGATCTTCTTCTGGACCGAGAGGACTTCGGACAGCGTCTCACCGATCGTCATGCGCGGGTTCAGTGAATTGTAGGGGTCCTGGAAGACCATCGCCGCCTCGGATCTCAGCGCCAGCAGCGCCTCTGTCCGATGGAGGCGGAGGCTTGCGCCATGGAAGCTGACATGGCCGGCCGAGGCCGGCGTCAGGCCGAGCATGGCCCGCGCCAGCGTCGACTTGCCCGAGCCGCTTTCGCCAACGATACCGACTGTTTCGCCCGGCCAGATCTGCAGCGACACGCCGTCGACGGCGCTGAAATGCTTGCGCTTCGAAAACAGTCCGCCCCCGGTTGGAAACCGCACGGCAAGATCGTCGATCTCGATCAGCGGACGAACGTCCGCCGGCCTTTCGACAGGCGCGGCCGTTGCCAACTCCTGTTCCACGGGCATGGAGGGGTGGCTGGAAATCAGCGTCTTCGTATAGTCTGCCTGCGGTGCTTTCAGGATCTGTCGTTTCTCGCCGGTTTCGACGATGCGGCCATGGCGCATGACGGCGATACGGTCGCAGGTCTGGGCGACGACGCCGAGATCATGCGTCACGAGAATGATCGAGAGGCTGCGCTTGACGCGCAGGTCGAGCAGGAGATGCAGGATCTGCGCCTGGATCGTCACGTCGAGCGCCGTTGTCGGCTCGTCGGCGATCAGGATTTCCGGGTTGCAGGCAAGCGCAATGGCGATCATCGCCCGTTGCCGCATGCCGCCCGAAAACTCATGTGCGTAGCTTGAAAACTGGCGCGGCGGATCGGTGAAGCCGACCTGGCCCATGATGTCGAGCGCCAGCGATTTCGCCGCGTCGCGCGAAAGCTGCTGATGATAGACAATGCCCTCGACGATCTGATCGCCGATGCGCATGACCGAGTCGAGATGGCTCGTCGGGTTCTGGAAGATCATGCCGATGCGCGCGCCGCGAATGGCTTGCAGCGCCGTCTCGTCCGCGCCGGCAATCTCCTGACCGTCGAGCAGGATCGAGCCGCCGGTCAGGCGAATGGCGCGCGACGGCATCAGTCCGACCAGCGTGCGGCAGAGCAGGCTCTTGCCCGAGCCGCTTTCGCCGACGAGACCGAGCACTTCGCCACGGGCGACATCGATGGACACGCGGTCGAGAAGGACGCGCGCGCCTTCCGGCGCATCGACGGTGACGATGAGATCGCGGACGGCAAGAAGCGGTGGCTGAGTGAATTCCGGGGCGGAGGTTTGCATCATCATCCGTTCACTCCCAGCCGCTCGGCAAGCCCGTCACCGATGAGGGAAAAGCCGAAGGCGAGCACGACGATGGAAAGGCCCGGAAACAGCGTGATCCACCAAGCCTGTGTGACGAAGCTCTGGCCTTCCGCGACCATGACGCCCCATTCGGCAGTCGGCGGCTGAACGCCGAGGCCGAGATAGCTGATCGCCGCGCCCGAGAGCAGAACGAGAACCACGTCGGACATGGAGAAGACGATGGAGCCGGCGACCGCATTGGGCAGGAGATGCCGGAAGAGAATGCGCAGGCGCGAGAAGCCGAGGCTCTGGGCGGCCAGCGCATAATCGCTGTTCTTGAGCACGAGGATCTGCGCCCGGATCAGGCGGGCATAGGACACCCAGCCGACCAGTGCCATGGCGATATAGAAACTGCTCAAGCCCGGTCCGAGGATGGCGATGATGGACAGCATCAGTACCAGGAAGGGAAAGGCGAGGATCACGTCGATCAGCCGCATCAGAACGGCATCGACGAAGCCGCCGAGGTAGCCGGAAACGGCCCCGATGACCGTGCCGATGGCAAAGGGGAAGGCCACCCCGATCAACGCCATCTGCAGATCGATGCGCGCCGAATGGATGACGCGGGAAAGGATGTCGCGGCCGAAATTGTCGGTGCCGAAGGGGTGGGCAAGGCTCGGGCCCTTCAGCCGCGCCGCCGCATCCTGAAAGATCGGATCGTAGGGCGCGACGAGCGGTGCCAGCAGCGCCATCAGCACGAAGAGGACGAAAATGACGAGCCCGGCATAAAGTGTTGCGTTTCGTGTTCTGACCATGCCGCCGCTCATAGCTTCACCCGCGGGTCTGCAGCGACGGTGGCGATGTCGGCCAGGAAGTTGACGAAGACGGTGGCGCAGGCAAAGACCATCGCCACGCCCTGAACCACCATATAGTCGCGCGAGAAGATGGCCCGCACCAGCAATTGGCCCATGCCCGGGAGAGCGAAGACGCTTTCGACCACGACGGTGCCGCCGATCAGCCAGCCGATATTGACGGCCAGAAGATTGATCGTGGGAACCACGGCATTCGGCACGACATGGCGCCAGAAGACGACGCTTTCGGGCATGCCGCGGGCCCGCGCGGCGGTCGCCACATCCGATTTAAGCCAGTCGATCATGGCCGCGCGCAGCGAGCGCATGAGCACGGTGGAGAGTGACAGCGCGATGGTGAGCGACGGCAGCACGAGATGCACGAGCTTGTCAGACAGCGTGTTGCCGTAGCCCGAGACGGGCAAGAGCGGGATGCTGACCGAGAAGAGCAGGATCAGCATCAGCGCGAGCCAGAAAGAGGGAAAGCCGATGCCGAATGTGGAGACAACGCGGACGGCATGATCCACAACCCGGCCTTCGTGGCGTGCGGCGATGGCTGCAAGCGGTACGGCGATCAGCACGGACAGAAGCACCGAGGAAAACACCAGCGCCAGGGTCGGCTCGATGCGGGTGGCGATCAGCTGCAGCACGTCGATCTTGAAGGTGATCGAGCGGCCCATTTCGCCATGCAAGAGGTTTTTGACGAAGTAGAAATATTGCTGCCAGATCGGCAGATCGAGCCCGAATTGCGAACGGATATTGGCGATCGCTTCAGGGGTTGCCTTGGTGCCGAGCAGAACGCGCGCCGGGTCGCCGGGGATCAGCCGGACCAGAACGAAAGTGATGATGGAAACGCCGAGGATCACCGGCAGAAACTGCAAGGGTCTGGTCAGTATGAAGCGATAGCGATGCAGCATCAGCCCGACACACTCTCGAGGAAGGAGAGCAACGGCGGGTAATAGCCCTGCGGATTTTCATAGAAGGGCATGTGGCTGGCGTTGCGCACGACATTGATCCGCGCGCCGTCTGGCAGGGCGTTCTTCATCCGCAGCGCACAGGCCGGTGTCAGTTCGTCATGCTCGCCCACCACGATCAGGACGGGGGCGGTGATCTTCGGCAGGTCGGGGATGCGGTTCCAGTCCTTCAGGTTGCCGATATAGAGGAATTCGTTCGGTCCCTGCATGGTCATGTAGGGGCCCATGTTCCAGTCTTCGAGCGAGCGATTGACCGGAGCCGGCCATTCCGGCAGGCGGCATACGTGGCGGTAGTTCAACAGCGTGACCGCTGCGAGATATTCCGGGTGATTGTAGGTCCCGGCCGCCTCATGCGCCTGCATCATTGCAACGGTTTCAGGCCCGAGCGCAGCGCGCAGCCGCTCCAGTTCGCTGACAAGATGCGGCATGTCGGCGACAGTGTCTGCGAGGATGAGGCTCTTGATCACGTCAGGATGCGTTAGCGCATAATCGATGGCGAGCCAGCCGCCCCATGAATGACCGAGCAGGTGAACGGGACCGAGTCCGAGCGTCTGGCGCACCGCCTCCGTCTCTTCGACATATCGCTGGATAGTCCACAGGCTTGTGTCCTCGGGGCGGTCGGATGCGCCCGTTCCGAGCTGATCGAAGGCGACGACCCGGTAACCGTTGTCCGCCAGACAGGAATGCGCCTCGCGCAGATAATCGCAGGGCAGTCCTGGTCCGCCGTTCAGGCAGAGCAGGGTCTCCGGACCCTTGCCGAAGACATAGGCCACGACGCGATGGCCCTGGATTGTCAGCTCGTGCCTCTCGTCCGGTTCGATTTCGCGCCACATGATTTCGCCTTCGCATTTGCACAACATTTATGCAGGATTATTTCTAGAGCAATTGAGGCTCCACACTAGCTATCAGAAGTGATAGGGTGAACCCGTTCGAGGGGCAGGTTTGGAAATTTGGCGCGGCAGAGGTTGGCATGGACGTCACAGGCATCGAAGAGCGGTTTGCAGCGGCAACCAGCCTCGACCTTCAGATCGATGAACTTTTCCTGGCCATGCAGGACTATGGCTTCGATACGCTGATCTACGACTACACGCCGGGCCGCTACGATCTCAGCGGCGAGCTGATGATCCCCACCGTGCTGGAACTGCGCAATGTCGACGAGACCATGCGCGACTACTGGTGCGGCCGCGGCTATTTCCGGCACGATCCCGTGCAGCATGTGGCGCTCGGGACGACCGCACCCTTCTTCTGGAATTACGATCCCAAGGCGCAGACGCTCATCCATGCCTTCATGAACGAGGAAACAGCGCCGGTTGCCGAATTTCTCTGGGAGCGCGGGCTGACAGCGGGTGTGACCGTGCCGATCCATCTTCCGGGTGGCGATTATGCCACCGTGACCGGCATTCGTGCTGGCGATCCGGGCCGGCTTGAACGCGACGTGCGGCTGTGCATGGGCGATTTCAGCCTCATCTCGCATCTCTTTCAGCGCACCGCAGCGCTGCGCATCGCTCGCGAACAGGCACTCTCCGGCCTGCCGCGCCTGACGATGCGCGAACGCGAATGCCTGCGCTATTCGGCCGAGGGCTATTCGGCCAAGGAAATTTCCCGCCTGATCGACCGCTCCGTGCCCACCGTCGTGATGCATCTCAACGCCGCGACCCGCAAGCTCGGTGCACGAAACCGCACGCAGGCCGTGGCCCGCGCCGCGCATCTGCGCATGTTCGACCAGCCGCGCGGCTAGGCCCATCTTACCCTATCAGTTGTGATAGCTGCCACGCCTGCGGTCCTGCGCCTATTGTCATGCTCCATGATCGTTACATGCAAGGAGCGCCGAATTGTCCGTTGAAACCCGTGAAGGCTATCTGCCATTCCGCGATTATCAGACCTGGTATCGTGTCACCGGCGACCTGAAGAGCGGCAGGCTGCCGCTGGTCGTGGCCCATGGCGGTCCCGGCTGCACGCATGATTATGTCGACAGCTTCAAGGGGATTGCCGCGCTCGATGGACGCGCCGTTATCCACTACGACCAGCTCGGCAATGGCAAATCAACGCATTTGCCGGACAGGGGTCCGGAGTTCTGGACGGTGTCGCTGTTTCTGGAAGAGCTGGATGCGCTTCTGAGCCATCTCGGCATCGCGGATCGCTATGCCTTCCTCGGCCAGTCCTGGGGTGGCATGCTGGGTGCGGAACATGCGGTGCGCCAGCCGGCGGGCCTGAAGGCGCTGGTGATCGCCAATTCACCCGCCAACATGCATACCTGGGTGGCGGAAGCAAACCGCCTGCGCCGCGATCTTCCGGCCGACGTGCAGGAAACGCTGCTTGCGCACGAGGAAGCCGGCACGCTGATGCATCCCGACTATGTCGCGGCCTCCCGTGTGTTCTACGACCGGCATGTCTGCCGTGTGACGCCCTGGCCGGAAGATGTTGCGCGCACCTTCGCCGCCATGGACGAGGACAACACCGTCTACCGCAACATGAATGGCCCGACCGAATTCCACGTCATCGGCACGATGAAGGACTGGACCATCGAGGACCGGCTCGATCGCATCAAGGCGCCGACGCTCCTGATTTCCGGCGCCCATGACGAAGCGACGCCGGAAGTCGTGCGCCCCTATCGCGAACGCGTTCCGGATATCCGCTGGGTGCTCTTCGAACACTCCAGCCATATGCCGCATGTCGAGGAAAAGGAACTCTGCCTGAAGACGGTCTCCGACTTTCTGTCGGGTCACGACGCGGGCGGCTGAGCTTGTAAGCCCGCCTCATGCACCTTGCCCGCCAGGCGCGCGCCCTGACGAGCGGGGAGCTCCGCTCTGTCAGAGATATGGCGAATAGGCCTCGATGGCGGCTTGCGAGAACGGGGCGTTGGCGCAGGTGCTGCCGAGCTTCTTGGCTTCGCAAAACTTGCGGAGCGCTCGCAGCGTGTTGTTGCCGGCAACTCCATCGGAAGAGCCCGCGTAATAGCCGCCGCCACGCAATGCGGTCTGGAGCTTGGCCACGAATTGCTTCTTGTTCACGCTATAGAGCATGACATAGGCGCCTTTGAATTTCAGCTTGGCTGCGTCTTCGATGTAGCGGGCGGCCTTGGCCGGATCGGCCTTGACGCCTTCGCCCTTTGCATAGGCGTTGGCCGCAAGCGTCATGGCTTCGGGGTTGCCGAGAGCTGCGCCCTTTTCGAAATAGGACGTGCCTTTGGCCAGGCTCTTCTTGACGCCCTTGCCGTAAGTGTAAGCGTAGCCCAACATGACGTAGGAGCCGGAATTGCCCAGTCTGGACCCGGTTTCGAAATAGGAGAGCGCCTTGGCGTCGTTTTGCGCCACGCCCGCCCCATTCGCGTAGGCATAGCCCAGCATGGTGGCGACATCGCCCGATGTCTTGTCCAGATCGAGAGCCCGCTTGAAGTAGGCGACCGCTTTTTCCGGGCTCTTTTCGACACCGTCGCCACTGTTGTAGGCATAGCCCAGCATGGCGAGCGCGCCGGCATTCCCCAGCTCGCCGGCCTTGTCAAAGAAGAACAGTGCCTTCTGCCTGTCCTGCGCCACGCCAACGCCGGCATTGTAGGCATAGCCCAGCATGGCCGCGACATTGGCGTCCTTGTCGTTCTGCGCCATGGCGCGCTGGAAGTAGCTGAAGGCGCGTGCCGCGTCCTTGCTGACGCCGTCGCCGTTGTTATAGGCGTAACCGAGCATGGCCAGAGCGCCGGGGTTATCAAGTTCGGCGGCCTTGTCGAAATAGGAGAGCGCCTTCTGCCGGTCCTTGTTGACGCCCTTGCCCCCATCGTAGGCATAGCCCAGCATGGCGATCACGTTGCTGTCTTTCGGATTGAGCGCCAGCGCCTTTTCGAAGTAGCTTATTGCCTTGGTCGTATCCTTGGTGACGCCCGAACCCTCGGAATAGGCGTAACCGAGCATGGCCTGCATGTCGGCGTTCTTTTCATCGAGCGCTGCGGCCTTCTGGAAATAGGAAACGGCCTTGGCCTGGTCCTTCGCGACGCCCGTGCCGTTGTTGTAGGCGTAGCCAAGCTGTGCAGCGGAATTTGCATCCTTGTCGTTGGCTGCGAAGGCCTTGCTGAAATAGTCGAACGCCTTCTTGTCGTCCTTCGTCACTCCGTCGCCGTTCTGGTAGGCGTCTGCAAGAAGTTTCATGGCGTCGGCATTTCCGCGATCAGCGGCAATCGTGAAAAAGTGCAGGGCCTTGGTTCGGTCGCGGGTCACCCCCGCTCCGTCGTTATAGGCCCGCGCCGCATTAAGCGCCGCGGCGGCATCGCCGGCTTCCGCCGATTTCTCGATGTCGGCAAGCGGAGGAACGGCGGCGGTCTGAGCATGAACGGAAGCTGTCGTCACAAGAAGCGCCGAGATCAGGCATGCGCGCAGGACGGTCGAAGTTTTCATGAAATATCTCCTTGAAAGGAATAAATTATTCTCGCTATCTAAAACCTTCAGCCGCCAGCGGGGCTGTGACATCACCATTTTCAACCTGTTTGCGCTGAGCAAGGCAGCACAACATCACGGCACCGATCGCAATCATTGTCGGTAGCCGGTCGGCAAGGCCAGCGCTGCTTTCGATCGTGCCGTAGAGCAGATATGCGCCGCCGACGACCAGCAGCCGCAAGCCTGCGGTCTCGCCCGCCACGTAGCTCCTGCAGCCGTGATAGAGAAGCTCAACGACCCAGATGCCGAAAATCACGCAGCCAGCCACGCCAAGTCCCAGCAGGATGTCGAGATAGCTGTTATGGGTCGACGTCATCGTCTCGTAGTATCCCAGGCGTAGCGGCCCTACGATGCTCTCATATTTCATGACCACGCCATAGCCGAGCCCCTGGAGGGGGATCTTGTCGGTGATCGCATACATGTATTCCCACATGTAGGTGCGCCCGGTCAGCGTCGCCTTTCGGTCCAGAAGTTGCAGCACGACCGCAAAGATTGTCGAGCCGGCGAGATAGGCCGGAATGGTGCCGATCCCTGCCAGCAGCAGAATCTGCGACCGGCTAGCGGCCGATTTCGGTAGGGTCAGGACATAATAGGCGCCGAGCGAAAAGACGAAAATAAACAGGCTGGCGCTCGATTTGCTGACGACGACAGCGATCAGCACGAGCAAAAGTAGAATGCCTTTTTGTTTGCCCGAGATAGTCTTCGACGGCATCAGCCAGGCGGCCAGCATCACACAGAATTCGGCAAACACGTTCTTGTGCGTAAAGAGCCCTCGGACGCTACCGTCGAGGCCCGCGCTGCGCATGACGGCAAGGGACGGCTCGAGGAGTGCGAGCGCCAGACTGAGGACGATGGTCCAGAGCAGCAGACGATAAAGCCATGTATCGAGCCGGACGTCGATATCTGGGAGATCCGCCAGGGAGACGAAGAGCAGCATGAACAGTGCGAAGCGCACAACATGCTGCAGCGATTCCTGCCAGAACGGGTTGTCGAGGCTCGAAATCACGAGCCAGCCGAGAACGAGCCAGAGTGAAGTGGGCAGGTTACGAATGTTACTGAGGCGGAAGTGCAAAAGAATGTAGCCGCCAGCGAAGAGGACGGCGACGACCCGAAGCAGGAACCCGCCATATTTCGGAATATCGATGGCCATGCCTTCCTCGATCGGCCAGATCCACAGACCGGCAACGTCGATGAAGAAGAGCGTGAAGGCCAGTGCCGCGAACGCGGTTCCCGATCTGCTCTTAAGCATGACTCGGCTCCCTCTTGTTGAGCAGCATCATCGCCATCAGCGTGAAGACAATATAGTTCAGTGCCAGCACGACCGGGCCGAAATGCATCAACCCGGCAGCCGTGATCCCGGCCAGGCTCAGTGCATTGATGGCGAGCTCGACGAGCGTGAGGCCGGTACGGCGATGGTCGAGATCAAGCGCGCTCAAATAATTCAGCGAGACGAAGTAGACAACGAAGGGTGCGATGAGCCAGCAGAAAAGCCGCACGAAGCCGATGGCATCGTGAAAGCGATCGCCGAAGATCAGTTCGATCAGCGGTGCGCCGGCGAAGATCGCAACGGCGACGGCCAGTGACACGACGCCGGCGACGACCTGCGCTGTTCTCAGTGAGCGCCGGGTGTCTTCCTGAGTTTCGTTGCCATAGGCGAGTTTTTGAGCGTGTTTCTGAATCGCGAAGAGCATGGCGCTGACGATCTGGAAAATGCGGGAGCCGAGCACGTAATTGCCCAGCACTGCCGGCGTGAAGGCAATGCCGGCAAAGATGCGGTCCACCGAGGTTGCTGCGAAGCGGAATACGTTGGTGGCGCAAAAGGACAGGCCTTCCGCGAAGGAGGCCCGATCCTCCCGATGGAGACGTCCAGAGAGCCTCATATGCCTGTAATTCAGCAGGATGGCATAGGACAGGGTGAAGGCGGCGTAGACAAATGAAAGGTCGAGAAGGTTGCGCCAGCCGGGAACGATCAGGATGACCAGAGCGGGAAGTGCCTTCGTCAGCGCTGCGCCCAGTCGAACCATGTCGGCCGCGCGCATGGCCGACGTTGCGGTGCTGCGATGTTCGGCAATCGTGATCAGGCGCTGTCCGATGGTTTCGGAGACGCAGAGGACGGCAACGAAGGTTATGAATGCCTTACCGACCAGGACGGTCGAGATCGCCAGCGCGAAGGGATAAAGAAGTACGCCCGTTACCAGCGACGTGGTGTAGAGCAGGGCGAGGGTTCGCTCGTAGCGACGATCGTTACGTAAGCCCTGACGAACGAGGACGTCACCGAGGCCCAGCCCGATGATTTCCGCGAAAATTGTCGTGATGATGATCACGAGGCTGAAGCGCCCGAAATCCTCCGGTCCGAGCAGCCGCGCCAGGGTGAGCACCGTCGCGGCACTGATGGCCAGATTGGCCAATGCGGAGAGGACGGTGATGGCGACGCCGGAACGTGTCATGAGCGTGACTCAACTCCGCCGGAAGCCATCGCCGGAGCCTTGTTCCTCGGGCGGTCCTTTGCGAGTGCGGTTTCAACGACCTTTGCCAATTGGCGCTGATAGCGTTCCAGCGAAAAGCGGGCTTCGAAACGCGCGCGGCCTCTGGTGCCCATTTCCGTCGTTGACTGCCGATCTTCCGCTGCCCGGCGGATGGTGGATGCCAGCGCCTCCGCGTCATTGGGCTTAAAGACCAGTCCTGTTTCGCCATCGACGATGATTTCCATGAGCCCGCCGTGGCTTGCGCCGATAACGGCGCGGCGATGCATCATCGCCTCGACCGCGACCAGCCCGAAAGGTTCCGGCTTGCGGGAGGGCACGACGATGAAATCCGACCATTCGAACGCTTCCGACGGGTCTTCGACGAAGCCTTCCATTCGGATCGAGCAGGTGAGTCCGAGAGCTTCGATCTGGCTTTTCAGCTGTCTTTCGGCCGGCCCGTTTTCGAAGGCTGAGCCGAGAAGGCGCAGTTCTGTGCGCTCGGCAATGTCGGCGGGCAGGCGGGCAAGCGCCTCGACCAGCAGGTCCTGTCCCTTCCAGTCGTTTATGCGCCCGATCATCAGGATACGCACGCGATCTCCATCGCGAATGTCACGCGACGACGAGCGGGCCGTGTCGGGAACGCCGTTGAGGATCAACGCGTTGGGTTGCCTGCCTAGCGGCTCGAAGGCAAGTTTCGTCGCTTCCGAGTTAAAGATGAGCGTTGCTCCGGAAAGCCGGGCAATTGTGCGGATCACCTTGCGCGCAAACCCGGTCGGGATTTCATGGATATGGAGAAGGCTCGGACGCCGTGTCAGCCGGGCTGCGATTGCGTAATCGAAGACAACGGATGTGTTGATATAGGTGACACATGCGGCGTTCATCATCCGCCACGCACGGAAGAGATAGGCGGGGAAAGCCAGGGCCAGAAGAAGATTGCCGAGCAGCCCATTGGCCTTTCGGGCAATCCAGAGACGGGAGAGTTCGACCTCGAAGCCGAGCCGCTGCAACTCCTGAAGCAGCAACCCGTCGCGGGGCAGGATCACCTTGATTTGCGCTGTCGGAAAGCTTTGACGGAACGCCTGCAGCGAACTGATGAACGTCCGGTCCGAGCCATAAAGCTCGTAGCCCTGATGTACGGCCAGAATGCGCCGGGGCGTCTGCGTCTTCGCCGTCATAGAAGACGCTCCAGCACGTTTTCGTATTCGGCATGAACCTTGTCGAACGTGAAGTTCTCGGAATGCTGCAGGCGCGCCGCACGCCGGGCCTTCAGAAGATCCAGTTCGCCGGTCTCGATCCTGTCGAAAATGGCGGACAGGTCGCCAATCGTGCGGAAGTAATGCTGACCGGGGCCTGCGACCCAACGGTTGAAGGCGTTGTCTTGTGCAATCACCGCGTTGCCGGCCCCCAGAGCTTCGACGAGCGAAGGGTTCGTTCCCCCGACCGTATGGCCATGGATATAGGCCGCGCAATGGTATCGCAATGCTTCGACAGCCGGCGTCTCGTAAATTGCTCCTGGA
Source organism: Limnomicrobium aquaticum (assembly GCF_040545545.1). Taxonomy (NCBI): domain Bacteria; kingdom Pseudomonadati; phylum Pseudomonadota; class Alphaproteobacteria; order Hyphomicrobiales; family Rhizobiaceae; genus Limnomicrobium; species Limnomicrobium aquaticum. The sequence goes on from NZ_JBEPMB010000004.1 coordinate 19,240, forward strand.
AAAATGACCTGGTCGGAGGCGGCGGCGAGAACCTTGCGGTGATAGGGATTGGTGTCTGCGAGCTTGCCGAGAACCAAGAGCTTCATGTGTCGGCGCTTCGAAGAGAAAGCCTCCACCACCTCAAGGATCGAGTTTTCCGGCTCGATCCGCGCGATCGACACGGCGTAGCCCTGCGGCTTCACGCCCAGAGCCTCGACATAGTCTTCGGATGCCTTAACAATGGGGCTCGAGCCGTAAGGGATCACGTCACATTTGTATTGCAGGTGACGGCGCTGGTGGCGCGCGATTTCGGGATGGTCGGCGATGGTCGCGTGGCCGACATGGGCGCCGACGAACTCGTTCAGATAGAACCAGCACCGTGCCGGCAGGCTCCATTTGCCGCGGCGCCACTCGATCCCATCCATGTTGATGGCGACCTTGCGCCCCTTGAACCGCTGCCAAAGCGAGAAGACGCTGGTGTTGTAGCCGAGAACGAGATCAATGCCCGGCCTCTTCACAACATCCCGAATGCAGCGCCAGTCGAATTTCATCGTGGAGACCGGGCCGTCGCCGCTGACGGCAACATGAACCCTGCGCACACCCATCCATTCGTCTTCATAAAGATCGGGCGGGCAGTCGGTGCTGTTGGCGTCGTGCTGACAATAGACCGTGACCTGCCAGCCGCGCTGCCGCAGGTAGAGCGAGAAATTCTGGGCGAAGGTTTCAAAGCCGCCATGTTGCGCGGGCAGACCGCGGATACCTAGAATATTAAGAGATTTCATTGTTTGACCCACCAATAAAACAACAAGCAACAAACGACTGTGCCGAAGCATGTCGCGTTCAGATCTGAAAGCTTTGGTCTAACGAGAAGAAGTTCGCCTAATACCGAATTTCTGCACGTTCAATTTTTTTATGCTTTTTAATGAAATCTATGACTTACCAATGAGGCCCAGGGGCGGAAGAGTTTTTGTTTTGTCGCTCTTTCCATCTTTGCTCAACAATTATGAGAGCAGCCTGCTGGACGCAAGTTTATGCTGAACGCTTGGTTAATGTCTACAGGGCAGCTCTCTTCCTTTCACGCGTATTCCAGGCAGCGTTCCACGAGATAGCGGCCGTAGGCGCTCTTTCCGTAGGCTTTTGCAAGCCTTTCCAGTTGCGGGGCGTCGATGAAGCCGAGACGGAAGGCGATCTCTTCGGGGCAGGAAACCTTGAAGCCCTGACGCCGCTCCAGCGTTGCCACGAATTCGGCCGCTTCGAGCAGGCTGTCGGGTGTGCCGGTGTCGAGCCAGGCGAAACCGCGTCCCATTTGCTGGACGGTGAGTTTGCCGCGTTCGAGGTAGACGCGGTTGACATCGGTGATCTCAAGCTCGCCGCGGGCGGAGGGCTTCAGATTTGCAGCAATGTCGATCACGTCGGCATCGTAGAAATAGAGGCCCGTGACGGCCCAGTTCGACTTAGGCTTTACCGGCTTTTCTTCGATGGAGAGGGCGCGAAAATCGCGGTCGAATTCGACGACGCCATAGCGTTCCGGCTCGCTGACATGATAGGCGAAAATCGTCGCCCCGTCCTCCTGAGCCTTGGCGCGATCGAAGAGCTCTCCAATGCCGTGCCCATAAAAGATGTTGTCACCGAGCACGAGACAGGAGCGTTCGCCGGCGATGAAGTCGGCGCCGATGATGTAAGCCTGGGCAAGTCCGTCAGGCGAGGGCTGTTCGGCATAGGACAGCGAAAGCCCCCAGCGCGACCCGTCGCCCAGCAGGGCCTGGAAGTTCGGGAGATCCTTGGGCGTCGAGATGATCAGGATGTCCCGGATCCCGGCCAGCATCAGGGTCGAAAGCGGATAGTAGATCATCGGCTTGTCGTAGACCGGCATCAGCTGTTTCGACGTGACCGATGTCATGGGATGGAGGCGTGTTCCGCTGCCGCCCGCGAGAATGATCCCCTTCATGATAACCTCTTATGTCCAATTGAAAATTGAAAGATCTTTTATGTATTCAATGTCTTGTTTGACGTTGTTTTGCCTCAGCCGTGCCGCCCGGCCAAGATTTCCCTGACAATCGCCGCCGTCGATCCGTGCCAGTCGGGCAACACGACGCCATGGCTCAGCCGCAGCTTGCTGCAGTCGAGCCGGGAGTTGGCGGGGCGTGAGGCGGGCGTCGGATAGTCGCTGGACGAGATCGAGACGACCTCGGAGGAAGGCCCACCTTCGGCGGCTGAAGCCGCAAAGATTGCCCGGGCAAAATCCGCCCAGGAGGCTTCGCCTGTGGCCGTCATATGGAAAACGCCGCGCATGCGTTCATCGCGGCTCTCCAGCAGGTTATCCGCCACTTTCAGGACCGCATCTGCGATGTCGAGGGCTGAGGTCGGGTTGCCGAACTGGTCGGCGACGACGCGCAATTCCGGCCGCTCGCCGGCAAGCCGCAGCATGGTCTTGAGGAAATTCTTTCCATAAGGGCTGTAGACCCAGGCGGTCCGCAAGACGGCGACGTTAGGGGAGGCGGAGAGAACCCGCTGCTCGCCTTCCAGTTTCGACCGGCCATAGACATTGGTCGGCCCGGTTTCGTCTGTCTCGACATAGGGCGTCGTTTTGGCGCCGGAAAACACATAATCGGTAGACAGATGCACGAGCGGAATGCCGCGGCGGGCCGCGGCCTGTGCGAGTGCGGCGGGTCCGTCTGCATTGATGGCGAAGGCCAGCGCCTCTTCCGATTGGGCCTGATCCACCGCCGTGTAGGCGGCGGCCGAGATGATCAGTTCCGGCGCAACCTGTTCTACGGTTGCGGCGATGGAGCCCGTATCGGCCAGATCAAGCTCCGGGCGGCCGACGGCTATGATCTCGATATCGTTGCGCGATGCTGCTCGTGCCGCAAGCGATTGCGCCACCTGTCCCTGCGTTCCGGTGACGAGATAGCGGCGCCGAGGGATCATCGCCCACCTCCGCCGGCAGGCAGGCCGAGACGGCGACCGTCGTAGTCCCGACGCAGCGGCTCCCACCACCAGGCATTGTCGAGATACCAGCGGACAGTTTTCTCAATGCCGGTGTCGAAGGTTTCGATCGCCCGCCACCCGAGCTCCGTTTCCAGCTTTGTGGCGTCGATGGCATAGCGGGCATCATGGCCCGGACGATCGGTGACGAAGGTAATCAGTGCCTCATGCGGCTCGCGGCGCGGGGCCATGGTGTCGAGCAGCGCGCAGATGGTGCGCACAACATCGATGTTGCGACGCTCGTTCCGCCCACCGACATTGTAGGTTTCGCCGATGCGGCCACGCTCGGCGATCAGGTCGAGCGCGCGGGCGTGGTCTTCCACGAAAAGCCAGTCGCGGATGTTGTCTCCCTTGCCATAGACCGGCAGAGGCTTGCCTTCCAGGGCATTGAGGATCGTGAGCGGGATCAGTTTTTCGGGAAAGTGATAGGGTCCATAATTGTTCGAGCAGTTGGAAACGATGACCGGGAAGCCATAGGTGCGGGCCCAGGCTTTCGCCAGAAAATCGGAGCCCGCCTTGCTGGCGGAATAGGGTGAGCTCGGATCATAGGCCGTGGTTTCGGCGAAGAGGCCCTCGGCGCCGAGCGAGCCATAAACCTCGTCGGTCGAGACATGCAGAAAGCGGAATGCGTCCTTCTCTCTGTCGGCCAGGCCCTGCCAGTAGCGCCGCGCAGCTTCCAGCATCGTGTAGGTGCCTATGACATTGGTCTCGATAAATTGCCGGGAACCGGTGATCGAGCGATCGACATGGCTTTCGGCCGCCAGATGCATGACGCGGTCAGGTCTGAAGCTCTCGAAGGCGGCTTCCATCGCCAGCGCATCGCAGATGTCGGCGCGACGGAAACTGTAAAGCGGATTGTCGGCCACTGTCTGCAGGGAGGTCAGTGTCCCCGCATAGGTGAGCTTGTCGATGTTCAGGACCTCATAGCCCTTTTCAAGCACGAGATGTCGAACGAGGGCAGATCCGATGAAACCTGCACCGCCGGTGACGAGAACACGCATGGTAGCCGCCTTTCTCACGAACCGAAGCGAAAGGCGGTTGGCAGCTCGGCAAGCCGGGGCTGCACCTTGTCCTTGTCGGACAGGATGGCGAGGTCAGGCGCGACGGGCCAGTCGATGCCGAGGGCAGGGTCGCTCCAGAGAAGACCCCGGTCGTGGGCCGGACTGTAATAGTCGGTCAGCTTATAGCTGATCACCGTGTTTGGCATGAGGGTGCAGAAACCATGCGCGAATCCCGGCGGCACCCAGAGCTGTTCGCCATGTTCGGCCGTCAAGCGTCTGGCCGCATGCTGCCCGAAAGTTGGCGAGCCCGTGCGAATATCGACCGCGACATCGAGCAGCGCGCCTTGCGTGCAGGAAACGAGCTTGCCCTGCGCGCGTGGGGGAAGCTGAAAGTGAAGGCCTCTCACCGTCCCGGTCTCGACCGACATCGAGCAGTTTTCCTGGACGAATGTGAAGTCGCCGACCTGGCTGCTGAAGGTCTCCTGCCGGAAAACCTCCATGAAGAAGCCGCGGCTGTCGCCGATCTTCTTTGGCGTGATGAAATAGACGTCCGGAATATCGAGTTCTTCAAAAATCATGGGAAATATCCGTATTCAATATGTTTCTGGATGTGTCAGATGCTCCTTCTCAGCTCTCGTAATATCCGGAATAGCGATAATAGCGGCTGCCCTTGGCGACTTCGCGCTGGCTCATCACGCCAAGCATCGTCGTTCCCGGTGCACAATTTTCCTGCAGCGCCTTCATGCAGCGCTTGGCCACCGTCTGGGCCGTCGTGCTCCAGCGAACGACGAAGGTGACGAAATCGGCATGGCGGGCGATGTAGAGGCCATCGACAACCGGATCGATCGGCGGCGTGTCGATGACGATGAAGTCGAATTGCTGCCGGGCTTCCGCAATCAGCGCCGCAAAGCGGTCGCCCATGACGAGTTCATCGGTCGCATGGTTGCTGAGGCGTCCGCCCAGCGCGAGCTTCAGATTGCCGCTTGGATCGGAGGTGATCAGGCTTGAAAGGCCTTCGCCGGTTTGACCCTGCAGGTAGCTCGCCAGCTGCTGGCTCTGGTTCAGGCCGACGAGCTTGTGGACGCTCGGCTTTCTGAGGTCGGCGTCGATCAAGAGCGTGCGGCGGCCGGAATGGGCGAGCGTTCGGGCCAGCGAGAGGGAGACTGTCGACTTGCCCTCGTTCGGAACCGAAGAGGTGACCAGCACGACGAGGCCGCCGGGTTGACCGTTCATCGCGAAGTCGCCGTTGCGGTTCCGGTCGATATTCATCCGCTCGATCTTGACGCGGATACGCCGGAACGCTTCGGCGAAGGCGGACATGGGCGTCGAGATGATGAGATCTGGAATGCCGTTGCGCGCGTTGGCCGGTGTTGCCTGCTTTTCGATCACGGCGGCAACCGGAACTCTCAGCACGCTTTCAATCTGTTCGTCCTCGACGAAGCCGCCGATGAAATTCTCCCGCATGAAGGCGACGCCCAGTCCGACAAGCAGCGAGGCGCCGAGCGCGATGCCGAGCGAGCGGCCGACCTTGGGGAAGGAGGGCGTCGTGGGCAGCAGCGCAACGCTGACGATGCGGCTGTCCGGAACCTGAAGCTGGGCCTGCGTGTCCAGCTCCTTCATGCGCGACAGCAGGCTTTGATATTGCTCGCGCGCGATTTCGGATTCCTTCTGGATCGCATAGACTTCCGCCAGGACTTCAGGTGGCAGGTTGCTGCTCATGATGGCGGTGCGCAGACGCTCCCGAAGAGCGTCGGTGGTGTTTCCGCCTGTGGCCACGTCCTTCTGGAACGCCACGACTGCGGCAGCCGCGTTGTCCTGCAGCTTCTTGTCGAGTGCGGCCAGATCCTTCTGGATATTGCCCTGCGGCTTGCCGCCGAGGACGGGGATCGACATCGAGGCCGCGAGATTGGCGCGCTGCACCTGCAGCGCCTTCAGGGCGTCGCTCTTCAGCGTATCGGCGAGTGCGGAATAGTTGCCTTCCGTCAGCTGCTTCTGTGCTGCCGCCAGCGCGTTGTTACGGTCTACGTTGCGGCGCAGCGTTGCGTCCATTTCCTCGCGCAGCCGTTTGATTTCGTCCGACCCTGAAAGCTCCTGTAGCTTTGCCAGGTTCTTCTCCATATATTCGTCGAGCTTGCGCTCCCCGCGTACAACGGCGTCGTTGGCCTGGCCGAGCTGCGCCTGAATGATGTTGCGCGATGCCAGCGTGCCGGAAACCTTCGACTGGAGTTGCTGGTTGATGTAGGTCTGGGCAAGCGCGTTGGCGAGCGCGACCGCCTTCTGCGGATCGCGGGACGTGAAGGAAACGGAAATGACATAGGTCATGCCTTCGCGTTCCACGTCGACCGCTTTTTCAACCCGCTTGACCACCTTGGCGACCAGTTCGTCGCTGTCCGTGGCAGCAGGGCTCTCGAGGTTGAACACCGTGAGCACCTTGTCGAGCCATCCAAGCGTCACCCCGAATTCTGGATCGCTCATCAGGTTCTGATCCTTGATCAGCTGCGCGATGGCGTTTCCCGTATTGAGGATCGCGACTTCGCTGTCGACGCGAGCGTTGGTCTCAATCCCCGAGTAATCCGGCCGGTCCGTGGGGTTGAGAAGGTTCTTCGAGCTGGGGTCGACCAGGAGTTTGGCCGTTGCAGTGTATTTCGGAACCAGGGTGAACAGCACCACTGAAACCGCGACCATCACGACGAGCGCGACGGCGGCAATGATCAAATACTGACGGCGAATGATTCCGATCAGATTTCGAATCTCGTGACTCTGTTCCACTATAATACCTCACGCAAACTATAAACTATGCTCTTGTCCGCAACGCTGAATTATCAATATTTTATGACGTCCACTGAATTGACGCCGATTTTTACTGCAGCAAGATGACCATTTAAATACGCACCCACATCGACGTTGATGCGGTTGTCGTTGATTTCCACGTCCCTGACAGGCGTATGCCCGTGCACGACCCTGAAGCCGAGCTTGACGCCATTCCATTGAAACTCTGCCGGGCGCGACCAGAGTAGCGTCTCGGTTGACTGCATCTCAAGGCCCAGTGCCGGGTCGATCATGGCGTGCACGAAGCAATAGTCGGGCACGACGATCATCTCCGGCAGGGCACGAAGGAAATCGCGGTGTTCTTCCGGCAGGTATTCCTGCAGCATCCGCGCGATGCTCCGGCTATCGCGGTGGCGCGGATAAAGCCCGTAGGAGGCCAGCGTTTCGGTCGCGCCGATCGACAGCCATTGGTCCTGCCGTCCGTCACTGTCGAGGAAGTCCTGAAGCGCCACTTCGTGATTGCCGGCAATGCAGAACCTGCGGAAGCCGGGAGGTGGCGGCGAGGTCAGGTGATCGAGCACGGCAGCGGATGCGGGGCCGCGGTCTATGTAGTCGCCAAGGCAGATCAGCCACTTTTCCCCGTCGATGGATGCTGCGTCCGCGATGATGCGTTCCTCAATGGCTTTCAGGCCGTCATAGCATCCGTGGATGTCGCCGATCGCGTAGATGGCCTGCGGCCGCTGTTCGAAGAACAATCTCTCCCGCCGCCGCGCGGGGGCGGGCGGTTTGCTGCGGCCAAGCACGCTCGACATGAAGGCCATCATCTGGGCAACCCTTCTGATCGCTGGCCCGAGCCAAGCGCGCGGGCGAGCCCACAGGCAACAATGGCGATGAAAAAGAGGGTGTAGCCCTCGATCTCGAGGCTGAAATCGACCACGGCGTGGAGGGCCGAAAGCGCGATCACGGCCGCGGCGGCGGCAATGATCGCGTCGCGCTTTGCGTTGGCGACCAGAGCCGCAAAAGCAAGGCCGACGAGAAGGATCGGCAGACTGCCGAAGACCAGTCCGTATTCGCTCCACAGCGCCAGATAGCTATTGTGAGCCTTGTCCCAGATGTAGTCCGTGTTGACGGGCGGCTGGTGGACAAGCGGAAAGGCGGTTGCGAAACTGCCGCCACCAAACCCCGTGAACGGACGCGCCAGGATCATATTCCAGGTCTGGGCATAAAGCGCGGTTCGATCCACAATTGAGTGCTCGGCCAGCAGGACGCGGTCGAGCAGTTGCGTACTAAAGACAAGCAAGGCGATCAGCAGCACGCCGAGCACCACAAGGACCGCCCCGCGGGGCACGTTTGCCGGAATTTCATCATCGCCTGCGGTCGGCATGGGGCCGGATTTGGAGGGCCGCCATCCGACGAGGCCCGCGAAGACGGCGATGCCGGTGACGGCGACAATCAGGCCCATGCGGGAATTGGTGGAAGCGATATCCACGACGAGGACGATCAGGGCGGTCGCGACGATTGCCAGCGATACGGGCGTAGCGCCGCCCCGTGAGCCCGCGCCCTGGGAGCGGGGCTGAACCGTCTTGAGGAGTTGGGAAGCGCCAAGGACGATACCTGCTGCGAGCATGGTCGCAAAGGTGTTGCGATTGATGAAAGCGCCGGTCATGGATCCCTCATAGGTCCATTTCTGACCCAGCAGGGCTGCATCGTTCAGCATGAAGAAGAGCACGAAGCCGAGCACGCCATGCGCGACGGCGATCCAGAAGAGCACGGTCATGAAGCGGCTCGCGCGCTTCCTGTTGGCGCAAACCTGGAGGCTGAGAAAAGCGACGACCCCGAATGTCAGCCAGCGGAGCAGGGCGAGCACGGTTTCCCGCGGCGCTATGCTGAGTGTGCAGCAGGAAGCTGAAGGGCCGTCGATGTCGCCGGAATGAAACATGAGCGCCGATAAAATCTGGATGAACTGAAAGCCGATAAATAACAGGTAGACGACACCATAGAGGCCCACCCTTTTCAATGAGAAAGCCAAATCTTGGTTTATATAGAAGATTAACGCGAGATAGGTCACGAGCATGAGGCACATGGCCGTGAAGGCACCGATCCAGACAAGCGGACGGTTGCCGCCGAGGAAGAGCGGCACGATGGCGATAAAGACCGTCAGGCACCACATTGTCGCGTCGTTCAACTTCTCTCTGGTCATGGGATGCTCATTTTTGCCGTTCATCAATGCGGCGGAATTCAATCAATTCTTATTGTGCAATGCCCGAAATTCGGCTCAGCCTGCACCCAGGCCCCGTTTCAGTTCGTAGACGAAACGATCCTGGGCGTCGGCGGGCAGTCCAGAGGCGATCTTGCTCATGCGCTCGCGGAATTCCGGATCGGCTCGATAAAGCCGGCTGATTGCTGCGATGCCCGTCTGGCTGGTCGCCATGATGGCGAGGTCGGCGTCGTTTCCGGTCCTGGCGTCGGCGTCGAGACTGGCGAAGTTTTCTTCGGCAATCAGGTTGCGGTTCAGGGCGATCCATCCCTCATATTTGCCAAGCTCACGAGATTTCCGCAGTTCACTGTTCATCGCCGCGAAATCGCCAAGTAAGGCGCTTGTCTGGGCTCTGACGCACCAGGCGAAGGAGGAGAGGGGGACGCGCTCGATAGCTGCGTCTGCGATGGACCTGCAATGGCCGGCAAAGCGTAGATTGTCTTCCGCCGTGTTGGCCAGTCTGCGCACGCCGGTCATGCCCGCGAGACAGGCCGACAGCAATCTCTGATCTGCATAGGCGGAATAGCCCAGGCTGACCGAGCCGTCGAATATACCGTCCTGCAGGACTGCGTTTTCCGCGCCCCCGTAGGTCAACACGGCGGACTCGGTTCGAAACAATGCGGTGCCGGTCAGAAATCCGAGAGCGGCCAGTCCGATGGCGACAAAATGAAAAGGGGACTTCGACATTATGCTCTCTTGAAAATGATGTGCGGTCCCGGAAAACGCGGGATCGCATGATGGCTGCCTCGGTCCGGGAAGACTGGTGTCAGCCTGTTGTGATATGCCGTTTCTTGCATGGAAAGATCAAGCTGCCGCCGGGTGCGGTCAAGTTAGCCTTTCCAACGGTGTGGATCGTCAGAGGCGACGGTGAGGTAGCGATAGCCACTCTCCTGTCGCGACACGATCATGCTGCGCAGATTGTCGAGGACGAATTCGCCCGCGCTCGTCTTGACGACGAGAACGGCGTGGCCTTCGCCCTTTGGCGTGCGCACGACGGCCATCCGCAGCGCCGATGCGGGCAAACCTGCGCGGATCAGCTTGTGTCGCTTCGTGATCGCATAGTCGTCGCAATCGCCGAATGTGCTGGAGATTGTCCAGACATCCCGCCCCTTGTCGGCGCGAGGCTTGATCTGGCTGTTGACCTGATTGTTGATTTCGGCAAGCAGATGCCTGGTTCGCTCGTCATATGCGATGGATGTCAGGCGGGTGCGCCGGCAATCGGCCGGGTTCTGCAGGCAGAAAATCTGGAACTGCAGCGGCGGCGCATGGCCGAGCTTCGGCCCCGCCGGTTTCATATCGGCAGGTCTCGGCGCCATTGCGCGTGCGGCTGAGGCGGTTCCGAAGGCGTTTGCCTCCCCCACCAGAGAAAGCGTCACTGACGCAACTGCCGAAAACGCGATCAGAAAAGACTTCAACATGTCCGCCTCTTTTCCGGATGCTTGGGTTCACATCTCTTTTGCGAAGAAGGTTTCGCTTGAGAGCAAGTTAGCCGAAGGAGCTTGAGGACGGATTATTGAGATCGATAAAATCGTAACGATCGGATCGATTTGTGTCAAAAGGGCGCAGCACCTCCTGCCCCTTGCCTTCACGCAGCCAGATGTGAGGTGTCTTGTGTAGGTGGCCGGACTTCAGAAGCCCTTGCCACCACGCAGTTCGGTCCAAACCGTCAGCGCGAGAATCTGCATATCGAGCCAGATGGAGAATGAGCGGATATATTGCAGGTCGTAGGCAATGCGTGCGCGGGATACCGAGGGCGTATCGGTCGGGCCGCGGAAGCCGCGCACCTGCGCAAGACCGGTGATGCCGGGGCGCACAGTGTGGCGTGCGTGGTAGCCGGGTACAAGTTCTTCGTAAAGCTTGCCGGCTGCCTTCATGCCGATGGCATGGCAGCGCGGTCCAACGAGCGACATGTCGCCACGCAGGACATTATAGAGCTGCGGAAGCTCATCGATGCTCGTCTTCCGCAGAACCCTGCCGAGGGGCGTCACGCGCGGGTCGTCCTCGGTTGTCTGCGCGACCCCGGTCGCGTCGCAGCGATCCGTATACATCGAGCGGAACTTGTAGACCCTGATCTTTTGACCGTCTTTGCCCCAACGCTGTTGCGAAAAGAAGGCGGGCCCGCGGCTCGTGGCCTTGACCGCCAGAGCCACGCCGACCAGCAGCGGCGCCAGAACGATAAGCGCGCACAGCGAAACCACGACATCCATCACCCGTTTGGCGATGAAATGTATTTTCCTCCCGAGGTCGCCCTCGCGGATAACGACATCGCCTCGCGTTCTGTTCGGGGTGTTCCGCGTCTTGCGCCTGCGAGGCAATTCAGGACTGAAGACGTTTTCAAATCCGGTCTGGAAAGTCAAAGGTCGCTCCAGATGTTCATTTCAGAAAAATCAAAAAATATAAAATGATCGCTCGATAGATAGACTGAGGCCAAAAACGGCCGCCGTCTTGTGGAAAGGAAATCCACCTGACAACAAATATGGAAAAATTTGTGAGGGATGGACCCGGAAAACGGGTCCATCATATAGAGCCAATAAGTGCCGCCCGACGAAGCTGCGTCAAGCCAGCAGGCAGGCTAACTCAGTTGGCGCTGGCCTGCTGGCCGGCAACTGCAGCCGTGGTGGTCTGGGGTGCCCCGGTGCTGACGGTGTTTGCGATCTGCGCGATCTGCTGCTGCTGGCCGCTGTTCGAAGACTGCGAGCCTGCAAACGCGATGGCACCTGCGATTGCCTTGTCGTTCGAACCGTTTGCCACGCCAGCGAGTGCTGCGACGAGGTTAGCGATTGCGCGATCCTTCTGGGCGGGAGTGCCGCGGTAACGAGCAATCTCAGCCTGTACAAGCGCGACGCAATTGCCACCAGCCGAGCAGCCTGCAACAACCGAATTGGTGCTGGCCTGAACGGGAAGGGTCGAGAGCGCGAGACCGGCTACGGCCGCCGCTACGGAATATTTGAACATTATAATATACTCCAATGAAAACATGTATAATGAATTCTTAATAGGGAAGTCCGAAAAGAGTCAAGAGTATCTGTTCCTTGACAAGGCCGGAACCTGCATCGCTCCCGCCGCCGCAGCGTCGCGGGCAGCCCCTTTCAGGGTCGTCTTGCGCAAAAGACCTGTCCGAGCGCCGGAAGGATGATCGGTTGTCACATATGACGTTCCCGGTGATACAGAACGTTCGATGCCGAAAAATCTCCGAAATCATGTCTTGATCCTCCAGTCGCTAGAGGGTGTAGCCATGGGAAAAGAAGGCAAGGAGACCATCATGGCGACGACCTCGGGCAAAATGCGCTATCGTGTGGAAGGCATGGATTGCGCCGGCTGTGCAACAAAGATCGACACGGCGGTGCGAAAGCTGCCGGGCATCGTCGATGTATCCGTTTCCGCAACGGCCGGCACAATGATCGTCAACTACGACGGTGACGAAACACTCCCCGCGGTTGAAAAGACGGTTCGGAAACTTGGTTACGGTGTCCAGGCCAAGGATGCAATGGCGGTTAACGCAGCCATCACATCGAACGGCGGTGCAGACGACCATGCCGAGCCGAGCTGCGGTTGTGGCCACGATCATGCCCATGTGCACCCACATGCCTGCGGAAGTTCCGGTCACCCGCCCCACGATCATGCCGGGCACGATCATGGGCACGCCGGCCATTCCCATGCTGCTCACGATAGTGGCGTGCCCGAGGCGCTCGGGCTGCATGGCCATGACCATGGAGCGTCGTCGGATGGCCCCTGGTGGCGTTCCCGGAAGGCGGTTCTGACGATGGCAAGCGGTGGAGCTTTGGCGGTCGCCTATGTCGTTGGTCATGCCGTGCCGTCGATCGCCGCCTACGCGTTTGCTGCCGCCATGCTGATTGGTCTCGTGCCGATCGCCAGGCGTGCGCTTTCGGCGGCCCTTGCCGGCATTCCGTTCACGATTGAAACTCTCATGACCATCGCCGCCGTGGGTGCGGTCCTCATCCATGCGAGCGAGGAGGCCGCAGCGGTTGTCTTCCTCTTCCTGGTCGGCGAACTTCTTGAGGGCATTGCCGCCGGGCGCGCCCGTGCCAGCATCCAGTCGCTCACAACGCTGGTGCCCAAGACGGCGCTGCTCGAAGAGAACGGGCGCACGCGTGAGGTTCAGGCAGACACGCTTTCCGTCGGTTCGATCATTGTCGTCCGGCCGGGAGATCGCCTTGCCGCGGATGGGGTCATCCTGGAAGGTGCGAGCGCCATCAATGAGGCGCCGGTGTCCGGCGAAAGCGTTCCCGTGCGCAAGGAGAAGGACGCCGCCGTCTTTGCCGGAACGATCAACGGCGAGGCTGTGCTCAAGGTGCGGGTCACGGCAGCCGCGGCCGACAACACGATTGCGCGCGTGGTGAAGCTGGTTGAAGAGGCGCAGGAATCCAAGAGCCCGACAGAGCGCTTCATCGATCGGTTCTCGAAATATTACACGCCGGGTGTTCTGCTGGTCGGCGCCCTTGTTGCAGTGGTTCCGCCGCTTGCCGTTGGCGCGCCGTGGGCCGAATGGATCTATAAGGGCCTCGCGGTGCTGCTGATTGGTTGCCCCTGTGCACTGGTCATCTCGACCCCGGCTGCCATCGCTGCCTCCCTGTCCGCCGGAGCGCGGCGCGGCCTTCTGATGAAGGGCGGCGCGGTGCTGGAAGGACTTGGCAAGCTTTCGGCGGTGGCGCTCGACAAGACCGGCACGCTGACGGAAGGAAAGCCCAAGGTTACCGATATCGTTGCCTGGAACGCGGGGGAAGGTGAGGTTCTCGCTTTGGCGGCAGCGCTGGAAACAGGTTCAAGCCATCCACTCGCGCAAGCCATCCTGGCCAGAGCCGAAGCGGATCAGGTTGCCGTTCCTGCCGCCTCGCAGGCGCAGGCCATTGGGGGCAAGGGTGTGACCGCCACCGTGGATGGCCGCGAAGTCTTCCTCGGATCGCCGCGCGCCGCCGGGGAAAAGGTAGTTTTGCCCCAGGACCTGCAGCGGCGCATTCAGTCGCTGCATGAGGAGGGCAAGACCGTATCGGTTCTGCTCAGGGGATCTGAAATCTCCGGCCTCCTGGCCATGCGTGACGAGCCGCGCCCGGATGCCCGCCAGGGCCTGCAGGCGCTGAAAGCACTCGGCATCAAGACGGTTATGCTGACGGGCGACAATCGCCGAACGGCAGAAGCGATCGCTGCGCAACTCGGCATGGGCGATGTCCGCGCAGAGCTTCTCCCGCAAGACAAGCAGCGGATCGTCGGCGAATTGAAGGCTCAGGGGCTTGTTGTCGGCAAAGTGGGGGATGGCATCAACGACGCGCCCGCGCTTGCCGCCGCCGATATCGGGATTGCCATGGGCGGCGGCACGGATGTCGCTCTGGAAACGGCCGATGCGGCTGTCCTTCATGGCCGGGTGGCTGACATTGCAAGGATGGTCCAGCTTTCCAGAAACACCATGGCGAATATCGGCCAGAACATCACCATCGCGCTCGGCCTGAAGGCCGTGTTCCTTGTGACGACGGTGATCGGCATCACGGGGCTGTGGCCTGCCATTCTTGCCGACACGGGCGCGACAGTGCTGGTCACGATGAACGCCCTGCGTCTGCTGTCGCCGAAACTGGAGGGAGACGAGAGCTGAGCCCTTGCGCTTCAGCACACTCTGTAATGTAACTGGCTGAGCACGAAGCGGGCGCCGGGCCGGTTGTCTTCGATCTTCACGCTCAGCCCGTGGAGATCGGCAATCGCCTTGACCATGCTCAGGCCAAGGCCGTTACCCGGCGAATTCCGGCTCTTGTCGAGCCGATAGAGCCGCCGGAACACCTTTTCGCGTTCGCTCTCATCAATGCCGGGACCGTCATCCGCGACAATCGCCACATAACCCTCCTTGCGGCGCTCGAGCGAAACGACGATGCGGGTGCCGGCCGGGCAATGATTGATGGCGTTCTCCACGAGATTGACGGCGAGTTGGGTCAGCAACTCCTTGTCGCCCTCGATGGGGAAGGTTGCATCCGGCGGAGCCTCAAAGGAAACGGACTGCCCATTGTCTTCGGCAACGCCCGAGAAGATCTCGGCGACATTCTCCAGGACCTGTCTGAGGTCCAGCTGGATGAAGCGCGACCTGCGGGCGCCTGCTTCGATCTGCGAGATGCGCAGAAGCGCCTGGAATGTCGCGTTGATCCTGTCGCTTTCCGCCAGGGCTTCCTGCAGTTGCTCTCCCACGGCATGCCCGTTTTCCTCGCGGATTGCTGCCTCCTCGAGAATAACCTTCAACCGGTTGAGCGGTGTCTTCAGGTCATGGGCGATATCGACGCTCACCTGTTTCATGCCGGTCATCAGATCCGACAGACGATTCAGCGCTTCGTTGATCTGCCCGGCGATGACATCGATGTCGTCGCCCCGACCGGAGATCTCCACGCGCTTGGTAAACTGACCATCGGAAATGTCGTTCATCGTGCGGGCGATGTTCTGGATGCGCGCCTGCGCGCGAAGTCCCAGGAAGACGCCCACGATGATCGCCAGAAGCGAAGTTGCGAGCGCCATCCAGGCAAAGCTGGAGAAGACGATCTCCGCCAATGCTTCGGTCTGCTCCACGCTTTGGCCGATCAGCAGCGGCCTCCCATCGATCGTACCTGTCAGAACCCTGTAGCGATTACGCGTCGATAGTCCGAGCTCTTCACCCGTGACCGTCTGGAGACTGCTTCCGGTCTTGAATGTCGCGACATTTCCCGCCAGGCGCTGGCCCTCCGGCGTGCCGAGATAGAAGACGCTCGGATAGCCTTGTTCGAGATTGCTGTAGGTTTCCATGGCCTTCACGAGGTCTTCGACGCGGCCGGGAGAATAGGTCGATTGCATGACGGAATACGTTTCCGTCACGGAGGCGTCGAGCGTGGCATAGAGTTCCCGGCGCAGAATTTCGTATGTCACCGCGTAGACCAGGAAAGACGACGTCATGAACAGGAACGCATAGGCGACCGCCAGCCGGAACGGGGTGCTGCGCCAGAAATTAGCTGGGTACATGGAGGCTGTATCCGGTGTTGCGCACGGTGTGCAGGAGCTGCAACTCGAAGGGTTTGTCGATTTTCGTCCGCAGCCGGCTGATATGGGTCTCGACCACGCTTGTCTGCGGGTCGAAATGGATGTCCCAGACCTTTTCGAGCAGCATGGTGCGCGTCAGCACTCGGCCTTCGGCGCGCATCAGGGTTTCCAGCAGAACGAATTCGCGTGGCTGGAGATCGATATGCTGTCCCGCGCGCTGCACCTTGCGGCGCACGAGGTCCAGTTCGAGGTCGGCAACCTTGAGAACGGTTCGTTGCTCCTGCACAGGCGGGCGACGGGCCAGCGCGTTCAGGCGGGCCAGCAGTTCGGAAAAGGCGAAGGGTTTGACCAGATAGTCGTCCGCCCCGGCCTCCAGTCCCTCGACCCGGTCATCGACGCCGCCCATGGCGGTCAGGAAGAGAACCGGAGTCTTGATCTGCGCGGCGCGCGCGGCCCGGACCAGCGAAAGTCCGTCGAGACCCGGTAGCATGCGATCGACGATCAGAACATCGTAGTGATCGCGGTCCTGGGTCGCCTGGAAAAGCCCGTCCCGGCCGTCGCGAAACGTGTCGCAGACGTGTCCTGCTTCGGTCAGCCCCTTGGCGACGAAGGCGGACATTTTCTCATCGTCTTCGATGACCAGTATGCGCATGTTCTTCTGTCCCGACTTTCGTGATCTTGGCAATCTGCCACGGATTTCTGTCGTGAAGCTTCCCGCTGACATACAATTCCGTAAGAATCTCGCTTCGCGGGGCTCGCGCTTTTGCGGTCGGGTCATCAGGAGCGTTCGTGAACCGGAGACGCGGTCTCCGTATCTCAAGACGCTTTCAACCGCCCGACCTCCACGGCCGGGCGGTTTGACGGGCATTGCGGATCCCGCAGGACCGATCAACGAAGAAGGACGGAGTAGGTGCCGTCTTCCGAGCTCACGATGCCCGCGACGTTGTTGATCTGGACATTCATGCTGCGCAACTTGGCAGCAAGAGCAGGGGTCTTGGCGATGATGGCCTTGGCTTCAGCCGCGTAGATCTCCGGCTGCGCCGTCATGAACTTGTATTCCTTGTTGGCCTTTGCCTGGGCGTCCAGGATGACGACCTGAACATCCGATGCGCTGGCGAATGTCGGGAAGTAGTCGTTCATCGGGGCTGCAGTCGCGATGCCGCCGCTCAGGCCGAGTGCGAGGGCTGCTGCGAGAAAAATCTGTTGTGCGCGGTTCATGGCGTATCTCCGGTTTCGATCGGGCGGCTCGTTGCGAGCTGCCCTTGTTGACGAGAAGGAGATTGCCTGCCGCTCTTCACAGGCGCCTTTCCGGAACTATACAAATTGGTGAGGTTTGGGCGATTGGTCGCGGGCAGGGCATTTTAGGCGAGACTCGTCGATTCACGCGCTTGCGGGCGTGGTTAAAATAGCGTTAAATTCCTTTCAGACGTGACCCTTTGGGAGGCAGTTTGCGCATCTTTTGTGGGTAAGGTCTGCGATGGCTATGATGGCCATGGCGTTCAAGGGGATTGGGTCGGTAATGTGGCCCCATATCTCCCGAGTTTTGCGTAGGACGAGTGGCGTTATGAAGACGTTGACGATCGATATCAGGCGGGCCGACCCCCAGGATGCGCGCGCAATTTCCGAGGCGCACCGCCAATCCTGGCAGCATACCTATGCCGGCCTGATCCCTCACAAGCCATTGACCAAAATGATCGAACGCCGCGGTGAGCGCTGGTGGCGGATCGCATCTCGCGGGCCGGCAACGCTTCTCGTGGCGGAAGTTGCGGGCGAAATCGCCGGCTATGCGACGATCGGCCAGAACCGGGCGCGCGGTCTTGCGCAAGAGGGTGAGATCTACGAGCTGTATCTGAAACCCGAATATCAAGGCATCGGCCTTGGCTCACGCCTCTTTGCGGAGGGCCGCTCGCTGCTTTCTTCGCTGGGCTATCGTGGGATGGTTGCCTGGTGCCTGGAAGATTGCGACCTGACGATCCGCTTTTTCCGCAATCACGGCGGGGTTGATGCCGTCGAGGGCACGGAAGATTTCGGCGGCGCGGCGCTGAAGAAGCTCGGCTTCCTCTGGAACTGATCACTCGGCCTTGAGGCGGTCCGGCAGATGGTTGCTGGGCGTGCCGGCCTTCGGTCCCTTGGTCCCCACCCACATCGGTTCGGTATAGCCGCAGGCGAAGTCGCTCGCATTGTCGTCCGCAAGCTTGCGGGCGAGATCGTTGGCGTTCGGATTGGCCAGCGCATCGACATAGCCGACGACGCAGGAGAGACCGTCGTCCGGCTGTGCGACGCGGGAGACGACCAGAACCTGTCCGGCATTCTTCGGCGACGAGGCTCCGGTGTTGGGGTCCGGGTTGTCGGTAAACCATCGCTGGATTGCGGCAACGGGTTTGCCTGCGTCGTCCAGCCGCCACTCGATGGTCATGTTGATATTGTTGAACTGCGCGAAGGTCTCGAAACTGTCCTCAATGAGATCCTTGGCCGCCGGTCCATATCGCAGGCTCTGGCGCAGATCGTCTTCAGCGAAATAGACTGGATAGGATTTGTATCCGGCGCATTTCATGCGTCCGCCCGCCTCGCCGCTCGAGAGCTTCTTGCAATTGTCGAGATCGAGCTTTGTGTAGACGCTCGAATTGGCGGAGGCCGTCCCAGCGGCAAACGTTGCCAGAATGAAGAGCGCAAATCCCGCATGCATGGTGTCTTCCCCGAAATATCCCCGCGGAAACTCTATCGAAGCGAACGGGCTTGCGCCAGCCGCCGCCCCGCGTCGCCGTGTTAAACATAGCCCATCGGCCATGTTGCGTTGCAATGCATTTGCCTTTATCGACACAGCCGATGAAATCACCGCCATAAGGGATGGATGAATGCGTATCGATGCAATTTCTATCGGCAAGAACCCGCCGGACGACGTCAACGTGATTGTGGAAGTGCCGGTTGGCGGTCACCCGATCAAGTACGAAATGGACAAGGAAGCCGGCGCGCTCATCGTCGACCGCTTCCTCTACACGCCGATGACCTATCCGGGTAACTACGGCTTCGTCCCGCACACGCTGTCCGAAGACGGCGACCCGGTCGACGTTCTCATCTGCAACACACGTCCGCTGATCCCCGGCTGCGTGATCAATGTTCGCCCGATCGGCGTCATGATCATGGAAGACGACGGAGGCAAGGACGAGAAGATCCTGGCCGTTCCGGTTCCGAAGCTGACGCAGCGTTACGACAAGGTCATGAACTACACGGACCTGCCGGAAATCACGCTGAAGCAGATCGAGCACTTCTTCGAACACTACAAGGATCTGGAACCCGGCAAGTGGGTCAAGATCGGCGGCTGGCAGGACGTTGACGTCGCCAAGCGCCTCATCGTGGAAGCGATCGAACGCTACAAGAAGTCCAAGTAAGAGCGCTACGCGCGCTCCAGAAGCGCTTGAAGCTTCGTAGCAATCTCCTCCGTATCGCCGTCGATGCGGAGGATTTTTTTGCGCGCCGTGTCGCCGGAAATCACGGAGATCGACGATTTCGGCAGCTTGAGGGACTTGGCCAGCAGTTCGATCAGCGCCTTGTTGGCCTTGCCCTGTTCGGGCACGGCTGTCACGCGGGCCTTGAGCAGCGTTTCGCCGTCTGCGCCCGTTTCGGCGCCATCAATGCCGTCGCGCCCGGCATTCGGCGTGAGTTTCACCGAAAGCCGGACGTGATCCGAATTGACCTGAAAGGGTAAGGCTTCGCCCATCAGCCGCCGAGCAGTGCAGAGGCAATCGTCGTGTTCAGCAGTTGCTGCAGGAAGAACAGGATGACCAGCACGACGAGCGGCGACAGATCAAGACCGCCCATGTTCGGCAGGATCTTGCGGATCGGGCGGTAGATCGGTTCCGTGACCTGGTAGAGCGAACGGCCGATCATGTTGATGGCTTCATTGCGCGTGTTGATCACGTTGAAAGCATAGAGCCAGGAAAAAATCGCCGAGGCAATGACCAGGAACCAGATGATATTGATAATGAAATTCAGGGTCGCGATAACCGCCAGCATAATCCGCTCCAATCTTTCGATTGACAGTTATGTAGTCTTTGGCGACTAAACGGGCAAGGGCGGGTCTTTCATCCCCGTCAACATGCTTAATGGCGGCGTCCTGCCGCCGAGGAAAACTACTCCATGTCCGATACCGTCACCCCCGTGCACCGGTTCGCCGCATTCCGTCATCGTTCTTATTCGCTGTTCTTCTTCTCACGCTTTCTCACATCCTTCGCGACCCAGATCGTCAGCGTGTCAGTGGGCTGGCAGATGTATGACGCGACGAAGAACCCGTTCTATCTGGGCCTCATTGGCCTCTTCCAGTTTCTGCCGTCGCTGGCGCTGGTGCTGGTGACGGGGTCGGTCGCCGACCGCTACAATCGGCGCGTCATCGTCTCGGCCTGCATGTTCGTGGCTTCCGTTGCCACCGCGCTACTGCTCGGCATGACGCTGACGGCTACTTTCTCGCCCATGCCGGTCTTTATCGTCATGCTGCTCTTCGGGCTGGAGCGCGCCTTCATGGCGCCTGCGGTGCAATCGCTTGCGCCAAATCTCATTCCGCCGGAAGACCTGTCCAACGCCGTGGCCTGGAATTCCTCGTCCTGGCAGGCGGCCACCATCATCGGGCCCGTCGCAGGCGGCCTGCTCTACGGGCTGGGCGCCGACATTGCCTATGCGGTCGCGCTGGCATTGCTGCTCGTGAGCTCGGTTCTCGTCATCATGATCCCGAAGCCCGCGCAGCGCATGTCGCGCGAAAAACCGACATGGACCTCGTTGCTCGCCGGTTTCAGCTTCATCAAGTCCGAGAAGATCGTTCTAGGCGCGATCTCGCTCGACTTATTTGCCGTTCTGCTCGGTGGCGCGACCGCTCTGATGCCGATCTTCGCCCGCGACGTGCTGACCGTAGGCCCCTGGGGGCTCGGCCTGCTTCGCTCCGCGCCCGGCGTGGGTGCCATCGTCACCGCGATCCTGCTTGCGAGTTTCCCGATCAGGCATCGTGCCGGCATGCTGATGTTCGTCGGCGTTGCCGTCTTCGGAGCCGGCACGGTGGTGTTCGGCCTGTCGACGTCGGTCTGGCTCTCGGTGGTTGCGCTCGCGGTCATGGGGGCTGCGGACATGATCTCCGTCTATGTTCGCGAGACGCTGATAGCGCTCTGGACGCCCGACGAAGTGCGCGGGCGCGTGAACGCGGTGAACATGGTTTTTGTGGGAGCCTCGAACGAACTGGGCGAGTTCCGCGCCGGCACGATGGCATCACTCATCGGCGCGGTGCCGGCTGTGGTGGTTGGAGGGGTCGGCACGCTCGCCGTTGCCGTGATCTGGGCGCTGTCATTTCCGAAACTACGCCAGATTGACAGTCTCGATGCTCCGGTTGAGGAGCATTGAGGTACTGGAGCGTTTCAGGCGCAACCGGAATAGCCTGAAACACTCTATCTCTTTGTTTTCACGCAATTCCGGACGAAAAGCCGCTACACGCTTTTTCTGGAATTGCTTTAGCTGTTTAATGTGCGCCTCTCGCGGGCGCGCCTTTCTGCAGCGATCCGCTGTTCCACACGTTCGCGGCCTTCGACGCCGAGAAGATCGGCGATGCGCCAGATGACGTGATCCTCGACTTCTGACTTTTCACCGTCTGCATAAACAATGTCCCAGAGCAGGCCGACGAAGGCGTTGCGCCTCTCGATCGGCAATTCGCGCTTGAGAACGGTGGTGAACTGGAAAAAGTCCACGGCATTCTTCTCCGCGCGATCGCCCGCCTCCAGAAGCGCATTGAGTCTCGCGCCTTCCAGTCCGAAACGCGTCCTGAAGACGTCTGCGACGATGGCCCGTTCCTCCGGCGTCACCTTGCCGTCGGCGGCCATGACTTGATTGCAGAGCGCCACGGCCGCGACGCGGACCTCAGTGACCTCCTCATCAGCAGGGCCTGTCCCGCCGACGATTTCCTGCAGGAATGAGACGATCGTTTCAAACACTTGAAATCTCACTCCTTAGAAAAGCTTCAGACGTGTCTTGCTATCTTCGACGGGTGCCGCAGGCGCCTTGACGCCCGGATCGTCCGGTGGCCTGCCAAAGAACGGCTCGACGGCTGCCCAGGCCTTGCTTTCATCTTCGTCCTGTGCCGGCTTTGCCGGTCTGGCGGCCGGGCGAGAAGTGTTCTTTCCGGACGTTTCACTGTTAACGGGCTTGGCCGCGGATTGGGGCGAAGGTGTCGGTTCGGTCTTGACCGAAGTGGGTTCCGGCTCGCCGAAGACGTGGATTTCCGAGGCTTGGGGCGCCGGGCGCGGCGTATTGGCCGGCGGCAGCGACAGGAAGGCGGCTTCTGCCGTAAGCGGCTCGTGCTCGATCGCCGTGCCGGCCTGCCGCTCGAGCTTGCGCCATTCGAACGCGTCAATGCGGCCTGTGACCGGCGAGAGCGGCAGCCAGACCTGCGACACGAAGCCATCGGCGATCCAGGCGGGATCTCGGGGGGCGCGACGGGCCATCGACATCCAGTGGCGGATACGGGCCTGATCGCCGCTTTCTTCCTCTTCGATATCGGCCAGAAGCAGGAAGACGCTTTCGCGCATGTCGAGCTTGGCTGCGGCTTCCGCCTTTTCTCGGGCGGTCCGGAAGTCGCGCATGTCGAAGGCGGCAGCGGCAACGGCGTAGAGTGATTCATAGGCTTCCGGCTGGGCCGTTTCGAGCTTGATGGCTCGGCGCAGGCGTTCGTCCGATGTCAGATTGCCCTGCGCATGGACGTAGCAGATTGCGACATCCGGATGGGGGGCGGCCTTCCAGAGGCGCTCGAGAACGGCGGAGGCCTTGCGCAGGTTGTTCTCGCGGTAGAGCGCCTTGGCGGCCACGATGCCAGCCGGGATCAGCGACGGTTCCAGACGCAGCGCGTGTTGGGCATCGTCGCCGGCGGCCTTCGGGTTGCCGTCGAGGGCGGCAGCCGCCTTGGCGGTCAGCAGGACTGCCTTCTTGCGGTTGGCCTCGTCCTTGCCCATCGCGCCCGAGAGGCGATATTGTTCCAGCAGTTTCAGAGCGTCGTCGAAAAGGCCGAGACGCATCTTGGCTTCAAGCGTCGCTTCGGCAGCCCAGGGCAGGTGCGGAGCCTTTTCAACAGCGCGTTCGGCATATTGCGTGGCTGCCTCGTCTGCACCGAGGCGCTTGGCCTCCAGATAGAGGCCGCGCAGACCGAGTTCGCGGGTTTCCGGGTCTTCGGCCATCTGCTCGAACTTGCGGCGGGCTTCATCGTTGCGGCCTTCGATGAGACTTGCCTGTGCTTCCAGAAGATGGATCAGCGGCTCCTGATCGGCGCTCAAGAGGCCCTTGGCGCGGGCGTTCATCTTGCGCGCCGTCGCGGCATCGCCGGCGCTGGCGGCAATGAGGCCGGTGGAGAGCGCCTGATAGCCACGATCGCGTTTGCGGGCGCGGAAATAGCGGTTGATCGAGCGTGGCGAGGTCCAGATCGTGCGAATGAGCCACCAGATGAACATGATGACCGCGATTAGCGCGACGATCAGGGTCACTGCGACCATGACGCTCATTTCGATCTGCTGACCCTGCCAGACGATGGTGAGGTCGCCGGGACGATCGGCCAGCCATGCGAAACCCCAGGCGAGGGCGAGGACGAGGAGTACGAAACCGAGTAACTTGAGCATCTTCGTCGCTTACCCCCGCTTGCCGGTCGTCTTGACTGCATGTTCGAGCGCCTGGGCGACAAGCGCCTCAACCTTCACGCGCGCTTCCAGCGCGGCATGATAGTCCTGGTCCGCCGCTTTCAGGTTATCCGGCAGCGTATCCCATTCCCTGAGCGCGCCGGCCAAGTCGCTGCCCTGCAGCTTGTCGCCGATACGGGCGATGATGGCGTCCGGGCTCGTGCCCTCGACATTACCCACAGGGCGAACCTTGATGACGGAGAAGGCGCTTTTGAACAGGCGGTCGCTGAGGCTCTGGCCGGCAACGGGCTTGTTCAGCACGGCGAGCATCTGGTCGGCGGCGTCCGGATAGCGCTTGATGAGGTCGGAACGTGACGGCACGCCCTTGGCCGCGAAGGCCTGCAGGGCGGCGACGGCTTCATCATTCGGAGCGACGCTCGCCAGCGTTTGCAGTTCGGCCTGGAACGGTCCGCCGCGATCTATCGCTGCCTTGAGACCGGCTGAGGCGATGGCGCGGGCAACATCGACGTCGTCGCGCGGCGCGTTGACCTTGGCTTCGGTCTGCTGAAGGCGGTTGGCGACAGAGGCCATCTGCGCGTCGACCTTGTCCATCTTTCCGGCGGTCTCGTCGAGCTTGCCCTTGATGGCGAGCACGTCGGTCAGGTCGCCGACGGGCAGTTTCGACATGGCGGTCTCGATATTCTTCAGGCGATCCTCTACAGGCGCGAGATTAGTGACCGGCGGATTGGCAGCCTTTTTCTCGACGTCTGCGAGTTTCTGCTGAAGGCCCGCGATCTGGCCGGCATAGTCCGGCAGCTGAATCTTCTGGGCAGGCCCCAGATTGGGGACGAAGCCGGCATATTGCGCGGCACCTGCCCCGACGAGCACAACGAGGCCGCCGACGATGCCTGCCGCAATCAGGCCGGCGCCACCGCCTCCGCTGCCACGCTTTTCGGTTGATGAGGGGGTTTCGCTGGAGGGTGCGGCCTGCGGGGCAGGCTCAACTACGGGATCTGGTGAAGGTTCGGACGCTGCAGCGCTTTCGGTGGGCGCTTCGGACGCCGCTGCTGCTTCGACTGCGGCTTCCGGTTTCGCCGCGTCGTCCGAAGGTGTCACGATCCGTTCGGCCTCAAGGTCGATTGTCTGCGGCTCCTCGGATTTGCGGGAGCGGCGCGGCGGGTTTCCGTTGGACATGGCGACCTCTTCAATTCTCTTCTCGGCGCAAAGGTAATCAGGCTTTTCAGTTCAGAAAACCCCTTCGCGGGTATTTGATGGCGAGACTGCTACAAAAGTTCAAACAGGCTCCGTTCATCGGGCCGTAC
This sequence comes from Limnomicrobium aquaticum, assembly GCF_040545545.1. NCBI lineage: Bacteria > Pseudomonadati > Pseudomonadota > Alphaproteobacteria > Hyphomicrobiales > Rhizobiaceae > Limnomicrobium > Limnomicrobium aquaticum. The sequence goes on from NZ_JBEPMB010000004.1 coordinate 44,189, forward strand.
GGCATATCTTGCTTGTCCTCTCATCGCTGCCGGAACGGCCTCGGCAATGGCGGGGCTGAGACATAGGAAATGGATATCCTGTCTCTCCTTAAGGAATGATTCACTGAGTTCGAAAAACCTGCGGGCGGTCTCTGCAGAGTAGAGAAGCACGGCCTCGGGCCGTTGCTCAAATGCAGCCTGCAAAATGTCCCCCGTCACATTGACTGGCCGCATCCTGTAGCAGACGATGACCTTGACCGGAAAACGCGCGGCCGCCAGTTCCTGTTCCAGACGCGGCGAGCGGGGTTCGCCGGCAAGATAGAGAAGCGCGGGCTTGGTTTCGCCTGGAAAGCGTTCACGCAGGACGGCGGCGAGCGCAGCGCCGTCTCCATCGGCGGCTTCGACGTGCGAAAATCCGGCGTCTGCTGCAACTTTGGCCGTCGTCTTCCCCACGGCGAAGAGGGGTTTGCCGGCGAGTTCGCCGGCCGAGCCAAGAGCCCTGATCGCTTCTGCGCTTGTGGCGAGAACAGCCGCGACCTCACCGCAGGTGTGTGCCCGCGCCACGCCTTCGGGATCGTGCACCGCCGCAAAGAGCGCCAGAAAAATCGGTTCGTGTCCCAAAGCTTTCAGCCGCTCCCCGGTGCGCACGGCGCTCGCTTCCGGCCGTGTCACGAGGACGCGCATGTCAGCTCCAGTCGGAGAAGAAGCCGGGGCCGGCCTTGTCGCGGATCTCTTCGCCGGCGCGGCGGCCAAGGGCTGTGGCGTCACTCGCCTTGCCCTCGGCGCGGATTTCATGGAAGCGGGAGCCGTCGGGCGTCAGGATCATGCCGTGAAAGGCGATATGGTCGCCCTCGACCTTCGCAAGACCGGCAATCGGGGTGCGGCAGGAGCCGTCGAGGGTTGCCAGGAAGCCGCGTTCGCAGCCGACGGTCGTCCATGTGGCGGGATCGTTGATGGCGGCAATCAGATCGTCCGTCCGCTTGTCGCCGACACGGCTTTCGATGCAGATCGCGCCCTGGGCGGGGGCGGGCAGAAAGTGCTCCGGATCGAGGATTTCGGTCGCCACATGCGCCTTGCCGAGACGGTTGAGGCCGGCAAGCGCGAGCAGCGTGGCATCTGCCTCGCCATCGGCGAGTTTGCGCAGGCGCGTGTCGACCTGGCCGCGGAAAATGGTCACGTTCAGATCGGGGCGGAGCCGCCGGATCAGCGCCTGACGGCGCAGCGAGGCGGTCCCGACCAGTGCGCCGGAGGGCATTTCCATGAGCTTGGCGGCAACCTTGCCGACAAAGGCGTCGCGCACGTCCTCGCGCGGCAGGAAGGCCGAGATATAGAGGCTCTGCGGCAAAAGCGTCGGCATATCCTTGGAGGAATGCACTGCCAGATCGAGCCGGCCGTCTGCCAGCTGCTCTTCCAGTTCGGCGGTGAAGAGGCCCTTGCCGCCGATGGCCGCGAGCGCACGGTCCTGGATGCGGTCGCCCTGGGTCGAGAGGATGACGATTTCGAACATCTCTTCCGGCAGGCTGTGTGCCTCCATCAGCCGTCTGCGGGTCTCGTAAGCCTGTGCCAGCGCCAGCGGGCTGCCACGCGTGCCGATCCTGAAAGGTTTCGTTTGCATTCCGAATTGTCCGTTGTTACCGGGAAGCTAGCTAGAGCGTTTCCGGCAAAAAAGAAATTGCCCGAAGCGCTCAATCTCTTTGTTTTCGCGCAATTCCGGACGAAAAACCGCTTCGCACTTTTTCTGGACTTGCTCTAAACAGGTTTGACGCAGCCCGCAATGAACGAAGTCAAATTGTCCCGACCGCTGACCATCCTTGGCATCGAAACGAGTTGCGACGAAACCGCCGCTTCCGTCGTCGTGCGCCATCCGGACGGTCGTGGCGAGATCGTTGCCGATGTCGTTCTCAGCCAGCTCGACGAGCATTCGGCCTATGGGGGCGTCGTGCCGGAAATTGCGGCCCGCGCCCATGTCGAGGCGCTCGATACGCTGATCGAGGAGGCACTGACCCGCTCGGGCAAAGGCCTGAAGGACATGGACGCAATTGCCGCGACCTCCGGGCCGGGGCTCATCGGCGGGCTGATCGTCGGGCTGATGACGGGTAAGGCGATTGCCTATGCGTCCGGCAAGCCGCTTTATGCGGTCAACCATCTGGAAGGTCACGCGCTGACGGCGCGGCTGACGGATGGAGTGGAATTTCCCTATCTCATGCTGCTGGTTTCCGGCGGGCACACGCAGCTTGTTCTGGTCAAGGGCGTCGGCGACTACGAGCGTTGGGGCACGACGATTGACGATGCGCTGGGCGAGGCGTTCGACAAGACCGCGAAGCTGCTTGGCCTGCCTTATCCCGGCGGACCGGCGGTGGAGAAGGCGGCGAAATCGGGTGACTCCAAGCGGTTTGCCTTTCCGCGTCCGCTGGTCGGTGAGGCGCGGCTGGACTTTTCGTTTTCAGGGTTGAAGACAGCGGTGCGCATGGCGGCGGAAGAGATCGCGCCGGTGAGCGAGCAGGATATTGCCGATATCTGCGCCTCGTTCCAGCATGCGGTGGCGCGAACGCTGAAGGAACGAATAGGTCGTGGACTGAAGCGGTTTCGGGAAGAGTTTCCGGGCGTTGCCGAGCCGGCGCTTGTTGTGGCCGGCGGCGTGGCGGCCAATACGGTGCTGCGCGAGATTCTAACGTCACTCTGCGCCGAGAACCGCTTCCGCTTCATCGCGCCGCCGCATCGGCTCTGCACCGACAATGCGGCGATGATTGCCTGGGCAGGGCTGGAGCGCATGGCGGCAGGCTTTGATGCCGACGGGCTCGATGTCGCGCCGCGCTCCCGCTGGCCCCTGGATCAAAACGCTGCCGTGGCGCTGGGTTCGGGTAAGCGGGGCGCCAAGGCATGAGCGGGCTTGTGAAAGTGGCCGTGATCGGTGCGGGGGCGTTCGGCACGGCGCTGGCCACCGTGATTGCCGAGGCGGGGCGGGCGGATGTGACGCTGATCGCCCGCAACGACGCGATGGCGGAGCGGCTGGCGGCGACGCGGAAACATGACACGGCGCTGCCGGGAATTTCGCTGTCGGAAAAGATCGGTTTTACCGCCGATCCGGATGTTTTGAGGACGGCGGATATCGTGCTCTTCGCAATGCCCTCGCAGGCACATCGCGAGGCGGCGCGGCACTATGGGCCGTCGCTTTCAGCAGATGCGATTATCGTGACGTGCGCCAAGGGCATCGAGCGCGAGACCGGCGAATTGTTGACGACTGTGCTAGAGGACGAATTGCCTGAACATCGGGTCGCCGTTCTCTCCGGTCCCGGTTTTGCCGCCGATATCGCTTCCGGTCTGCCGACTGCTATGACCATTGCTGCGGCGGATATCGAGACGGCCGCGCGGCTTGCCGAAACGCTGTCCGGCCGCACCTTCCGGCTTTACGCCTCCGATGATCGCATCGGTGTGCAGCTTGGCGGGGCTCTTAAGAACGTGCTCGCCATTGCCTGCGGCATTGTCGAGGGCTCGGCGCTGGGGGATTCAGCGCGGGCGGCGCTGATTTCGCGCGGGCTTGCGGAGATGTCGCGTCTGGCTGCAGCGCTTGGTGGATCGGCAGAGACGGTGAGCGGGCTTTCAGGCCTCGGCGATCTGGTACTGACGGCAACGAGCCACCAGTCGCGCAACCTGCGCTACGGCATTTCGCTGGCGCGCGGCGAAGCGGCGCAGGGCGGGCAATTGGTGGAAGGTGCCTTTGCGGCCTCTGTTGCGGCGCGGCTTGCGCGCGAGCACGGGATCGAGATGCCGATCACGCAGGCGGTTGCCGCCATTATCGATGGAAAACTGGATACGCGTACGGCCATGGAACAGCTCATGACCCGTCCGATCCGTAACGAATAGAGGAGATACGCTCATGCTTTTCGCGCTCTGGTGCACTGACAAGAAAGATCATCTGCAGGTCCGCATGGACACGCGTCCGACCCATGTCGAATGGCTGAACTCGATCAATGCCGAGGGCAAACTGAAGATGGCCGGCCCAACGCTGAATGCCGAAGGCAAGCCGATGGGCAGCCTCGTGGTGATCGTCGCTGACGATGCGGACGCTGCTGCTGCGCTTGCCGCGCAGGACCCCTATGCCAAGGCCGGCCTTTTCGAGACGGTCGAAATCCGGCCCTTCAACTGGGTCTTCAACAATCCGGAGGCATGAGGCGCATGGCGTTTTGGCTGTTCAAGTCGGAGCCCTTCAAGTTTTCCTTCGAGATGCTGAAGGCCAAGGGTGCTGACGGCGCCGAGTGGGATGGTGTGCGCAACTACCTCGCCCGCAACAACATGCGGGCGATGCAGATCGGCGACAAGGGCTTCTTCTATCACTCCAACGAGGGGCTTGAGGTCGTCGGCATTGCCGAGGTTTGCGCGCTGGCGCATCATGATTCCACCACCGACGATCCGCGCTGGGAGTGTGTCGATATCCGTGCGGTGATGGACATGCCGAAGCCGGTGAGTCTGAAGGATGTGAAGGCCAATCCGGCACTGGAAAAGATGTCGCTTGTCACCTCCATGCGGCTTTCCGTCCAGCCGGTGACGGAAGACGAATGGCTGGAAGTCTGCCGCATGGGCGGGCTCGACAACCCGCCACGCTGATATAGAGCATTTCCGATGAAAACCGGATCACCTGAAATGCTCTATCTCTTTGTTTTTTCGCAGTCCGAACGCAAAACCGCTAACGCACTTTTGCTGGACGTGCTCTTGTGAAAACCGATCCCCGTCAGTTCATCCTCGAAAACACCGGCATCATGTCGCCGCCGCATGTGCCGGAGGTTAAGCTTCATCTGGCCGACGAGGCGCACGATCTCTGGCTGAAGACGGAAGAGGAACTCAATGAGATCGGCCTGCCGCCACCCTTCTGGGCCTTCGCCTGGGCGGGCGGGCAGGGGCTGGCGCGCTATGTTCTGGATCATCCGGAAAGTGTAGCCGGCAAGCGGGTCGTCGACTTCGCATCCGGTTCAGGGCTGGTGGCGATTGCCGCGATGAAAGCTGGCGCGCGCGAGGTTCTTGCGGCGGATATCGACCCCTGGACGGGGACGGCGATTGCGCTCAATTCGGGACTGAACGGGGTTGCGGTGGAGTACACCCGCGACGATCTTGTCGGAACGGAACTCGACGCTGACATTCTTCTGGCCGGCGATGTGTTTTACGACCAGAGCTTTGCGGCTGCGTTGATTCCGTGGTTGGAGCGTCTGGCTGCGAACGGAACCGCTGTTCTTGTCGGCGATCCTGGCCGGGCTTATCTGCCGAAGGACAGGGTGGAAGCGCTTGCCGCCTATCAGGTTCCCGTGACACGGGCGCTGGAGGACAGCGAGATCAAGAAGACGATGGTCTGGCGATTTGTTGCCTGAGCGGACTTCCGTTTACTTCGGGCGGATGACGCAAACGCCGTGATCCATTGAGCAGAGATCGCTGTTCTGACCGTTCGGTTCTTCCGTCACATTCACGATCTTGGCGCGGGGCGCGGGTTCCAGTGCCGGAGCACGGCCGATGCCGGGGGCGATGGCGATGTAGACGCCGTTGCCGTGGATGCGGGTTGCCGTGATGCCGCCGGCGAAGGTGCCGATGCCGCGGATATGGGTGGGCAGGCCGTTGACGCCGGCAGCACCCTCCTGCCAGCCGTTACGGTGGTGACGGTGGAACTCGCCGGCTTCTGCGCAGGTCGCGCCGGATACAAGCAAGGCCAGAAGGGCGAACGAGATATTTTTACGCGTCATCATGGCTGATCGACGTCCTCGGCGGTTGGGGCATATCAGTTAACGGTCTGTTAACGAATAAGCACCTTTTTGTCGATGATGGGAAGCGCTTTGCGGCAATCCGGGCCGTTTGCGGATGCGTAATTGAAATATATGGTTAATACAGAGGCTTGACCGGGCTTTTCGCTAATCGATTAAATGTGCGACTTGGCAATAAGCAGGGCTTGCCGGGGCGCAATCCGGGGATTAAAGGTCGCCTTATGACGCAATGCACAAGGAGGAGCGGACCGTCTGGGTTTCCGCGGCTTCCGGACAATTAACGCCAAAGAGGATACCGATGGCGAACGTGACAAATAACCGGCCCTTGTCGCCGCATCTGCAGATCTACAAGCCGATCCCCACGATGGTGATGTCGATCCTGCACCGTATCACCGGCGGCGCTCTCTATTTCGGAACCATCCTTGTTGCCTGGTGGCTCATCGCCGCGGCGTCCGGTCCGGGCTATTTCGAGTTCGTGAACGGCATCTTCGGTTCTTGGATCGGTCGCCTCATTCTTCTCGGCTACACCTGGGCGCTGGTTCATCACATGCTGGGCGGTCTCCGTCACTTCATGATGGACTTCGGCTACGGGCTTGAGAAGGAGCTTTCGACCCGGCTTGCCAAGCTGCAGGTCGTCGCCTCGGTTGTGCTCACGGTCCTGATCTGGATCGTCGGCTTTCTGGTTCGCTGAGGAGATTGTCGGATGAATATGCGCACACCTCTCAAGAAGGTTCGCGGTCTCGGCGCCGCCCATGACGGTACCGAGCATTTCTGGCGCCAGCGCCTCACGGCCGCCGCCAACGTTCCGCTCTTCCTCTTCTTCATCGGCTTCCTGATCAAATACAACGGCAAGCCCTATCCCGAAGTGGTCGCCGCGCTTCACAACCCGATTGTCGCGACCATCATGGGTCTGATGGTCGTTTCCGGCATCGTCCATATGAAACTCGGCATGCAGATCATCATCGAGGACTACATCCACTCCGAGTGGCGCAAGGTCTCGCTTCTGATGCTGAACACGTTTTTCTCGTTCCTTCTCGGCGCGCTCTGTCTTTTCGCCGTGCTGAAGATCGGGTTTGCAGGGTAAGAAAACATGGCAACGAACGCTTCTCTCGCCGCTAACGGCAAAGCCTATACCTATGTCGACCATTCCTTCGACGTGATCGTCGTCGGCGCCGGCGGTGCCGGTCTTCGCGCCACGCTCGGCATGGCCGAACAGGGCCTCAAGACCGCCTGCATCACCAAGGTCTTCCCGACCCGTTCGCACACGGTTGCGGCACAGGGCGGTATTGCCGCCAGCCTACAGAACATGACGCCGGACAGCTGGCAGTGGCACCTTTACGACACCGTAAAGGGGTCCGACTGGCTCGGCGACGTCGACGCTATGCAGTATCTCGCCATGGAAGCGCCGAAGGCGGTCTATGAGCTCGAGCACTACGGCGTGCCCTTCTCGCGAAACGAGGAAGGCAAGATCTACCAGCGCCCGTTCGGCGGCCACATGCAGAACTACGGCGAAGGCCCGCCGGTGCAGCGCACCTGCGCTGCCGCCGACCGCACCGGCCACGCCATTCTGCACACGCTTTATGGCCAGTCGCTCAAGAACAATGCGCAGTTCTTCATCGAATATTTCGCGCTCGACCTCATCATGGAAGCCGACGGCCGCTGCACCGGCGTTGTCGCCTGGAACCTTGATGACGGCACGATCCATCGTTTCGCCGCCAAGATGGTGGTTCTGGCGACCGGCGGCTATGGCCGCGCCTATTTCTCGGCAACCTCCGCGCATACCTGCACGGGCGACGGCGGTGGCATGATTGCCCGCGCCGGCCTGCCGCTGCAGGACATGGAATTCGTGCAGTTCCATCCGACTGGCATCTACGGTGCCGGCTGTCTGATTACGGAAGGTGCGCGCGGCGAGGGCGGCTATCTCGTCAACTCCGAAGGCGAGCGCTTCATGGAGCGCTATGCGCCGTCCGCCAAGGATCTTGCCTCGCGCGACGTCGTCTCGCGCTGCATGACGATGGAAATCCGCGAAGGCCGCGGCGTCGGCAAGAACAAGGATCATATCTACCTGCATCTCGACCATCTCGATCCGGCCGTTCTGCATGAGCGCCTGCCGGGCATTTCCGAGAGCGCCAAGATCTTCGCCGGCGTCGATGTGACGCGCGAGCCGATCCCGGTTCTGCCGACCGTTCACTACAACATGGGCGGCATTCCGACGAACTATTGGGGCGAAGTGCTGAACGCCGACGCCAACAACCCGGAACGCATCGCACCCGGCCTGATGGCTGTCGGCGAAGCCGGCTGCGCTTCGGTGCACGGCGCCAACCGCCTTGGCTCCAACTCGCTGATCGACCTTGTGGTCTTCGGCCGTGCCGCCGCCATCCGCGCCGGTCAGGTCATCGACAAGAGCGAGCCGATCCCGGCGCTCAACAAGGCCGCCTGCGACAAGATCATGGAACGCTTCGACCGCGTCCGCTTCGCCTCCGGTTCGACGCCGACGGCCGTTGCGCGCGATAAGATGCAGCGCGCCATGCAGGAAGATGCTGCCGTGTTCCGCACGCAGGAAGCGCTGGAATCCGGCTGCCGCCGTATTTCCGCGATCTGGAAGGGTGAGCTTCAGGACATCAAGGTCACGGACCGCTCGCTGATCTGGAATTCCGACCTCGTCGAGACACTGGAACTGCAGAACCTGATGGCCAACGCCATCACCACGGTTTACGGCGCGGAAGCCCGCAAGGAAAGCCGCGGTTCGCATGCTCGTGAAGACTATACGTCCGGCCCGTTCGCCGGCCGCGACGACGTCAACTGGCGCAAGCACACGCTGGCCTGGGTGAACGAGGCGGGCGACGTCAAGCTCGACTATCGCCCGGTTCACACCGACCTGATCGCAGACGGCATCGATCCGCACAAGATCGAGCCGAAGGCCCGCGTGTATTGAGGAGACAGGACCATGGTTGAACTCACTCTCCCCAAGAACTCTGTCGTCCAGGAAGGCAAGACCTGGCCTAAGCCGGCGGGCGCGAAGAACCTGCGCGAATATCGCATCTATCGGTGGTCGCCGGACGAGGGGAAAAACCCCTCGATCGACACCTATTACATCGACGCCGACGATTGCGGTCCGATGGTGCTGGACGGTCTGATCTATATCAAGAACAAGATCGACCCGACGCTGACCTTCCGCCGCTCCTGCCGCGAAGGCATCTGCGGGTCGTGTGCCATGAACATCGACGGCACGAATACGCTGGCCTGCACTAAGGGCATGGAAGACGTAGACGGCACGATCAAGATATATCCGCTGCCGCATATGCCGGTGGTGAAGGACCTGATCCCCGACCTCAACAACTTCTATGCGCAGCATCGCTCGATCGAGCCCTGGCTGAAGACGGTTTCGCCGGAGCCGGCGAAGGAATGGCTGCAGAGCCATGACGACCGCCTGAAGCTTGACGGTCTTTATGAGTGCATTCTCTGCGCCTGCTGCTCGACATCGTGCCCGAGCTACTGGTGGAACGGCGACCGCTATCTCGGCCCGGCGGTTCTTCTGCAGGCCTATCGCTGGCTCATCGACAGCCGCGACGAAGCAACCGGCGAGCGTCTGGACAATCTGGAAGATCCCTTCCGGCTCTATCGCTGCCACACGATCATGAACTGCGCGCAGACCTGTCCGAAGGGTCTGAACCCGGCAAAGGCCATTGCCGAGATCAAGAAGATGATGGTCGAGCGCCGCACCTGATCGATTTTTATGCAACGGGTGGGGGGAGTTTGTTTCTCGTCCCGCCCGTCGCCATGATTTATTCTTGATTAACCATAATCTCTTACGGTAACGCGATTTCTATCACGCTCTCGGGTAATTTGCCCGCTGGTGTCTGAGGCTCAAGGAGTTCGTCATGCGCGTCGTTCACGCCGTTACCGGTATTGCTCTTCTGGCGGCCCTTGCAGGGTGCGAGCGGACCTCCGATTCTGGTCAGCTTCCGCCCTCCGCAGCGATTGCACCAGCTCCTGTGAATCCGCAGCCTATCGGTGGCGTTCAGTCGAGCGGGCTTTCCGACCCGACAGGCCAGCCCGCGACGGCGCCCGGCCAGTTCCCGGCAGCGCCCCAGTCACCGACGCAGACGCAGGTCGCCTCCGCGGGCGCTGCCGGCACACCGCCGGCCAATGCCATGGACATCAAGAAGGACCAGATGGTCGGCGGCTGGAAGGTCTCCGCAGCCGGCACGAGCTGCAACATGTTCCTGACGCTCACCAAGTTCGGTAACGCGTCGCGCGGCGGCACCAGCAAGTGCGTCGGCGAGCTGACGACCATGCGGGCCTGGGACGTTTCCGGCAAGCAGGTCACCCTGATGGATTCCACCGGGAACCCGGTCGGCAAGCTCTTCAAGACGTCGGACAATCAGTATTCGGGCTCCACAAACAGCGGAACCCAGATCAGCATCACCCGCTAAGGCGTTTCCAGGAACGGAACTGACCCAGCGCGGCTTAGGAACGGCATGGAACAGATTCCGGATTACGCGCATAGCGTCGGCGAACGCCTCAACCTTCTGGTCGAGGCAGGGAAGCTTCAGGCGGACAACGCCCAGATGGCTGTTGCCGACGCGCTCGATGCGATCCTGAGCGATCTTCGAACCGTTCACGTTTCCAACAAGTCGAGCGCGCTTGGCTGGCTGTTCGCCAAGAAGCGCAAGCCCGCAAACAAGATCAACGGGCTCTATGTCTATGGGCAGGTCGGGCGCGGCAAGACCATGCTCATGGACATGTTCTTCGAGCTGGCGCCGATCCAGAAAAAACGCCGCGCGCATTTTCATGAATTCATGGCCGATGTGCATGAGCGCATCTTCAAGCATCGCCAGAAGCTGAAGAATGGCGAGACGAAGCAGGCCGACCCTGTTCCGCCGGTGGCGCAGGCGCTGCGCGACGAGGCGATGCTGCTCTGCTTCGATGAGTTCACCGTTACCGACATTGCCGATGCGATGATCCTGTCGCGTCTGTTCACCGAGCTCTTCAGCCTCGGCTGCGTGCTGGTCGCCACCTCGAATGTCGAGCCTGACAATCTGTACCCCGATGGTTTGAACCGCGGGCTTTTCGTGCCGTTCATTGGTCTGCTCAAGGAAAACGTCCGGGTTATGTCGCTGGACGCGCGCACGGATTATCGTCTGGAAAAGACGCGCCGCCTGCCCGTCTTCTGTCAGCCGCTGAACGCGCAGGCCGATGCGGCGATTGAAGAGGCCTGGTCGGTTGTGACCGAGGGCAAGCCGGTCATGGTCGAGGAAATCCCGATGAAGGGGCGGTCCATCCGTGTGCCGGCCGCCGCTGCCGGGGCCGCCCGCTTCACCTTCTCGGATCTCTGCGAAAAGCCGCTTGGGGCCTCCGATTTTCTGGCCATCGCTGAACGCTACGACACCGTCTTTGTCGAGCATATTCCGTTCATGGGGCCACAGAACCGGAATGAGACGAAGCGGTTCATTATCCTGATCGATGCGCTCTACGATCATGGCGTGCGGCTTTTTGCCTCCGCTGCGGCGGAACCTGAAAAACTTCTGACAGAAAAGCGTGGTACGGAAGGCTTCGAGTTCGATCGAACCGCGTCGCGGCTTTTCGAGATGCAGAGCGAGGATTACATAGCGCAATACGTGCGAAAAGCGGGCTGATTTGCATCGGATCGATTTTTAATATCTTACGTTTACGTAAGAATTTTTGCATCTAAACGATTGAAAAATATATACACAAATTTTTCATTTGCCAATTTGCCCGGTTAGCGTTAATCGAGACACCCGAAAAGGTGGTCGTAACTCGCGCCTGCCTTGAAGGATTAGTTCTCTCGAAGGAAGCTTATTCATGGCACGCAAGAAGATTGCACTTATCGGTTCGGGCATGATCGGCGGTACGCTCGCGCACCTCGCCAGCCTCAAGGAACTCGGCGATATCGTCCTGTTCGACATCGCTGACGGCGTTCCGCAGGGCAAGGGTCTCGACATCGCCCAGTCCGGTCCGGTCGAAGGCTTCAATGCGTCGCTGACCGGCGCATCCGATTACGCTGCCATCGAAGGCGCAGATGTGTGCATCGTCACCGCCGGTGTTGCCCGCAAGCCGGGCATGAGCCGCGACGATCTTCTCGGCATCAACCTCAAGGTCATGGAACAGGTCGGCGCCGGCATCAAGAAGTATGCCCCGAACGCCTTCGTCATCTGCATCACCAACCCGCTCGACGCGATGGTCTGGGCGCTGCAGAAGTTCTCCGGCCTGCCGAAGAACAAGGTCGTCGGCATGGCCGGCGTTCTCGACTCCGGCCGCTTCCGCACCTTCCTTGCCCAGGAATTCAACGTTTCCGTTCAGGACGTCACGGCTTTCGTTCTCGGTGGCCATGGCGACACGATGGTGCCGCTGGCACGCTATTCGACGGTTGCCGGCATTCCCTTGACTGACCTCGTCAAGATGGGCTGGCTGACGGCTGAACGCCTTGAGCAGATCATTCAGCGCACCCGCGACGGCGGCGCCGAAATCGTCGGCCTGCTCAAGACCGGCTCGGCCTTCTACGCTCCGGCTGCTTCGGCAATCGAGATGGCTGAATCCTACCTCAAGGACAAGAAGCGCGTTCTGCCCTGCGCCGCATACCTTTCGGGCCAGTATGGCGTGAAGGACATGTATGTCGGCGTGCCGGTTGTCATCGGCGAAGGCGGCGTTGAGCGCATCATCGAAATCGAACTGAACGGCGACGAGAAGTCGGCCTTCGACAAGTCGGTCGGTGCAGTTGCCGGTCTCTGCGAGGCCTGCATCAACATCGCTCCGGCTCTCAAGTAAGCCGTTCGCTCTTAATCATTACAGGATATTCCCATGAACATTCATGAATATCAGGCCAAGGCCCTTCTGAAGGGCTTTGGTGCACCGGTTGCCCAGGGTGTGCCGGTTCTGAAGATCGAAGAAGTCGAAGCGGCTGCGAAGTCGCTTCCCGGCCCGCTTTACGTGGTCAAGAGCCAGATCCACGCCGGCGGCCGCGGCAAGGGCAAGTTCAAGGAACTCGGCCCCGACGCCAAGGGCGGCGTTCGCCTGGCCAAGTCCATCGACGAGGCTGTCGCGTTTGCCAAGGAAATGCTCGGCAACACGCTGGTCACGGCCCAGACGGGCCCGGCCGGCAAGCAGGTCAACCGCCTCTATATCGAAGATGGTGCCGACATCGACCGCGAGCTTTACTGCTCGCTGCTCGTTGACCGCTCGGTTGGCCGCGTTGCCTTCGTCGTTTCGACCGAAGGCGGCATGGACATCGAGGCTGTTGCTCACGACACGCCGGAGAAGATCCACACGATCGCCATCGACCCGGCAGCGGGCGTGACGGCAGATGACGTTGCGAAGATCTCCAAGGCTCTCGATCTTTCGGGTGCCGCTGCTGAAGACGCCAAGTCGCTATTCCCGATCCTCTACAAGGCGTTTTCCGAGAAGGACATGGCTCTTCTCGAAATCAACCCGCTCATCGTCATGAAGAACGGCCACCTGCGCGTCCTCGACGCCAAGGTCTCCTTCGACGGAAACGCGCTGTTCCGCCATGACGACGTCAAGGCGCTGCGCGACGAGACGGAAGAAGACGCCAAGGAAATCGAAGCCTCCAAGTGGGACCTCGCCTATGTGGCGCTCGATGGCAATATCGGCTGCATGGTCAACGGCGCCGGTCTCGCCATGGCAACGATGGACATCATCAAGCTTTACGGCAAGGAGCCGGCAAACTTCTGCGACGTCGGCGGTGGCGCCGGCAAGGAGAAGGTGGCTGCTGCCTTCAAGATCATTACGGCTGACCCGAAGGTCGAGGGCATCCTCGTCAACATCTTCGGCGGCATCATGAAGTGCGACGTCATCGCCGAAGGCGTTGTCGCTGCGGTTCAGGAAGTTGGTCTCAAGGTTCCGCTCGTCGTCCGTCTCGAAGGCACCAATGTCGAGCTCGGCAAGAAGATCCTCAACGAGTCGGGTCTGGCGATCACGGCGGCTGACGATCTGGATGACGCCGCCAAGAAGATCGTTGCGGCGATCAAGGGCTAAGAAGGACCTGAACTCATGTCGATTATTGTCAACAAAGACACCAAGGTCCTCGTTCAGGGCCTGACCGGCAAGACCGGCTCCTTCCACACCGAACAGGCGCTCGCCTATTACAGCACCAAGATGGTCGGCGGTATCCACCCTTCCAAGGGCGGCACCAACTGGACCGGCTCCAAGGGCGAAACGCTGCCGATCTTTGCTTCGGTTGCAGAGGCCAAGGAAAAGACCGGCGCCGACGCATCCGTGATCTACGTTCCTCCGGCAGGCGCCGCGGACGCGATCATCGAGGCGATCGAAGCCGAAATCCCGTTCATCACCTGCATCACCGAGGGCATCCCGGTCATGGACATGGTGCGCGTCAAGGCGAAGCTGGAAAAGTCCAAGTCGCGCCTTCTCGGCCCCAATTGCCCCGGCATCCTGACGCCGGAAGAATGCAAGATCGGCATCATGCCGGGCTCCATCTTCCGCAAGGGTTCGGTCGGCATTGTTTCGCGCTCCGGCACGCTTACATATGAAGCTGTGTTCCAGACGTCGAACGAAGGCCTCGGCCAGACAACGGCTGTCGGCATCGGTGGCGACCCGGTCAAGGGCACCGAGTTCATCGACGTGCTCGAGATGTTCCTGGCCGATCCGGCTACCACTTCGATCATCATGATCGGCGAAATCGGCGGTTCGGCTGAAGAAGATGCGGCACAGTTCCTCATCGACGAAGCCAAGAAGGGCCGCAAGAAACCGATGGCCGGCTTTATCGCCGGTCGCACGGCTCCGAAGGGCCGCACCATGGGTCACGCCGGCGCTGTCGTTTCCGGCGGCAAGGGCGATGCAGAATCGAAGATTGCAGCGATGGAAGCCGCGGGCATCCGCGTTTCGCCGTCGCCGGCACGTCTCGGCAAGACGCTGGTTGAAGTCCTCAAGGGCTGATGCTCTTTGCGCCGCAAAAGCGGCGCATCACTGGTCAATATCCGTCCCCGGCCTGGTTTTCCAGCGCCGGGGACGGGCGTCAGTCCGGACGACCGAAAGCGGACATTTGAACTTTATCAAGTCGGGAGGCGGACTTAGTCCGCATGACACCATGGCAAGGCAAGACGCCAACGAGCAGTTTCAGTTGACCTCGTTCCTCGACGGTCAAAATGCGGCGTATATCGAACAGCTTTACGCAAAGTACGAGACCGATCCGGCCTCCGTTCCGGCCGAGTGGCGCGAGTTTTTCGCAGCCTTGGGCGAGAGCGCCGCGGACGTGAAGAAGGCGGCCGAAGGTGCCTCCTGGAAGAAGAAGAACTGGCCGATCGCTGCCAATGGCGAGATCGTCAATGCGCTCGACGGCGACTGGGCCGTGGTCGAGAAGGCCGTGTCCAAGAAGATCGAGGCCAAGGCTGCCGCTGAAGGCAAGCCGGCCACGACTGCCGACGTGCTGCAATCGACCCGCGACAGCGTGCGCGCCATCATGATGATCCGCGCCTACCGCATGCGTGGCCATCTGCATGCCAAGCTCGACCCGCTCGGCATTGCCGCGCCCGTTGAGGATTTCAACGAACTTTCGCCGGAGAACTACGGGTTCACGGCCGCCGATTACGATCGCAAGATCTTCATCGATAACGTTCTCGGTCTCGAATACGCGACGATCCGGGAAATGCTGGACATTCTCCAGCGCACCTATTGCTCGACGCTCGGCGTCGAGTTCATGCATATCTCCGATCCGGAAGCCAAGGCCTGGATCCAGGAACGCATCGAAGGTCCGGACAAGGGCGTCGAGTTCACGCCGAACGGCAAGAAGGCGATCCTGTCCAAGCTGATCGAAGCCGAAGGCTACGAGCAGTTTCTCGATGTGCGCTTCAAGGGCACCAAGCGTTTCGGCCTTGACGGTGGCGAAAGCCTCATCCCGGCGCTCGAGCAGATCATCAAGCGCGGCGGCAATCTCGGCCTCAAGGAAGTCGTGCTCGGCATGGCCCACCGCGGCCGTCTCAACGTTCTGACCAACGTCATGGGCAAGCCGCATCGTGCGGTGTTCCATGAGTTCAAGGGTGGCTCCTACGCGCCGGACGACGTCGAAGGTTCGGGCGACGTGAAGTATCACCTCGGCGCGTCTTCCGACCGCGAGTTCGACGGCAACAAGGTTCACCTGTCGCTGACGGCGAACCCGTCGCACCTGGAAATCGTCAACCCGGTCGTCATGGGCAAGGCACGCGCCAAGCAGGACCAGATGGCGCAAGTCTGGGACGGCGATATCATTCCGCTGTCCGAGCGCGCCAAGGTTCTGCCGCTGCTGCTGCACGGCGATGCCGCTTTTGCGGGTCAGGGCGTCACGGCCGAGATTCTTGGTCTCTCCGGTCTGCGCGGACACCGCGTTGCCGGCACGATGCATTTCATCATCAACAACCAGATCGGCTTCACCACGAACCCGGCCTATTCGCGCTCGTCGCCCTATCCGTCCGACGTCGCCAAGATGATTGAAGCGCCGATCTTCCACGTCAACGGCGACGATCCGGAAGCGGTCGTCTACGCTGCGAAGATCGCGACCGAATTCCGGATGAAGTTCCACAAGCCGGTCGTCATCGACATGTTCTGCTATCGCCGCTTCGGCCATAACGAAGGCGATGAGCCGAGCTTCACGCAGCCGAAGATGTACAAGGAAATCCGCGCCCACAAGACGGTCGTGCAGGTCTATGCCGACCGCCTGATCGCGGAAGGCCTGATCACCGAAGGCGAACTCGAGAAGATGAAGGCCGACTGGCGCGCCCATCTCGAGCAGGAATTCGAGGCCGGCCAGGCCTACAAGCCGAACAAGGCCGATTGGCTGGACGGCGTGTGGTCGGGCCTGCGCGCTGCCGACAATGCCGACGAACAGCGTCGCGGCAAGACCGGCGTTCCGATGAAGCAGCTGAAGGAAATCGGCAAGAAGCTGTCCGATATCCCGTCCGGCTTCAATGCCCACAAGACCATCCAGCGCTTCATGGAAAACCGCGCCAAGATGATCGACACGGGCGAGGGGATCGACTGGGCAATGGCGGAAGCGCTGGCCTTCGGCTCGCTTTGCCTCGACGGCCACAAGATCCGTCTGTCCGGTCAGGATTGCGAACGCGGCACCTTCTCGCAGCGTCACTCGGTGCTCTACGATCAGGAGACCGAAGAGCGCTATATCCCGCTCGCCAACCTCTCGCCGACGCAGGCCCGTTATGAGGTCATCAACTCGATGCTCTCGGAAGAAGCCGTACTCGGTTTCGAATACGGCTACTCGCTGGCGCGTCCCAATGCGCTGACGCTCTGGGAAGCCCAGTTCGGCGACTTCGCCAACGGTGCGCAGGTCGTGTTCGACCAGTTCATTTCGTCGGGCGAACGCAAGTGGCTGCGCATGTCCGGTCTCGTCTGCCTTCTGCCGCATGGCTTTGAAGGTCAGGGTCCGGAACATTCTTCCGCCCGTCTGGAGCGCTGGCTGCAGATGTGCGCCGAGGACAACATGCAGGTTGCGAACTGCACGACTCCGGCAAATTATTTCCACATCCTGCGCCGCCAGATGAAGCGCGACTTCCGCAAGCCGCTCATCCTGATGACGCCGAAGTCGTTGCTGCGCCACAAGCGCGCGGTCTCCCAGTTGTCGGAAATGGCGGGTGACAGCTCGTTCCACCGTCTGCTGTGGGACGATGCGGAAGTCATCAAGGACGGTCCGATCAAGCTCCAGAAGGATGCCAAGATCCGTCGCGTCGTCATGTGCTCGGGCAAGGTCTATTACGATCTGCTCGAAGAGCGCGAAAAGCGCGGCATCGACGATATCTACCTGCTGCGTCTGGAGCAGCTCTATCCGTTCCCGGCCAAGGCGCTGATCAACGAGCTTTCACGCTTCCGCAACGCCGAAATGGTCTGGTGCCAGGAAGAGCCGAAGAACATGGGTTCGTGGGCGTTCATCGACCCCTATCTGGAATGGGTGCTCGCCCATATCGACGCCAAGTACCAGCGCGTGCGCTACACCGGTCGTCCGGCCGCTGCCTCGCCGGCAACGGGCCTGATGTCGAAGCACCTCGCACAGCTTGAAGCCTTCCTGGAAGACGCATTGGGCGGTTGATCCGCCCAATTGCTCGCCCTCACTCGATTGAAGACAAACGGAACTGAAGACAATGGCCACTGAAATCCGCGTTCCCACTCTCGGCGAATCCGTTGCCGAAGCCACCGTCGGCACCTGGTTTAAGAAGGCCGGTGACACGGTCGCCGCCGACGAAATCCTCTGTGAGCTTGAAACCGACAAGGTGACGGTGGAAGTTCCGGCACCTGCTGCCGGCGTCCTCTCCGAAATCGTGGCCAAGGCCGGCGATACGGTCGAGCCGGGCGGTCTGCTCGGTCAGATCGCGGAAGGCGCTGCGGGCGCTGCCGCCGCCAAGCCCGCTGCTGCTCCGGCGCCTGCTGCCGCCCCGGCCTCGGCTGCTGCGCCCGTAGCTGCTCCCGCAGCGGCAACTTCCATGCCGGCCGCTCCGGCTGCCGCCAAACTGATGGCTGAGAACAACGTCTCTGCCGATCAGGTTGACGGTTCAGGCAAGCGTGGTCAGGTTCTCAAGGGTGACGTTCTGGCCGCAATCGCCAAGGGTCCTTCGGCGCCTGCACCCGTTGCCGCTGCTCCGGTTGCAGCCCGTCCGGCCTCTAGCGAGGCTGACGGCGTCCGTGAAGAGCGCGTGAAGATGACGCGCCTGCGCCAGACGATCGCGCGCCGCCTGAAGGACGCCCAGAATACGGCAGCCATGCTGACGACCTACAACGAGGTCGACATGAAGGCGGTCATGGACCTGCGCAACAAGTACAAGGACATCTTTGAAAAGAAGCATGGCGTGAAGCTCGGCTTCATGGGCTTCTTCACCAAGGCCGTGACGCATGCCCTGAAGGAAATCCCGGCTGTCAACGCCGAGATCGACGGCACGGACATCGTCTACAAGAACTACGCCCATATCGGCGTCGCCGTCGGTACCGACAAGGGTCTCGTCGTTCCGATCGTGCGCGATGCCGACCAGATGTCGATTGCCGAAATCGAAAAGGAAATCGGCCGCCTCGGCAAGGCTGCCCGCGACGGCCAGCTTTCGATGGCCGACATGCAGGGTGGCACGTTCACCATCTCCAACGGCGGCGTCTACGGTTCTCTGATGTCCTCGCCGATCCTGAATGCGCCGCAGTCGGGCATTCTCGGCATGCACAAGATCCAGGAGCGGCCGGTCGCCATTGGCGGCCAGGTCGTCATCCGGCCGATGATGTATCTGGCGCTCTCCTACGATCACCGCATCGTCGACGGCAAGGAAGCAGTGACCTTCCTCGTTCGCGTCAAGGAAAGCCTCGAGGATCCGGAACGTCTGGTTCTCGACCTCTGATTTCGAAAAAAAACACGGCCGCCGGGATGACCGGCGGCCAACGTGTCTAAGGCCTTTTTATTGTGCATTTTCCGATGGAAGCGGCTTCAAGCCTTCCGGAAATTGCTTCAACGGAGCTGCCCATGAGTGTCGAACTGATCTGCCTTCTCTTGAGCACCGTCGTTGGATTTGTCTATCTGATGGTCCAGGCGACCTTGTTGAACAGTGACAATGCGGGCGGTATCGATTTGAAACGGGACCGCGAGCCTGTGCTGGGCGTCAAGGCGCAGCGTGCCGGTCGCGCATTGCGTAATTTCCTGGAGAGCTATCCGCTTTTCATTGCGCTCGTTCTTGTGGTGGAACTTGCCCATCGCAACGGTATGATGACGAGTGGCGGCGCTATCGCTTATCTCGCCGGCCGCGTGGTCTATCTGCCGCTTTACATCGTGGGGATAGGCCCGGCGCGCTCTGCGGCGTGGGGCCTTTCGCTTCTTGGCATCGTGCTGATGTTCATCGGTATTCTCATCTAAGGACGTAAGCCATGACGCACCAATATCTCATTGAACTTGCTTCTCTGATGGCGATCTTTTCCTTCGCCATCGTGGTGCCCGGCGCGGATACCGCCATGGTGATGCGGCAGGCGATCGTGCATGGGCGCAAGGCGGCGATCCTGACGAGCTTTGGCATCGGCACAGCGCTGATGTTCCACGTCACCTACACGATCCTTGGTCTCGGGCTGATCATCTCCAAGTCGATCATGCTATTCAACGTGATCAAGTGGGCGGGTGTCGCCTATCTGATTTATATCGGCATCCAGTCGCTGCGCGCCGGTGCGACCGATCTTGACACGGGTGTCGTGCCTTCGGCTGAAAAGGGCGCGACGCAGTCGGCCTTCAAGGGCTTCGCGCTCGGCTTCATGGCCAATGCGCTGAACCCCAAGCCGGTCTTTTTCTTCCTGTCGATCTTCTCGACCGTCGTCTCGCATGACACGCCGGCGGCGGTGAAGCTGGGCTATGGCCTCATCATGGCGAGCTGCCTGATTGCCTGGTTCGTTGCCGTCTCGTTCTTCCTGACGACGCCGGCGATGCGTGCGGCGTTTGGACGTGCATCCAAGTGGATCAACCGGGCGAGCGGCGCGGTCTTCATCGCCTTCGGCCTCAAGCTTGCGACCGAAAAGGCGGGCTGATGTCATGCGGCGGGTTGGTCTGGCAGTCTTGGGGATCGTGACCTGGCTTGCGCCCGCTTTTGCCCATGCTGCTGCCTGCCCCCAGGAAAAGGCGATCTATCGCGATCGCGATAATGCCTATGAGCTAGCTTTCTCGCCGGTCAATACCGATGCGGAATCCAACACGCATCGCTTCAAGCTGAGCGTGCAGGGCACGAAGCTGTCGATGGATGGTTATGTCCAGGGCTCGACGCCGGTCAACACCTCGAACGGCATCATCTTCTACCACTGCCCGGATGGCGACGTTACCGACAGCGACATCAAGAAATGCACTGTCTGGCAGGGCTTCCTTTATGGCCACTCCGGTAGCCGCATCGACATCCTGCCCGCGCAGCGTAAGGACGCCGCCGACCAGATCCTGATTGCGGGTCTCGGTCTTGCCATTGATCAGTTTGAGGGCTTCGGCAAAGACAAGCCCAAGCTTGCCCCTTGGGACGTGCTGGACTTCAAGGAGTGCACGAAATGACCGAGCGGCCTGTTCTTCTCGTGACCGGCGGCAGTCGCGGCATCGGCGCAAGCGTCGCCTTGAAGGCCGCCGAAAAGGGCTGGGCCGTTGTCGTCAACTATGCGCGCGACCGGGACGCCGCCGAAGCGATTGCCAGCGTCATCAATGAAACCGGCGGTTCGGCGGTCGCCGTGCAGGGGGATGTGTCGCGCGAAGACGACATTGCAGCGATCTTCTCCGTCATCGATACGGCCTTCGGGCGGCTCGACGGCCTCGTCAACAATGCCGGCATTGTCGATCAGCCGGCCCGCGTCGATGAGATGAGCCGCGAGCGGCTGGAGCGGATGTTCGCCGTCAATTGCATCGGCGCGATTCGCATTGCATCGGAATCGGTCAAGCGCATGTCGACGCGTCACGGCGGCAATGGCGGCGTGATCGTCAACATCTCCTCCATGGCGACCGTCATCGGCTCGCCGAACCAGTATGTCGATTACGCTGCCTCGAAGGGTGCCATCGATACCCTGACAATCGGGCTGGCGCGCGAAGTGGCGGATGAAGGCATCCGCGTCAACGCGGTGCGGCCCGGCATCATAGACACCGATATCCACGCCTCCGGCGGTCTGCCGGACCGGGTGCGCGACCTGGCCGCGTCGATACCGATGAAGCGCGCGGGTGAGCCCGACGAAGTGGCGGACGCCATTCTCTATCTCCTGTCTCCCGAAGCGTCCTACGTGACGGGGGCGATACTCAATGTCTCCGGTGGCAGGTAAGGCCACCGGTCGGAAGGAAGGAAATCGAAATGTCCTATGATGTGATCGTGATCGGCACCGGCCCCGGCGGCTATGTCTGCGCAATCAAGGCCGCCCAGCTCGGCCTCAAGACCGCCGTCATCGAAAAGCGCGCCACCTATGGCGGCACCTGCCTGAACATCGGCTGCATTCCGTCCAAGGCGCTGCTGCATGCTTCGGAAGTCTTCGCGCATACGGCGCATGGCATTGCCGAACTCGGCGTCGAGGTCTCGGCACCCAAGCTGAACCTTGAAAAGATGATGGCGCACAAGGACGCCACCGTGAAGTCCAACGTCGATGGCGTGCAGTTCCTGTTCAAGAAGAACAAGATCGACACGTTCCACGGCACGGGCAAGGTCGAGGGCGCGGGCAAGGTGTCCGTCACCAACGACAAGGGCGAAGTCACCACGCTTGAGGCGAAGAACATCGTCATCGCGACCGGTTCGGACGTTGCCGGTATTCCGGGCGTCAAGGTCGATATCGACGAGACGGTCATTGTGTCTTCGACCGGCGGCATTGCGCTCACCAAGGTTCCGGAAAAGATGGTCGTGGTCGGCGGCGGCGTCATCGGGCTTGAGCTCGGCTCGGTCTGGTCGCGTCTCGGCGCCAAGGTCACGGTCGTCGAATATCTCGACAACATCCTCGGCGGCATGGACGGCGAAGTGTCCAAGCAGTTCCAGCGCATGCTCGCCAAGCAGGGCATGGAATTCCATCTCGGCGCGAAGGTGACGGGCGTGGAGAAGGCGGATAAGGGCGCGAAGGTCACGTTCGAACCCGTGAAGGGCGGCGACAAGACCGTTCTCGACGCCGATGTCGTGCTGGTTGCCACTGGCCGCAAGCCTTACACCGAAGGCCTGGGCCTCGCGGAGGCTGGCGTTGTTCTGGACAATCGCGGCCGCGTCGAGATCGATCATCACTACCGCACCAATGTCGCCGGCATCTATGCCATCGGCGATGTGGTCAAGGGCCCGATGCTCGCCCACAAGGCGGAAGACGAGGGCGTGGCGCTGGCCGAAATCCTCGCAGGACAAGCCGGCCATGTGAACTATGACGTCATTCCGGGCGTTGTCTACACGCAGCCGGAAGTCGCCTCCGTCGGCAAGACGGAAGAGGAGCTGAAGGCCGCAGGCGCTGCCTACAAGGTCGGCAAGTTCCCCTTCACGGCCAATGGCCGCGCACGCGCGATGCTGGCAACGGATGGTTTCGTCAAGGTTCTGGCGGACAAGGAGACCGACCGCGTTCTGGGCGTTCACATCATCGGCTTCGGTGCCGGCGAGATGATCCACGAGGCAGCCGTTCTGATGGAATTCGGCGGCTCGTCGGAAGATCTCGGCCGCACCTGCCATGCGCATCCGACCATGTCGGAAGCCGTGAAGGAAGCAGCCCTTGCGACCTTCTTCAAGCCGATCCACATGTGAGACTGATCCGGAACTGGCCTTCGTCAAATCCGGACATGAAGTTTTTATAATCATTCTAGAAAGCGCCTTGCGACGCAGGGCGCTTTCTGTTTTTGTCTTTAGCGCGGGCTTATGTTCATTTGCGAGAAGGCAAGACAATGAAACCCTTGAACTATTCCATCCCGCAGCGCGCCCTGCATTGGGGCATGGCGCTGCTCATCCTCTTCAACCTGATCTTCACCGAAGGCATGGAGACCTGGAACCGCGCGGTGCGCAAAGGTCTGGAGATCACGCCGGAGATGGTGTCCTCGGCCAATATCCACGCCTATGTCGGCATTGCGATCCTCGTTCTGGTGGTGATCCGCCTCGGACTTCGTTTCGTTCAGGGCGTGCCGGACCTGCCGTCCGAAGAGCCGCCGGTGCTGAAGCTGGTTGCAACTGCGACGCACGTCTTGCTCTATCTGCTGATGATTGCCCTGCCGCTGACCGGCATGGGCAAGTACTATTTCGGCCAGAAGCTGGCTGGCGACATTCATGCAGATGTCCTGAAGATCATCCTTTGGGCCTTGATCGCCCTGCATGTGGCGGGCGCGCTGGTGCAGAAGTTCTACTTCAAGACCGATGTGCTCGACCGCATGACCAAGGGCGTGAAGGCTTGAGGGACGGAGCCGCAATGGTTCTTTCAGAGAGCGATCTACCCGGTGCTGATTGGGTGGATCGCCAAAGCGTTTCGGTGGCGCGTCGCGACGTAAGGGCTGCGGATGCAGCAGTCATCGCGCTCGGCGATGCGATGCCCGGCTGGGTCGCAGCACTGATGCGGCTCAGGAATTTCATCGTCGGCTTTGTCGGGCTGAAAGGCGCGGGGCCGGGCGCGGGGGCCAATGGCGGTCAGAGTATTGGCGGCTTTCCCATCGTCAGCGAAACGCCGGAGAAGCTCGTCCTCGGCTTCAACGACTGGCATCTCGATTTTCGCATCGTTGTCGAGGCCGTGCCGGAGGCTTCGGGAACGGACCTCTCGCTGACCACTCTTGTCAAGCGCAAGCACTGGTTCGGAAAGCTCTATATCTTTCTCATCACGCCATTTCACGTTTTGATCGTGCGGCAGAGCCTTAGTGGGATCGCGGAAGCCTTCAGTTGACGGCGACCGTCACCGGGGTCACGGTGAAGCCTCTCTGCTGCAGCAGCGAGACCAGTCCTTCATCGCCCGGCAGGTGCAGCGCGCCGACGGCCATGAAGGCATTGCCTTTATTGAGGGTCGCTTCGGCGCGGTCAGCCATGTGGTGGTTTCGCACCGTGATCATTTTCTTCTCGAACTCGGCCATATCGGCGCTGTCGGCGTCGAGCTTGCCGACATATTCGCTCAAGGGGCCGATCATCGCCGGCTTGCCCGAGGCGTAAAGCTCGATCATCGTTTCCATCAGGTCCTTGGTCCGCTGCGGGTCTTTCAGTACGCCGATCAGGCCGGAGACATGCGTCTTCATGGACACCGAAGCCATGGCTTCGAGCTGCTCGGTCAGCGTTTCGAGACCGACCACCTTCTTGCCGGCTGCAATCGCATCCTTGGTCAGCTTCTCATCCAGAAAGTCGGCGCCAGCACCCTTGCGGGCCAGTTCGCAGGTCGGCAGCGCCACGAACGTGGAGAGCACCCAGGGCTTCATCTTGATAACGGCGGCAAGCGGAATGCCGCGTTCGGCCAACTGCTTTTCCAGCAGTGCCTTCTGGGCCGGGTTCAGAAAATCGTTTATCGTCGTGCTATCGGTAAACATCGAGAGATCGGGGCGCGCCAGAAGCTTCATGCTGGCGGCGTTCTTGTCGGCGATCTCGTCGGATTCGACGATGACGGCCTGTGCCGTCTTGAAGTCCTGCGCGGCTTCGGTCGGCAGATTGATAACGCGCGGGTCGGAGAGATGGATGGTGCCAAGCAGGTAGGACGGGGCGATGCCGGGCTTCTCGATCTTCCAGAAGATCGACTCGCCGTTCTTGAGCTTCGCCGTATCCTTCTCGATCTCTGCGAAACCCTTCGGGTCTTCCTTTTTGAGATCAGCGAGGATGTTCTTGCCGCCGCAGCTCAGGTCTTCCGCTGCCTTGGCCGGAGAAATCCAGCCGAGAACGAAGACCAGCGAGAGTGCTGCCAGCGTGTGCAGGCCGGCGATCAGCCACAGCCCGGCATTTCCGAACGAAAAGCTTCGGCTTTGGGCGGGGCGCAGACGGGTCTTCATGCGGAGATTCCTGAAATGGTTGTCCTGCGACCATAGCCGTGCGACCGCTCAAGAATCCTTAACCGGATTGGTTAATCTCGCCGCTTATCCATAAGCAATTCCGAACGCGAAACCGGCGTCCACTTTCGCTGGAATTGCCCCTACGCCCTCGGATGTGCCCGGTCGTAGATATCGAGCAGCCTGTTCGTATCGACGGCGGTATAGACCTGTGTCGTCGAGAGGCTGGAATGGCCGAGCAACTCCTGGATCGAACGCAGATCGCCGCCGCCGGCGAGCAGGTGCGTGGCGAAGGAGTGTCGCAGCGCATGCGGCGTTGCCGTTTCCGGTAGACCGAGTGCGGAGCGCATCTTGACCATTTCGCGTTGGATGATCGCCTGTTGCAGCGGCCCGCCCTTGGCGCCGCGAAAGATCGGCTCGTCGGGCTTGACGTGATAGGGGCAGAGCTTGCGATAGAGGTCGACCGCTTGCATGGCGGCGGGCAGAAGCGGCACCATGCGTGTCTTGCCGCCCTTGCCGGTGATGCGCAGCGTTTTTGTGCCCGGCAGTAGATCGTTCGGCGTCAGCGACAGGCCTTCCGAGATGCGCAGGCCGGAGCCATAGAGCAGCGTCAGCACGGCGGCGTTGCGCGCGGCGATCCATGGTTCTTCCGCGAGCTGGGAATCCGCTTCGATGACGTTGAGCGCCTGGCTCGCGGCCAGCGGTTTGGGCAGCGATTTCGGCTGCTTGGGGGAGCGCACGGCGCGCGCGCCGGTGGCATTGGCCAGCCCCTGCTTTTCCAGATAGCGCAGGAAGGAGCGGATGCCGGCGAGGCCGCGCCCGAGGGTGCGCGCGCCCGCGCCATCATTGCGTCGGGAGGCCAGGAAACCGCGCAGGTCGGCGGGGCGCAGGCTCGCGACGTCGGACAACTTTGCCGGTCCGCCGGCATGGCCGGTGAGAAAGTTGAGGAACTGGCGCGTGTCGCGCTCATAGGCCTTGACCGTCTTGGGTGACAGCCTCCGTTCGCCGGCAATGGAGGCCAGCCAGTCCTGCCTCAGCCTCGTCAATTTGTCGTCGGAAATGATGAGAAGTTCGTTCACGCGGGCAGCCCTCTTGCCCGCGCATTGTCCGCCCGCATGGTTAGCTTTTCGCTAACGCGGCGTTTCTTCGCGTGAAGATCAGCACGAGACCCGCCGAGGCGACGAAGGCGGCGCCGATCCAGACATTCAGCTCCGGCGACTGGCCAAACCAGACATAGCCGAGCGTTGCCGCCGTCAGCAGTTCTACATAGGAAAGCGGCGCAAGCGTGGTGGCATCCGCATGGCGGAAGGCGTTGATTGTCAGCGTGTGGCACAGCAGCGAGATCAGCCCCATGGCGAGCAAGAGGAGGAGATCGGAGCCGGATGGCGCGGACCAGGTTATGATGCCCTGCGGCAGGAGGAGCAGCGTTCCGAACACATTCTGAAAGACGAGGGCTTGCAGCGGTGTCGTTTCGCCCGAGGCAAGCCGTGTCGAGACCAGATAGAAACCGTAGCAGACGCCGGATGCCAGTGCGAGCAGGACGCCTGGCGAGATGGCGGTTCCGGGCTTTGCGATGATGATCGCGCCGGCGAAGCCGAGCACCAGTGCGGCAATCTTTGACGGTGTCATCTTCTCCCCCAGCAGGAAGACGGCCGTAACGCTTGCCACGACAGGTCCGATGAAAAAGGCGGCAACGGCGGTCGCCAGATCGATGGTGACAATGGAGAGGTAGAACAGAGTCATCGCCGTCACCATCAGGATCGTGCGGACAATATGCGGCTTGAGCCGGTGGCGCGGCGGCAATGCGCTGCGGCCATGGCGCAGGAAGGCGATGGGCAGGAGCAGGATCGAGGCGGCGAAATAGCGGCCGGAGCTCACCAGCAGGGCTGAATGGTTTTCCGAGAGAACCTTGGCGATGCCGTCGGCGACCGGAATGATGGCCGAACCCGTTGCCATCAACATGATACCCCTGATCTGACTCGACATGCTGTCCTCCGCTTCCCGCATTCGCCTATCGCGGATGGCGCGGCGCGTCCATGGCGGCACTCGAGAATCACGAAGGGCTGTTCCTCTCCTCCATGCGCTTTCCGGTTTTCTTTGGGCAGAGCTTGAGGCATGGTCCGCGCGATGAAGACGGATTCGCCCGCATTGTTCGAACTGCCTGATCCTGGGCCAGAACCGGCGCGCCAAACGGTGCGCGCGGTGCCGGTGCTCGTGCCGATGCCGGCACCGGGGCCTTATTCCTATACTGTTCCCGAGAACGTGCATGTCGTGCCGGGTTCCATCGTTGTCGTGCCGCTGGGGCCGCGCAAGGTGATCGGCGTTGTCTGGGACGAGCGGGGCGAGGGAGGGTCTGTCGATCCGAAGAAGCTGCGGCCGATCGAGCACGTGTTCGATTGTCCGCCTCTGGCAGACGACATGCGCGTCTTTCTCGACTGGGTAGCAGCCTATACGCTGACGCCGCCGGGGTATGTTGCGCGCATGGCGTTGCGCGCGCCAACGGCCTTCGATCCGGAACCGATGGTCGAGGGCCTTCGGCTGGTGAAGAGCGAGCTGGAGCGGATGACGCCTGCGCGGGCGCGGGTGATCGAACTGGCCTCCGATGGCTTTGCCTGGACGCGGCTGGGGCTGGTCCATGCGGCGGGCGTGTCGGCGAGCGTCGTGGACGGGATGATCGCTCAAGGCGCGTTCGAGACCGTCTTCCTGCCACCACCGCCCGTCGTTGCGCCGCCCGATCCCGATTATGTCGCCGACCGGCTGGAGGGCGTGCAGAAGGATGCGGCGCGCGTTCTGATCAAGACCGTGGACAAGGGCAAGTTTTCCGTCTCGCTGATCGATGGCGTCACGGGTTCCGGCAAGACGGAGGTCTATTTCGAGGCAGTCGCCGAGGCGTTGAAGCGCGGCAAGCAGGTGCTGATCCTGCTGCCGGAAATCGCGCTGACGGCGAGTTTTCTCGAGCGGTTTCAGGATCGTTTCGGCTCGAAGCCGGCGGAGTGGCATTCCGATCTTGCACCGCGCACCCGCGAAAAGGTCTGGCGGCAGGTGGTGACGGGCGAGGTGCGGGTCGTGGCCGGCGCGCGTTCGGCGCTGTTCCTGCCCTTTGCCGAGCTTGGCCTGATCGTGGTCGATGAAGAGCATGACCCTGCCTACAAGCAGGAGGATCGCGTCTTCTACAATGCCCGCGACATGGCGGTGGTCAGGGCGCGGATCGGCGATTTTCCGACCGTGCTCGTCTCGGCGACACCGTCGGTCGAAAGCCAGGTCAATGCCATGCAGGGCCGCTATCAGGCCATCCATCTGCCGACCCGTTTCGGCGATGCGGCCATGCCGGATCTCAGGTTGGTGGATATGCGGCGGCATGCGCCGGCGCGGGGCGGGTTCCTCTCGCCTCTCATGCTGCGCGGCGTCGATGCGACGCTGAAGAAAGGCGAGCAGTCGCTGCTCTTCCTCAACCGGCGCGGCTATGCGCCGTTGACGCTTTGCCGGGTCTGCGGCCATCGCTTCCAGTGCCCGCAATGTTCAAGCTGGCTGGTGGAACATCGCTTTCGCGGCGTCATCCAGTGCCACCAATGCGGTTATCAGGAAAAGACGCCGGAGGCCTGCCCGGAATGTGGGACGCTCGATCATCTCGTGGCCTGCGGGCCGGGGGTGGAGCGCATCGCGGAAGAGGTGGTGAGCCATTTCCCGGATGCGCGCACCATCGTGCTCTCCTCCGACATGGCCGGCGGGGTGAAGCGGCTGAGGCTGGAGCTGGAGGCGATTGCCAAGGGCGAGGCGGATATCGTCATCGGCACGCAGCTGGTCGCGAAGGGGCATAACTTTCCGCTGATGACGCTGGTCGGCATTGTCGATGCGGATCTGGGCCTGGCGAACGGCGACCCGCGCGCGGCGGAGCGGACCTTCCAGCTTCTGCATCAGGTGACTGGCCGTGCGGGACGAACTGGTCTCAAGAGCCACGGGCTCATCCAGACCTATCAGCCGGGTCATCCGGTGATGCAGGCCATCGTCTCGGGCGATGCGGAGGCCTTCTACGACCGCGAAATCTCGGAGCGCGAAAAGGCGAACCTCCCACCCTTCGGACGCCTCGCCTCGATCATCATTTCGGCCGACGACCGGCATTCGGCGGAGGTGCATGCGCGGGCGCTGCGCAATGCCGCGCCGCAGGCTGCGGGCATCACGGTGCTAGGGCCGGCTGAAGCGCCGCTCGCGCTGGTGCGCGGGCGCTACCGCTTCCGGTTGTTGGTGCATGGCCAGCGGACCTCGGATATGCAGGGCTTCCTCAAGGCCATGCTGGCGGCGGGGCCGAAGGAGCGGGGTTCGCTGCATGTGCAGGTCGATATCGACCCGCAGAGTTTCCTTTGAGCGGCTCTCTCAGGACCTGTTGTCCCGCATCAGGTCTGCCAGAACCGCGTCGAAATCCTCGCCCTTGATCGTCCGGTCGATGAGTTCGTGGAGACCTTTCTCACCAGCCTTGGCCTGGATGCGGGTGACATAGGCAGTTGCTGCGCCATAGGCATCGGCCCAGCCACGCTCCTGGATAAACGAGCCCCAGCTGTAAATCCGGCGCGCATGGCTGATCCATTGGATATCCTTGTCGGAATAGTCGAGGCGCAGGCGGTCGTCGCCGGACAAATAACTGGCAAGTCCCTCGTCGAACCATGTGGGAAACTTGGCATCCCAGAGTTCGCTCGCGCCCCATCGCTTGTGCAGTTCGGAATGAACACGCTCATGGGTGAGCAGGATCTGGCCGAGATGAGGATCGTTGGCGCCGCGCGGTGGCAGGTGGATGGCATGCCATCCATAGGTGACGGCGATGCGGTTGTTCTTGCCGAAGGCTTTTTCGCACATCATCGTCGTGCACAGCACGTAGCGGGGCGTGGTCTCCAGCGCGCCGAAGAAGGCCTTCACTTTTGCATTGGCCTGGCTGATCAGCAGCATTTCCTGAGCCGCCTTCGACGGATCGTCTGTATAGACACCGTCCGCGATCTCCGTCAGCCCGTAAAGCTTCGGCGCGACCATTCTCTGCGGTCCCGGAGTTGCGTAGGCAGCGACGGTTAAAAGCGTCGAACCGGCGAAGACAAGCGTAAAGGTTTTTCTCGATCTCATGGGCAGCACCTCCAACATGTTGAAACAAACTATCGGATACCAGGCTCATGCGTCTTGAATGAAATTGCCTCCCGCATTGCGGAGAATCCTGTGCGCAAACACGCACGCGGTGATTTCGGCGCTGAAAAGCTTGTGCCATAAGGTCCGCTCGATTTTGTGAATGCCTTCCGTGTGATGGCGGATTGATCGAAGGGCGGATCATGGAACTGACAATCCCACCTATTCCCAGCGCACCGGGTGCGCAGGCGGCTATGGCGTCTGCGGTGCTGACGCTTCTGCTGGGTCTTGCGCTCATGGTTCTGGCGCGACAGATTGGCGCATGGTGGGGCTTTGCCGCGCGCGAAGGCCGCGAGGGGGCGGTCGGCGAACTTCGTCCGATCGGTGCCTTTCTGGCCGGTCTGGGTCTAGCCGGTTTCCTCTTCGACCAGCCGGTCATCTATGTGATGATTGGCTCTGCCTGGGCGCTCGCCGCTTTCGGCCGGCTGCTTTCCATGATGTCGGCGTCCGACCGCTCGAACGGGCTCTTCAATTTTCTGTTTCTGCTCCTTCAGGCCGCTCTCGCTGCAGCGGGGCTCTACTGGCTCTTCGACGTCTGGACGGGCGATATCGGCTTCGCGATGCCGGAAGACCGCTCGGCCTACATTGTCTTCGTGGCTGCGGCTGTCACCGCCGGCCTCGGCGCGGTCTGCATGTTCGGGCCGGGTCTCATGATGATGCTTGCCGGGCTTTCGATCGGTGAGGGGCGCAGCCGTGTGATCGCCTCTGTACGCGCGCTCGGCGGCATGCTGATCGGGGCGGGTGGGGTGACGTTGCTGGCTGGCAATCCGATGTGCGAACTGGCGCTCGGTTCGGCGCTGGCGCTGTCAATCTTCGGACGTATACTTTCGCTGATTTTCGAAACCGGAAGATACGTTTTCCAGGTGATCGCGCTTCTGGTGACCATTGCGGGTGCTGCGATCTTTCTCGGTCATGTTTTCGGTTATTTCTGATCTTTCGGCGCCGCTTCAAAGAGTGGCGCAGAAATTTGCCGAATCATGTCTTTATCTGTCCTTTCCCTCCCAAAGGCGTGTTGCGAGTCCTGACATCCTATGCTACAGCGACGGCGAAATTCAGGGGGAATTGGGTCCTTGACCCGCGAAATCTGAGTCAATTGGCAATAGTTTCACGGGGTTAGCCGGAGCGTGAGCTTTGGTGCAATCTCGGGGATCAATGAAGAGAAGTTTGTGCCCGTGGCAGACACATCCCAAACTGTTTCCGGTGTAGCGGAAAGATACGCCTCTTCGCTTTACGAGCTGGCCTCGGAGGCGGGTTCCGTCGATCAGATCGGCGCCGAGCTTGCCGGTTTCCAGACCATGATCAACGAAAGCGCCGATCTGAAGCGTTTCATCGAGAGCCCGGTATTCTCGGCTGAAGACCAGCTGCGCGCGGTTGCTGCAGTTCTCGAAAAGGCGGGCATTTCCGGCCTCTCGGGGAACTTCATCAAGGTCGCCGCGTCCAATCGCCGGCTCTTTGCCGTTCCCGGCATGATCAAGTCTTATTTCCAGATCGTCGCGCGCAATCGCGGTGAGATTTCCGCCGAGGTCACGAGCGCCCATGCGCTGACCGCCGCGCAGGAAAATGAATTGAAGGCGACGCTGAAGGGCGTCACCGGCAAAGACGTGGCAATCAATGTCAACGTCGATCCTTCTATCCTTGGTGGGCTGATTGTTAAGGTCGGATCGCGTCAGATCGACACTTCCCTTCGCACCAAACTTTCTACTCTTAAGCTTGCACTGAAAGAGGTTGGCTGATGGACATCCGCGCCGCGGAAATTTCCGCAATTCTGAAAGATCAAATCAAAAATTTCGGCAAGGAAGCTGAAGTTTCCGAAGTTGGTCAGGTTCTCTCCGTCGGTGACGGTATCGCCCGCGTTTACGGCCTCGACAATGTTCAGGCCGGCGAAATGGTCGAGTTTCCCGGCGGCATCCGCGGCATGGCGCTCAACCTCGAAGCCGACAACGTCGGTGTGGTTATCTTCGGCGCCGACCGCGACATCAAGGAAGGCGACACCGTCAAGCGTACGGGCGCCATCGTGGACGTTCCGGTTGGTCCGGAACTGCTCGGCCGCGTCGTTGACGCGCTTGGCAACCCGATCGACGGCAAGGGCCCGATCAACACGACGCGTCGTGCACGCGTTGACGTGAAGGCTCCGGGCATCATCCCGCGCAAGTCGGTTCATGAGCCGATGTCGACCGGCCTCAAGGCCATCGACGCCCTCATCCCGGTTGGCCGCGGCCAGCGCGAGCTCGTCATCGGCGACCGCCAGACTGGCAAGACCGCCATCATTCTCGACACGATCCTCAACCAGAAGGCCATTCACGACAATGGTCCGGACGGCGACAAGCTCTATTGCGTCTACGTCGCAATCGGCCAGAAGCGTTCGACGGTTGCCCAGTTCGTGAAGGTCCTCGAAGAGCGCGGCGCTCTGCAGTACTCGATCATCGTTGCCGCGACCGCTTCGGACCCGGCTCCGATGCAGTTCCTGGCTCCGTTCGCAGGCTGCGCAATGGGCGAATATTTCCGTGACAACGGTCAGCATGCCCTCATCGGCTATGACGACCTGTCCAAGCAGGCTGTTGCCTATCGTCAGATGTCGCTTCTGCTGCGCCGCCCGCCGGGCCGCGAAGCCTATCCGGGCGACGTTTTCTATCTCCACTCGCGTCTCCTCGAGCGCGCCGCAAAGCTCTCCGACGAGCGTGGCGCCGGTTCGCTGACGGCTCTGCCGGTCATCGAAACCCAGGGTAACGACGTTTCGGCCTTCATTCCGACCAACGTGATCTCGATCACCGACGGTCAGATCTTCCTTGAAACGGATCTGTTCTTCCAGGGTATCCGCCCGGCCGTTAACGTCGGTCTGTCGGTTTCCCGCGTGGGTTCGTCCGCTCAGATCAAGGCGATGAAGCAGGTTGCCGGCTCGATCAAGGGTGAACTCGCCCAGTATCGCGAAATGGCCGCCTTCGCACAGTTCGGTTCGGACCTTGACGCTGCCACGCAGCGCCTGCTGAACCGCGGTGCACGCCTGACCGAACTCCTGAAGCAGCCGCAGTTCTCGCCGCTGAAGACGGAAGAGCAGGTTGCGGTGATCTTCGCCGGCGTGAACGGTTACCTCGACAAGCTCCCGCTCGCGCAGGTCGGCAAGTTCGAGCAGGGCTTCCTGTCGTACCTCCGTTCCGAAGGCAAGGCGATCCTCGACGCGATCCGCACCGAAAAGGCGATCAGCGACGATACGAAGGCCAAGCTGAAGGCGGCGCTCGACTCGTTCTCGAAGTCTTTCGCCTGATCAGGGGTTCCAGAAGTTAGGACGGAAAACGGATGCCTTCACTTAAGGATCTGAAAAACCGGATCGCCACCGTCAAGGCGACGCAGAAGATCACCAAGGCGATGAAAATGGTCGCCGCGGCGAAGCTTCGGCGTGCGCAGGAGGCGGCCGAGGCTGCTCGTCCGTATTCGCAGCGGATGAGTGCGGTGCTTGCAAACATCGCTCAGGCCGGCACGAACGAAGCGCCGCGTCTGATGACCGGCACGGGTAACGACCAGGTTCATCTTCTGGTCGTCTGCACGGCGGAACGCGGCCTTTGCGGCGGCTTCAACTCGCAGATTGCCCGTCTGGCGCGCGAACATACGCGCAAGCTTCTGGCTGAAGGCAAGACGGTCAAGATCTACTGCGTCGGCAAGAAGGGTTACGACATCCTTCGCCGCGATTTCGCCTCGCTCATCGTTGAGCGGACGGAACTGCGCGAGGTCAAGAAGATTGGCTTCGAAAACGCGGACCAGATCGGCAAGAAGGTCATCTCGCTCTTCAACAAGGGTGAGTTCGACGTCTGCACGCTGTTCTACTCGGAGTTCAAGTCGGTGATCAGCCAGATCCCGACGGCGCTGCAGCTCATTCCGGCTGCGGTTCCGGCCGCCGAGCCTGCAGGCGCAAGCGACGCGTCCTACGAATACGAGCCGGATGCCGGCGCGATCCTGGCGGACCTCATTCCGCGCAACATTTCGGTCCAGGTGTTCCGGGCTCTGCTTGAGAACGTCGCCGGCGAAATGGGCGCCAAGATGAGCGCGATGGACAACGCGACGCGCAACGCAGGTGACATGATCAACAAGCTGACGCTCAAGTACAACCGTCAGCGCCAGGCTCAGATCACCAAGGAACTGATTGAAATCATTTCGGGCGCCGAAGCGCTCTAAGGGTTAAGGAAAGAGGGTATCATTATGGCAGCTACCTCGGGCTCTACCGGCAAGGTGACGCAGGTCATCGGCGCTGTTGTCGACGTTTCGTTTGCAGGCGGCAACCTTCCGCCGATCCTGAACGCGCTCGAAACCACCAACAACGGCTCGCGTCTGGTTCTTGAAGTCGCCCAGCACCTCGGCGAAAACGAAGTTCGCACGATCGCCATGGACTCGACCGAAGGTCTCGTCCGCGGTCAGCCGGTTGTCGACATGGGCGCGCCGATCTCGGTTCCGGTTGGCGATCACACGCTCGGCCGCATCATGAACGTTATCGGTGAACCGGTTGACGAAGCCGGTCCGCTCGACCGCACGCATCTGCGCGCCATCCACCAGGAAGCTCCGGCCTATGTCGAACAGTCGACGGAAGCCCAGATCCTGGTCACGGGCATCAAGGTCGTCGACCTTCTCGCTCCTTACGCAAAGGGCGGCAAGATCGGCCTCTTCGGCGGTGCCGGCGTTGGCAAGACCGTTCTCATCATGGAACTGATCAACAACGTCGCCAAGGCGCACGGTGGTTACTCGGTCTTCGCCGGCGTGGGTGAACGTACCCGCGAAGGCAACGACCTTTACCACGAAATGATCGAATCCGGTGTGAACAAGCACGGCGGTGGCGAAGGCTCCAAGGCAGCCCTCGTATACGGCCAGATGAACGAGCCGCCGGGTGCACGCGCTCGCGTTGCTCTGACCGGTCTGACGATCGCTGAAGACTTCCGCGACAAGGGACAGGACGTTCTGTTCTTCGTCGACAACATCTTCCGCTTCACGCAGGCAGGTTCGGAAGTGTCCGCTCTGCTCGGCCGCATTCCTTCGGCCGTGGGCTATCAGCCGACGCTGGCTACCGACATGGGCCAGATGCAGGAACGCATCACCACGACGACCAAGGGCTCGATCACCTCGGTTCAGGCCATCTACGTTCCCGCCGACGACTTGACCGACCCGGCTCCGGCCACCTCGTTCGCCCACCTGGACGCAACGACGGTTCTGTCGCGTTCGATCGCTGAAAAGGGTATCTACCCGGCTGTGGACCCGCTGGACTCCACGTCGCGCATGCTCGACCCGCTGGTTGTCGGCGAAGAGCACTACGACGTGGCCCGTAGGGTTCAGGGTACGCTGCAGCGCTACAAGTCGCTTCAGGACATCATCGCCATCCTCGGCATGGACGAACTGTCCGAAGAGGACAAGATGACGGTTGCACGCGCCCGCAAGATCGAGCGCTTCCTGTCCCAGCCGTTCTTCGTGGCCGAAGTCTTCACCGGTTCGCCGGGCAAGCTGGTTTCCCTCGAAGACACGATCAAGGGCTTCAAGGGTCTCGTCAACGGCGAATACGATCACCTTCCGGAAGCCGCCTTCTACATGGTCGGCTCCATCGAGGAAGCCATCGAAAAGGCCAAGAAGCTGGCTGCTTGATCCACCATCTTGCGGCGGCGCGGGCTCGCTGGAGTGCCGCGCCGCGCATTTTCTTTCGTAATGGAAAAGTGAAAAGCCATGGCTGAAAGCTTCAATTTCGAACTGGTTTCGCCGGAGCGGCTTCTGGTTTCCGCCGATGTGACGGCGGTTGTCATTCCGGGCACCGACGGCGAGATGACCGTCATGGCGAGCCACGCGCCCGTGATGACGACGGTCAAGGCCGGTGTGGTCAAGCTCTCCAAGGCTGACGGCGCCGAAGACAAGTTCGTCGTTTTCGGCGGATTTGCAGACATCCTTCCGACGGGCTGCACGCTACTGGCAGAATCGGCAGTTCACATGGACGAGCTGAACGCTGCATCGCTGGAAAGCCGTATCGAGGCCGCTCGCAACGAGCTGGCCAATGCGGAGCATCACGAACACCGCAGCGCGATCGAAGATTTCATCTTCCAGCTGACCGAGCTGCGTGGCGCCGTTTCGGGCTGAACCCGAGAATAAATTCAACGAAATTTTTCGCCTCGCTCGGTGACGAGCGGGGCGAATATTTTTTTGTAACAAAAAGCAACGTGGCGAGTTTGACGCACTCATAGTGAGGTCAAGACGTAAATATGTCGCTATATGTCGATGAACTAATTTTCAAAAGGTTAACGCCGAAGTTACCAAATTTCGGCCCCCTTGGTTGATCGAAAATAAATAGTACATATTCTATATAATTGCCTTGAAATCATGGTCCGGCAATGCCGGTTGTCTGATTGGTGAAAGGGAATGCGATGCCAGTTCTTCAGTTGAAACCCGGTTCGTCGAGTGATGAACTGCTGACATTTGCAGAAAAGGCCGCCCAGGCGAGCGATTTCCTGAAGGCAATCTCCCATGAGGCCCGCCTGATGATTCTGTGCATCCTGGCGGAAGGCGAGAAATCGGTGACCGAGATCGAGACGATCCTCGGCTTGCAGCAGGCTGTTGTGTCACAGCAACTCGCGCGCCTGCGCCATGAGAATGTCGTCGAGACCCGCCGCGAGGGTCGACAGATCTATTACAGTATTGCCAATCCCGATGTTTCTGGAATCATCGATGCTCTCTATTCGATGTTCTGCAGGCCCGGCGCATCGATGATAAAGGCTTGATCGGATTGGAGAACTGTCTGCGTGACATGTTCGCTTGCGCCCGGTCGTACATGGGCCGGCATCCGTGCCACATATTGAGTTGCGGGTGACGCCAAGGGTTCTCAAGAGCCACGCTTCGTATATAGTTCTGCCACGCCTGTTATGGCTCACGGTATCGTAACAGGCGGACTTTATGGTCGATGCGGCATATAGCCATGTTGACCCAAAGCGGGGTCAGTCTTGTGAATCTTCACTCGCCGTTGAAGCGATGGAGCCGGAAATGAGTTCAGCGTACCGGCAATGGGGAGCCTTTGCGGCTGCGACAGTAGCAGCGCTCACCTTTGCGGTTCAGCCGCAGAGCGCGGTCGCGTTCGAGATTTTCGGGATTCATCTCTTCGGATCGGACGAGAAGGATACGCAGATCGCCGACCCCGTGCGCTACGCGGCAACATTGACTGGTGATGACGCGGATCTCCAGAAGATATTGGATGAACAATCTGCCTTGATTCAGGATCAGTCCAAGCCCGTTGACGGTGATTTCGGGCTTGTCATCAAGGCCAAGGACGATCGCGACAGGCTGGTGGCGCTGCTTTACGAAAAGGCGCGTTACGGAGCCGTGGTGACCGTCAAGGTCAATGGTATTCCGGTGGACAGTCTGCCGGCGCTGCCCAAATTTCCGCGGTCTGCGGCCGTGCCGGTTTCCATTTCCGTCAGCGTTGGCCCGGTGTTCACGCTGGGCAAGATCGTTCTGAAGGGCGATGCCGCCAAGCTCGATGGCGCGAATTACGGGCTGCTCATGGGTGGCAACGCCGGCTCGCAAGCGATTATTGACGCTTCCGCGAAGATTGTGCGTGACCTCAAGGCCGAAGGACGCCCGCTGGCGCGGATCAGCGAACGCACCGTTATTGCCGATCACGCGACCAACCGCGTTGATGTCACGCTATCGGTGGAGTCGGGCCCGGTCGCTCCGCTCGGGCAGGTCTCTGTCAATGGTGCCTCGGAAGTCAATCCGGAATTCGTCTCTGAATGGTCCGATCTGCGCGCCGGCGATCCTTATGCGCCCGACAAGCTCGCGCGTGCGGCAAAGCGACTGCGCGAGCTTGGCACCTTTTCGACCGTCGCCGTCACGGAAGGCAAGGAGCTTGCGCCGGACGGAACGATCCCCATCAAGATCGACGTGACGGAAGGCAAGCAGCGCTATTTCGGTGCGGGCATACAGTATTCGACCATCGATGGCGTCGGGCTTCAGGGCTATTGGGGCCACCGCAATCTCTTCGGTAACGCCGAATCGCTGAAGATATCCGGCTCGGTCAACCGGCTGGGGCAGACGCGCGACTTCAAGAAGCTTGACTACGCAGCCGCCATCGCTTTCGCAAAACCGGGAGCGTTTGGGCCGGCCACGACCTTCACCGCGAACTTTTCAGCGGGCCTCAACCACACGGCTGCTTACGATGCCAAGGTGCTCTCCGGCTCCGTCGGGGTGACGTATGACCTGACCGATCAGGACAAGCTGTCCGCGGGCCTCGCGCTCGACTGGACGCAGGCCAAGGACGTTTATGGCGATAATCGCTATCTCACCGCTTCGGTCCCGCTCGGCTGGACGCGCGATACGACCGACAACAAGTTTGATCCGACGACCGGCTTTCGCGCGTCGCTGACGCTTCGGCCCAGCTTTGGCATCAACAACAAGACCACGTTCGGCAGTGCTGAAGGTGCCATCTCGGCCTATCGTCAGCTCGGTGACGATGGCCCGGTTCTGGCAGGCAAGGTCGCTGTCGGCACGCTTGTTGGCGGAGGCAGCCTCGCGAATATTCCGGCAACACGCCGCTTCTATGCTGGTGGCGGCGGATCTGTGCGGGGCTACGCCTACCAGGGCATTTCGCCGCGCGATGCGGCCAACAATCCGCTGGGCGGGCGATCCTACATCACCGCCTCGATCGAAGCGCGTATCAAGGTCACCGATACGATCGGTGTCGTGCCCTTCCTCGATTTCGGTACTGTTTCATCCAGCAGCGCGCCGAGCTTCTCCGACCTCCGGGCCGGCGCTGGCGTTGGCCTGCGATACGCAACACCGTTCGGCCCCATCCGGCTCGATGTCGCGGTCCCGTTGCGACGTTATCCAGGCGGCAGCACATTCGGTATCTATGCCGGCATTGGGCAAGCGTTCTGATGGGCAGCGCGTGGTTATCGCCCGATTGCTGCGACAATCAGCGGCTAAAGCTTCAATAAAGGCAACATCTATACGGGTTGTGCGTTACGGGTCCGGGACGTGCGGCGCGTTGCCCGATTCACGATGGTGGGAAGAAGATCGGTATGGCGGGGACTTCAGGGAGAGCCGGATTTTGGCCACGGATGTTCGGCATCGCCGTGGTGGCGCTGGTGGCTCTGCTGGTCGCTGCATTTGGTGTGCTGGGTTTCACGCGCGCCGGAACGTCGATCCTCCTGAGCCTCGCTTCGCCTGCGCTGAACGGCGCGGATAGCAAGATTACGATCTCCGGCGCTGGTCCGCTGCTAACGGGCCACCTGACGGTTGGTCGGCTGACGCTCGCGGATGCCAAGGGCGTTTATGCCGAAATCGACGAGATTGTCGCCGAGTGGTCGCCTTGGGATCTTCTTGCGCTGAAGGCAAAGATTGATCTGCTCAGCGCCAAGCGTGTTCGCCTCGAGCGCCTCCCGGAAAGCTCTTCGCAATCCTCCTCCAGCAGCAGTTCGTTCTCCCTTCCGGTCGAGGTTGATCTCAAGCAGCTTTCTCTCCCGCAGATTTCGCTGGGCCCGGCGCTATCCGGGAAAGAAGAGACATTGTCGGCAGAGGCGAATGCGGCGCTGACCCGCGCTGGCATTTCCGGCAAGGCTGCGATCCGCGATCTGGGCAAGACGGCGGCCAGCGCGACGCTGGCCGTTCAATATGATTCCAACGCACAGACGCTGGCGCTTGATGCCAGGGCAGAAGAGCCGAAGGGCGGCGTGATTGCCGGCCTTCTGCGTCTGCCCGAGCAGCCGGCACTCGGCTTCTCCGTCAAGGGCGACGGCGCTCTGTCGAACTGGCAGGGCAAGGCGGTCGCTTCAGTCGAAGGTGTCCCGGTCGTCAATCTTGATGCCGGTGTGCGAAAAGCCGCTAGTGGTCCGATCGAGGTTGCCTTGAAGGGCGGCGGTGCGTTTGACGCGGTGCTGCCGCCGGTGCTGGAGCCTCTCTTCAAGGGTCGAACGGATATCGACCTTGCGATTGCCTATGACGCCGGTGGTGTGCTCTCCGTCAGCCGTGGCAAGATCGCCACCGGCACGCTTTCCGCCAATCTCGGTGGAACGCTATCGGCCAAGGGCGCGAACGATTTTCATGCCGAAGTCATGCCGGTAGGTGACGGCGCGGTCTTCTCGTTGCCGATGGGACATGATGTGCTGGGGCTGGACCTCAAAGCGCTCAATGTTTCAGTCAGCGGTTCGCCCGACAAGGCGAAGATCGATGCCGCTCTTGATCTGAAGAAACTGAACACGAACGCATTGAATCTGACAGATGTGGCGTTCTCAGCCAAGTCTCTGGCGTTCAACCTGCAGGCACAGAGCGGCGTGCTGGATACGCAGCTGACAGTGGGCGGCCGCGATTTCAAGTCCGCTGCGCTCAACCGGCTGGTGCAGGCGCCGCTGAAGCTCACGGCGCCGGTGACGCTTTCGCAGCAGGCGATCCAGGCCGCCTATCAGCTGGAGGGCGCAAGCCTCGGTGGCAAGGGTGATATCGCCTATGACAGGACTGCCGGGACGATCGAGACCAATCTTCAGCTCTTTGCCGTACCCTCGGCCTTGCCCGAGGCACTGACGGCCAAGTTGACCAAGTCTGTTGGACTTGCCGGCAATGTGCGGATCGTCAATGGTGCGGTCGAGGCGAAGAACGTGGTGCTGACCTCCGAAGTGGTCGAGGCCAAAGGAAGTGCCAGCCTGAAGAGCGGTGCGATCGATGCCGCCTTCAATGGAACGCTGCCTGATCTCGCCAAGCTCTCCGCCAGCGCACAGGGAAGCGGGAGTTTCAGCCTCGCCGCCAGCGGATCGCTGGACGCGCCGTCCGCGAAGATTTCGCTTGCTGTGCCCAAGGCCGTCCTGTCTGGCAAGGAACTCGACGGCTTTTCGGCCGATGTCACGGCGGCACTCAATCAGGGTGCGATCGGCGGGGACGTGAAGGCCAAGGGCTCGATTGCCGGTCAGGCCATCAATGTCGACGCGGTCATGAAACAGGACAAGGGGCGAACAGCGGTTCCCGACCTGCAGGTGAAGATCGGGCCTAATGTCATTTCCGGCACGCTGACGCTGGATACTGCCTTTCTGCCCGATGGCAAACTCAGCTTCGATCTGCCGGACCTGTCGCTGATCGGTGCTATGGCCGCCCAGCCGTTGAATGGTGCGTTGAAAGGCAATCTTGCCCTCTCGGCTCAGCAGGGTCAGCTTGCGGCGCGACTCGATCTGGCCGGCAAGACGCTGGGCTATGACACTGTCTCCATCGCCGGTGTTCGCGCCGGCATCGATTATCGAGCGGCCACGCTTTCCGGGGAACTCGGTGCAGATGCGGTTCGCAGCGGGACGAACTTGTTGGAGAAGCCGGTCGTTACGTTCTCACGTCAGGGTGAGAAGACCGACTTCGCGCTTGGCGGGCGCTATCAGGGCGCGCCGATTGCGGTGAACGGTTACATGGCCCCGGTGGATGGCAACACGGTTGTCCATCTCGGTGGTTTCAATGCGACAGCCGAGAAAATTGCGGTGAAGCTCGCCGGGCCGGCCGACATAACCCTGATCGATGGCGGCGTTCGCTTCGATGCCCTGAAACTGGCGCTCGGGACCGGATCGATCGCCATCAGCGGCCGTGCGGGGAGCACGCTCGATCTCAAGGCGACGATTACGAGCCTGCCGGCCGCCCTGGCCAATACGTTCTCGCCGGGGCTTGGCGCCGATGGCGCCATCTCCGGCACCGCGGCCGTCACCGGCAAGGCGACCGATCCGTCAGCGCAATTCGCGCTCAACTGGCCAGCCGCCTCGCTTGCGGCGACGCGCAGTGCCGGCCTGCCTTCCCTGTCCTTACGGGCAAATGGCGGGTATGCGGGCGGCGCGCTGACCATCGATGCCTCGGGCTCCGGCGGTGGTCTCAATGCCAAGGCATCCGGCCGCGTCAAACTGCAGGGGGGCCAAAGCCTCGACATCCGCGTGCAGGGCTCTGCACCTCTGACGCTTGCGCAACCCTTTGTCGCTGACCAGGGGATTGCTCTTTCGGGAAGCTCGAATTTCGACATTTCGGCCAATGGCGCGCTGACCTCGCCGAAGCTTGGCGGCACGATCAGGCTCGCCTCAGCAGGCGCGGCACTGCCGCGCCAGAACCTGAACCTGACGGGCATGGAAGGCACGATCGTGCTGGAGGGCAATACGGCCCGGATCGCCGGCCTTTCTGCCAAGATCACCAATGGCGGCAGTATTACGGTGGCCGGCACGATCGGGACGACGGCCGGCTCCGGCTTCCCCGCCGATCTCACGATCAAGCTGGCGAATGCGGTCTATGCGGATGGCGATCTCGTCAAGGCCAGGCTGACAGGTGATCTGACGCTCAAGGGTCCGCTCACCGGGGGCGCGGAGCTTGGCGGCGTGATGCGCATTGCCCAGGCTGCCATCACCATCCCGGAGAAGATCCCGGCTTCGCTTGCAGAAATTGACGTCAAGCACAAGAATGCACCGAAGAAGGTGATCGTGCAGACGAAGGAGCTTGAGCCGGAGGCTCCGAATGGCGCCAGCGGCTCCTCTGCCATTCGCCTTTCTCTCGACCTGCAGGCGCCGAACCAGATATTTGTCCGTGGTCGAGGTGTCGATGCGGAATTGGGCGGTACATTGCGCGTAACCGGAACTTCCGCCGCGCCCTCCGTATCCGGGGCGTTCAAAATGATCCGTGGGCGGCTGGAGATCCTCGGCAAGCGGCTGGATTTTGCCTCGGGGACCATCGGCTTCGGCGGTGGGCTGGTGCCGACGCTGGATCTGGATGCCACCTCCACCGCATCGGCGGCCACGATCACCGTCACCGTCAGCGGTCCCGCGAACGACCCGGAAATCGCCTTTTCCTCCTCGCCCGCATTGCCGCAGGACGAGGTGCTGGCGCAGCTGATCTTCAATCGATCGCTCTCCAGCCTCACGCCGTTCCAGATTGCGCAGCTCGCGGACGCGGCGCTGCAGCTTGCGGGAGGGCGCAGCTCATCGATCTTCGAGAAGCTGCGCAAGGGGGCGGGCATCGACGATCTGGACGTCTCGACCGACAGCGCCGGACAGGCGCAGGTAACGGCCGGCAAATACATCAATAGCCGCACCTATCTGCAGCTGCAGCAGGGCTCGGGTTCAGGGGCGAGCAAGGCCATCATCAATCTGGATGTCGGCAAAGGCGTGAAGCTGAGGGGCGAGGCCGACAGCGGCGGCGGCAGTGCAGCAGGCATTTTCTACGAGAAGGAATACTGACACCGCGTCAGGCATCGGGAAACCCCTGATATCGTGGGTCTGCCGGCAGAGTGTTAACACGAACGTAACCGGTATTGTGCAATCTCCTTAAGAACAGTCCATCGGCAGCACGATGCTTGCGGGGGCGGGCGACACTTGGGGAAGAGTTTTTAAGATGGCTAGCGCAATCAACACCACCAATTATGCAGGCGAAACCCTGGAGATCATAGCCTTCCGGCTTCATGATCAGGAATTCTGCGT
Organism: Limnomicrobium aquaticum; assembly: GCF_040545545.1. Taxonomy (NCBI): domain Bacteria; kingdom Pseudomonadati; phylum Pseudomonadota; class Alphaproteobacteria; order Hyphomicrobiales; family Rhizobiaceae; genus Limnomicrobium; species Limnomicrobium aquaticum. The sequence continues at coordinate 87,907 of NZ_JBEPMB010000004.1, forward strand.
GAAGACGACGACGATCCGCGAAATTCGCGGCTGGGCACCGTCGACACCGATCCCGCATTCGCCGCCGGAAGTCATCGGCGTGATGAACCTGCGCGGCTCGGTCATCCCGATCATCGACCTGGCCTACAAGCTCGGCATGGAAAGCACACAGGCCAACGAACGTTCGGCCATCGTCGTTGCAGAAGTGCACAACATGGTCATCGGCATGCTGGTCGACCGTGTCTCCGACATCCTGACGGTTGCCGGCAGCCAAATCCAGCCGGTTCCGGAAGTCACCGCTTCCTTCGACCGCAGCTATTCGGAAGGCATCATCGCCAACGAGAATGGCATGATCTGCTTCCTGAATCTCGCCAAGATGTTCCGCGAAAAGGACATGGACGACGTCGCCGCCTGATCGGCAGACTTCGAGAATTTCAGAAAGGTCGCTCCGGGAGCGGCCTTTTTGCGTTTCAGCGGATGCCCAGGAGGTGGAGAAGCGCGAAGCTGATGCCGACCAACAGGCCAAGCGAAATCGTACCCGTCGCGAGAACTCTGCCGCCTGACGACAGGATCGTGCGCATGTCCACAGAGAGCCCAAGGGCGGCCATGGAGACGATGGTGAGCGCGGTCGCCAGCGTTTCGACTGGGCCGAGCGCCTGATCGGAGATCATGCCTGCGGAGCGCAGCGCCATCATGGCGATGAAGCCGATGATGAACCACGGTATGATCTTCGCCCATTCGATGCGGCGGGCCGTTTGTGTCCGCTCTGCGCTGCAATCGCCGAGAAGGCCGATACAGAAGATGACCGGGGCAAGCATCATGACGCGGATCAGCTTGACCAGCGTGCCGGTCTGCATGCTCAGGAGGCCGACCGGGGCGGTGGCGGCAAGCACCTGCGGGACGGCATAGACGGTCATGCCGGACAGGATGCCGTAGCGTTCCGCGCTCATGCCCGTCGCGTGCTGGCCGAGCGGCAGCAGCAGGACGACGAGGATGCCCAGCGCCGCGGTGAAGGCAATCGAGGCTGCAACGTCCTCCGCACGGGCCTTGATGACCGGGGCAACGGCGACAATGGCCGAGTTGCCACAGATGGAATTGCCGCAGGCGACCAGAAGGGCCAGACGATGTTCCAGCTTCAGCATGCGACCGATCGTGTAGCTTGAGAGCACGGCGACAAAGACGGACGCGGCAACGCCGGCGACGAGCGCCGGTCCGGCATCGCCAATGGCCGAGATGCTGATGGACGCACCCAGCAACACGATGGCGATTTCCAGAAGCAGTTTGGCCGAAACCTTGACGCCGGCCTCGAAGCGCGGATGTAAACCGATGAAGGTGCGGATCAGGGCGCCGATCAGGATCGCCATCACGAGGCTTTCAAACCATGCGCGACCGAAGAGCGCCTTTTCGGTCTGCTCTGCCAGGAAGCCGAGGGCCGCGACGGCGCTGCAAAGAGCGATGCCCGGCAGAGCGGCTCTGGATGTGTCCTGCCATGTCTGCGCGGTCTGCATGATCGTCTCCTTGATGGAGATGAAAATGACATGGACATTCATGCAGAAAAATCGAATAATATAGCATGTTCCATTCGGTGAAATCGAACGAATGACCTTTGAACAGCTCTCCATCTTCGTGGCCGTGGCCGAGCGGCAGCATCTGACCAAGGCCGCCGAGGCCCTGCGGCTGACGCCCTCTGCCGTCAGCGCGGCGATCAAGACGCTCGAAGGCTTCTATAATGTGCAGCTTTTCCATCGGGTCGGGCGGGGGATCGAGCTGACGGAGGCGGGGCGTGTCTTTCTGGATGAGGCCAAGGCCGTGCTGTCGCGAGCGCAGTCGGCGGCGCTGGTGCTCTCCGAGCTCGGCGCGATGCGGCGGGGGCGGCTTGCCATCCATGCCAGCCAGACGGTCGCGACCTATTGGCTGCCGCAGCGGCTGGTGCAGTTCCACGCCGCCTATCCGGGCATCGCGCTCGATCTCACCGTCAGCAACACGCAAGGCGTGACCCGCGCCGTGCTGGAGGGGACGGCGGATATCGGCTTTATCGAAGGCCGTTTCGACGAGCCGGCTTTGGCGGCGCGCGTGGTGGGCGAGGACGAGCTGGTCGTCGTCGTCGCGCCGGGCCATCCGCTGGCCAGGGCCGAGGGGGCGAGCGCGGATACGCTGGTCTCCGAGACGGTCTGGGTCATCCGCGAGGAGGGGTCCGGCACGCGTTCCGAATTTGAGGCGATGCTGCACGCCATGGGGTTCGACCCGAACCGGCGCAAGATTGCCCTCACTCTGCCCTCCAACGAGGCGATGCTGTCGGCGGTGCGTACCTCGCTTGCGGCCTGCGCCGTGTCACGCCGCGCGGTCGAACCGCTTCTGGCGCAGGGCGATCTGGTCGCGGTCAACTTCCCGCGGCCCGAGCGACAGTTCCGCATGATCCGCCACAAGGAGCGGCATTTCGGCGAGGCGGCGAAGGCACTGGAGGCGATCTGCCTTCAGGCGTGATCGGCGGTTTCCGGCTTGTTGACGAGGCTTGCTGCTTCCTTCACCAGCGGGTCGAAGGCAGCACCCTTTTCCAGATGCTCGAAGAATTGCCGGCGCATGCGCGGCTCCCAGAATTTGTTGATGTGGTTCGCCACGCCTGCCGCGCGCTCGGCCTGCGGCTGGGAGTGGAAGAAGGTGGCGATCTGGTTCGCCATGCGGACGATCTTGTCATGCGACATCGGCATCTCTCTCGGTAACGGTCTGGCCGGCGATGCGGCCACTATGCGTGAAAATCTCGAAATCCTTGTCCCGCGCCAGCGCCACCAGCGTAATTCCGGCAGCGTCTGCCATGCGGATAGCGAGCGCTGTCGGGGCGGAAATGGCGATCAGGACGCTTGCGCCCGCCATCGCCGTCTTCTGGACCATTTCCACCGAGACTCGGCTGGTCAGCACGATGGCGCCGCTGGCGCCGTCGATGCCGCCCCGTGCCATCGCGCCGCAGAGCTTGTCGAGCGCATTGTGCCGCCCGACATCTTCCCGGGCAAGCAGCAAGCCGTCGCCGGGGCGGTAGAAGCCGGCCGCGTGGACCGCGCGGGTGGCCGCGAAAAGCGGCTGATGCGCGCTGAGCGCGGCGGTGGCCTCGGCGACCTCTTCCGGTGAAAGAGTGAGCGTTGCTTCAACGCGGCGGGCTGGCAATAGCGCCTGCTCGATGGATTCGATGCCGCAGAGGCCGCAGCCGACCGGTCCTGCCATGGCGCGGCGGCGGGCAGTCAGTGCCGCCTGATGGTCGCCGGCGAGTTCGATCTGGAGATCGATGCCGCCGCCGGTCTCTTCGGATGTGACGGAGAGGATGTCTTCCGGTCGCGCAACGATGCCCTCGTTCAGCGTGAAGCCATAGGCGAAGTCTTCAAGATCTGACGGGCTTGCCATCATGACGGCCTGTGTCGAGCCGCGATAGGTGAAGGCGACGGGCACTTCCTCGGCGATCTCGCGGGTGGAGGGTGCGAAGCGGCCGGCGGCAAAAGTTGTGCGGGGGAGGGGGTGGGAGGGGTTCATGGCTGGCCCCTCCTCTCCCCTTGTGGGAGAGGATAGCTCGCCCCAAGAGGCGAAGCCGATTGGCTTGGCGAGCTTGGTGAGGGGTGATTGGGCGTCGAGTGCATGCGGTACCCCTCACCGGGAAAATCTAGCACTTAGCCTTTGGCTAAGATGCTGATTTTCCTTCCTCTCCCACAAGGGGAGAGGACAGGCCTCGGGGTGCCGTCTCATCTCCATTACTCCGCAGCTTCCATCTTACCCGCAATGCGGCGGGAGCGGCGGGAGAGTTCGGTATAGTCTTCCTGCCATTCCGACGGGCCGTTGGAGGGCGAGACCTGCACTGCCGTCACCTTGTACTCCGGGCAGTTGGTTGCCCAGTCGGAGAAGTCGGTGGTGATGACGTTGGCCTGCGTGTCCGGGTGGTGGAAGGTTGTGTAGACGACGCCCGGTGCCACGCGGTCGGTGATCAGCGCGCGCAGCGACGTGTCGCCGGCGCGCGAGGCGAGCCGCACCCAGTCGCCATCGCGGATGCCGCGATTTTCGGCGTCATGCGGGTGGATTTCCAGCCGGTCTTCGGCATGCCAGGCGACGTTTTCGGTGCGCCTTGTCTGCGCGCCGACATTGTACTGGCTCAAGATGCGGCCGGTCGTCAGCAGCAGCGGGAAGCGCGGGCCGGTCTTTTCGTCCGTCGCCACATATTCCGTGCGGATGAACTTGCCCTTGCCGCGCACGAAACCATCGACATGCATGATCGGCGAACCTTCCGGGTGCTTCTCGTTGCAGGGCCACTGCACCGAGCCTTTTTCCTCCAGAAGCTCATAGCTCACGTTGGCGAAGCTCGGCGTGGTGGCGGCGATCTCGGCCATGATTTCGGAGGGGTGGCTGTAGTGCCAGTCGAGCCCCATGGCCTTGGCCAGTTCCTGCGTCACTTCCCAGTCGCCATAGCCGTTCTTCGGGCTCATGACCTTGCGGACGCGGTTGATGCGGCGCTCGGCATTGGTGAAGGTGCCGTCCTTTTCGAGGAAGGTCGAGCCGGGCAGAAAGACATGGGCATAGTTGGCGGTTTCGTTGAGGAACAGGTCCTGCACGACGACGCATTCCATCGCCGCGAGACCGGCGGAGACGTGATGCGTATCCGGGTCGGACTGGAGAATGTCCTCGCCCTGAATATAGATGCCCTTGAACGTGCCTTCGACGGCGGCGTCCAGCATGTTGGGGATGCGCAGGCCCGGCTCGTTGTTGAGCTTCACGCCCCAGAGCTTTTCGAAGACGTCGCGCGTCGCGTCGTCGGAGATATGGCGATAGCCCGGCAGTTCATGCGGGAAGGAGCCCATGTCGCAGGAGCCTTGCACATTGTTCTGACCGCGCAGCGGGTTCACGCCGACGCCCTTGCGGCCGATATTGCCGGTCGCCATGGCGAGATTAGCGATCGACATCACGGTCGTGGAACCCTGGCTGTGCTCGGTGACGCCGAGGCCGTAATAGATCGCGCCGTTGCCGCCGGTGGCAAAGAGGCGGGCAGCGCCGCGAATGAGGTCGGCAGGAACGCCCGAAAGCTTTTCCACCTCTTCCGGGCTGTGGCGCTTCTCGGCGACGAATTCGGCCCAGTCCTGGAATTCCGACCAGTCGCAGCGCTCGCGGATGAAGGCTTCGTTATAGAGGCCTTCGGTGACGATGACATGGGCAAGTGCTGTCACGATGGCGACATTCGTGCCGGGGCGGAGCGGCAGGTGGTAATCCGCCTTCACATGCGGACCGTCGACCAGATCGATGCGGCGCGGGTCGATCACGATGAGTTTCGCGCCCTGACGAAGCCGCTTCTTCAGCCGCGAGCCGAAGACCGGATGGCCGTCCGTCGGGTTCGCTCCGATGACGATGACGACATCGGTATGCTCGACGCTGTCGAAATCCTGCGTGCCTGCGGAGGTGCCGAAGGTCTGGCCGAGGCCATAACCGGTCGGCGAGTGGCAGACGCGGGCGCAGGTGTCGACATTGTTATTGCCGAAGCCGGCGCGGATGAGCTTCTGGACCAGATAGGTCTCTTCATTCGTGCAGCGCGAGGAGGTGATGCCGCCAACGGAGTCACGGCCGTATTTCGCCTGAATCCGGCTAAATTCCGATGCCGTATGCTTCAGCGCCTCTTCCCAGGACACTTCGCGCCACGGCTGGTCGATGCTCTCGCGGATCATGGGATTGAGGATGCGGTCGCGATGCGTGGCATAACCCCAGGCGAAGCGGCCCTTGACGCAGGAATGGCCGCGATTGGCCTTGCCATCCTTCCACGGCACCATGCGCACCAGCTCTTCGCCGCGCATTTCGGCCTTGAAGGAGCAGCCGACGCCGCAATAGGCACAGGTGGTGACAGCGGAATGTTCCGGCTGGCCGATCTCGATCACCGACTTTTCCGTCAGCGTCGCGGTTGGACAGGCCTGCACGCAGGCGCCGCAGGAGACGCATTCGGAGGAGAGGAAATCCTCATGCATGCCCGGCGAAACACGGCTGTCGAAACCACGGCCTTCGATGGTGAGCGCAAACGTGCCCTGTACCTCTTCGCAGGCGCGGACGCAGCGCGAGCAGACGATGCACTTGGCCGGATCGTAGGTGAAGTAGGGGTTCGATTCGTCCTTCGGCATCCAGCGGGCATTGGTCTCGCCCACACCGTCGCGCGCGTTCACATGGTTGTCGCCCTCGTAGCCATAGCGCACGTCGCGCAGGCCCACGGCACCGGCCATGTCCTGCAATTCGCAGTCGCCATTGGCGGCACAGGTGAGGCAGTCGAGGGGATGGTCGGAAATATAGAGTTCCATCACGCCCTTGCGGATCGACTTCAGGCGCTCCGTCTGGGTATGGACGACGAGGCCTTGCGCGACCGGCGTGGTGCAGGAAGCGGGCGTGCCGTTGCGGCCTTCGATCTCGACGAGACAGAGGCGGCAGGAGCCAAAGGCGTCCACCATGTCGGTGGCGCAGAGCTTCGGCACCTGAATGCCGGCCTCCATCGAAGCCCGCATCAGCGACGTGCCTTCCGGCACGGTGATTTCGCGGCCGTCGATCGTGAGCGTCACGGTCTTTTCGGATTTCGAGGCGGGGGTGCCGTAGTCGATTTCGTGGACGAGGGACATCAGATGTCTCCTTTTTTCGCGGCTTGGGCGAGGACATGGGCGACGATTGCGTTGGCGTGGCCGTGGCCCAGCCCGTGCGTTTCCTTGAGAGCGTTCACAATCTGCATATGCGGCTTGCCGATTTCTGATTTCGCGATGTCGATCCAATGAGAAATCGGCTGACCATATTTCTTCTCGATGGAAGGGAAGTAGGAAGCAGGTCCCTTTGCCTTTTCGTCCTGGCTCATTCAGCCGCCTCCAGCTTGGCCGCGCCGACGAAGTCATCGGGGAAATGCGTGATCGCGCTCATCACCGGGTAGGGGGTGAAGCCGCCGAGTGCGCAGAGCGAGCCGAATTTCATCGTGTTGCAAAGGTCGGTGACGAGTTCGAGGCTCTTCTTGGGCTCGATGCCGGCGGCGATCCTGTCGATGACCTCGACGCCGCGCGTCGAGCCGATGCGGCAGGGGGTGCATTTGCCGCAGCTCTCGATGGCGCAAAACTCGAAGGCAAAGCGGGCCATTTTCAGCATGTCGGCGCTGTCGTCGAAGACTGTGATGCCGGCGTGTCCGATAAGCCCTCCACGCGCCGCGAAGGCTTCGTAGTCGAAGGGCGTGTCGAAGAGTGCGGGCGGGAAGAAGGCCCCCAGCGGCCCGCCGACCTGTGCCGCCTTGATGGGGCGGCCGGTCGCCGTGCCGCCGCCGATGTTTTCGACAATTTCGCCCAGCGTCAGGCCGAAGGCGGTTTCGAAGAGGCCGGTGTATTTCGCATTGCCGGCGATCTGGATCGGGATCGTACCGCGCGAGCGGCCCATGCCAAAGTCGCGATAGTATTCCGCGCCCTCGTCCAGGATGATCGGCACGGAGGCGAGCGAGATGACGTTATTGACCACGGTCGGCTTGCCGAACAGGCCTTCGAGCGCGGGAAGCGGCGGCTTGGCGCGGACGACGCCACGCTTGCCTTCCAGCGCGTTCAAGAGTGAGGTTTCCTCGCCGCAAACATAGGCGCCGGCGCCGACGCGCATTTCCATGTCGAAGGCGTGATGCGAGCCGAGCACCGAGGGTCCGAGAATGCCGGCGGCGCGGGCGATTTCGATCGCCGCGTTGAACATTTCGATCGCCAGCGGATATTCCGAACGGGTGAAGATGTAGCCCTTCGTCGCGCCGGTCGCGAGGCCCGCAATCGCCATGCCTTCGATGAGCACGAAGGGGTCACCTTCCATGATCATGCGGTCGGCAAAGGTGGCGCTATCGCCTTCGTCGGCATTGCAGACGATGTATTTTTGGGCCGCCTTGGCATGGAGCACGGTGTTCCACTTGATGCCTGTCGGGAAGCCCGCGCCGCCGCGACCGCGCAGGCCGCTGTCGGTCACTTCCTTGACGATATCGGCGGCATGCATGGAAAGGGCCGAGCGCAGGCCTTTCAGCCCGCCATGGGCTTCATAATCGGTGAGCGATAGCGGATCGGTGACGCCGCAGCGGGCGAAGGTCAGGCGGGTCTGGTTCTTGAGGAACGGAATGTCTTCCGTCGGGCCTAGATAGAGCGGATGGCCAGCCTTTCCTTCGAGAAGACCTGCTTCGATGAGTGGCTCAACATCGGCAGCTCTCACCGGACCATAGGCGATGCGGCCTTCCGGCGTTTCAACCTCGACCAGCGGTTCCAGCCAGTGCATGCCGCGGGAACCGTTGCGCACAATGATAGCGTCGTGACCTTCGGAGGCGATGGCATATTGAAGCGCCTTGGCGACATGGTTTGCGCCGAGTGCGACGGCTGCGGAATCGCGGGGGACGTAGATCTTGATGCTCATTGGCTGGCCTCCGCAAGCGCTGCCTTGACGGCGGCAAGATCCGCGCGGCCGATCAGTTCTCCATCCAGCATGGCCGCCGGGGCGCAGGAACAGAGACCGAGACAGTAGACGGGCTCCAGCGTGACGCGGCCATCCGGCGTGGTCTCGTGCCAGTCGATGCCAAGTGCCGAGCGAACCGAATTGCAGAAGGCCTCGCCGCCGATCGACTGGCAGGCCTCCGCGCGACAGAGCTTCAGCACATGGCGGCCGGCCGGCTCGGCGCGGAAGTCGTGATAGAAACTCACCACGCCGTGCACCTCGGCGCGAGAGAGGTTCAGTTCCTTGGCAATCAGCGGCAGGACAGATTTCGGGATATGGCCGAACTCCTCCTGAAGCGCATGGAGGATCGGGAGGAGGGGACCTTCCAGGTCTTTCAGCGACCTGACGATCTCAAGGGCGCGTAATTCCACGCCGCCAAGGGGATTGTGAATATTCAAGGGCCCGACCTCCCGGAGCAAACACTGCTCAGCCTACTCTAAGGCCCGACCATGGCTATCGGATGGACGACGGTCAATATTCCTCTTTCGTCAATTGATAGAAAATCTCTATCAAGAAATCGCTAACTGCTGCTTGTCAGCTATTGATTTTGCAGCCCCAAGAAGGGCGCGCACGAGCGGTGTGGCGGGGTCGCGCGGTGCCGTCACGATGCCGACGAGATGGCCGGATTCCGGGCGGTCCAGTTCTATGGCGCGCACCCTGTTCTGGTATCCAAAGGCCTCAATCACGCCGGCAGGCAGGATGGTTGCCCATTCGCCCGAGAGGACATGGGAGAATAGAACGACGATGGAGTTGGACTCCATCCTTGCACGGGGCCGCGTTCCGACCTCTTCGAAGTGGCGATCAATGATGCGCCGGTTCTGCATGTCCGTCGTCAGCAGACAAAGATCGACGGCTGCCGCATCTTCCCAGCTGACGCGTGTGCGGCCCGCGAAAGGATGCTGCCGGGAGACGAGCATGTAATAGCGCTCACGGTAGAGCGGGACCGTCTGCACGCGGCCCACAGGTTCTCCACCCAGATAGGTGAGCCCTGCATCGACTTCGAAATTCTCGATCAGCTCGAGGATTTGGTCCGACGTGGCAGATCGAATCGAAAAGGTGACTTCCGGGTGGCGCTTCTTGAAGATCTCCGTGATCTTCGGCGTGAAGGCGAGTGCGGTGGGGATGACGGCGAGGCGCAGGTGTCCGGAGAGACCCGAGCGCACTTCGCGCATTTCGTCGCGCAGCGCGCGCGTATCGGCGACGATCTTTCGGGCCCATATCAGCACGCGCTCGCCTTCCGGTGTCAGGCCCTGAAAGCGAGATCCGCGTTGCACGAGCAAAACGCCCAGCTGATCCTCGAGCTGACGGATGCCGGCAGAGAGTGTCGGCTGGGTCACGCCGCATTCCTCCGCCGCGCGCCCGAAATGCCGGGTTCTTGCCAGAGCGATAAAGAATTCAAGTTTTGAGATCATGCGCTGCTGTTCCGGTATCGTTATGCCGTCCCGCCTCTTGCAGCTCCATCGTCCCCCAACGCCGAACTTGGCAGCCTTGCCAAGATTGCTGGGTTGTTGTCTCTCATAACGGATTTTTGCATAGGCTTTCCCTATGGAAAACGTAAGAGAGCCGGTTCTGGATTTCGGCCAGCGGAAAAATTCTTCGCTGGCTTACAAAAAAATCCGCGGTCGAGAGTGACCGCGGATTTCAATGCATGGATTGCCGGTCGCGGTCGTTATCAGCCAGCGGCGGCAACGGCCCGTTTCGCCATGACCTTCACCAGGTTGGCGCGATAGTCCGAATTGCCGTGAATGTCGGCCATCATCATGCCGGCATCGACGGAGACGGCGGCGAGTGCATCGGGAGCCCAGGCGGCCTTGAGGGCCGCTTCCATGCCCTGATGGCGGAAGACACCGTTGGAGCCCGCGCCGGTGACGGCGACGCGGACGTCAGAGCCCTTCTTGGCCACGAAGACGCCAGCCATGGCGTAACGCGAAGCCGGGTTCGGGAACTTCTGGTAGGCGGCCTTGTCCGGGGCTTCGAAGGAGAAGGAGACGATGATCTCGCCCTCCTCCAGAGCCGTTTCAAACATGCCGACGAAGAAGTCGTCCGCAGCGATCTCACGCTTGTTCGTCTTGACCGTCATGTTGAGCGCCAGAACGGCAGACGGATAGTCCGCCGCCGGGTCGTCATTGGCCACAGAACCGCCGATCGTGCCCATGTGGCGGACATGGGGGTCGCCGATGTGGCTTGCGAGATGGCAGAGCGCCGGGCACACGGCCTTGAGTGCGTCGGAGCTTGCGACATCGTAGTGCGACGTGCCGGCGCCGATGGTCACATGGCGGCCATTGACCGTGATGCCCTTCATCGAGCCGATATGACGCAGGTCGATGAGATCCGACGGCGCGGCAAGACGCTGCTTCATGGTGGCGATCAGCGTCATGCCGCCGGCAAGGTATTTGCCCTCGCCCGCATTGCCCATCAGCTGGGCGGCCTCGTCCACGGAAGAGGCGCGGTGGTAATTCGTCTCATACATGGTTGCTTCTCCCTTAATGACCGTGCAGCGCCGCCCAAACCTTGGAAGGCGTGGCGGGCATGGTCAGGTTGTTGTTGCCGATGGCGTCGGTGATCGCGTTCATGAAAGCCGGCGGCGAACCGATTGCGCCGGCTTCGCCGCAACCCTTGAGGCCGAGCGGGTTGCCAGGGCAGGGCGTGTTCTGGTGCGACACCTTGTAGGACGGCAGATCGTCGGCGCGCGGCATGGCATAGTCCATGTAGCTTGCCGTGAGCAGCTGTCCCGTGGAGGCGTCGTACTGCACGCCTTCGAGCATGGCCTGGCCGATGCCTTGCGCAATGCCGCCATGAACCTGGCCTTCGACGATCATCGGGTTGATGATGTTGCCGAAATCGTCGGCCGCCACGAACTGGATGATCTGGGTCTTGCCGGTTTCCGGATCGACTTCGACCTCGCAGATGTAGCAGCCGGCCGGGAAGGTGAAGTTGGACGGGTCGTAGAACGCGCCTTCCTTCAGGCCCGGCTCCATGCCGGCGGGCAGGTTATGAGCGGTGTAGGCAGCAAGCGCCATCTGGAACCACGGCAGCGCCTTGTCGGTGCCGGCGACCTTCAGTTCGCCGTTCTCGATGACGATGTCGTTTTCGGAAGCTTCCAGAAGATGCGCGGCGATCTTCTTCGCCTTGGCCTCGACCTTGTCGAGCGCCTTGACGATGGCCGACATGCCGACCGCGCCGGAGCGCGAACCGTAGGTGCCCATGCCCATCTGAACCTTGTCGGTATCGCCGTGCACGATGGAGATGCTGTCGATCGGCAGGCCGAGACGAGTCGAGACGAGCTGTGCGAAGGTCGTTTCGTGACCCTGGCCGTGGCTGTGCGAGCCGGTGAGGACTTCGATGGTGCCGACCGCGTTGACCCGCACTTCCGCCGATTCCCACAGGCCGACGCCGGCGCCGAGCGAGCCGACCGCCGCCGACGGCGCAATGCCGCAGGCCTCGATATAGCAGCTCATGCCGATGCCGCGCTTCTTGCCGCGCCGTTCGGCTTCCGCCTTGCGGGCCGGAAAGCCGGCCCAGTCGGCTTCTGCCATCGCTGCATCCAGCGAGGCCTGATAGTCGCCGATATCATAGTTCATGATGACCGGCGTCTGGTGGGGGAACTGGCGGATGAAGTTGATTGAGCGCAGCTCTGCCGGCGACATGCCCAGCTCGCGCGCGGCCGTTTCCATCGTACGTTCCAGCAGATAGGTCGCTTCCGGACGGCCGGCGCCGCGATAGGCGTCGACCGGCGCGGTGTTGGTGTAGACCGCGTGGACATTAGCGAAGATCGCCGGGAAGGCATACTGGCCCGAGAGCAGCGTCGCGTAGAGATAGGTCGGGACGGCGGCCGAGAAGAGCGACATGTAGGCGCCGAAATTGGCAACCGTGTCGACCTTCAGCGCGGTCACGCGATGGTTGGCGTCGAAGGCCATCTTCACCTTGGAAACATGGTCGCGGCCATGGGCGTCGGTGAGGAAGGCTTCGGTGCGGTCGGATGTCCACTTGACCGGAACGCCGGTCTTCCTGGAGGCCCAGAGACAGGTGATTTCTTCCGGGTAGATATAAATCTTCGAGCCGAAACCGCCGCCGACATCGGGGGCAATGACACGCAGCTTGTTTTCCGGCGCGACATTATAGAAAGCGCTCATCACGAGGCGAGCCGCATGCGGGTTCTGGCTCGTGGTGTAGCAGGTGTAGTGATCTTCCGCACCGTCATAGATGCCAAGCGCCGCGCGCGGCTCCATCGGGTTCGGCGACAGGCGGTTGTTGTGGATCTCGATCTCGGTGATGTGAGCAGCGGAGGCAAGTGCCGCATCCACGGCACTCTCGTCGCCGATGGTCCAGTCATAGATCTGGTTGCCAGGGGCATTGGCATGGATTTGCGGTGCGCCGGGCTTCATCGCGTCGATCGCTTCGGTGACGGCGGGCAGGACTTCGTAGTCGACCACCACGGCTTCGGCCGCATCGCGCGCCTCGCCAATGCTGTCGGCAATGACAATGGCGACCGCGTCGCCCACATAGCGCACCGTGTCATAGGCGAGCGGACGCCAGTCGCCCATGTTCATCGGGGAGCCGTCCTTGGAATGGATCATCCAGCCGCAGATGAGGCTGCCGATGCCGTCTTCCTTCATCGCCTTGCCTTCCAGCACGTCGATGACGCCGGACATGGCCTTGGCGGCGGAGAGGTCGATATTCGTAATCTTCGCATGTGCATGGGGGCTGCGGACAAAGACCGCATATTTCATCCCCGGCACTTTCATGTCGTCCACATACCGGCCCTTGCCGGTCAGGAAGCGCTTGTCTTCCTTGCGCGCAACGCGTGCGCCAATACCTTCAACACCCATTTCTGATCCTCCCAGAAGAGCGAATAATGAAAAGTGATTTCGGCAAGCGGCGGGACTGAACGGGCAAACGTTTTCACCAGGCGCGGTTGCATCAGGCGAAGGCGTCGTTTGGCGGTTCCCGTCGCTAAAGCCTTATTCGGCAGCCTGCTTGGCGCCCATTTCGTCGGCGGCAGACAGGATCGACTTCACGATGTTGTGGTAGCCGGTGCAACGACAGATATTGCCCTCCAGCTCGCTCCGCACCGTCTGCTCATCAAGCTGGCCACCATGGCGGCGGATCATGTCGACGGCGGTCATGACCATGCCGGGCGTGCAGAAACCGCACTGGAGACCATGGTTTTCCTTGAAGGCGGCCTGCACCGGATGCAGCGTATCGCCCGAGGAAATGCCTTCAATGGTGGTGATGTCCGAGCCGGATGCCTGAACAGCCAGGATCGTGCAGCTCTTGACCGACCTGCCGTCCATGTGGACAACGCAGGCGCCGCATTGCGTTGTATCGCAACCGACATGCGTTCCCGTGAGGCCGAGATTTTCGCGGATGAAGTTCACGAGCAGGGTGCGATCTTCGCATTCTCCGCTCACTTTTCGACCATTCACGGTCAACGTCACTTTCGTCATGCATTCCTCCCTAGATTAGCAGACGTAGTATGGTGAGTATTTGCTGATTTCGGCCGGCAAGCAACCGAAACATCGAAATGTGTAAAAGATTTGAAACATTTTGACCCCTGAAACGTTATCCGCCCGCGAATGGCTGATCGGACGCGAGCGGTGGTGCGGGTACGTTTCCACAATTTGAGCCAGATTGGTATTTAGTTCAAACATTTGGCTCTCGCGGAAACCGCGTGATCCATGCTAGTCAGTACGGATGGGGGGGTGTCTGGCTCCGCCCGTTACACAGGGAGACAATCATGAAGAAAGCTATTGCATTGATTCTGGTGGCGCTCGCCGTCACGAGCTGCACGCAGACCGAAAAGGGTGCGGGCATCGGCGCCGTCGGCGGCGCGATCCTCGGTGGCGCAATCACGGGCGACGTTCGCGGCGCGGCCGTCGGTGCTGCTATCGGCGGTGTCACGGGTGCCGTTCTCGGCCACGTTTCCGAACAGCCCGGCCAGTGCTACTACCGCGACCGTTACGGCCGCCGCTACATCGACAGCTGCCCGCGCAACTACTAAGTCGATCCAATTTCTGAAAGCACCGGCGCGACAAAAACGCGCCGGTGTTTTTTTGTCTTGACCTTCCAGTGACTGGAAGGATTAGCCTTGCTGAAAATATGCAGGAGGGCTCGAGATGAGCATGAATTCCGAAACGCTGCCGGCGACCGGCGGCGAACCGGTTCCCACGGCAATCGATCCCGTCTGCGGCATGACGGTGAAGCTGAACGCCGGCAAGCCGAAGCTTGTCTACAAGGGCACGGAATATCACTTCTGCAATCCGAAATGCCTGACGCGCTTTGACGCGGATCCTTACTTTTATCTCTCCGGCAATTCCAAGCGGCGGAAGAAGGCAGCGCCCAAGGTGGCGCGCTACACCTGCCCGATGGATCCGGAGATCGTTCAGGACGGCCCCGGCACCTGCCCGATCTGCGGCATGGCGCTGGAGCCGATGGACGGGCAGGCCGATGGACCGAACCCGGAACTGGTGGATTTCACCCGCCGCTTCTGGGTAAGCGTCGCCGCTACCGTGCCGCTGATCATCCTCTCCATGGGTCCGATGCTGGGCCTGCCGATCCGCGACTGGATCGGCGAGCGGATATCCGTCTTTCTTGAGATGATCCTGGCCACCCCCGTCGTACTGTGGGCGGCACAGCCCTTCTTCCATCGCGGTTGGGTTTCGGTGAAGACCTGGCATCTCAACATGTGGACGCTGATCATGCTGGGCGTGTCGGCGGCCTTCGGCTATAGCGTGGTCGCGGCCTTCTTCCCCGGCATATTCCCGCATCACATGACGGGTCATGGCGGCGGTGTGCCGGTCTATTTCGAAGCGTCTGTCGTCATCATCGCGCTGGTCTTCCTCGGCCAGATCCTGGAGCTCAGGGCGCGCGAGAAGACGGGCGATGCGCTGAAGGCGCTGGTCAATCTGGCGCCGAAAAAGGCGCTGCGGCTGAATGAAGACGGCTCGGAATATGAAGCGCCGCTCGAAAACATTCTCGTCGGCGACCGCATTCGCGTGCGGCCCGGCGAAAGCGTGGCGGTCGATGGCGCAGTGGTCGAGGGCCGCTCGTCCGTGGACGAGAGCATGATCACCGGCGAGCCGGTCCCGGTCGAGAAAAACCCCGGCGATGCCGTCACCGGCGGGACGATCAACGGCAATGGCGGGCTGATCATCAAGGCGACGAAGGTCGGCGACGACACGATGCTGGCGCAGATCGTCAAGATGGTCGTCACCGCCCAGCGGTCGCGCGCGCCGATCCAGAGCCTGGCCGACAAGGTGGCGGGCTGGTTCGTGCCGGCGGTGTTGGGCGTTGCCATTGTCTCTTTCATCGCCTGGCTCGTCTTTGCGCCCGAACAGTCCTTTATCTATGCGATCGTTGCGGCCGTCTCCGTGCTGATGATTGCCTGCCCTTGTGCGCTCGGGCTCGCGACGCCGGTTTCGGTGATCGCCGCGACGGGGCGCGGCGCGCAGGCGGGCGTGCTGATCCGCAATGCGGCGGCGCTGGAACGGCTGGCGGCGGTTGATACGCTGGTCATCGACAAGACCGGGACGCTGACCGAAGGCAAGCCTCATCTCGCGGGCGTGACGGCGTTTGAAGGCTTTTCGGACGATGAGATACTGGTGCTGGCCGCCTCACTCGAGAAGGGTTCCGGCCATCCGCTGGCCTCGGCGATCCTGAAGGGCGCGGAGGCGCAGGGGCTGTCCCTCCAGGAGGTTGCCGACTTCCAGTCGGTTTCCGGCAAAGGCGTGTTGGCGAAGATCGGTGGGCGTCAGGTCGCGCTCGGCAATTCGGCCATGATGTGCCACATCGATCTCGGCGTCGGTGACCTCAAGCCCGCCATGGAGCGATTGGCGGCGGAGGGCGCGACGGTGATGTATCTGGCCGTCGACGGTCGCCCGGCAGGGCTGATTGCCGCCGCCGATCCGCTGAAGGCGTCGGCCAAAGACGCGGTTACCGCGCTGAAGGCTATGGGCCTGCGCGTCATCATGGCAACGGGCGATCAGGAGGCGGTGGCGCGCCTGGTGGCCGCCCGTGTCGGGATCGACGAGTTCCGCGCAGGGCTGTTGCCGGAGGGCAAGAAGGCTCTGATCGACGGATTGCATGCTGCGGGCCGCTCGGTCGCGATGGCGGGCGATGGCGTGAATGATGCGCCGGCACTCGCTGCCGCCGATACCGGCATTGCCATGGGCACCGGCGCGGATGTGGCGATCGAGAGCGCCGGCATCACGCTGGTGAAAGGCGATCTGCAGGGCGTGGTCAAAGCTCGGGCTTTGGCCACCGCGACGATCCGCAACATCAAGCAGAACCTGTTCTTCGCCTTCATTTACAATGTCGTCGGCGTGCCGATTGCTGCCGGCGTGCTTTATCCGATCACAGGCTCCATGCTCTCGCCCATGCTGGCGGCGGCGGCGATGAGCCTCTCGTCCGTCTCGGTGATTTCCAACGCGCTGCGGCTGCGGCAGCTGAAATTGTGAAGGTGACCCATGAATATTGGTGAAGCTTCGGAGCGCTCCGGCCTGCCCGCCAAGACGATCCGTTACTATGAGGACATTGCGCTTGTCGCGCCCGACCGGGCCGACAATGGCTATCGCGATTATTCCTCAAGCGATGTGCATCGCCTGCGCTTTCTTTCGCGTGCCCGCAATCTCGGCTTCTCCATCGATGAATGCCGGCTGCTGCTTTCGCTCTATACCGATCGCAACCGGGCGAGCGCGGATGTGAAGGCGATGGCTGAACAGAGGTTGGAGGAAATCGACGCCAAGATTGCCGAATTGCAATCGCTGAAATCCGCCCTCCAGCCGCTGGTCGATTGCTGCCATGGCGACGACAGGCCCGACTGTCCCATTCTGGATGATCTTGCGGGACTGCGGACGAAGGTCAAACACGCGCAGGCGTGACGGGGCCTCTTCGCGGTGCTATAGCCGGCTCACTAGCAGAAGGCGGCATGGCATGCGCAAGATAACGGTTCTCGGATCGACAGGGTCGATCGGCGTTTCGACTCTCGATGTGATCGGGCAACTCGGCGGGCGCGAGGCCTTCGAGGTGCTGGCGCTGACCGGCAATGGCAATATCCCGCTTTTGGCCGAACAGGCGATCGCCTGCGGTGCAAAGCTTGCGGTGACGGCGAGCGAAGAGCTCTATTCCGAACTGAAGGATGCGCTGGCCGGCACCGGCATTCAGGTCGCCGCCGGCAAGTCTGGCCTGATCGAAGCCGCCGACATGGAGGCGAGCCTTGTCATGGCCGCCATCGTCGGCACGGCCGGCCTTGCGCCGACGCTCGCTGCAGCAAGGCGCGGCGCCGATATCGCGCTGGCCAACAAGGAATGCCTCGTCTCCGCCGGCACGCTTTTTGTCGAGGCGGTGGAAAAGGCCGGCGGAAGGCTGCTGCCGGTCGATAGCGAACACAATGCCATCTTCCAGGTGCTGGAAGAAAACCAGCGTCATGCGCTGGAGCGCATCGTGCTCACCGCCTCCGGCGGGCCGTTCCGGACATGGACGCGCGAGCAGATGGCGGGTGTCACCGCCGCAGTCGCCCGCGTGCATCCCAACTGGTCGATGGGCCTGAAGATTTCCGTCGGCAGCGCCTCCATGTTCAACAAGGCGTTGGAGATGATCGAGGCGAAGCATCTCTTCCGCGTCGCGCCCGAACAGATCGAAGTCATCGTCCACCCGCAAAGCGTCATTCATTCCATGGTCGGCTACACGGATGGCTCGGTGCTGGCTCAGCTCGGCTGCCCGGACATGCGCACGGCCATCGGCTATGCGCTCGCATACCCTGCGCGCCCGGCGCTCAATGTCGAACGCCTGGATTTCGCCAAACTCGCCCGCCTCGATTTCGAAGCGCCGGACGAAACCCGCTTCCCCGCACTCCGCCTCGCCCGCCTCGCCATGACCCGCGGCGGCCAGCAAAGCGCCATCATGAACGCTGCGGAAGAAACCGCCTTCGAGGCCTTTGTGGAGGAGAAGATCGGGTTCCTGGAGATGGCCGATGTGGCCGAGGCGGTCATGGAGGATATGACCGGCTGGGGGGCTGCCGCGACGGTCGAGGATGTGTTTGCGTGTGATGCGGAGGCAAGGAGAAGGGCCGGGGAGTGGGTGCGGGGGAAGCGGGCGGCTTGAGGGGATTGTACCGCGCCCCCAGCCATGGTCGCCAGCGCT
Organism: Limnomicrobium aquaticum; assembly: GCF_040545545.1. NCBI lineage: Bacteria > Pseudomonadati > Pseudomonadota > Alphaproteobacteria > Hyphomicrobiales > Rhizobiaceae > Limnomicrobium > Limnomicrobium aquaticum. The sequence goes on from NZ_JBEPMB010000004.1 coordinate 106,504, forward strand.
GTGCTCGGCTCTTCGGAGACGACGTCCAAAAAAGCCGACTGCAAAAGCCCTCAACCTGATGACAGAATGGCTTTGATCCGGGGTGTCGCAAACTCCGAAAACACCCGCACCTTCAACGGCATGATCGCCTGCCCGGTGTGGACGAGCTGAACGGGCAGCACCTCCGGCTGAAACTGCGGCAGCACGACAACCAGCCTGCCTTCGGCGATGGATTTTGCTGCCTGATAGGAGAGGATGCGGACGATGCCGGCGCCGGCTAGTGCTGCGTCGATGGCACCGTCGGCAGTGTTGACGGCGAAGCGGGGGCTGAAGGGGAGGGCGACGGTCTCCTTGCCCTTTTGGAAGGTCCATGTGTCGGGCGTGTTCAGCCGCTCGAAGGCGATGCAGTCATGGGCGGCGAGATCTTCGAGCGTTTGCGGTGTTCCGCGCCTGGCCAGATAGTCCGGGCTGGCGCATGTGATCCATCGGACGGCACCCAGGCGCGTTGCCACGAGGCTGCTATCGGGCAGGGGGCCGATGCGCACGGCGAGATCGACATGGTTTTCGATCATGTCGACGACATGATCCGTCAGGGTTAGCCTTATGTTGATCTCCGGATAGGTCTTCAGGAAATCGAGGATAATGGGTTCGATATGTATCCGCCCGAACATGATGGGTGCGGTCAGCAGCATGTCGCCGCGCGGCACGCGATATTCGCCACCTGCCACCCGCTCGGCTTCGCCCAGCTCTTCCAGAACCCTCCGGCAGCTTGCCACATAGGTCTGGCCGGTCTCCGTCAGCAGCAGTTTGCGGCTGGTGCGGATCACCAGTTGGGCGCTCAGATGCGCCTCGAGGTCCGACACCCGGCGGCTGACAGTCGGGAGCGGCACGCCGAGCGAGCGCGACGCGGCAGAGAGGCTGCCGCCATCGACGGCCGCAAGCAGGGTTCGCATGGCTTCGAAACGGTCCATTGGGATTTCCGGAAAATGGAAGGATGGGTTTCTATATTCATGGATACTGCAATTCTGCGCAACCTTTTACTGATGGGGCAACGGCCAATTCCGGCCGCAACATCAAAAGGACCCGCAATCATGCCCCGTATTTCCCAGCCCGCCACCGTCGCCGATGCACCGGAAAAGTCCCGCCCGCTTCTCGAAGCTGTCTCGCAGCAGCTCGGCTCGGTTCCCAATCTGTTTCGTCTGGTCGCCACCAGCCCGCAGGCGCTGGAAGGCTATCTCGGCCTGTCCGGCGCGCTCGGCAAGGGCACGCTTCCGGCTGCAACGCGCGAGCGGATCGCGCTGGCCGTGGCTCAGGTGAACGGCTGCGACTATTGCCTCTCGGCCCACAGTTTCCTGGGCAAGAACCTCGCCAAGCTCGATGACGCCGAGATCGCTGCCAATCGTCGTGGCATGTCGAACGATGCCAAGGCGGATGCCGCCGTGCGCTTTGCCGTGAATGTGGCGCAGACACGCGGTCGGATCACCGATGGCGATTTCGCCTCGGTGAAGAACGCCGGCTACACCGATGCGCAGATCGTTGAGATCGTGCAGCATGTGGCGCTGAATGTCTGGACCAACTATTTCAACAATGTCTTCCAGACCGAGGTCGATTTCCCCGCCGTCTCCGCCCGCGAGGCCGCGTGATTGAGCCGTGGGCGGATGTCTTCGACTGGCATCCGCCTGTTTCTGAAATCGATGGAGGAAACGCCATGGCAGCCTCAAGTGACATTGCCTTCACGCCTGCCGTCAAGGCGGTCCAAACCGCGCGGGGTTCACGCGCCCTCTATGCACGCGTCGAGGAACGGGGCGGGTTCCAGACCCGGATCACCGAAGACCTTGTGGCCTTTCTCGCCAGCGTCGATACGGCCTATCTCGCCACCGCCAATCTGGACGGCCAGCCCTATGCCCAGCATCGCGGCGGGCCGAAGGGCTTCATCCGCGTTGTCGATGACACGACGCTTGGATTTGATGACTTTACCGGCAACCGACAATATATCTCCGCCGGAAACCTGATGGAAAACGACAAGGCGTTCCTATTCCTGATGGATTATGCCCATCGCCGCCGGGTCAAGGTCTGGGGTCGGGCGAGAATGACGGACGACGAGGCGTTGATCGAGCAGTTGATGCCGACGGACTACCGCGCGCGGCCTGAACAGGCAATGCTGTTTACGGTCGAGGCCTGGGACATGAATTGCCCGCAGCACATTCCCCAGAAGATCGACATGGTCGATGTTACGACAGCGATCGGACGCTTCGAGGCGCGTATAGCCGCGCTCGAGGCAGAAAATGCCACTCTCAGACAGCAAATCGAAAGGAACAGACCATGAGCCGTCCACCGCTGCCCCCCTTTACCGACGAGACCGCAGCCCAGAAGGCCCGCGCCGCCGAAGACGCCTGGAACAGCCGCGACCCCGCGCGCGTGGCTCTCGCCTACACGCCCTTGAGTGAATGGCGCAACCGTGCCGAATTCATCACCGGCCGCGAGGCGATCGAGGCCTTCCTGACGCGCAAATGGTTGCGGGAGCTGGATTATCGCCTCATCAAGGAGGTCTGGGCCTATGCGGGTAATCGCATCGCCGTGCGTTTTGCCTATGAGTATCGTGACGATAGCGGCAACTGGTTCCGCGCCTATGGCAATGAAAACTGGCAGTTCGACGCGGACGGTCTGATGGAGCGCCGCATCGCCAGCATCAACGAACATCCAATTGCCGAAGCGGAGCGGAAGTTCCACTGGCCGCTCGGCCGGCGGCCGGACGATCATCCGGGGTTGAGCGCTCTGGGGCTTTGATGTGGCCATTCCGCTGAAACCGTGTAGAACGTTCCGCAGCCACGCGTTTCGCGCTTAATCAGATACTCCGCGCAACTCGGTTGACGCACGTGCTGCGGAACGCGACGATCGTCCGCGCGTTAAGCCGCCGCCGACAAGAGCTCTCTTGAAAACGAAAGGCACCAAGCTTGCTCGAAAGTCTCATTGCCCAATACGGGCTTCTTGCCGTGCTGATAGGAGCCGGGATCGAGGGAGAAACGGTGGTGTTTCTGGGTGGCGTTTCGGCGCACCGGCATCTGTTGCCGTTCTGGGGCGTGGCAGCGGCGGCGGCGCTTGGCTCCTTCATCGCCGACCAGATCTTCTTTTTTCTGGGGCGCCGGGCCAGCGGGTCGGCGTGGGTGCGGAAGCTGACATCCCATCCTGTCGCCGCAAAGGGGAAGGACTTGCTGGAGCGCTATCCGACCGGGTTCATTCTTGCCTTCCGGTTCATCTATGGCATGCGAAACATCAGCCCGGTCATCATCGGGTTGTCTGCCGTTCCCGCCCGCAAGTTCGTGATGCTGAATGCGCTCGCGGCGCTTGTCTGGGGCCTTTGCATTTCCGCTGCCGGATATCTCTTCAGCAACGTGATCGAGGCCGTGCTCGGCCGCATGCATCTGCATATCCACCTGATCATCGGTCTGGTGTTCGCCGTCGCCTTTGGCGGTGTCCTGTTGATCTGCAGCCGTTGGAGGCTTGCGAAGGATATGTGAGGAATTCGCCATGCGTTCGACGCGCCCGACACGATGGGGTCGTGCCGGCTGGCCCGTCAAACCCCGTAGACTGCCCGCCGCAAATTCTCCGGAAACGCCCCAAGGCACCCCTCCAGCGCCGTGTTGCTGAGCGACACCATCGTCACGCCCGCTGCCCGGTCCACCAGCCACGTATTCCCATAAACCCCGCCCCATTGCACCGCGCCCCTGGCCATGGTGTTCAGCGCGACGCTCGGGTCTTCGCAGACGGCGCCGAAGAAGCCGAAGCGCATTCCGGGTTCGGAAGGTGTATCGCCGACCTGGTTTGAGAAGCCGGCCTCGGCGAGTTTGGGGCTTAGGACGCGGCCGCCGCCGCGGGCGAGTGTGTCCAGCAGCGTCATGACCTCGCCTGCCGTGCCCGCCATGCCTCCGCCTCCGGATTGAAAAATCTTGTCATCCAAGATGCGGGACGGCCAGAAGCCGCCCGACCAGCCGGATTCACGCGGGGGATAATAGGGGTTGGGCATGCGGATTGCGCCATCAGGACCGTCCGCATAGGCGACCGCCAGCCGTTCGATGCCTGTCACATGAAAGCGGCTGTCCTTCAATCCAAGGGGCGCGCATACATAATGGTTGATCACCTCTTCCAGCGTGCCGCCATGAAGCTTGGCGATGAGAGCGCCGAGAATGTCGATGCTGAGGGAATAAGCCCAGGCCGTTCCCGGCTCGAAAGCGAGCGGCACGTTGTTCAGCGAACTGAACTTCTTCTGCGCGTCCGTATCAAGAGTCCCGGTCACCTCAATGTCTTTCGGATCGAGTTCCTCCAGCACGAGATTATACGTCAATCCCGATGTATGCGTCAGCAGGTGGCGGATGGTGATCGGGGCCGGCTCGCCGTTCGGACCCTTCGGGTGGAACCAGGGCAGATGATCGACCGCGCGGTCGTCGAGGCCGAGTTTGCCCTTGTCGATCATCGCGAGCGTCGCTGCGGCCACGAAGGGTTTGGTGACCGAGGCGAGCCGAAAGATCGTGTCTTCGCGCGTGCGCCTCTCCGCTTCGCGGTCGGCATAGCCGGCTGCCCGGCTATAGATTTCCTTGCCGTTCTTGCGGACCTTGACGACGCAGCCGACAATGGTCTTTCGGGCAATGGCGGTGTCGATGACGCGGTCGAGGCGGTCCTGCATGGACATGGGCAAATCCTGATTTGATGCTCGATACAGAAAACGGAGCATGTTGCCATGCTCCGTTCAATTCAGAAATATTGATGTGTGGTTCAGCCGTTTATGCGACGGCGCGCGCCAAGGCGCAGCGCGACCACAGGCTATGCAGTGCGCCGACCAGATGGCGCAGGTCCTCGTCCGTGTGGAACGGGCTCGGCGTGATTCGCAGGCGCTCGGTCTTCTTCGGCACGGTCGGGTAGTTGATCGGCTGAACGTAGATGCCGTAATTGTCGAGCAGCAGGTCGGAGATCCACTTGCACTTGGCGGCATCGCCGACGAGAACCGGCACGATATGGCTCGGGTTCGGCATATGCGGGATGCCTGCGGCGTTGAGCATGTTGCGGAGCGTGCGCACACGCTCCTGATGACAGAGCCGCTCTTGGCTGCTTGCCTTCAGATGCTTGATCGAGGCGAGCGCGCCTGCGGCAATTGCCGGCGGCAGCGAGGTCGTGAAGATGAAGCCGGAGGCGAAGGAGCGGACGAAGTCGATCAGCGCGGTTGAGCCGGTGATATAGCCGCCCATGACGCCGAAGGCCTTGCCGAGCGTGCCTTCGATCACGGTGATGCGGTCCATCACGCCGTCGCGTTCGGCAATGCCGCCGCCGCGCGGGCCGTAGAGGCCAACGGCATGGACTTCATCGAGGTAGGTCATCGCGCCGTAGCGGTCGGCAATGTCGCAGATCTCCTTGATCGGCGCGATATCGCCATCCATGGAATAGACCGATTCGAAGGCGATGAGCTTCGGGGCTGCCGGGTCGGCGGCGCGCAGCTTTGCTTCGAGGTCCTTGAGATCGTTGTGCTTCCAGATCACGCGTTCGCATTTCGAATGGCGAATGCCTTCGATCATCGAGGCATGGTTGCCGGCATCCGAGAAGATGATGAGGCCGGGGATCTTGGCGCCGAGCGTGCCGAGCGAAGCCCAGTTGGACATGTAGCCGGAATTGAAGAGGAGGGCGGCTTCCTTGCCATGCAGGTCCGCGAGCTCGCGCTCCAGCAGGACGTGGTAATGGTTGGTGCCGGAAATGTTGCGGGTGCCGCCGGCACCGGTGCCACATTCGTCAATGGCCTGCTTCATCGCGTCCATGACGGCTTCGTTCTGGCCCATGCCGAGATAGTCGTTGGAACACCAGACGGTCACTTCCTGCGGGCCGTTTTCCGTGTGGCGGATTGCCTTGGGGAAGTTGCCACGCTGACGTTCAAGATCAGCGAAAACGCGATATCGGCCTTCCTGGTGCAAACCGTCCAGCTCGTTTTTGAAAAAGGCCTCGAAATCCATTCTCGTCTCCACACCCTGCCATGGCGTTTTCAGGTTTCACGCGATCCCCGTCAAGTCCCGACAGTTAGATTCCTTCTAAACTGCGGCAATTCGCGCATCACGTTTTTGTGGGGTGCTGGCGGTCAGTCCACGCCCCTCATCAACCTTGCTAGCATCGGGAAACGCTCATCCAATTGATGTATGTCAACAGACGTTGTTTTCTGAAGTTTGTCCGGTATCCCCTCCGTCCACATACTTCGTTTTCCACAATTCTCGGAAAGTTTTAAGGATTGTTTACCATCGCCTCCGGCAAATCAGGGAGCGGGAAACAGCGTTTTCGATTTGCCGGACAGCCAGTAGCCGAGAAGACCGATCCATTCATGGGTGGCGGCGTCAACCAGGCCCAATCCGTTCGAAACCGAGTCCGGGAAGACGAAAAGTCTGGACAGGCCGAAGGTGCGATAGCCCACAGGATAGGGGATCACATCGAAGCCGACCGCACGGAAGGCGCCGACGGAGCGCGGCATATGGGCGGCTGAGGTCACGAGAAGCCAGCGTTCTCCCGGCCTGGGCTTCAGCGCTTCCAGGCTGTAGCGGGCGTTTTCAGCCGTTGTGCGCGACTTCTCCTCCATTTCGATCCGCTCCGCAGGTATTCCCAGATTGACGAATAAGGCCTTGGTCAGCGCCGATTCGGTATTGGCGCCCGGATCGCCGAAATGGCCGGTGCCGCCGGAGAGGAAGACGCGCGCCTGCGGATATCGGACTGCAAGCACAGCCGTTTCGGTCACCCGTTCTGCTGCCGAGTCGATGATCGTCGTATGGCGGGCCGGCGAAAGATCGACATCCACGGGGCCGCCCAGCATGATGATCCCGGTCGGGGGCTCCGCAATCACCGGCTGCGGGAACCGGTCCTCAAGAATTGCCTGCGGCACATTGGCAAGCGGCGTCAGCCCGAAGGCCAGCGTCAGCAGGATCGATGTCGTGCAAAGCGCAATGCCTTTGCGGCGTCTGCGCAAGGTGAGGAGAACGACACCGAGAACGCCAATCAGCATGAAGAGCGTCGACGGCGTGGTGGCGAGACCGATCAGCTTGGAAATGACAAAAAACATACGGGCTCATGAAAATCCGGGGGGATGGTGATCCCGACGCGATTCGAACGCGTGGCCTACAGATTAGGAATCTGTCGCTCTATCCTGCTGAGCTACGGGACCATTGAAACTTTCAATACTAAAGCCGTCAGGAGAAGCCAAGGCTTTTCTACCGCTCACTGCCAGTCGGAAATGGTTCCGCCGACCCTTTGAATACCGCTGATTTGGTTAATCATTCCGAAATACGGGCCTGCGATACTTCATGCGGCTGAAAAGCCGGATTTGTATCTCGTTGAACGGCAAATGTAGGTCTGATTGGTCAAGCTTCCGAAGAAGATGGTCATCATCGCGTCCGGTGTGGTCGTCCTCACCGGGGCCTCGGGCGCGACTGCGTTTTTCATTGGCAAAGACCGCATTCTCGGCCCCTCGGCGAAGGAACTCGGCGGTGTGGAATGCACCGACGTGATCCGCGTTGCCGACATGCGCAAGGATCGCGCGCCTTGGCTGCGCAAATTCGTGCGCGTGCCGCCCGGCACCGATGGCATCACGCGCGTCAAGACGGCGCTCCGGGTCGCCAAGAAGGTGCAGGAAACTCTCCCCGCCGATCTTATTGAGATTGCAGTGCTCGATCAATCAGGGCCGGACAAGCGCGCCGAGATGCGCGGGCGGGCGATCGGGGCTGAAGTCATCCTCGTGAGGGACGCCGCGAAGGTTCCCGGCATTACCGAGCCCTACACGATCCAGTATTACCAGGGTGCGGCGAGCGGCACCGGCATGTTCTATGGCGAGGAAGCTACCATGACCTCGGCGGAAGCCGAAGAGCTTCTGGAGAAGATGAAGGATCTGAACGACTGCGCGCCGCCGCCTGGCAAGGAAGAGGCTGGCGACAAGAAGGGCGAGAAGAAGAAAGAGAAAAAACCGAAGCCGGAAAAGAAAGACAAGAAGAAGGAAGGCGAAGGCCACGAGGCGGGCGCCAAGGAAGGCGAAGCCGGCAAGAAGGAAGAAGCCAAGAAGGAAGAGCCGAAGAAGGAAGAAAAGCCCGAAGTCGTCTTCCCCAACGATGTCTTCGGAAAGATGCAGAAAGCTGCCTTCCAGAAGGCCGAGGCTGCCGCCGCCGCAGAGGAAGAGGCGAAGAAGCACGAGGAAGTCAAGGAACCCGGCATGTTCGGCAAGATGCTCGGCATGGTGGGACTTGGCAGCAAGGAAGAAGCTCCCGGCGAACATGGCGCTACGCAGGAGGGCGGTGATCATTCGGCGCCGGCCGACGAGAGCAGTGGCGAGCACACCGCGCCCGCAGAAGCTGGTGGCGACGAGCGTGCCCCGGAGGCGGTGAAGCCCTCGGCGGGACATGAGGCGAAGGGGGAGCCGAACGGCGAAACTAAACCGACCACGAAGCACGAAGCCAAGCCGGAAGCGAAATCCGAAAGTGGCAAGCCGGAAAAGGTGAAATCCGAAGGCGCCAAGAAGGAAAAACCCGCCGAGGAAGCTGCGGCCGCGCCCGAGGAAAAGAGTGGGGGCTTCATGTCGAAAATGCTCGGCATGGTGGGTCTCGGTGGCGACAAGCCCAAGGACACGATCGAGCATTCCGGCGGACCCTCGATTGTCAGCGGCAAGAAGGTGATCAAGGAAGAGCCAGCCCATGGCGCGCCGTCCAAGCCGGAAGCGCAAGGGGAAAACAACGCACCTGCTCACGGCGCTGCTCCGGCACCGGGCGAACATTCGACGGAGCCTGCCAAGTCGTCCGCAGGTGAAGATCATGCCGCACCCGCAGGACACGGCGCTGCGGCCGATCATCCGCCCGCAAACGCTGAAGGCCCGGCAAGTGCTGGAGGCGAAGACAAGGCCAAGGCGGAAAGCGGCGACCATGCCTCCCAAGCTGCACCTGGGGCGGACGCAAACGTCGATGCCGCGGCGGGCCACGACAAGCCGCCAGCACAAGAGACATCTTCCCAGGATGCGCCGAAGCTCGATGCGATGAAGACCAAGGATCATGTTCCGGTCTCGGCGGAGGGCGAACATGCGGCCGAAGAGCCGAAGCCGTATGATCATGCGCCGGCGGCGCATGGCGGGTAACAATTCCCAGGCCCCATGGTTCATTTCGCCGGAACTCAAGTCCAGGGCCCGCGCCTCGCCGACATCATGCACCTGTGCTAGAGACAGGAACACGTTCCGGAGCATGAGGGAAGAGGATGGGCGAAGATCAATCGAGAACGGCGATGTCTGAAGCCTTGCGTGCGGATGTGTCGGCCAGCGTCTTGTGCTGGCTTGCAACGGCGGATGCTGAGGGGCATCCGAATGTGTCTCCCAAAGAGATGTTCACGACGCTGGGTGACGACAGTCTCGTCATTGCCGATATCGCCTCGCCAAGGAGCGTCGCCAATATTCGCATCAATCCGCGGGTCTGCGTCAGCTTCGTCGACGTGTTCCGCCAACGCGGGTTCAAGGTCGAGGGCAAGGCCAGTCTCGTCGAGCAGGGGCATCCATCCTTCGAAACAGTCGCAGCCGACCTTCTCCAAATGGCGGGGCCGGATTTCCCCATCCGCGCGGTCATTGTGGTCGCCATCGACAAGGTGTCGCGCATCTGGGCGCCGAGTTATCGGCTGTTTCCCGAACGCTCGCTGGAGGAGCGGATGCAGGCGGCCTACGACACCTATGGTGTGGAGCCGAAAGCCAAACCGGAATGAAAAAGACCTCCGGAAACGTCCGGAGGTCCTGAATTGTCTGCGGTGATCGCGCTTTGCGCTCAATCTGCCTTCTGGCGGCGGGCGGGGAAGAGGATGATGTCTCGGATCGACGGGGCGTTGGTGAGCAGCATGATCAGGCGGTCGATGCCGATGCCGAGGCCGCCGGCCGGGGGCATGCCCTGGTCGATGGCGTCGAGGAATTCCTCATCCAGCTGCTTGTCCTTTTCGCCGCGGGCATGGGCCTGTTCCAGCTGTTCCACCATGCGGCGGCGCTGTTCTTCCGGATCGTTGAGTTCCGAGAAGGCGTTGCCGAGTTCCCAGGCGTTGCAATAGGTCTCGAAGCGTTCAACGAGGCGCGGTTCGCCCGGCACTTCCTTGGCAAAGGGCGAGATGTCCTTCGGGAAGTGGGTGACATGGCTCGGCTGGACCAGCGTGCCTTCTACCTTTTCTTCAAAGATGAAGGCGAGGCATTCGCCCCAGGTCCAGTCCTTCTCGACCTCGAAGCCGGCAGCCTTTGCAGCAGCGCGAGCTTCCTCGTCGGTCTTGATCGACAGGAAGTCGATGCCGGTTGCGTCCTTGACTGCGTCAGGCATGGGCACGCGCTTGAACGGGCCCTTGAAGGAGATCTGCTTGTCGCCGAAGGGGAAGTCCGTCGTGCCGTGGATCTGCAAGGCGAGCGCCTCGAACAGACGTTCGACGAGGCCCATGATGTCCTCGTAGTCGGCATAGGCCCAGTAGCACTCCATCATGGTGAATTCGGGATTGTGCCGGGTGGAGACGCCTTCGTTGCGGAAGTTGCGGTTGACCTCGAAGACCTTGTCGGTGAGGCCCGAGACCAGCGTGCGCTTCAGGAACAGTTCCGGCGCGATGCGCAGGTACATGTCGAGCTTCAGCGTGTTGTGATGCGTCTTGAAGGGCTCGGCGGTCGCGCCGCCATAGACCGAATGCAGCATCGGCGTTTCGACTTCCATGAAGCCTTCCTGCTCCATGAAGCGGCGGACGCCGGAGATGATCTTCGAACGCTGCTGGAAGCGGAGCTTGGACTCCTCGTTCGTCATGATGTCGAGATGGCGCTTGCGGTAGCGCAACTCGATGTCCGACAGACCATGCCACTTTTCCGGCATCGGCAGCAGCGCCTTGGTCAGCATGGTGATCGTGTGGACGTTGACGGTCAGCTCGCCGCGCTTGGTGCGGCGGACTTCGCCGGTGACGCCGATGATATCGCCGAGGTCGATCAGCGGCAGGAGGTTGCGCGCCTCTTCGGACGTCACGTCCTTGTGGCTGAAGACCTGAACCTTGCCCGACGCATCGACGATGTCGATGAACATGCCGGAGTTGCGGTTGGAATAGACGCGGCCGGCAACGGTGACGATGTCACCCGTCAGCGTGTCGGGCTCGATGTCCTTGTACTTCTCGGCCAGTTCCGCATTGGTGATCGTGCGGTGGAAATGCGCCGGATAGACATCGCCGATCGTCTCGCGAAGCTTGGCGAGCTTCTGCGCGCGCACTTCGGTGACGTCGGAGGAGAGGGCGGTTTCAGGTGTCTTGTCGGTCATGGTCTTATCCGTTTTGTTCCTGCTGGGTCTTCTCCCCTTGGGGAGAAGGTGCCCGAAGGGCGGATGAGGGGTTCCCTTTCGCGGCGTGGGAACCCCTCATCGCCTCACTCTGTTCGGCACTTCTCCCCAAGGGGAGAAGAGGGCGCGCGTTGCGCGCTTATTTCTTCTCAGCCTCGACGCCGAGCTTGACGGCGGTGGCTGCGGATTTCAGGCGCTGGCGGACGACGGAGCGGCCCAAGATGGCCATGCTGTCGAAGAGCGGCAGGGAGCGCGACGAGCCGGAAACGGCGATGAAGAGCGGCGCGAGAACGTCGCGCAGCTTCTTGTCCATCCGTTCGGAGATGGCGCGCAGTTCCGCCTCGATGCTTTCGACGTTCCATTCGACAATCTTCTCGAGATCGGCCTGCGCCGTTTCGAGGATCGCCTGTACGTCGGCGAGCGGCACCTTCTTGATATTGGCGAAGTCTGCGGCGGTGAGGCCGAGATCGCCCTTCAGCAGGAAGCCTGCGAGGTCCGGCAGGTCGGAGAGGCGCGTGATGCGGCTCTGCGAGAGCTTCATGCCTTCGCGGAAACGATCGTTTTCCTGCGCCCAGGCGAGCACGCGGGTGACGAAATCCGTTTCGGTCAGGCCTTCGCGCAGCCAGCGGCCGTTCAGCCAGTCGAGCTTCTGGATGTCGAAGATCGCACCGGCCTTGTTGAGGTTTTCCGGGTCGAACTTTGCGGCCAGCTGGTCCATCGTCAGCATCTCTTCGCCTTCGGCGATCTGGATGAAGAACAGGCCGAGGAAGTTCATCAGCGCTTCCGGCAGGTAGCCGAGTGCGGAGTAATAGGAGATCGAGGTCGGGTTGCGACGCTTGGAGAGCTTCGTCTTGTCGGCGTTGCGCATCAGCGACAGATGCATGAATTTCGGCGGTTCGAGGCCGAGATATTTGTAGAGGAGAATGTGCTTCGGCACGGAGGCCAGCCATTCCTCGCCGCGCGCGACATGGGTGATCTTCATCAGATGGTCGTCGACGACATTGGCCATGTGATAGGTCGGCATGCCGTCGGCCTTGAGCAGGACCTGCATGTCGACGCTATCCCACGGGATCGACACGTCGCCATAGACGCCGTCGTTGAACTCGCAATTGCCTTCCGTCGGGATTTTCATGCGCACGACGGAGGGTTCGCCCGCTGCCATGCGGGTCGTGACTTCCTCGGCTGTCAGCGACAGGCAGCGGCCGTCATATTTGGGCTGCTGGCCGGCGGCGCGCTGGGCGGCGCGCATTTCTTCCAGACGCTCGGGCGTGCAGAAGCAGCGGAAGCCGTGGCCGGCGGAGACGATCTTCTCCACATAGTCGCCATAGATATGCTTGCGGTCAGACTGGCGATAGGGGCCATAGGGGCCGCCGACATCCGGGCCTTCCGACCATTCCAGCCCGCACCATTTCAGCGCGTCCAGCACCTTGGTCTCGAATTCCGGCGTCGAGCGGGTCGCGTCGGTGTCTTCAATACGCAGGATGAAGGTGCCGTTGTTCTTCTTGGCGAAGAGATAGTTGAACAGCGCGATATAGGCAGTGCCGACATGCGGTTCGCCGGTGGGCGAGGGCGCGATGCGGACGCGGACGTTGGATGCGGTCATCGTCATGGGTCTTTGGCAAGGCAGATTGCAGGAAGCCCCTTGTCAGGGCCGGCTCACAATCATGCAGGTTCCGAAAAATAGCGCCCCTGCCGTGACAGGTCGCGGCAGGGGAAGTCGGTCTGCTTTACGCCATATCCGCCATCAAAGGTCAAGTGAAGCGATCACCTGAGGCCTTTGACGGCAGGAAAGGGCTAGCCTTTGCGTTGCTTGGCATTGCGCGCCAGCATGTTCAGGATCTCGACCAGCGCCGAGAAGGCCATGGCGGCATAGATGTAGCCCTTGGGCACATGGAAGCCGAAACCGTCGGCAATCAGCGTCGTGCCGATCATCAGCAGGAAGCCCAGCGCCAGCATGACGATGGTCGGGTTGCGCTCGATGAAGTTGGCAAGCGGATTGGCGGCCAGCATCATGGTCGCGACGGCGACGAGAACCGCGATCACCATGACGGGCAGGTGTTCGGTCATGCCGACGGCGGTGATGATGCTGTCGACGGAGAAGACGATATCGAGGAGGATGATCTGGAAGATCGCCGCGCCGAAGCCGATCGTGACCTTGGCGTCCAGCTTCTGGTCTTCCTGTTCGACCGGGTCGGTGCTGTGGTGGATTTCCTTGGTGGCCTTCCAGACGAGGAAGAGGCCGCCGGCGATGAGGATCATGTCTTTCCAGGAGAAGTCGTGGCCGAAGGCATTGAAGACGGGCGCGGTCAGTTTCACGATCCAGGCGGCGAAGCTCAGGAGCACGAGGCGCATGATCAGCGCCAGCGATATGCCGATCATGCGCGACTTGCTGCGATGTTCGGGCGGAAGCTTGTTGGTGAGGATCGAGATGAAGATGAGGTTGTCGATGCCGAGCACGACTTCCATGGCGATCAGCGTGATGAGCGCCGCCCAAACGGCGGGGTCCTGGGCAAGGATGATAAGGTTGTCCATTGTTCACCGTCTTGGTTACATTGACGGCGCACATAGGTATTGACGCCGCCGCCGCCAAGAGGGGCGCCAGTCAAAAACCGAATTTCAACTTGCGCTGATATGCCGCTCAGGCGGCATAAGCTTTCATGAACACGCGGATCGCCGAACGTACCGTCCGTTCTATTTCCGAATCTTCGGGCTGGCCGCATTCGTTGAACAGGCAAGGCTTGAAAAGCCCTGCCGTGCAGAGATCGGCAAACTGGCGCGCGGCCAGAAGTGGATCGTCCAGAACCAGCTCGCCCTTTGCAGCGCGTGTGGCCAGATAGTCCTTGAGGCGATAAGCGCCGCGCGTCGGGCCGCAATTCAGGAACATGTTTGCGACTTCCGGCATGTCGTCAATGACGCCCAGGACCATGCGCAGGCTGCGCACCGTGTTCGGATTTGTCATATGCCGGCCGAACATCATGCCGAAATCGAAGAGAACCAATTCCAGCGGCTTATCGTCGACCAGAATGCTGCTGACGGCATCGAAGATGCGTTCACGCTCGCGTTGGATCAGCCCCGCAAAGAGCTCTTCCTTATTGTTGAAGTAGACATAGATCGTTCCTTTCGAAACGCCTGCCGCCTTCGTGATATCGTTCATGCTTGCGCCGTCGAAGCCGTTCGCGGCGAAGACCTTCTTCGCTCCGTCCAGGATCTGGTCGCGTTTCGCCGGGTTCTCGCCTGCGCCGAGACGACCCTGACCTTCAGGGCTGAGACGGCTGCGGCTGACGGCGCTCATTTCGCCAATGGCTGTCATGCCGGATGCTTCCCTAAACCGATTCTTAATTAACTGAACCGTTCGGTTCGATTTCCCTTGATATGGGGTAAAATATGGATTATGTCAACGTCAATGACTGAACCGTTCGGTTCGAAACCTCCTTATCAGGAAATTATATAATGGCCAAGAATGCAGGCAATGCAGCCGTTCAGCTTGTCGATGGCGAAGAGACTGTCGGGACCGCTCGCGAAGAAGCGTCCTCCAGGGCTGTCGATGCTGAAGTGCGCGCCGAGGCAAAGCCCGCTGCACCCGTCGTCGAAAAGAAGGCTGCGCCCCGCAAGCGCGGCCGCGGTCGTCTCGTTCTGGGCGTCATCGTACTCGCCGCTCTTGCAGGCGGCGCCTATTACGGACACGAATGGTGGACCAACGGTCGCTTCATGGTTTCCACCGACGACGCTTATATCGGTGGCGATATCAACTATGTCGCGCCGAAGGTCGGCGGGTATGTGAAGACGGTCAACGTCAAGGCCAATGATTACGTCAAGGCTGGCGATCCGCTCGTCACGCTTGATGACGGCGACTATCGCATTGCGCTCGAGCAGGCCCGTGCGCAGCTCGCCACGCAGCAGCTCTCGCTGAAGTCCATCGATGCGCAGCGTCTCGTTGCTGTCGCGTCCGTTCAGCAGGCTCAGGCCAAGTTGAAGGCTTCGGAAGCTGCCCTTCACGGCGCCCAGCTGACGCAGGATCGTGCCAGCAAGCTGCAGTCGCAGGAGGTTGCCAGCGCCTCGTCGCTCGACAAGGCCAATGTGGCGCTCGAACAGGCCCAGGCCGATGTCGGTGCCTCGAATGCGGCCATCGAGTCCGCCAATGCGAACATCAAGGCGATCGATGCACAGCATGCGCAGGCCGAAAGCATGATCAAGTCGCTCGAGCTTGCCATCCAGAAGGCGGAGCGCGACGAGAGTTTCACGGTTCTGCGCGCGCCGTTCGACGGGATTGTCGGCAATCTGTCGGTGCAGGATGGTGATCTCGTGACGCCCGGCATGCGGCTCGCTGCCGTCGTTCCGTCCGATGCGCTCTACATCGACGCCAATTTCAAGGAAACGCAGATCGCTTCGATCCAGCCCGGCCAGACGGTCGGCATTCATGTCGATGCGCTCGGCGATAAGCATATCGAGGGTAAGGTCCTGTCGATTTCGCCGGCCTCCGGCGCAGTCTTCTCGCTTCTGCCTGCCGAAAATGCCACGGGCAACTTCACCAAGATCACCCAGCGGCTGCCTGTCCGTATTGCAATCCCCAAGGATGCGCTTGCAACGCATCGTCTGATGGCCGGCCTGTCGGTTGTTGTCGATGTCGATACGCGCACGACGCCCGTCTCCCCCAAGACAGCGTCCGCTCAGTAACGGCATCCGGAAGGTTTGCGCGGAAGAGACTAGACGCGCAAACCTTCCATCTCATTGTTCTACCCAATCGTGGTCGATGAACCGCGAGTCATTTTTGCCGGGACTGCTCCGGTTGAGGGAATGGCCATGGCCAACGATATCGCGAAGGACGTGAAGGCAGGCATACCGCCAGAACCTCCAGTCTCGCGACGCAGCGTCTTTGCGTTCTTCGCGATGGTTCTCGGCATGTTCATGGCCATCCTGGACATCCAGATCGTTTCGGCCTCGCTGTCTGAAATCCAGGCGGGTCTTGGGGCGAGCTCGGATGAAGCCGCCTGGGTGCAGACGGCCTATCTGGTGGCGGAAGTCATCATGATCCCGCTGTCGGGCATGGCCGCGCGCATTCTTTCGACGCGCGTCATGTTCACGATCTCTGCGGCCGGCTTTACCGCCGCCAGTGCACTGGCAGCGACGGCAACCAATATCGACCAGATGATCATCTACCGCGCCTTCCAGGGCTTCATCGGCGGCGGCATGATCCCCTCTGTGTTTGCGGCAGCCTTCATCATCTTCCCGCCATCCAAGCGCCCGATCGTGTCGCCGATCATCGGTCTCATCGCGACGCTCGCACCCACGATCGGCCCAACCGTCGGCGGTTATCTCAGCCACAGCTTCTCCTGGCACTGGCTGTTCCTGGTCAACGTGCCGCCCGGCATCATCGTGACGATTGCCGCCTGGACGCTCATCGATTTCGACAAGCCGGAGCCGGGTCTTGCCCGCAATTTCGACTGGACCGGCCTGATCAGCATGGGCGTCTTCCTGGGCGCACTGGAATATGTTCTCGAAGAAGGCAACAACAAGGGCTGGCTGCAGGACGAGAAGATTGCCATCGGCGCGGTTGCGATCGTCATTGCCGGCCTCGTCTTCTTCTACCGTGCTTTCACGGCGAAGTTTCCGATCGTTGATCTCAAGGCGTTCACCAACCGAAACTTCGCTTTCGGCACCGCCTTTTCCTTCATCATGGGCGTCGGCCTTTACGGGTTGACCTATCTCTATCCCGTCTATCTCTCGGCCATCCGCGGCTATGATTCGCTGATGATCGGCGAGACGATGTTCGTCTCCGGTCTCGCCATGTTCTTCACGGCGCCCGTTGCCGGCATCATGTCGCGCAAGCTCGATCCGCGGGTCATGATGATGATCGGTTTCTTCGGTTTCGGCTGCGGCACGCTGATGATGACCCGTATGACGGCCGACTGGGATTTCTGGGAACTCTTCGTTCCGCAGATCCTGCGCGGCTGCTCGATGATGATCGCCATGGTGCCGATCAACAACGTGGCGCTCGGCACGCTGCCGCCGGACCGTATCCGCAACGCGTCCGGCCTCTATAATCTCAGCCGTAACCTTGGCGGTGCCGTAGGACTTGCGGTGATCAACACGATGCTGACGCGCCAGACCCGGTCGCACTACGAGCAGCTTGCCGAGCATGTCCAGTGGGGCCGGCCGGAAGCACGCGACATGGTCACCTCCATGACCAACAAGTTCAACGCACTGGGTCTCGATGGCGGCACGGTGGCGATCAAGCAGCTGGCCGGCATGGTGAAGCAGCAGGCCTATATCCTGTCCTTCATCGATGTTTTTCTTCTGCTGACCTCGCTTTTCGCCCTGCTCGTCGTGTCTTCCTTCCTCATCCAGAAGCCGGAAGGTCCGGCAGGTGCCTCCGGCGGCGGTCATTGACGCTGAGAATGGTCGCGCTACGGTCTCCGCAACCCTTTGAGTCGCGGATGCCGGGAGATGTGATCTGTCAGAAGAGCCCGTCCTTGAGACCGAACGCCTGATCCTGCGTCCGCCGCGTGCGGATGATCTGCCCGGTTGGGCCTTGATGATGGCCGATCCCGACAATTCCCGTTTCATCGGCGGCCCACTCGGCGCGCGTGCGGCCTGGGCGAGCCTCTCGATCATGGCAGGGGCGTGGGGCCTGCACGGCTTCGGCAACTTCTCCGTTCTGCTAAAATCCACCGGTGAATGGATCGGCCGCGCCGGCCCCTGGATGCCGCCGGGCTGGCCGGGGCCGGAGATCGGCTGGGCCTTCCTGAAGGATCATTGGGGGCAGGGTTATGCCGCCGAGGCCACGCGGGCGACGATTGCCTGGTCGCGCGAGGCGCTCGGCTGGGACCATGCGATCCACATCATCCATCCGGAAAATTCGCCCTCCATGGCACTGGCCGAGCGCATCGGCTCCCGCTTCGAGCGCGAGATCCCCCCACGTGCGCTCGACAACGCTGTGCCGCTTCTGATCTTCTCCCAAAAATTCTGATTTACGTACCTCAAAATTCTGCTAAAAGCATTTCGCGTGAATTGCGCTCATGCGATTTTGCGTTTCGGGGAGAGACCATGCGGCCGACTGTTCACGATATTGCCGAAAAAGCGGGGGTGAGTCTCGCCACGGTGGATCGTGTTCTCAACAATCGTCCCGGCGTGAGGGCCAAGACGCGGGCGCTGGTCGAGGAGACCATCGTCCGGATCGGTTATGTCCGTGATGTCGCAGCCGCCAATCTGGCGCGCAAGCGGCTCTATCGTTTCGAGTTTCTGATCCCGAATAGCGACAACTCGTTTCTCGACCAGTTGCGGGTTGCGGTCAGCGATGTTGCTGCGCTCTCGCGGATCGAACGGATCGAGATCGGCATGCGCGAAGTCGCGGCCTTCGATCCCGCTTCCCTTGTTGCCGCGATGCGTGAGGCGATGGCGGGAGAACCTGACGGAATTGCCATGGTCGCCATCGATGACGACGCGGTGCGCGCCGTCGTGGCCGAGGCAAATGCCGCCGGGATTGCCGTCGTGACCGTCGTTTCCGATCTGCCGGGCTCAGAGCGAGTGCATTACGCCGGCATCGACAATCTGGCGGCCGGCCGCACGGCGGCGAGCCTGATGGGACGATTCATCGGCGGCAGGGGCACCGTCGGCGTGATTGCCGGTTCGCTCAATGCCCGCGACCACGGCGAACGTCTGGCCGGGTTTGAAGAGGCGCTGCGGCGCGATTTTCCCGGCGTAGCGGTCCTCCCGGTCATCGAGGGGCGCGATGATCCGAAGCGGGTCGAGCGTGAAGCGGTGGTACTTCTGAACGCACGTCCGGACCTTTCCGGCCTCTACAGCCTCGGGGCCGGTAATCGCGGTCTCGTCAAGGCGCTGCGGGCAAATGCCGCCGCGCGGCATCTGCCCGTGATCGCCCATGAGTTGACGGCGACGACACGGGCGGCGCTGTCGGAAGGGCTTTTCGACGCGGTGCTCAATCAGGATGCGGGCCATGAGGTGCGCAGCGCCGTGCGGGTCATGAAGGCGCATGCCGATGGGCTCCATACCGTGGACGCGCAGGAGCGCATCCGCATCGACATTTTCTTGAAAGATAACATGCCCCAGTAAAGGCGGGCGGGAGGAAACAGAATGTATCTCGGTCTCGATCTCGGCACGTCCGGCGTCAAGGCGCTTCTCATCAACGACAACCAGACGATCCTTGCCTCCGGCAATGGGTCGCTGGATGTCTCGCGGCCGCATTCCGGCTGGTCGGAGCAGGACCCGGCGCATTGGTTGCGGGCAACCCGCGAGGCCGTCGCCGCCATCAAGGCGAGCCATCCCGAAGCGCTCGCCTCGGTCAAGGGTATCGGCCTTTCCGGACATATGCATGGCGCGACGCTGGTCGATGCTGCGGGCAATGTTCTACGCCCCTGCATCCTCTGGAACGACACGCGCTCCTTTGCAGAGGCTGCCAAGCTCGATGCCGATCCGTGCTTCCGCGACATCACCGGCAACATTGTTTTCCCCGGCTTCACCGCGCCGAAGCTGGTGTGGGTGAAGAACAACGAGCCGGACATCTTCGCGAAGGTCGCCAAGATCCTGCTGCCGAAGGATTATCTGCGGCTCTGGCTGACGGGCGAATATCTTTCCGAAATGTCGGATTCGGCTGGGACGAGCTGGCTCGATACGGGCAAGCGGGCATGGTCGACCGAGCTGCTGGCGGCAACCGATCTCGAAGAAAGCCAGATGCCGGGTCTTGTCGAAGGGACTGCGGAAGCGGGTGTCTTGCGCGCCGAACTGCTGGCCGAATGGGGCATGGTGGGCCGCGTCGTCGTGGCCGGCGGTGCAGGGGACAACGCGGCCTCGGCGGTCGGCATGGGCACGGTGCATTCGGGCTCCGCCTTCGTTTCGCTCGGCACGTCGGGTGTGCTTTTTGCGGCGAACGATCGCTATCTGCCGAACCCGGCAAGCGCGGTCCATGCCTTCTGCCATGCGATCCCGAACACATGGCACCAGATGGGCGTCATTCTCTCGGCGACGGATGCATTGAACTGGCATTCGCATGTCACGGGCAAGAGCGCTGCCGAGCTTTCCGCTGAACTCGGCGATACGCTGAAGGCGCCCTCTGGTGTCACCTTCCTGCCCTACCTCTCCGGCGAGCGCACGCCGCATAACGATGCCAAGATACGCGGCGTCTTTGCCGGGCTGGAGCATGAGTCCTCGCGCGTCGTGCTGACCCAGGCTGTGATGGAAGGCGTGACCTTCGCGATCCGCGACAATCTCGCGGCGCTGAATGCCGCCGGCACGACGATTTCGCGCGTCACCGCCATCGGCGGCGGCTCGCGCTCGCGCTACTGGCTGAAATCGATCGCCACCGCGCTCAACATTCCGGTCGATATCCCTGCGGACGGCGATTTCGGCGCGGCCTTCGGAGCGGCCCGGTTGGGGCTGTTGGCGGCGACCGGGGCCGACCCGCTTTCCGTCTGCACGGCACCGAAGACGGCGGAGACGGTGGAGCCGGTAACGGCGCTATCGGCGGCTTACGACGAGGCCTACCGACGCTACCGCGCGCTGTATCCGGCGGTGAAGGCGGCGATGGGGTGAGGTTTCAGGGTGCGGCAATAAAGACCCCTCCCCAACCCTCCCCACACGGGGGAGGGGGAGTGACCGCCGCGCCTCTGTCCGTCTCCCCCCTTGTGGGGGAGATGGCGGCAGCCAGAGGGGGAGCCCCTCGGCTCAAAATTCGAATGAACAACATGGGAAGGAGAACACCCCAATGAGCACAGGCTTTTTCGGCGATATTTCGAAGATCAAATATGAAGGCCCGGACAGCACCAATCCGCTGGCTTTCCGCTTCTACAACCCCGACGAGGTCGTCATGGGCAAGCGGATGGAAGACCATCTGCGCTTTGCCGTGGCCTATTGGCACACGTTTGCCTGGGAGGGCGGCGATCCCTTTGGCGGGCGCACCTTCGACCGTCCCTGGTTCGACGGCGCGATGGACAAGGCCAAGCTGAAGGCCGACGTGGCGTTTGAATTCTTCCAGCTGCTCGGCGTGCCGTTCTATTGCTTCCACGATGCCGATGTGCGTCCGGAAGGCAAGAACTTCGCCGAAAACACGAAGAACCTCAACGAGATCGTCGACTACTTTGCCGAAAAGCAGGCCGCGACCGGCGTCAAGCTGCTCTGGGGCACCGCGAACCTCTTCTCCAACCGCCGCTTCATGTCGGGCGCCTCGACCAATCCCGATCCGGATGTGTTTGCCTATTCGGCCGCGACCATCAAGACCTGCATGGACGCCACGATGAAGCTCGGCGGCGCGAACTATGTTCTGTGGGGCGGTCGCGAGGGCTATGAAACGCTGCTCAACACCGACCTGAAGCGCGAACTCGACCAGATGGCGCGGATGCTGCACATGGTCGTCGAATACAAGCACAAGATCGGCTTCAAGGGCGCAATCCTCGTCGAGCCGAAGCCGCAGGAACCGTCGAAGCATCAGTACGACTACGATGTCGCGACCGTCTACGGCTTCCTCAAGACCTACGGTCTCGAAAACGAAGTGAAGCTCAATATCGAGCAGGGCCACGCGATCCTCGCAGGTCACAGCTTCGAGCACGAACTGGCGCTGGCCAATGCGCTCGGCGTCTTCGGCTCCATCGACATGAACCGCAACGATTACCAGTCCGGCTGGGATACCGACCAGTTCCCCAACAACGTTCCGGAAATGGCGCTGGCCTATTACCACGTTCTGGCCGGCGGCGGCTTCTCGACGGGCGGCACCAACTTCGACGCCAAGCTCCGCCGTCAGTCGCTCGACCCGGAAGACCTGTTGATCGGTCATATCGGCGGCATGGATTGCTGCGCCCGCGGCCTTAAGGCAGCCGCCAAGATGATTGAGGACAAGGCGCTTTCCGGCCCGCTCGCCGCCCGCTATGCCGGCTGGGACAAGGCCGAAAACAAGGCCATGCTGTCGGGCGGAAGCCTCGAGTCGATTGCCGAGCGGGTTCTGGCGAACGACATCAATCCGCAGCCGAAGTCCGGCAAGCAGGAACTGCTGGAGAATATCGTCAACCGTTACGTCTAAGCGGTTCCAAAAGTCTGCGACGGGGGCGTTCCAGTTCCCGTCGCGGAATTCCTCAGCCTTCACTGCTGAGATGCCGACATACGAAGTCATGGCCCGCAGATCGAGATCGATTTTTGAAAGGCAAGACGATGACCGAGTTCGCGATCAATCCGGAATTTCTCATCAAAGACGAGCAGGCGTTGCGCGGGCTTTTCCCGCCGACGCATGATCTGGCTGCGCTGAAGTGCCTCGACAAGCTGGATCACCACGCGCAGGATTTTATCCGGCGCTCGCCTTTTCTGTGCATCGGCACACAGAGTGCCGATGGAACGTCAGACGTCAGTCCGCGCGGTGATCCGGTGGGTTTCGTGCAGATTCTCGATCAGAACACGCTGGCCATCCCCGATCGCCCGGGAAACAACCGCCTCGATACGCTCTCAAATATCCTCTCCAATCCCAACGTCGGCCTCCTGTTTATCGTACCCGGCTTCGACGACACGTTGCGCGTCAATGGTCAGGCTTCTCTCGTTACGGATCCCGGCATTCTTGCCGGAATGGCGGTCAATGATCGGCTACCCCGGCTTGCCATCGTGGTGAAGGTGAAGGAGGTATTCCTGCATTGCGCCAAGGCTTTCCGACGCTCGCATTTGTGGAGTCCGGAGCATTTTCAGGACCGTCGCACGATGCCGTCGCTTTCAAAAATCATCCTGGATCAGACGACGGGCGCTCCGGAAAGCGAGGAGGAAATGCGTGAGATCGATAGCGGATTGGAAGCAGCCTACAAGGCTTCGATGTACTGAATAGGCATCCGTTCAGCGCAGCCCCTTCGGCGGCCCCACCGAATTGCGCACCACCAGATCCGGCATCAGCAGAATTTCCCCGTCCGGCGTTACACCGTCGCCCAGCAGATCCAGCAGTAAGGCCATGGCCCGCTTGCCGATGGCCGTTCGTGGCTGGCGGATGGTGGTCAGCGGGGGCGACATGAAGCCGGAGAGCGGCACGTCGTCGAAGCCGGTGACGGAAAAGTCGCGTGGGATATTGTAGCCGCGCGCCGTCAGACCCAGCATGACCCCGATGGCAGTCTGGTCGTTGACGCACATGAAGGCGGTGGGCAGGCGGTCCTGCATGAAGAGTTGCTCAAGGGCCAGGCGGCCGCTTTCGATCGTGCCGTCGCCATCGATGACGATGCGGTTTTCGGGCCGCATATTGGCGGCGTCCATGCCTTCCTCGAAGCCCTGCCGGCGGCGGCTATAGGCAAGGCGCGTGCGGCTGTCGCCGATGAAGGCGATCTTGCGATGGCCCTCCGCCAGCAGCAGGTCGATGAGCTTGCGGGCGCCCGCCACATCGTCGACGCCGACATAAGGCAGGCCGCCATTATAGATCGGCTCGAAGACGCCGACGGTTGCCGGCAGGCGCGCGGTCATCGTCTGGTGGCCGAAGGGCAGGATGCCGGTGAAGAGGATCAGCCCCGCAGCCTGGTTCGAATTGAGGAATTTCAGATATTCGAGCCCGCGCTGGGCATCGTTCTGCGTGTGGCCGATCAGGATGCCGTAGCCATGGGCGCGAGCTTCGTTTTCGAGGCCGACAAGGATGTTGGAAAAGTTCGGGTCGCCGATATCGGGCGCGACGACGAGGATCATGTTGGAGCGGCCAAGGCGGAGGCTGCGCGCCATGGCATTCGTCGTATAGCCGGTGATGGCAATGGCCTGATGGACCTTCAGCCGAGTCGAGTTCGCCACCTTTTCCGGCGTGTGGATGGCGCGCGA
This sequence comes from Limnomicrobium aquaticum, assembly GCF_040545545.1. Taxonomy (NCBI): domain Bacteria; kingdom Pseudomonadati; phylum Pseudomonadota; class Alphaproteobacteria; order Hyphomicrobiales; family Rhizobiaceae; genus Limnomicrobium; species Limnomicrobium aquaticum. Next base: position 130,572 of record NZ_JBEPMB010000004.1, read on the forward strand.
GACCGTGGCAATGGAAACCTCGGCAATGCGGGCGACATCTTCAATCGTAGCGGGCGTGGAATTCGACACGGAATAGCCTTGGTCTCATGCTCGCCGGGACACTACACGGAGTTTGCCGCAGGTCAAACGAGACCGGCAGAAATCGGTGAGTTGTGCTCAATGTAAACCTTTACATAGCTCATGTAAAGGTTTACATAATCGCTCAAGGAGGCGCTTTCGGGAGAAAGGCGCCCGGGAGGACGATCATGGAGACGAGCGCTGAGAGTGGCCGCACGCCCGTGCTTGCGGCGCGGCGGATCAGCAAATCCTTCAATGGCGTGCAGGTGCTGTTCAGCGTCAATTTTGACCTGCAGCCAGGCGAAATTCATGCGCTGGTCGGCGAGAACGGGGCCGGCAAATCCACCTTCGTAAAGATCATGTCAGGCTTCGAACAGCCAAGCTCCGGCGAGATCCTGCTCGACGGCAAGCCGGTGCGGCTGCCGGCCAATGGACAGGCCGAGCATCTCGGCATCGTCATCATCCACCAGGAATTCAACCTTGCCGAACATCTGACCGTCACCGAGAGCCTGTTTCTCGGTCGAGAGATCACGCGCTTCGGTGTGCTCGACCGCAAGCGCATGCGCGCCGAGACGCGCCGCGCGCTCGATCTCCTGGGCTCGCGCATCGACGAGAATGCGATGATCAGTTCGCTTCCTGTCGCTGACCGGCAGATGGTCGAGATCGCCAAGGCGATCAGCAAGGATGCCCGCGTCATCTTCATGGATGAACCAACGGCGGTTTTGTCCAAGGAGGAGACGGCGGTTCTCTTCGAGCAGGTGCGCAAGCTGCGCGACACGGGCACGAGCTTCGTTTTCGTCTCTCACAAGCTGGACGAGGTGCTGGAGTTGACGGACCGCGTCACGGTTCTGCGCGACGGTCAATGGGTGAAGACTGCGCCGACCTCGATGCTGGATGGCGAGTCCATCGCCCAGCTGATGGTCGGGCGCGAATTGTCGAGCCTCTATCCGGCGAAGCGCGAACCGGATGTGGACGAGGAGATCGTGCTTGTCGCGCGCGGCATCACGACCGGCTTCGTGCGGGACGCCAGTTTCGAGGTCCGCAAGGGTGAGATCATCGGCTTTTCGGGTCTGATCGGGTCCGGGCGCACGGAATTGATGGAAGCGGTCGCCGGCTTAAGGCCGCGCCATGCGGGCGAGGTGACGATCAAGGGCGTTTCCATGTCCTCCGGCGACGCGCATGCCGCGAACCGCGCAGGGCTCGCCTATATGACCAAGGACCGCAAGTCGAAGGGGCTGTTGCTGGGCTCCCGCATGGCGGTGAACCTGACGCTGCAATCGCTCGATCAGCATGGCAAGTTCGGTTATCTCAGCCCGAAGAGCGAGGCGAATGCGCTGGCGCGGGCCATGCGCCGCTTCGATATCCGGGTTCGCGATGGGCGCGTGGTCGCGGGGCGCATGTCGGGCGGCAACCAGCAGAAGCTGATGCTCGCCAAGGTCATGGAGACCGAGCCGGAAATCATCATCATCGACGAGCCGACGCGCGGTATCGATGTCGGCACCAAGCAGCAGATCTATCATTTCATCTCGGCCTTGGCGCGGGCCGGCAAGTCGATTGTCGTCGTCTCCTCGGAACTGCAGGAGGTGATCGGGCTCTGCACGCGCGTCGCCGTCATGCGCGAGGGCCGCATCGTCGGCTGGCTCGAGGGCGACGAGATCAACGAACAGGAAATCATGCGCTATTCCGCCGGTCTGAAGAAGATGGCTGGCTGAGCGCGGATAGGTAACGCAGAGGGGCCGCTAGAGCCTCGGCATGCATCGGGAGGAAGTCTTGGACATGAGTGTGGACGGTGAGGGACAGGCAGCGGAAAAGCCCCGGTCATTCCTCAAGGAGATCGATCTGCGAGCCGTTGCGCCCTTCTTTGCATTGGCGCTGCTGCTGATTGTCGGGGCTTTCACCAATCCGAATTTCATCGGCATCGACAATCTTGCGAATGTGGCGACCCGCAGCGCCTTCGTGGCGATCATTGCGGTGGGCGCAACCTTCGTCATCTCCTCGGGCGATCTCGACCTTTCGGTTGGCTCCATGCTGGCCTTTGTCGCCAGCCTGATGATCCTGTTCATGAATTCCGGCGCGATTGCCGATCCGCATCTCATGCTGGCCGCGGCTGTCGCCTTTGCCATCTTTGCAGGTGCTGCCTGCGGCCTGCTCAACGGGCTTGTCACCACGCTCGGGCGGATCGAGCCCTTCATCGCCACACTGGGGACGATGGGCATCTATCGCGGTCTGACGACGTGGCTCTCGCAAGGGGGCGCAATCACGCTGCGCTCGCCGGAGATCCAGAATATCTACCGCCCGGTCTATTTCGGCTCCTTCCTCGGCCTGCCGATCCCGATTGTCTGCATTCTCGTCGTCACGCTGATTGCCGCCTTTCTGCTTTATCGCACGCGCTATGGCCGGCATGTGGTGGCGGTAGGCTCCAATCGCGATGTGGCGCGCTATTCGGGCATCGCAGTCGATCGCGTCCGCACCATCGCCTTCATCATCCAGGGTCTTTGTGTGGCGATTGCCGTGCTTCTCTATGTGCCGCGTCTCGGGTCGACCTCGGCCACGACCGGTATTCTTTGGGAACTGCAGGCGATCACCGCCGTCGTCGTCGGCGGCACGGCGCTCAAGGGCGGGGCAGGGCGCGTCTGGGGCACGATCTGCGGGGCCTTCATTCTCGAGCTGGTCGGCAACATCATGCTGCTTTCCAACTTCATCAGCGAATATCTGATCGGCACCATCCAGGGCTCGATCATCATCATTGCGATGCTCGTCCAGCGCTCGCTGACGCGCAAATCGTGAAGCACGGGTCCGGTTATCAGGGGCGTCCGGACCTTGGGAGGAAAGACCCCTTCGACAGGGAGTGAGACATGTTCAAGAAAATGATCGGCACGGCGTTTCTCGCCGTCGCCATGGCAAGTGCTGCTTATGCGGCAGACGTCAAGAAGACCATCGGCGTTTCCATTCCGGCCGCAGACCACGGCTGGACGGCGGGCGTCGTCTATCACGCCGAGCGCGTGGCGAAGCTCATCGAGAAGGAATATCCGGGCGCCAAGGTCATCGTGAAGACCTCGCCGGATGCGGCGAGCCAGGCCAACGCCATCCAGGATCTGGCCGTGCAGGGGCTCGACGCGCTCGTCATCCTGCCGACGGATCCGGATCCGCTGGTCAACGCCATCAAGCAGGTGAAGGACAAGGGCACGTTCGTGTCCATCGTCGACCGTGCGCCGAGCGTCAATGACGGCACCGTGCGTGACCTTTACGTGGCCGGCAACAATCCGGCGCTGGGCGAAGTCGCCGGCGAGTATATCAAGAAGAACACGCCGGATGCGGAAGTCGTGGTCATTCGCGGTCTGCCGATCCCGATCGACCAGCAGCGCCAGGACGGCTTCGACAAGGGCATTGCCGGTTCCAAGGTGAAGGTTCTCGACCGCCAGTTCGGCAACTGGAGCCGCGACGATGCGTTCAAGGTGATGCAGGACTTCCTGACCAAGTACAAGAAGATCGACGTCGTATGGTGCCAGGATGACGACATGACCGTCGGCGTGCTGCAGGCCATCGAGCAGGCCAAGCGCACCGATATCAAATATGTCATCGGCGGCGCCGGCTCCAAGGACATGATCAAGAAGGTCATGGACGGCGACAAGATGATCCCGGTCGATGTGCTCTATCCGCCGGCCATGGTGGGCACTGCCCTGCAGCTCACGGCGGCGGCGCTCTACGGCCAGGTTCCGGTCAAGGGCACCTATACGCTGGATGCGACGCTGGTCACCAAGGACAATGCCAAGAACTTCTACTTCCCCGATTCGCCTTACTGAGGGTTCGCCTTATCGAGGCCGGGGTTACCCCTTGCATATCCCCGTCTGCCCGGTTTTGCCGGGCAGACTTTTTTCAACAGGCACGTTGCGGCAGAGCAGTTGAAATCCGCCGCGATGTGCTTACTGTAACGTTGCAGTTCCTGTCGGGAGGACATGATGAAGACGATCAAGGGGCCGGGGCTTTTCCTGGCACAGTTTGCTGGCGATGCAGCGCCGTTCAATTCCTGGAAATCCATCACCAAATGGGCGGCCGATTGCGGCTACAAAGGCGTGCAGGTTCCGACCTGGGACGGCCGGCTTTTCGATCTGGAGAAGGCCGCGACCTCCAAGACCTATTGCGACGAGATTGTCGGTGTGGCGAAGGAGAATGGCGTTGTCATCACCGAGCTTTCGACCCATCTTCAGGGCCAGCTCGTTGCTGTCCATCCGGCCTATGACGAGGCTTTCGATGGCTTTGCAGCGGACAAGGTGAAGGGCAATCCCAAGGCCCGGCAGGAATGGGCGGTCGATCAGGTGAAGAAGGCGCTCACCGCGTCCAAGAACCTCGGCCTCACCGAAATGGCATCCTTCTCCGGCGCGCTGTGCTGGCCCTATGTCTATCCGTGGCCGCAGCGCCCGGCGGGGTTGGCTGAAACTGCGTTTGATGAACTGGCGCGTCGCTGGCTGCCGATCCTCGATCATGCCGCTGAATGCGGCGTCGATGTCTGCTACGAGATCCATCCGGGCGAAGATATCCACGATGGTGTCACATTCGAGATGTTTCTTGAGCGCGTGAAGAACCATACGCGTGCCAACATGCTCTACGACCCGTCGCATTATGTTCTGCAATGCCTGGATTATATCGACCACATCGACATCTATCATGAGCGGATCAAGATGTTCCACGTCAAGGATGCCGAGTTCAATCCGACCGGCCGTCAGGGCGTCTATGGCGGCTATCAGTCCTGGGTCAACCGGGCCGGGCGCTTCCGCTCGCCGGGCGACGGGCAGGTGGATTTCGGCGCGATCTTTTCGAAACTGACGGCCTACGATTTCTCCGGCTGGGCGGTCGTGGAATGGGAATGCTGCCTCAAGCATCCGGAAGACGGCGCGCGCGAGGGGGCGGAGTTCGTCAAGAACCATATCATCCGCGTCACCGAAAAGGCCTTTGACGATTTCGCCGGCGGCGGAACGGACGAGGCGGCCAACCGGCGCATGCTCGGCATCGCGTAAGCAACGACTATCCAAGGGAGAGAAACATGGCCATCGAAGGCACGACGGAAACCCGTGCGCCGCGTATCCGGCTCGGCATGGTAGGCGGCGGCTCGGGCGCGTTCATCGGCGCGGTGCATCGCATCGCGGCTCGTATTGACGATCATTATGACCTGGTGGCGGGGGCTCTGTCCTCGACGCCGGAAAGGTCGCGCCAGTCGGGCGCGGAACTGGGGCTTCACCCCTCCCGCGTCTATGACGACTTCAAATCCATGGCGATCCGCGAGGCGCGGCTGAAGGACGGGATCGAGGCGGTTGCCATCGTCACGCCCAACCACATGCACTATCCCGCTGCGATCGAGTTCCTGAAGCGCGGCATCCATGTCATTTGCGACAAGCCTCTGACCTCGAACCTTGCTGATGCGAAGAAGCTTGTGAAGGCGACGGAATCGTCCGATGCGCTGTTCATCCTGACGCATAACTATTCGGGCTATCCGATGGTCCGTCAGGCGCGCGAAATGGTGGCGCGCGGCGACCTTGGCGACATCCGTCTCGTGCAGATGGAGTATCCGCAGGACTGGCTGGCTGAACCCGTCGAAAGGTCGGGGAGCAAGCAGGCCGAATGGCGCACCGACCCGGCGCGTTCCGGCGTTGGAGGCTCGACGGGCGATATCGGCACCCATGCCTATCAGCTCGGCTGCTTCATCTCCGGGCTCGAACTCGATGAACTGGCCGCCGACGTGCATACCTTCGTTCCCGGTCGCCAGCTGGATGACAATGCGCATGTCATGCTCCGCTTCAAGGGCGGGGCGAAGGGCATGCTCTGGTGCAGCCAGGTTGCCTCGGGCAACGAGAATGCGCTGAAGGTTCGTGTCTATGGCACCAAGGGCGGGCTCGAATGGGAGCAGGAGAACCCGAACTATCTCTGGTACACGCCGCTTGGCGAGCCGAAGCGTCTGCTGACGCGCGGCGGGGCTGGCGCGCTGGACGTTGCGGCGCGCGTGTCGCGCACGCCGGGCGGACATCCGGAAGGCTATCTGGAGGGTTTTGCCACCATCTATTCGGAAGCGGCGCGGGCTATCCAGGCGAAGCGCACTGGCAAGACGGTCGATCCGGCCGTCCTTTACCCAACGGTAGCTGATGGGTTGAAGGGCGTGACCTTCGTCACGGCCTGCATCAACTCCTCCAAGCGCAACGGCGCCTGGGTCAAGGTCTGACACCCATTCCCCGCCGTCCATTCAGGGCGGCGGGGTTTCCGTATCAAAATCCGAACGTCTGAAAGAACATCCCAATGGACCCCAAGGCTCTTGCCTCCCGCTTCCCCGGCGACTTCATCTTCGGTGTTGCGACCGCCTCCTATCAGATCGAGGGCGCGACGAAGGAAGACGGGCGCAAACCCTGCATCTGGGATGCTTTCTCCAACATGCCGGGCCGAGTGTACGAGCGGCACAATGGCGACATCGCCTGCGATCACTATCATCGTTGGGAAGAGGATCTCGATCTCATCAAGGACATGGGCGTTTCCGCCTATCGCTTCTCGATTGCCTGGCCGCGTGTCGTGCCGGATGGTGTCGGGCCGATCAACGAGAAGGGGCTGGACTTCTACGACAAGCTGGTCGACGGCTTGCAGGCGCGAGGCATCAAGGCCTTTGCGACGCTCTACCATTGGGACCTGCCGCTGGCGTTGATGGGCGATGGCGGCTGGACGGCGCGCTCGACCGCGCATGCGTTCCAGCGCTATACGCAGACTGTCATCCGCCGTCTTGGCGACCGGCTCGATGCGGTCGCGACCTTCAACGAGCCGTGGTGCTCGGTAATCCTGTCGCATCTCCTTGGCGTCCATGCGCCGGGCGAGCGCAACATGCAGGCGACGCTTTATGCCGCGCATTACACCAATCTCGCTCATGGTCTCGGCGTCGAGGCCGTCCGCGCGGAAGCGCCGAAGCTTCCGGTGGGGATCGTCTGCAACGCCATGTCGGTCGTGCCGGCGAGCGACAGCACGGCGGACAAGTCAGCAGCAGCACGCGCCGAGGATTTCCATAACGGTCTCTTCTTCGGGCCGATCTTCAAGGGCGAATATCCGGCGGGGGTCGTCGAGGCGCTGGGGCCGCTGATGCCGAAGATCGAGGATGGCGACATGGCGACGATCTCGCAGAAGATCGACTGGTGGGGGCTGAACTATTACACGCCGGCCCGAATCACGGATGCGCCGGACGAGCCCTATCCGTCGCACGGCTCCGGTGCGTTCGTGAAGCCTGACAAAACGGATATCGGCTGGGAGGTCGACAGTTCCGGCTTCATCGGCGTGGTGCGCACGCTCTACAAGACCTATGACCTGCCGGAATTTTACATCACCGAAAACGGCGCCTGCTACAATATGGGCGTTGGCGAGTATGGCGAGGTCGATGACCAGCCGCGCCTCGACTACTATGCCGACCACATCTCGGTCGCCGCCGATATGATCGCCGAGGGTTACCCGTTGCGGGGTTATTTCGCCTGGTCACTGATGGATAATTTCGAGTGGGCGGAAGGTTACCGGATGCGCTTCGGATTGGTGCATGTCGACTACGAAACGCAGGTGAGAACCGTTAAGAAAAGCGGGCGTTGGTACAGCGAGCTCGCGGAAAGTTTTCCGAAAGGAAATCACTCGCCAACTATCTGATCTAAAAAACATTTTTGCCGAAGCTCGGGTCGCTGGCAGGTCTGGCGCCGTGGCAGAAAATGACCATGCTACGAAATTTAACAGGTGCTTTATTACTTGCTGTTTTAAACCATTTCTGAACAGACGGCAGGTTAAAAGGCTGACCTAGTCGGAGTTTTGGATGGTAGTGTCGAGCGAAAGCAGGATCGGGGGCAGAACGCTTCGTGCGCCTTTGATGGTGACGCTGGTGCTTATCGTCTTCGCTGCCGTGGTTGCGGGTGGGACTGTGCTGATCCTGACCGCCATCAGCAACATGGCTTTCCACGCCAACAGTCTCGATACCCAACGCGCGCAGCAGACGGCTTCCGGCGCGCTTGCCTCCTTCGAACAGCAGATAGCCTCGGCCACCAGCGACTACAGCGCGTGGGACGACGCAGCGAAGGCTGTTTATGTGGATCGCGATCGCGACTGGATCGAGAAGAATTACGGCGTCTTCACCGGCGCAGGAACACTGTTCGACACCTATTTCATGGTGACGCCGGGTGGCGATACCACCATGGCCTACAAGGATGGGGCGCCGTTCTCCGCGCGCTTCGACACCTATTTTGGTCCATCCTTCGATGCGCTTCGCGCCGGATTGGTCAGCGACATGGCAAGGGGTGTCTACCAGAAGACCGGTTTTGTCGAAACGCCGGACGGTCTTGCCGTGGTCGGTATTGCTGCCGTGCGGTCCAGTCAGGGTGCGCTGACGGTCGCGAAGGACAAGGTTACCTTCGTCATCCTCGCCCGGCACCTAAGCGACGCCGTCGTCAACCAGCTGGCCCATAACTACATTATCGACGGTCTGAGGCTTGTGCCGAATGTGCCTTCCGACAGACCTTTCGCGGCCATGCGTAACAGCAAGGGTGACATTCTCGGCGCCTTTGTCTGGGACCTGCGCGAACCCGGCACCCGCAGCTATCGGCAGGTGCTGCCCATGGTCGGCTGGGGCATTGCGGTCATCGGTTTTGTCCTGCTCGGTCTCCTGGCTTCCGGATCGGTCATCGTGCGCCGCCTGATGGCCGACGAGCGGGCGGCTCGAAAGCTTTCCAAACAGGACCAGCTCAGCGGGCTTCTCAATCGCTCTGGTCTCAACGATGCGCTTGATGAGATCGAGGCGCAGGCTGCCCGAAGCCACCGGGATGCCGTCCTCATCTATCTGGACCTCGATCGCTTCAAGGACGTCAACGACGCCTATGGACACTCGGTCGGCGACCAGCTGATCCGCGGGGTCACTGCCGGCCTCAAACATCTTTTGCCGCAGGATGCCGCCTTTGCGCGGATTGGCGGCGACGAGTTTGCGATTGCGATCGTCTGCAAAGATACGCAAAGCTGCTGTGCGGCGCTGGAACAGGCGGTCATCGCCTTCTTCAAGGAGCCGTTCATCATTGGCGGGCGGCTTGCTTCCGTGGGCGCCAGCATGGGGATTGCCGTGTCGTCGCAGGGTACGCTCGGGAGTGCGGAACTGCTTCGCCGTGCCGACATGGCGATGTACCGCGCCAAGGCGACGCGCAGCGGCCGCGCTGTCTTCTATCAGCCCTCCATGGACGAGGATCGCGAAGCACGCGTCAACATGGCCAACGATCTGCGCCTCGCGCTCGACAAGGATGCGCTGACCGTCGTCTATCAGCCGATCTTCGACGCGCATACCCGCATGATGTGCGGGGTCGAGGCGCTCGTGCGCTGGAATCGCGCCGGCCAAGGGTTTGTCGCGCCTGACATTTTCATTCCGATTGCGGAAGACAACGGGCTGATCGGCCGTATTGGTGAATTCGTGATGCGGCATGCCCTGACCGAGGCCGCCAAATGGCCGCGAATCAGTGTTGCCATCAATATCTCTCCGCTGCAGCTCCACGACGCGTCCTTCGTCGGATCGGCAGCGGCAATCATCGATGCCTGCGGGTTTCCCGCCGATCGCGTGATCCTTGAGCTGACGGAAGGATTTTTCGTCCGTAACCCCGATCGCGCCAAACATTCCATGGCGCAACTTCAGCGCAACGGCTTCCGGATCGCGCTTGACGACTTTGGCTCCGGCTTTTCCAGCGTGGGCTATTTGCGGGAATTCGGCTTCGATCGCCTGAAGATCGACCGGTCTCTCGTCCATGCTCTGGGCAAGACGGAAAAAGCTGGCGATCTCCTGAAGGCGACGGTTGCGCTTGCCTCGTCTTTCGATATCCCGGTCACTGCCGAAGGGATCGAGACCCTGGCGCAGGCAGATTATGTGTCCGAGTGCGGCTGCGATGAGCTGCAGGGCTTCTTCTTCTCTAGGCCTGTCTCAGGTGAAGAGATTTCGCGCATGCTGGCTGATACCGGCTGGACTGCATCGGTCGCCTGAACGTCCCGGTCAGCCGATCCGCACCAGCTTTTGCCCCGCCCGCCCATCCTGATGGCGCGCGTCGAATTCCCTGCGGGCCTTCTGGATAGTCATGTGATTGCTGAAAACCCAGCTGCCCAGCGACACGATCGGCTCCGCAAAGGATTGCCCGAGGTCCGTGAGTTCATATTCGACCGACGGCGGCACCGTGGTGAACACAGTGCGGCGCACGACGCCGTCGCGCTCAAGGGCGCGCAGCGTGAGTGTCAGCATGCGTTGCGAGATACCGACCACGTCCCGCTTCAGTTCACTGAACCGCTTGGGGCCGTCGCGAAGCATCATGATGACGAGCACGGTCCATTTGTCGCCGAGACGGGAGAGCATCTCGCTCACCGTCGGGCACTTGGAGGGATCGTAGCTGTTGCAGGCGCCGTTATCGTTTTGTGACATGGTATTCATTTTGTGCCTACTTGAAGGATTTTTCAAGTTACATATTTAGGCATGGTTACGAATAATTACCAACCCTCCGGCCAGCGGCCATGCCCCAAATGGACCCAAAGGCGGAGAATTGCAACATGAAGGCACCGTTATGCTGATCGACAAATTGAACTGGCGCTATGCCACCAAGAAGATGGACCCCGCGAAGGCTGTTCCCGAGGACAAGGTTGAGCGCATTCTCGAAGCGGCTCATCTGGCTCCGACCTCCAGTGGCCTGCAGCCCTATGAAATCATCGTCGTGACCAACCCGGACGTTCGCGCCAAAATCCGCGATGCCGCAAATGGTCAGGCACAGATCACCGAAGGCTCGCACCTCCTCGTTTTCGCGGCCTGGGATACCTACACGGAAGAGCGCATCAACAAGGTCTTCGACCAGGTGAACGCTGAGCGCGGCTTCACCAACGAAGGCTGGGAAAACTATCGCAAGATGCTGCTTGGCGCCTATCCTCCCCGTGACGCGCAGGTCAATTTCGAGCATGCCGCCCGCCAGGCCTATATCGGCTTCGGCCTCGCCATCACGGCTGCCGCGTTCGAAGGCGTTGACGCCACCCCGATGGAAGGCTTCGATCCGGCCAAGGTTGATGAAATCCTCGGCCTCAAGGCTCGCGGCCTGCGTTCGGTGACGCTTCTGCCGCTCGGCTACCGCCAGGCAGATGCCGACTGGCTGGTCAACCTCAAGAAGGTTCGCCGCCCGAAGGACCAGTTCATCTCCAAGGTGGCCTGATTTCTCGATGACCCCCGAGAGCCCGCTCGTGCCGAAAGGTGCGGGCGGGTTTTTCTGTTGTCAGGTTTTGGTTAGCCCTGCGGGGCCAGATGCTTCTCGCCGCGCTTCTTTGCGAGCTTCATCTGAAGCTGGCGCTGGCGGAAGCGTTCGCGGTCTTCTTCCGTGCGGGTCTCGTAGCAATGCGGGCAGGAGACGCCTTCCTCGAACAGAGGCGAGGTCGTGTCTTCTGCCTTGAGCGGGAAGCGGCAGGCCCGGCAGAGCTTGTATTCGCCCTCTTCAAGCCCATGGCCGACGCCGACGCGCTCGTCGAAGACGAAGCAATCGCCTTCCCACAGACTTTCCTCGGCCGGAACGGTTTCCAGATATTTGAGAATTCCACCCTTGAGGTGATAGACCTCGTCAAAGCCGAGCTGCTTCATGAAGGCCGTCGACTTCTCGCAGCGGATGCCGCCGGTGCAATACATCGCAATCTTCGGCTTGTTGTGGAGGCCGGGATTGTTGCGCACCCAGTCGGGAAATTCGCGGAAGGTCTTGATGTTCGGATCAACCGCGCCCTTGAAGATGCCGATTGCAGTCTCGTAGTCGTTGCGCGTGTCGATGACGATCGTTTCCGGATCGGAGATCAGCGCATTCCAGTCCTTCGCTTCGACATAGGTGCCGACGATCTGCGTGGGGTCGATATCCTCGACGCCCATCGTCACGATTTCCTTCTTCAGTCGCACCTTCATACGCAGGAAAGGCTTCTTCGAAGCGTAGCTTTCCTTGTGCTCCAGATTGCGGAATTCGGGGCGCGATCGGATGAAAGCGAGAATGTTTGCGATACCCTGCGCCGGGCCTGCAATCGTGCCGTTGATGCCCTCGCGAGCGATCAGCAGAGAGCCGCAGATGTCATTGGCGCGGCAAGCCTCGAGCAGCGGTTCCCTAAAGGACTTGTAATCCGGGAAGGCGGCGAAGTGATAAAGGGCGGCAACGGTGAAGGAACCGTCGGCTTTGGCTGTGTGGTCGGTGGTATCGGTCATGGCGCGGAAATACTCCCGTCTGCCGAAAAACTCAAATGTTTCGCGTGGCCGTATTGCCGCCGGGGGCTGACAATCGTCAAGCCTGGCTCACTTTTTTGCCGCTGCAAGCTTCCAAAGTGCCGCGAAGCGCTTGGCCTCCCGCTTGGCGCCATCAGGATAGAGCCGCGCGGCAATCGTCATCGCATCGTGTCTCAGCGCGGCGCGGCGCTCCATGATCAGTTCGGCCAGCCGGTCGCGGTCGGCGATTGCGCCGAAGAGATGCGGTTCGGAGTGGAGCAGGATGTTGAGGACTTCCAGATCGTGCTCGTGGCCGAGAACATCGGTCAGCACCTTGGCCTCTGCCGCTTCGGCTGCCATGGCAAAAGGCCACGCGTCGGCGAGGAATGCGGCCTGGAAGACGGTTGCCTGCGCGCATTTGCGCAGATCATGAAAGGCTTCCGGATGGCCGCCGTGGTGGCAGACTTCCAGCGTCGCCCGTGCCTTGCGATGGTTGCGGCTACGGCCTTCGGCCAGTGTTTCGGCGGCCTCGCCGTGATGGCCAAAAGAGGCCTTTTCCAGACCCTGTGCCGCCTGACGGCAGGCGGCGATCACCGGATCGGTAAGGCGGGTCAGCGAGGGAGCTTCCAGCGCCAGCAGATCGCGTCGCCTCTCAACAGCCTCCTTCAGAGGCCTGGCCATGTCGCCCGCCTTGCGGCCTTCGAGATAGCTCGCAAGACTTTCCGCGCATTCCACCAACGCCGTCGCGTCACGCACTTCGCTTAAGCCCCGTGCGGCTTCCGATAGTGCCCGGCGGATCGGTTTCATGTGTTTGGGATCGCAATGTTCGACCAGCCGGATCAGGGCTCGAACGCGCTTCAGATGTTTGCGTGTCTGGTGGACTGCGGTTTCGATGCCGTTGCGCTGCTCGTCCATCTGTTCGATTGCAGTATCGAGATGATGGCGCGCCACATCCGGAACGGAGCGGGAGAGGGGTTTTGCGGGATCAAGCTTCGGCATAGGTGTCAGCCGACAGGCCCGAGAGCGCCAGCGCCTGGTTGGAATAGGCCGGATTGCCGGTCAGTTCCGGCCCGATCCATTCGGGAATTTCCGGGGATTCCTTTTCGGATTTCATCTCGACTTCGGCGACAATCAGCCCTTCGAGTGCGCCGGAATAGACATCGATTTCCCAGACGTGGCGGGCGACCTTCACTTTGTAACGCGTCTTTTCGATGAGATTGCCAAGCTTGAGCTGGAAAAGCGGCAGCGCTTCATCGACCGGTACGTCGAATTCGAATTCGTCGCGGGTCATGCCATGGCCGCCGGCCTTGATCGTCAATGTCGCCTTGCGATTGTCACGCACCCGGACCCGCATGTTGCGGCCGTCCATGGCAAGGATATAGGCCTGACGGATACGAGACCCCTTGTCGGCCTCGGCCTTCCATCGATCGTCGCGTACCAGAAACTTCCGCTCGATTTCCTTGGCCATACGATCAGTATCCTTTTCACCTGTCGCGGTCGCCCCTCTTATAGGCTAACGCACTGGTAAAGCTCAAGCCGTCTCTATCAATATAAGCTCAAGGGCCTTTGGAGGTTCCCTCGGGCGCGTCTTGATCCGGAGCAAAGGGCCTCGACAGCGCGGCCTACATTCGCTAACTAGATGCGCAACTTCAATCGTTTTAAATGAGGCAATCATCATGTCGGCGAAGACGGAAAAGCTGCTTTCGGTCCTGAAGCTCCAGCCGGTCGTGCCGGTGCTGATCATCGAGGATGTGGCCCACGCCGTGCCTCTGGCCCGCGCGCTCGTTGCCGGCGGTCTCAAGGCCATCGAGATCACCATGCGCACGGCCGCAGCGCTTGACGCCATCAAGGCAGTTGCCAACGAGGTAGAGGGTGCCGTGGCCGGTGCTGGCACGATCCTGAATGCTAAGCATTTCGAGCAGGCGGTGGCCGCGGGTTCGCAGTTCATCGTCAGCCCCGGTTCGACGCGCGGTCTTCTCGACGCGGCGCGCGACAGCGACATTCCGCTTCTGCCGGGCGCCGTCACCTCCAGCGAGATCATGGCTCTGAAGGAGGAAGGCTATGATGTCCTGAAGTTCTTCCCCGCCGAACAGGCGGGCGGCGCCAATTACATCAAGTCGCTCTCCTCGCCCTTTGCCGGGACGCTGTTCTGCCCGACGGGTGGGATTTCGCTGAAGAATGCCAAGGATTATCTCAGCCTGCCGAATATCGTCTGTGTCGGCGGTTCGTGGGTTGCGCCGAAGGAACTGGTCGCTGCCGGCGATTGGGCAGGCATCACCAAGCTGGCGGCGGAAGCCTGCGCTCTGCGCGGCTGATTCTTCGACGAATTTGAAAAGTCGGGTTGCGACACCTATCTCCGTTTCGGACACGAGAAGGAGATCCACAATGTTTGACGCCAAGAAACTGCTGGAACAATTTCTCGGAAGCCAGGTGCCGGGAACGGGCAAGTCGGTCAGCGGATCGGCCCAGGATGCGCTCGACATGGCGCGACGCAATCCGCTGGCAGCGGGCGCCATTGCCGGATTGCTGCTGGGCACCAAAACCGGGCGGAAGCTTTCCACCTCTGCGCTGAAGGCGGGCGGTCTCGCGGCGATTGCCGGTCTCGGCTATCAGGCCTACAAGAACTATAAGGCGGGCAAGTCGCCGGAGCAGGTGACGCCGCAGCTTACAGTCGACAGCCCGCTGGCGCTGCCGCCGCCGCAATCGCCCTTCCATCCCGAATCCGACGCCAATGACGACGCCTTTGCACTGGTTCTGGTGCGGGCGATGATTTCGGCTGCCCGCGCCGACGGTCATATCGATGACGTCGAGCGCGGCCGCATCATCGGCAAGATCTCCGCCGCCGGGCTCGACCCGGACGCCGAAACCTTCCTCGAAAGCGAGCTTTCGCGTCCCGCCGATCTCGATGGGCTCATCGCGGCGGCGACGACGGAGGAGCAGAAGGTGGAGCTCTACACCGCTTCGCGGCTGGCCATCGAACCGGACACGCGCGCCGAGCGCGGCTATCTCGATCTTCTCGCCGGTCGGCTGGAATTGCCGGACGGGCTTGTCGATCACATCGATGTCGCCGTCACGGCGGCCAAGAGCTGAAATCGTGGACCGAGCGCCGGGCTTCCGGCTCCGGTGCTTGCCGACCAGCCTGTTTCTGGCGCTGGTTGTATGGGCATGAAATTCCCAAGAAAATTCGTTGTGCCCCGCTTACCGTTATGCTCCATTGAAATTCAAATCGTACCGCAATGCCGTTGTTGAGACCGACATGATCGCACTTGAAGACTGGACGCCCCGCCCCGCGCCTGCCCCCGTAACGCTTGCCGGACGCTATGTCGCTGTTGCGCCCTACGAGCGGGCAAAACACGGCGAGGCGCTGTTTACGGCGCTGGGCGGTGCAAGCGAAATCAACGACTTGCTCGCCTATTTCGCGGCGCCCGACTTTCATTCGGCGGCTGAGTTCATGGATTGGCTGGATGCGGTGGCGAAAGCCGGCTGGCTGACGGAAGTCTTCGTGGACAATGTATCGGAAAAGGTTGTTGGCATGGCGAACTACATGCGCGCCGACCCGGCCAATGGCGTCGTGGAAGTTGGCGGCGTGGCGCATGGCAAGGCGATGGCCGGCACGCGGCTTTCAACCGAAGCGCATTATCTCATGGCCAAGCATGTTTTCGAAGACCTTGGCTATCGCCGCTACGAATGGAAGTGTCATAATGGCAATGCCGCCAGCAAGCGCGCGGCCGAACGTTTAGGCTTCCAGTTCGAGGGCGTCTTCCGCCAGCACATCATCTCGCGCGGCAAGAACCGCGACACGGCCTGGTATTCGATGATCGATGCTGAATGGCCGGCTCTCAACGAAGCCTTCGAGACCTGGCTTGCCACCGACAATTTCGACCCCCACGGCCAGCAGATCCGGTCGCTCCAGCAGATCCGATCCGATCTCGCCGAGGACATCTGACATGGCCGGCGAAAACGACAACCGCCAATCCGCCATCGCCGCCGCGATCTTTCTCGTTGTCGCGGGGCTGGCGCTCTATTTCATGCCCAATATCGTGCTGTGGATCGGCGGGTTCTCGCCAGCTCTGGCCGTGATTGCGGGCGTGGCGGTGATCGGGGCGTTTTTCGGGGTGTTCTGGGTGCGGTCGCGGTATCAGCGGAGGTGAGGGCGGGCCCGCAATTCGGTTGGACGTCAGCGCTCTTTCAAGAGGGCTTCGACCGCCGACACAAAGGCGGTCGCATCGGTTATTGCTTGGCGCACCAGAGGTTCTTCTATGGCATCGCCACGATAGTCCGCGATCATACGCAGTTCATGGAGCCGGTTAAATGACCGCCCATGGTCGGCGACAACGAAGCCTCGCTTGACGACATGAAAGCTGAAGGCCGCTATCAAGCCACTATGGGTCTTGGCATCAATCGCTTCTGGTGGCGCATCGGTCGCCATAAGTGCGGCCTTGGCGGCGTCGAACATCGTATAATAGATGCGATTGCAGACACCGTCCGTATCGCCTGCATCGAGCAGCAATCTGGCTGAGGCCAGCGCTCTTGCGGCCTTCGTCATGAAGTCTGCGGGCTTCATAGAGCAATGCCGTCGCGCCGTATATTGGCCAGGAGACGCGGATTGGGGTAGCGCTCAGGATGCTGCCATTCCAGTTCCCAGACCGGCAAAGGCTGGATCAGGATACCCTTTTCGAGAAGAACATCATATGCGATATCCGCCATGGCGAGTTTCGTCCCAACGAAAGAGCCGACATCACCTTTCAGAAATACGGCAAGATCGGCGTCGCTCTCCGGCGAATTGTCATGGCGCGCTCGGCTGCCGAACAGCATTGCGCCGCTGATCGGGAACATCCGTCTGGCCGCTTCCAGAAATGCGCCTGCCGCTTCGCGCGTTGAAGGGTAGATCATTGCCATGGTGATCGCCTCCGTTGGCTGGCTGGGGTGAGCAAGAACCTTATCGCGAGGGTCGATCCGAAGCATAGCCTCATCAACCTCGTTTTACCCAGGTTCGATCATACTCTAAATTCTACCGTAAAAAACTGGTGCTGCGAGAGAGGATTGAACTCTCGACCTCACCCTTACCAAGGGTGTGCTCTACCACTGAGCTACCGCAGCATCCGGTCCCGAAACGGCGCGTTGGCGTGTCGGGTGAAGCGGGGTGCCTATTGCCACATGTTCTCCGGCGGCGCAAGCGCTGGCACCGAAGTTTTTTCAGAAGTTCAGCAAGCTTCCTTGGCGGCGCGTTCTGCGCTATTGGCATTCCTTCATTTTCAACGACGTGAGACGGGGGCGGGGCGATGACGTCCGGCGCAGACGAGACGAAGGATCAAGGCGATTTCCGCGACGCGGAATCGCGCAAGCGTGCCAAGGAGGCGATGCGGCGCGAGAAGGAAGCGGAGAAGAAGCGGCTTGCCGGCGCGCTTCGGGCCAATCTGATGCGGCGCAAGGCGCAGTCGCGGGCGCGGCGCGAGGGCGAGGCGGATGAGCGGGACGAGGGGCTGCCGGGTGCGCTGCCGTCCGATTCCACAGATGGTTGAGCGCTGAACCGCCATGACAGCGGTTCTATTGCTTGACCGGCGGGGCGGTCCAAAGTGCCGCCGGCGATTCGCGGATCTGGCGGGTTATCAGCAGCAAATGTCCCCTCTGATGCGTCTGCACTCTTAAAACGGCAGTAGCTCTGCCCTAAATCATCCTCAATCGCGGTGGAAACCATGCGTCCGGCCGGCCGAGGGGGCCTTATTTCCGGCCTTTCTTGAAGGCTGCGCGCCTTTGGGTTATGGGGACCGTCACACCTGACAAGATCGGCGTCATGCGGACGCCTGAAAGAGATACACTTATGGATCGCATTCGCATTGTCGGCGGCAAGCCGCTGAACGGCATCATTCCCATTTCCGGCGCGAAGAATGCCGCCCTGCCGCTGATGATCGCCTCGCTTCTGACCAGCGATACGCTGACGCTCGAAAACGTGCCGCATCTGGCTGACGTCGAGCAGCTTCTGCGCATCCTCGGCAATCATGGCGTCGATATCGCTGTCAACGGCCGCCGCGAGCATCAGGACGGGTCCTATTCCCGCACCATCCATTTCACCTGCCGCACCATTGCCGATACGACCGCGCCTTATGAGCTGGTCTCGAAGATGCGCGCTTCCTTCTGGGTGATCGGACCGTTGCTCGCGCGCGAAGGCCGCTGCCGTGTGTCTCTGCCCGGCGGCTGCGCCATCGGCACGCGTCCGGTCGATCTCTTCATCGAAGGTCTCACGGCCATGGGCGCCGAGATGGAAATCGATGGAGGCTACATCAATGCCAAGGCGCCCAAGGGCGGTCTCATCGGCACGCGCTACACCTTCCCCAAGGTCTCGGTCGGTGCGACGCATGTTCTCGTCATGGCGGCAACGCTTGCCAATGGTACGATGGTCATCGGCAATGCCGCGCGCGAGCCGGAAATCGTCGATCTCGCCAATTGCCTGAACGCCATGGGCGCGAAGATTTCGGGCGCCGGCACGTCGACGATCACCATCGAGGGCGTGAAGTCGCTTTCCGGCGCGCGCCATCGCGTTTTGCCTGACCGTATCGAAACAGGCACCTACGCCATGGCGGCCGCGATGGCCGGCGGCGATGTGACGCTCGACGGCACGAGCGTCGATCTGCTCGACACCGCGCTCGAAGCGCTGCGCCGCTCGGGCGCCGAAGTCATCGCGGTGCCGAACGGCATTCGCGTGATCGGCCATGGTGATGCGATCAAGCCGGTCGATGTCGTGACCGATCCCTATCCGGGCTTCCCGACCGACCTTCAGGCGCAGTTCATGGGCCTGATGACCCGCTCGACGGGCATCTCGCATATCACCGAGACGATCTTCGAAAACCGCTTCATGCATGTGCAGGAACTGGCCCGCCTCGGCGCAAAAATCTCGCTCAACGGTCAGACGGCCCGCGTAGAGGGCGTATCGAAGCTGAAGGGCGCGCAGGTCATGGCGACCGACCTTCGTGCCTCGGTGTCGCTCGTCATCGCCGGTCTGGCGGCAGAAGGCGAAACGATCGTCTCGCGCGTCTACCACCTCGACCGCGGCTTCGAGCGGCTGGAAGAAAAGCTGACCCGTTGCGGGGCCATTGTCGAGCGCATCAGCGATTGACGGTATGACCCCGGCTTGCTCGCGGTTGCGCGGCGGGCTATCGCTTCTTATCTGCGTATCAAAGAGCGCTGCCCGAGAGCAATAAAGCGTACGGGCGGCGCGCAAGACGCAAAGGTGAGACTATGAGTGGTTTGAAACTGCTGGCGCTGGACGAAGAAGATCTCGACATCGTGTCGGCCCACATGCAGGATTCGGTTTTCAAGGTAGCGGAATGCGCCTTCGATGCCCGGATGAAGCAATTTTCGCTGACGGCCAATCGCTTTGTCTGGGAAACGGCCTCGGAAAAGGGCAGGCCGCTCGAGCGGCGCAAGGCGGCTCTGGTGTTCAAGCGGGTCAGCGCGGTGAAGTCCACAGGCGTCGACCGCAAGAACAGGCAAGCCGTGCTTGACTTGCTGGCCATCCGCTTCGAAAAGCAGGGCGAGGGGCCGGAAGGCGTGATCGAGCTGGTTCTCGCCGGCGGCGGCGTGGTTCGGCTCGATGTGGAATGTATTGAAGCGCAGCTTGCCGATGTCGGCGGCGCGTGGGAAACGAAATCGAAGCCGCAGCATCGGGTGGATGCCTGATCGCGGGTGAGATTTCAGACCGTCCCTGTAGAGGGGCGGGACGTCGGAAGGGATTGGGGCATTGGCAATTTGGCTTGACTGGAGCGAGGCGGATTTCGAGGCGAAATTCGCCGCTTTCCTGACGACGAAGCGTGAAGTCTCGGAAGATGTGGGGCAGACCGTGCGCGAAATTATCGCCGATGTCCGCGCCCGCGGCGACGCCGCTCTGACCGAATATACGCTTCGTTTCGACCAGCTCGATTTTGCCGAAACGCCGATGCGCGTGACGGACGAGGAAATCGAGGATGCGTTGGCGCAAGTCGAGCCGGACGTGCTGGATGCGCTGCATCTGGCTGCTGCCCGCATTACCAAGCATCACAGCCGCCAGATGCCGAAGGATGATATCTATGAAGACGATATCGGCGTCGGCCTCGGCTCGCGCTGGACGGCCATCGAGGCAGTCGGGCTTTATGTGCCGGGCGGGTCGGCGAGCTATCCGAGCTCGGTGCTGATGAATGCGCTGCCGGCCAAGGTGGCCGGTGTGCCGCGTGTCGTCATGGTCGTGCCTGCCATGCGCGGCAAGATCAACCCGACCGTGCTGGCCGCTGCCCGCATTGCCGGCGTGGACGAGATCTACCGTATCGGCGGCGCGCAGGCTGTAGCAGCCCTTGCCTATGGCACGGAGACGATTTCGCCGGTCGCCAAGATCGTCGGGCCGGGCAATGCCTATGTGGCCGCTGCTAAGCGCGAAGTGTTCGGCACGGTCGGCATCGACATGATTGCCGGACCTTCCGAAGTGCTGGCGATTGCCGACAAGGACAACGATCCGGACTGGATCGCAGCCGATCTTCTGGCGCAGGCCGAGCATGACCGCGCCGCCCAGGCGATCCTGATTTCCGACGATGCGGCCTTTGCCAAGGCGGTCAGCGACGCCGTTGAGCGGCAGCTTCGCCTTCTGCCGCGTGCCGACACGGCAGCGGCAAGCTGGCGCGACTATGGCGCGGTGATCATCGTGCCCTCCCTCGACAAGTCCGTTCCGCTCGCTAACCGCATTGCCGCCGAACATCTGGAGCTGGCCGTGGCCGATCCCGATGCGCTGATGGAAGGCATCCGCAATGCGGGCGCGATCTTCATCGGCCGCCACACGCCGGAAGTCATCGGCGATTATGTCGGCGGTTCGAACCACGTTCTGCCGACGGCACGTTCGGCGCGGTTTTCGTCGGGCCTTTCGGTGCTCGAATATGTCAAGCGCACCTCGATCCTGCGGCTCGGCCCGGATCAGCTGCGCGCGCTCGGGCCATCCGCCATTGCGCTGGCGAAGTCGGAAGGGCTTGACGCCCATGCCCGCTCGGTCGGCATTCGCCTCAATCTCGGGAGCTGATATGGCGGGAAACAGCGCGCAAAGGCTCTGCGATGTCGTTCTGGACGATACGATCGGCCGTTCGACGCCGGATGTGGAGCATGAGCGCGCCGTCGCCATCTTCGATCTGCTCGAGGACAATTCGTTTGCCCCCGAAGGCCACGACAACGGGCCTTACAAGCTCTATCTCTCGCTGGTGGAACAGCGCCTCGTCTTCACCATCAAGACCGAGGGCGACGCGCCTGTGGCAACCCATATCCTGTCGCTGACGCCGTTTCGGCGGATCATCAAGGATTACTTCATGATCTGCGACAGCTACTATCAGGCGATCCGCTCGTCCACGCCCAGCCAGATCGAGGCCATCGACATGGGCCGGCGCGGCATCCACAACGAGGGTTCGCAGACGCTGATGGACCGGCTCTCTGGCAAGATCAGGATCGATTTCGATACGGCGCGGCGGCTTTTCACGTTGGTCTGCGTGCTCTACTGGCGCGGTTGAGCCGATGGAGGAGGAGGCCGCCAGCGAAAGCACGGAAAAACGGCCGGGCGCGATCCTGTTCATGTGCGGCATGAATTCCATTCGTTCGCCGATGGCCGAGGCGCTGGCGAAATCCATGCTGCCCAAGGGCACCTATGTCGCATCCGCCGGCGTGCGCACGGGCGAGCGCGACCCTTTCGTCGATGTCGTGCTGGACGAGGTCGGTCTTTCGCTCGGTCGCCGCCAGCCGCAGACGCTGGACGAGCTGGAGGACGACTATTTCGACCTCATCGTGACGCTGGCGCCGGAGGCGCATCACGCAGCACTCGAGCTCACCCGCTCGCTCTCCGTCGATGTCAGCTACTGGCCGACGCCGGACCCCAGCGTGGCGCGCGGCACGCGGGAGCAGATTCTCTCTGCCTATCGCGAGGTGCGTGATCATTTGAAGACACTGATTGAGAAGCGGCTGGCCTGAGCTGCTTTGAATATGAACGTTTTTTGCAACATGCCGTCCTTTTCAGCATGTCAGAGGTTCACAAAGCTCTGCGCATTGTGTAGTTTCCGCAAAATTTTCGCCGGCGCGTTCAGCCCCGGCCCATAAACCATGCAAGAAAGATCTGTCTGAATGGCAAAAGAAGAAGTTCTCGAATTCCCGGGAATCGTCACCGAACTCCTGCCGAACGCAACCTTCCGCGTGAAGCTGGAAAACGAACATGAAATCATCGCCCACACTGCGGGCCGCATGCGCAAGAACCGCATCCGCGTTCTGGCGGGCGACAAGGTGCTCGTCGAAATGACGCCCTACGACCTGACCAAGGGTCGCATCACATACCGTTTCAGATAAACCGGAGCCGCGCTGTCCAAGGCGCATCGACCGATCCCCATGGCGACCGAACAAGCCCTCATTCTTGCCTCTGGTTCGCCGCGTCGCGTCGAACTTCTCGCGCAGGCGCGCATCGAGCCGGCCCGTCTTCTGCCGATGGATATCGACGAGACGCCGAAGCGCTCGGAAAATCCGCGCACGCTCGCCCAGCGCCTTGCCCGTGAGAAGGCCGAGGCCGCGTTTGCTGTCGTGCGCGCGGACGAGGAGCTGAAGGGCGGCTGGGTGCTGGCGGCCGATACGGTGGTGGCCGTTGGCCGGCGCATCCTGCCCAAGGCGGAGTTCGAGGCGGATGCCTTTTCCTGCCTCAACCTGCTCTCCGGCCGGGCGCACTGGGTCTATACCGGCGTGACGCTGATTGCGCCGTCCGGCCACACGCGCAGCCGCATCGTCGAGACCAAGGTTCGTTTCAAGCGCCTTTCCAATGCCGAAATCGATGCCTATGTGCAGAGCGGCGAATGGCGCGGCAAGGCGGGTGGCTATGGCATCCAGGGCATTGCAGGCGCCTTCGTGCAGAAGCTCGCCGGCTCCTATACCAGCGTTGTCGGGCTTCCGCTGACCGAAACGCTGCAGCTTCTGGATGGCGAAGGCTTCGACATCCGCCGGGGCTGGAAAGAAGGCTGACGATCCGATGATTGCCAAGGTCGAACCCTTGAGGAAGCCGCGCCCATGCCCCGAATGCGGGCAGCCGTCGGCGCGCGAACATTATCCCTTCTGCTCCGACCGCTGCCGCAATGTCGACCTTGCGCGCTGGCTCAAGGGCTCCTACGCGATCCCGGTTACGGAAGACGAAGAGAAGGCGGACGGCTTCGAACGCGACTTTGAGCGTTGATTTTGCTTGAGTTTTGACGTCAGGGAATTTTCTTCAAAAAACAGTCAAAAAACTTTGCCGGGGCGCTGGACACAGGCGAACAAGATGCTATAACCCCGCTCGCTTCCGGGGAAAACCCGGCGGGTTTTGACAAGAAACCCGGTCAGACAAGCGACAAGTGCCCGGATAGCTCAGTTGGTAGAGCAGCGGATTGAAAATCCGCGTGTCGGTGGTTCAAATCCGCCTCCGGGCACCATTTTAATTCGTTATCCTAAGATAAGATTTTTAGTCTGTTGGCGCGGTAGTTCGAACCGCTCTGAATGGTAGAAAAGCTCCTGTACCTTTTTTCAAGTACATCTTTCATACAGCTCTTGCACTTGGTTAGCCGCTTATCCTTAGTGAACACGAACGCGCCAGGCTTTTGAAAAGCTATAGCAAATATGTGCGGATCGTCACACGCATCTTCAGCATTCCAACGGGCGTTATTTTCAAGATTTTGAACGTGCCTAGAACACTGATTCACGTCGGTATCTTCTCTGCGCCCCTTATCTTTTAGCAATTTCAATAGCTGCAAAATTTTCGGATGATTCATCATCTCTCGACTGTATTTTTCAGCGTGACTATACAGGAAGACTACACGGGGAGAGGAAAGCATTTCTGGCAGGGCATCCTCCGTTAGCCATTTTTCGCCAGCGGCGCTCGCATCGATGAGGACTCTTGCCATGTTAAAACATTGTCCTCACAATTTCTTTGATAAAGAAGTCTTTGTAGTTTTCTGGAGCGTTGTCGAGAGAGCCATCGCTTCGTATCGGAATTTCAGTAACGCTGTTGCCATTCTTTGTATTTTCGCAAAACAAAATTGATGAAGGAAGATGTGTGGTATTCTCTTTGATGTTTACACGGTATCGATCAATTAAGAAGTCGCTATGAGTCTCGATTATGTATCTGATTCCCTTTGTGCTCATAGAGTACAAAAATTCACCCAGTGCAGCTTGAGCGATGGGATGTAAGTGCAACTCAGGTTGTTGAAGCAGCATAATGTCGCCATCAGGGCCGGTTGATCTGAAGGCTGATTCTATCACGAATGGAATAGCTTGAGAGACACCTATTCCAACTTGGCTGAGAAGGAAGTCTCGTCCACCTTTCTTTACTGTAACCAAAAGTGGGGGTTTTTTTACCTTTTTCGTCAGCTGGTCTATGCTGAGGTTCTCAAATAGCTGGCTTTCTCGCCCAAACTTCAACACGGGCTCTAGGAGTTCCGGCTGCTCGACTATCTTGAGGTCGTGCCACATGGTGGCGAAATGCCGCCCGTTCGCCAAAAACTTTCGGCTCATGTCGTAGAAGCGATCAGGCAACCCGCGCAAAGGACCTGTTTGCCAAGCTGACGGCAGCGCTGTGCTAGTCAATCCTCGCCCGACGGAGAGGACTAAATGCCTCTTCGATTTTCCTGCTGTCGCTAGAAGCTCTCCCAGATAAAACAGTGAATTAATCGACTGACTATCGCGGTTATCCTCGACGTTTAATCTATGAAATCCCTTATTTTCGTTGTGGAGCCTGAGCAAAGATGGCTCGTCAAAACCTGACTTGTCCGGAGCGAATCTCTCTATTTTATAGAATATTGAGTTTCTTTTTCTGACGAAAGTCAGACGAGATGAATCGTATACCGCTGTAAATCGCAACACTTGAGGCGGCATGTTGTGTTTGCTCTGTGTAAGGGTCACGAGCCGTGATAAAGGTTTCTTTGTATTTTCGGAAATAAATCCAATCGTTACGTCAGCATTGTCAAAATATGGGGAGAAAAAATCATATCTATCATATGCATAGTCTTCGTTAAGGCCTGGTGTCTCAAGCAGCTCCGTTCGACATACATATTCCGTCAGATGGAGTATGCTGCTCTTTCCGGAGCTGTTGTCGCCAACTAGGAATAAAGTCTTTCCAATGTCGAAGCTTATATCTTGAAAACCTCGAAAATTTCGCGCGAAAATCTTACTCACTCGTAGGGGCTCCCTCCCATACTCCTCTCAAGAGAGAGTATTAAGATTCGATTATGCAATCAAGCCGCGAAAAATTTTAACTGCCGCCACCTCGCCTCAATGCACAAACTGCCGAGTCGCCAGAAACAATATAATCCCCAGCGCCATGACGAAGAACGCGCCTGCGATCTCGATCGCCGTGCCGATCTTCTCCCCCGCCGTTCCGTTGCCTGCGAGCTTCACGGCCAGCCCCTTCGCTGACACGGCCAGGATCGCCAGCAGCGAGACGGTGATGGCGGTGCCCACCGACATGGCGAAGACGGAGAGGATGCCGCCGAGATAGAGGCTGTTGAGGAGCGAGAAGGTCACGACGATGATCGCGCCGGAGCAGGGGCGCAGGCCGACCGCGACGACGGCGGAGAAGGCTTCCTTGAGGCTGAAGTTCTCACCGCCGAGTGATTGCGGGGATGGCATGTGGGCGTGGCCGCATTCCTCGCAGAAATCGGCGACGGCTGTCCTGTTGGTTTTGCCGGAACCGAGGAGGGCGGTCGGCTGGGTGGTGCCGGGGCTCAGGCCGAAGCCTTTGAGGCTTGATTTCGCCGGCGCGAGGCGCTGAACGGTGGTGTGGTCGCAGGCACAATAGGCGTCGTCGTCATGCGCATGGAACTGCAGGCCTGCCGGCATGCCGGCCATGGCCGAAACGGGTGCGCGGGCGGATTTGCTGACAAGGCTGCGGACCTTGCGCACCAGCATCCAGAAGCCGAAGGCTGCGACCAGGAGGTAGCTTGCCTGTTCGAGGAAGTCGGTGGCGTTGGTCAGCGTGATCGAGGTGCCGCGCAGGATGAGATAGGCGGCACCGACGACGAGGAGCGCGGTGATGCCCTGCAGGAAGGAGGAGATGATCGCGATGAGGATGCCGCGTTTCAGCTGGATCTCGTTGGCGATCATGTAGGAGGAGATGACAGCCTTGCCGTGTCCCGGCCCTGCGGCATGGAAGACGCCGTAGAGGAAGGAGAGGCTGACCAGTGTCCAGAGTTTCCAGGGGTCCTGACGCATGGCGATCAGCGATTGCGTCAGCGCGCGGTAGAAGGTCTGCTGCTGCGCGTTCACCCAGGCGAGGAAGGGGCCGCCGAAGCCGGATGTGTTGAAGGAGGGCTCGGCGGTGCCGATGCCGAGGGGGGAGCCGGCATGAGCGGCGAGGGGCATCAGGAGGGGGGAGAGGATCGCGGCGGCGGCAAGCGCGAGCGCCAGGCGTTTCGTGGTCTTCGCGCTCAACATGTCACGTCGATCCGCGTTGCGAAAAGCTTGGACATCGTCGTCCCCATAGGGTCGTTGAAGAAGGCTTGCGTGAGCGTCTTCTGGTTCTGTGCGATCACCTCATCCGGGTTGGGCCGCACCACCTTGTGCTGGCAGGCCTTGAAGCCCGCGCCTTCGGCCACGATATCCTTGTCGGTGGCAAAGTCGAGCGAGGTGTAAAGCGTGGGGTCCCAGACGCCGAAGGTCATGTCGCCTTTCAGCGGCATGGGCGTTGCCGGCTTGACCGCGAAGAACATCAGAAGCTGCCCGTCCTTGTAATCGACATTGATGACCTCGGGCGGCGCGATGTCGATCTTCTTCCCGTTCTGCGTGATGTTCGTATAGTAGTCGAAATCGGCGAGCGACTGTTTCACCGTCGTGCCGACAGCCTTCAGCTCGTCCGGGTCGAGCTTCAGGTTCTTGTTCTTGTCGAAATCCAGAAGCACGGTCGAGGAGAAGACTTCGTCGAAACGCCAGACGTTTCTGAGTTCCTTGATATTCCCGTCGTCGCCGGCGACGACCTCCAGCCTTGCCTCTACGAAGATATGCGGATGCGCGAACGCTGCGGCGGGAACCATAAGTCCCATCAGCGTCGTGAGAATGGCAAGCTTGCGGGTCATGGAACCATCGTCAGTCGAGTTTCAGGCGTCGGTCAGGGGTTCTGATTGGTCCCCAATCTGGACGAAAATGAGCCCGGCGCGCCCCACACCGTGTCGCGGCACCATGTCACGACGCAACTCTCCGGCAAAGTTACAATTTTTTAAACCAGGCCTGCAGGAAGTCGACAAAGGTGCGCACCTTGGCTGGCAGGTGGCGGCGATGCGGGTAGACGGCATAGATGCCGCGGTCGCTCGGCAGGTATTCGTTGAAGAGGACCACAAGTTCGCCGCTCTCAATATGCTTGCGGGCGACGAAGTCGGGCAGCAGTGCCACGCCCAGGCCTGCCAGCGCGCCGCGCAGCGTTGCGGTCGGGCTGTTCACCTCGATCGGGCCGGAGACCTGAACGGAGAAGGAAGAGCCGTCCGGTTCGAAAAAACGCAGCACGCCCTTACGGCGGCTGTTCGAATCGATAAGGCAGGGCACGTTTGCCAGCGCAGTCGGATGCTCAAGCCCCTTGTGACGCGCGATGAATTCCGGGGTTGCGCAGATGTTCAGACCGAAATCTGTGATCTTGCGGGCAATCAGGCCGGAATCTTCGAGCTTCGTCACGCGGATGGCGAGGTCGAAGCCTTCCTCGACCAGATCGACGAACCGATCCTCCGCCATGATTTCCAGCGACAGGTCCGGATGCAGCTTGGCAAAGTCGATGAGACAGTGGCCGACATCGGCATCCACGAAGGTGCGGGGCACGGAGACCTTCAGCCGGCCCTTGAGGTCCGTGTTATTTTCGCGCACCAAATCGGCGAGTTCGTCGATCTCCTTGAGGATTTCCGACGCGGATCGATAGTAGGTCTTGCCGGCTTCGGTGAGCGAAAACTGGCGGGTGGTGCGGTTCAGAAGGAGAGCGCCGAGCTCGTCTTCCAGCTCGCGTACATATTTGGAAAGCAGCGCTTTGGAACGTCCGAGCTTGCGGGCAGCGGCTGAGAAGCCCTCCGCGTCCACGACGTCGATGAAGGCCCTGATCCGCGTGAGAGTATCCATTTTGCCTCGCTTTATTTTTCCGCGAATATAGGGGATCGGTACGACCCATTTCAATCGGTCGAAAAAAATTGGCCCCGATCAAAAAAACTCTTGATTACGACAGCGAATATTCTTATCTCCGCGGTTGCCCAAAGTCGCACGTGCCTGTGGGTGTCCGCCGACCCTCGAACTGAGATTTAATCTCTAAGGTGAGGTCATCGGTAAGGTACCTGGAACTAACCGCTCCAGTCGCTACTCCGGCCAACCGGGAAATGCGAGGACATCTTGAAGCAACGACGGTGCGGGCCTTTCTGGTGTCTGCCGGCTTTCCAACAGCCGGGGTTACTGAAGAGGCACACCTTCATTGCCGGAAGTGCGGTCGGGTTCTCCCCTCCAATCCAAGGCAGACAAAGTGAATGATCGCTCTCGCTAGAGCGTTTGTTCGTCATTCGCGTTTGCGTTTCGCTCAGGTTCCGGGGTCTCCACCGGCTGGTGCCTGATCGCATCGTCATCCGCGCTTTGTCCTTCGGGTCTATCTGTAGTCCCGAAGCCATGCCATTCCGACGCCCCGCGCCATGAGCAGCTCGGGACGAAGGGCCTTTGACTCTGGATTTTTGGAGACCCGCCATGACCTCGCAGCGCATCCTCGACTTTTTCAAGACCCGCCAGCCGGAAGGTCCGTGCCTCGTCGTCGATCTCGATGTCGTCGCCGGCAATTTCAAGGCATTTCGTCATGCCCTGCCGGACAGCCATATCTATTATGCGGTCAAGGCGAACCCCGCTCCGGAAGTGCTGCGTCTGCTCGCAGGCCTCGGTTCCAATTTCGATTGCGCGTCCGTCGCTGAGATCGAAATGGCGCTCGACGCCGGCGCGACGGCTGCCCGTATTTCCTTCGGTAACACGATCAAGAAAGAACGCGACGTCGCCCGCGCCCATGCGCTCGGCGTCAACCTCTTTGCGGTCGACAGCCACGAGGAAGTCGAGAAGATTGCGCGTGCCGCTCCCGGCGCCCGCGTCTTTTGCCGCGTGCTGACCAATGGCGAAGGCGCGGAATGGCCGCTGTCGCGCAAGTTCGGCTGCGTGCCGCAGATGGCCGTCGACGTGCTCGTCTATGCGCATCAGCTGGGTCTCGAATCCTTCGGCGTCTCGTTCCATGTCGGTTCGCAGATGACCAAGGTCGACGCCTGGGATGCCGCACTCGCAGACGCCAAGCGCGTCTTCGTGTCGCTCGCCAAGCAGGGCATCGAGCTGAAGATGGTCAACATGGGCGGCGGCTTCCCGACGAAGTACCTGAAGGACGTGCCGACGGCGCAGGCCTACGGTCAGGCGATCTTCGCATCGCTCTCCAGGCATTTCGGCAACCGGATCCCGATGACCATCATCGAGCCGGGCCGCGGCATGGTCGGCAATGCGGGCGTGATCAAGTCGGAAGTGGTTCTGATCTCGAAGAAGTCGGACAATGACGAGCATCGCTGGGTCTTCCTCGACATCGGCAAGTTCGGCGGTCTGGCGGAAACGATGGACGAAGCCATCCGTTATCCGATCCGCACGGAGCGCGATGCGGACGACATGGGCCTTTGCGTTCTGGCTGGCCCGACCTGTGATTCCGCGGATGTCATGTACGAGAAGAACATGTATCCGCTGCCGCTTTCGCTCACCATCGGTGACGAGGTGCTGATCGAAGGCACGGGCGCCTATACGACGACCTACTCGGCCGTCGCCTTCAACGGTTTCGAGCCGCTGAAGTC
The DNA here is from genome assembly GCF_040545545.1 of Limnomicrobium aquaticum. NCBI lineage: Bacteria > Pseudomonadati > Pseudomonadota > Alphaproteobacteria > Hyphomicrobiales > Rhizobiaceae > Limnomicrobium > Limnomicrobium aquaticum. The sequence continues at coordinate 160,677 of NZ_JBEPMB010000004.1, forward strand.
CTACTGCATCTGATCGATCCGTCCCGGCTGGTCCGGGACGCTTCAATCCCGCCGCGAAACCGTCACAAAACCTTCATCTGCCGTTCAGACACGGTCGGCTAAAACGGGTTCCAGGCTGAATTGATAAAGGTTTGGAAGCAGATCGGTCGATAAGGACCTGACGCCGTCGCCCTTTCCGGGGCGCGGCATTCACCCCAAGATATCCGGGCCGCATTGAGCGGTATTGAAGTTCGGGAGGCCACGATGGCCCTTGTTCTTGACGTCCTCCGCGCGAAAAACGCGCCTGAATTCACCATCGAGCCGGAAGCTGCCGGCGATGTCGTCGCGCGCGAGCGTCTTCTGGATGCCGCCATGGGCCCGAACCGCCGCAAGAAGTCGTCCGAGAAAATTCGCCGTGGCCGTCTGCCGGCTGAGGGCCTGGCTTTCGTTGCCCGCGACCGCGCCGGCCATGTTATCGGCACCGTGCGTCTGTGGAACGTCCATGCTGGCATCACCCCGGGCGGCGCGCCGCTTCCCGCGCTGCTGCTTGGCCCGCTGGCCGTCGATGCCGCTCATGAGGGCAATGGCATTGGTGCGGCGCTGATGCGTGCTTCCATCTTCGAAGCCCGCCGGCTCGGCCATGGGGCGATCCTGCTTGTTGGCGATGCGCCTTACTATGAGCGGTTCGGTTTCTTTTCCGACAAGACCTCGACGCTGATGATGCCGGGCCCTTTCGAGCGCTCGCGCTTTCTCGCGCTGGAGCTGGAAGACGGCTGGCTCAAGGGCGCTGCAGGCGTTCTTGTCCCTTGCGGCCGCAGGCTTTCGGTTGCCCCGATCAAGAAGGCGGCCTGAACCGTCCGAGGTCATGCGTCTGATTATGCCGGCTCTGAAAGGGGCCGGCATTTTTGCGTCCGCAGGGGCGCCGTAGTGCCCCGAGTGTGAGACTCTTCTGCATTGCAACGGCATTGTTACAATGCCTGTCGTAATAGGCGCCGGCGCCGGTCACGCCGCCGCGTTGGCGCGATTATAGTTAATCATTTGATAACATTTGCTTTTCCTGGCCACGCCTGCGGCCCGATTTGGGCTGTCATATATCCTTCATACAAGTGTCACATAAGCGTAACTCCTGGAGCCTAATGAACCCCCGAAGCCGTGGTCCTTATGAGAGGGGGGCGGCCTAAAAGGAATTACCATCACGTACAGGGAGAACTGCCGTGAACCTCATCCGCAAATTCGCAGCTGGCGCTGCTGCTGCCGCTCTTAGCCTCACGCTTGCCGGCGCATCGCTGGCTGCCGACATCACCGGCGCAGGCTCGAGCTTCATCAACCCGGTTCTGTCCAAGTGGGCTGAAGGCTACAAGGCTGCCACGAGCAACACCGTGAACTACCAGTCGGTCGGTTCGGGCGCCGGCATCAAGCAGCTGCTGGCCAAGACTGTTGTCTTCGGCGCAACCGACAAGCCGATGAGCGATGGCGATCTCGAGAAGAACGGCCTTGCGCAGTTCCCGATGATCTCCGGCGGCATCGTCGTCACCTATAACATCGACGGCGTAAAGCCGGGCGAACTGGTCTTCGACGGCGAGACGCTTTCCGGCATCTTCCTTGGCAAGATCACCAAGTGGGACGACGCTGCTCTCAAGAAGCTGAACCCCGATGCCAAGCTGCCGTCCACGCCGATCTCCGTCGTTTACCGCGCTGACGGTTCGGGCACGACCTTCAACTTCACGAACTACCTCTCGAAGGTATCGCCGGAGTGGAAGGAAAAGGTTGGTTCGGACACGGCCGTTCAGTGGCCGGTCGGCTTCGGCGCCAAGGGCTCTGAAGGCGTCTCCACGACGGTTGCCCAGACTGCCGGCTCGATCTCCTACGTCGAGTACTCCTACGTTGTTGCCAACAAGATGGGCTTCTCGAAGATGAAGAACGCTGCCGGCAAGGTTGTTGAGCCGAAGCTCGACACCTTCACTGCTGCTGCTGCCAACGCTGACTGGAAGGGCGCGAAGAACTTCAACGTCATCGTCACCAACCAGCCGGGCGACAACACCTGGCCGATCGCCGCTTCGACTTGGGTTGTTCTCTACAAGCAGCCGGCCGACAAGGCTCTGAACGATGGCGCGCTCGACTTCTTCAAGTGGGCCTATGAAAAGGGCCAGAAGGACGCAACCTCGCTCAACTACGTTGCTATCCCGGACTCCGTCTCCAAGGTTGTGATGGAATCCTGGAAGAAGGACTTCGGCACGAAGTAATAGGCGCTACGGCGCAAAATTGGCGGACAGAGATAATCTCTGTCCGCTTTTCATGACCGGGACAGGGGTTGCAGAATGGTCGATGCGACAAACGGGGCTGATTTTTCGAGGGTGGATGTTGCTGCCATCACGAAAACCTTCAAGCTACAGGACCGTATTTTCTTCTTCATGACACTGGCATCGGCCGCACTCGTCGTTCTGATGCTGCTCGCCATTCTTGTCGTTCTCGTGATCGACGCTCTGCCGACGTTCCAGACTTATGGGTTGTCCTTCCTTTGGGGCACGGTCTGGAGTGCGCCCACCGAGAAGTTCGGTGCCGTTCCCGCCGTTATGGGCACGCTGATCAGCTCTCTGATCGCCATGCTCATTGCCGTGCCGATCTCCTTCGGCATTGCCATCTTCCTGACGGAGCTTTGCCCCGGTCCGCTGCGCCGCCCGATCGGGACGGCCATTGAGCTGCTCGCCGGCGTTCCTTCCATCATCTACGGTATCGTGGGCCTCTTCGTGCTCGTGCCGCTGATGCAGCTTTACATTTTGCCCTTCCTGATCGCGACGATCGGCCAGGTTCCGGTCATCGGCTATCTGTTCCAGCCGCCGGCACCGGGCGTGGGCCTTCTGACTGCCAGCCTCGTGCTCGCCATCATGGTCCTGCCCTTCATCACCGCCATCACCCGCGACGTCTTCCTGACCGTTCCGCCGATGCTGCGTGAGTCCGCCTACGGCATGGGCATGACGACCTGGGAAGTGGCCCGCAACATCCTGATCCCCTATACCCGCCGCGGTCTCGTCGGCGGCGTCATGCTCGGTCTCGGGCGTGCGCTCGGCGAAACCATGGCCGTGACATTCGTGGTCGGTTCGGTCACGCGCCTTCAGGCCTCCATCATCTCGCCCTCGACCACGATCTCCGCGCAGATCGCCAACACGTTCGGTGAAGCCGACGGGTTGCAGCTTTCAAGCCTGATTGCCCTTGGTCTCCTGCTCTTCATCCTGTCGTTCTGCGTACTTGCGCTGGCGAAGTGGATGATCGGCCGCTCTGACTCCTTCTGAGGATTGACCCATGGAAGATACCATTCGTCAAAACATCATGTCGCGGCGTTACGGGCGTAACCGCCTGATGATGACGCTCTCCGTCGTCGCCGCCGGCCTCGGCATGTTTTTCCTCGCCATCATCCTCGGCACGCTGCTGTTCCACGGTGTTTCGTCGCTCAGCCTCGACGTCTTCACGATGAGCATTCCGGCCGAAGGCTCGCGTGGCGGTCTGCTCAACGCGATGTACGGCACGGCCATGGTGACCTTCTTCGCCATCCTGATTGCCGCCCCGATCGGCATTCTCGCCGGAACCTATCTGATTGAGTACGCCAACGGCTCGAAGCTGGCAGAAGTCGCGAAGTTCATCAACGACATCCTGCTTTCCGCACCTTCGATCATCATCGGCGTGTTCGTCTATGGGGCCATCGTCGTGCCGATGCGCGGCAACTCGGCCATTGCCGGTATTGCGGCGCTGGCTCTGATCGCGCTGCCTGTCGTCAACCGCACGACGCAGGACATGTTGCTGCTGGTGCCGAATGCATTGCGCGAAGCAACCGCAGCCCTCGGTGCGCCGCGCTGGAAGTCGATGACCCACGTCATATACAGGTCCGCCTGGACCGGTATCCTCACCGGCATCCTGCTCGCCGTTGCCCGTATCAGCGGTGAAACGGCGCCGCTTCTCTTCACGGCCGGCTATTCCAAGTTCATGAATGCCGGCTTCACCGGACCGATTGCCACGCTGCCTGTTGCGATCAATACTCTTGCCGCCGATCCGGGTGAGGATCTGAAGCGTCTGGCCTGGGCTGGCGCACTCATCATCACCGTCGCGATCCTCGCCATCAACATCATTGCCCGCCTGATGGGCGGCCGCCGCCAGTGACGCGGACGCAACGATAGGACTGGAATTATGAACATGACCGATATGAATTCCCAGAGCGTCATCCAGAACCGTGGTGGCTCCTTTGGTCCGGCCGATCTCGAAATGCCGGTCAAGGTTGAAGTCAAGAACCTGGATTTCACCTACCAGAACGGCCATCGCGTTCTGAAGAACGTCAACATGAAGATCCGCGACAAGACGGTCACCGCCTTCATCGGCCCGTCGGGCTGCGGCAAGTCCACCCTGCTGCGCACCTTCAACCGCATGTACGATCTCTATCCGGGCCAGAAGGTCGAGGGCGAAATCCTGCTCGATGGCAAGAACATCCTTTCCAAGGACGTCGATCTCAACAACCTGCGCGCCAAGGTTGGCATGGTGTTCCAGAAGCCGACGCCGTTCCCGATGTCGATCTATGAAAACATCGCTTTCGGCATCCGCCTTTACGAGAAGATCTCGAAGTCGGAAATGAATGACCGCGTCGAAGCCGCCCTCACGGAAGCCGCCCTGTGGACCGAAGTGAAGGACAAGATCAACCAGTCGGGCCTCGGCCTGTCTGGCGGTCAGCAGCAGCGCCTCTGCATCGCCCGCGCGATTGCCGTCAAGCCGTCGGTCCTGCTGCTTGACGAGCCGGCCTCTGCGCTCGACCCGATCTCGACCGCGAAGATTGAGGAGTTGATCGAATCGCTCCGTTCGCAGTATTGCATCGCCATCGTGACGCATAACATGCAGCAGGCAGCTCGTACTTCGCAGTACACCGCCTTCATGTATCTCGGCGAACTGGTTGAATTCGACAGTACCGACAAGCTCTTCAGCGCGCCGAGCCAGCAGCGCACGAGCGACTACATCACCGGCCGCTTTGGCTGAGTGGACCGATCCGGAACGTTCGCGTTCCTGCCGGCGGGTTGTCTGGAGGCGACCCGCCGGTTTTTGTTTGTGGCAGAGTCTTGTCGCGGTGCCTGTCGGTGATTGTAGCCCCGCCTCTGTCCTGCCGGACATCTGCCCCGCAAGAGGGGAGATTGCCAGAGGCGGCGCTACATCCGTCTCCCCCCTTGTGGGGGAGATGGCGGCAGCCAGAGGGGGACTTTGCCAAAGGCGCCGAGCAAACGGAAAAAGACCCCTCCCCAACCCTCCCCACAAGGGGAGGTAGAGTGACCGTCGTGCCTTACCCCGGATACCGATGCCGCCCGCCGCGAAAATCGGTGACGGCAAGCCCGCTCTCGTCCACCGTATGCTCGGCCGCATTCACATAGGCCTTGCCGTGGCCGCCCGGAATATCCAGCACGTAATGCGGCTGGCAGAGGCCGGAAAGCCGGCCGCGCAAGGATGCCACTAGCGTCTGGCCTTCCTCGACCGTCAGACGAAAATGCCCGGTTCCGGGTGCAAGGTCCGGATGGTGGAGGTAATAGGGCTTGATGCGGTTTTCGACGAAGGTCCGCATCAGTTGCGCCAGAACCTCCGCATCGTCGTTGACGCCCTTGAGCAGCACCGACTGGCTGACCATGGCGATGCCGGCGTCGGTGAGCCGTGCGCATGCCCTGCGGCCCGCGTTGGTAAACTCGTCTGCATGATTGGCGTGGAGCGCCACATAGATGGTCTTGCCCGTAGCCCTGAGTAACGCGATCAGCTCGCCGGAAATCCGCTCTGGATCGACCAGCGGCACGCGCGAATGGATGCGGATGACCTTGACATGATCGATCTTGCTCAGCGGTTCCAGCAGCCGCTCCAGCCGGCGGGGCGAGAGCACGAGCGGGTCGCCGCCTGTCAGGATGACTTCCCAGATCTCCTCATGTTCACGGATATAGGCGAGTGCCGCGTCCAGCTTCTCGGCCACCAGCAGCCCGTCACCCGTGGGGCCGACCATTTCGCGGCGGAAGCAGAAGCGGCAATAGACCGGGCAGACATGCACGGCCTTCAGGAGAACCCGATCCGGGTAGCGATGCACGACGCCTTCGACGGGCGTGAAGCGCCTGTCGGAAATCGGGTCGGCGCTTTCCTCCGGCAGGGTGTCGAGTTCGCGCGCGTCGGGGATGAATTGCCGCGCCATGGCGCTGTCCGCTCCGGTGCGCTCGATCAGCGCCGCCATTTCCGGCGTCACAGCAACGGCATAGCGCGCCGCCACCGCCTCAAGGGCAGGCGACGGCGTGACGAGACCGGCGAGTGCCAGATCGTCCAGCGAGTTCAGCGAAACGCCGGCCTTGATCATGGCGCGTACTCCGCGACCGTCGTCCAGATGACATCCTCGATCCGCCGCGCGCCGGTTGCGAGCATGGCCAGCCGGTCGAAGCCGAGCGCGATGCCGCTCGCGTCGGGCATGATCGCCAGCGCGTCCAGAAAATCCTCATCCAGCGGATAGCGCTCACCATAGATGCGGGCCTTCTCCGCCATTTCCATCTCGAAGCGCCGGCGCTGCTCTGCGGCGTCCGTCAGTTCCCCGAAGGCGTTGGCGATTTCGACGCCGCAGGCGTAAAGCTCGAAGCGCTCGGCCACGCGGGCATCGTGCGGCGCGCGGCGCGCAAGGGCGGCTTCGGCGACCGGATATTCGCAGAGGATCGTGGCGCGGCCCTGTCCCAGATGCGGCTCGACCTTGCCGACGATGACCTTGGAGAAGAGGTCCGCCCAGGTGTCGTCATCGGAAACGGAAAGGCCGAGCGTGCGCATCTGCGCCGCCAGCGCCTCGCGATCGGTCGTGCCGTCGGGGAGGATCGTCGCCAGAAGGTCGATTTGGGCATGGCGGGTGAAGGCATCCGCCACGGTCAGCCGCTCTGGTTCCGCAAATGGGTCGCATTCGTGGCCGGCAAAGCGGAAGCGGTCTATGCCTGTAGTTCGGACGGCAAGCGCCAGAAGGTCGGCGCAGTCGCTCATCAGCTGATCATAGGTCTCGCCGGCGCGATACCATTCCAGCATGGTGAATTCGGGATGGTGCAGAGGGCCGCGCTCGCGGTTGCGCCAGACATGGGCGAAGGTGCAGAGCCGCTTTTCGCCGGCGGCGAGCAACTTCTTGGCGGCGAATTCCGGCGATGTGTGGAGATAGAAGGGGAGCGCCCGGCCGTCGATGGTCAGCGCCTGGGTCTCAAAGGCATGCAGATGCGCCTCGTTGCCCGGCGAGACCTGAAGCGCTGCCGTCTCGACCTCGACGAAGTCGCGCTCGGCAAACCACGCCCGAAAGGCGACCATGAGCTTGTTTCGGCCCATCAGGAAAGGCCGGCGGTCGGCATGGATATGCGGCTGCCACCAGGGGCTGGCGCTGGTCATGGCTCGGTTCACCTGTCGCTCCGGGCGAATTCTTCGCGTCCGGACTGGCGTTTTCATCGAAATTGCGTTAGTGCGGCCCGCAACGGAATTCAAGAACGCGCGCGGGGCCTTTCCGGTCCTTTAAGGTGCGTTTCATCGAGATACAAGGACGTCTTATGGTCAAGATCATCGCCTCGTCGGTCCGCAAGGGCAATGTCCTCGAAGTCGAGGGCAAGCTTTATGTCGTTCTGACCGCTCAGAACTTCCATCCCGGCAAGGGGACGCCGGTCACGCAGGTCGACATGCGCCGCATCGTCGACGGTGTGAAGGTGTCGGAGCGCTGGAAGACGACCGAGCAGGTTGAGCGCGCCTTCGTGGAAGACTCTGCGCATTCCTTCCTCTATTCGGACGACGAAGGCTTCCACTTCATGAACCCGGAAAACTATGACCAGCTGGTCATGGACAAGGAATCCGTTGGCGATGCGGCGGCCTATCTCGAAGAAGGCATGAGCGTCATTCTCTCGGTGCATGAAGGCCGCGCGCTGGCGCTCGAACTACCGCGCCACGCGACGCTCGAAATCATGGAAACCGAGCCTGTCGTCAAGGGCCAGACGGCTTCGTCGTCCTACAAGCCGGCGATCCTGTCGAACGGTGTCCGCACGCTGGTTCCGGGCCACATCACTCCCGGCACGCGCGTCGTCATCCTGACGGAAGACGGTTCCTACGTGGAACGCGCCAAGGATTGATTGGGGCGAAACCCCGCTTGAATGACAAAGGGCGCTCAACCCGGACCGGGGAGCGCCCTTTGTTTTTACCCGGACAATCGCGAACGCGCAGCCGAACGGCGCAGCAGGCGATCTTCGATGACGGGTGGTGAGTGATAGATAAGAGGCCGGATCGGGAATTCAAGACCTCGCGAACGGTCGTACCTTGGACCGCCTTGATAGCTTGACGGATCGCTGATCCACAGGCGGCGGGGGCAGGGTTCTTGCCAGGCGCGGGCGAAGGCGTAAACGTGAGGCTCGCGTTCAACCGGAGCCTTCGCATGTCCCTCGATACCCGTCCCGTACCGCCTGCCGATGCCGCCGCGCGCCGCGCCGTCAAGCCCGTCGTCTGCTATCCGGTCGAAACGCTGCCTGTGCCGGACATGGATCGGCTTTTCGCCGTGCGGGAGACGCTGACGAAGATCGACGAGGTCATTGTGCCGCCGCGCGAGGGCAAGGCGTTCAGCGTGCCGAAGGGGCATTTCTTCCGCATCGCCAGCATCGAGGGACCGCAGGTCGGCGACCTCAATCTCTGGAATGCCCACGATCTCAACGAGCGCTTCTTCAGCGGCAAGACGCGGGCGCTGCATGCGACCCATATCACGACCGGCAATCGGCTCTGGAGCAATCTGCCCAACCTGCGCCCCATGGCCACGATCACCCACGACACGCTCGGCTGGTATGGTTTCGATGAATATGGTGGCGGCGTCCACGATGTTATAGGCACGCGCTGCGATCCCTATACGCACCGGCTGCTTTCCGGCGGCGACTACCATCATTGCTGCCATTCCAACCTTTGCGGGGCGCTGTCGGAGGCGCGGGGCATCACGATGAAGGAGGCGGAGCCTTATGTTCACGATGTGCTTAACGTCTTCATGTGTACCGGCTTTACGCATGACACCCATCAGTATTTCATGAAGGCGAGCCCGGTGCGGCCGGGTGATTTCCTGGAAATGTTCGCGGAGATCGATCTGCTCGGCGGTCTTTCGGCGTGTCCGGGTGGCGATTGCAGTTCCGAGCATTCCAGCGATACGGCGGCCTGCCATCCGCTGAAGGTCGAGGTGTTCCGGCCGGACATGGCGCTGCTCGCCGACTGGCCGTTCCCGGAGCGCAATGCCTATCGCGGCAGGCCGTGAAGGCTTGAAAAGAAAAAAGGCGGCGCAGATTAAGCGCCGCCCCATCTCTGGCTGATTGTCACAGGCCAAATGGCCTGTCTCAGAATTCTTCCCAGTCCGACGAGGCGAGCGCCGTGTTGCCGGAAACGGCGGGTGCCCGACGTGCCGGGGCGGCGGGGCGCGCAGGCGCTGCCTGGCGCGACGGCTGCGCGCTGTAGGCGCGTGCCGGGGTCGCGGTCTGTGCACCGGCGCCGTTGGTCCTGAAGCGGTTGACCAGCGCCATCAGCACGCCGACTTCGGCGTTGAGGGCGGCACTGGCGGCGGTCGCCTCTTCCACCATCGCGGCGTTCTGCTGGGTCACCTGGTCCATCTGGTTGACGGCGGCGTTGATCTCGCGGAGCCCCACGGCCTGTTCGGTCGAGGACGAGGAGATCTCCTGGATGAGGCCGTTGATCTGCAGCACCTGCGAGGCGATGCTTTCCAGCGCCTCGCCGGCCTTGTTGACCAGGCTGACGCCTTCGCTCACCTGGGTTTCCGAAGCGTTGAGCAGCGTCTTGATCTCCTTGGCGGCGGTGGCGGAACGCTGGGCGAGTTCGCGCACTTCCTGGGCAACGACCGCGAAGCCCTTGCCGGCTTCGCCGGCACGGGCTGCTTCCACACCGGCGTTGAGCGCCAGAAGATTGGTCTGGAAGGCGATCTCGTCGATCACGCCGATGATGCGGTTGATATCCTGAGACGACTGCTCGATGCCGTGCATGGCCGAAATCGCCCTGTGCACGATCTCGCCCGATTTCTCGGCATTCGAATTGGCCGACTGGACCGAGCTTGCCGCGCGGCCGGCATTGTCGGCGCTGGAATTGACCTGCGAGGTCAACTCGTCGAGCGCTGCAGCGGTCTCTTCGAGGCTTGCCGCCTGTCTTTCCGTACGCAGCGACAGGTCGGAGGAGGCGCTGGTGATTTCGTTGGCGCCGCCGCTGATGTTGCGGACGGAGTGGCTGAGCGTCTGGATCGTCTCTTCAAGGCTCGCCAGCGCGCTGTCGAAATCGCTCTTCAGCTGGCCGTATTCTGCCGGGAAATTGCCGGGCAGGCGATAGGTGAGATTGCCGGCGGACAGTTCCGAGAGTCCCTGGCCAAGATGGCTGACCACCTGCTGCTGGAGCGCGGCATTGGCAAGACGCTCCTGTTCGTTCTGCCGGCGGGCGGCGTCAGCGGCGTCGCGCTGTTCTTCCGCTGCGGCTTCCAGGCGTACGGCATCCGCGAGTTTGTGGCGAAAGCCTTCCAGTGCGGCGGCAACCGCGCCGGTTTCGTCTTCGCTATCCTGACCGGCGACCGGCTTTTCATACTGGCCGCGGCTCAACCGTTCCACATCGGCGACGAGACCGTCGATCGGACGCTGGACAAGGCTGCGGACGGAGAGATAGAGGCCGATGATGACGGCGAGCAGTACGACGAGGCCGCCGACGACCATCAGCAGGGTCTGTTCACGAACCTGCGTGGCGACCACGGTGGAAGGGATATCGACGAGAACCACCCAGCGGGCGTTCAGGCCGGGCAGGTCGAAGGGATAGACGAGGCGTTCGAACTGGGCGCCGTCCTTGCCGGCGATGCCCTCCAGCTGGGACGTTGTCTTGTCGGCGATGGCGGCCTTGATCTTCTCGGGCGCTGCGCCGTCATAATCCTTCATCATATTGCTGGCGTCAGGCCCGACCAACCACTTGCCGTCCTGCGAAACCAGCATGACGCGACCGGTCTCAAAAGGACGCAGCGCCGAAAGGCGGGTCGAGAGCGAGGCGAGCGAAATATCGACACCCGAGACGCCGATCAGCTTGCCGCCGGAAATGACGGGATAGGCGATGGAACTCATGACGGTCGGCACATCCGTGCCATCGGCCATATAGGGCTTGGTGATCGCGCCCTTCATGCTCTGCGCGGCCGATGCATACCATTCCTTGGAATAGTCGATGTCGAAGGTGCTGAACTGGATCGCGTTGTTGCGGTCCTTCGACCAGTAGGGAGAGAACTGGCCGGTCTTGTTGCCGCCGAGATCTGCCTTGTCCTTCATCTCTGCCTGCTTGCCGTCGAAGGCGTTGGACGCTTCCGCGAACCAGCTGCCGAAGGCGAAGGGATTCTGTTCCAGATTGGCGCGCAGGATGTCAATCGTCCCCTTGCGGTCGAGGAGGCCGCCGGCATGGGTGTGGCCGATGACGCCGGCCATGGTGCGGGCAGCGCTGGAGAGTTCGCCGACATCGGCGGCGATGTCCTTGGCGATGCCGCTTGCCTCGCTGCCGGCCTGCTTCATGACCAGACTTCTGACGCGGTCATTCGTCTGCGAGATCAGCACATAGTTGGAGAGCGCCAGGAGCAGCGTGATCGTGGCCGCAGTGACCAGAATGAGCTTGGCTGCGATGGAACGTTTGATGAAACCGAACATAAAGCCTCATTTTCAGAATTTGTGGCAGGAAGGGGGTGGTGCCCAGCCACTGGGATGCATATTCGCCCGAGCGTCCCGGAGCAGGTCTCGCGGAACGGTGAGGCGAGAAACTTTGGGTAAAATTTATATCGATATGTCGTTAATGAAGCCTGAAAATCCGGCATTTCCGGTTGTGACGGCCGTGTGACACAATCGCGTCAAAGATCTGTTCATTTGCGACTTCGGTGGTCGAATGCACATTCCCCATTGCACAAATCGGTGGCGTGATTAAAGATTTGGCAATTGTTTGTTCCGGCGCGATGAGGGCCAATGTCGATTAAAGCCAGTATCTATCACCTGACTCATTACAAATACGACAAGCCGATCGTGTTGGGGCCGCAGATCATCCGGCTGAAACCGGCCTCGCATTCCAAGACCAGGGTGATCAGCCATTCGCTGAAGGTGACGCCCGAAAATCACTTCGTGAATCTTCAGCAGGACCCGTACGGCAACTATCTCGCCCGCTACGTGTTTCCCGAGCCGGTCACCGAGTTCAAGATCGAGGTCGATCTTGTTGCCGACATGACGGTCTACAATCCGTTCGACTTCTTCGTTGAGGAGCAGGCCGAGACATGGCCGTTCGACTATCCGGAGGAGCTGAAGGACGATCTTTCCATCTACATGACGCCGGAGCCGGCCGGGCCGCTGCTGACCAAATTGCTCAAGGGCATTGACCGTACCCCGCTGCGCACCATCGACAAGGTAGTCGCTCTCAACGCCATGCTGCAGGCGCGCACCGAATACACAATCCGCATGGAGCCCGGCGTGCAGACGCCGGAGGAAACGCTGAAGCTCGCGAAGGGCTCGTGCCGCGATTCCAGCTGGCTCCTGGTGCAGATCCTGCGCCATCTCGGCTTTGCCGCGCGCTTCGTCTCCGGCTATCTCATTCAGTTGACGCCGGACCTGAAGGCGCTGGACGGTCCTTCGGGAACGGAGGTCGACTTTACCGATCTGCATGCCTGGACGGAGGTCTATATTCCCGGTGCCGGTTGGGTCGGCCTGGATCCGACCTCCGGCCTGCTCGCTGGTGAGAGCCATATTCCGCTCGCCGCCACGCCGCACTACAAGAATGCAGCGCCGATCTCCGGCGGCTATTTCGGCGAGGCGAAGACCGAGTTCGACTTCGACATGAAGGTCATGCGCGTTGCCGAGCATCCGCGCATCACCAAGCCGTTTTCGGATGAAAGCTGGGATGCGCTCAATGCGCTGGGCGAAAAGGTTGATGCCTATCTCGATCAGGCCGATGTGCGCCTCACCATGGGCGGCGAGCCGACCTTCGTTTCGATCGACGACTTCCAGTCGGACGAGTGGAACACGGCGGCCGTCGGCCCGCAGAAGCGCGACCGCGCCGATGTGCTGATCCGCAAACTGCGCGAGCGCTTCGCCCCGAACGGGTTCCTGCATTACGGGCAGGGCAAGTGGTATCCCGGAGAAAGTCTGCCGCGCTGGACCTTCTCGCTCTACTGGCGCAAGGACGGCCTGCCGGTCTGGAACAAGCCGGAACTGATTGCGGCAGAAGCGAAGGACTACAAGGTCTCCCACGAGGATGCAGGCAAGTTTGCCGCAGCGCTCGCCATCGAGCTTGATGTGGGGCCGGAATTCGCGACGCCCGCCTTCGAGGATACGGCCGAATGGCTGATCAAGGAGGCGAACCTTCCCGAGAATGTCGATCCGGCCAATTCGAAGCTCGAAAATCCGGAAGAGCGCAGCCGCATCGCCAAGGTGTTCGAACGCGGGCTGACCAAGCCGACCGGCTATGTTCTGCCGGTGCAGGCCTGGAATTCGCGGGCCAGCGGGCGGACCTGGATTTCGGAAAAGTGGAGCACGCGGCGCGGCCACCTTTTCCTCATCCCCGGCGACTCGCCCATCGGCTTCCGCCTGCCGCTCGGCTCGCTGGTCTATATTCCGCCGTCGCAATTCCCCTATATCAACCCGAGCGACCCTTCGACCCCGCGCCCGCCGCTGCCCGATTACCGGCAGGACAAGGGCCGGCTGATGCCGGAACATTCGCTGCAGCCGGACAAGGCGACGACGCCGATCCAGCGGCAGGCGCTCTCCGAAATCGAAGGCCGCGTGCGCACCGCCATCTCCATCGAGCCGCGAGACGGTCGCCTCTGCGTCTTCATGCCGCCGACCGAGACGCTGGAGGATTATCTCGACCTCATCGCCTCGGCCGAGCGGGCGGCGGCGCATCTGAACATGCCGATTCATATCGAGGGCTATACGCCGCCGCAGGATGAGCGACTCAATGTCATGAAGGTGACACCCGATCCGGGTGTCATCGAGGTGAACGTGCATCCGGCCTCTAACTGGAAGGATTGCGTCGACATCACGACGGCGCTTTACGAAGAGGCGCGGCAGTCGCGGCTTGGGGCCGACAAGTTCATGATCGACGGGCGCCATACCGGCACGGGCGGCGGCAACCATGTCGTCGTCGGCGGCTCGAACCCCAATGACAGCCCGTTCCTGCGCCGGCCGGACCTGTTGAAGAGCCTCGTGCTGCACTGGCAGCGCCATCCGTCGCTCTCCTATCTCTTCTCCGGCCTGTTCATCGGCCCGACGAGTCAGGCGCCGCGCATCGACGAGGCGCGGCACGATGCGCTCTATGAGCTGGAAATCGCGCTCGCCCAGGTGCCGCTGCCTGGCAAGGGCCTGCCACCGCTGCCCTGGCTGGTGGACCGGCTGTTCCGCAACCTGCTGACCGACGCGACGGGCAATACGCACCGCTCGGAAATCTGCATCGACAAGATGTTCTCGCCGGACGGCCCCACTGGCCGGCTCGGGCTGGTCGAGTTCCGCGGATTTGAGATGCCGCCAAATGCACGCATGAGCCTTGCCCAGCAGCTTCTCGTCCGGGCACTGATCGCGCGCTTCTGGAAGAACCCGATCGAGGGCAATTTCGTGCGCTGGGGCACGTCGCTCGCCGACCGCTTCATGCTGCCCTATTACGTCTGGAAGGACTTCCTCGACGTGCTGGCCGACCTCAAGGCCAACGGCTTCGAGTTCCGTCCGGAATGGTTCGCGGCGCAGCTCGAGTTCCGCTTCCCGTTCTGCGGCGAGGTGGAGTACGAGGGCAACAGGCTCGAGGTGCGGCAGGCGCTGGAGCCCTGGCATGTCACGGGCGAGCAGGGCGCGCCGGGCGGTACGGTGCGCTATGTCGACAGTTCCGTCGAGCGGGTTCAGGTGACGTTCGAAACGGCGAATCCCGAGCGCTATCAGGTGACCTGCAACGGCCGCCTTGTTCCGCTGAAGGAGACCGACCAGCGCGGCGTGACCGTGGGGGGCGTCCGGTACAAGGCCTGGCATCCGGCCTCGGGCATTCATCCGGTCCTGCCGGTGAATGTGCCGCTCACCTTCGACATCTACGACACGTGGTCCAGCCGGTCGCTGGGCGGTTGCGTCTACCATGTCGCGCATCCGGGCGGTCGCAGCTATGATACATTCCCTGTGAATGGCAACGAGGCGGAGGCGAGACGCCTTGCGCGCTTCCTGCCTTCCGGGCATACCGGAGGCTTGTGGCTTTTCAGGGCCGATCCGCCGCATCCGGAATTCCCGATGACGCTGGATCTCAGGCGGCCTTGAAAAGGGCGTATCGGGGGTAATCGATTTGGCAGGCGGGACTGCGGCAGACAAGAAGACGATGGCGGGGGGCAGGGTGGATGCCCTTCTCGGCTATCGGCCGCTGCCCGGTATTGCCGACGAGATGATCGATCCGCAGGGCAAGGTGCGTCCCGTCTGGCAGCATCTACTCGGCTATCTCGGCCGTCAGGACGAGCAATCGATCACCGACCGCTTCGCCACGGCAGACCGTTACCTCAGCGATGCCGGCGTGTTCTACCGCGCCTATGGCGGTCCTGGGACATCCGAGCGCGACTGGCCGCTTTCGCATATCCCGGTGATGATCGCGGAAGCGGAATGGGCGAAGATCTCGGAAGGGCTGGTGCAGCGCGCCGAGCTTCTGGAACATATCGTCGCCGACATCTATGGCGAATGCCGGCTGGTGCGCGACGGGCTTCTGCCGCCGCCGCTGGTGGCCGCCAATCCGGAGTTCCTGCGGCCGATCGTCGGGCTTCAACCCTCCGGCGGGCATCATCTGCATTTCTGCTCCTTCGAGATCGGGCGCGGGCCGGACGGCAACTGGTGGGTTCTGGCCGACCGGACGCAGGCGCCCTCGGGTGCCGGCTTCGCGCTGGAAAACCGCGTGGCCACCGCGCGCGCCTTCTCCGATCTCTATGCCGAAATGCATGTGCATCGGCTCGCCTCCTTCTTCGGCAATTTCCGCGACACGCTGCTCAACAAGCGCCAGAGCCGCGACCAGCGGGTGGCGGTCCTTTCGCCGGGTTCGGCCAACGAAACCTATTTCGAACATGCCTATCTTGCCCGCTATCTCGGCTTCATGCTGCTGGAAGGCGAAGACCTCGTCGTCGTCAACGGCAAGGTCATGGTCAGCACTGTGTCGGGCCTCAAGCCCGTCGGCGTGCTGTGGCGGCGCGTGGATGCGAGCTTCACCGACCCGCTGGAGCTGGACCAGAATTCCTATATCGGTACGCCCGGCCTCGTGCAGGCTGCGCGCAGCGGCTCGGTGATGATGGTCAACGGGCTGGGTTCGGGCATTCTGGAGACCCGGGCGCTGCTCGCCTTCCTGCCGCGCATCTGTCGCGAAGTGCTGGGCGAGGATCTCAAGCTGCCTTCGATTGCCACATGGTGGTGCGGGCAGGATGCGGAGCGGGCGCATGTTGCCGCCCATCTCGACCGCATGGTGATCGGGCCCGCCTATTCGCGGCTGCCCTTCTTTGACGACAAGGGACAATCCGTGCTCGGCGCCTCGCTGCGCGACCGGGCAAAGGAATCGATTGCCGGCTGGCTGCGCACGGAGGGCGCGAAGTTGGCGGGGCAGGAAGCGGTGACGCTATCGACTACGCCGGTGTGGAACGATGGCAAGCTTTCACCGCGGCCGATGTCGCTGCGCGTCTTTGCGGCCCGCACGCTCGACGGCTGGAAGATCATGCCTGGCGGTTTCGCGCGGGTCTCTTCCGGCGAGGATGCGGCGGCCATTGCCATGCAGGCCGGCGGCAATGCTGCCGATGTCTGGATCGTGTCTGAAAAGCCGGTCGAGAAGACGACGCTTCTGCCGCCGGACTCGAGCTTCACCCGTAACATGCCGGGCAGCCTGCCGAGCCGCGCGGCGGACAATCTCTACTGGCTGGGGCGCTATATCGAGCGCGCCGAAGGCACGATCCGAATCCTGCGCGCCTGGCATGCCCGCTATGCCGAAGCGGCGGATGCGCGCACGCCGCTGCTGGGTGATGTGACGGATTATCTGGAAAGCCTCGATATCGAGATCGAGCCGGCGATCCCCAACAGCCTCATCACCAACATCGAAAGTGCGCTCTACAGCGCGTCACGCATCCGCGACCGTTTCTCGCCGGATGGCTGGCTGGCGCTCGCGGATCTTGCCAAGACGGCACGGGATTTCAACAGGAAGGTCAAGCCCGGTGACGATGCGACGCGGGCGGCGACCATTCTCTTGCGCAAGCTCGCGGGCTTTGCCGGTCTCGTGCATGAAAACATGTATCGCTTCACGGGCTGGCGCTTCCTGACTATCGGCCGCATGCTGGAACGTGGTTTGCACATGACGCGGCTGCTCGGCCACATGTCGGGCGAGGATGCGCCGGATGGCACCTATGACATGCTGCTCGAGATCGGCGACAGCGTCATGACCCATCGGCGGCGCTACAATGTGGCAACGGCACGGGTGACGGTGACGGACCTGCTGGCACTCGACCCGCTCAACCCGCGTTCGATCTTCTATCAGCTCAACGAGATCAAGACGGAAGTCGAGCATCTGCCGAATGCCTATGTCGACGGGCAGATGTCGCCGCTCTATCGCGAGGCGCTGAGACTTCATTCGACGATTGCACTGATGACCGCAGACACGATGACGCCGGACGTCTACAAGGAGCTGGAACGGGAAATGGAACAGCTCTCCGACGTCCTTGCACAAACCTATCTGAATTGACGGCCTTCATGCTCTACGACGTCAAGCTCAAGATCGCCTATGACTACGACGTGCCGGCCTCCGGCGCGCGGCACATGGTGCGCGTGCTGCCGATGTCGATCCCCGGCCGGCAGCGGCTCATTGCGGGCAATGTCTCCATCGTACCCGCGCCGGAAGAACGGGCTGACATGGTCGATTTCTTCGGCAACACGGTCACATCGGTCTATTTCCGTTCGGCGCATTCCCATTCGGAAGTGAACATGCAGGCGCGCGTCCAGGTCGATACGCAGGCGCCGGGGCTCGCGCTTTACTGCCGCGCCGACGAGATCGCTGCGGAACTGCAGGCGGTCACGTCCATCGGGCCGGATTCGCCGCATCATTTCGTCGGGGAAAGCCCGAAGCTGCGCGATATTCCGGTCATCGCTGCCTATGCCCGCAGTTTCTATGAGCCGGGGCGGACGGTTGACGAGATCGCGCGCGCGATCTGCGCCGACATTTTCAAGACGTTCAAATACGATGCAACCGCCACGGACGTGGACACATCGGCTGCGGAGGCCTTTGAGCTCAAGGCCGGCGTCTGTCAGGACTTCACCCATATCATGACCTCGGCGCTCCGAAGCCTGGGAATCCCTGCCGGCTATGTCAGTGGCTATCTGCGCACCATTCCGCCGCCGGGCAAGGAGCGGCTGGAAGGCGCAGATGCCATGCATGCCTGGGTCCGGGTCTGGGCCGGGCGCGATGCCGGCTGGCTGGAGTTCGATCCGACGAACAACATTCCGGCCGGGCAGGATCACATCGTCGTCGGCTATGGTCGTGATTATTCCGACGTTGCGCCGATCATCGGTGTGTTGCGTAGCTATGGTAGACACAATAATATTCAATCGGTCGACGTTGTCCCGGTTTGAAGCAGATTTCGCGCTGCAGGTGCCGATTTCCTTCACACACTCCTAAAATTGAAGAGAATTCGATTTAATTGCTCATCTAGAGCTTAAAGCCGAAACAATATATTCGCGCTAACTTACCTTCGTTCGACCATAACCGTGCATAAAAAGACTTGGGGCGATCGTCTTTTCGTGGGGGTTGCATTGCTGCATCATGTATATCCTGAGCGGCAGTGTGTGAGCGGGGGT
Organism: Limnomicrobium aquaticum; assembly: GCF_040545545.1. Lineage (NCBI taxonomy): Bacteria > Pseudomonadati > Pseudomonadota > Alphaproteobacteria > Hyphomicrobiales > Rhizobiaceae > Limnomicrobium > Limnomicrobium aquaticum. Next base: position 179,513 of record NZ_JBEPMB010000004.1, read on the forward strand.
TTTTCGTGTTCGTTCATCGCGCTTGTCATAAGGTTCTGTCCCGTTTTCTTGCAGACGAGAAGGGGAATTTCGCCGTCATGGCCGCCTTTCTCATCCCGGTCGGCATGGCGACCGCGGAACTGTCGATGGATATTTCCGGATTGATGGCGCAGAGGACGAGGCTCCAGGCTGCGGTCGATTCAGCCGCAATTGCGGCAGGTGCTGCGCTCGCCAACGAGCAAGCGACGATCGATGAGGCCAGGCAACTGGCATTGAGTTTCGTAAAGGGGCAGCTGAATCAGGATCTGGCCGCGATTGCGCAGGATCAGCAGAAGAACGGTGCTGACAGTCCCTATAGCGGCTATGACATTGGCGGCTGCACCAATGTCGATGTGGTACAAAGTACCGGAGTGGGGACGACCAAGGTCTTCGACGTCAAGGTCACGAGTTGCCTGGAAAAGAAGCTCACGGTTCTCGGCGCGTTCTACGGAAGCAGCCTGCATACGCTGAATGCAACGGGTTCGACGAAGAGCATGACCGCCTCGCAGAAGGCACTCTCGATGTATCTCGTGCTCGACCGTTCTGGCTCCATGGCAGACAATACGGATACCGTCACGGGAACGACGACCTACACCTATTCCTGCGGCAAGCGTAAGACATGCACGGGCACGCAGAACACCTATCTCATCAAGATCGATGCGCTGAAACAGGCGGCCGGTGCGCTGATGAAGACGATCTCCACCGCCGATCCGGATCAGTATTACGCCCGGCTCGGGGCCGTATCCTACAATTCGGCGATGGATACGCCGCAGTCGCTCGGCTGGGGAACGGTGGCGGTTGCCAACTATGTCAATGCACTGGTTGCCTCGGGAGGCACAGACTCCAGCAATGCCTTCAAACAGGCGTATCAGTCGCTGACGGCGGCGACCGAAAACAGTCTGCACCTGACCAAGAACGGTCAGACTCCGGACAAGTTCATCGTCTTCATGACCGATGGCGAGAACAATTACGCCTCGGCAGACACCGCGACGAAGCAATGGTGCGACAGCGCAAGAGCGGCCGGCGTGCAGGTTTATTCGATTGCCTTCATGGCGCCGGCGACAGGCCAGGCGCTGCTGAGCTATTGCGCCACGGACGCCAACCACTTCTTTGCCGCCAACAATGCCAGCGATATGATTGCGGCCTTCAAATATATCGGTGAAAAGGCTGTTTCGGCCACAACGCGATTGACACAATAAGCTGCTCATAAAAAAGGCAAATTGCCAGCGGCCGGGATGAAATTTCCGGCCGTTTTTGCTATGCGTCCGGCGAATTTCGCAATTGCAAAATCGCGGTTGCAACGGCCGGGGAAGAATGCATTAATTGACGGCATAAACCGATTAATTCATGTTAGAACAGGCTTGGATTTAACGATGAATATACCGTCTTCCGAAACACTCACGCCCGCGCCGCGCACCTCCGATCCGGAGCAGCTCGCGACTGAAATTCTGGAAAGACTGAAGTACCGCATCGGCAAGGATCCGAAGGTTGCCAAGCCGCATGACTGGCTGACGGCGGCCATACTCGTCGCCCGCGACCGCGTCACCGACAATTGGATGGATTCGACCAAGCGCACCTATGCGGAAGGCCGCAAGCGCGTCTATTATCTCTCGCTGGAATTCCTGATCGGCCGCCTGATGCGCGACACGATGACGAATATCGGGATCATGGACTCGATGCGCATCGCGCTCGCCTCGCTCGGGGTCGATATCGATGTGATCGCCGAGCTGGAGCCGGACGCCGCTTTGGGTAACGGCGGCCTTGGACGACTGGCTGCCTGTTTCATGGAGTCCATGGCCACCGTCGACGTGCCGGCCTATGGCTACGGCATCCGCTATGTGCATGGCCTCTTCCGCCAGCAGATGTCGGATGGCTGGCAGGTGGAACTGCCGGAAAACTGGCTGGCGCACGGCAACCCCTGGGAATTCGAGCGGCGGGAAAGCTCCTATGAAATCGGCTTCGGCGGTTCAGTCGATACTGTCGATGTCGGCGATGAGGCTATCCGCTATGTGTGGAAGCCGGCCGAGCGCGTAATCGCCACGGCCTATGACACGCCGGTGGCCGGCTGGCGCGGCCAGCGCGTGAATACGCTGCGGCTCTGGACGGCAGCTCCTATCGACCCCATCCTGCTCGATGCCTTCAACGCCGGCGACCATATCGGCGCCCTGCGCGAGAGCAACAAGGCGGAAAGTCTTGCCCGCGTTCTCTATCCGGCCGACGCGACGCCAGCGGGCCAGGAGCTGCGGCTCAGGCAGGAGTTCTTCTTCTCCTCCGCCTCGCTCCAGGACATTCTGCGCCGTCACCTGCAGCAGTTCCCAGACTTTACGTCCCTGCCCGACGCGGTGGCGATCCAGCTCAACGATACGCACCCGGCAGTCGCCGTAGCGGAGCTGATCCGTCTCCTCATGGACGTCCACGGTCTCGACATCGAACAGGCCTGGAGCATCGCCAGGGCCACGTTCTCCTATACGAACCACACGCTGCTTCCCGAAGCGCTGGAAAGCTGGCCGGTGCCGCTTTTTGAGCGTCTGCTGCCGCGCCACATGCAGATCGTCTATGCGATCAACGCCATGATCCTCATGGAGGCCCGCCGCCAGAAGACGCATACCGACCAGCAGATCCGCTCGATCTCTCTGATCGACGAGGGCGGCGAGCGCCGCGTGCGCATGGGCAATCTTGCCTTTGTCGGCTCCCATTCGATCAACGGCGTGTCGGCGCTGCATACGGAGCTGATGAAGGAAACGGTGTTTGCCGACCTGCACCGCCTCTATCCCGACCGCATCAACAACAAGACGAACGGGATCACGCCGCGCCGCTGGTTGATGCAGTGCAATCCGGGTCTTCTGTCGCTCATCCGCGAGGCGATCGGCGACAAGTTCATGGACGATACGGAGGCGCTGAAGGATCTCGAGACGTTCGCGACCGACAGCTCCTTCCAGGAAAAATTCGCGGCAGTGAAGCGCCAGAACAAGGTGCGTCTTGCCAAGCTGGTGCGCGAGCGCATGGGTGTGCGGATCGACCCGTCGTCGATGTTCGATATCCAGACGAAGCGCATTCACGAGTACAAGCGCCAGCTCCTCAATATCATCGAGGCGATCTCGCTTTACGATCAGATGCGTTCGCGTCCGGAACTTGATTGGGTTCCGCGCGTTAAGGTCTTCTCCGGCAAGGCAGCGCCGAGCTATCACAATGCGAAACTGATCATCAAATTGGCCAACGACGTCGCACGAGTCATCAATAACGATCCTGCCGTGCGCGGACTGCTCAAGGTGGTCTTCGTGCCGAACTACAACGTATCGCTGGCTGAGGTCATCATTCCCGCCGCCGACCTGTCGGAGCAGATCTCGACTGCGGGCATGGAAGCCTCGGGCACAGGCAACATGAAGTTTGGACTGAATGGCGCGCTGACGATCGGGACGCTCGACGGCGCCAACGTCGAGATGCGCGACCATGTGGGCGCAGACAATATCATGATCTTCGGCATGACGGCGGAAGAGGTCGCCAAGGTTCGGGCAGACACCTACAATCCGCGCGCCATCATCGAAGGTTCCAAGGAACTGCAGCAGGCGCTGTCTGCCATTGCCTCGGGTGTTTTCTCGCCGGGGGATACGGGCCGCTTCGCCGATCTGGTTGACGGACTGTACAGCCATGACTGGTTCATGGTCGCCGCCGATTTCGACGCTTACGCCAAGGCGCAGCGCGAGGTCGATGCGCTTTGGACCGATCAGCCGGCATGGTACAACAAGACAATTCTGAATACTGCCCGTATGGGCTGGTTCTCGTCTGATCGCACGATCAGGCAATATGCGCGTGAAATCTGGAGAGCTTGATGGGGAAACAACCCGAACCACCGGACGCAGCCAGCGAACCGGTGGTGCCTGCCCCGGAGGAGATCAGGGCGATTATAGACGGGTTGCATACCGACCCGTTTGCCGTGATGGGGCTTCATGAGATTGATGGCGGTTTTCATGTCCGCTGTTTCATACCGGGGGCGGAAAGCGTCGAGGCGGAGACGATCGGCGGCAAGCTGATTGGCGTGCTCGAGCGTTATGACCGTGACGGCTTCTTTGCCGGCAAGGTGGACATTCCGCATCGACAACCGATCCTTTATCGCGCGCGTCGCGGGTCTTCGGAATGGACCTTGGTCGATGCCTACAGTTTCGGGCCCGTGCTGGGGCCGATGGATGACTATTACATCCGCGAGGGTTCGCACTTAAGATTGTTCGACAAGCTTGGTGCGCATCCGATGATGCTCGACGGCGTGTCGGGCTTCCACTTCGCCGTCTGGGCTCCCAATGCGCGGCGCGTCTCTGTTGTTGGCTCGTTCAACAACTGGGACGGGCGCATGCATGTGATGCGGCTCAGGCGCGATACGGGCATCTGGGAAATCTTCGTGCCCGACGTGCCGGCAGGGGAGGCTTACAAGTTCGAAGTCGTCGGAATGGACGGAACGGTGCTGCCACTGAAGGCCGATCCGTTTGCGCGGCGTTCCGAGCTGCGTCCGCAGACGGCCTCGGTAACGACGTCAGAACTGCACCAGGACTGGGAAGACGCAGCGCATCGCCAGCATTGGTCGTCCGTTGACGCACGCCGGCAGCCGATCTCGATCTATGAGGTTCATGCCGGTTCGTGGCGCAAGCATCCGGACGGGCGCTTCTATTCCTGGGACGAGATGGCGGATCATCTGATCCCCTATTGTGTCGACATGGGCTTCACCCATATCGAATTCCTGCCCATCAGCGAGTTTCCCTACGATCCGTCCTGGGGCTACCAGACGACAGGGCTCTATGCGCCGACGGCGCGTTTCGGCGAGCCGGAGGGCTTTGCCCGCTTCGTCAATGGGGCGCACAAGGCGGGGCTTTCGGTTCTGCTTGACTGGGTGCCGGCGCATTTCCCGATGGATGCGCACGGGCTTCGCCAGTTTGACGGCACGGCGCTCTACGAGCATGCCGATCCGCGCAAGGGCTTTCACCCGGACTGGAATACGGCGATCTACAATTTCGGCCGCAACGAGGTCTCGTCCTTCCTCGTCAACAACGCGCTCTACTGGGCTGAGAAGTTCCATATCGACGGCCTTCGCGTCGATGCGGTCGCCTCGATGCTCTATCTCGACTATTCGCGCAAGGAGGGCGAGTGGATCCCCAACGAGCATGGCGGGCGTGAAAACCTGGAGGCAGTGAGCTTCCTGCAGGCGATGAACAAGGCCGTCTATGGCAGTCATCCCGGCATTATCACGGTGGCGGAGGAATCGACCTCCTGGCCGAAGGTGTCGCAGCCGGTGCATGTCGGGGGGCTGGGCTTCGGCTTCAAGTGGAACATGGGCTTCATGCATGACACGCTGAAGTATTTCGCCCACGAGCCGGTCCATCGCAAATATCACCACAACGACCTGACCTTCGGCCTTGTCTATGCCTTCTCGGAAAACTTCGTGCTGCCGCTGAGCCATGACGAAGTGGTGCATGGCAAGGGCTCGCTGATTGCCAAGATGTCGGGCGACGAGTGGCAGAAATTCGCAAACCTGCGTGCCTATTACGGCTTCATGTGGGGTTACCCCGGCAAGAAGCTGCTCTTCATGGGGCAGGAGTTCGCGCAATGGGCGGAGTGGAACCACGCCAAGGAACTCGACTGGCATCTCACCCAATATCCCCTGCATGGTGGCATGCAGCGCGCCGTGAAGGACCTCAACCGGCTCTATCGCGACACACCGGCGCTGCATGCGCGCGATTGCGAGCCGGACGGTTTCGAATGGCTGATCGTGGATGACAACAACAATTCGGTCTTTGCGTGGCTGCGCAAGGCACCGGGCGAGAAGCCAGTGGCGGTGATTTCCAATCTGACGCCGGTGATGCGCGAGAATTACGAGGTGCCGTTGCCCGTGGAAGGGCTGTGGCGCGAAATCTTCAACAGCGATGCGGAGATTTATGGCGGTAGCGGCAAGGGGAATGCCGGCGAATGCCATGCCCGCAAGACCGCGTCGGGAGGAGTAGCAGCAAGCCTGCTGCTGCCGCCGCTTTCGACCATCATGCTGCAACTGGCTTGACATAACTAACGGGAGGACTGCCATGACAAAGACAAGAAGACCGCAACCGCTCGCCCGCGACGCCATGGCCTATGTGCTTGCCGGCGGGCGCGGTAGCCGCCTGAAGGAACTGACGGACATGCGCGCAAAGCCGGCCGTCTATTTCGGTGGCAAGACGCGCATCATCGATTTCGCGCTCTCCAATGCGATGAATTCCGGTATCCGCCGCATCGGCGTTGCGACGCAGTACAAGGCGCATTCGCTGATCCGCCACCTGCAGCGCGGCTGGAACTTCTTCCGTCCCGAACGTAACGAGAGCTTCGACATCCTGCCGGCTTCGCAGCGTGTCTCTGAAACGCAATGGTATGAAGGCACGGCCGATGCCGTGTTTCAGAATGCCGACATTATCGAGCCGTACGGTCCGGAATATATGGTCATCCTGGCGGGCGACCATATCTACAAGATGGACTACGAGATGATGCTGCAGCAGCATGTCGATAGTGGAGCCGATGTCACGATCGGCTGCCTGGAAGTGCCTCGTATGGAAGCGACCGGCTTCGGTGTGATGCATGTCGACGAGAAGGATGTGATCATCGATTTCGTCGAGAAGCCGGCCGATCCGCCGGGCATTCCCGGCAATCCGGACATGGCGCTTGCCTCGATGGGCATCTACGTCTTCCACACCAAGTTCCTGATGGACATCCTGCGCAAGGATGCGGCGGACCCGAATTCCAGCCGCGATTTCGGCAAGGACATCATCCCCTACATCGTGCAGCACGGTAAAGCGGTCGCCCATCGCTTCGCTCAGTCCTGCGTGCGCTCCGAGACCGAGGCGCATGCCTATTGGCGCGACGTCGGCACCGTGGACGCCTATTGGCAGGGCAATATCGACCTTACTGACATCGTGCCGGAACTCGACATGTATGACAGCAGCTGGCCGATCTGGACCTATTCGGAAATCACCCCGCCGGCGAAATTCGTGCATGACATCGAAGGCAGGCGCGGTTCGGCTGTGTCGTCGCTGGTGGCCGGCAACTGCATCATCTCCGGTGCCTCCATTCACAAGACGCTTTTGTCGACTGGCTGCCGTATCAATTCCTTCTCCAAGCTGGATCAGGCGGTCGTGCTGCCGGAAGTCATCGTCAACCGTCATGCGCGACTCTCAAATGTCGTGGTGGACCGGGGCGTCATCATTCCGGAAGGTCTCGTCGTCGGCGAGGATCCGGAGCTGGACGCCAAGCGCTTCCGCCGCACCGAAAACGGAATCTGCCTTATCACACAGGGCATGATCGACAGATTGGGACTGTGACGCATGAAGGTATTGTCGGTCGCTTCAGAGATCTATCCGCTGATCAAGACCGGCGGCCTTGCCGACGTGGCGGGCGCGTTGCCGCTCGCCATGGGCCATCATGGCGTGGAGATGCGCTCGCTGATCCCCGGTTATCCGGCGGTCATGAAAAAGGTCGGCAAGACCAAGAAGGTGGCGACCATTCCGTCGCTCTTCGGCGTGAAGGCGAATGTCCTCTTCGTCGTGCATGAGGGGCTTGAGCTCTATGTGCTCGACGCGCCGGCCTTTTTCCAGCGTGAAGGCGGCCCTTACACGGATGCTCTGGGCAAAGACCATACCGACAACTGGAAGCGCTTTGCAGCGCTTTCGCTGACGGCAGCGGAGATTGCCGCCGGGTTGATACCGGCCTGGAAGCCGGATCTCGTGCATGCGCATGACTGGCAGGCGGGGCTGGTCCCCGTTTACATGCGCTATGGTCGCGCGCCGGAGACACCTTCGGTGATCACCGTGCACAACATCGCCTTTCAGGGGCAGTTCTCACCGGCGATCTTTCCGGAACTGGCGCTGCCGCCGGAGGCCTATTCTGTGGATGGCATCGAATATTACGGCGATGTCGGCTATCTCAAGGGTGGGCTGCAGATGGCGCATGCGATCACCACCGTGAGCCCCACCTATGCGCGGGAAATCCATCAGGGCGAATTCGGCATGGGTCTCGAAGGGCTGATCCGGGCACGCGCCAGCCATGCCAGCGGCATTGTCAACGGCATCGATACGGCCGTCTGGAACCCGCTGACCGACCCAATGCTGGCCTCGTCCTTCTCGGCGAAACAACTGACGAAGCGCGCGGCGAACCGCGAGGCTGTCATGCGGCATTTCGGGCTCGATGGCGACGGGCCGATCTTCTGCGTCATCAGCCGGCTCACCTGGCAGAAGGGCATGGACCTACTCGCGGAAGCCGCAGGCGATATCGTGGCGCAGGGCGGCATGCTGGCAATTCTCGGCTCGGGCGACCGGGCGCTGGAAGGCGGGCTGGTTCAGGCCGCGTCCTGGCACAAGGGCCGCATCGGCGTGCATATCGGCTATGACGAGCCGCTGTCGCATGTCATGCAGGCGGGGTCGGACGCCATTCTCATTCCCTCGCGCTTCGAGCCCTGCGGGCTGACGCAGCTCTATGCGTTGCGCTATGGCTGCGTGCCGGTCGTGGCCCGCACCGGCGGGCTTGCCGATACCGTGATTGACGCCAACGAGGCGGCACTCTCGGCCGGTGTCGCCACCGGCTTCCAGTTTTCCACCATCACCGCCGACGGGCTACGCCAGGCGCTGGCCCGTGTCTTTGAAGTCTGGCGCGATCCTGATACATGGCGGCAGCTGCAGAAAAACGGCATGAAATCCGATGTTTCCTGGGACAAGAGCGCCGCGGCCTATGCCGCCCTCTATGCCCGGCTCGTCTCGAAAGGCAATTGAACTCATGATCAAGACCGTCGCCACCACTCCCTTTGATGGCCAGAAGCCCGGCACGTCCGGTCTGCGCAAGAAGGTTCCCGTCTTCGCGCAGCCGAATTATGCCGAAAACTTCATCCAGTCGATCTTCGACAGCCTCGAAGGCTTTGCCGGTGAGACGCTGGTGATCGGCGGCGACGGGCGCTATTTCAACCGCGAGGTCATCCAGATCGCCATCAAGATGGCCGCCGCCAACGGCTTCGGCAAGGTCATGGTGGGCCAAGGCGGGATTCTGTCGACGCCGGCGGCCTCGAATGTCATCCGCAAATACAAGGCCTTCGGCGGCATCGTGCTCTCGGCCAGCCACAATCCCGGCGGCCCGAACGAAGATTTCGGCATCAAGTACAATATCGGCAATGGCGGTCCCGCGCCGGAAAAGATCACCGACGCGATCTATGCCCGCACCAAGGTGATTGACACCTACAAGATCGCTGACGTCGCCGATATCGATCTCGATAAGGTCGGCACGCAGACGGTGGAAGGTATGACGGTCGAGGTCATCGATCCGGTGGCCGACTATGTGGAACTGATGGAGAGCCTGTTTGATTTCGGCGCGATCCGGGCATTGATTGCCGGCGGTACGCGCGTCGTGATCGATTCCATGGGTGCCGTGACAGGACCTTATGCGACAGAAATTCTGGAAAAGCGGCTCGGCGCGCCGGCAGGGTCGGTGCGCAATTCCACACCGCTGCCGGATTTCGGCGGCCATCATCCAGACCCGAACCTCGTTCACGCCAAGGAGCTTTATGACGACGTCATGAGCCCGGAAGGCCCGGATTTCGGCGCTGCTTCCGATGGCGACGGCGACCGCAACATGGTGGTTGGCAAGGGCATGTTCGTCACGCCCTCCGACAGTCTGGCGATCATCGCAGCGAACGCCACCGTCGCACCCGGCTACAGCCAAGGCATTGCCGGGATCGCTCGCTCCATGCCGACGAGTGCCGCGGCCGACCGCGTGGCGGAAAAGCTCGGCATCGGCATGTATGAGACGCCGACCGGCTGGAAGTTCTTCGGCAACCTGCTCGACGCCGGCAAGGCGACCGTGTGCGGCGAGGAAAGCTTCGGCACGGGCTCCGACCATGTGCGCGAGAAGGACGGGCTCTGGGCCGTGCTCTTCTGGCTGAACATTCTCGCCGCCCGCAAGCAGAGCGTGGCGCAAATCGTCAAGGCGCATTGGGCCGAATATGGCCGCAATTACTATTCGCGCCATGACTATGAAGAAGTCGACACGGATGCCGCCAACGGGTTGATGGCGCATCTGCGCGACAGTCTCGCCTCCTTGCCCGGCCAGACTTTCGGCGCGCTGGAAGTGGAGGCGGCAGACGACTTCGCCTATCACGACCCGATCGATGGCTCCGTCTCGAAGAACCAGGGCATCCGCATCCTCTTCAAGGGCGGCTCCCGCGTCGTCTTCCGCCTCTCCGGCACGGGCACGGCGGGCGCGACGCTGCGCGTCTATGTCGAGCGGTATGAACCGGATGCGGCCCGCCACGGGATCGATACGCAGGAAGCGCTGGCGGACTTGATCGCGGCAGCGGAACATTTTGCGCAGATCAAGACGCGTACGGGGCGTGAGACGCCAACGGTGATTACCTGAAATTGCCGAAGCGAACACCTACGGCTTGAATTCTCGCTCCTGATTACATATATAATATTATATGTAATCAGGAGCGTTCATCATGACCTATGCCTTCACCAAGACCATCGATATGCCGTTCGACGCGGCAATCGCTCATGTGACGGACGCGTTGAAAGCCAAGGGCTTTGGCGTGTTGACGATGATTGATGTCAAGGCGACGATGAAGGCCAAGCTCGACAAGGACATGGCGCCTTATACGATCCTGGGCGCCTGCAATCCGGGGTTTGCCTACAAGGCGCTGCAGGCGGAAGCGCTGATCGGTACGATGCTGCCCTGCAATGTCGTCGTTCGCCAGATGGATGACGGCAGAATAGAGGTTGCGGCGGTCGATCCGGCGGCCTCGATGCAGGCGATCGACAATCCGGCGCTTGCGGCGATCGCCGGCGATGTGCAGACAATGCTTGAGGATATGGTCGCGGGGCTCTAAGGCCCCGGCTTGAGAAGCTGTTGCATGGGCATGGCTAGCTATCCCGTTAACGAGCCGCGCCCTCTGTTTTCTCAAGCTCCGGCGTGAAACCGGTTCCCACTTCCGGCGGAATTGATCTAAGACTGTCGTATTGATTTTCCACGGTCCGGATTCGCGCATGCAATCACCCAAACTCGGCGCAACGTTGCTTTCCAACGGCACGCAATTCGGTGTCTGGTCGGAACATGCAGCGGCCATCGACCTTTGCCTTTTCGCCCCTGACGGCGCGACGGAGATCGTGCGGCTGCCGATGGAGCGGGGGCTCGACAACGTCTTCCGCGCCTTCGCCGAAGGCTTGGGCGAGGGTGCGCTGTACGGATTTCGCGCTTCAGGCTCCTATGCGCCGGATCATGGTCTGTGGTTCGACGAATCGAAGCTTCTCGTCGATCCTTATGCCAAGGAGCTTGATAGACCTTTCGTCTATTCGCCGCGTCTATCGGCCTTTGGCGATGACACGGCGGATATCGTTCCCAAGGCGCGGGTTGTCGGGCAGACGCTGGTGAGCGTCGAGCCGCCCCGCTTCAGGCCCGGAGGCTTTGTCTACGAGGTCGCGGTCAAGCCCTTCACCATTCTCAACGAGGATGTGCCGTCGGCGCAGCGGGGGACGGTTGCGGGACTGGCCGATCCGTCGGTCATCGCGCATTTCAAGCGGCTGGGCGTGGATGCGGTCGAGCTCATGCCTATTACCGCCTGGATCGATGAGCGCCATCTGCCGCCGCTCGGGCTCTCCAATGGCTGGGGCTATAATCCGATAGCCTTCATGGCGCTCGATCCGCGGCTCTGCCCCGGCGGGCTTGCGGAATTGCGCGAGACGGTGGCCAGCCTTCATGCCGAAGGCATCGGCGTGATCCTCGATCTCGTCTTCAACCATTCGGGCGAGAGCGACCGTTACGGTGCGACGCTCTCCATGCGCGGGCTCGACAATCTGGGCTATTACCGGCATCTGGCTGGCGAGCGCGGCATTCTCGTCAACGATACCGGCTGCGGCAATACGCTGTCGCTGGACCATCCGATAGCCGGTGGGCTGGTGGTGGACACGCTGGCGCATTTCGTGTCCGAGGCGGGCATCGACGGGTTCCGCTTCGATCTGGCGCCGGTTCTGGGGCGTGAGGAGACCGGGTTCAATCCGAATGCGGCGCTCTTCCACGCCATCCGCAGCCATCCGCTTCTCACCGACCGGGTGATGATCGCCGAGCCCTGGGATATCGGTCCTGGCGGCTATCAACTCGGAAATTTTCCGGATGACTATCTCGAATGGAACGACCGGGCGCGCGACGACATGCGGCGCTTCTGGCGCGGCGACGGGCATATGGTCGGGGCGCTGGCGACGGTGCTGGCCGGCTCATCGCCGACCTTCGGGCGCTATGGCGGCAAGCGCACGCGCAGCGTCAATTTCCTGGCTGCCCATGACGGGTTCACGCTGTTCGACCTCGTGTCGCATCAGGGCAAGCACAACGAGGCGAATGGGGAAGAAAACCGCGACGGGCACAACGAGAACCATTCGTGGAACAACGGCGTCGAGGGGCTGACCGAAGATGTGGCGATCAATGCCGCCCGGCGGCGCGACGTCAAGGCGCTGCTTGCCACGCTGTTTGCGGCACGCGGCACGGTCATGCTGACCATGGGCGACGAGGGCGGGCGCAGCCAGCAGGGCAACAACAATGCCTATTGCCAGGACAATGCCATCACCTGGCTCGACTGGGAGGCGTTGGACGAGGAACTGGTGCTCTACTCGCGCTTCCTTGCCGGATTGCGCAAGCGTTTCGACGTGTTTGCGCGCGCCGATTTCTTCACGGGCGCGGATGGCGATATCGCGTGGCTGTCGCCGACCGGTGCGCCGATGACGGTCGGCGAATGGGAGGCCGAGGATCAGGGGCAGCTTGCCATGGTTGTCAGGACACGCGACGTCCTGAAGGGCGCGGCGACGCAGCTTGCCGTCCTCTTCAACCGCGGTGCCGGGCCGGTTTCCTTCCGCCTGCCGGGGCTTCTGTGGCGCGAGCTTGAGGGCGGGCAGAGCGGATCGACATTTACCGTGCCGGCGCGCAGTGTTCTCTTTGCCGTTGAAGAACCGCAATAATTCCGGCATGTTCGCGGTATATTCTTTGTCTCTTGATTGATCTCATACGGAATTTCTCATGCCCCCGAAAATTCACCTGAAGGACGTTCCAGCGCTCATCGGCACGGAGGTGGGCGTATCGGAGTGGATCACCGTCGATCAGGCGATGATCGACAAATTCGCCGATGCGACGCTCGACCATCAGTTCATCCATGTCGATCCGGAGCGCGCGAAGGAGACACCCTTCGGCACCACGATCGCGCATGGCTTCCTGTCGCTGTCGCTGCTGTCTGCCATGAATGCGTCTGGCGCGCCGCAGATCATCGAGCAGAAGATGGGGATCAATTACGGGTTCGAGAAAATCCGTCTCATGTCGCCGGTCAAGTCCGGCTCGCGGGTGCGCGGCCGCTTCAAGATCGATGACGCCCGCTTTCGCGGCGGCAACATGCTGATGATCACCTATAATGTGACGGTCGATATCGAAAATGAGCCGAAGCCGGCGCTGACGGCGACCTGGATCACCATCGTGCAGTTCGATCCGGCGGATCGTCCGGCGCTGTAAGGCGGACAAGGTCGACGCTCGCAACGATGCTTCGAGATGCGCGCTTTGCGCGCTGTTCAGCATGAGGGGAGGCTAGGACAGCGGCCGCTCTTGCAATTCTATCTGCTGCGCCTCGCCCAGGATCCATTCGCGGAAGGCGAGGATGCGTGGGTCGTTGGCGCTGGCTTCCGGGTAGACCAGAAAATAGGCGAATTCGGCCGGGATGCGGATGCCGAGTTCGAAGGGCTGGACGAGCCGGCCTTCCGCCAGATCGTTGGCGACGATGGCGAAGTCGGCCAGCGCCACGGCAACGCCGCTCAGGGCTGCTTCAATGGCATCCGACGAGGACGAGAAGGACAGTACGCTACGGTCGTCAAAGTCCGGAACGCCGGCAGCCGCCATCCAGGTATTCCAGTTGGGCCAGGTGATACCCTGACCCGACCACTCGACATGGGCGAGCGTGTGTTGCAGCAGGTCGCGCGGCTCCTTCAGCGGGCGCTCGGCGTTCAGGAGGCGCGGGCTGCAGACGGGCACGATGACGTTGCCGAAAAGGTGTTCCGATCTCAGGCCATCATAGTGCCCGGTGCCGAAGCGGATCGCGATGTCGATATCGTCGAGGTCGAAATTGCGCGTGTCGTAGGAAATGTCGAAGCGCAGGTCGATGCCGGGATTGAGCCGGCGAAACTGCACGACTTTCAGCATCAGCCATTTGGTGGCGAGCTCCACCGGCACGCTGATGCGCAACGCGGTCGAGCCCCGCGAGAGCTTCTGGATGCGCGAGGCGGCGCGCGTCAGCGTCTCGATGCTGTCTTCCGCCGCGTCGCAGAAGAGCGTTCCCGCCTCCGTGAGCCGCAGGCTGCGGCCGGCGCGATGAAAGAGGATCGCGCCCAGCTGGTCTTCGATTTCCTTGATCTGATGGCTGACAGCAGCCGGCGTTAAGCCCAGTTCATCCGCCGCGCGGGTGAAATTCAGGTGCCGGCGTGCGGCCAGCAGGGTCTTGAGCGCTCGGGTTCCGGGAATGAACAGCATGGCAACTTCAAAAATAATTTGAAACTATGAGAAAAATTATCAGTTTCTCTTTTTCTTATCAATGCGTCATAAGCTCTCTCACAAGGAAGCATCAAAGATAAATAAAAGATAAACAAGAAGGAGTGGCATCATGGCACACGAAGTCACCAAGATCATCGACATCCTGAAGTTCCGTCGCTCGCAGCAGCGTCTCTCCCATGCCCTGCACAGCGTTCCGGATTTCCTCAAGTCCGACATCGGCGTTGAAGGCGCCCCGGTGAGCCGCGCCCATTATGGCGACGTCCATTCGGCCGCAGCCGCTGCCCGCGTCTCGACGGCACATCGCCAGGTTTCGGCATTCTGAAATATCGAGATCGTTAATCGATGATGGCCCGGTGCGATGAACGCGCCGGGCTTTTTCATTTTAACGAAGTCCTTTGCCGGATTCTATTTCACATTTGTCATGTTGGGCTGCAAAACGCATGTGACGCAACAATTTTAGTTTCTTAAAATATAATTTTTCCAACGAGATATAGTAATTTCAGGTCTGTCTTTTTTCTGTCATCTTGCCAGCATGCGATTCGATCTGTTTGATTGAAATGGCGTAGATGAGGGTTGAGGCAGGTGGCGATCGTATCGTTGGCGAATGCCAAGGGTGGCGCGGGGAAGACGACGGCGGCGGTTCTTCTGGCGGCGGCTTATGCTCGTAAAGGCAAGAGCGTGCTGGTTCTGGATTGCGACAGGTTTTCAAGCGCGACCGAATGGTGTGCCAAGGCCGGCGGCAAGATTGATGCGATCAATGGCGTCACGGCGTCTAATCTCGCAGAACATCTCCGGCGCAATCGCGGACGCTACAAGCATGTGATCGTCGATCTCTCGGGCGCTTCCGACATGCTGATTGCACTCGCCTCGGGGCTTTCCGATCTGGTCCTGGTGCCGGTGCAGGGCAGCGTGCTGGACGGGCAGGGCGCGGTGCATGTCTTCAATCTCATCGAAATGGTAATGCAGAACACGCGCAGCCGGGTGCGGCGTGCTGTTTTGCTGTCGCGCGTCAATCCGCTGGTGACGACGCGGTCGCTGCGCAAGGTGCAGGCGATGCTGGGTGAGAAGGGCATTCAAATGCTCGCGACGCCGATCGTCGAGCGTAGCGCCTATCGCGACATGTTCGAGAAATCCTGCCTTCTGGACGATCTCGACCCAGCAAAAACCAGCAATATCGAAAAGGCGATTGCCAACATGACGGCGCTTCTGCGTGAGGTGAAGACGTTCATCGCAGATGACGAAGATGCGCAGGCGCCCTATTCGGGCATCTGCTATGGCGAGGAGCGCGCCGCTCCACCGAGCAAGCGCGATCCTTATCGGCGTTATGCCGTGACGTCGCTGGCGCCTTCGTTGAGCATGCCCAGCGCATAGGCCGAGAACGACCGCCAGCACTCGACATGGAACGTGTCGGCACTCTTCTTCCAGACGATGACCTCGATCTTGCCGAGCACGGTGCGCGCGCATTTGCCGACCGGGAAGGCGTTCTCGCGCAGGTCGAGCGGGCAGCCGGCATTGATGGCGGCAGCGGCCTGCGTGCCCTTTACCTCGAAGGCGGTGTTGCGATGCGAGACGTCGGTTGCTGAATGCAGTTCCTTCACGCCGGCGCAAAGCGCCATCATGTCGGTGCCGTTGGCGTCGATCAGCAGCCATTCGTCCGGGCCGAGCCAGAAGGCCACGCGACCGTCCTTATCAGACGATGTCAGCGGTCTGGTCGGCAGGTCGAGGCCGAGGGCGGCCGAAAGCGCCGCCACGGCATCTTCAGCGGCGCGGAGCGAGAGCCGCGTCATGGGCTTAAGCGGGGTGACAGACGCTGCGCCCGATCCGGAGACGGTGAGCTTCTGCGGGAGGGTACGGGTTGCCTGAGCCTCAAGCATTGATGCGGCTCCCTTCCTTGTCATATAATACGGCGTCGGTCACTTCGACCGCGATGGTTTCCTTTTCCAGCGGCACATAGAGCGTCTGGCCGATCTTCGCCCGGCCATCGGCAACGACGGCGAGGCCGAAGCTCGTCCCCAGGTTTTCCGACCAGTAGGACGACGTGATGTGGCCGAGCATCTTCATCGGCTTCGGCTGGTTCGGGTCCTCAACGATCTGCGCGCCTTCCGGCACGAGCGTCTTGCCGTCGCGCGGCTTGAAGCCGACGAGCTGCTTGCGGCCGGAGCGCACGAGATCCGGGCGCTTGAGGCCGCGAATGCCGACGAAATCGGTCTTCTTCTTGGAGACCGCCCAGGCAACACCGGCATCGTCCGGCGTCAGCGTGCCGTCCGTGTCCTGGCCGACGATGATATAGCCCTTCTCGGCGCGCAGGACGTGCATCGTTTCCGTGCCATAGGCGCAACCGCCGACAGCTTGTGTCGCGGCATAGAGCGCATCCCAGAGGGCTGCACCATAGTCCGACGGGACGTTGATTTCGAAGCCCATTTCGCCGGCAAACGTCATGCGGAAGAGGCGGGCGGGAACGCCCATCACCGTGCACTCAATAACGCTCATATGCGGGAAGGCTTCGTTCGTCAGGTCCACGCCCTCAACGAGCGGGGCGATGATGTCGCGTGCCTTCGGACCCTGCACGGCAACGGTTGCCCATTGCTCGGTGGCCGAGGTCAGCCAGACCTTCAGATGCGGGAACTCCGTCTGCAGATAGTCTTCCATGTGGTTCATGACGCGGGCGGCACCGCCGGTCGTCGTCGTGACATGGAAGCGGTCGTCGGCGATGCGGCCGACGACGCCGTCGTCATAGACGAAACCGTCCTCGCGCAGCATGATGCCGTAGCGGCAGCGGCCGGGCTTCAGATTGTCCCAGGCGTTGGTGTACATGAGATTGAGGAAGGCGGCCGCATCCGGGCCGACGACCTCGATCTTGCCGAGCGTCGAGGCATCGAAAATGCCGACGCTCTCGCGCACAGTCTTGCATTCGCGGTTGACGGCGGCATGCATGTCCTCGCCGGGGCGCGGATAGAACCAGGCGCGCTTCCAGTTGCCGACATCCTCGAAGACCGCGCCGATGGCCTCTTCGCGCTCATGCATCGGCGTCTTGCGCGCCGGGTCGAAGAGCGGACCACGGTTGTGGTTGAGGATCGTGCCGAAGGTCACGGGCGTATAGGGCGAGCGGAAGGTGGTGAGGCCCACTTCCGGAATATCCTTGCCGAGTGCTTCGGCAGCAATCGCCAGACCGTGCATGTTGGAGAGCTTGCCCTGGTCGGAGGCCATGCCGTTCGTCGTAAAGCGCTTGATATGCTCGATGGAGGCCATGCCTTCGCGGACCGCCAGACGGATATCCTTGGCGCAGACATCGTTCTGGAAGTCGATGAAGGCCTTGCCATGGGTTTCGGGGCCGGCGCCCTCCGGCGTGCCGATCATGCCGCCGGTCCAGGCATAGGCAGTTGCGGCTTCCGGGGCGGTGCGGACATCGCCGGTCGCGCCTGCCTCGCGGGCGGCATCCGTGCCGGCCGTGAAGGCTTCCGCAACGAGGGCCGAGGCATCGTCCGTGCCGTTGCAGGCACCGACGGAGATGCAGTTCTCGGTGTAGATATCCGGCAGGAAGCGGGCCTTGTCGGCCTCGTATTTCAGCTTGCCGCGCGTCTGCGAGAACATGTGGACGGAGGGCGTCCAGCCGGCGCAGGTGATCAGCGCATCGATTTCGATCTTGCGGCGCGTGCCGCCCGCCTTGCGGATGACCGACATGGAGTTGACGCGGAGCTTGCCGCCGGTCGAGACGACCGACTGGCCGGTCATGACCTCGATGCCGAGGCGGGCGGCCTCGGCGCGGACCGCCTCGCCCGGGTTGTCGCGGACATCGACGATGGCCGGGATGGTCACGCCGGCGTTTGCCAGATCGAAGGCGGCTTCATAGGCCGAATCATGGGCGGTGAAGACGCCGACCCTGGAGCCGATGGCGACGCCGTAATGGTTGATGAAGGTGCGGGCGGCCGAGGCCAGCATGACGCCGGGGCGGTCGTTGCCGTCGAAGACCATGTGGCGTTCGATAGCGCCCGAGGCGATGATCACCTTCTTCGCGCGCACCTTCCACAGGCGCTCGCGGGGCGCTGCGCGCTCCGGAATGGCCTGATGGTCGGTGACGCGTTCGGCGAGCGCCACGAAATTGTGGTCGTAGTATCCGAAGGCCGTCGTGCGGGTCAGCACGCGGACATTCGGGCGTGCGGCAAGGCGGGTCGCTGCGGCCTGCGCCCAGTCATAGGCCGGCTGGCCGTCGACAGTGAGGCTGCTGTCGTAATGGGCGGCGCCGCCGAGTTCCGGGCGCTCGTCGCAGAGGATGACGTCCGCGCCGGCACGCGCAGCGGCGAGCGCCGCCGTGATGCCGGCAAGGCCGCCACCGATGACGAGCACGTCGCAATGGGCGAAGCGGCTGGCGTAGTGATCGGGGTCTGCTTCCTTCGGCGCATTGCCGAGGCCGGCTGCGGCGCGGATGAAGGGTTCGTAGACATGCTTCCACGCAGCCTTCGGCCACATGAAGGTCTTGTAGTAGAAGCCGGCGGCGAAGAAGGGCGACAGCATGTCATTGACCGCGCCGACGTCGAAGGAGAGCGACGGGAAACGGTTTTGCGAATTGACCTTCATGCCCTCGAACACTTCCTGCACGGAAGCGCGGACGTTCGGCTGTTCGCGGGAGGCGTCGCGGGCGACATTCATCAGCGCGTTCGGCTCTTCGGAGCCGGCGGAGATGACGCCGCGCGGGCGGTGATACTTGAACGAGCGGCCCATGAGATGGACGCCGTGGGCGAGCAGCGCGGAGGCAATCGTGTCGCCTTCCAGCGCCGTGTAATATTTGCCGTCGAAGGAGAAACGCGCCTGACGGGCGGGCGTCAGCCGGCCCTTGCCGGCGATACGGAATGCGCCGCTCATTTCGCGTCTCCTTCCAGGTTCAGTGATTCAAGGGAACGCCTGGCTTCGCCGGCCTTGTAGGTGACGACGAACTTGTCGCTGACGGTGTGGCGCACCGCATTGAAGAAGCGGCCGCAGCCATGCTGGTGCCGCCAGCGCTCGTAGATGTAGCCCTTGGGGTTGTCGCGGAGGAAAAAGTACTCCGCAAAGGCTTCGTCCGAGATGTCGGCGATGTTTTCCGGCCGGGCGATATGGGCTTCGCCGGCGGCGTGGAATTCCAGCTCCGCGCGGTCTTCCTGGCAGTAGGGGCAGTGAATGAGAAGCATCTTAGTCCCCCGAGATCAGTGAGCGACGGCGGCGGCGGCCGCTTCGTCGATGAGGCGACCCGTGCGGAACCGGTCGAGCGTGAGGCCGGCGGCGAGCCGGTGCGGCTCATTGCGGGCAATGAGATGGGCGAAGAGATTGGCCGAGCCGGGCGTGGCCTTGAAGCCGCCGGTGCCCCAGCCGCAATTGACATAAAGGCCCGGAACCGGGGTCTTCGACTGGATGGCCGAGCGATCCGGTGTGTTGTCGGTGATGCCGCCCCACTGGCGCATCATCTTGACGCGGCGGAAGATGGGGAACAGCTCGCAGATGGCGTCGAGCGTGTGCTCGATGATCTGGATGCCGCCGGTCTGGGAATAGGAGACATACTGGTCGGTGCCTGCGCCGATGACGAGTTCGCCCTTGTCCGACTGCGAGATATAGGCATGCACCGTGTTGGACATCACGACGCAGGGGAAGATGGGCTTCAGCGGCTCGGAAACGAGCGCCTGCAGCGGGTTCGACACCAGCGGCACGCGGACATCGGCCATGGCCATGATCTGCGTGTTGTGGCCCGAGGCCGAAACGCCGATCTTCTTCGCGCCGATGAAGCCGCGCGTCGTTTCGACGCCGGTGACGGCGCCATCCGGACCACGGGCGATGCCGGTGACCTGGCAGTTCTGGATGATATGAACGCCGCGGTCATGCGCTGCGCGGGCATAGCCCCAGGCAACCGCATCGTGCCGGGCCGTGCCGCCGCGACGCTGCAGCGCTGCGCCATTCAGCGGATAGCGGGCGGTGGCCGAAATATCGAGCGGCGGGCAATAGGCCTTGGCCTGTTCCGGCGTCAGCCATTCATTGTCGATGCCGTAGAGACGGTTGGCATTGATGTGGCGCGTGAATGACTGCTTGTCATGCGTGTTGTGCGACAGCATCATCACGCCGCGCGGGGAATACATGACGTTATAATTGAGATCCTGGCTGAGATTTTCCCAGAGCTTCAGCGAGTGCTCGTAGATGTCCATGCTCTCTTCGTAGAGATAGTTGGACCGGATGATGGTCGTGTTGCGGCCGGTATTGCCGCCGCCGAGCCAGCCCTTTTCAATGACAGCGACATTGGTGATGCCGTGTTCCTTGGCCAGATAATAGGCGGCACCGAGACCATGGCCGCCGCCGCCGACGATGATGACGTCATAGGCCTTCTTCGGCTCCGGGGAGACCCATTGCTTCTCCCAGCCCTTGTGGCCGCGCAGGGCCTCGCGAACCACGGCGAATGCGGAATATTTCTTCATGAAGGGCGCTCCGGCGGTCGAACTCAACGGACAGGATGAAATATGCGACATCCTATCTTTTCTCTCAGCGACAGGAATGGCAAATTTCCGTCACGCATAATGGTTCTTTTGCGACGCGAAAACAGCAATCTTTCGACACTGGTCCGATGAGGTGTCGCTTCCAGTGCATTTCCGGGGTCTTGGGGACGAAAATCTTGCGCGGGGCTTTCGAACGGTCTGGACTTCGCGGGGATGATCTGTTATCCGCTTCACCCAATCGCAGGGCTTCCGGCTCGGCGAACGTTATATTTTTGCCGCTTTGGAGCAGAACCTACTCCTCTTGCTGGCGTAACACAAAACCAAAGGAACGGGATTCACGTGCAGGTACTTGTCCGCGACAACAACGTTGACCAGGCGCTCCGCGCTCTCAAGAAGAAGATGCAGCGCGAAGGCATTTTCCGTGAAATGAAGATGCGCGACTACTACGAAAAGCCGTCGCAGAAGCGCGCTCGTGAAAAGGCAGAAGCCGTTCGCCGCGTTCGCAAGCTCGCTCGCAAGCGCATGCAGCGCGAGGGGCTCATCGGTGGTGGCCGTCCGGGCGCCGCTCGTTGATTTTCCCGCCGTTTTTTCGGCGTTATTTTGAATGATGTGTGGCGGTGGTGACTGTGTCGCCGCCGCCATTTTCTTCAAGCGGCGTCGCGCGTAGTTGTCGTGACGGGATTGCAGCATTTCCTTGGGGGACTGGTTTTGACGGGTGCCATCAATTTCTCGGCAGCGAAGGCTGCGACCGCGGTCCAGCGGCCTGTTCGCATGGTTCTTGCCGCCTTTGCGGTGGGCAGCCTCGTGGCGCTTGCCGGTTGCGCGACCACGACCTCCGACGATACGATCCGCATCGACCGTGCGCAGGGCTCCGAAGAAAACATCAGTTCGCTGACCAGCGTCATCAATTCCAATCCCAGTGATCCGGAAGCCTACAATTCGCGCGGTTCGGCGCTCGGCAAGGCCGGTCGCTTCAAGGATGCGATGAACGACTTCAACAAGGCCATTCAGCTCAATCCGCGCTACTATCAGGCCTATGCCAACCGGGCACTGGTGGAGCGCAGCCTGGGCAAGCAAGTCGAAGCCGTGCAGGATTACAACACGGCACTGCAGATCAATCCGCGCTACGATGTCGCCTATATTGGCCGCGGCGATATCTATCGCCTCGCGAACCGTCTCGATGAAGCCATGGCGGATTTCAACAAGGCGATCGAACTCGACACGACGGATGGTCGCGCCTATCACCGCCGTGGCCTGATCTTCCAGCGCAAGGGTCAGCATGCGAAGGCGATCGAGGATTTCTCCTCGGCCATCTCGCTGTCGCCGACGGCGCCGGAGCCCTATAACGGGCGCGGTATTTCGTATCTGGCCACGAACGACCTCGATAATGCGTTTTCGGACTTCAACCATGCCATCGATCTCGACGGCAAGATTGCCGAATCCTGGGCCAACCAGGCGCTTGTCTATGAAAAGCGCGGCAACATGCAGATGGCCTACAAGTCCTTCTCTCACGCGCTGCAGCTCGATCCGAGGTATCAGCCTGCGCGCGACGGTGTTGAGCGGACCCGCGCCGGGACGGCCAGCGCCGGCTGAAGCAAGACAGGATGCTGTTTCAGAAGCCCGGCCAGCGCCGGGCTTTTTGCGTTTTGCAAAGTCCGTATGAAAGGATGTGCGGTCAAGGCGGCAAATCGCGGCGGAAACTGTTGCGGGCTCCGGTTCAGACCACTTGCGAACAGGGCGATGAACCTGTCATCATTGTGCATCGCGGTATGGGTATCCCGGCTTGGAGAAGAGCATGAAACAGACGATCATCCTTGGCGCGGGCATGGCCGGCATCGGCGCGGGCCTGCATCTTCTCAAGCGCGGCGTCGATGTGACGATTGTCGACCAGACGGAACCGGGCCGCGAGACCAGCTATGGCAATGCCGGGCTGATCCAGACGGAAGCTGTCGAGCCCTATGCGCTGCCGCGCGATATCGGCAAGCTGTTCATGATTGCTACCGGCATTTCCAACGACGTCTACTACGAGATCTCGAACCTGCCGAGCCATGCGCTGTCGCTCTTGAAATACTGGTGGTATTCCGGCCCGTCGCAATACGGCAAGATCTCAAAGGCCTATGCCTCGATCATCTCGCGTTCGACGGCGGAGCATGCTCCCTTTATCGCCGAAGCGGGTGCCGAGGATCTCGTGGCTCATGACGGTTTCCGTACCTTCTATCGCGATGGGCGCGAATTCGAGAAGGGGATTGCCAACGCCAAGCGGCTCTTCGAGACCTACGGGCTTGGCAGTTCGGTGATGACCGGGCGCCAGCTGATGGAGGCCGAGCCGCATATCCAGATTTCGGGCGCCGGCGCTATCCACTGGCCCGATACCTGGGCGGTTCGCGACCCCGGTTCGCTAGTCGTGGCCTATGCCGATCTGTTCCGCAAGCTGGGCGGCAAGATCGTGCGCGGCGACGCGCAGTCGCTCAGCCCTTCGGGCTCGGGCTGGAAGGTGACGACGGTCGATGGGCCGGTCGAGGCGGATGCCGTTGTCGTCGCGCTTGGGCCATGGTCGCCGACGCTCCTGCAGTCCTTCGGTTATGACATCCAGATGGTGCGCAAGCGCGGCTATCACATGCACTACCGCTCCGACACGCCGCTCAACGTGCCGCTGATGGATATGGCCAACGGCTATGTGCTCGCCCCCATGCTGAAGGGCATGCGGATCACCACCGGCGCCGAGCTGACAAAGGAAGCCTCGCTTGCTGCGCCCGTGCAGCTGAAGCGCGCTCACAAGGCGGCCAGCGAAATCATTCCGCTTGGCAGCCCGGTGGAGAATGCGCCGTGGTCGGGCACGCGGCCCTGCATGCCGGACATGCTGCCGGTGATCGGGGAAGCACCGAAGCACAAGGGCCTGTGGTTCCATTTTGGCCACGGTCATCAGGGCTTTACGCTGGGACCCGCTACGGGACGCATGCTGGCTGAACTGATGACGGGCGAAACACCGTTCACCGACGCGACGCCGTTCCGGCCGGCGCGACTGTTCTGACATCCGAATCAGAAAGGCCGCGCCGGTTTCCACCGTGCGGCCTTCTTGATTCCGAATTTTCCGGGCTGATCAGAACAGCAGAATGCCGCCGACGCTCAGGATGATGAAGAGCAGGACGGAGAAGAGGAAGCCGGCGGAGGTGAAGAAGCCCACGGCCATCGAAATCATCAGGAATACGATGATCATCGTGCCATATTTTGCGCCCTTGATGAAAAGATCGTAGCTCTTTTCATGTTCCTTGTAGTCCATCGGCGCACCGAGTTCGACCGGACCGGACTTGTGTTCTGCCATGATTTCCTCTCCTCATCTCGAAAATGCGTCCCGTCCCCTCCGGATTGACGCATGTCACTGTTAACCTCAGAAATTACACAAAGAGAGTGACTTGGCAATGGTGGCGGAGTGTCGCTGCGTGGACGATGAAACGGCTTTAGGTTTTTCTGATGCGATTGCCGCCACGTAATCGCTTGAAGCGGGCAAGTCTTCCGGTTGAAGAGCCGAATGTCGCCAGCGCGAAGTAATTTGCAAGTGTGATGGGCACTGCTGATTGAACAATTATGAATATGAAAGTGTCCGGGTGGCTCTTCGCAGATAGTCGCTCATGCGGTGGAATACCGTAATCAGAGAATGCAAATCCTAAATATAGAAGGATTGCCATTATGCCGCTTAGAGAAACATGGACTCCCGCCCGCCTGTTCAATTTAAAGGCCTCGAAAATTCCGTAAGCGATAAACAGAAATACGAAAACAAAATAATATTTGTAAATATATCTCTGTAGAAAATAAATATTTTCCGCTGATCGCATTCCGGAAATCATTGCTATTATCAATAGGAGGAAGGTGGGGAAATAGACGAATATAAGAGGAAATAATTTCTGTAAATTGATCTTGAAAGAATTTGGTACCATGCCAAAAGCCTGTCAATGAGGAACGCCAGCCCTGCTAGAGCATTTTCGGTGAAATCCGGATCACCTGAGATGCTCTATCCGTTTGTTTTTTCGCAGTCCGGACGCAAAACCGCTGACGCACTTTTGGCTCGGACGTGCTCTAGACGGAGTGTAGAAATATTGGACTTTTCCTTCATACATGTCCAGCGTCGCGCGACGCGCGGGTCATGGCAGCCCACCCCTCGACCAACTTCTCCCTTCGGGGTACGGCAGCCTACTCCGCCGCCACCCGAACTTCCGGCCTCGACGAATCAAGCTCGCGCTCCATCTCCGTCATTTTCACCAGAACCTCCTTCGCGGCCTTTTCCTTCACATGGCCGAAGCCGCGAATCTTTTCGGCGGCTGCCAGCAGTTCCGCCACGGCCGGCGCGTTGGCGGCGTTGAGCTTGACAGCGACCCGACCCAGCAGGGCCTCGTAATCCCCGATCATCTGCCGTTCCATCTTGCGCTCTTGCGTGTAGCCGAAGATGTCGAGCGGCGTGCCGCGCAGGGTCTTGAGCTTGGCGAGCACGCCGAGCGCACCCATCATCCATGGGCCGTAGGAGGATTTGACGAGGTGGCCCTGCTTGTCCTTCTTCGCGAAAAGCGGCGGTGCCATGTGGAATTCGAGGCGGTCCCAGTCGGAGAATTGCTCGGCGAGGCGTTTTTCAAAATCGCCATCGGTGAAGAGGCGGGCGGTTTCGTATTCGTCCTTGATCGCCATCAGTTTGCCGAGGCTGCGGGCGGCGGCGAGCGTGACGGGGCCGGCCGCACCCGTCGTGCGGATCTCGGCCTCGCGGATGGGGGCAAGGGCGCGTTCGAAACGTTGGGCGTAGCGGGCGTTCTGGTAGGCGGTGAGATGCGTCTTTAGGCGCTCGATGGCCTCGTCGGCGGTTTCCGCGCGCGGGGCTTCGTGATGGTGATCACGATAGAGCGCCGTAACCGTGGCGGGGTCGTTACCCGCGATGCGGCCCCAGCGGAAGGCGGCGATGTTCATCTCGACGGCTTCGCCGTTGAGGCGGATGGCTTCCTCGACCGAGTCGGGCGCCAGCGGCAGGCCGCCGAGCTGGCTGGCATAGCCCAGCATGAACATGTTGGCGGCGAGCGCATTGCCGAAGAGTTCGCGCGCGGCCTCGTCGGCGTCAAAGAAACGCGTCGAGGTCTCACCTGCCGATTTGCGGATGGTCTTCTTCATCAGCTCCGCAGGAAAGCTGAAATCCGGGTTGCGGGTGAAGCCGCCGGGCATGATCTCGGCGGTGTTGGCGATGAAGAGCGTCTTGTCTTCGGTGACGGTGGCCAGCACCTTCTTGGAGGCTGAAACGGCGAGGTCGCAGCCGAGCACGAGATCGGAGCGACCGGCGGGGATGCGGATGGCAGTGATTGCCTCGGGGGTCTTTGCGATGCGCAGATGGGTGAGCACCGCGCCACCCTTCTGGGCCAGGCCGGCCATGTCGATCAGGCCGCAGCCCTTTTCCTCGATATGGGCGGCCATGCCGAGGATCTGGCCGATGGTGACGACGCCGGTGCCGCCGATGCCGGCGACGATGGCCGCCCAGCCGTCATCGAGCGAGGCGAGGGCGGGAGCCGGGAGGTTTGCGAAGAGGCTGTCGAAGCCGCTGGCGTCCTTGGCCTTGGCTTCCGCCTTGCGCAGCTTGCCGCCATGCACGGTGACGAAGGAGGGACAGAAGCCCTCGACGCAGGAGAAGTCCTTGTTGCAGCTGGATTGATCGACCTTCCGCTTGCGGCCGAAGGCGGTTTCGACCGGCTGGATGGAGACGCAGTTGGATTTGACGCCGCAATCGCCGCAGCCTTCGCAGACGGCTTCGTTGATGAAGGCGCGCTTGTTCGGATCGGGGAAGGTGCCGCGTTTGCGGCGGCGGCGCTTTTCGGCGGCGCAGGTCTGGTCGTAGATGAGGACGGTGACACCGGGAATGTCGCGCAGTTCCCGCTGCACATCGTCCATGTCGCGGCGATGGTTGAAGGTCGTGCCCTTCGGCCAGTCGATGCCGGGCGGATATTTATCCGGCTCGTCGGAGACGACGGCGATGCGCGTCACACCTTCTGCCGCCAACTGGCGGGCGATCTGGTCTACGCTCGCGCCGCTTTCGACATGCTGGCCGCCGGTCATGGCCACCGCATCGTTATAGAGGATCTTGTAGGTGATGTTGGTGCCCGCCGACAGCGCGAAGCGGATGGCGAGCGAGCCGGAATGGGCATAGGTGCCGTCGCCGAGATTCTGGAAGATGTGGCCGCGATCGGAGAAGGGGGCGACGCCCACCCATTGCGCGCCTTCGCCGCCCATCTGGGTGAAGCCGACCGTGTTGCGGTCCATCCAGATCGACATGAAATGACAGCCGATGCCGGCCGCCGCGACCGAGCCTTCCGGCACCTTGGTCGAGGAATTGTGTGGACAGCCGGAGCAGAAAAAGGGCGTGCGGATATTGCCGTCGGCGATGCTGGCAATCATCGCCTGCGCCTGTTTCATGCGCGCGGTGCGGGCGGAAATCTCGTCGCTCGGGCCAATGTAACGAATAATGCGCTCGCCCATGGCAATCGCAATGTCGTTGGGGTCGAGCGCGCCTTTCACGGGGAAGAGCCAGTCGCCGCGCTCGTCGCGCTTGCCGACGATTATCGGCTGGCCGGCGGTGCCGTAAAGCGCTTCGCGTAGCTGCGTTTCGATCAGCGAGCGCTTTTCCTCGACCACGACGATTTCGGTGAGGCCGCTGGCGAAATCCTTCACGTCGTCGAGATCGAGCGGCCAGGTGCAGCCGATCTTGAAGAGGCGGATGCCGAGCCGATTTGCCTCTTCCTCGCCGATGCCGAGATTGGAAAAGGCTTGCAGCGTGTCGAGATAGCTCTTGCCGGTGGAAATGACGCCGATCTTCGGTGCGGTGCCGCCCGACCAGACGATCTTGTTGAGCCCATTGGCGCGGATGAAGAGATTGGCGGCGGCGCGCTTATATTCGTGGAGGCGGGCTTCCTGGCCGAGGAAATCGATATCGTTCAGCCGGATATGGATGCCGCCGGGCGGCCCTTCGAAGGGGGGCGCGACGATGTCGAGGCGGTTCAGGCCGGCATTGACCGAGGCGGTCGATTCGACATTGTCCTTCACGCATTTCAGCGCCACCCAGCAGCCGGAATAGCGGCTGAGCGCATAGCCGAGCAGGCCGTAATCGATGATTTCCTGCACGCCGGCGGGGTTCAGGATGGGCATCATGTAGTCGACGAAGTTGAATTCGGTCTGGTGGGCATTGGTGGAGGATTCCGCCGTGTGGTCGTCGCCCATGAGGACGAGGACGCCGCCATTCGGGGAGGTGCCGGCAAGGTTGGCGTGGCGGAAGACGTCGCCGGCGCGGTCGACGCCGGGGCCTTTGCCATACCAGAGGCCGAAGACGCCGTCATATTTGCCGTGACCGTCTAGGCCGGCCTGCTGCGAGCCCCAGACGGCGGTGGCGGCGAGCTCCTCGTTGAGGCCGGGGGTGAAGGTGATCTGGTGGGCGGTGAGCTGCTTCTTCGCCTTGACGAACTGGCTGTCGAGGCCGCCGAGCGGCGAGCCGCGATAGCCGGAAATGAAGCCGGCCGTGTTGAGCCCCGCGGCCCTGTCGGCCTCGTGCTGCATCATCAGCATCCGCGCGATGGCCTGCGCGCCGGTCAGATAGACCCGGTTGCGCGAAAGGTCGTATTTGTCATCGAGCGAGATTTTCTGATGCATTCGCGGTCCTCCCAAACCTTGAACAGTCAAGGGATTGTTCTCCCAATGGAGGAAGCCGTCAAACGGTTTCGAAGCCGGGCGAAAAGTCGCAAGGGAATTGCGGTTTGTTATCCGGTCGTGATCGAATGTTGCGCGAAATTGCACCATTCGTGAAACATTCGGAAGGGTACAATATAGTGCTCGACAGCGGCCGAGGCGGCGTGTTCTCTCAAACGAGACACACCTGCTTGAGGTTTTCCGGCATGGATTTCGCGCAATTTCATCATCTGTTTCTCGTCTATGTGGCCTATGTCATCGCGGTGGCAAGCCCCGGTCCCAGCAATATGGCGATCATGGGAGCCGCGATGCACCAGGGTCGTGCACATGGCGTGGCCGTGGCGCTCGGCGTGCTGACCGGCAGCTTCTGCTGGGCCTGTCTCGCCGCTGCGGGGATTTCGACCGTGCTCACGCGCTATGCCGAGGCGCTGATCGTCATGAAGATCGCCGGCGGGCTTTATCTGCTCTTTCTCGCGTGGAAATCGGCAAAATCGGCCATGTCCGAAGAGAGTGCTGCGGTCTCGGACGCGGTTCCTGCAAGCCGTTTCGCGTCTTATCGTCGTGGCGTCCTGCTGCATCTGACCAACCCCAAGGCTATTCTCGGCTGGGGCGCCATCATGACGCTGGGGCTCAAGCCCGACGCGCCGGCGCATACGCTCTTCGCCATCATCGGCGGATGTGCGGTGCTGGGCTTCATCGTATTTGTCGGCTATGCGCTGCTCTTTTCAACGGCGGCGATGGCCAACGGCTATCGCAAGGCGCGGCGCGTCATTGAAGGCACGCTTGCTCTCGTCTTCGGTTATGCCGGGTTGAGGCTGCTTCTTTCGAAGCCCTGATCAGGCGGCTCGCGCTTTCTCGATCATCAGAGCGACTTCGTGCAGGTCGTGCGCGACCGCCGTGCAGAAGGGGCGGATCTCGTCGGTGGGGTCGAGGAGGTCCGGCACCATGACCGCCATCATGCCGGCGGCATGGGCCGAGCGGATGCCGTTGTGGCTGTCTTCCAGAGCGAGGCAAGCGGCTGGATCGACGCCGAGGCGATCGGCGGCCATGAGGAAGGGATCGGGCTCCGGCTTGCCCTTCGGATAGTCCCCCTGCGCAACGATGGCGTGGAAGCGACGGGTGATGTCGAAGGTGCCTATCTTGAAATCGACCTTGTCGCGTGGCGACGAGGTGGCGATGGCGCGCGGGATTTCGAGCCGGTCCAGCAGGTCCAGGATTTCGATGACGCCAGGCTTGATATCGAGGCGCAGCTTCAGAAGGGTTTCGTAATGCGAGATCCAGACCGGGCGGAATGCTTCCGCATCGAATGTGTTGCCCAGTCCCGACATCAGCCGCGTCCGGATATCCGGCCATTGCCGGCCAATCAGCGTCCTGAACAGTTCCCAATCGACCGTGTGACCGAAATGTGCCGCCGCCGTCACGGCAGATTCGAAGGATAGCGTCTCGGTGTTGAACAGCAGACCGTCCATGTCGAAGATCACGGCGGCAGGTCGGCGGGGCAGAGGCATCGGGAGGTGATTCCTGAAAAGGTACGTCTGAACGTGTCTGTAGCGGTTTTCGCATCCGTTGTGTAAAAAATAGAAATGCCCCGGAGTCGGTCTCCGGGGCATCATAACATGCAAATTGATCGATCAGAGCTTGCCGGCGCGCTGCTGGATCATCATGAATGTGTCGAACGTGTATTCGCCGACCTGCGCCCAGAGATAGGCGTCCTTCTTGAAGGCCAGCTGGTCGTCATAGACCTTCTTGAAGCTGGGGCTCTTGGCCGAGAGATCGGCGTAGATCTCGACGGCGGCCTTGTAGCACGCTTCCATGATTTCCTGGCTGAAGGGACGCAGCTGCGTGCCCGAACCGACAAGCTCCTTGAGCGCCGTCGGGTTCTTGACGTCGTATTTCGCCATCATGTTGGTGTTGGCGAAGGCGCAGGCGTCCTGCAGGATGGCCTGATAGTTCTTCGGCAGGGCGTTGTATTTCGCGAGATTGAAGAAACCGTGGACGACCGGACCGCCTTCCCAGAAACCCGGATAGTAATAGTATTTCGCGACCTTGTTGAAGCCGAGCTTGGCGTCGTCATAGGGACCGACGAATTCGGCAGCGTCGATCGTGCCCTTTTCCAGCGCCGGATAGATGTCGCCGCCGGCGAGCTGCTGCGGCACGACGCCGACCTTTTCGAGGATCTTGCCGGCCAGGCCGGCGATGCGCATCTTCAGGCCCTTGAGGTCGTCCAGTGTATTGATTTCCTTGCGGAACCAGCCGCCCATCTGAACACCCGTGTTGCCGGCGGGCAGGCCATAGACGCCCTGCGTGGCATAGAATTCGTTCATCAGCTTGTTGCCGTTGCCCTGGTAGAACCATGCATTGGACATGCGGGCATTGAGGCCGAAGGGCAGCGCGGTGCCGAATGCGAAGGTCGGCTCCTTGCCCCAGAAGTAATAGGAGGTCGTGTGCGCGGCCTCGACCGTGCCGGCAGCCACGGCGTCAAGCGCCTGAAGGCCGGGGACGATTTCGCCGGCAGCGAAGGTCTGGATGGTGAAGGCGCCGTTCGTTGCGGCGGAGACGTGCTCGGCGATATCCACGGCGCCGCCCCAGATCGTGTCGAGCGACTTCGGGAAGGACGAGGTCAGACGCCAGGTGATCTTCGGATTTTCCTGGGCAATGGCGGGTGCCGCAAGCGTGGTGGCTGCGGCGGCAGCGCCCGCGCCGGCAACTCCGGCTTTCTTGATGAATGAACGACGATCCATGAATAACCTCCCGATTCGTTTGGTTCCGCAGCCCGGTTTCCCCCTCTGTGCCGCAGAGTGCAGGAAGCTAACCATTTTGGCTCCCTGCTGGCAAGCGCGCCTCTCAAAATTTCTTTCTGTAAGTGGCTGCAAGCAAATATCTTTTTGATAAATATGCCGAACATTTCCGGGTGCGTTTGCTCTTCATATCGCCGCAATTTTGATTGACTTGCGTCAGTTGTGGCGTGATGAATGCAAAACTTGATCAAATCGGAGACCCCTTCATGAGCATGCCGATCGTTGCCATCCCTGCCGATATCCGTGAACTTGACGGAACGACCTGGCACGTGGTGCAGACGCAATATGTCAACGCTGCCGTCGTCGGTGGCGGACTGCTGCCGTTGATCGTGCCGGCGCTGGAAGATGGTCACGACATTGACGAAGTGCTCGACCGTGTCGATGGCGTGCTGCTGTCTGGCTCGCGCTCCAACGTTCACCCTTCGCTTTACGGCAAGGTGGCCGAGGAGAAGGACGGACCTTTTGATCCGGCGCGCGATGCGACGACCATGCCGCTGATCCGCCGCGCCATCGAGCGGGGCGTTCCGTTGCTGGCGATCTGTCGCGGCATTCAGGAGCTGAACGTCGCGCTTGGCGGCACACTTGCCAGCGAGATCCAGGAGATGCCGGGCGTTGCCGATCATCGCCGCCGCGACGTTCCGGACCGCGACGTACAGTATGAAATCCACCAGACGGTGCATGTGAAGGAAGGCAGCTGCCTTGCCGGCGCGCTCGGTGCTGGCCAGTTCAAGGTCAATTCGCTGCATCGCCAGGCGATCTCGGATGCCGCTCCCAATCTGGCTGTCGAAGCGGTTGCTGAAGACGGCACGATCGAGGCCGTCTCGGTCATCGGCGCGAAGTCCTTTGCCGTCGGTGTCCAGTGGCATCCGGAATATTGGGTTGGCAAGGACGGCCCGTCCAATGCGCTGTTCAAGGCGTTTGGCGAAGCCGTGCGCGATCATGCGGCAGCGCGCAAGTTGAACGATTGAGAGCTTCCATCTATCCTCTCCCGCACAGGGAGAGGAAGGGACTTCACTGGACGGCTGTCAGCGTCAGCGCAGCTGATGGTGGCTCGACCGCGACATAGCCGATGCCGTCGCCGGGGGCGATCATCAGCAGCTGCTTGCCGGACTTGTCGGTGAGCGCCACACTACCATCGGCATTTTCGGTCCAGTTGCGGGCCTGATCGAGGCCCGGCCAGACATCGTCGCAGCCCGGCTCGCTTTTCAGGACGAAAGTGCGCGCCGAGGCGTGTTTGCCGCGATTGACGACGCAGGCCTTTCCTTCCGCAATATTGGCGACGGAGTAGCTTGATGGGTTGCCGACCGCGGCGGTCTTCATCGGGTCCACCCCCGGCGTCTGCTGGGGCGAGGGCGCGAAGTAGCTGGCTGCTGCGCCCGCAATGGCGACGGCCGTGGCGATCATGATCATCTTCATGTCTCTCTCCTTTGTCTTGGGAGACATCCGCTTTTCCGGTCCATCATTGTGGTGACGAACACATCAAGCGAGGTACCTGCATGCCTATAAAAGCATGTTGCGCCTCATTTCCTAACAGAAGTCTAAAGCGCAGGAGAGATATTAACTGCTTATTGCGGTCAGACGATGACCAAGGTCAATTGCGGCTTGTTCACCCTCTGAACGGCGTCTCGGGGACCGGAGTAACCGGGCGTCCCTTCTCGAACCAGGAGATGAGGTTTTCCGCCGTCAGGTCAGCCATGGCGTTGCGCGTCGGCACGGATGCCGAGGCGACATGCGGAAGCAGGCAGGCATTGTCGAGCGCGATAAGCCGCGCAGGCACATGCGGTTCGTCCTGAAAAACATCGAGGCCGGCTGCAGCGATGACCTTGTTTTCGAGCGCATCGGCAAGCGCCTCTTCATCCACCGTCCAGCCGCGACCGACATTGATCAGAACGCCGTTGGGGCCGAGGCGCTTGAGGATATCGGCGTTGATCGTCTTGTGCGTTTCGGGCGTCTTCGGGACAATGCAGATGAGGGTGTCGACGGCCTCCGCCAGCGCTTCCAGCGACGGATAATAGCGGTAGGAGACGTCCTTGCGTTCCGAGCGCGTGTGATAACTCACCGGCAGATTGAAGGCCGCCACGCGCTGGGCGATTTCCAGGCCGATGCGACCGAGGCCATAGATGCCGACGGAGCGGCCGCGCAGCGACAGCGGCGAGAGCATGAAGGCGCCGTCCTTTTCCCAGCTCCCCTCGCGCAGCCAGGTTTCGGCGCGGGGCAGAAGGCGGATGGTGTTGATCAGCAGGCCGAGCGTCGTGTCGGCCACTTCCGCGTTCAGCACGTCGGGCGTGTTGGTGACCATGATATTGTTGGCGGCGGCATGGGCGACATTGACGCCATCGTAGCCGACACCGAAATTGGCGACGATTTCGAGGTGCGGCAACGCGGCCATCAGATCGGCCGGCATGCCGTTGAATCCGGTGGCGCCGCGCACCTTTCCAGCAATCTCCGGCGTCACGAGAGCTGGGTCCGGCCGGTCAAGGCGGATCAGGTCGAAATGCGGCTGAAGCCGCTCGATGACGCGCGGGTGGACCTTTCCGGCGGTGAGGATCGAGACTTTCGACATGGGTTTTCTGCCTGTTCGTTTCACGCGATTGCAGGCGCAACCAAGATCGCGCCGGTTCGAAATTTGCGCCGGGATCAGGTCCGATGCAACGGGGCGGTGGATTGACGGATGCGCATTTCCGGCTTGATCAGATGCATGCCGTCCGGCTCATGGCTGCCGGAGAGCTTGTCGAGCAGCGCGCGTGCGGCAAGGCGGCCCACTTCCGATTGACCGTTCCACACGGTGGTGAGGCCCGGCGTTGCAATGGCCGCTTCTTCCAGGTCGTCATAGCCGGTGACGGAAATGTCGCGGCCGGGCATCAGGCCGGCACGCGCGATGCCGTTCATGAAGCCGATCGCGACAAGGTCGTTCCAGCAGACGGCGGCGGTCGGCTTCTGTGGCAGCGACAGGAAATGTACGGCCGCCTCGAAACCGCCCTGCTTGGAGCGGGGACCGGCAATGCGCAGTGCCGGATCGACCGGAATGTTCGCCTTCTTGAGAGCGTTGACATACCCCTGATAGCGGTCGCGGCCCGTCGAGGTCTGGTCGGTGCCGCCGACCATGGCAATGGTGCGGTGGCCAAGGCCGATCAGGTGATTGGTGGCCAGCGAAATGCCGTAGCTGTCATCGCCGCGATAGGTCGGCAGGTCGAGGTTCTCGACCGAACGGGCGACAAGGATGGCGGGCATGCCGTTGTTTTCGGCAAGCTCCAGATCCTCGCGGGGCGTGCCGATGGCGGGCGACATGATGACGCCGTCGCCGCCGAGCTGCAGCAGCGTCTCGATGAAATTGCGCTGCTTATCGACCGAGTCATAATGGTTCGACAGGATGAATGTGTGGCTGGACCGGTCGAGTTCGCTCTCGATAGCTTTGAGGATTTCCGCGTAGAACGGGTTCTGGATGTCATGCACGACGACGCCAATGATGCCCGAGCGGGAGGTTCGAAGGCTCGCGGCGCGGCGGTTGTAGATATAGCCGAGCGCGCGGGACTGTTCCTTGATCTTCTCGCGGGTGGCGGCGGCGACGAGCGGACTGTCGCGCAGCGCCAGCGAAACGGTGGCGGTCGAAACGCCGAGCGACTCGGCGATCGTTGAAAGCTTGATCTTTTGCGCCACGTTGCCTCCCCGACGCTATCCTCACGCGGGGTCTTCGCCCCGCTTCCAGATCATTTTGGCATGATCTGCTTTTCCGTTTGCCGCGCAGGGTTAGCGAAAACCGGTTTCCATGTTTTCGCCCTGGCGCTTTGGCCTACTTAAAAATTTTAAGTAAACTGTTTTAACGGGGCTTGCAACAATTTCGATCTACCGCCCAAATTCAACTATCGGCGGAGAGGGCCGTTTCAAGATTGTCACTGACCTGCTGGAGAAGTTCGAGCAGGCGGCGCATCTGCTTTTCGTCGAGATCGCGGAAGGCGGCATCCATGACCGTGGTGCCGGATACCTCCACGCTCTCAAGCTTGGCGCGGCCATCGTCCGTCAGCCATACGGTGGTCTGGCGACCGTCCTCGCCGCCCTTGCGGGTGAGCAGGCCCTGCGCTTCCATGCGGGTGATGGTGCGGGTAATCGTCGGCGGCTTGACGCCGAGGCGGGTGGCGATGGCACCGGCGGTGAGGCCATCTTCCTCGCCGAGCGCGGTCATCACGCCTTCCTGTCCGCCGTAGAGACCGACATCGCTCAGCGTGCGTGAGGTCAGGGTGCGGAACTGGCGGGCGACCTGCGCGACCTCGAAGGCGATGTCAGCCGGGCTGGCCGACGACTTGCTGCGCTTGCCGTCTTTTTTCTTGTCCTTGTTTTTCTTTGCCATCTGCCCGCTTGCCTCCGTGCCGAAGCACGTTATGACTCCCCTGCACAAGGGATACCGGAGGTTTCGGGACCTGTCCACGCTGTCGGGAGGCCAAATGGCAGGAAAAGACGATCGCATCGCGGTGCTTCCGCTGGGCGCCCATGAGCAGCATGGGCCACATCTGCCTTTTGCGACCGACACCATCATTGCAACCGGCGTTGCCCGCCGGGCTCAGACGCTTTTACCGAAAGACCTCGATGTGCTCTTCCTGCCGACCGAGGCGGTCGGCTATTCGATCGAGCATATCGACGTGGAGGGCACGCGAACGCTGACCTACCAGGAGGCTATCGAGCGCTGGCTGGGTATTGCGGAGCGGTTGAGCGAGGAGGATATCCGCCGTCTCGTTCTGCTCAACGCCCATGGCGGGAATTCTCCGCTGATGACCATCGTTGCGACCGAGGCGCGGGTGCGGTTCGGCATGCTCTGCGTGGCATCGAGCTGGACACGCTTCGGAGCGGAAGCAGGCCTTGTCACGCCGGAGGAAAAGGCGATAGGCATCCATGGTGGTGAGATCGAGACCTCTGTCATGCTGGCGCTGGCACCGGAGCTGGTGGACATGGACAAGGCGCGGGACTTTGATTCCCGGCAAAGCGATTTCATTTCCGATTTCAAGCATCTGCGCGCTTACGGTCCGCATGCCTTCGGCTGGATGATGCGGGACCTCAATGCTGACGGTGTTGCGGGAAATGCGGCGCTGGCGACGGCGGAGAAGGGACGCGAGATGATCGACCGCGCAGCGCGCGGCCTGATCGAACTGCTGCGGGACGTCGCGCGTTTCGACCTTTCGCTGTTCGACGCTATAAAGACGCCTTCAGCAGCGGGTGACCGGCCAGGAAATCGATGAAGGCCCGCACCTTGGGGCTGCGATTGCCGCCGGGCGGCATGATTGCGTGGATCGGAAAGGGGTCAATGCGGTGCACGTCCTTCAGGATTTCGATGAGGCGCCCCTCCTTCAGGGGTTGCACCACCGTGAGACGCGCCAGCCGGCCAATGCCGAGCCCAGACAGCATCATGTCGACGATGACGTCAGCGCTGTCGGTGATGAGGCTGCCGCCGACCTCCTGCAGGTTCACGCCTTCCGGGGATGCGAAGGGCCAGCGGCGGAGGTAGGGGAAGCCGGAAATCACGATGCAATTGTGGTTCGCCAGTTCCGCCGGTGTTTTCGGTACGCCGTAGCGGTCCAGATAGGCGGGGCTGGCGCAGATGGCGCGCGAGGACTCGCCGATCTTTCGGGCGACGAGTGACGGATCGCCGAGTTGGCCCATGCGGATCGCCACGTCCCATTGCTCGCCGATCAGATCGACCTGCCGGTCGGCAATGCCGAGATCGAGGCGTATCTTCGGATAGCGCGCCAGGAAGTCCGGGATGATCGGACCCAGAACATAGCGGCCGAAGGCGGTGCCGGTGTTGACGCGCAGCAGGCCCGACGGTTCGGCTGCGCTCGCCATGACCTCCTGTTCCGCGTCCTCGACGGCTGCGAGGATGTCGCGGGCGCGGGCGACATACATCGCGCCTTCCGAGGTCAGCGACAGGCGGCGGGTGGTGCGGGCGATCAGTCGGATGCCGAGTCGCGATTCCAGCCGACCCACAAGCTTGGAGACGGCGGATGGCGTCAGCGCCAGATCGTCTGCGGCCTGCGCAAAGCTTCCCGTCTCCGCAATCCGGCAGATGGCCTGCATTTCCTTGAGAGAGGCATCGGACATAGCTGAAAAAAATTCACTTATGTGAGGAATTTTCTGGCCATTATCATCTTACAGGAAAGAATTAAGATCAAGGCCTATCGCGCAAATTCGAAGCATAAGGCTTCGCAAAGGAGATCGACATGGCCGAGATTGACAGCACCCTTGCCGGCAGGTTCGAACTGTTGGGTGAAATCGATGCCTCGCCACGGCGCGAGCTTCGCGAGATTGAGGTTCCAACCGACATCTGGCCGGGCACACGATCAGATATGGCAAGCCTGGAGCGAAATGCCGAAGAATGGCGGCGCGAGGAGCGCCGCCAGGCAGTAACAGGATTTGTTCGCAAACTGTTCAGGCGGTAACGGGCGAGAGACCGGCCGTCGGCGCCGCAACCGGCTTGGCGGACTTTGCCTTCTTTCGGTTCGCCTCGTCGCGCATGTCCAACCAATAGGCGGCAATGATCTGGATGAAGACGCCGTTGGCGATCAGCAGCAAGCCGGTCTCCGGCCAGTTGCCGATGACGGCCATGATCGCCTGGGCGAGTACGGCCAGAACCGTGCCAATCAGGAAGATCGCGAGGCCATGGCGGCCGATGACAGCCAGCGGATTGTCATGATCCAGCCGCGTGATGCGCGACAGGAACGGCACCGACAGGAATATGTAGACAAGCGCCAGCATATGGGCGAGGCGCCAGCCGGTCAGATAGGTCTTGTCGAAACCGGTCAGCACGAAGGGCAGGCCGAGCGACAGGCTCGAATGCGCGCCAAGGCCCATGATCGTCCAAAGTGCGGCAAACAGAACGAAGGTGATGGAGGCGGCGAGCAGGCCGGGGCTGCCGCCGATGCGGCCGCCGCGGGCGATGTAGCGTGCGCCGACATAGCCGATCACGAACAGGAACTGCCACGACAGCGGGTTGAAGAACCAGACGCCTTCTTCCAGCGTGCGCGGCGGGCCGATGCGCCATGTTCCGGCGAGCGCCCAGATGAGGGCGGAGACGGCAATCAGCATGGCGGGATTGCGGCGTTCCAGCCAGATCATGGCCGGCGCCAATGCCATCAACGCCATATACATGGGCAGAATGTTGTTATAGCCGAGCTGGTGGCCCAGCGTCGTCAGCGCAACCAGGCCCTTCATCGGGGCTTCCATGACCGGGCCGATGGCGACCTGCGTCATGAGGTCGGGGCGCAGGAACAGCCAGGCGGCACCGACGAAAATGCCCAGCGTCAGAAGCGTGCCGGCCATATGTGCGGCGAAAAGCGTTACAACACGACGCCATGCCTTGACGGTGAGCGATCCAAGATTGGTGAGGTCATACTTGCGGCCATAAGCCAGAGCGACGGCGATGCCAGAAATCAGAACGAAGAGTTCGGAGGCATCGGAGAAACCGAAGTTCTTCATCGTCCAGTGCTCCAGCGGCTGGCCGGGAACGTGGTCAACGAAGATCATGAGAAGGGCGAGCGCGCGCAGAACGTCAAGCCGCGTGTCACGGCGGCGTACGGGTGTTTGCGTGGGAACAGCTATTGCGGGCGAAGCGTATGTCGCGGACATAGGTTGTCTCCTTTCGCCCGACAACGCACGGACGATTCGCTTGTTCCATCATCTTCAAATGGGAGCGAAGCAGAAGTGCGTTCGGGTTGTGGCTGCATTGTGAAATTAGCATGACAGCCTTACTTTTCCGACCGAGGCTTTTAATTCGCCACGATTGTTGCGATCGGTGGTAGGGCCGTCCTATATAGGCAGCAATTCGAAGCCCTTTCCCCGAAGGTGGACCATGACCGAAGTGCAAGCGATCAAACCCATTCCCGTCACCGTGCTGACCGGCTATCTCGGCTCCGGCAAGACGACGCTGCTGAACCGCATTCTCACGGAGAACCACGGCAAGAAGTACGCGGTTATCGTTAACGAATTCGGCGCGATCGGCATCGACAACGATCTGATTGTCGAGTCGGACGAAGAAATTTACGAAATGAACAATGGCTGCGTCTGCTGCACCGTGCGCGGCGACCTGATCCGCGTCGTGGAAGGCCTGATGCGCCGCCCCGGCCGTTTTGACGGCATCATTGTCGAGACCACGGGCCTTGCTGATCCGGTTCCGGTGGCGCAGACCTTCTTCATGGACGACGATGTGCGCGCCAAGACCGAGCTTGATGCGGTCGTGGCACTCGTCGACGCCAAGCATCTGCCGCTGCGTCTGAAGGACAGCCGCGAGGCCGAAGACCAGATTGCCTTTGCCGATATCGTTATCATCAACAAGACTGACCTCGTCTCGCATGACGAACTGCATCAGGTGGAAGATGTCGTGCGCGCCATCAATCCGGCTGCCCGCGTGATGTTTGCCAAGCGTTCGGAGGTCGATATTGCCAAGATCCTCGATCAGGGCGCGTTCAACCTCGAAAAGGCGATGGAAAACGATCCGCATTTCCTCGACGAATACGAGGATCATGTCTGCGGTCCGGATTGCGATCACGATCATGACCACCATGACCACCATGGCCACGATCACGGCCACCACCATCATGATCATGACCATCATCACCACGACCACGGGCATGATAATGGCCACCACCATGGCACGCCCTCGGCGATCCACGATGTGACGGTGAAGTCGATCTCACTGCGCGGCGGCGAGATGAACCCGGACAAGTTCTTCCCGTGGATCCAGAAGGTGACGCAGACCGATGGCCCCAAGATCCTTCGTCTGAAGGGCATCATCGCCTTCACCGGCGACGAGGAGCGCTACGTCGTGCAGGGCGTGCACATGATCATCGAAGGTGACCATCAGCGTCCGTGGAAGGAACACGAAAAGCGCGAAACGCGCCTCGTCTTCATCGGCCGCGATCTCGACCAGGAAAAACTGGAACGTACCTTCAAGGCCTGCGAAGCGCAGACGGTTGCGGCGTGATGGTTGCAAAAGACGCTGGCTCAGTGAGTGCCAAACTGGTATGGTACCGCTCATGAGCGAGCTGAAAGAGCACCCAGACCTCGAGTATATTGCATCAGGTGTAGGCGAAGCGCCTGCACCTGAACATGACGCTTGGGTGCGTCGGACGGTTGAAAGCCGGCTGGCGAAAAAGAAAACCGGAAATACGGCTTACCGCAATCTTGATGAGGTCGCGGCGGAATTCGGGTTCGATGCACGTTAGATTTTCGGACGATGCTCGCGCCGATCTTCGTGCCATTCAAGGTTATATCCGTGAAAGAAATCCGGCGGCCGCGCAGAGGGTCATCGACGCAATTCTTATGATCGCCTTATCAGCTTGAGAGTTTTCCGCTCCTGGGAAAACGGGTCGCGTGCAGGGAACGCGCGAAATTTCGGTGCCGCAATATCCCTATTTTCTCGTCTACACTATAACGGATGAATATCACGTCGATATAGAAGCCGTGCTTCATGGCCGACGACTTTATCCGCCGGAGCCGGATTGACGTCCCAGCGGACCGTTTCCCGCCTTCCCACCTGCTCCAACATTGTCTAAACAGCAGCCACTGAAGACAATTCATGCTGAGAAGAGACCCGCCATGCCCACAGTTGCTCCGCTTGATCTCGAAGGCCACATCGTCGGTGCGCATTTCCTTGGCGATGTTCCCTTCTTCACGTCCGCGTCCGGCGAGGTTCATCGCCTCGACATGGGCCACAAGACGGCGGCCGCGCATCAGGGCCTGCTCGCCTCCATCAAGGATGAAGCCAGCAACACGCTGGTGACGTCAGGCGAGGATGGCAAGGTCAACCGTGTTCATGCGGATGGGCGTGTGGAACTCCTCGCCGAGGAGCCGCGCAAGTGGATCTCCGTCATAGCTGCGGGACCGCAGGGGGCTGTTGCCTTTGGCGTCGGCAAGGAAGCCAGGGTGCGGCTCGCCGATGGCACGGTGAAAAGCTTCACCGAACAGCGCACGGTGGAAGCTATTGCGTTCGCGCCCAAGGGCCTGCGGATTGCCGCCGCCCGCTACAACGGCGTGACGCTGCATTGGGTGATGACCGCTGGGGCGCCGATCGATCTCGACTGGAAGGGCGCACACAATGCCGTGACCTTTTCGCCCGACGGGCGCTTCGTTGTCACCGCCATGCAGGAAAATGCGCTGCATGGCTGGAAGATTGACGTGAAGCCGGGCGAAGAGGCGCGACACATGCGCATGACCGGCTATCCGGCC
Source organism: Limnomicrobium aquaticum (assembly GCF_040545545.1). Classification (NCBI taxonomy): domain Bacteria; kingdom Pseudomonadati; phylum Pseudomonadota; class Alphaproteobacteria; order Hyphomicrobiales; family Rhizobiaceae; genus Limnomicrobium; species Limnomicrobium aquaticum. Next base: position 221,250 of record NZ_JBEPMB010000004.1, read on the forward strand.
AAGATCAAGTCGATGTCCTGGTCTGTGAAGGGCAAATGGCTTGCCTCGTCCGGCGCGCCGGCCGCGATCGTCTGGCCGTTTTCGGCGAAGGACGGTCCGATGGGCAAGCCGCCGCTGGAACTCGGCACGCGGGGTAACATCATGGCGACCGCCGTCTCCTGCCATCCGGCGGAAGAGGTTGTGGCCATCGGCTTCATCGACGGAATGATCCTGCTTGTGCGGTTCGCCGACGAGAAGGAAGTGGTGCTGCGTCGTCCCGGCAAGGGGGCGATCACCTCCATGGCGTGGTCGAAGTCCGGAAAGTTGCTGGCCTTTGCCTCGGAAGCCGGCGATTGCGGCGTAGTGGACATCGCGGGGTGACACGATGCCGATGCCGCAGGAATATTTCCACGCATCGCGCGACTTCGAGGCCTTCATGGAGGCGCTCAGGCGGATCTCCCTGCTGCAGACGACACATCAGTGTTACACCATGGTCGAGGCGGTCTTCCACGCGCTGCGTTGCCATATGACACCGCGCGAGGCGCTGCGTTTCGCCGATCATCTGCCACCTGTTCTCAGGGCGATCTTCGTGTCGGCCTGGGATGTCGAGGCTCCCGTGCTTCCGCTGACCGATCGCGCCGGGCTGCAGCGCGAAATTCTGGCTCTCCGGCACAATCACAATCTTTCGACGCCTTCGGCGCTGGAAGACGTGGGTGCTGCACTTCACGAAACCATGGACACCGCGGAGTTCCATCGTTTGCTGGAGGTCCTGCCGCGTGAGTTTGCCAGTTTCTGGCGCTGAGATATTTCCTTCGATCGATTGGTGATCAGCTCTGTTCCACCGGGAACAGCGGTCCCGTTATGGCGCGTCTATACCTGTCTCCATCAGATGCCAGCCAACCGGAGCTAAGCCTCCACACGATCAGCCAAAGGCTCGGGATGAGCCATATCGGGAGACATGACCATGACCAGGATACGCACTCTCTTCGCCCAATCCGCACTTGCAGCCGCTCTTGCCATCGGTGCCGCCGGTGCTGCACATGCCGATATCGCTACCTATTCGACATCCATCAGCGCGCCTTCTGCCAATGCACCGAGCAACGCGCCGGGCAATACCCCGAGCGCGGAAACCCCCTCCAACAGCGACGTTCAGGACACCAAGACAAACTCGGGTGGCAACGGCGGCAATTATAACGGCGACCCTTTCATCTCCACCTACAACACTCAGATTCCGAACAGACAGAAGCTGCCCAAGGAGCAGCTGTTGCGCAAGAAGCCCTGCCGGGGTCCCATCTGCAAGACTGAAAACGCTTCCATGGATGGCGAGGTCTGCTTCTATACGGGTGTCAACTTCACAGGCGCGCATTTCTGCGCGACGATCGGGACCAGTGCGCCCAGCCTGCCTCCCCGGTGGAACGACCGCATTGCCTCGGTCGAGGTCAAAGGCCTCATCAGCGCCAAGGTTTGCTCCGATCGCGGCTATTCCGGCCAGTGCCTGGTGATCGACGCCAGCCACCCCAGGCTCTTCACGCTGAACAGAGAGATTTCTTCGTATACCGTGCGGCGCTGAAATCGTGTGGGAGCGCGGTGACTGGAGCAATTCCAGCGAAAGTGGAAACCGGTTTCGCGTCCGGAATTGCGCAAAAACAAAGAGATAGATCGTTTCAGAGTTTCTATGAGACATTGAAACGATCTAGAAGCCGCGCTCCTGACCGCTCCAAAGGAAAAACCGTCCCGTCTGCGGCATGCCAAGCGCTTCAGCAAGCGAGAGAATACCTGCCGCCACCTGAGCCGGGTCCAGATCGGCCGAGGGGCCGCCCATATCGGTTTTCACCCAGCCCGGATCGACCAGCACGACCGGGATTTTCTCGTCTTCCAGCGCCGTTGCCAGTCCCTGCATCACCTTGTTCACGGCCGCCTTGGAGGCGCGATAGGCGATCTGGTCGGACTTGCGGTAGCCCATGAAGGACATCTGACTCGAAATGGTAAGAATGCGGCCACGGTCCGAACGCCTTAACGCTGGCAGGAAAGCCTGCGAAACGGCAAGCGGGGCGATGGTGTTGATCGCCAGGGTTTCGGCAAAGCCGTCGAAATCCATGGCGAGCGGCGATTGCCGCTCCGGCCGCGGCCCGATGATGCCGGCATTGTTGATCAGGATATCGACCGGGCCGGCAACCGAAGCTGCTGTGCGGCTGACAGCGGCTCTGTCGGTGACGTCGAAAACGAGAGGCATGAGTGCCTCGCCGAGGTCGCATTGCAGTTTCGCCGCATCGGCCTCGCTGCGCACCGAGCCGTAGACCGTATGGCCTTCGGCGAGTGCCGCGCGCGCCAGCTCATGGCCGATGCCGCGACCCGCTCCCGTGATGACGATTGTACTCATGCCTCGTTTCCTTTCACCATTCCAGTTCCATATGCGGCCGGCCGTTGGAGGTTTTCTCGATGGTTCGGCCGTCTTCGCCGATCGTGCAGGTGACGCGCTTGCGGAAGGCGGAGAAGCTGTCGAATGTGACGACATCCACCGCTTCTTCGAAATCGAATGTAATGCGATAGCGCCCCGGCGCGTGCGTGAGGGCCTGCACGGAGAGGATTTCGGCCCTGAAGGGCTGGCCGAGATAGTGGCCGGAGACCCTGGAGCCCAGCATCCACGGATTGAGCGGTGGGCGGTTGCCGGCTTTCGCGGCAATCGTGTTCCAGTCGCGGAAGCCGTATTGGGCGGCGATCAGTTCCAGTGCCTTGGAGTGGGTAATGTCCTGGGCTTCGTCCTTCAGGCGGCTGCGCAGGCGCCTGGCCTGGTCCTTGAGGGTTTCGAGCGAGGGAATGGGCATCGATTGTGACATGGTTGAAGTCCTTGCCGCATTCGCATTGCCGTAATCGGGACCCGCATTGCCGATGGCGCGAATGCATCAAAGCTTCGGTCATCAATCGGTAGGTTCGATGCAGGTCCTTGCGAGCTGCATCGGGAACTTCACCAGGGCCAAAAGCCAGCGGGCGGCAGGCGTTCCCAAGCCGTGAGACAAGCTTATGCCTCAAAGCGCGGCTGCAATCAAGCGACGGCGGGAACGGCCATCAGCACCGCGACGTAGTGGAGTGCTGCGGCAGCCAGCACATGGGTGTGCCAGATCGCGCGGGAATAGGGCAGGCGGTCGTAGTGATAGAAGATCGTGCCGGCCGTATAGGTGATGCCCCCGCCGAGCAGCAGGATCAGCACGCTCGGATTTAGGTTCTGGATCAGCGGCCAGACAGCGACAATGCCGAGCCAGCCCATGCCCAGATAGAGGAAGAAGCCCGCGCGGGGCCAGCGGTGGAAGAAAGCCAGCTTCATGACGATGCCTATGATGGCCAGCGTCCATGAGGAAATCGCAAGACCCCAGCCCAGCCAGCCACCAAGCCCGATAATGCCGATCGGCGTATAGGTGCCGGCGATCATCAGGTAGATGGCCGCATGGTCGAAGCGGCGCAGGACAGCCCGCACCTTGCTGTGAATGGTCAGGTTATAGGCGGCCGAAAAGGAGAAGGTGGCGATCATTCCGACGCCATAGACGGTCAGCGGCCAGATCCAGTTGGCCGGCAATTTCAGGCTCGCCCAGACGATCAGCGCAGAGGTGGCGGCAATCGCGGCCGCGACCCCGATGACATGGACGACGCCGTCAGCAAAGTGTTCCCAGGGGGTGTGCGGCAGCTGGAATCGGTTCATGAGCAGTCGTGGTCCGGTCGGGGTTGTTATCGTCAGCAAAGTGTACCGGGCTGTGACGTTTCAGGCAATCGGCATCGCTGCGACATTCCCGCCCGGCGGCAGAGAACTGCGTGTTAGTGTTAATGTCGCATGCTGCATGTGGCAGACACGACGAGGCTCCCTAGGGCTCCGTCCGGAGTTGGCGGCCCGCAGGCCGCCATTCCATGATCAGGCACTCGCCCGGAAGTCGGAGTCGTCTTCGTCGGGGCCTCCCATCGACATGTCGAGCATGAGGCCTCTGACCCGCGCCTGCTGTCTTGCGACCGTCTGACCCGCCTTGGGCTGGGATGTCTTTGCGGCCGGCTTCGTGGGGGCCTTTTTCTTCTGCCTCGCCTGCAACGATCGGTCGGCGCCTGCCCGCGGCTGTGCGTCCTCGCCATTGTCGACCGTGAAGAAGGCGATGGAGGCCCGCAGCTCCTCGGCCTGTTCGGCCAGTTCTTCTGCGGTTGCCGACATCTCTTCCGAGGCACCGGCATTCTGCTGGGTCACCTTGTCGAGTTGCTGGATGGCCTCGTTGATCTGGCCTGCGCCAATATCCTGTTCGCGGCAGGCCGCAGAGATTTCCGCGACCAGTTCCGCGGTCTTGCGAATGTCAGGCACAAGGCGGGCGAGCATGCCGCCTGCCTCGGTCGCGACATCGACCGTTTCCGTCGAGAGGCCGCTGATTTCGGCCGCGGCCGACTGGCTGCGTTCGGCAAGCTTGCGCACTTCGGAGGCGACAACTGCAAAGCCCTTGCCATGCTCGCCTGCGCGGGCCGCTTCGACGGCAGCATTCAGGGCCAGAAGGTCGGTCTGGCGGGCGATCTCCTGGACGATGGAAATCTTTTCGGCAATCTTGCGCATGGCCGTCACGGCGCGGTTGACGGCATCGCCCGAGGCCTCGGCGTCCTTCGAAGACTGACGCGCGATCTTTTCGGTCTGGGCGGCATTGTCGGCATTCTGCTTGATGTTGGAGGCCATCTGTTCCATCGAGGCCGCCGCTTCTTCAGCGGATGCTGCCTGTTCGGTTGCGCCTTGCGAGAGCTGTTCCGAACCGGACGACAGCTGTTGCGAGCCGGCCGAGACGTTTTCGCTGGCGACCAGTGCGTCGGTCACGACGCCACGCAGCCGCTCCACCATGGACAGTAGCGCAGTTCCAAGCGTGTCCTTGTCGGAAAGCGGCTCGGGCTCGACGGTCAGATCGCCGGCTGCGATCTGGTTGGCAATGTCTGCCGTGTTGCGCAGGTTGTCGACCAGATTGTTGATCGCGTTCTTCATCCGCTCGTGGTCGCCTTCGCATGCAATCTCGACCCGCTCTGTCAGATCGCCGACGCTAACCTGCCGGAGTACGCGGTTGCCCTCCGAGATCGGGAGAATGATCGCGTCCAGCATGCCATTGATTCCGGAGACGAGCTTGGCGAAATCCCCGACGAAACGATCGGCGGCCCCCCGCTCGGAAAGCTTGCCGGCCGTGGACGCAGCGATCAGGCGCTGAAGTTCCAGGGTGATCGCCCGCAGATTGCCGCGCAGCGTCTCGATTGTCTCGTTGATGAAGGCCTTCTTGCCGGGGAACTGCTCGAGTGGCGCTTCGAAATTGCCCTCGCCCAGCTGCTTAATGCAGGCCATGGCCTTCTTCTTGACGGCGATATGGCCGGCGACCATGTCGTTGATCCCCTTGGCCATGGTGCCGAAGTCACCCTTGAAGCGCTCGACGGGTAGAAAGACATCGATATCGCCCCTGTCATGTTCGGCCGACATGTTGTTCATTTCACCGATCAGGCCCCGCAGATTGCCGCGCAGGGTTTCGATCGTTTCGTTGATGAACGCCTTCTTGCCCGGCAGCTGTTCGAGCGGAGCATTGAAATTGCCCTCGCCAAGCTCCTTGACGCAGGCCATGGCCTTCTTCTTCACCGCGATATGGCTACCGACCATGGCGTTCACGCTTTTGGCCACCGCTGCCATGTCGCCCCTGAACTCCTCCACCGGCAACATGACATCGATGTCGCCCTTGTCGTGATCATCCGACATGTGCGTGATGGATGTCGCAAGCTTCTGCATCGGCTGGATGCCCGCTTCCAGCAAGAGGTTGATTGCCTTCAGTATCTCTCGGGCGCTGCCCGTCGCGACATCGACATTCGCCCGGTCGGCGAGGTTCCCGTTCGCGTGGCTGGCGGAGACGCGCTGGATCTCGGCCAGAGCAACCTCACATTTCGAGGATTTCTTCATTTGCGTGTAGAAGGACATGCGATTTTCCTGTCGAAGCTGCTTCGGATTGGATGACTCTTGCAAATTTCAAGCGCTTTACGGCCGCCGCCTTTCTAAAGGTGGACGGGCCGGGGGGCCCGCGAACCCGAGCCAGTCCGTTCGGGCGGTGTGAACGGGATAGCGGTTCTTCAGAGCCGGAGCCCGTTCCCGCTTCGGGCTCCGGTTCAAGAAGCCTATGGGTGAGTCACGTCTGACGATAACGAAAAAGCACATGATTTCCTCTCGTCGCCTGCTGCTAACAAGGAGCAATTATGCGAACTAGATCATGGGACGGGATGCTGTTTCGCGTGCCGCGAAGGGATCATCGATACCAGATGTTGCGCAACTCAGATTAGAAATCTTAATCGTTAACCGTATCCTAAAGTGGCATCCGCAATTTTAGCGATTTCTCATACGGTAGTCGCGACGCGTAATTTGAAAATGGGGCGGGTTGCCGTTTTTGGGGATATTATGAGGATATCAATGAGCGTTTGAACGCCCTGGATTTGCGATGCCCGGCTAATTCCGGCGCGCTCATCACGCGGCCATTGTCGGTCTGAATTGATCGAGGATGAAGCTCGGTTCAGGCTCATGCAGGATCATCGGACCTGCAGACCAACAGACAAAAAAGGCGCTTCGATTTTCAACCGAAACGCCCTTTAATTCATGAATTTGGATGGTGGGCGTGACAGGGATCGAACCTGTGACCCCTACGATGTCAACGTAGTGCTCTCCCGCTGAGCTACACGCCCATCCGATGTCGGCGCATAGATCATAAAATGCTTTGCGCCGTCAATAGGGTTTTTGAAGCTTTTTTATCAATCCGTGGAAAAGCTTCGGTGGCCGCCTTTTCAGGCAGCCAGCATCTTGTTGACCTCGTCGACGAGGTCGCGAAGGTGGAAGGGCTTGGAGAGAACCTTGGCGTCCTTGGGGGCGCGGGAGTCCGGGTTGAGCGCCACGGCGGCGAAGCCGGTGATGAACATGACCTTCAGGTCCGGGTCGAGTTCGGTCGCGCGGCGGGCGAGTTCGATCCCGTCCATTTCCGGCATGACGATGTCGGTCAAGAGCAGCGAGAAGGGCTCTTCGCGCAGACGGTCATAGGCGCTGGCGCCATTGTCGTAGGACATGACGTTATAGCCGGCGCGCTCGAGCGCCTTGACCAGGAAACGGCGCATGTCGTTGTCGTCTTCAGCAAGGAGGATCTTCTGGGTCATTTTCTCTGACATCTGGTGTTTTCTCGTTCAGGCGTATGAACATCAGTTTTAAGCTGCAGCGGGTAAATTTCCCGTGAACACGGCCTGCCAAGGCTAGGTATAACGCATGAGAAGCCGCTTTGGGTCTCTGCGAATGTTTTGACTTCACGCACGGCTGCTGGCAACATGTTTGATACTGCAAATCACCACAACAACAAAACATGGTAAAGGGGAATGATGCGCGGCTTGGACGAGGAAAGCATCGATTACGAGGTCTTCGAGCCCGCCGCTCATACAATCCCATTCGTGTTCAATTCCCCGCATAGCGGCCGACGCTACAGTCGCGAATTCATGGCGCAGTCGCGGCTCGACCCGCTGACGATCCGCAAATCAGAAGACGTCTATGTGGATGAGCTGTTCATTTCGGCCGTCTCGCTTGGCGCGCCGATGCTGGTCGCCCATTTCCCGCGCGCCTTTCTCGACGTAAACCGTGAGCCCTACGAACTCGATCCGCGCATGTTCATCGGCGAACTGCCGTCGCATGTGAACCGAAATTCCGTGCGGGTTGCCGGCGGGCTTGGGACGATTCCGCGAATCGTCGCGGAGAATACTGAAATCTACGGCGCGCGGTTGACGGCGGAGGAGGGGCTGGATCGCATCGAGGCCGTCTACAAGCCCTACCACGCCTGCCTGCGCAGACTGATCGCCCGCACGCATGTCTGCTTCGGGCAGGCGATCCTCATCGACTGCCATTCGATGCCGGGAAATATCCGCATTCCCGGTTCGCCGGAAAAGCCGGAGATCGTGATCGGTGACCGTTATGGCACAAGTGCGTCATCCCGGCTCACGAGGGCGGCCAGCGATATCCTCACCGATCTCGGTTTTGCCACTGTGCGCAACAAGCCCTATGCCGGCGGTTTCATCACCGAACATTACGGCCGCCCCGCCCGCAGCCTCCATGCCATCCAGATCGAGGTCAACCGGTCGCTCTATGTGGACGAGGTGACGCTGCAGCGGAAGCCTGAATTCCTGCTGGTGGCGGGGTTGCTGCGGGAGTTCATGATGCGGCTGGCCGATTATGTCGTGGAGACATCGGGCGATATGGCGTTTGCGGCGGAGTGATCCCTCCTCTTCCCTTGTGGGAGACGACAAGCCGCACCTTCCCCTCCGCCTGCATCCGCAGGCGGATTAGCAAGGCGGCCCGCGCTTGAGGATCAGGATCGGATGCGGTCTTGCCTCGGCAATCTCGACGGGTCGCGCTGGCGTTCCGCCGTTTTTACTAACTACCAATCAGTGCGGCGCGTCAGCGTGGCTCTCCGGATGCTGATGCCCAGAGACAAAGGCGGAAGCGTGAAAACCGGAGACAAACTCGGGAAAGGTTTTTACCCGAGGGTTTCGGCGTGGCAGAGCGCTTGTCCCCTTGAGAGGCGGGCTGCATGGCCGAAAAAAAACCGCGCCGTTGGGCGCGGTCAAATCTAGGGAGGAAACACCCAAGGAGGGTATTACAGCCGCGAGCGACTGTAAGATGACATTAATATTGCAGCGCACCAATGTCAACGGATTTGGCACAGGATTTAAGCAGATTTTTTCCGTGCTCAAATTTTACCCATTCCTGATGGAAGTGGCGGCAAATGTCAAAAGACGCTCTTTCCTCAGTCGCGAAATTCCGGTTTAAGAATAGCAACATCCGCACACGAAAAAGCGCGGCTCGCGCGCCGACACGAGGACCCCATGCTGCCAGACAGAGCGTTTTTCGATCGCCTTGCCGAAGTCGCCGCGCGCGAGACGCTGCCGCGCTTTCGAGCGGGTGCTGCGGTGGTCAACAAGGAGGCGGGCGGCTTCGATCCGGTGACCGAGGGCGACCGGGCAGCGGAAGAGGCTATCCGTGCCGAGATCGAGCGCGCCTTCCCGGATCATGGCATCCTGGGCGAAGAGCACGGCAATGTCGGGCTGGATCGCGAGAATGTCTGGGTGATCGACCCGATCGACGGCACGCGCGCCTTCATTTCGGGGCTTCCCGTCTGGGGGACGTTGATCGGGCTTTACAGCGGTGGCCGCGCCAAGATGGGTCTGGTGGACCAGCCTTTTACCGGCGAACGCTATTTCTCCGACGGCAAGGCGTCATATTATACCGGGCCGGGCGGCGCGCGGCAGATCAAGACGCGCGATTGCGGCGACATTTCCAACGCGACGCTGTTTTCCACCTCGCCGCATCTCTTTGCGGGCGAGGACGAGCGGAAATATCGTGCGGTCGAAAAGACCGTGCGGCTCTTCCGCTATGGCTGCGATTGCTATGCCTATATGCTGGTCGCCAGCGGCAATATCGATCTCGTGGTCGAGAATCAGTTGAAGCCCTACGATGTCGGCGGGATCATTCCGATCATCGAGAATGCCGGCGGCGTCATCACGACATGGGATGGCGGGCGGCCGGAAATGGGCGGGCGCATTGTCGCCGCCGCCACGCCTGCGCTTCACAAACAGGCGATGGAGCTGCTGGCAGGCTGATCAGCCCGTTGTCGTTTCCGAGGTCTCTTCCTCTTCGATCAGGCGGACCGGCTCGGCAAAGCCGCCGGGGATAAATGCGAGCAGGGCAGCCATGGCCTGAGCGCGATATTTCTCGGCCTCCTGGAAGACCTCGTGCTCCGACCCATCGATCGGGATCAGCTTGCCGGCGCGGAAGTAGCGCGACATGCGCTCTATCTCCGGATAGGAGGCGACGCGATCGGCCGTGGGTCCGAGGATCAGGGTCGGTACGGTGATGGATTGCAGATAGGCCGGCGAGACGACCTTGCGGCCGGCCTTCAGGCATTCACGGACCCAGCGCCATGTCGGGGGGCCAAGCGTCAGTTCCGGATACGCGTCGAAGATCGCCTGGTTTCGGGCGAAACGCCTGGGGTCCGAGGTGACGGCATTGGTTTCAAACTTCGAATAATCCCTGTCTTTGCGCGAGGCGCGGCCGCCGAAACCGATGAGGCACATGAGGAGCGCAACGAAGCGCACCATGCGGGGCGAGGGGCGCGTCGAGGCGAGGCCGAGAAACGGCGCCGAAACCACAATCCGCTCCACCCGGTTGCCGATGCGCCGCGCGCTCGCCAGAGCGATCAGCCCGCCCGTCGAGTGACCGACAAGGAAGAAGGGCAGCTTGGCGTCCGGCAGGACGATCTGCTCGAAGAAGGCGTCCAGGTCCTTCTGGTAGTCGCTGAAGCGGCGGACATGGCCGAGGCGCTTGTTCCTGGCAAGACGCGGCGAACCGCCCTGGCCGCGCAGGTCGAACGTTGCGACCCACAGGCCCGCATTGGTGATGTCGGCGATCGTCTCGGCATATTTCTCGATCGGCTCGCTGCGGCCCGGCAGGAGCACGACCGTTCCCTTCGGCGGGGAGGTCTTGCCTTTAAAGACGGCGTAGCGGAGATCGATCCCGTCATGGGTCCTGAAGGTGCCGTCCATATGCACGGGCGGCAGCGGATTGTCGGGGGTCTGATAGAGCAATGCGATCACCGGAAATTCGATTTTGCTAGATGGCGTCCGGCATTAACGCCGGACGCCATCTAGCTCTATGTTACACGCAATTCCGAACGCGAAACCGGATGCCACTTTCGCTGGAATTGCTTCAATCCTGTCATCACCTCTTGAAGCGCAAAAATCAATTCCCATCTGTTTCTTCGAAGATGCCAAACGGGTCTTCTTAAACCGTCTCCCGCCGCCTGAAACGGGGTGTGAGGCATTGAAAACATTGACTGACGTCGCTTCTCAGGAGGACATCATGCGTCACATCGACTACTCTCCCCTTTATCGCTCCACCGTCGGCTTCGACCGTCTTTTCAACATGCTTGACGGCGTTGGTCAGCCCGACCAGTCGCAGAGCTATCCGCCCTACAATATCGAGCGGACGGGTGAGAATGCCTATCGCATCACCATGGCTGTTGCCGGCTTCGACGAAAGCGAACTTTCCATCGAAGCGCGCGAGCATGCGCTGACCGTCAAGGGTGAAAAATCCGCCGAAATCGACAAGGATGTCGACTATCTCTATCGCGGCATTGCCAAGCGCGCCTTCGAGCGCCGCTTCCAGCTCGCCGACTATGTCGAAGTGCGCGGCGCCTCGCTAAAGAACGGCCTGCTCCACATCGACCTCGTGCGCGAAATTCCTGAAACGATGAAGCCGCGCCGCATCGATATCGTTGCCTCCAAGAGCGACGCTCCGAAGGCGATCGAAGGTCAGCTTAACTAACCCATCTCTCCTCCGGTTGAATGAAGAGACCCCCGGTTCCCTGCCGGGGGTCTTTTCGCGTCTGTCTCAGGCTATCTGCGCTTTCGGCGCAAGCCGGGAGAGGATCGCATCGAGTGAGATCGCCCCGCCGCCCTTGAGCGCCAGATAAACGAGCGGCACGCTCCAGAGCAGGCGTTGGTCGGAGATCAGGCTGTCGGGGAAGCGGTCGAAGAGCGCGCCGATTGTCTGGGCATCCGCCATATGGCCGAAGATATCCGTCAGCGTCTGGACGATGACGAAGCCGATCATGCCGACGGACGCCGCGCGGGTGAAGAGGCCGATGACCACCAGCGTCGGCAGGATGAGCTCCATATAGGTGCCGAGCGGCACGATGATCTTCCATGGGAAGAAGGGCAGCGCCCCGACATCGCCGCTCACGGCATCCATGGCCTTCGGCGCGATCTGGTAGAAGGCACCGTCCTGGATCTGGACGAAGCCGGCAAAGCCTTCGCCAACCTTGGTGCCGAAGGAGTTCAGAAAATAGAAATAGAGCACGGCGAAGAACACGAAACGGGCAAAGAGGCCAAGAAACCAGCCTTCCGTCAGCTTCTCGGCAAGGCCGAAGATGCCATCATGCAATTGCTTGATCTTCATCACAAAATTCATGTCAGGAAACCTCCATCCCCTCAAAAAGGACCTTTGAAAATGCGCCTGCCTGAATGATGGCCGAAATGGCGGCCGGCAGGTTGAAGCCGGGATCGGCGGAAAGGGCAGCGCCCGCCGCCTCGCCGAGCGTGTGACCCTCAATGAGCAGGCCGACGAAATCCGCGCCGCCTGTTGGCAGATGGCGAATTTCGGGATCGTAGGCGGGACGCGTGATCAGCCCGTCTTCCGCAACAAAGGGATCGAGGCCGTCCAGCGGTTCGCCGGCGCGGTCGCGGGCCATGATCGTCACGGCAGCGTGTTGAGCGCGCAATAGTCGCGTCGCCGGATGCCTGACGAAGGTGAGGCTCGCTAGCTGTTCCGGCGCGACCCGCTGCAGCACGGCGCCATCCAGCGGAGCGGCGTCGGCGGCATGAAAGCTGTCCAGCCACAGGCGCTCCAGCCGGGCGACCTCGGGCAGGAAGGGCAGGTCGGCCGCCGGTTCGAATCGTTCGATGAAATCCGGAAAGCTTGCGCCATATTCGAAGAGGAGGCGCGAGGCAGGTGGAGTGTCCTGCACGTAAAGCCTCGCCATGGCGCGGAAGAAGTCTTCGCCCACGAGGTTCTGGACGGTGGGAAAGACTTCCGAGAGCGCGTTGACAAGGCTGACGGTCACGTTGTTGCGATAGATCCCGAAGCGCTTGCCGGCGGGTCGGCCGTCGGGTGTCAGAAGGCCGTCCGGAATGGCGTGATCCGGATCGAGCAGGGCTGCGGCGAATGTTTCCTGACGTGATGACGAGGCACTACCCATGGCGCGCGCCCATCAGGTAGGTCGTCGCGTGGCGGGCAAGAATGGCATCGGCGGCTTGCGCTTCGCGGCGGAGCACCGGCCAGTCGGGAACGTCATTGTCCCATTCGACCAGGGTCGGCAGCGGGCCGGTCTGGCTGATGACGATATTGAAGAGATGCCAGACCTCGTCATCGACGGGGCGGTCGTGGGCGTCGATCAGCAGACGCGCGCCGTCCTCGTCTTCATCCTCTGCATGGCCGGCGAGATGGATTTCCTCGACCAGGTCGAGGGGAAAATCGTGCAGATACATCAGCGGCTTGAAGCGGTTGTTGACCGATGAGACCAGCACGTTGTTGACATCGAGCAGCAGGCCGCAGCCGGTGCGGCGGGCAATCTCGCGGATGAAATCTGTTTCGCTCATGGTCGAGCGTTCGAAGACCGCGTAGGTCGACGGGTTCTCGAGCAGGATCTTGCGATGCAGGACCGATTGTACGAGATCGATGTGGTCACACACGCGATCAAGTGTTTCCCGGTCATAAGGCACAGGCAACAAATCGTTGAAATAGCTGTCGTCATGGGTGGACCAGGCGAGGTGTTCGGACACCTGTTCCGGTTCGTAGCGTTCCACGACGGCCTTGAGGCGCGAAAGGTGCATGGCATCGATCCCTCTCTCGGAACCGATCGACAAACCGACGCCATGCACTGAGAGCGGAAAATGCTCTCGCATGCGGGTCAACAGGCGGTGCGGATGCCCGCCAGCTCCCATATAATTTTCCGCATGCACTTCCAGAAAACCGATCCGATAGCTATCCGCGAGGATCGCGTCGGCATGTACGGACTTGAAGCCGGCTCCGGCGCGAGCGGGCAACGTCTTGCCGTTTCGGGCAGGGTAGCCGAGAACTTCCGGTTTCATGAGATTGTTCCTTCAAATGGATTTGGTCATAAAAAAACCGGCGCCCCAGCCGGGGAGAAGCCCGGACGCCGGATCGTTGGGTCAATACCTCCGCCTCTGGTCTTCGTCTCGAGAAATGGACGGACGAGTGAGGCATCGACGCAATTCTGGCGGTCCGGGCTTCGGGAGCCGTTATCGGCTCCGGCCGGCTTTCAGGCCGTTATCAGGCCGGCAGGTCGCGCTTCAGCGCTTCCAGCGAACCCTTGCGATCGCCCGGCAGCTTCATCGTGGTGCAGGTGCCCTTGGCAACGTATTTCCAGGAGTTGCCCTGGTAGTTGACCTTGGACGTGCCGGCGCAGGTCGTGCCGGGGCCGGCGGCGCAGTCGTTCTTGCCGGCCATGGCAACCCCGAAGCACTTTTCCTTGGCGTCGTCAGCGGCAGCCGGCGAGACGGAAGAAACGAAGGTGGTGGCGGAGACAGCCATCATGAGTGCGCTTGCAACAGCGGATGCGCCGATTACGGTCTTGGTGGACATTATGTATTCTCCTCAAATTGTGTCGGGTTCGGCGGGGCTGAAATTCCCGCCGCCGGAGCCTCTCTGGTCCGGTGAAAAGAAACTCGCACATCTTCTGTTGAAATGGAAATCAACCTGCGTTTATCCGACGATAAACAGCGTGTGATCGCAGCGTGACGAGTGCGTCATCGAAGACGCGACGTTTGTGAGCGTCGCGTGATCATCAGGTTACCGAAGGAGTTCGACGAACCGGTCCACTTCGGAAGGCTCGGTCGCGAAGGATGTGACGAGACGGACCAGCGTTTCGTCCGCAGCGATCACGTCATGCAGGTGCTCGGGAATTTCATGCCAATCGGCGAAATGTGCGCCTGCCTCCCTGAGCCGCCGGGAGGCGTCGTTGTGGACGATCGCAAAGATCTCGTTGCCATCTGTCTTCCATGCTTCACGCGCATCGGAGCTTGCGGCAATGCCCGCCCGCAGGCGGTCCGCCATCGCGTTGGCATGGGCGGCAAGTTCCAGCCAGAGGCGGTCTTCGAAATAGGCGTCGAACTGGGCGGCGACGAAGCGCGTCTTGGAGAAAAGCTGGGCCGACTGCTTGCGGATGAAGGGGAGCTGGCGGGCCTGTTCGGGATTCATGAAGACAATGGCTTCCGCGCACCAGCAGCCGTTCTTGGTCGCTCCGAAGGAAAGGATATCCACGCCGCGTCTCCAGGTCATATCCGCCGGAGACACGCCGAGGGCCGTCAGCGCATTGGCGAAGCGCGCTCCGTCCATGTGAAGCGGGACGTTGTTGTCCTTCGCGATACGGCCGATCCGTTCGATTTCATCAAGGCTATAAAGTGTTCCGGATTCCGTGAGTTGGGTGATGGTGACGGCCATCGGCTGGCCGGCATGAATCCAACCCGGCGGGATTGAACGCAGCCCGCGCTCCAGATTAATCGGTTCGATCTTTCCGTGCTGGCCACCGAGCGGTGTGAGACGGGCGGCGCTCGAGAAGAAGCCCGGCGCGCCGCATTCGTCGCGGAAGACATGCGCGCTGTCGTGGCAGAAGATCACGCCGCCAGGCTTGCCGACGCTGGCGAGCGCCAGCGAATTGGCGGCTGTGCCGGTCGAGACGAAGAAGACGGCGACCTCGCGCTCGAAGATGTCGTTGAAGGTCTGCTCGACCTTCTTGTCCAACGCCGAGGTTCCATAGGCCGAGGCGAAGCCGCCGGCTTCGGTCGTCAGCCGCTGGGCAATCTTCGGATGGGCGCCCGCCCAGTTGTCGGAGGCAAAAAACATCGTAAAATCGGCCTTGTTCGTGTCTAACTTTGGATAACGCGGACCTTAGCCAATTGTCCCCAGCGCGGCCACCAGTCACTCGCACGAAACCGGAAATTTGATCATTTGGGCAATATTGCGATCCTTTTCACGGAAGTAGCGAAATTAAATTACGTAAAGTCGTAATTTTGCGAAAGCTTGTGCGGCGAGACGTTAATATTTTCCCTTGAGGCCCTTGCAGCTGGGCCATGTTTCTGGCATAGAACGAATGAAATAGGACAGGTTTGCTGTCCTATTTCGGTCTTGAAGGGCCGAAGCTGCGGCAAAAACGCTGGAAACAGCGACAATTCGCGCTATAGTCCGATCGTCACTTGCGGATGATAACGTCCGCTGAAGGACATCAATCAAGGCATGAGAATTTCGCAGGTTCCTGCGCCGGATAACGGGGCAGGCGAGGCTGAGGGATGCTCAAAGACGGAGATGCACAGCTTTGTGCTGTGCGACGGCCATGAGGGATGCAGCGCTCCGCTGCGTCAAGGGAATGAACAGGGGCGTCCGCGCGTGCGGACCAGTTTTTGGAGGAAGGACGATGACGGATTTGTCGCCATCTCAGGTCATGGGTGTAGACATCGCGGCTGGTGAGACCACGGCCACGAAAACCCGCGCCTTCGCCCGAAAACTCCCGGACGCTCAGGGTCTCTATAACCCGGCTAACGAGCATGACGCCTGCGGCGTCGGCTTCGTCGCCCATATGAAGGGTGTGAAGTCGCACCAGATCGTCAAGGACGGTCTGTTCATGCTGGAAAACCTGACGCATCGCGGTGCTGTCGGCGCCGATCCGCTGATGGGCGACGGCGCGGGGATTCTCGTGCAGATCCCGGATCGCTTCTTCCGTGAGGAAATGGCAAGTCAGGGCGTGACCCTGCCCAAGGCTGGCGAATATGCTGTCGGTCACATCTTCATGCCGCGCGAGGGCGATCAGGTCGCGCATTTCAAGAAGGTCATCGGCGAGGTGATCGCGGAGGAGGGGCAGGTGCTTCTCGGCTTCCGCGACGTGCCGGTCGACAACTCTTCGCTCTCCAAGGCACCCGACATTGCCGCGACCGAGCCGCACCATGTGCAGGTCTTCATCGGCATGGGGGCGGGCGTAGCGTCTGCCGTCGAATTCGAACGCAGCCTCTTCCTGCTGCGCAAGGTGATTTCCAACCGCATCTACAACGAGGGCGGCGGGCAGGAAAACCGCGACTTCTATCCGGTATCGCTGTCGTCCTCGACCATCGTCTACAAGGGCATGTTCCTGGCCTATCAGGTTGGGGCCTATTACAAGGATCTCACCGACCCGCGGTTCGAAAGCGCGGTCTGCCTCGTGCACCAGCGCTTCTCGACCAACACCTTCCCGTCGTGGAAGCTGGCGCATCCCTACCGCATGGTTGCCCATAACGGCGAAATCAACACGCTGCGCGGCAATGTCAACTGGATGGCGGCGCGTCAGGCGTCCGTCTCGTCGCCGCTCTTCGGCGAAGACATCTCCAAGCTCTGGCCGATCTCCTATGAAGGCCAGTCGGATACGGCCTGCTTCGACAACGCGCTCGAATTCCTCGTGCGCGGCGGCTATTCCATGGCGCATGCCGTCATGATGCTGATCCCGGAAGCATGGTCTGGCAACCAGTCCATGTCGCCCGAGCGCAAGGCGTTCTACGAATATCACGCCGCTCTCATGGAGCCGTGGGACGGTCCGGCAGCGGTCGCCTTCACCGATGGTCGCCAGATCGGCGCGACGCTCGACCGTAACGGTCTGCGTCCGGCCCGCTATATCGTCACCTCCGACGATCGCGTCATCATGGCCTCCGAAGCTGGCGTGCTGCCGGTCGAGGAAGAAAAGATCGTCACCAAGTGGCGTCTGCAGCCCGGCAAGATGCTGCTGATCGACATGCAGGAAGGCCGCATCATCTCAGACGAGGAGATCAAGTCCTCGCTCGCCAACGCGCATCCCTATCGCAGCTGGCTCGACAACACGCAGCTGATCCTGGAAGACCTGAAGCCGGTCGAGCCGCGCGCGCTGCGCCGCGATGTCTCGCTTCTGGATCGCCAGCAGGCCTTTGGCTACACGGTGGAAGACACGAAGATCCTGATGTCGCCCATGGCGACGACAGGCCAGGAAGCGATCGGCTCGATGGGCACGGATACGCCGATCTCCGCCATGTCGTCGAAGTCGAAGCTGCTCTACACCTATTTCAAGCAGAACTTCGCGCAGGTGACGAACCCGCCGATCGACCCGATCCGTGAAGAGCTTGTCATGAGCCTCGTCTCCTTCATCGGGCCCCGGCCGAACATTCTCGACCACAAGGGCGCTTCGAAGGCGAAGCGTCTGGAAGTTCGCCAGCCGATCCTGACCAATGGCGATCTGGAAAAGATCCGTTCGATCGGTCACACGGAAGACCGTTTCGACACCAAGACGCTCGACTTCACCTATGAAGCCGAGATGGGCGCCGAAGGCATGCCGGCGATGATCGAGCGTCTCTGCGAGCGCGCCGAAGCCGCCGTCACCAGCGGCTACAACATCATCATCCTGTCGGACCGCCAGATCGGGCCGGACCGCATTGCGATCCCGGCGCTGCTGGCAACGGCCGCCGTGCATCACCACCTGATCCGCAAGGGGCTTCGCACCTCGGTCGGCCTCGTTGTCGAGTCCGGCGAGCCGCGCGAAGTGCATCACTTCTGCTGTCTGGCCGGTTATGGCGCTGAAGCCATCAACCCCTATCTCGCCTTCGATACGCTGATCGACATGCATTCGCGCGGCGAATTCCCGAAGGAAGTCGACGGGTCTGAAGTCGTTTATCGCTACATCAAGGCGGTCGGTAAGGGCATTCTGAAGGTCATGTCCAAGATGGGCATTTCGACCTACCAGTCCTATTGCGGCGCGCAGATTTTCGATGCCATTGGCCTCAATTCCGAGCTGGTCGAGAAGTTCTTCTTCGGCACGGCAACCACGATCGAAGGTGTCGGTCTCGAAGAGATCGCCCGCGAGACGGTGGACCGTCACCAGTCGGCCTTCGGCAATGATCCGGTTCTCGCCGGCACGCTCGATGTCGGCGGTGAATATGCCTTCCGCAAGCGTGGCGAAGGCCATGCCTGGACGCCGGACGCGATCGCCTCGCTGCAGCATGCCGCGCGCGGCAACTCGCGTGACCGGTTCAGTGAGTTCTCCGCGCTGGTGAACGACTCGACGCAGAAGATGAATGCCATCCGCGGCCTCTTCACCATCAAGGATGCCGCAGCGCTCGGCCGCAAGCCGGTCGCGCTCGATGAAGTCGAGCCGGCAGTCGAGATCGTCAAGCGTTTCGCCACCGGCGCCATGTCCTTCGGTTCGATCAGCCGCGAGGCGCATACGACGCTGGCGATTGCGATGAACAAGATCGGCGGCAAGTCCAACACGGGCGAGGGCGGCGAAGAGTCCGAACGCTATCTGCCGAAGCTCGACGGTTCGCTGCCGCTGGAGCGCTCGGCGATCAAGCAGGTCGCTTCCGGCCGCTTCGGCGTGACGACCGAATATCTGGTCAATGCCGATGTGCTCCAGATCAAGGTCGCCCAAGGTGCCAAGCCCGGTGAAGGCGGTCAGTTGCCCGGCCACAAGGTGGATGCGACGATTGCCAAGACGCGTCACTCGACGCCGGGTGTCGGCCTCATCTCGCCGCCGCCGCATCACGACATCTATTCGATCGAAGATCTGGCGCAGCTGATCTACGACCTGAAGAACGTCAACCCGAAGGCTGATATCTCGGTCAAGCTCGTCTCGGAAGTCGGCGTCGGCACGGTTGCCGCCGGTGTGGCCAAGGCGCGCGCCGACCATATCACCATCTCCGGCTACGACGGCGGCACGGGCGCTTCCCCGCTCACCTCGCTCAAGCACGCTGGCTCGCCTTGGGAAATCGGCCTTGCCGAAACGCATCAGACGCTGGTTCTCAACGGCCTGCGTTCGCGCGTTGCGCTGCAGGTCGACGGCGGTCTCAAGACCGGCCGCGACGTCATCATCGGGGCGCTGCTCGGGGCCGACGAATTCGGTTTCTCGACCGCGCCGCTGATTGCTGCCGGCTGCATCATGATGCGCAAGTGCCATCTGAACACCTGCCCCGTGGGCGTGGCAACGCAGGACCCGGTTCTGCGCAAGCGCTTCAAGGGTGCGCCGGAGCATGTCATCAACTTCTTCTTCTTCGTTGCCGAAGAAGTGCGCGAAATCCTCGCCTCCATGGGCTTCACCAGGCTCGACCAGATCATCGGCCAGACCGACATGCTCGGCCAGGAAGAGCTGATTGCGCATTGGAAGGCCAAGGGTCTCGATTTCAGCCGCATCTTCCACAAGGTCGATGCGCCGAAGGAAGCGACCTATTGGACGACGCGTCAGCATCATCCGATCGAGCACATTCTCGACCGGACGCTGATCGAGAAGGCGATGCCGGCTCTGGAATCGAAGACGCCGACCGCCTTCGAAGTGTCGATCAAGAACGTCGACCGTTCCGCCGGTGCGATGCTGTCGGGCGAAGTCGCCATGCGCTACGGCCACAAGGGTCTCAAGGACGACACGATCGACGTGACGCTGCGCGGCACGGCCGGCCAGTCGTTTGCCGCCTTCCTCGCCCGTGGCGTGACCTTCCGCCTCATCGGCGACGGCAACGACTATGTTGGCAAGGGCCTGTCGGGGGGCAAGATCATCGTGCGTCCGCCGGAAAATGCGAAGATCGTGGCTGAAAACTCGATCATCGTCGGCAACACGGTTCTCTATGGCGCGATTGCCGGCGAGTGCTACTTCAACGGTGTGGCCGGCGAACGTTTCGCTGTGCGCAACTCCGGCGCGGTCGCCGTTGTCGAAGGCGTGGGCGACCATGGCTGCGAATACATGACCGGCGGCGTTGTCGTCGTCATCGGCAAGACGGGCCGCAACTTCGCGGCCGGCATGTCCGGCGGCGTGGCTTATGTCCTGGACGAGGAAGGCGATTTCGCCAGCCGCTGCAACATGGCCATGGTCGAGCTCGAGCCGGTTCCGGAAGAGGATGACATGCTGGAGAAGCTGCACCACCATGGCGGCGACCTCATGCACAAGGGCCGCGTGGACGTCTCCGGCGACATGACCCGTCACGACGAGGAGCGCCTCTACCAGCTCATCGCCAACCACCTGCATTACACAGGCTCGCCGCGCGCGAAGGCTATCCTGGATCATTGGACGGAATACCGTCCGAAGTTCCGCAAGGTGATGCCGGTCGAGTATCGTCGCGCGCTTGAGGACATGGAACGCATGAAGATGGGTGTCGCGGCGGAATAAGTTCACTGGGGTCACCTGTTGTGATATGCTGTGGGCATATGACAGCGGTGGAGCCTGATATGAACGAGTATGTGAAAGACGCTGGTGAAGGTGGCGAAGTTGCAGTCGCCATCTTCAAGAATGGTCGAAGCCGTGCTGTTCGCATCCCGAAGGAATTCGATCTTGAAGGTGATCGCGCCGTGATGGTGCAACAACCGGATGGCTCGATCCTGATGCGGACGGCAATGACTGCCGGGCTGATCGAGTATCTCAAGCGGGCGGAAGCCTGGAGTGGAGAGGATTTCGTCGAAAGCGACGATGATCTCGCGCCGCTCGATGAGGTCGAGATCTGATGCGGTACATGCTCGATACGAACATCGTTTCGGCGATCGTGAGGGATCCGCGTGGAAAGGTGTTCGAACGGCTGCTCGAGGTTGGGGAAGAGAACGCCTTTATCAGCATCATCACCCATGGTGAGATCTGGTACGGCGTGAAGAAGAACGGCTCCGAGGAGCTGGCGCAAAAGGTATCGGCAGTGACGCGGCGCCTGTATGTGGCGCCACTGCAGCTGCCCACTGATCAGCGTTACGCCGAAATCCGGCTGGCGTTGAGGCAAGGAAAGAATATCGGTCCAAATGACCTTTGGATCGCGGCACATGCGGTGGCGTTGGACGCCGTGCTGGCGACGAACAATGAACATGAATTTTCCCGGGTGCCGGGGCTGAAGGTCGATAACTGGATGAAATAGGCGCGAGGCCGCGCCGCCTAGGGGACGCTGGAATGATCGTCACGACGACGAATACGATAGAGGGACGCGAGATCGTCGAGTACAAGGGCATCGTCACGGGCGAAGCCATTCTTGGAACGAACGTGTTTCGCGATTTCTTCGCCAGCATCCGCGATATCGTCGGCGGGCGCTCCGGGTCTTACGAGCGGGTTCTGCGCGATGCGCGCGAGACGGCTCTTTCCGAGTTGCAGGGCGAAGCCGCCCGCCTCGGTGCCAACGCAATTGTCGGTGTCGACATCGACTATGAAACGATTTCGACCGGTTCCAGCGGGTCGATGCTGATGGTTTCGGCCTCCGGCACTGCCGTTGTGGTCCGGTAAACAGGTGGGAGTAATATGGGCAAGGTAACAGGTTTTCTGGAAATCGACCGGCAGGTGGCGAAGTATCAGACGGCGTCTGATCGTATCCGCCATTTCCGCGAATTCACGATCCCCATGTCGGATGCGGAAGTGCAGAAACAGGCGGCCCGCTGCATGGATTGCGGCATTCCCTTCTGTCACGGCGATACCGGCTGCCCGGTTCACAACCAGATCCCGGACTGGAACGACCTCGTCTTTTCCGGTAAGTGGAAGGAAGCAATCGCCAACCTCCACTCGACCAACAATTTCCCGGAATTCACCGGCCGCGTCTGCCCCGCGCCTTGCGAGGAAGCCTGCACGCTGAACCTCGAGGACGTACCTGTCACCATCAAGACGGTCGAGCAGGCGATTGCCGACAAGGCCTATGAGCTCGGCTATATCGTGCCGCAGCCCGCGACGGTGAAGACCGGCAAGCGCGTTGCCGTCATCGGCTCCGGCCCGTCCGGCATGGCGGCTGCCCAGCAGTTGGCGCGCGCCGGCCATGAGGTCCATGTCTACGAGCGCGAATCCAAGGCCGGTGGTTTGCTGCGCTATGGTATTCCGGACTTCAAGATGGAGAAGAACTTCATCGATCGCCGCGTCGAGCAGATGCAGGGCGAGGGCGTGACCTTCCATTACGGCTTCAACATCGGCGTCGACATCCCGACCGAGAAGCTGATCGCCGAGCACGATGCCGTGCTTTATTGCGGCGGTTCGGAAACGCCGCGTGAAGCGGGCATTCCGGGTGCCGATCTTGCCGGCGTGCATGATGCCATGCCCTATCTCGTCCAGCAAAACCGCCGCGTCGGCCGCGAAGACATCGACAGCGTCGGCTGGCCGTCCGATCCGATCCTGGCAGGTGGCAAGCATGTCGTCGTTGTTGGCGGTGGCGATACGGCGTCCGACTGCGTCGGCACGGCCTTCCGCCAGGGTGCCGTTCGCGTCACCCAGCTCGACATCCGCCCGCAGCCGCCGGAAAAGGAAGACAAGCTCGCCGTCTGGCCCTATTGGGCGACGAAGATGCGCACCTCCTCCTCGCAGGCCGAGGGCGCTGTGCGCGAATTCCAGGTCGGCACGCTCGAATTCGTCGGCGAAGACGGCATTCTGACGGGCGTGAAGTGCGTTCAGGTGGACGACAAGCGCAAGCCGATCGCGGGCACCGAGTTCATCATCAAGGCCGATCTCGCGTTCATCGCCATCGGCTTCCGCGGTCCGTTCACCGACAGCGTTGTCAAGGAACTCGATGGCAAGATGGCGGTCTCGACCGACAAGCGCGGCTCGCAGAACGTCATCGCCAACACGCGCGACTACAAGACCTCGGTCGACAAGCTCTGGGCTGCCGGCGACGTGCGTCGCGGCCAGTCGCTGGTCGTCTGGGCGATCCGCGAAGGCCGTCAGGCGGCTGCCGCGATTGACGAAGCACTGATGGGCGCGACGAACCTGCCGCGCTGATTGCGGTCAGGTCTGAACGATTTGGAAGCCGCTCTCTCGGGGGCGGCTTTTATTTTGTCCGGATCTTGTAATCGTCCACGCGGCCGGCGGGCGCGGTTCCGGTATCGCCATGGAGGACGAGACGGTCGCGGGCGCTGGGCGCGACGAGCGGCGCGCTCGCACTCGTCGCGATGCGGGCGGCGAGCGCATTGGAACCGTCGAGCGAGGGGTCGGTCATGCTGATCGGGTCGGTCCGGGTAATGGCGACCGGGGCCGGTGCGGATGGCATGGCGAGCTGCGGCAGGCCGTAATCCGATATCGGCGGATTGGCGGTCGCCAGCGGCGCCTGAACGCTTGTGTCGCCGAGGATGCGGCGCAACGGCTTCTCGACGTAGAAGGCTGCTTTGGCGCGACCCGCCTTGGTGAGGCTGACACCATCCGACCCGCGAAGCCGGGCCTGCTGTCCGTCCACGCCGGACCCTGTGGCTGCGAACTTTCCGTCAGCGTCGATGAAACCTTCCCATATGTCGATGAAGGTGCCGCCGGCGGCTTCCACCTGCCGGCGCAGCATCAGGTTGATGGTCACGATGTCGGCGGTCAGTGACGGCGACTGGAAGGGCGGGGCGCCGACCCAGAAGACAGGGACCTGCCGTTTGGTCGCAGCCGATGTCAGCTCCGAGACGCGGCGCTCATATTCGGCGGTCCATTTGGGCGTGTGGAATTCCTCGCGTGTCCCGTCAATGAGCATTCTCTGACGGTCGTTGGAGCCCAGTGCGACCACGACGGCGACGGCCTTCGTTTCGTCGAGAAGGCCGGGAAGCGATGCAAGCCAGTCGCGGTGGTCGTTGCGCACGAGGCCCGACGCACCATCGGTCTTTTCATCGATCACCACGCCCGGCTGACCTGCAAACATGTCCATCAGGCCGTCGCCGACCGAACCGGCCATGAAATCGCCGATGACCAGGACGTGCTTGGCCGTATCAAGCTTTTTCACGGGCTGCGCCGGGTTGCTTGTATCGATGTTCGTGATGGACGAGGGCTTCGGCTTCGGTTTGGCCTTGCGCTTGACCGGTGCTGCCGGGGGTGCCTGTTCGGGCGCCTTGCGCGTGCCAAACAGGAGATCGAACAGCGTGCGATGCCGCTCCTCAGCCATGGCAGGGCCTTCTCCGATCAGAACAACTGCAAAGATGCCGAGCAAAAGCGCGGCAGAAAGCCGGGCGAAGGTCAATCGGGGCATGAAAAATCCGGCGCGTTTCATCGTGCCGGATGTCTTATCATGGAACAGTTGGCAATCAAAAGGCAAGAACGTCCTGCCTCAGCGTCGAAGGTGCTGAAGGAGCGTCTTCGAGGGTTCGGGTTCGCCGTTCAGTCCCTTCCGTTTCATGAAGGCTTCGATGGCCGTCTTGGAGCCGGAGCCTAGATTGCCGTCCACCTCGCCGCTGTAATAGCCGAGCGCCTTGAGACGGGACTGAATCTCGAATTTTTCTTTTGCATCCAGGGCGCCCTCCGGGCGGGGCCAGCTCTGGACGAGACCGGTGGATCCGCCAAGCTGGTCGGCCAGCATGCCGACGCCGAGGGCATAGTTGTCGGAGGCATTGTAGCGCTTGATGACATAGAAATTCTTGGTGAGCAGGAAGGCCGGTCCGCCTTCGCCAGCGGGCATTTTTAGCGTTGCGCGCTCATCCTTGAACTTGAAACCACGGTCGCCGGGGCGGCGAAAGCCAAGCTTTTCCCATTCGGCGATTGTCTTCGTCTTGCCGGCAAGGCTGCCGGCGCGGCCGGGCGCCACGACCTCGTAACCCCAGGTCCGGCCGTTCTCCCAACCGTTCTTGTGCAGCAGGTTGGCGGCGGTCGCCAACGCATCCGGCACGGAGTGCCAGATGTCGCGCTTGCCGTTGCCATCCGCATCGACACCATAGATGAGATAGCTGGTCGGAATGAATTGCGTATGGCCCATCGCGCCGGCCCAGGAGCCGGTCATCTCGGAGGGTTTGATGTCCCCGGCCTGAATGATCTTCAGCGCCGCAATCAGCTGCTTCTTGGCGTAGCCGGCCCGCTTGGGGTCCGCATAGGCGAGCGTTGCCAGCGCCTGGGGCACGTAGTGAAGCTTCTCGGTCTTGCTCAGGACCGCGCCGTAGTTCGATTCCATCGACCAGATGGCCATCAGGATATTGCGATCCACCCCAAAATATTTCTCGATGTTCTGAAGCGAACGCATATTCTTCGCTGCAGCTTCCTTGCCCATCTTGACCGTGTAGGGGTTCACGCGGCTGTCAAGATAATCCCATATCTGCGTCGTGAATTCCGGCTGATACTGGGCTTTCTGCAGCACATCAGGGTCCGGACTGGTGATGCCGGCGAAAGCGGCATTATAGGTCTGGGCCGTGATCCCTGCCTTGGCCGCTTCCGGATAGAATGTCTTGATCCACTTCTCGAAGCGCGCTTCTGCCAGGGCTCCCGTCGGGGCGAGGGCAAGAAAAACGGCTGTAAATCCGCCAAGCAGGACGGATGTCATGGAATTGCCTTGTGCATGCTTCATTGGATCGCTCCTGTGTATGGGACACCGGGTGAGACACGCAAAGTTACAAACAGGACCTCAACAAATTCTTTACCATGCTGAAGATTTTTTGTTAGGTCTCGTTTTTGAGAGGGGCTTCAACTCCCGGTTTTTTAAACATGCAAGCTTATCGAGAGCTTGCGAAACGCTTTTATTTTGCACAAGGCCAATACATGTCACAGTCGAATAAAGTTCGGAAAGCTGTCCTCCCTGTCGCGGGTTTCGGTACGCGCATGCTGCCGGCAACCAAGGCGATGCCGAAGGAAATGATTACAGTCGTCGACAAGCCTGTTCTTCAATATGTCGTCGATGAGGCCATCGAGGCCGGTATCGAACATTTCGTGTTCGTCACGGGTCGAAATAAGGCGGCAATCGAAGATTATTTCGACATCCAGTACGAACTGGAACAGACTCTGAAAGAGCGCAACAAGAAGGCCGAGCTTTCGTTGCTCGAACATCACCGTCTGCCGGCCGGTGCGGCGAGCTTCACGCGTCAGCAGGAGGCTCTCGGCCTCGGCCACGCCGTGTGGTGCGCACGCGACATCATCGGCAACGAGCCTTTCGCGCTGCTTCTGCCGGACATGCTGATGAAGGGCGATATCGCCTGCATGAAGGGCATGATGAACCTGTTTTCCAAGACCGGTGGCAATATCGTCGCCGTGGAGGAATGCGATCCGGCGCTGGCGCATAAATACGGTATCGTGGGCGTCGGCGACGAGATGGATGGCGGCTTCCGCATCACCGGCATGGTTGAAAAGCCGGCCAAGGGCACCGCGCCGTCCAATCTCTACATCAATGGCCGCTATATCCTGCAGCCGGAGATCTTCGAGATTCTCTCGACGCAGGAGCGTGGCGCGGGCAACGAAATCCAGCTGACGGACGGCATGCTGAAGCTCGCCAAGAACCAGGAGTTTTTCGGCTATCGCTTCAAGGGCCGCACATTCGACTGCGGCATGAAGGAAGGCTATGTGCTGGCCAATGTCGCCTATGCGCTGGATCGTCCGGATATCCGTGCGAGCGTCGAAGGCGATCTCAAGGCGCTGCTGGCCGCGCTGAAATAATCAGCGCTTCACCTTCAGTTCGGCAATTGCGCTCCAGGAACGGGTATTGGTCCCGTTCCTGACATCGGTATAGTTCCAGCCGACTGTTCCTGAGAGATCGACGTAGCGGCTGAGGGACCAGGTCAGGCCCGCAGTCGCTGCCCATTCGGTCTGGTCGGATGCCACGCCGGTGGGAGAGAAATGACGGAAGGTCGTCGAGCCGCTGAGCCGGGCGACCAGATTGTCGATCATCTGCTGCGAGAGTGCCGTGCTGACCGTATAATAGGTCGAGCCGCTGACGCCGGCGGTGGTTGAGGGATCGACCCCTGTGGTCAGCGTCAGGTTGACGTCGGTGCCGCGGATCGGCGACCAGTCGATCTTTCCGTCCAGGGTGACCGCGCCAATGCGGGCGAGACGGGAATCGAAGTAGCGAACCTGCTTGTAACCGACAGCGACTTCGCCCCGGAGCTTCTCCTGGAAATCGAGCTGAACGCCGGTCTTGGCGGCGTAGATATCCGAGTTGCGGTTGAAGCCGTTACGGTCGAGCGTCTGGTCGCTGATGGCGCGACCGATGGAGGCTTCCACAAACGGCGTGATCGCCGGCGAGATTTCATAGCCGAGCCGGAGCCGCCCCTGCGCGGTCGTCTGGTTTCGATCGCTCATGGACATGAGCGATCCGTCGCTCAGTGTGGCGGCCGTGTAGACATTGCGCGTCAGTGATCCGGCGACCGTGCCGCGGAACTTGCCGAATTCGCGGGTCACGTCCACGCCCGCGCTGGCGGTGTGAATGCCGGACTGCGTGGTGGCTCCGATGATGGAGTTGGGATCGGTCGAGCTCTGGCGGGCGAAGCTGTAGCCGGCTGTCAGGTTGGCCGTGGTCAGGCGATCGATGTCCAGGCGCAATTTCGCATCGACATTCGCGGTCGGCTTGGTTTCGCCGGTGCCGCCGATATTCGTCTGCCACACGCCCGCAGCAGAAATGCTCAACTGATGCAGCGACCAGTCCGAAATGATATCGGCCTTGCCTGTCGTCTGCAGGAAGCTGCGCGTGGTTGTCGTGGCGCCATAGGTCGTGCTTTCGACGCCGATGCCCTCGCCGATGCTGGGGCGGATAATGAGGGTGCCGACGCGGACACCCGGTGCTTCGATATCTTCGCGGCGCGGCCGAAGATTATCGATGGTGCCCGTGCGCGTGTTGTCGGTCGGCTCGCGGAAATTCATGCGACCGAACATGTCCGGATCGGGGCTTGCGGCTGCCGTTGCGTTGACAGCCGGGCGTACGGTGGTCGTTGCGGGCGTGGTCGGCATGGCCTGGGCGCCGTCATCAACGGGTGCCGCACCATTGTCACCGGTGCGTAGCGAGAAGGTTGACGACATGTCGAGCGGATTGCCTGCCGGGGATGCGGGTATCGATCCGGCGTCCTGCGTGACCGGTGCCATGGTCTGCGCGCTGGCGACCGATGCGACAAGGACAGTCGCAGCGCCGGCGAGGAGAAGCCTCGTCAGGGCGGGCAGGCGAAGCTTGGTGCGGTTTTCGGTCGGCATGAGACGGCGCGGCTTTCAGTATGATTTGTTTTCAAACGCGAAATTATTTCAACATGGTAAACAGTGTGTTGACGCGCGCGGCCGGAGGGGAGAAAAACACGTGAATTCTCGGGTTCGCAATGCGCTACAGGCTTCCTCGTTTTGACAGGCAGCTTGAAGAGACTATATAGAACCTCGCTTGCCCGGGCCTGTCGCAGGGGTTGCAGGCACAAGGGCAGTATTTCCCGCCGGAGACCCGAACGCGCCGCGAGGGTCTGACGAGGCGGGCGCGGAAGGTGCGCAAGCATGATCGACAAGCCGTTTACCACCGATAGGGTAGACATCACCGCCGCCGGAAAGCGGACCGTGGAGACCGGCATGGCCGGCCTTGCGGCGCTGGCGCGTGCCATGGATGGACCGCTCGGCGAGGCTTTTGCGAGAGCGGTGACGACCATCGGCGAAAGCGCAGGCCGCGTTATCGTCACCGGCGTCGGCAAGAGCGGCCATATCGGTTCGAAGATCGCCGCCACCTTCGCCTCGACGGGGACGCCCTCCTTCTTCGTGCACCCGGCGGAGGCCAATCACGGCGATCTCGGCATGATCACGCGCGACGATGCGATCCTTGCGATGTCGTGGAGTGGCGAGACGGCCGAAATGCAGGGCATCATTGCCTTTTCGCGGCGCTTCTCGATCCCGCTGATCGCGGTGACCTCGGGTGAAAAATCGGCGCTGGCGCGGGCTGCCGATGTCGTGCTGCTGCTGCCGAAGGAGAAGGAAGCCTGCCCGCACGGGCTCGCGCCGACGACCTCGACCATGATGCAGCTTTCCATCGGCGATGCGCTGGCGATTGCGCTTCTGGAGGCGCGCGGTTTCTCCGCTTCGGATTTCCGCACCTTCCATCCGGGCGGCAAGCTCGGCGCCTCGCTGACGCATGTCTCCGAGATCATGCATACGGGCGAGGAAATCCCGCTCGTCGGGCTGGGCACGCTGGTTCCTTTTGCGGCGATGGTGCTTTCGGAAAAGCGCTTCGGTTGCGTCGGCGTGGTCGATACGGATGGCTGCCTGGTCGGGATCGTCACGAATGGCGACATGGCGCGCAACATGAGCCGCAATCTCCGCGACACGAAAGTGGAAGAGATCATGACGCGCGGGCCGAAGACGGTGGGTCCGGACACGCTTGCCATGACCGCCATGGCGATGCTCAACGATCACAACATTTCAGCACTTCTGGTGATGGAAGACCGCAAGGCGGTCGGGATCGTGCATTTCCACGATCTGCTGCGGATCGGGGTGGCGTGAGCCTGATTTCCCTTTGGGGAAAAGGCCTTATTCCACCACGACTCCCAATTCATTCCCCGACGCGTTGACGATCCGCACCTTCGCGCCAGCGGGCGCATCCGGTCCCGAGACGCTCCATGTCGTATCGCCGATCTTCACGCGGCCACGCCCATTCTCGATCGCTTCCGTGACCGTGACCACGCGACCGACGAGGCTTTCGCCGCGCTGGTTGAGGTGCGGTTCGTCGCTTGCCGTGTCACCGCGCTTCAGGAGCGAGCGGCCGACAAGCACGGCGACGAAGGAGAGGACGACGAAGGTGACGACCTGGACCTGCCAGGCCCAGATTGCCGAACCCCAGAGGGCGAGCGAGAGAAGGCCCGTGGCGATGCCGGCAAGGCCGATCCAGAACAGGAAAACGCCGGGGACGACGATTTCCAAAATCAGCAGGACGACGCCGAGAACCCACCAGCTCCAGGGGCCTGCGCGGCTGACGAGATCGGCGATCATGGCGTCAGCCTTCGCGGGTCGGAGTGACGGGCGGTGTGACGGCGGGCGTCGTGCGCGGCCGACCGGCAGGCGCTGCAGGGCGCGCTGCGGGGCCGGCCTGATCGCCGAAGACTTCGCGAGCAATGGCACCGATGCCGCCGAGCGAGCCGACGAGGGCGGAGGCTTCCATCGGCATCAGCACGACCTTGGAATTCGGACCGGAGCCAATGGCCTGCATGGCTTCGGTATATTTCTGTGCCACGAAATAGTTGATCGCCTGGATGTCGCCGCTGGCGATGGCCTCGGAGACCATTTTGGTGGCCTTGGCTTCGGCCTCGGCCTGACGTTCACGCGCTTCGGCATTGAGGAAGGCGGACTGGCGCTGGCCTTCGGCCTCCAGAACGGCAGCCTGCTTGGCGCCTTCGGCGCGCAGGATCTGTGCGTTGCGGGCGCCTTCGGCTTCCAGCA
The DNA here is from genome assembly GCF_040545545.1 of Limnomicrobium aquaticum. NCBI lineage: Bacteria > Pseudomonadati > Pseudomonadota > Alphaproteobacteria > Hyphomicrobiales > Rhizobiaceae > Limnomicrobium > Limnomicrobium aquaticum. The sequence goes on from NZ_JBEPMB010000004.1 coordinate 251,888, forward strand.
CCTGTGCGCGCTTTTCACGCTCGGCCTTCATCTGGCGACCCATGGATTCCACGAGATCGCGCGGCGGCTGGATATCCTTGATCTCGACGCGGGTGATCTTGATGCCCCACGGGCTTGCCGCGTCGTCGACGACATGCAGGAGCCGGTCGTTGATCTTCTCGCGGTTCGACAGGAGTTCATCCAGATCCATCGACCCCATGACGGAGCGGATGTTGGTCATCGTCAGATTGAGGATGGCCTGCTCGAGATTGGAGACCTGATAGGCAGCCTGTGCGGCGTTCAGCACCTGATAGAAGGCAACGGCGTCGGCTGAGACGGAGGCGTTGTCCTTGGTGATGACTTCCTGGGTCGGCACCGCAAGCACCTGTTCCATCACGTTCATCTTGTTGCCGAGGCGGTCGATGAAGGGGATGATGAGATTGAGGCCGGGCTCCAGCGTGCGCGTGTAGCGGCCGAAGCGCTCGACCGTATAGCGATAGCCCTGCGGCACGGTCTTGATGCCGGAATAGAGGAAGATGATCGCCAGCACCACGATGGCGATGACGGTGATGTCCGATCCGGTGAAGTCCATGGGTGTCCCTCCAGCGTGGGCGCGCGCTATCCGCGCGGTTTCCCATCATGCTGCAATAAGAACTTGGGAATGGCGATGTTTATTTCAAGGCGGGGGCGGGGAAATCGGTCCAAGAGTTCGTTCGACCTGTGCCCTGTCGTTGATGTAGGCACAAACGGCCCCACATACTCCGTCATGCCGGACTTGATCCGGCATCCAGCCAGCCCGCGTCTGCGGGCTGAGAAGACCCTTACAAAGGAGTCCTTTCGCGCGATGGACATCGCGCGGCTGGATCCCGGATCAAGTCCGGGATGACGGAGGAGAGAGGGCTGACGGAAGAAAGGTGCGTTTAAACCCAGCCCTGCAGCTCCCGCCGCAGCACGGTCTCCAGCACGTTCATCCCGTCCACGCTATCGTTGAGACACGGAATATGCGTGAAGTGTTCGCCGCCATTGTGCTCGAAGCTTTCCTTCGCCTGTTCGGCGATTTCTTCCAGCGTTTCGAGACAGTCGGAGACGAAGCCGGGGTTGAGCACGGCAATGCGCTTGGTGCCGGTCTTGGCCAGTTCCTCGACCGTCTTGTCGGTATAGGGCTGCAGCCATTCTTCTGGCCCGAAGCGGGACTGGAAGGTGACGCGGAACTTTTCCTTCGACCAGCCGAGCTTTTCGCGCACGAGGCGGGCCGTCTTCATGCACTGGCAGTGATAGGGATCGCCGGCCTTGAAATAGGATTGCGGGATGCCGTGGAAGGAGGCGAGCACGACTTCAGGTTCCCAGTCGAGCGTGGCGAGATGCGCGGTGATCGAATTGGCCAGCGCCTCGATATAGGCGGGCTCGTCATGATAAGGCGGCACGGTGCGGATTGCCGGCTGCCAGCGCATTTTCTGCAGCTTTTCGAACGCCTTGTCGTTGACGGTCGCGGTCGTGGCGGCGGCATATTGCGGGTAGAGCGGGAAGAGCACGATGCGCTCGCAGCCGGCGGCCTGAAGCGCCTCGATGCGCGAGGCGATCGAAGGGTTGCCGTAACGCATGCCCCAGTCGACCACGACATTGGGCAGATCCTTGAGGCGCTCGGCCATCAGTTCACCCTGCGAACGGGTATAGGTGCGCAGATAGCTTTCGTTGCGCTCCTTGTTCCAGATCGTCTCATAGGCCTTGCCGACCTTGGCCGGGCGGCGGTTGAGAACGATGCCGTAAAGGATCGGATACCAGAACAGCCGCGACCACTCGATGACGCGGCGGTCGGTGAGGAACTCTTCCAGATAGCGGCGCATGGAGGCCTTGTCGGTGCCGTCGGGGGTGCCGAGGTTGACGAGGAGAACGCCGACCTTTCCGAAGGCGACTTTCGGGTGGTCGGCAGGGAGCGCGCCAGGCATCATGGTCTCAATCTTCCGCTTTCGAATGTCTCTGTCGCCCATATAGGCGAATTCATTGCCATTTGCATTGATGGCAAACGGCAATACGACAAAAAAGCGCGGATGGTTGTCCGCGCTTCCAAGAAATCAGGTCGGGTGATGTATCGCTCAGACGGCCTTGCGGGCGAGCGAGAACTGCGCGCCGGAATCGGTCGTGCAGTTGAGCTGGTTGGACGTCACGAGCGCACAGTTGACGCGCGACTGCGTGTTGCGCACCAGCGAGGTCATGTTGATTTCGACGATCGTCGGGGCCTTGCTCGTATAGGTCCCGGAGGCGAGCAACTGGTTCGTGTCGGTGGTGCGCGTCGTGAACGTGCCGGCCTGGAAGCTCGAGACGATCCCGTTCGGGTCGATCCACTGACCTTCAACGCTGGTCTGCTGCTGTTGCTGGACGGGCGGCAGCGAGCGCGGCGCGGGCGACGACATGCAGCCCGAAAGTGCAAGGCTGGCGCCGAGGGCAAGGCAGAGGTGAGATTTCTTCATAGCATTCTCCGGCATGTTCATGGACCATGAAAGGCTGACGCTCGCGGCGTCTTTATGGCCTTTCCGGCGAATTAAACGTGTCAGCGCACATTTTTTTACAGTGTTGAGCAGCGCGCTCTGGATGCGATTCCTATCCCGTGGACCGAGATTGCAGCGACGCCCCAGTCAAAGCAAGACCGGGGCGTCGAATTTACATATTATCCTATATATTTCGGCGAGACTTCAGGTGCCGCTCAATGAACAAGGATGTTCTTGAACTGCCATGCATCCTTCTCGTCCAGCTTTTCCGGGAAGAGGCCCGGGCGGCCATCGAGCGGGGTCCAGTCGGTATAGTGGCCTTCGACCGGGCCGAGATAGGGCATCTGAACTTCGAGGCAGCGCTTGTAGTCCATCTCGTCGGCCTCGACGATGCCGGCCTTCGGATTTTCAAGCGCCCAGACCATGCCGGCGAGTACGGCCGAGGTGACCTGGAGGCCGGTTGCATTCTGGTAGGGTGCGATGCGGCGGGTTTCTTCCAGCGACAGGCGCGAGCCGTACCAGTAGGCGTTCTTCTCGTGGCCATAGAGCAGCACGCCGAGTTCATCGACGCCGTCCACCAGCTCGTTCTCGTCGAGAACGTGGAGGACGGGCTGCTGGTGGCCCCCATTGCCGAACATTTCATGCAGCGACAGAACCGCGTCGTTGGCCGGATGATAGGCGTAGTGGCAGGTCGGGCGGAATTCGGCTTCGCCGTCCTTGTCCTTCACGGTGAAATAGTCGGCGATCGAGATCGACTCGTTGTGGGTGACCAGGAAGCCATATTGCGGGCCGGGCGTCGGGCACCAGGTGCGCACGCGCGTGTTGGCGCCGGGCTGTTCCAGATAGATGGCGGCCTTGCAGCCCTTCTTGTGCTTCCTGGCGTTCTTCGGCATCCACTTTTCATGCGTGCCCCAGCCGAGTTCGGAGGGCTGCAGGCCTTCCGAGATGAAGCCTTCGGCCGACCAGGTGTTCCAGAAGACGTTCATCGGCTTCGGGTTGATGGTGCGCTGCGTGTCGCGCTCGGCAATGTGGACGCCCTTGACGCCGAGCGTCTGCATGAGCTTGGCCCAGCCTTCGCGGTCGTTGACGGCCGGCTCGTCGATCTTCGTGCCGGTGTCCTTGGCGAGGTTGATCAGCGCCTGCTTGACGAACCAGGAGACCATGCCGGGGTTCGCGCCGCAGCAGGACACGGCCGTCGTGCCGCCGGGGTTCTTGGCCTTTTCCTTGCGCACAGTTTCGCGCAGCGCATAGTTGGTGCGCGCTTCGTTGCCGAGCGAGTTGTCGAAATAGAAGCCGAGCCAGGGTTCGACGACTGTGTCGATATAAAGCACGTCGAGCTTGCGGCAGAACTTGATCATGTCGAGTGAGCCGGTGTCGACCGAAAGGTTGACGCAGAAGCCCTGGCCCTTGCCTTCAGTCAGAAGCGGCTTCAGCAGCTCCTTGTAATTGTCCTTCGTGACATGCGCCTTGATGAAGCGGATGCCGCGTTCTTCGAGCAGCTGCACATCTTCGCCGCGCGGGTCGATGACGACCATGCGGGACTTGTCGAACTTGAAGTGACGTTCGATGAGCGGCAGCGTGCCGCGGCCGATCGAGCCGAAGCCGATCATGACGATCGGGCCGGTGATTTCGCCATAGATCGGATATTGAACGTCAGACATCGGGTCCGTGCTCCTGAAAATGCGCCTGCGAGGAATGCAGGACAGGTTGGCGGGTCCCGTTATCGGGACCTGTGCGCGCTCTAACCACAGAATCGAGTCACAATAAAGTACAAACGAATGTTTGGATGGATGCAGTGCCCGGAAAGCCTGGTCTTCATTGCAGATTTCGCAGAAATGTCATGAGCTTCTCGCGCTTCTCGGTCATGCCCTTGTAGGCCAGTTGCTCCGCGCTCATCGCCTCAAGCCGGGCCGCAAGTTGCTGGGCAAGTTCGGGACGCGCCGTGACGGCGGCAATCGGGTCCTGATAGATGCGGATGGTGAAGAGCATGGCCCCCGTTTCGGGCAGCTTACGCAATGTCTGCCGCTCGACGCGAATGAAATTCGAGGCCGGGTCGAAGCTCTTTCGCGCCAGCCGCGCGCCCTTTTCCGGCGGCCAGTCGAGATCGGCTTCCGGATAGATCGACCAGTTGAAGCGCTCGACCACGCGGCCGGGCGCGATGCGGTCGAACATGCGGACGATCAGCCCGTCATTGCGGCTGCCGGGCTCGAAATCCGGCACGGGACCATGGATTTCGCCGATGGTCTTGCCTGCCTTCTCCTTCAGCGACCATGACGACGGGAAGGCCACATAGCCTGCCGTCACCCGCCAGCCGCCATCGCGGTTTTCGAGAAGGACCAGATCGTCGGCGACGAGAGAGCCGGCGGTAAGCAGCGGCGCCTCGGGGGCATCGAGGGGGATACTGCGGCCGAGGAAGGCAAGGGTGTTGCCGTGCCGCGCATAGACGGTCGCATGCTCGGTGAGCAGATGTGCGATAAGCGTCGCCAGCGCCTCGGCCTGCGCAGCCTCGGAGCCCGCCACCGCCTGAAACACGGCGTCGCGATCCTCGCTCAGCAGCCGGTCCTTCTCCGCCAGATACCGCTCCAGATCCTCATCCGTCTCGATCCAGCGTTCCGGCGCAATCTGCGTCAGCCCGATGGCAAAGGGTTCGGACGAGCCGTCATAGGGCGTGAAGCGGGGCTTTTGCATATTCAGCCCTTCAACCCCTCGAATCCCTCTGCCGTCGTGGTGAAATTCACTTCGACGATGTCGATATCGGCGATGTCGTGGATCACGAACGGGTCTTGGGTGCAGAGCGCTTCGATTGCCGGGCGTTCGCCGCGAGCGAGAATCACGCCGCCGGTGCGGGGGATTTTGCGGCCGGAGGCGATGAAGGTTCCATCGGCATAGGCGGCCTTCAGCCAGTCCATATGGGCGGCCATGTGCTTGTCAGCTTCTTCGGTGGGTTTCTTGTAGGTGAGCGAGATGATGAACATGGGCTAGTCTCCTATAAGTTCCGCACGGATCAGGCCGCGTAGCGAATTGCCGACCAAGAGGTTTCGGCCGTTCAGGTCTTCCGGGCGCAGGTGATGGTTATAGGCCTTGCGGGTGCAGATGAGCGACGTGCGCAGCACGCCGGCGAGGCAGCCGGAGGAGATGGGGGGCGTCATCAGGCGGCCATCGTCGCCTTCGACGAAGAGATTGGTGATCGTGCCCTCTGTGAGTTCGCCTTTTTCGTTGAGGAGGATGACTTCGTTGATGGTCTCGGTCGGGAATTCGGCGCGGGCGGCCTCGTAGAGTGCGCGGCGGGTGGTCTTGTGGCGGATCAGCGGGTCTGTCGAGGCAGTGCGGGTTTTGGCGATGGTGATGCGCCAGATGGTGTTTTCGGGCTGGAGGGTGAAGGGGGCGGCGGTGATGTTGATTTTGCCTGTGGGGGAGAGTTCTAGGCGGAGGCGTTGCACGTTTTGAGGTGCCGCACCCCCCTCTGTCCTGCCGGCGTTCGTCGCTGCAATCGATTCACTGGATCGATTGCTTCGCTCCGCGAACCGCTCCTCACCCCCCGCAAGGGGGGAGATTGGATGGAGCGGCGTTCCGCCTTCATTATTGGCCTTTGCGTCAAGAGCGCAGGTCAGGGCGCTTGCGATCTCCCCCCTTGCGGGGGAGATGCCTGGCAAGCCAGAGGGGGGTACTCCGAGGTGCGCCGCCAAGGCTTCTTCCGCCTTGTCCGCGCCGGCAAAACCCAGCCGTCTTGCCGAGGTCTCCAGCCGTTTCAGATGCAGGTTCAGCCTCGCAATGCCTTCGCCCGGCGTATAGCGCATCGTTTCGAAGAGCGAGAAATCCGTCATCTTGCAATCTCCTCGTCGCCGACGGCGAAGCGGGCCTTCAGCAGCGCTTCGGCATATTCATCCTCAGCCTTCGAATCGAAAACGATGCCGCCGCCGACGTTGAAGGTGGCCTTGCCGTTGTCGAAAAGCGTGATCGTGCGGATCGCCACATTGAACAGCATTTCGCCGGAGGGGGCGATATGGCCGATGGCGCCGCAATAGGCGCCGCGCGGGGTCTGTTCGAGCCGGTGGAGGATTTCCATCGTCCATAGTTTCGGTGCGCCGGTGATCGAGCCGCAGGGGAAGAGGGCGGCGAAAATGTCGGTCAGCGTCGTTTCCTGCAGGAGCTTCGCGCGGACGTGGCTCACCATCTGGTGCAGCGTCGGATAGGTCTCGACCTCGAAGAGCTTGGGCACGGAGAGTGTGCCGACCTCGGTAATGCGTGAGATGTCGTTGCGCAGGAGATCGACGATCATGCGGTTTTCGGCCTTTGTCTTTTCATCCGCCTTCATGGCTTCGATGATGGCGGCGTCTTCCGCCGGGGTCGCGCCGCGCGGGGCAGTGCCCTTCATCGGATGCGTTTCGATCCAGCCGTCTCGATCCACCTTGAAGAAGAGCTCGGGTGAGCGTGACAGGATGATCGGGCCGCCGAGATCGACCAGCGCGCCGTATTTCACCGGCTGGCGTTCGGCGAGTGCATGGAACGCCTCCAGCGGGTCGCCATGCCATTCGGCGTCGATGGGGAAGGTGAGGTTGCCCTGATAGCTGTCGCCCTTGCGCAGATGGTGGTGGAGGATGTCGAAACGGGATTGGTAGGTTTCGAAGTTCCAGCGGGCGCGGGGGGCGGTGAGGAGTGGGAGGTTGGAGCCGGCGCCGTGCGATTCCCTCATCGGAAGGGCCGCGTCTCTTGGCGCGTCAAAAATGCCGAAAAGAAGATAGGGCACCGCCCCGCCATCTTCCGCCAAGCGCTCGATGCGCGGCTCGAAGAGATGTCCGGCTTCGTAAGACAGATAGCCGGCCAGCCAGTGGCCGGCCTTGTGCGCCGCTTGCAATGTCTCAAGCGCCGCAAAGAAATCAGCCTTCCGGTCGACGCGGACAATCTCGCGCGGCTCCGTAAACAGCGTCGTGCGGTCGGCTGGATCGTCGCGAAAGACAATGAAGGGTTTGGCGCTCATTACGCCTTATCTAACGCCTCCAGCTCATCGATCAGCCCTTCGATCATCGACAGTCCCTTGCCCCAGAACGACGGATCGGAGGCATCCAGCCCAAAGGGGGCGAGAAGTTCGGAATGGTGCTTGGTGCCGCCGGCCTTCAGCAGCGCGAAATACTTGTCCTGGAAGCCTTCCGCCGCGTTCTGATAAACGGCGTAGAGCGAGTTCACCAGGCAGTCGCCAAACGCATAGGCGTAGACATAGAAAGGCGAATGGATGAAGTGGGGGATATAGGACCAGTAGGTCTCGTAGCCGCCGCCGGAGAGGTCGATGGCCGGGCCCAAGCTTTCGGCCTGCACCGACATCCAGAGTTCGCCGATCCGGTCGGAGGTGAGTTCGCCTTCTTTCCGGGCCGTGTGGACCTTGCGCTCGAATTCGTAGAAGGCGATCTGGCGCACGACCGTGTTGATCATGTCCTCAACCTTCTGTGCGAGCATGGCCTTGCGTTCGCGTTTGTCCTTTGTCTTGTCGAGAAGGGCGCGGAAGGTCAGCATTTCGCCGAAGACGGAGGCGGTTTCGGCGAGCGTCAGCGGGGTTGCGCACATCAGCGCGCCCTGACCGCCGGCGAGAACCTGATGCACGCCATGGCCCAGTTCATGCGCCAGCGTCATCACGTCGCGCGGCTTGCCCATATAATTGACGAGTACGTACGGATGCGCGGACGGCACGGTCGGATGCGCGAAGGCGCCCGGCGCCTTGCCGGGGCGGACCGGCGCATCGATCCAGTCGCGGTCGAAGAAGGTCTTGGCTATGCCGGCCATTTCGGGCGAGAAGGCGCCGTAGGCCGAAAGAACCGTTTCGCGGGCCTCATCCCAGGAGATCGTTGCATCCGGGGTTTCCGGCAGCGGCGCGTTGCGGTCCCAGAATTGCATCTTGTCCATGCCGAGCCACTTCGCCTTCATCGCGTAGTAACGATGTGACAGGCGCGGGTACGCGTCCTTCACGGCGGCGGCGAGCGCATCGACGACCTCGCGTTCGACGCGGTTCGCCAGATGGCGGCTGTCGGCAATGTCTTCGAACTTGTGCCAGCGGTCGGAAATTTCCTTGTCCTTGGCAAGCGTGTTGGTGATCAGCGTGAAGGTGCGGATATTGGCGGCGAAGGTGGCGGCGAGCGCGCGGGCAGCGCTTTCGCGCTTCTTCGGGTCGCCGCTCTGCAGGAGGCTCAGGGTCGCTTCAAGGCCGAGCGTTTCGCCATCAACGTCGAAGGTCAGCGTTGCCATGGTCTCGTCGAAGAGACGGTTGAAGGCGGCGGCCCCCGTCATCGACTTTTCCATGAAGAGCTGTTCGATGCGGTCTTCCAGCTGGTGCGGCTTTTCCTTGCGCAGATCGCGGATCCAGGGCGCGTAATGCGCGGCGAGCGGATCGATGGCGATGGCCTGCTCGATCACCGCGTCGTCGATGCGGTTCAGCTCCAGCGTGAAGAAGAGCAGGTGGCTGCCGAGATCGGTAAGCTTAGCCTGCGCGTCGCCATAGAGCTTGCCGTTGGCCGGATCGGCCGTGTTGGAGAAATAGGTGAGCCCCGCAAACGAGGCGATGCGGCCGAGAATATCGTCCAGCGCATCATAGTCGCGGATGGCGGCGCCCAGGCCATCATTGCCGGATTTCGTGGCGGCATCCGCCAGCTTGTCTTTCCAGCGGGTTTCAAAAGCGATGGAGTCGGTTGTCGCCTTTTCCAGCGCTGCCTTGAACTCCGGGCTGTCCTTGGAGGGGAAGAGGTCGGCAAGGTTCCAGGAGGGCAGGTCGCCCAGCTCCGGCTTGATCGCGGCCCCTGTCGTTGCGCTCATGGCAGCCAGGTTTTTCGCGAAGTCGAAGGTCCGGTTCAGCATGTCGCCGCTCTCCCTATGTCATTTGTCATTACGCCGATTGAATGCGTTGCGGATCGATAAAATGCAAGCATTTCCGAAAATGGGGTGTTTAGGGGTCCTGTGCCAAGGTGAGGCGACGAAAAAAGCAACGTGCATCCAAGAATAGCACGAAGGGAGAATGTTCGTGGTAGCCCAGATTCTTGTTGTGGATGACGATCCGGTTCAGCGCCGCCTTCTCAAACACGCAATCGAGCAACATGGCCATGAGCCCCATTTGGCCGAGAACGGCCGCGTGGGTCTGGAATATCTGAAAGATGTGGTCGATCGCATCGACGTTGTGGTGCTCGACCTGATGATGCCCGAGATGAACGGGCTGGAATTCATGGCAGCGCTCGCCGACCTCGGCACCGACATTCCGGTGATCGTGCAGACGGGCCAGGGCGGTATCGAGACGGTTGTCGAGGCCATGCGCGCCGGAGCGTTTGATTTCGTCGTCAAGCCGGTCTCGCCCGAGCGCTTGGGTTCCGCTATCGGAAATGCCCTGAAGCTCGACCAGAAGGAAGCACGCGCCAAGGCCGGTCGCCGGTCGCGCTCCTCCCATGTTCGTTTCAGTGATATCGTGTCCGCAAGCCCGGCGATGGATCGGGTCATCGATCTCGCGCGGCGGGCCGCCCATTCCGATATTCCGGTCGTGCTGGAAGGCGAATCGGGTGTCGGCAAGGAAATGGTCGCCAAGGCGATCCAGGCGGCATCCGACCGGTCCGGCAAGCCGTTCATCACCGTCAATTGCGGGGCTATCCCGGCAAATCTGGTCGAAAGTATTCTCTTCGGCCACGAGAAGGGCGCGTTTACCGGCGCGACCGAGCGGCATGTCGGCAAGTTTGCCGAGGCGGACGGCGGCACGCTGTTCCTCGACGAGATCGGCGACCTGCCGCTCGACACGCAGGTGAAGCTCTTGCGCGCCGTACAGTCCGGCGAAATCGAGACGGTTGGCGCGCGCCAGACGCAGAAGGTCGATGTCCGCCTGATTTCGGCGACGAACAAGGACCTGATCGAAGAGGTCAAGGCGGGGCGCTTCCGCGAAGATCTCTACTATCGCCTGAACGTTTATCCGATTGCCATTCCGTCGCTGCGCAAGCGCAAGGAGGATATTCCGGTTCTCGTGCGGGCGCTCGCCGAGCGGCTCGCTCACGAGCAGAAGCTGCCGCAGCCGTTGGGTGTTTCGCCACGGGCGCTCGCGCTGCTGACGGCCTATGACTGGCCGGGCAATATCCGCCAGCTGGAAAACGCCATGTTCCGCGCCGTCGTTCTGGCGCAGGGCCATGAGCTCGATGTCGAGGATTTCCCACAGATCGCCGCGCAGGTTCCGGGTTATTCGATCAATGCGGAGGGGGCGATTTCCTGGGGTGGGCCGGCTCGCCATCAGGCGCCGATGCTGGTCGAGAAGCCGCCGCGTGTCTTCCCCGATTTTGCTGAAAGATATGATACGCAGGAGGCAGCAGTGCCCGTATCCGCAGATAAGACCCCAGATATCATCCCGAGCCTCGGCGACGACGGCGACGTGCGAACGCTGGCCGAGGTCGAAGAGCAGCTCATTCGCTTCGCGCTGAAATTCTACCATGGCCAGATGAGCCAGGTGGCGCGCAAGCTCGGAATCGGACGCTCCACACTCTACCGCAAGCTCAAGGATTACGACATTGATCCGGATCATCCTTTCCGGGATGTTGCCTAAGATTAACTAGGGCTTCAAGAATCCGGTCGAAAGGCCGGGTTCGTCGTTTCCATTTGACGAATTTTTCACTATATAACTATCGCCGTGTTGACTGTGACGTTTCTGCCATCGTCTCACCGCATTTGCATTCCATGTGGGATGTGAGGGAAATTCGCTTTTAATGGGGACGTCCATTTGTCGGTCAATTCGGATGCCATAGGGCGGATGCATAGTATTGCGCCCTTGCGGTCTGTGACGTCAAGAATGCGTGAGATGGCCGTTCGGGGCATTCTCGCCCTGACGCTGGCCTTTGGCTTTGCGTTTGTGGCTGCCGGAGCTGCGCAGGCGGAAACCCGCTCCCTGAAGCTCTATTTCGTCCACACGGGCGAACGCGCCACGATCACCTTCAAACGCAACGGCAAGTTCGATCCGGAGGGGCTCGCCAAGCTCAACCGATTCCTGCGCGACTGGCGTCGCAACGAGCCGACCAAGATGGACCCGCGCCTGTTCGACCTGATCTGGTCGGTCTATCAGAAGAGCGGATCGAGCGACTATATCAATGTCCTGTGCGGCTACCGCGCGCCCGGCACAAACGAGATGCTGCGCAACCGCTCGCGCCATACCGGCGTTGCCAAGGAAAGCCAGCATATTCTCGGCAAGGCCATGGATTTCTACATTCCCGGCGTTCCGCTGGAACGGCTGCGCGAAATCGGCCTGAAGCTGCAGATGGGCGGCGTAGGCTATTATCCGACCTCCGGTTCACCCTTCGTGCACATGGATGTGGGCGGCGTCCGCGCCTGGCCGCGTGCATCGCGCGAAACGCTGGTGCGCCTCTTCCCCGACGGCAAGACGATCCACGTTCCGCCGGATGGCAAGCCGCTGCCGGGTTACGAGGCTGCCATGGCGGACTACAAGCGCCGCATGGGATCCGACAATATCGAGATTGCGTCTTCGGGCGGCCGCAAGAACCTCTTCCAGATGCTGTTTGGCGGTGGCGACGAGGACGAGAGCCCGGAAGCGATCACGGATAATGCGCCGCCGAAGGCCCAGCCACCGAAGGCAGCGCCGCCTGTTCAGGTTGCTACGGCAGAACCCGCGCCGCAGCCTAAGCAGACCTTCATAGAGAACCTGCCCGGAACCACCGTGGCGAATGCCCCGGTTCCCAATGTCCGTCCGTCTGTCGTCGGTGGGCAATCTGCCGATCTGGAGACGGCGCTCGTTTCGCCGGCGCGCAGCTCCGCGACCGATGCGATGGCCTCTGTCCTGCAGCCGCCGGATGCCGGCAACGGCGACTATGCCGATCTCGGCAACTACAAGATCCCGGTTCCGCAATTGCTGGGTGATCGCAAGCAGCCGGGCGAGGCCGATATCGCCGCCGTTCCGCTGCCCGGATCGCGTCCGGATTATCAGGTTGCCTCCGTTGCGCCCGATGCATCGACTGTTGCAGCGCCAGTGCCGACCCTCCAGCCGCCGCAGGCCGCTGACGCGGGTGGCAGTGCGCCGAAGCCCGCGGCAGGAAGTGACGAGATTGCGGCGATGATCCAGCGTATGTCCGGCAATGATGCGGCTGCACCTGCTGCCGTTGCGCCGGCTGCCAAGCCGCAGCAGGTGGCACTGGCCGAGGCCCCGGCCGCTGCGAACAAGCAGCTCACGCGCTCGCTGAAGGCTGATATTCGCCCGGCGCTGGCCGAAGAGGCCTATCAGCCTAAGAAGGGCGCGCGCCCGAACAAGACGGATGCGATTGCCGCATTGCGTGGCTCCCACTCGCAGCCTGCGCAACTGACCGGCGAGATGATCGAGAAGTGGGCGCTGGCCGCCAACAATGCGCAGATCGTTGCGCCGAAGCCGGTCGATGGCGGTCGTGACCGCGATGCGGATGCGAAGCAGGCCGTTGTTGCAAGTAGCCAATCCGATGCGGGCGCGGCAAAGTTCGATCCGGCGCGATTCTCTGGTGCTCAGCCGGTGGCAAAGCCGCAGTGACCCTCTGAATTGTTCTGCAGATGCTCGAATACGAAAAGGCCCGCGTCGAGCGGGCCTTTTTGCATGGATCCGTTTTTTCGGCGCGAACGGCTTATTCCATACCAAGTGCAGCCATGTAGGTTTGCAGGATGGTTTCTTCTTCGATACGCTCGTTGGCGTCCTTCTTGCGCAGGCGAACGATGGTCCGCATGGCCTTCGTATCGTAGCCGCGGCCCTTGGCTTCGCCATAGACGTCCTTGATGTCGTCGCTGATGGACGACTTTTCCTCTTCGAGGCGCTCGATGCGCTCGATCAGCTGGCGCAGTTCTGCGGCGGCGACGTTTTCGACGGCTTTGGTTTCTTCTTCCATGTCATGCTCCTGCTTTGGCCACGGCCGCATGAGGTCGGGCTTGGGGTCTCAAGCTTGGCGTCTTAAGGCTTTGGGTATTGCCGGATGGTAAACCGAATGACAATTTTCCTGGACATACGCATTGCCCGCCAAGGGATGCGGTGACGTGCCGCGAACCCCGTTCGAGGTCAAGGGGGATGTTGAAGTTCTCCGCGTTATTCTTTGGGCCGGTTCACTTCGAATGAGGCTTGCTGTTCCGCGCTGGCTTCACGCTGGTGGAGCTTCTTCCAGTCGTCATAGGGCATGCCGTAGACGGCCTCGCGGGACTGGTCCTTCGTCACCGGCAGGTCTGAATGGTTGGCTGCCTCGAGATACCAGTTGGACAGGCAGTTACGGCAGAATCCGGCCAGATTCATCAGGTCGATGTTCTGCACGTCGGGGCGATGCTGGAGATGGGAAACGAGGCGGCGAAAGGCGGCGGCCTCGAGTTCGGTCTGCTGTTCCTTGGTCAGGTCTGCCACGGGCGTCTCCTTCCTTCTTCTGATTTATTCGTATGCGCCGGTGCGGGACGGGAAAATCTGGTACTCGTGCAGGTCCGGCATGGCATTCATTTCGGCAAAGATCGGCGCAAGCACACCGGCCCATTCATCGACACCGCGCCGGTCGCCGATCAGGTCCTGCCGCACTTCCAGCAACACATGCGGGATGCCGTTGCGCATGCAGTGACGGTACATGGTATCGCCTTTCAGCGCGCCATCATAGGGTTCGTTGTCGCCGGTGACGTAGCCGCGGTTCTCCAGCGCCCTGATGAGAGGGTGGACGGCACGGTGGTCCGTGTCCCACAGAACGCCCGCCTGCCATGGACGCCTGAAACCCTTCCAGTAGGGCGTGAAGGAATGCAGCGAGACGACGAGCGGCGCCTTGCCGGCTGCCATTGCCACCTCCGCGATCGCCTTGTCGACGGCCATGTGATAGGGGCGGTGCCAGGTTTCGATGCGGCGGCGACGCTCTGCGGGGCTGAGCGGGTGGTTCGCGGGGATGATCGCGCCGTCTGAAAGTTTCATGATCAGCGTCGGATCGTCCTCGCCGCGATTGGGGTCGATGAGGAGGCGCGAGAAACAGGAGAGCACGGCCGGGGCGTCGAGCATCGCGGCGAGCCGCTCGGTCAGCGGCTCGATCCCGATATCATAGGCGATGTGGCGGCCGAATGCTTCCTTTGGCAGGCCGAGTGCGTCATAGTCTGCCGGAACATGATTCGTGGCGTGATCGGCAAGGATCAGGAGCCCGGCGGCGGAATTTCCGCCGATCCTTCGGTAGGCCTGGTGATGTGTCATGAAGCGCCCGTGACCGGTATTGCAAGATTGTCATTTTATCGACAATGAGTGATGGCATGGCAGGGAGTGTGGTTCAAGGCCAGAAATGGCTCTTCGACTTCGGTGCGCTTTCTCGACCGGGCACAATACTAATCGATTGAAACCCTCATTGACATTCGGGCTATGGCAGCGCACAACGACAAGACCATCCATCATGGAGCCACAACGGAAACCGTGACCCGTTCAACTCGAAACCCATCCCCCAAACGTTTCGCCAAGCGCCTCGCTGCGCCTGCCGTACTGTTTACGCTCGCGTTTGCGCCTGCCTTCCTCCCGGCAAGCGAGGCGCGCGCCGATTTCCGGGTTTGCAACGGAACGCAGAATCTCGTTGGCGTCGCCATCGGCTATCGTGCCAGCGAAGGCTGGATCACGGAGGGCTGGTGGCAGGTGCCGGCGACGACCTGCGCCACGCTGATCGAAGGCGAATTGAAATCGCGCTACTATTATCTTTATGCCGAGGACGCCGCCCGTGGCGGGCGCTGGACCGGCGACGTGAAGATGTGCGTGGCGGAAAACGAGTTCAAGATCGTCGGCGTCAAGGATTGTTTCGCACGCGGCTACCAGCAGATGGGCTTCAAGGAATATGACACCGGCAAGCAGGGGAGCTGGATGGTTCAGCTCACTGATACGTCGGGAACCCAGGAAAGCCAGAGCAAATGAGACGCAACCGTAAGGTCAAGATCCTAGCAACCCTCGGCCCCGCTTCTTCGGAAGAGGCCATGATCGAAAAGCTTTTCCTGGCGGGCGCGGACCTTTTCCGCATCAACATGAGCCATGCCAGCCATGATGTGATGCGGACGCTCATTGCCCGCATCCGCAATGTCGAAAAGCGCATGGGTCGGCCGATCGGCATTCTGGCCGACATTCAGGGTCCGAAGCTGCGCGTCGGCAAGTTTGCCAATACGAAGGTGACGCTGACGCCCGGCCAGACCTTTACGCTGGACAACAACGAAGCGCCCGGCGACGAAACCCGCGTTTTCCTGCCGCATCCGGAAATCCTGGAATCGGTAAAGGCAGGCGACCGTCTCCTCATCGACGACGGCAAGCTGCATCTGAAGGCCATCAAGTGCGACGGCAAGAGCATCGTGACGGAAGTCATTTCCGGTACGTCGATCTCCGACCGCAAGGGTGTCAGCCTTCCCGATACGCTGCTGGCCGTCGGCGTGCTGACACCGAAGGACCGCGCCGACATCGAAGCCGTGCTCGCGACCAATGATGTCGACTGGGTGGCCCTCTCCTTCATTCAGCGTCCGGAAGATCTGGCCGAAGTGCGCAAGATGGCGCGCGGCCGCGTCGGCCTTATGTCCAAGATTGAGAAGCCGCAGGCGCTCGAACGGATCGATGAGATCATCGAGCTTTCCGACGCGCTGATGGTCGCGCGTGGTGACCTCGGGGTAGAAATGCCGCTGGAAGCCGTTCCGGGTATCCAGAAGCAGCTGACGCGTGCCTGCCGCAGGGCCGGCAAGCCCGTCGTGGTTGCCACACAGATGCTGGAGTCCATGATCACCGCGCCGGTTCCGACGCGCGCCGAAGTTTCCGACGTGGCGACCGCCGTGTTTGAAGGTGCAGATGCGATCATGCTCTCTGCCGAGTCGGCCTCGGGCGCCTATCCGGTCGAGGCCGTCGCGACCATGGCCTCCATCGCACAGAAGGTCGAGGAAGATCAGCACTTCACCGGCATCATCCATGCCCAGCGCTCCGAGCCGAACCCGACGGGTGCGGATGCGATTTCGCTCGCTGCCCGCCAGATCGCCGAGACGCTGAAGCTCAACGCCATCGTCTGTTACACGGCTTCCGGCACGACTGGCCTTCGCGCCTCGCGCGAGCGTCCGGCCATGCCGATCCTGACGCTGTCGCCGATTGTCAAGACGGCGCGCCGTCTGTCGCTCGCCTGGGGTCTGCATTGCGTCGTCACAGAAGACGCGACGGATCTGGACGACATGGTCAACCGTGCTTGCCGCATCGTCGTCAGCGAAGGTTTCGGCGGTCCGGGTGATCGCATCATCATCACGGCCGGCGTTCCGCTTGGCACGCCCGGTTCGACGAACATGCTGCGCATCGCCTATATCGGTTCTGATGGCGTGACGGGTATCTGATCCCCTTCGAAGAGACATTGCAGAAGGCCGCGCGTTCTGACGAACGTGCGGCCTTTTTGGGTTTCGTCAGGTTGCCGGCGAGGGGCCGAGGATTTTCAGCGCGCCCGGATGGATGCGGATGCGGATATCGCGTGGCAGCGGCATGAGTTCGCCGTCCAGAACGCAGCGCGCGGTGGGCGTCCGACGCGGGAAATGTAGTTCGACCTCCTGAACGAGTTCGGAGCGCACGGCAACGTTCTCCTTCAGTTTGCCGCGAAAGAGGTCAAACGCGAGATGCAGCGCGCCCCTCCAGTTGAGGCGCTTGGCGAGATAGAGTCCGAGATGACCGCCATCCAGCCGCTCGGAGATCAGCATGGGGCTCGGGCCGAAGGCATTATTGGAGACCGAGATTGCCGAGACTTTCAGGCTCTCCTCGTTACCATTGGTCTTGCAGGTGACGTCGAAGCCCGGCGGGTCGAGCAGAACGCCGATGGAGGCGCGGATGTTGGCGGCGATCTTGCCGAGACGCGACTTGTAGGCGATCTTTTCGCGTAGGCGGATCATACGCGCATGCATGCCGGCGCTGAACTGGTGGACGAAGGGATTGCCGTTGGCATCGCCGATATCGGCGGCCATGATGTTCCATTCGGCGAGCACAGCAGGGACTGCATTGACGTCGAGCGGCAGGCCGATGGCGCGGGCAAAGAGGTTCATGGTGCCGGCGGGGATAACGCCAAGCGGGTGGCCGCTTTTCCAGGCGATGGCGGCTGCGGCAGACACTGAGCCATCGCCCCCGGCAACAATCAATGCGTCAGTTTGCGGCTCCGCCGCAGCAGCCTTGAGCGCTTCGACGACGTCGCGACCGGCAACGACGCGGCAATCGACCTGATGCCCTTCGGCGGCAAAGGCGGTTTCGAGCAGGCTGACATAGGCCTCGAGGTCCATCGTCCTCAAGGTGCCTGCATCCCGGTTCAGAACAGCAATTGTCCGCATGTCACTCCTGCAGCGTCGGTCGGAAAGCCGGATACGGCTGCCGCAAGACCAGAACGCGAAGACCTGACAGTTAGTGCGCGCGCCCGGCATCCGCAAGGACGCCGGCGAGCAAACGCGGGGAGCGGAGTTGAGGTTCCGGCCGCAATCCCACAATGGGCTGCGGCCGGGCGTCGTGTTTCTCAGCCCTTCGGGATGGGACGATGCGTGACGTCCAGCAGTGCCTTGTGGATGTATTCGTTGCCCGCGACGACGGAGCCGGTTTCGAGCATGTTGGTCTTGCCGTCGAAGTCGGAAACCCAGCCGCCCGCTTCCTTGATCAGGAGAATTCCGGCTGCGATGTCCCAGGCGGCAAGGCCCGTTTCCCAATAGCCGTCGCAACGGCCGGCCGCGACATAGGCGAGGTCGAGCGATGCGGCACCGAAACGGCGAATCCCGGAAACTTCGCCCATGACATGGCGCAGTTCGACGAGGAACTTGCCATGGTTGCCACGGCCGAGATGCGGTACGCCGCAGGTGATAACGCTGTCGGACAGCTCCTTGCGGGCCGCGACGCGCAGGCGACGATCGTTGAGGAAGGTGCCGCCGCCCTTTTCCGCCGTGTAGAGTTCGTCGGTCGCCGGGTTGAAGACGACGCCGGCGACGATTTCGTTGTTGCGTTCGAGTGCTATAGAGACGGCGAACTGCGGAATGCCGTGCAGGAAGTTCGTCGTGCCGTCGAGCGGGTCGACGATCCAGCGATGCGCACCGTCGGTGCCCTTGATCTCGTCGCTCTCCTCGCCGAGGAAGCCATAGGTCGGACGGGCCTTCAGGAGTTCGTCCTTGACGATCTTTTCAGCCTTGCGGTCGGCCTGGGAGACGTAGTCGCCCGGTCCCTTGACCGACACCTGGAGGTTCTGAACCTCGCCGAAATCGCGCGACAGCGACTTGCCGGCCTTGAAGGCGGCCTGGACCATGACATTGAGAAGGGCTGAACGAGCCATGAGACGAATTCCTTTGTCAAAAAACAGACGAGGGCGGGTTGGAGCCCGACCATGTCGCTTGCTTGTCGCGCCGGGTAAGCGAAAAACCGGTTTCCACTTTTTCGCCCGGCGCTTCAGTCGATGCCGCGCGAAGATTAATCTGCGCGGCGGAGATAGGTGAGTTCGTTGGTGTCGACGAGAACGCGTTCGCCGGTCGCAATGAAGGGCGGCACGAGGATGCGGACGCCGTTTTCCAGAATGGCGGGCTTGTAGGAGGACGCCGCCGTCTGGCCCTTGACGACCGGATCGGCTTCCACGATTTCCAGCACCAGCTGGTCGGGAAGCGCAATGCCGATCGGCTTTTCGCCGTAGAGCTGGACGGTGACCATCATGCCGTCTTTCAGGAAGCGGGCGCGGTCGCCGACGAATTCCTGCGGCAGTTCAAGCTGCTCGTAGCTTTCGACATCCATGAAGACGAGGGCGTCGCCCTGTTCATAGAGATACTGGAAGTCCTTCTTCTCTAGAAGAACCTGCTCGACTGTGTCGACGGTGCGGAAGCGCTCGTTGAGCTTCGTCCCGTCCATCAGGTTCTTCATCTCGACCTGATTGAACGCGCCGCCCTTGCCGGGCTTGACCGTATTGCATTTCACTGCCACCCAGAGCCCGCCGTTATGCTCGATAACGCTGCCCGGGCGGATTTCGCCGCCGCTGATCTTCATTCCAGATTGTCCATGCTGATGTGTTGCGGCCGCTGGACCGCATCGTGCGGCTTCCAAGACCATAAATCGCAGAAATATTCAAGCTGAAAGAGATGCCGAAAGAGCGGTCGGCCTGGCCGTGCCGGCCGCTCTCCGACCCGGCAACAAGGCGGCGATAGCCTGGCTGCCGAAGCAGGCAAATGCAGGCGCCGCAGAATATTGCGGAAAGCGAGCTTTAAAAAATCTCCGCTCGCTCCATGAGCTTGGATGATCATGACGCCCCACCCGAAGGCAGGTACGTTCTCTCAAATCGGGACGGGCGTTGCAACGTAAACCGTTTTTTAACCTTAAGCGTCAGGCTTAACGGCTGGAGCAATTCCATCGAAAGTGGAAACCCGGCTTCGCGTCCGGAATTGCGTGCAAACAACCAGATAGGGCTCATCAGCGCAGGCGGATGAGCCGCTGCTGCTTGTTCGCCGCCTCGATGGCCGCCTTCTGCTGCTGTTCGGTCAGGCCCTGGAATGCATCTTCAAGATATTTGTCTTCGCGACCGGCCCGGCGGGACATGACATACCATTTGCCGGCTTCGGCCACATCCTGCTTGGTGCCGATGCCCTGGATCAGCATATGCGCCAGCTTGTTCTGTGCCACGACATTGCCGGCGGAAGCGGCGCGATACATCCAGGCGAAACCGGCGTCCTGGTCGCGCGGGAACTGGATGCCGTCGATCAACCAGATTGCCATGTCGAGTTCGGCGGTATCATAGCCTGCCTTCGCGGCGCGTTGCAGCCAGTCCTTGGCGCTGTCGCGCTTTTCCTTCGGCAGGTCGGGCAGGTTCAGGTAGATCTGCGAAAGGGCATATTCCGCGTCGGCGATGCCCTTGGCGGCGGATTTCTCGTAATAGGGCAGGGCATTGCGCAGGCCCTCCTCGCCGGGCTTCTGGGAGACGAGAATTTGCGCCCAGTTGAAGGCTGCCAGCGGATTGCCCGCATCTGCGGCCTTGCGCATGAGTTCGTCGGCGCGCGCCTTGTCCTGCTTGACCAGTCGGCCCTCCATGAGGATCAGCGCATAGCGGAACATGGCGGACGGGTCGCCGCCGTCGGCCGCCTTCGAATACCAGAAAAGAGCCTTCTGGATATCCTGCTTGACGCCCATGCCGCGCGCCAGAAGTTCGGCGATCAGCGTCTGGGCGGCCGGGTCGCCCAGTTGGGCGCGAGGCAGCGCCTTGTCGAGGGCCGTGATGTAGTAGCCGCGCTGGAAGGCGCCGTATGCCTCATCGACCTTGCCGGTAAAGGGCTTTTCGGCCGGAAGATCAGGCAGGCGCAGGCCCATGCGGTCGTAAAGTCCTGTGCCCGCAGACGGAGTTTCGCCAGGCGTCGAAAGCTGGTCGACCGGCTTGCCATCCGGGCCAAGCACCTTGCCGTCGAGCGGCGCGTCCTTGGCAATTGCGGGTGCACCGGTCGGCTGAGTGACACGGGAGGTCTTGGCCGTTTCACCGTCCGCCGGGGCCGCGTCGTCATCCGCAAGGCCGTCCTGAAGGTTCACGCCCGGCAAGTCATCGGTCGCAAGAGCTGTGTGTGCCGCCGCGCTACCCATGATAGCTGCCAGCGTCAATGCCAATGCCGTTCGACGAAGAGATGAGGTCCCGCACATGGTGACTATATCTTACTCAAACCTTGGCGCTTTTTCGTCAAGAAGCGCATTGGCTTCCGCAACGACAATTGCTGCTCTGTCGGGCTCAGCAAAAACGGCTGCCGAAAGGGCTGCAAATTCCGCGCCCGTCTCGGCAATGGCCAGCACCGATGCCGGATCAGTGCCGCCCATGACGATACAGGGGATCGAAACCATGGAGGCCCACCATTCGCCGAGCGCGAGGTTCTTCGGGTGCGGTTCCGGCTTGATGTCGCCGCCGATCTTGCCGAAGAAGACATAGTCGGGGTCGATTTCTCCGACCTCGAGCGCCTGATGGCGGTCGCTGACGCGGCCGGCTCCCACGATGAGCTTCGGGCGGAATTTTTCCACCGCGTCGGCCAGTTCGGCGAACGGACCGTCGATGTGGAGGCCATCGGCCTTGGCGCGGCCGGCAACGCGGCTATCGTTCAAGATGAGGGCCGCAGCACCTGCTGCCTGGATGACCGGCACCAGAACTTCGGCGTGTTGCTGGAACTCGTCGTCCGAACGGCCGTATCCCGGTACGATGACGGTTGCGACGTCGCCCCCCTTCAGCGCATCGCCGACAATGCGTGCCCGCTCGGCTGCATTTTCAATGTCCGGCGCAATCAGCACGAGGCGGCAGCGATATCTGATATTCGACATGGTGTAGCGCAATCCTTTGGGCGTCCGGCCCTCGCGGGCATCGGGATGTTTCGTGGCAAGACTGCGGGCCGTGGGGCCCCGCCTCGCGGCACGTCCTCGATGATCTCATATACAAGCTTCGCTTCGGTCGCAAAGGGCTCATTGCGTCGCGCGACGACTCAAGCTTATACTGCAACTGCTCACGAAGTGAGCGTGCGGACTAAGAAAGATGCAAGTCTCTCTAAACGTGTCACTTTATTTGTTTGCACTGCACAAAGTCACTTGCCCGTTGGTCAGCTTTATTTTAGGGTCCGCGCATGTCGAAGCCCGATGCATTTTCAGCGATTTCCGATCCGAACAGGCGCTACCTGCTTGAAGAGCTGCGCCGAACCCCGCGCACGGTCAACGAACTGGCGGAAGGCTTGCCCATCAGCCGGCCGGCTGTTTCCCAGCACCTCAAGGCGTTGCTCGACAGCGATCTCGTGAAAGTGACGGCGAAGGGAACCAAGCGGATCTATTCGATCAACGCGCAAGGGTTCAACAAGCTCAATCTGTGGCTCGATCAGTTCTGGGCGTGAAGCGGCAGGACGGTTGTGGCGAACGATCATACACATCAAAAATAAAGCCACCGGAACCGCTATGCCACAAGGCATTTTCAGGGTTCCGATGGCGTTTGCTTTCAGAGGCCGGTCTCACTGCATGACTTTCATGCCGGCCTCTGTTTCGGTTCTATTCGCCTTTCAGGCGAAGGATGAATGCTTGTGTCAATGAACGGATGAGCGAATACGCTCGATTTCATCCTTAATGCGCAACTTGCGCCGCTTGATTTCCCGGATCTTCGTGGCATCTGTTGAGGGCTGGTTCATCGCTGAGTGGAGTTCCTCCTCAAGATCTCCGTGTCTCTTGGTAAGCGTTGCAAGATGAGCCTCGATGTTCATGCGGCACGTCCTTCCTTCCCTAGTGGCCCGCACCCTGTATCGCCTCAGGGTACCCCAAGCCGTAACACCCGAAAGTGTGTCACAGAATTGTAATCTTGTCGAAGGCGAAATCGTGGCGAGGGATAACTTCCCGTAAACGCATTTTTTGTGATAGGAGCGGCGGGCGCAAAATTTGTGTATGATGTTAAGGCGCTACAGAACGGGGAATGGGGATGGCAGACCAGGATCAGGCAGAACTGCGGATGTCGGCCGCGAAGCTCAGGCAGGAGCATGAAGATTACGACGCCGCGATCAATGCCATGATCAAAGTTGGCTGCGACGCGCTTCGCGTGCAGCGCATGAAAAAGAAAAAGCTGGCGATCAAGGACACGCTGACCAAGATCGAGGACCAGATCATCCCGGACATCATCGCCTGAGATGGAGCACGACATGACCTATGCCGGCCCACCGCCTGTCGCCATCATTATGGGCAGCCAGTCTGACTGGGAGACCATGAAGAATGCTGCCGATACGCTCGACATGCTTGGAATCCCCTACGAATCCCGGATCATTTCGGCACATCGGACGCCGGATCGGCTTGTGTCCTTCGCCAAGGGCGCGCGCGAAGAGGGCTTCAAGGTCATCATCGCCGGTGCCGGTGGCGCTGCCCATCTGCCGGGCATGGCCGCTGCCATGACGCCGCTCCCGGTTTTTGGCGTTCCTGTTCAGTCCAAGGCGCTGTCGGGTCAGGACAGTCTTCTGTCCATCGTGCAGATGCCGGCAGGCATTCCCGTGGGCACGCTGGCTATCGGTAGGGCCGGTGCGGTCAATGCTGCGCTGCTTGCTGCAGCCGTGCTGGCGCTGATGGATGAGGATATCGCGCTGAAGCTCGACGACTACCGCGCCAGACAAACTGCCTCGGTCGCAGACTACCCTGTGGATAATAGCTAATGCCTATGAAGACGATCGGCATCATCGGCGGCGGTCAGCTCGGCCGCATGCTGGCCATGGCCGCCGCCCGCCTCAATTTCAGGACCGTCATTCTGGAACCGCAGCCCGATTGCCCGGCCGCGCAGGTCGCCAACCGGCAGATCGTCGGGGCTTATGACAATCCGCATGCGCTGGCCGAACTGGCGGATGCCTGCGATATCGTGACCTACGAGTTCGAGAACGTTCCCGTCGATGCCGCCGAGACGCTGGCGGCTTCGCGACCGGTCTATCCGCCGCCGCGGGCACTGGAGGTTTCGCAGGACCGGCTGACGGAAAAGGAATTTCTCGCCTCCTGCGGCATTCCGACCGCGCAGTTTCGACGCATCGACAGCCAGGACGATCTCGTCGCGGCGCTGGCCGAATTCGACGGGGAGGGCGTGCTGAAAACCCGCCGCATGGGTTATGACGGCAAGGGCCAGAGCGTGTTCCGCAAGGGGGACGATCCGTCTGGCGCCTACGAGGCGCTGGGAAGCGTGCCGCTGATTCTCGAAAGCTTCGTCGCCTTCGAACGCGAAATCTCTGTGATTGCGGCGCGCGGCACCGATGGCAGCTTTGCGGCCTATGATCCGGCAGAGAATGTCCACAAGAATGGCATTCTCCACACGTCAACGCTTCCGGCTTCGGTTTCGTCGGCCACGGCGGCGGCTGCGACGCAGTCGGCCCGTGCCATTCTCGATAAGCTCGGTTATGTCGGCGTGATCGGTGTCGAGTTCTTTGTCGGCGCCGACGGCGCGCTGATTGCCAATGAAATGGCCCCGCGCGTGCATAATTCCGGGCATTGGACGGAAGCGGCCTGCATCGTGTCGCAGTTCGAGCAGCATATCCGCGCGGTTGCCGGTCTGCCGCTCGGCGATGCCGCCCGGCATTCGGACTGCCTGATGCAGAACCTGATTGGCGACGATATCGAGACGGCCGAAGACTGGCTGAAGACGAAGGACGCGCTGCTCCATCTCTACGGCAAAGCCGAGGCGAGGCCGGGCCGGAAGATGGGGCATGTCACCGTTCTGAAACGTTGAAAATGCCGTGTTTCAGGTTCTAGACCGTTGACAGGCGTGTCATGGAACTGTATCACGCCGCCAACCTGAAGAGCGCGCCCTGTCGGCGCGCTTTTGATTGTATAGATTGTGATGAAGGAGCGGAAACGTTTCTTCCAACCACGCGGATCAGTAAAATGAAGATCAAGAATTCGCTCAAGTCGCTGAAGGCCCGCCATCGCGAAAACCGTCTGGTTCGCCGCAAGGGGCGCATTTACATCATCAACAAGCTGAACCCGCGCTACAAGGCTCGTCAGGGCTGATTGCGCGCCGCGCGCCTTCGAGCCGAATGGGGTCTCGGGCGTGATGCAGCATAAATCTGTTGATATTCGACCATGGCGGAGTACGATCTCCGCCATGCGTTTTCTTGTCGTATCAATCCTGCCTCTCGTGATTCTGACCGCCGCCGCGGAGCCGCCCGCGGGCAAGTCCTCTGAGCAGGAGCCGCCACCGCTCGCGGCAACTTCTCCTTCCCAGAAACTGGATACGCTGTTTGCGCAGTTGAAGCGCCTACGCGATCCGTCTGCCGCCGAGGGCGTCGTCGCCCAGATCTGGGGCGTGTGGAACACGTCCGGAAGCGCCACCGTCGATCTGATGCTGCGCTCGGCAGATGCGGCTGCGGCCAAGCAGGAGTATTCGGCGGCGCTCGATTATCTGGACCAGGCGATAGCACTGAAGCCCGACTATGCGGAAAGCTGGAACAAGCGGGCGACGCTGCATGCCAAGACCGGCAATTTCGAGCGTTCCATGGCCGATATCGCGCAGGTGCTCGCCCGCGAACCGCGCCATTTCGGGGCTCTGTCGGGCATGGCGGCGATCCTTGAGGATGCCGGGCAGGATGCGGCGGCGCTGGACATCTGGCGCCGGGTCATCGATCTCTATCCCGCCAATCGCGACGCGCAGGGTCACGTGCGGACGCTTTCGGAAAAGCTCGACGGCAACAAGACCTGATCGCCGATCCAACTTTTAGTATTCTGCGTATTTCCCACAGTGTTTTTGAAAATCGAATCGTTGCCCTTATGC
This sequence comes from Limnomicrobium aquaticum, assembly GCF_040545545.1. Classification (NCBI taxonomy): domain Bacteria; kingdom Pseudomonadati; phylum Pseudomonadota; class Alphaproteobacteria; order Hyphomicrobiales; family Rhizobiaceae; genus Limnomicrobium; species Limnomicrobium aquaticum. The sequence goes on from NZ_JBEPMB010000004.1 coordinate 277,548, forward strand.
TGAAAGCTCTTCTGGCGCTGCTGGTTGTTGTTCCAATGATGGCGCTGGCTGCCGGATTTGTCTTCACCGTGTGGAAGACCTCGGAATTCGAAACCGTCTATCCGAATATCGGCACGCGGACGGATGTCGGCGGCTATGCGCTGAACAGCGTCGATCTGCCGGCAGGTGCCAATGCTGACCTGCCGCCGATTGTCTTCATCCATGGCGCGAGTGGCAATCTGAGAGATCAGCTCTTTGCCTTCCGGCCCGCACTGGAGGGTCGTGCAAGGCTGATTTTCGTCGATCGGCCGGGCTATGGCTATTCCGATCGCGGTGGGCCGGAGAACGATACGCCGGCAGGGCAGGCGGATGCGATTGCGCACCTCATGGAAAAGAAGGGGATCGATCGCGCGATCATCGTCGGTCATTCGCTCGGTGGGGCGATTGCCGCGAGCTTTGGCGTGCGCCATCCGGACAAGACCGCCGGTCTGCTCTTCCTGTCGGCGGCGACCCATCCGTGGAACGGTGGTGTGGACTGGTATTATGATCTGGCGGCGACGCCGGTCATCGGCACGATCTTCCGTCATACAATGCTTCTGCCGGTCGGGCTGGAGCGGATCGAGAGCGGCAGCCGGGCGGTCTTTGCGCCCAATCCCATGCCGCCTCGCTATGTTGCTGAGACCATGCCGGGCATGATCCTCCGTGCGGGCGCGTTTTACGCCAATGCCATCGACGTCTCCGGGCTGAACGCCTATGTGAGGACCATGGCGCCGCGCTACAAGGAGATTACCGCGCCGACGGTGATCATCACTGGCGACAGCGACGATATCGTTGCTGAGGAAATCCACTCGGTGGGCCTCAAGCGCGATATTCCGAATTCGGAACTCCTTTGGCTCAAGGGCGTTGGACACAAGACGGATTACGTGGCGAACGGCCTTGCTGTGGCAGCGATCGAAAAGCTTGCCGGCAAGCCCCGCGATCTGGCGGCGATGGCAGCGGTTTTCCGCGCGCCGCAGAGCCTGCATGCTGCAACTGCAAGATAGGGCGGCGGGTCCGTCAACCAAGCTGTGCAAGGCCTTGAAGTGCGCATGTTTTTGCGCTTCATTTCAACGCAGTCTTCCACTAACCTCGCGCCAAATTGCTGGAGGTGAATAGTCTATGTCGGATCTGGATGTCACGGTGGAGCGGGATCGGGTCGTCCAGAACGAGGACTATATCCAGAAGCTGTCGAGCCCAATGGCCTATTTCTGGCCGATGGCGATCTTCATCATTCTTGCCGCTTTCGTCGCCGCCATTCTCTACAGGCAGGCGCATGCAGCGTTCATCTCCAATCCGGGACTGAACAGTCTGATCCTGGGCGTGCTTCTCATCGGCATTATTCTCAATTTCAGCCATGTTCTCAGACTGCGGCCCGAGGTGCGCTGGTTCAACGCCTTCCGCGCGGCCGGCAGCATCGACAAGGCGGGCCGCGCGCCGGTCCTGCTCGCGCCTATGCGGGTGCTGCTGGCTGGCAGCCGCAATATCGCGATCTCGGCAATAGCGCTGCGGTCGATCCTGGATTCCATTGCCAGCCGTCTCGACGAGTCGCGCGATACGACGCGCTACCTCACCGGGCTTCTCGTCTTTCTCGGCCTGCTCGGCACGTTCTGGGGTCTGCTCGGGACCATTGGCTCGATCAGTTCCGTCATCCAGTCGCTGAGCGTCGGCTCCGGCGATACGGCTGATGTGTTGAGTGCGCTGAAGGAGGGGCTGTCGGCGCCGCTTTCCGGCATGTCGACGGCCTTCTCGTCTTCGCTGTTCGGTCTCTCCGGCTCGCTTGTTCTGGGTTTCCTTGATCTGCAGGCGGGCCGGGCACAGAACCGGTTCTACAACGAGCTGGAAGAATGGCTCTCCTCGGTGACTGATGTCTCCAGCGATATGGGCGTGCAGGCCGCTCCGGGCGGTTCGCCGCTGATGCCGCTGCAGGCGCAGGATGAAATTCGCCTCGTCACGCAGCAGCTGTCGCGGTTGGCCAGCGAGAGCGCCTCCAACCAGCGCGCCACGACGGCCATGGCCAATCTGGCCGAGGGCATCCAGGGGCTAGTAAAGAACATGCGCACCGAGCAACAGATGCTGCGCGACTGGATCGAGGCCCATCAGTCCGAATCGCGTGATCTTCGCGTGGCGCTCGAGCGTCTCGTGAAGGCGCTGGAGGATAAATAGGATGGCGATCGGTCGCCGCCGCCAGCAGCGGCATATCGATTACTGGCCGGGATTCGTCGACGCGCTGTCGACGATTCTGCTCGCCATCATGTTCCTGCTCACGGTCTTCGTGCTTGGTCAGTTTTTCCTCAGCCGCGAAATTTCCGGCAAGGACCAGGTGCTCAACCGGCTGAACAGCCAGATCAACGAATTGACGCAGCTTCTGGCGCTCGAAAAGAGCGGCAAGCAGGATATGGAGGATCAGCTCGCCGCGCTTCAGGCCTCGCTTTCTCAATCCGAGGGAGACAAGTCACGGCTGCAGAAGCTGCTCGATGCTGGTTCGGGGATCGCCTCGGGCGCGCAGTCGCGGATCGGCCAGCTTTCCGGCGAGCTGGATGCCGAAAAGCAGGTTTCGGCGCGGGCGATGAGCCAGGTGGAGCTTCTCAACCAGCAGATCGCGGCCTTGCGCGCGCAGATCGCTGCCGTTGAGGGCGCGCTGCAGGCGGCGGAGTCCAAGGATCAGGCGTCGCAGGCGCAGATTGCCGATCTTGGACGACGGCTGAACGTGGCGCTGGCGCAGAAGGTTCAGGAATTGAACCGCTACCGCTCCGACTTCTTCGGGCGGCTTCGCGAAATTCTCTCCGACCGCGAGAATATCCGAATTGTCGGCGACCGCTTCGTCTTCCAGTCGGAAGTACTCTTCCCTTCGGGTGGCGCCGACCTGAACGATGCCGGTAAGGCCGAGATGCTGAAACTGGCGCAGGCGATCATTGAGCTTGCCAAGGAAATCCCGCCGGAAATCAACTGGGTGCTGCGCGTCGATGGGCATACGGACAATGTGAAGCTCTCCGGCACTGGTAAATATGCCGACAACTGGGAGCTTTCTTCGGGCCGTGCGACGTCGGTGGTGAAATATCTGATCAGCCAGGGCGTGCCGGCGGACCGTTTGGTCGCTGCGGGCTTCGGCGAGTATCAGCCGATTGCGCCTGGCGATACGCCGGAAGCGCGCGCGCAGAACCGGCGCATCGAGCTCAAGCTGACCGAGAAGTAATCAGGCCTCGCCGAGGAAGGACTTGGCCAGCGTCTCCGGCAGTCGGCGCGGGCGGCCGGACGCATTGACGACAGCGATGATGACCTTGGCAGCGATCAGCAACGTTTCGCCGCGCAGGATTTTCTGGTTCAGCACCATCTTGGCGCCGCCGGCCTTTTCGGTCGCGGTTTCGATGGTCAGCACATTGTCCATCCGGGCCGGCGACTTGAAGTCGATCTCCATACGATGGACAACGAACATCAGGCCTTCGCCATCCATCTGGTGCAGGGCGCTCTGCTCGACGCCGAGGCAGCGCAGGTAATCGGTGCGGGCGCGCTCCATGAAATGCAGATAGCGCGCGTGATAGACGAAGCCCGAGAAATCGGTGTCTTCATAGTAGACGCGCTGCGTGAGCCTGTGGCTGCCATCGGCGGCCAGCTCGCCGGAAAGGGAAAAGGTCTCGGTCATTCGGGCACGCTCTCGCGGTGGATGAGATGTTCGCTTGTCAGGGGCAGATCCGCGATGCGGGCCGGGATGAAATCCGGCTGCAGCGGGAGCGCTTCAAGACGCGCCTTGTCGGCCGGAACCCACTTGAATTCAAGATCGTTCTTCGCGTCGCGCACGCGGTGGACAATCTCCTCGGGTCGAAACGGGAAGTGGTCCGGCATCTGCATGAGGTAATAGACGCCGATCTCGTGCCACTTGCGGCCCTCGAAGCTGAAGAAGTTCTCGACCGTCCACAGATGGCGGATGAACGTCACATCGCAATCCGTCTCTTCCTTCATCTCGCGGATGAGCGTGTCGGCGGAGCTTTCGCCGACTTCCGCCGTGCCGCCGGGGAAGGTCCAGAATTTCTCATGCGTCGCGCGATGGACCAGCACGTGGCCGTCGCGGAAGGCGAGGCCTGCGATGCGCATGTTGAAGAGCCGTTTGGCGAGCTTGATGCGGATGGTTTTGCGCGTCATCGGTCAGCCTATGTCGAGCACCACGATTTCGGGCCATGCCCCAAGACGAAACGGGATCGTCGTGCATCCAAGGCCTCGCGAAACGACGAGATGCCGACCATTTTCCACGATATGGCCGCCCCTGAAACGGGTGCCGAAGCGCGAATTCATCGCCGGCGACCAGCCGAATATGTTGACCTGTCCGCCATGGGTATGACCGGAAAGCGTGAGCGATACGCGATCGGGCACATCGGGGAACGCATCGGGTTCGTGGGCCATCAGGATGACCGGAGCATCATCCGTCACCTTGGCAAGTGTCGCAGGGAGATCGTCTACGCCCCCGTCATCCTCGCGTCCCGGCGGGTGCTGGAAGTGGAAAGCCAGCTGATCGCCAAGTCCGGCAAGCCAGAAGGGTTTGCCGTCCTTCTCGTGCCGGGTCGCGTCGTTGATCAGCAGCGGGATGCCAGCCTTTTCGAAGGCGTGGCCGATCTTCGGCATCAGCCGCGGATCCTTCGTGAAATTCCAGGAATGCCAGTAGTCGTGATTGCCGAGGATGGCATGCGTGCCGAGCGGGGCAGAGAGCCTCTTGAGACAGGCTGCAATATCGTCGTTGGGCAGCGGCACGCCCAGTTCGTCCATGGCGTTCACATAGTCGCCCAGCAGGAGTATCATATCCCCGCCGAGCCCGTTGGCGGTGTCGCAGATGCTCGCCACCCGGTCGATCTCCATCCAACGTTTCGTGGTGTGGATGTCGCTGAGAAGAACCAGGCGCAGCTTGAGGCCGGGCGTCCAGCGGGGCGGGGTGAAAGCGTAGTTCCGGATGCGGGGTGTTCCCATGGCTTCCGCCACCATGCCGTAGCCGAAGAGTGCTGCGGCGGAGGCGAAGGCGGTCGTGGCAAGCTTGAGAAAACCGCGTCTGGTAATCAATCGTTGTCGTCCTGAAAAAGGCTGATCTGGGTTTTTTCGATATCTTTAGGTGGATTAAGGCCCAGGTGTTTCCACGCATTTGCGGTGAGAATACGGCCGCGTGGGGTGCGCTGTATCAAACCCTGCTGGATCATGTAGGGCTCGACGATGTCCTCGATCGCGTCACGCGGCTCGGAAAGCCCCGCAGCGATGGTCTCGATCCCCACCGGACCGCCGGCAAAATTGTGTGCGATCATCGAGAGATAGCGCCGGTCGAGCTGGTCGAGGCCGACATTGTCGACATGCAGCCGGGTCAGTGCCTCATCGGCGATTTGGCGCGTGACGGCCTCCGCGCGGGCGACTTCCGCGAAGTCGCGGACCCGGCGAAGCAGGCGACCGGCGATGCGGGGCGTGCCGCGCGCGCGCCGGGCGATCTCGCGTGCGCCGTCGTCGGTCATGTTCAGTCCCAGCAGGCGCGCGCCGCGCCGCACGATCAGCTCCAGTTCCTCGACGGTGTAGAAATTCAGCCGTACAGGGATGCCGAAACGGTCGCGCAGCGGCGTCGTCAGAAGGCCGAGACGGGTTGTCGCGGCGATGAGCGTGAACTTCGACAGGTCGATCTTGACTGAACGCGCCGCCGGGCCTTCGCCGATGATCAGGTCAAGCTGGAAATCTTCCATCGCCGGATAGAGGATTTCCTCGACTGCCGGGTTGAGGCGGTGGATTTCGTCGATGAAGAGCACGTCGCGCTCTTCGAGATTGGTGAGGAGGGCTGCAAGGTCGCCGGCTTTGGCGATGACCGGGCCGGAGGTCGAGCGGAAATTGACGCCCAGCTCCTTCGCCATGATCTGCGCCAGCGTCGTCTTGCCGAGGCCGGGCGGACCGACGAAAAGCACATGGTCCAGCGCTTCGCCACGGTTCTTGGCCGCCTCGATGAAGATCTTGAGATTGGCGCGTGCTTCGGCCTGACCGGTGAACTCGTCCAGCGACTGGGGCCGCAGCGCCGTATCGACGTCTTCGCCACGTTTTTCAGGATTGAGGAGCGGATTGGGCTGGTTCATGTGGTCGATCCCGTTTCGACAACGGCTTTAGCGATGAACGCGGACGAAGGAAAGGCCAGCCTCACCGCGACAGTTCCTTGAGCCCCAGGCGTATGAGCTTGGCGCTATCGGCCCCTTCTCCGCCATTTTTCAGCGCGGCGGCCACGGCATTTGCAGCCTGGTCGCGGGAATAGCCGAGATTGGTGAGCGCGGAGACGGCGTCCGCCACCGGAGCGCTGGCGACGCCTTCGCCGATCTCCTGCTTGAGCCCCATGTTCACCGCTTCGCCGGCGAAGGCCGGAGCCTTGTTCTTCAGTTCCGTCAGGATGCGGATCGCGACCTTGGGGCCTACGCCGGGCGCGCGCGAAATGGCGGTCTTGTCCTGCAACGCGATGGCATTGGCGAGTTCCGACGGCGTCAGCGTCGAAAGGACCGCGAGCGCCACCTTCGAACCGATACCCTGCACGACCTGCAGCAGACGGAACCATTCACGCTCTAGAGGCGTCGTGAAACCGAAGAGCTTCAGCTGATCCTCGCGCACATAGGTTTCAATGAACAGGACCACCGCCTCGCCGACATTGAGTTTCGAGAGCGTGCGCGCCGAGCAGAAGGCGAGGTAACAGACGCCATGGACATCGACGAGCACGTAGTCCTCGCCGATTTCGTCCACGGTGCCTTTGAGTTTGCCGATCATGGGAAAAGTCTTTCAGGGATGCGTTTCGGGCGAGATGATGTCGAGGTCGGGGAAATAGGCGCGGTAGCCCTTGGGGTCGCGCGTGAGCAGGCTATAGCCGCGCAGATAAGCGTGTGCGCCGATCAGAAAGTCCGGCAGAACGCGCTCCTTGGCGCCACCATTGCGACGATAGGCTCCAAAGGCGCGGCCGGCCGCGAAGGAGGAGAGCCAAGGCAGGCTTTCTCGCAGGAATTCGTCCGCGGGCAAGAGCGCTTCGACCGTTTCGACATTTTCGTAGCGCACCGAAAATTCGGAAAAGATAATCTGATTGATGATCAGCGTTCCGCGCGCGGCAGCCTCGGCGATCTTGCGCCGCGACCAGCCGAGCCAGTTCGGATCGCGCACGGCTACATCGACCAGAATGTTCGTGTCGATCATCGTGGCCATCAGTCGCGATCCCTGGTCAGGGACATCAGCGCGTCGGCATCAAGCATCTGGTCGCCTGTTCCTTCCAGACGGTCGAGCGCCGCAGTCAACCGATCAAGGCGTTGCCGCTCCAGCGCAGCACTCGGGTCGATCTTCGGGGCGACCACCAGTTTTCCGTTCTCGATGGAAAAAATGACTTCGCTATTGGGATGAATGCCGGCCAGCTGCCGCAAATCCCGCGGGATTGTGACCTGGCCTTTGGATGTGACACGCATCGCCGTTTCCTGCTTCCTTAGAGAAGTAAGGAATACTCTTACTCCTAGAACAAGTCAAGAACATCAGCCCGCCAGCATGGCGAGGCGGCTGGCGGCGGCGCCACGATTGTGGGCGTGGCAGATGGCGATGGCGAGGGCGTCGGCGGCGTCATTACCCTTGAATTCAGCCTTCGGCATCAGGACCTTCAGCATCATGTGGATCTGCTGCTTTTCGCCATGGCCGACGCCGATCACGGATTTCTTGACCGCGTTGGGCGCGTATTCCGCCACCTTCAGGCCGGCGCGGGCGGGGACCAGCATGGCAATGCCGCGGGCCTGACCGAGCTTCAGCGTCGCCACGGCATCCTTGTTGACGAAGGTCTGCTCGACGGCGGCTTCGTGCGGCTGGTAGGCGTGGATGATCTCGGCCAGTCCGTCATGCAGCTGGCACAGCCGCGAGGCCAGGTCCATGTCGCCATCGCTGGTGACCGTGCCGGATGCAACGAAACGAAGCGAATTGCCGAGGCTTTCGATGATGCCCCAGCCGGTACGGCGGAGCCCCGGATCGATGCCGATGATGCGAATCATGTCTTTCATGACCCGACGTTAGGACAGAAAGCGGACGCTGCACATGTTGTCCGACCTGGAATATCGCCTCCAGATGCAAGACTTACCCGTTTGAAGGCCATGAAATATCGAATTTCCCTAATTTAAGCAGGCTTTGTTAACCATGAAGTAAGCGCAACCAGTGGAAGAATGGACCATGGATGGCGTGATGCGGAAGTTCTGCGGTGGCATTTGGCACGCCGTGACCTGTCCGCTGTGAGCGGTGGATCGATGAGCCGAGTATTCAAATCAGTCAGGGCCCGTGTCACGGGTCTGTTCGTACTTTTCATGGTGCTGTCGGGCGCCGTGCTCCTGGCCATTGCCTATACGGGCAGCGCTGGCGTGTTTCAGCAACAGGCTTCGGTGTCGCGTGAAGCGACATTGACCTTCCGGGCGGATATGCTTTCCGAGAAACTCGCGCAATTGCGGGGGCAGGCGGAATCGATCGCTCGTATCGAGGCCCTGCAGCAGGACCTGACAAACCTCAAGAGCGGCTGGAAGACCGTGGAGAAGAGCGCCGGAGATGCCGGCAAGGCTTTGATCGACGTCTATGTCACGCGAAACTCCAGCCCTGCAGACAAGCGCGAGCTTCTTGTCAAGGCAGAGGGGCAGAGCGGCTTTTACTTCTCTTCGCATGAAAAGGCGCAAGCCGATGTGCAGACCTATCTGGCGAACGGGCCGTTTTCCGATCTGTTGATGGCCGACACGCAGGGCAATATCATCTATTCCTACAAGAAGTCCGAGACTTTCGCGCGCAATGTCGCCTCGGGCGATCTGGCCAAGTCCGGTCTCGGTCAAGTCTATGCGCTTGCCAACAAGGCCATTGCCGCCTCGAAGGACGGGGAGACGGCGGAAACGGTGTTTTCGGGTCTCGTGATATCGCCGATGACGGGCAAGACCGACATCTATTTCGCCGTCCCGCTGCTGAAACTCGGCGCGCCGCGCGGCTTCGTCATTTTCAAGATCGCGGATCGCGCGCTTGCAGATGTCATGACCAAGGCGCTTCCGGTGGGTGGTGAGGAGCAGGTCAACATCCTCAGCAGCGACGGTCAGGCACTTGGCGTATCTGCGCAAGGTGCGATCGCTACGGTGGACGCCCGGCAATTTTCCTTCATGGCGGATGCGCTGGCAGCGCAGCAGGTGTTCCAGGCGGATTTCCGGCGGGCCGACGGTCCGGCGCGCGTCTTCACCAAGCCGGTTTCTATCTATGGCAGTCGCTATCTGATTGCCGAAAGCGACAGCATTGGCGCTCTGGAGGCCGGCTCCAGACATATCGCCATTCTCATGGCGGGTGCCGGAGCGCTCGTCATGCTGGCAGGCGTCGTGGCGTCTGCCTTCATCCTGAAACGCATGCTTTCGCCGCTCGGCGTTCTGGCCGAAGCGACGCAGGCGGTGTCTGCGGGCGATGTGAGTGCACCGATCCGATTCCAGGACCGCAGCGACGAGATCGGTGTGATGTCGCGCGCGCTTCACGGCTTCCGCCAGTCGCTGCAGCGGCAGAAGGAGATGGAGGCGAATGCGGCCCAGATGGCTGTCGATGCCGAGCGTGAACGCGACCAGCGGCAGGCTGAGCGCGAGGCGCAAGCTCAGCAGTTGCAAGGCGTTGTCAGTGCGCTGGGTTCGGGGCTGGGGCGGTTGGCCGGTGGCGATCTGGCCTGCACCATCGACGGGCGTTTTCCTGCAGAACTCGAAATGCTGCGGCTGGATTTCAACCGTTCTGTCGAGCAGCTCCGCGATGCCATGCTGGCAATCGGCGGCAATTCCGCAGCCGTTCGCGAAGGCTCGGCCGAGATGCGCACTTCGGCTGACCAGCTGGCGGCCCGGACGGAGCGCCAGTCGATCTCCATCAGCCAGGCCGCGGCGGCCATCGATCAGGTGACCAAGGCGGTGCGCGAGCAACTGGCGCGCGCCGAAGATGCTGCCCGCATTGCCAAGACCGCGCGCGACGGCGCCGACGACTCGTCCGGGATCATGCAGAGCATGATCGTCGCGATGGAGAACATTCAGGCCTCGTCGCAGAAGATCAACCAGATCATCGGCGTCATCGATGAGATTGCCTTCCAGACCAACCTTCTGGCGCTGAATGCCGGGGTGGAAGCCGCCCGCGCCGGCGAAAGCGGCAAGGGCTTTGCCGTTGTCGCGCAGGAAGTGCGCGAGCTGGCGCAACGCTCCGCCAATGCAGCCAAGGAAATCACCGCATTGCTGGCGAAATCGACCAGCGACGTTGAAGCAGGCGTTTCGCTGGTGGAGAAGGCCGGTTCCGCAATCGGCGCGATCGGCGGCCACGTTGCCGATATCGACGGGCGCATCCGCTCGATCATGGAATCGACCCGCGAAGAGGCGGATTCACTTCGCGCCATCAACGCCTCCGTCGGCGAGCTGGAACAGGCCACGCAGCAGAATGCCGCCATGGTCGAGGAAACCACGGCAGCCGTCCACAAGCTGGCGCACGAGGCCGGCGAGATGGACCAGCGGCTTGGCCAGTTCCGTCTGGAAGACGATCGCGGCGGGTATCGAATGGCGGGGTGATCGTTCCGGCTCAAGGCCTCCTGTCGGCCGGGGCCGGCTTGCGAAAATTTCCGATATTGCGCATTCTTTCTCCCGCTTTGACGGGTTCGCGTGCGCTAATCCCTTGATGAAATGCATTGGCGGAAAAGAGGGTGATATATGCCGGGAATCGAAGTGCTGATTGCCTTTGTGCTAACGACCGCGGCCTTCGCTTTCATTCCTGGGCCGGCGATGCTCTATGCCGCGGCGCGCACCATGGCGGGCGGGCGTAAGGCCGGACTGATGGCGGTCCTGGGTATTCACATCGGCGCTTATGCGCATGTCGTGGCGGCGGCGGCCGGGCTTTCGGTTCTGTTCCATGCGGTTCCGCTGCTTTACAGCACGGTCAAGCTCGCGGGCGCGGCCTATCTCGTATGGCTTGGGATCTGCCTGTTTCGGGCAAAGGACGGTGCACCGACAGAGATGTCGACGAGACCGGAGACTTCGGCGCGCAAGGCCTTTGCCCAGAGCGTTGCTGTCGAGGTATTGAACCCGAAGACCGCGATCTTCTTCATGGCCTTCCTCCCGCAGTTTATCGACGGCACGGCGAGTTTATCGCTATGGGCGCAATTGGCGATCCTGGGCACAGCGGTGAATGCGATCTTCACATTTGCCGATATCGTCAGTGTTCTGCTTGCCAACCTCATCGTTTCGCGGCTCAAGCAGTCTTCACGGTTGCAAAGACTGGTGCAGCGGACGGGAGGCGCGGTTCTGGTGGGGCTGGGTACGCATCTGGCTCTGCAGCGGAATTGACGCGCTCTCGCCTTGAGGCAGCAGCGACTCGCGTAATTTTGCGGGTATGGCTGACGGGATCACTTGGGTTGGGGCATTTCGGTGCCTAGATAAGGGCCTGCACCTCGAAAGGCCCTTCCCATGACTTTCTTCTCCGTTCTCGATCTCTCCACCGTCAGCGAAGGCGCGACCGTTTCGGACGCGCTGGAGAATACGCGACGCATGGCCATTGCGGCGGAGACGGCGGGGTACAAGCGCTTCTGGCTCGCCGAACACCACGGCATGACGGGGATTGCCAGTGCGGCTACATCGCTCGTCATCGGGCATGCGGGACACGCGACGAAGCGCATCCGTATAGGCTCGGGCGGGATCATGCTGCCGAACCATTCGCCCTATATCATTGCCGAGCAGTTCGGGACGCTCGCGGCACTCTTTCCGGGCCGCGTCGATCTCGGGCTTGGCCGTGCGCCGGGAACGGACATGGCGACCGCGCGGGCATTGCGCCGCGACATGCAGGCGGCGGCCGAGCGGTTTCCGGACGATATTCTTGAGCTGAAGGCCTGGCTCGGGCCGCGCGTCGAAGGTCAGCGTGTGATTGCCGTTCCGGGCATGGGATCGCAGGTTCCCCTCTATATTCTCGGCTCGAGCCTCTACAGTGCGCATCTGGCGGCGGCTCTGGGTCTGCCTTACGCCTTCGCCTCGCATTTCGCGCCCGACCAGCTTTTCGAAGCGATCGACATCTATCGCAGCCGCTTCGAGCCTTCGGATCAGCTGGATCAGCCCTATGTTATGGCGGGCGTCATGGGCGTGGTGGCGGAAACGGATGAAGAGGCGGCCTATTACTTCACCTCGGCCCAGCAGCAATTCGTCAACCTGCGCCGCGGCCGTCCCGGCAAATACCCGCCGCCGGTTGCCGACATGGACGAGCACTGGACGCCGATGGAGCGGACGATGGTGGAACACACGCTGCAATTCGCGGTCGTCGGCTCCAGGGATACCGTGGAGGCAAAGCTCAAGCGCTTTATCAAGGATACCGATGCGGATGAGATCATCGTCTCCTTCACGCTTTTCGATATCGAGAAGCGGCTGGCGGCGGTGAAGGCTGTCTCGGAAATGGAGATGTTCGAGAAGAGCTGAGCGTTTGTCGTCCGGTGCCGTCAAATGACGCCGGGAGTTTGCGGCCTTTTCCTTTTGAGCCGGACACGGCCCTTCTTTCCGGATAGTTCCACCAGCCGGCGGAATGTCGGGCATTCCATATGCGAAGGCGCCTTGCACTCCGCGACGTGACGCAGGGTATCGCGGAGCGCGGTCAGCTGGTGGATCTTGTCGTCTATCTCGTCAGCCTTGCGGTGCAGGGCATCGCGCGGCAGATCGGGCCTGCCACTCTTCCCAAACATGGCCGCGATTTCCTCCAGCGAGAAACCTGCAGACTGGCCCATCGTGATCAGCTTGATCTGCAGCAGCACGTCCGGTGAGAACTGGCGGCGCAAGCCATGGCGGAACAGCGACTGGATCAGGCCTATTTCCTCATAATAACGAAGCGCCGAGGGCTTTACTCCGGTCTGTGCCGACACATCGCCGATGTCGAGAAATTTCATGCTTGACCTCAAGTTGGCTTGAATTCGTAGCCTGCGCCTGAATGCAATTTCAGACAAGGGTGAAAGACATGAACACAGGGAAAATCGATGATACCGGCAGCGCGGCTCCGGTTTGGGTAACGGCTGCGCTGTCGCTCTCGGCGCTGCTGGCATCGCTGGGTACCAGCATTGCGAATATCGCGCTGCCGACGCTGACGCAGGCATTTGCTGCTCCGTTTGCCGAGGTGCAGGCGGTGGTCGTGAGCTATCTGGCGGCGCTTACGGTTTCAGTTGTCGTGGCGGGGCGGTTGGGCGACAGGTTCGGGCTTCGGCGTGTTTTGCTTGCGGGGCTCGGGCTTTTCGCCATCTCTTCGCTAGCCTGCGCCATCGCGCCGGGCCTCGTGCTGTTGATCGGTGCCCGTGTCGGGCAGGGTATTGGTGCTGCCATTCTCATGACGCTGGCGATGGCCCTGATGCGTGAACTGGCAAGTGAGGCTCAGGTGGGGCGAGCCATGGGTCTGCTCGGTACGGTGTCGGCGTTGGGCACGGCGCTCGGGCCATCGCTCGGCGGGCTATTGCTGCCGCTGGCGGGATGGCGTGGGATCTTTGCTGTGCAGGTCCCGCTTGCGCTGATCGCCTTGTTGCTGGTGGCAATTCTGCTGCCCACAGACGCGCCGAAGCCGAAGGCAAAGGCGCCGTCGCTTCTCAGCGTGATGGACCGCCGGCTGTTGCCCAACCTTGTGATCAATGTTCTTGTGGCCGCCGTCATGATGACGACGCTGGTCGTCGGACCGTTCTTTCTCGCCCTGTCATTGGGGCTTGATCCCGCGAGCGTCGGGCTCGTGATGACCGTTGGGCCGGTGATCTCGATTTTGGGTGGTGTCCCGGCGGGTCGGCTGGTCGATGGCTGGGGAAGCGGCCGGGTGCTGAGGCTTGGGCTCGGCCTGCTCTTTCTCGGTACACTGCTGCTCGCGGTCCTGCCGGGCTTTGCCGGCGTAGCAGGCTATATCGTGGCGATTTCCCTGCTGACGCCGGGCTACCAGCTCTTCCAGGCGGCCAACAACACGCTGGTGCTGGCGGATATCAGCAAGGCATTGCGCGGTACGGTATCGGGGTTGCTGAGCCTTTCGCGCAATGCCGGGCTCATCGCCGGGGCCTCGCTCATGGGTGCGGTCTTTGCCTGTGGCGTCGGACGAGCGGATATCGCCAGCGCCAGTGCGGATGCCATCTCAGACGGGATGAGGGTGACATTTCTGCTCGCGGGCGCTCTGATGCTTTTCGCCTTGTTGCTGGAGGTCGCTTTTGGAAGAAAAGCGGCGTGACGCGTCAGGACCTCGCTATTTGAGATAGGCCCTGACGACATCCACCAACTCTCCCGCCGCCTCGTTGCGGTCTGCCTGGGTCAGTTCCGGGGCGGCGAGGTGGTGGTGGATATGGTCCTCGATCACCTCGGCCATCAGGCCGTTGACCGCACCGCGGATGCCGGCAATCAGCTGCATGACCTCCGCGCAGCCCTTTTCCTCTTCCAGCATCCGTTCGACGGCTTCCATCTGGCCGCGCAGCCGGCGGACGCGGTTGATGAGCTTCTGCTTCTCGCGGATCGTATGGGTCATGTCTTCGAGCCTTTGGAAAACCGCTCAGGCGGCGCGTGCTTCCACTTCCACCGTCACATGCGACAGATCGTGGATCACTGCAAGCTTCTCGCGATAATAGGAGGGGGCCTTCGGATGGTCGGCGAGGATCGAGACGATGGCGCCGTGATGGCCGGGGCCGAGCTGCCAGACATGCAGGTCGACGATTTCAGCCCCTTCGCGGGCAACAATCTCACGGATCTCCTCCGGCAGGTCCTCGTCTTCCGGCACATAGTCGAGCAGCGTCGCGCCGGTGTCGCGGATCAGGCTCCAGGACCAGTTGGCGATGACGAGCGAGCCGACAATGCCCATGACCGGATCGAGCCATGACCAGCCGTAGAGGCTGCCCAGTGTCAGGGCGACGATGGCGAGCACCGACGTGAAGGCATCCGCCAGCACATGCAGATAGGCAGCGCGCAGGTTCTGGTCCTTGCCGCCCTCGTCGTGATGATGGTGGTCATGGTCATGGTCGTGTCCGTGGGAATGGCCATGGTGGTGATGGTCGTCCTTGAGCAGCCATGCGCAGACGAGGTTCACCGCAAGGCCGATCACGGCGATCAGGATCGCTTCCCGGAAGTTGATCGAAACCGGCGCGCGCAGCCGCATGAAGCTTTCCCAGGCAATCAGCAGCGCGATCATCGCCAGAACGATGGCGCTCGTAAAGCCTGCCAGATCGCCGAGCTTGCCGGTGCCAAAGGTGAAGCGGGGGTTTCGCGCATGACGGCGGGCATAGGAATAGGCAAGCGCGGCAATGAGCATGGCCGCCGCATGCGTCGACATGTGCCAGCCGTCCGCCACCAGCGCCATCGAGCCGTAGACATTGCCGGCGATGATCTCGACGACCATCATCGTGGCCGTCACGGCAATTACGATCCAGGTCCGCTTCTCGTTGCGGGCGTGGCCTTCGCCCAGAAAGACATGCTCGTGCTGTGCGGGCAGGGCACCGTGGGTCTGGTCGTGATGGTCATCATGCGGATGATGATGGGAATGGTGATCGCTCATGGTCGCGCTCCTATTTAATATAGGGGGGTACCCTATATATGATGCTCTCGCAACAGGTCTTTTGTCGCATGGCGAATCCTGACCAGTGGCCCAAAACGCAAAATCCCCGGACAGGCCGGGGATCGCGCATGCAATGGATTGTCGGGCTGGGTCAGGCCGAAAGCTTGGCCATGACTTCGTCCGATACTTCGAAGTTCGAGTAGACGTTCTGCACGTCGTCGTCGTCTTCGAGGTTGTCGATGAGCTTCATCAGCGACTGGGCCTTTTCTTCGTCGACCGGGACCGTGTTCTGCGGCTTCCAGACGGACTTGACGGTCTCGGCTTCGCCAAGAACGGCTTCGAGCGCCTTGGAGACTTCGTTCGTGTCTTCAAAGCCGCAATAGATCGTGTGGCCTTCTTCGTTGGACTCAACGTCTTCGGCGCCTGCCTCGATGGCGGCTTCCATCACCTTGTCGGCATCGCCCACGGATGCCTTGTAGGTGATTTCGCCGACGCGGTCGAAGGAGAAGGAGACGGAGCCGGTTTCGCCAAGCGCCCCGCCGGCCTTGGTGAAGAGCGAGCGGACGTTGGAGGCGGTGCGGTTGCGGTTGTCGGTCAGCGCTTCCACGATGACGGCGACGCCGCCCGGGCCGTAGCCTTCGTAGCGGACTTCATCATAGTTCTCACCGTCGGCACCGGCTGCCTTCTTAATGGCACGGTCGATATTGTCCTTCGGCATGGACTGCGCCTTGGCGTTCTGGATGGCCAGGCGCAGGCGGGCGTTCATGGACGGATCCGGCAGGCCGGCCTTGGCGGCAACGGTGATTTCGCGCGCAAGCTTGGAGAAGAGCTTCGACCGGACGCTGTCCTGCTTGCCCTTGCGATGCATGATGTTCTTGAACTGTGAATGGCCAGCCATGGCACCCCTATGCGTATTTCATCAGGAATTTTCGAGATTTTGGCGCCTTATAAGGATTTTGAGGCGCTTCGTCCAGATGTGGAACCATTTCGTGCGGTCGCGGATTAACGGGGTGAACCCGACCTCGCGACAAAACGAAAGGACATGACGATGGTAAGCCTCTCGACTGCCAATAAGGACCCGGAAAAGCTCATCTGGGATGAACTCGACCGCGTCAGTGCCGGCATGCTGGGTTTGAACGGGGAGAGCTTCTCCCTGCAGCCAATGTCGCCCAATCTCGATATGGCCACCAAGTCAATCTGGTTCTATACCCGCAGGAGCAGCGATCTCGCGCGCGCCATCGGGCCAGCGGCGCAGGCGACCTTCGTCGTCGTCGGCAAGGACCACGATTTCCATGCTGTGCTGAAGGGGCCGATCGCGCTCGATGCCGATCCGGCTCGCGTTGAGGAATATTGGAGTTCCGTCGTTGCGGCCTGGTATCGCGACGGCAAGGACGATCCGGAACTGACGATGCTCCATTTCCGGCCGACCGAATGCAGCTTCTGGGCCTCGACCGGCAACCTGCTCACCTTTGGCTGGGAGATCGCCAAGGCCAATCTCGATCCGGACAAGGAACCGGATGTGGGCGTGCACAAGCACATCGCGTTTGCATAACAAAAGAGGCGGGGTTTCGGCCCCGCCTCTTTCCTTTGGTGGAATGCACCTTCAGGCGGCGCGGCGGCCGCTGTAGCTCTGCTGTGTGCGAGCGACTTTGAGACGCGAGACCAGTTCTGCGAGATGGCTTGCCTCGGAAGCGAGCGAGTGGCTGGCATTGGCCGTGTTGGACACCATGGCGGCGTTCTGCTGCGTCATCTGGTCCATCTGGGTGATCGCACTGTTGATTTCTCGAACGCCCGTTGCCTGTTCCTTGGCCGACTGGGCAACCTCGGAGATAAGGCCGGTAATGCCGGCGATTTCGCTGACGATGGTCTCAAGCGCCCTGCCGGTCTCGCCGACGAGGTTCACACCCTTACCGACCTGATCGCTCGAGGTGGAGATCAACTGCTTGATCTCCTTGGCGGCATTGGCCGAGCGCTGTGCCAGTTCGCGCACTTCCTGGGCAACGACGGCGAAGCCCTTGCCGGCTTCGCCAGCGCGGGCAGCTTCAACACCGGCGTTCAGTGCCAGAAGGTTCGTCTGGAAGGCGATGTCGTCAATGACGCCGATGATCTGGCCGATCTGACCCGAGGAATGCTCGATCTGCGACATCGCGGCAATGGCGTTCTGCACGACGCTGCCGGAATGTTCGGCGGCCTGCCGGGTTTTTGTCGTGGCGGAGGCGAGTTCGTTGGTGTTCTGCGCGGTGCGCTGCACCGTCGAGGTGATTTCGTCGATGGCGGCTGCGGTTTCTTCCAGCGAACCTGCCTGCTGCTCGGTGCGGCGCGACAGGTCGTCCGTCGAGCGGCTGATCTCGCTGGAGCCGCTGGTAATGCTGGACACGGCCTCCGCAACGGCCTTGATGATTTCTTCAAGTTGCTGCGTCGCGGTGTTGAAGTCACGCTTCAATACGTCGGTCGCAGCCGGGAAGGTGGAATCGATTCGATAGGTCAGATCACCGGCTGCAAGTGCCGTCAAAGCCGTGCGAAGCGCGTGAATGACGGTTTCGTTTTCCGCCGCTGCACGCTTGGAAGCGTCTTCCAGCATCGTCTGGTCATGGATATCCGTGAGCGAACCGCAGGCGCGGATCGTGGTGCCATCCGGCTGATATTTGCAGCCGCCTGTGGCGCGGAACCAGCGATAGCTGCCGTCTCGGACCTTGAGGCGGTAGGCGACATTGTAACGGGCGCGTCCTGATCTGTCCTTAAGGTGTTCCCCGAATGCCGCGAAGGTGGGAGCGACATCGTCCGGATGAAGCCGATCAGACCACGATTCCATTACATTGGGAAACTCTGCTTCGCTCTGATAGCCAATGAGCCTGCGGAACTCGGCCGACCATACCCATTTCGCATCCTTGTGAGCCGCGTCGCCTTCCGGCATCAATGCTTCCCAAAGGCCGATGCCGCAGGCGTCGTCGAGAAGCGACGAGCGTTCACGGACCGCCGTCAGCTCCGCCTTCAGCGCGTCGAGCTCCTTGGTTTTTCCCAATCCCAGCATTTTTCCCTCCATGCCAAAGAATATGGAGGGTAAGCCTAGAATTACTTCAATAAAAAACGGTTAAGATAGTATTTCGCCCCTCGCGATATATTTTGGGGGCGGAAATACAGCCTTTCGTTTATCTTGCGTTGAAATGCGCCTTGCGGTTTGTCAGCCCTGGATTGCAGTGCCGCCCTGGACTACCAGAAATCCGGCACCGTTTCCGATAGCCGCGGGCCAAGTCTCAGCGGCGCGATCTTTTCCGCCAGCCCCGTGCGATCAGAAATTTCAACGGCCAGGCCGCAGATCGTGGCAGGACCATTCGCAGCCTCGAAACGGCCCTTCGGCATCTTGGAAATGAAGCGGTTGATCGGCTCTTCCTTTTCCATGCCGAGCGACGAGTCATAGTCGCCGCACATTCCTGCGTCCGACATATAGGCCGTGCCACCATTGAGAATCTGGTGGTCGGCGGTCGGCACATGGGTATGCGTGCCGACGACGAGCGAGGCGCGGCCGTCGACGAAATGGCCGAAGCATTGCTTCTCGGACGTCGCTTCGGCGTGGAAGTCGAAGATGATGGCATCGGCCTGTTCGCCGAGCGGGCAAGCGGCCAGGATCGCTTCGCCCGTCTTGAAGGGATCGTCGAGTTCCGGATGCATGAAGACGCGGCCCATGATGTTGGCAACCAGCACGCGGGCGCCGTTCTTCGCGATGAAGAGGCCGGAGCCCTTGCCGGGCGTGCCGGCGGGATAGTTGGCGGGGCGCAGGAAGTTGTCGTAGCGGCCGGCGAAGCCGATCGCCTCCTTCTGGTCCCAGACATGGTTGCCTGTGGTGACGACATCGGCGCCGGCGTCGATCGTGTCGATATGAATCTGCTCCGTAATACCGAAGCCGCCGGCGGCATTCTCGCCGTTGACGATGACGAAATCCAGTTTGAAGTCGGAAATCAGGCCGGGCAGGCGCTCCCAGACGGCCGTGCGGCCCGTCTTGCCAACCATGTCACCCAGGAATAGCAGTCGCATCTAAATAAAGTCCGTTCTAGCGAAAACGCGTAAGGCCGCTTTCGGTCAGAATGGCATCGAGCGGCATGTCGTGAGGTTCTGAAGGAATTTCTTCCACCTTCTGGACGTCGAATGCAATGCCGATTAGCCTCGGTTTAAGCCCTTTCCGCAACAAACGGTCGACGGCGCGGTCATAATGGCCCGCGCCGTAGCCAATTCGATTGCCCAGCCGGTCGAAGGCGGAGAGGGGGACGAGCAGGATATCGGGATCGAGTTCCGTGGCTTCGGGGCCGGGGCCTCGCGTGCCGAAGCCGGTATCGACGAGGGGCGCCGTTGGAAGAAGCTCGCGGAAAACGATGGTTTCCTTGTCCAGAACGACGGGCAGGCAGAGCCGCGCGCCGCGCGCTCTGAACGCCGACATCATGGGGCGAACATCGGCCTCGGACCGGATGGGCATGAACCCGGAGATGATCGTGCCGGGGTCGAATGGCAGCGCCTCGGCGTGGTCGACCATGGCAAGGCTTTTCTCGATGCGGCTCTCTGCCGGGATGGCATCGCGGTGCGCAAGGCGCTCCTTGCGGATTTCGGCTTTTGTCAGCGGCACGTCTCGCTCCGGTCTATCTGGCGCGACAATAGGAATTCCTCGCCCTTTGGCAAGCCGGGTCAGATTGCGATCACCGTCTTTCGAACGCATAATCGGACGATGCGAGATCGTCCCATGGATTCGGCTGAATATATGCTCTTCGAGACGGCGCTTGGCGTCTGCGGCATCGCTTGGAGCGAGGCCGGATTGCTGCGTGTTCAGTTGCCGGACAGGGATGCAGCGGCGACGGCCGCGCGGCTGGCCAAGGCCGCGCGCCGGGCAGGGGGCGCGGTTCCGGCTTTTGCCACGGAGACAGCCGAACGGCTTTCCGACTACGCGGCAGGCGAGGCGGTCGATTTCTCCGACATAATTCTGGATTTCGACGGCGTTGCCGCCTTCGAGGCGACCGTTTATCATGCGCTGCGCAGGGTCGGTCGGGGCGAGACCGTGACCTACGGCGAATTGGCGATGCTTGCCGGTTCGCCCGGTGCGGCCCAAGCCGTGGGGACCGCGATGGCCCGCAACCCTTGGCCGGTTGTCGTGCCGTGTCATCGGGTTCTCGCCGCGGGCAACAAGCCGGGCGGGTTTTCCGCGCCCGGCGGTCTCGTCACCAAGGCGAAGCTGCTCGCGATGGAAGGCGTTCATCTCGACGGCGGCGAGCCGATGCTGCCGGGACTTTTCGACTGACGCTCTCGTCTTCGTGATGTCGCCGCGGTCCTGGAACACCATCGCGTTCATCGCGCAGCCGTGATTTGAATGTGAAGGCGATGAAGCGCTCCTTCTCCCGGCGAGGCAATGTAGCCCGCGATTGAGGAGAGAGATCATGATCAAGTTGATGTTTGCCGCCGTCGTTCTTGTCGCTGCGACGGTGCCGGCTTTTGCCGACGATATGATGATGTGCGACGAGGCTCACGTCATGAAGGCGGAGGAGGCCGCCAAGAAGATGCAGGGCGATGGGATGACGATGGCGATGAAGGAAGTCGACATGGCGAAGATGGCGATGAAGGACGGCAAGATGAAAGACTGTACCGACGCGCTCTCCAAGGTCATGAACATGAAGATGTAAGCTCGGCTTGCATCGCCCGATGGGAAAGAAGCGCGCCGTTTCCGGCGCGCTTCGATTGATCTTGGGTTTCGGTTTGCCACGTCCGTGACGCGGTTCCCGGTTATTCCGCAATAATCTCTCAGGTTCAGATTGAGCCAGAAAGACTCTCACTTTCCTTGTTTTAGTTTGTCTTTTCGGAAGGACCGAATTTCCACTTTTCCCTGACAAAGTCTAATGTGACTTATAATTGACTTTATTGAAGCGCCTTCTCTTTATGCGGGCAATCTTGCCCGATGAAGAGGAGAAAATCATGTTCAAGTTGATCGTTGCTACTGCAATCGTCGCGGCAGGACTGGCCACGCCTGTGTTTGCCGCTGACGCGGTGATGTGCGACGACGCACACATGATGAAGGCCGAGACGGCTGCCAAGGCTGCCAAGGGTGACAAGATGACGACTGCGATGAAGGATGTCGACGCCGCGAAGGCTGCGATGAAGGCCGGCAAGATGGACGACTGCAAGACATCGCTCGAGAAGGTCATGAAAGACACGATGTAGGTCTTTCAAGCCTCAATCCATAATAGAAAAAGCGCGCCGTTTCTGGCGCGCTTTGCATTTCAGCCTGATGGTTTCGCTTAGATGAGCTTGGCGAAAGCCACTGACGTATCCAGCATGCGGTTGGAGAAGCCCCATTCGTTGTCGTACCAGGTGAGGATACGCACGAAGTTGCCTTCCATGACCTTCGTCTGGTCGAGCGCGAAGATCGAGGAATGCGGATCGTGGTTGAAGTCGCGCGAAACGAGCGGCTCGTCGGTATAGCCGAGGATGCCCTTGAGCGGACCGCTGGTGGCGGCAGCCTTGATCGCTTCGTTGATTTCCGCAACGGTCGTGGCGCGCTTGGCAACGAACTTGAAGTCGACAACCGAGACGTTCGGGGTCGGCACGCGGATGGACGAACCGTCGAGCTTGCCCTTCAGTTCCGGCATGACGAGGCCGACGGCCTTGGCGGCGCCGGTCGAGGTCGGGATCATGGACAGCGCGGCTGCGCGAGCGCGGTACAGATCCTTGTGCATCTGGTCGAGCGACGGCTGGTCGTTGGTGTAGGAGTGGATCGTGGTCATGAAGCCATGATCGACGCCGATCAGGTCATGCAGAACCTTGACGACCGGCACGAGGCAGTTGGTCGTGCAGGATGCGTTGGAGATGACCATGTGGTCCTTGGTCAGCTTGTCGTGGTTGACGCCGTAAACGACCGTGAGGTCAGCGCCGTCGGCGGGAGCCGAGACGACGACGCGCTTGGCGCCGGCCGTCAGGTGGGCGGCAGCCTTGTCGCGCGCGGTGAAGATGCCGGTGCATTCGAGCGCGATGTCGACGCCCATTTCGCCATGCGGAAGCGTTGCCGGGTCCTTGATCGCCGTGACCTTGATCGGCTTGCCGCCGTTGATGATCAGCGTGTCGCCCGAAACTTCGACCTTGGCCGGGAAACGGCCGTGGATCGAGTCGTAGCGCAGCAGGTGTGCGTTGGTCTCGACCGGGCCGAGGTCGTTGATGGCAACGACCTCGATGTCGGTGCGGCCGGATTCGATGATGGCGCGAAGAAC
Source organism: Limnomicrobium aquaticum (assembly GCF_040545545.1). Lineage (NCBI taxonomy): Bacteria > Pseudomonadati > Pseudomonadota > Alphaproteobacteria > Hyphomicrobiales > Rhizobiaceae > Limnomicrobium > Limnomicrobium aquaticum. The sequence continues at coordinate 300,314 of NZ_JBEPMB010000004.1, forward strand.
GTTGCGGCCGATGCGGCCAAACCCGTTGATGGCAACTTTAACAGTCATATGGATATCTCCAATCCCGTGGACAATTCCGTTTTCTGGAGCGTAGACCCGACTGGATCAGATCGGCGCTCCAAATTCCTTGATTTCACGCAAGTCCGGAGGCGAAACCGGGAGCCGGTTTCGCCGGAACCGCATCAGACGCGGGCTTCAGCCGCTGCCACCACGGCGTCCACCGTGATGCCGAAATGCTTGTAGAGTTCCTTGTACGGACCGGAAGCGCCGAAGCTCTTCATGCCGATGAAGGTGCCGTGGGAGCCGATGATCTCGTCCCAGCCCTGGCGGATGGCGGCTTCGACGCCGATCTTGACTGCCGCGTTGCCGATGACGGCCTTGCGGTAGTCTTCCGGCTGCTCGGCGAAAAGCTCGAAGCAGGGGACGGAAACGACGCGGGCGGCGATGCCCTTGTCTGTCAGTGCGCGGGCTGCCAGCACGGCGATCTCGACTTCCGAGCCGGATGCAAAGATCGAAACCTTGGCGTCCTTGGCGGCGACGAGCTCGTAGGCACCGAGTGCGCAGAGGTTCTTTTCCGACATTTCGGTGCGAACGGCCATCAGGTTCTGGCGGGTCAGCGCAATGCCGGACGGACGGTCCTGCGTCTCAAGGGCGATCTGCCAGCATTCGGCGGTTTCAGTCGCGTCGGCCGGGCGGAACATCATGAGGTTCGGGATGGCGCGCAACGCCGCCATCTGCTCCACCGGCTGGTGCGTCGGGCCGTCTTCGCCGAGACCGATGGAATCATGCGTGAGAACGTGGATGACGCGGATGCCCATGAGGGAGGCAAGGCGGATCGACGGACGGCAATAGTCCGAGAAGATCAGGAAGCCGCCGGAATAGGGGATGAGGCCGCCATGCAGCGCCATGCCGTTCATGGCAGCGGCCATGCCGTGTTCGCGAACGCCCCAGTGCATGTAGCGGCCGGAGAAGTCCGTCGGCGTGATCGACTTTGTCTGGCTCGTCTTGGTGTTGTTCGAGCCGGTCAGGTCGGCGGAACCGCCGATCGTTTCGGGAACGACGCCATTGACGACTTCCAGCGCGTTTTCAGAGGCCTTGCGTGTCGCGACCGTCGGCTTCTCGTCAGCAAGCTTCTGCTTGTAGGCGGAAATTGCGGCGCCGAAGCCTTCAGGCAGCTTGCCGGCGAAGCGGCGAGTGAATTCGGACTTCTTGGCCGTGTCAGCGGCAGCAAGGCGGGCTTCCCAGTCCGAACGGGCCTTGGCCGAACGTGTGCCGGCCGCGCGCCATGCGTCGAGCACGTCTGCGGGAACGACGAAGGGCTCGGAGTCCCAGTTCAGCTGCTTGCGGGCGGCGGCGATTTCTTCCGCGCCGAGCGGTGCGCCGTGAACATTGTGCGTGCCCTGCTTGGTGGGCGCGCCGAAGCCGATGATCGTCTTGCAGGCGATCATGGTCGGCTTGTCGGACTTCTGGGCGGTTTCGATCGCAGCGGCAATCTCATCCGGGTTATGACCGTCGACAGCGATCGTGTTCCAGCCGCAGGCGCGGAAGCGGGCGTGCTGGTCGGTGGAGTCAGCAACACCGACATGGCCGTCGATGGTGATGTCGTTGTCGTCCCAGAAGACGACGAGCTTGTTGAGCTTCAGGTGGCCGGCGAGCGAAATCGCCTCTTGGCTGATACCTTCCATGAGGCAGCCGTCGCCGCACAGAACATAGGTGTAATGGTTCTGCAGGTCGGCGCCGAACTCGTCGTTGAGCTTGCGCTCGGCAATCGCCATGCCGACGGCATTGGCAATGCCCTGGCCGAGCGGGCCGGTCGTCGTTTCGATGCCCGAGGCGTGACCGTATTCCGGATGGCCGGCGGTCTTGGCGCCGATCTGGCGGAACTGCTTGATGTCCTCGATCGTCATGTCCTCATAGCCCGTGAGGTAGAGGAGCGAGTAGAGCAGCATCGAGCCGTGGCCGGCGGAGAGCACGAAACGGTCGCGGTCGGCCCAGAGCGGCTGCTTGGGATCGAACTTCAGATAGCGCGTGAAGAGCACCGTGGCGATGTCGGCCGCGCCCATCGGCAGGCCGGGGTGGCCGGAATTTGCCTTCTGGACGGCATCCATGGACAGGAAGCGGATCGCATTGGCCATCCGGTTATGTTGTTCGCGCGAGATCATGATTTACCCGTCTTTTCCGGTGTCGATTGAGTGACCGCGCGTTCCTCCCGCGGCCTCCGTGAAATCGCGGAGAGACATAGCAGGTGGGGCGCTGGAGTCAACAAAACTGAGTGTTCTGCGGCATGTCTAACCGCGCTTTCGCGACCGAGTTCAAGCGATAACTTGTCGCGGTCACAATGGCGGCGAGATTTGAAACGATTGATGTCTCATCCACAGCAAAGCGGGTTGGAGTGCGCTCTGATCGCGCCGCGCTTTATTGACGCTAGTCGGTTCAACTGACTACTGTTCAACGATAAGCCGACCGAAGCTGTGACGATTCGCCGGCGCGCAAATGTCTATTCAGCGTATGAGGATGCAGGGCAGAGATGGCTCCGGGAGACAAGACGGTCAAATCGGCAGTCGAGGAACTGAGGGTCGCCGTGCAGGCGCTTGCGGGCGCAATCGACGGTCGCTTTGATCGGGAAATGTCTTCGGCGGAGTATCGGGGGGAGGTGCGACGCGTCCATCAGGACCGCGCCAAGCTCGCGCATGATCTCGACCAGTCCGAATTCCGGGCGAACCGGCTGGAAGAAGTCAACCGCGAGGTTTCCCGCCGTCTGGTGACGGCGATGGAAACCATCCGCGCCGTCCTCGATCGCTGACAGGAAAGATCATGGCCCAGGTCACCGTACAAATCGACGGCAAAGCCTATCGCATGGCGTGCGAAGAGGGCCAGGAAGGGCATCTGACCGAGCTTGCGGCCCGGTTCGACCGCTATGTGATGCATCTCAAATCGCAGTTCGGCGAGATCGGCGATCTACGCCTCACCGTCATGGCCGGCATCATGGTCATGGACGAGTTGTCCGATGTGAGCCGCCGGCTGAAGGCGCTGGAGACGGAAACCGAAAACCTTGCCCGGTCCCGCGAGAGCATGCTGGCCGCTTCTGACAAGAGCGACACGCTGCTCGTTGCGGCGCTTGGCGAGCTGACGAACCAGATCAACGGGATCACGCAGAAGATCAACGGCGGTTGAAGGTTGCCTTACGCCGACTTTAAGGTCGGAATGGCCGAGACATCGATCGAATGCTCGGCCTGCCACGCATCATGGGCAGCCTGCATCCTAAGCCAGACGCCCGCTCCATCGCCGAACAGTTTTCCAAGGCGCGCGGCGACGTTGGGCGAGACAGGCTTCCTTTCGTTGATGATGTCATAAAGCTGCTGTCGCGAAATGCCGAGCAGATTTGCGATCTCGACCTTGGTCTTGCCGGTCGCCGGAATGATATCATCGAGCAATGCGCCCGGATGCGAAGGGCAGCGCTGAATTGGACGTCTAATTTCATTCGTCATGATCTTCGCCTTTTCCTCGGTCCTGCTACTCAATGATACTGTTCCAAATCAACGTTCCAAGCGTCACCGTCCGAGAATTCAAACGTTATGCACCAAGGACCGTTGATATGGACCGTGTATCGAGGCGGCTCAAAACCTCGCAGCGCATGGAAGTTGAAACCGGGCAGATTCATTTCTTCTACGCGTTCTATCTGTTCAAGTCGGTCAAGATGCAGATTTATTCGTCTTTGCAAAGCAGGCTGAACCTTGCTTGAGCGACCTGTTTCGAAAAGCTCTTTCAACGCCTTGCTCTTGAATGTCCTGATCACTGCCGCCTCAACCGTGAACAATCATCAGGAGAAATATGTAAGTTTTTTGCTTACATATGTCAACGCGATTCAGCTTACGCTCGCTCCGCCCGTTTCACCAGCAGCTTGTCGATGCGGCGGTTGTCGAGGTCGATGACTTCGAAATGCCAGCCCTGGGCCGTGAAAGTTTCGCCAAGCACGGGGAGGTGTTTCAGCTCTTCGATGGCAAAGCCGGCGACAGTTTCGAAATCGGGGTCGTCGCCGACGGAAATGTTCATGCGGTCGGCGAATTCGTCGATGGGGGTCCAGCCGGCGACGAGGTAGGAGCCATCCTCGCGAAGAAGAATGGCGGGCTCTTCGGACGTATCATCCATGAAGACGCCGGTGATGGCTTCCAGGACGTCTCCCGAAGTGACGATACCTTCGAAATGGCCGAACTCGTCATAGACGAGAACCATGTGGGCCGGCGTCTGGCGCAGGGCTTCGATAACGTCGATGGCGCCTGAAAGGTCCGACACGACGGGCGCGTCGCGCATGATCGCCTTGAGGTTCAGCTTCTCGCCGCGCAGCAGGGCATCCAGCGCATCCTTCACGAAAAGCACGCCGACGATTTCGTCCGAGGCGCCGTCGCGGACCGGAAGGCGCGAGCGTTGGGTCTTTTGCAGTTGCTCGCGGATTTCCGCATCGGTGTCTTCGATATCGAGAATTTCCACGTCGCGTCGTGGCGTCATCAGGCCGCGTGCCGTGCGGTCTGCCAGGCGCATGACGCCAGAGATCATGGCGGATTCTTCCGCCTCGATGACGCCGGCATGATGGGCTTCGGCAAGAACGGTGCGGATTTCCTCGTCGGTTACGGCGTCATCCGAAGCGCCTTTCTGGCCGAGAAGTGCGAGGACTGCCTTGCCGGAGGCATCGAGCAGCCAAACCAGCGGCAGCGCAAAGCGCGACAGCCAAGACATGGCAGGCGCGACCTTGACGGCAACCGCTTCGGGTGCGCGGAGCGCAATCTGCTTGGGTACCAGTTCGCCGACGATGAGCGACAGATAGGTGATGGCAACGACGACCGAGCCGACGCCCAGCCAGTCCGCTGCGTTTGGCGACATGCCCTGTGCCTCAAGCCAGGTGGTCAGGCGGGCACCGAGCGTTGCACCGGAGAAGGCGCCGGAAAGGACGCCAACCAGCGTGATGCCGATCTGCACCGTCGAAAGAAAGCGGCCGGGGTTCTCTGCAAGGCGGATTGCGGTGGCTGCGCCCTTGCTGCCCTGTTCCGCCAGCATTCTCAGCCGAACGGGCCGCGAGGAGACAACGGCCAGTTCCGACATGGAGAGCACGCCATTGAGAATGGTCAGTAGGACGACGATGAGGATTTCGGTTAGCACGGGAATTCCATGGGGTTGGCCCGCTCGGCACCAGCGGTCTGGTGCCCGGGGTCAATGCATTCGCAAAAGGGGTGACATGGCTGATAGTGTGCGAACGCTCGCATAATAGGTGCTGATTCTGTCGTGTTCAATGCGCGCATTGCAGATGAGTTGCGTAAAACAAAAAGCGGCACTGGTAATCAGCGCACTTTCGGCCTACATTGTGAATGCGGTCTGCGCCTCACGACAGGTCATCACATCCCTGGGGCCATACTCGATCCTAAGGGAACTGTCCCTGACCAGACCCGTGGGTTTGGTCACATGGTGCCCACCTACTTCTGTAGGCGCCCAGGATCGTAAAGCACCATCGGTTGCCGTGGATCGCACTCTTTCTTTTCGTTCACGCAGTTTTTTGCGTTCACGCGCTGGTCGCCCTTCGGGCTGCGCTCCACGGGGGCGCCGGATGACCGGCGACGCGCTCTGCGCTTGCGGTACTTTGTGCCGAGGTTTCCCTTTCATGCTTGGAGCAAAGAAGCCGTGAGGCCTTCGTTTGATCTATCCCCTTGTCTCCAGAACATGTGCGTGTATGGTCCGGTCCGATCCGGAAAGCCGTGCTTTCTTCCCTTCGTCTTATGCCATTCGGGGACCTGCCATGACCTTCAAAACTCTTGACGATCTCAACGACATCGCCGGCAAGCGCGTGCTGGTGCGCGTCGACCTCAACGTTCCCGTCAGTGACGGCAAAGTGACGGATGCGACGCGTATAGAGCGTGTTGCGCCGACCATTCTCGAGCTTTCCGACAAGGGCGCGAAGGTGATCCTGCTCGCGCATTTCGGCCGTCCGAAGGGCGAAGTGGTTGCCGACATGTCGCTGAAGACGATCGCGCCGGCGGTTGAAGCCGTGCTCGACCGCCGCGTGCTCTTCGCCTCCGATTGCATTGGCGATGTCGCGAAGTCCGCAATCGATGCCATGCAGAACGGCGATATCCTGCTTCTTGAAAACACCCGCTTCCACAAGGGTGAGGAAAAGAACACGCCGGAGTTCACCGCAGCCCTTGCCGCCAATGGCGACATCTTTGTCAATGACGCCTTCTCGGCTGCCCACCGCGCGCATGCCTCGACGGAGGGCCTTGCCCATCACATGCCGGCTTACGCGGGCCGCACGATGCAGGCCGAGCTTGAGGCGCTGGAAAAGGGTCTCGGCAATCCGACCCGCCCGGTCGTGGCGATTGTCGGCGGCGCGAAGGTCTCCACCAAGATCGATCTGCTGCAGAACCTCGTGAAGAAGGTCGATGCGCTGGTCATCGGCGGCGGCATGGCGAATACGTTCCTGGCGGCTCAAGGCATCAATGTCGGCAAGTCGCTCTGCGAGCATGATCTCGCTGACACCGCCCGCACGATCCTCGCAGAAGCCGAGAAGGCCGGCTGCGCCATCGTTCTTCCGGTGGACGGCGTTGTTGCCCGCGAGTTCAAGGCCAATGCGGCCAACGAAACCGTTGCCGTTTCTGCCATTCCGGCAGACGCGATGATGCTCGATGTGGGTCCGAAGTCGGTCGAAAAGGTCAATGGCTGGATCGAGAAGGCCGCGACGCTGGTCTGGAACGGTCCGCTCGGCGCCTTCGAGATCGAGCCCTTCGACAAGGCGACAGTTTCTGCCGCACAGCATGCGGCTGCGCAGACCAGGGCCGGCAAGCTCGTCTCTGTTGCCGGTGGCGGCGATACGGTTGCTGCCGTCAATCATGCCGGCGTGGGCGACGATTTCACCTATGTCTCGACCGCCGGCGGTGCCTTCCTGGAATGGATGGAAGGAAAGCCGCTGCCGGGCGTGGATATCCTCAACGCTTCGAAGTAACTGAACTGTTGCGGCCGCCGATAAATTCGGCGGCCGTATTAAATATAATAAAAACAATAGGATTTTTCGGTGAATTTTAAACCGATTTATTTTTATTTAAACCGATTTAGTCAAATTTAAATCGTTTAAGGCATTTTAAGGCCCATTTTCCTCGTCATATTCTTCTGTTATCGGCGGTTAAACGTTGAACGGAGGTGTTTTGAAATGGCCGAACGGATTGAAGATATTGCAGTCGCGATGGTGGCGCCGGGCAAGGGGTTGCTCGCAGCGGACGAATCGACGTCCACGATCAAGAAGCGCTTCGACAGCATCAACCTGACCTCGACCGAGGACAGCCGGCGCGATTATCGCGAGATGCTGTTCCGCGCCGACGACGCGATGAAGAACTACATTTCCGGCGTCATTCTCTATGAAGAAACGCTCTTCCAGAAAGCCAAGGACGGCACGTCGCTGGCCGATCTGATCAAGGCTGCCGGCTCGATCCCCGGCATCAAGGTCGATACGGGCGCAAAGCCCATGGTCAACTTCCCCGGCGAAACGATCACGGAAGGCCTCGACGGCCTTGGCGAGCGTCTTGCCCGCTATTACGAAGCCGGTGCACGCTTTGCCAAGTGGCGCGGCGTGATCGCCGTTTCCGACGTGTTGCCGACGCGCGGTTCGCTGCGCGCCAATGCCCAGGCGCTGGCCCGCTATGCCGCGCTCTGCCAGGCCGCCGGCATCGTGCCGATTGTCGAGCCGGAAGTGCTGATGGACGGTGCACCGGGCACGCATTCCATCGACCGTTCGGAAGAGGTGACGGAATGGACGCTGCGCACGACGTTTGAAGAGCTTGCCGAAGCGCGCGTCAGCCTCGAAGGCATGATCCTGAAGCCGAGCATGGTCATCGACGGCAAGAATGCCCGCAAGGCCTCCGTTGCCGAAGTGGCCGAGCGCACGGTTCGCGTGCTGAAGCGCACGGTTCCCTCCGCCGTTCCGGGCATTGCCTTCTTGTCGGGTGGTCAGTCCTCCGAAGAAGCAACTGCGCATCTGTCAGCCATGAACACCTATGACCTGCCGTGGAAGCTCACCTTCTCCTATGGCCGCGCTCTGCAGGCAACGGCGCTCGCCGCATGGGGTGGCAAGCCGGAGAATGTCGCTGCCGGCCAGCGTGCCTTCACGCACCGCGCCCGCATGAACGGGCTTGCTGCCCTCGGCAACTGGAAGGCGGACCTCGAAAAGGCTGCTTGAGGCCCTTTCGATCCAGTCTTGAAAATCGGACGCGCGGAAGGAAACTTTCGCGCGTTTTTATTTTCCGCGCATTTTCGTCTATCTCAGCAGGCTGACGAACATTGTGATTGCGAAGGCGAAGACGGCAATCTTCCAGAAATCGCCGCGACGGCGCAGGCCCGGCAGACCGAGCGGTTTCACGATATGGACCAGCATGGCCAGGATCAGCAACAAAGCGATAATCTTCGTCACGTTGCTTCATGCCCTGTTCTTGAGTTTCGCCATATCCGTGTCATGATTTCCGTCATAAGCATTCGACAGAGAAGTTTCGGGACCACGATCATCCTTCGCGCTAAAGCAAAGGCGGTCCTCTTTCAAGCCGGACACATATTTATAGGCCTGCCTTGATGCGCGGGTTGGGACGGGACATTCATGCGGCGTAATCTTCTTCCGGTATTTTCGCTTCTGGTCGGAACGCTGTTTCTGTTCTTCGGCAATGGCCTGCATTCGCTGCTTCTGCCGCTCCGTGGCACGGCTGAAGGGTACTCGACGACGACGCTCGGGCTGCTCGGGACGTCCTGGTCGACGGGCTTTGTCGCGGGTTGCTTTCTGGCCCCGATCGTCGTGCGCCGGATCGGCCATGTCCGGGCTTTCTCAGGCTTCCTGTCGCTGACAGCGATCATCGCGCTGCTGACGGGGATACTGATTGAACCTACAGCGTGGATCGCGTTGCGCGCGCTCACAGGATTTGCCTCCGCCGGAACGTCGATGATCATCGAAAGCTGGCTCAACGAGCGCGTCGATAACAAGAACCGTGGTGTCATCTTTTCAACCTATATCATGATCACGCTGGCGGGCGTCGTCGGCGGGCAGATGATGGTGGCTTCGGGCGACATTCACACGACCGTGCTCTTCATGATCGTGGGCATTCTCTATTGTGTGGCCATGCTGCCGACAACGCTGTCCACGGCGGCGTCTCCGCAGCCGCTGAAGAGCGTCAGGCTTGATGTCATTGCTCTCTACCGGAATTCGCCGATCGCCTTTGTCGGCATGGTGCTGATCGGGATTGCCAATGGCGCATTCGGGACGCTCGGTGCAGTCTTCGGCGCGAAAGCCAATCTCTCGTCAGGACACGTTGCTTTGATGATGAGCCTGGCGATTGCCGCCGGCGCCCTGATCCAGATCCCGACCGGCCGTCTTTCCGACCGCATGGATCGCCGTCTGGTTCTGGCGACGCTTGCGGGGATCGGTGCGCTTTCCGGCTGGGTGCTGGCGCTCTTCCAGCCTTCGAATGTCATGGTGCTTCTGGCGATCGTCTCGCTCTATGGCGCATCGGCAAACGCACTCTATCCGCTGGCTGCCGCGCATGCCAACGATCATGCCTCACCGGAAAACTATGTGAAGGTGTCGGGCGGACTGCTCCTGCTTTACGGTCTCGGCACGGTCATCGGGCCGACGCTCGGCGGCCCGGTCATGGCGGCCTTCGGGCCTTACGCGCTTTTCGCCATCACATCACTCGCCCATGTCGCCATCACCATCTACGCTGTCTTCCGGTCGCGCATGCGTGCTCCGGTGCCGACGGCGGATCGCGACGCCTATATTCCGCTCGGCCATATCACCGTGAAGACCCCCGAGAGCTTCAACCTGAGCCCGCTTGCCGGCGGATCGACTGAGGAGGGGCAGGGCGGTGACCGTCATGGCAAGGGCAAGGAGGAGAAAGCGGCATGAGTGTTTTTGACGAGGACCGGCCGACCCGAAAGGTGGCCCACGACATCGGGCAGGATCTTTCTCTTCTTTCGGTGGACGAGCTGAACATGCGGATTGAATTGCTCAAGTCCGAGATTGCGCGCCTTGAGGTCGAGGCTGTGGCCAAAGGCGCCAGCCGTGCCGCTGCTGACAGCCTCTTCAAACGATGATTGCGTGTTCAAAAACGGCACTTTTCCGGCAATGTTAAGTAATCAGAAACCTTCATAAGATATTACTAGGGTCATCCAGAGCTTTCTGGGTTCAGATGGTTCAGCTTCATGAGCGACTTCTGATTTTCTCCCTGTTTTACCTTGAGAGCCGCTTTTTGCGGCTCTTTTTTTGTTTGCGTTGCAACAATTCTGGCCGAAAAACGTGGTCCTGCCACTGGTTAATGGGGGTATTAACCTTTTCTTAAGATTCGGCTTGCGCCCTTGTGCTATTAGCATCATGTTATGTTCACACAAGCAGGGAACAAAAATTCCCTTCAGCCTTTAAGTTTGATGCGTACCGAGGCGATAAAGAATGTCTGACACCGGTTTGAACACCATCAGTTTCGCAGGCCATGCGGCTTCGTCCGCACAGTTCAAGTCGCTCTATGCCGAGGGCATGGCGCTGGTTGAAGAAACCGCGAGCTACCTCGACGGTCCGGGTCGCGCCGCTTCCAAGGTTCTGCCGCGTCAGGTTTCGGTTCTTTACGCCGCAGAATCCATGCGCCTGACCACCCGCCTCATGCAGATGGCCTCCTGGCTGCTCCTGCAGCGCGCCGTCAACAATGGCGAGATGACCCGCGACCAGGTCATGTCGGAAAAGAAGAAGGTTCGTCTCGACGCCTACAACCTCGACCGCGAGGCTCCGGGCTGGGAAGACCTGCCGCTCTCCTTTCGCGAACTGATCGAGCGTTCGCATCGTCTGCAGAGCCGCGTGGCGCTGCTCGACCGCGAAATCTATCGCCCGGCTGACGCGCCGGCTGTTCATGACAACCAGAACAGCGTTCAGGCGCAGCTCTCGCTGCTGCAGACCGCCTTCGGTCGCCACTGACGCCTCTCTTGGTTTCGGACTGAAAGCCGTCCCGCTTTCCCCGGAACGACCATAGAACCATCCTGAGTACGACTTGACGGCGGAGGCAACTCCGCCGTCTTTTTGTTTGTCAAAGGAATGTAGTAGCCGGGGGCGAGGAGACGGCCGCGAAACGCAAAAAACCCGGCACAAAGGCCGGGCTTTCAGAACATGCCTGTCAACAGGATCAGAGGCCGAGGCCGCCGAAGCGCTTGTTGAACTTGGAAACGCGGCCGCCGCGGTCCATGAGCTGCTGGTTGCCGCCGGTCCAGGCCGGATGCGACTTCGGGTCGATATCCAGGTTCAGCACGTCGCCTGCAGCGCCCCACGTGGAGCGGGTTTCGTATTCGGTACCATCGGTCATGACCACCTTGATCACGTGATAGTCGGGATGAATGTCAGCCTTCATAACCTTGTCTTCCTGCCTGGGGTGGGAACAATTGCCGCAGACCATTGCGGCATCTGACCCAAACGCGTAAATGGAGCCGCAACCGAATTTTGGCCGGTCCCCTAATGAGTGCCGTGCCTATACATGAAGGATTGCCGGATAACAAGGCCCGGCGGACAAAACTTGCGCATTCCCGCAAGCCTGCCCGTTGCCTGCCGTCGGCATCTGAGCGAGAGGGAATGGCGTTGAGCGAAGTCGATCATCTGGAAGCACCGCGCACGCGATCGCTGAAGCCGCTGGCCACACTTCTTCCCTATCTCGGCCACTACCGCGGAATGGTCGTCAAAGCGTTGATTTTCCTGACGCTTGCCGCCGTCGCCACGCTGGCTTTGCCGCTGGCCGTGCGCCGCATGATCGACCACGGCTTCTCGCAGTCGGATGCAGGCTTCATCAACAACTATTTCGGCATGCTGATCGCACTGGCGCTGTTGCTCGCCTTTGCCAGCGCCATGCGGTATTATTATGTCATCTCCATCGGCGAGCGGATCGTTGCGGACCTCCGGCGTGATGTTTATTCCCATGTCATCAAGCTTTCCCCGTCCTTCTTCGACGTCAATCAGTCCGGCGAGATTGTCTCGCGGCTGACGGCCGATACGACTCAGGTGAAGTCGGTCGTGGGCGCAACGGCGTCGCTGGCGCTGCGCAACCTCATCCTCTGTCTCGGCGGGGCGGCGATGATGGTTTACACCAGTCCGCGGCTGTCGGCGCTGGTTCTGGTCGCCATTCCCTTCATCGTCTTTCCGCTCATTGCCTTCGGCCGTTCGGTGCGCAAGCGCTCTCGCTCTGCGCAGGATACGCTGGCTGAAGCCTCCGCCTATGCCAGCGAATCGATCGGCGCGATCCGGACTGTTCAGGCTTTCAACGGTGGACCTGCGGCAAGCGGGCGCTATGGGGATGCGATCGAAGGCGCATTCGGTGCTGCGCAGGCGGCGATCCGCTCGCGTTCGATCCTGACCGGCGTGGCGATTTCCATGGTGTTCGGCAGCATCGCCGGGGTGCTCTGGTATGGCGCGCATGCCGTGCTCGACGGGTCGATGTCGGCGGGTACGCTTGGGCAATTCGTGCTTTATGCGGTGGTAGCGGCGTCGAGCCTCGGGGCCCTTTCGGAAGTCTGGGGCGAGATTGCGCAGGCTTCGGGCGCGGCCGAGCGGCTAGCCGAATTGCTCGCCGAAGTGCCGGCCATCCGCGCGCCGGCAAACCCAAAGCGCTTTCCGGCGACTGCCGCCGGCGCAATAGCCTTCAATGACGTGCGCTTTGCCTATCCTTCAGCACCTGAGCGTTCGGCGCTCAAGGGATTGAGCTTCAAGGTCGAGCCCGGCGAAACGGTCGCCATTGTCGGCTCCTCGGGGGCGGGCAAGAGCACCGTACTTTCGCTCATCCTGCGCTATTACGATACGACGGCGGGTGAGATCGCGCTGGATGGTGTTTCTGTTCGTGACGTCGATCCCGCAGAACTGCGGGCGCGGCTTTCCATCGTGCCCCAGGATGTGACGATCTTTGCCTCAACCATTCACGACAACATTGCCTTCGGCCGGCCCAATGCCAGCCGCGCCGATGTCATCGCTGCGGCCAAGGCAGCGCACGCGCATGACTTCATCGAACGGCTCGACAATGGCTATGACACGATGTCGGGCGAGCGCGGCGTGACGCTGTCAGGCGGCCAGCGCCAGCGCATCGCCATAGCACGCGCTATTCTCAAGAACGCGCCCGTGCTGCTGCTGGATGAGGCCACCTCGGCGCTGGACGCGGAGAGCGAAAAGTTGGTGCAGAACGCACTCGACGGGCTGATGAAGGATCGCACGACGATCGTGATTGCGCATCGTCTTGCCACCGTGCTCAAGGCGAACCGGATTCTCGTCATGGACGATGGCCGCGTGGTGGAAGAGGGCAATCACCAGAGCCTTGTCGCCAAGGGCGGTATTTATGCGCGGCTCGCTTCGCTGCAGTTCGATGGCAAGGAACTGGCGGAGCTTCAGGTCTGAGCGCGATTGTCTCGGATGAAATAGTTTGCCGACATAACCTTTAGCCGTTAAAACACCAGCCAACAGCCCCGGGGTTGGGTTTAGGTTCAGTTATGCGCGCCTTCACCGCCAAGAAGTGAAACGCGCCACGCGGGAGGGTTTCATGACCGTCATCATCGCCGGGGCCGGCATTACCGGCCTGACGCTTGCCATTTCGTGCCATCAGGCGGGCATTCCGTTTCGCATCTTCGAACAGGTGAGCGAGCTCAAGCCGCTGGGCGTCGGCATCAACGTGCAGCCGCATGCCGTGCGCGAACTGTTCGAAATGGGCCTTGAGGCGGAGATGGACGCTATCGGCGTGCGCACGCGCGAGGTCGCCTATTTCTCCAAGAAGGGCAAGCAGATCTGGTCGGAGCCGCGCGGGCAGTTTGCGGGCTATTCCTGGCCGCAGTTTTCTGTTCATCGCGGCGGTTTCCAGATGATGCTGTTCCATGCGCTGGAAGAACGCGCCGGCAAGGGCACTGTGGTGACGGGTCGCGAGGCGGTCGATTGCAAGGATGTCGATGGCGGCGTCATCGTCACCTTCCGCGACAAGCAGGGAAATTTGTCCACGGCTGAAGGCACTGTCTTCGTCGCCTGCGAGGGCATTCATTCGAACATCCGCGCCAAGTTCTATCCGGGCGAGGGCGCGCCGCATTGGGGCGGCTCGATCCTGTGGCGCGGCACGGCGAAGGCCAAGCCCTTCATCACCGAAGCCACCATGGGCATGGCCGGCCACGAATGGCAGAAATTCGTGACCTACCCGATCAGCAAGGCCGACCCGGAAACGGGGGAGGCCGAGATCAACTGGATCGCGGAACTGAAATTCCCGCCGGACAAGAAATGGAACCGCGAGGACTATAACCGCCACGGCAATTTCGACGATTTCTTCCCGGCCTTCCAGGACTGGCACTTCGACTGGCTCGACATTCCGAAGCTGATGCAGGACGGCGGCTATTGCTACGAATTCCCGATGGTCGACCGCGATCCGGTCAAGCGCTGGACATTCGGCCGCACGACGCTGGCGGGTGACGCGGCGCACGCCATGTATCCGATAGGTTCCAATGGCGCGTCGCAGGGCATTCTGGATGCCCGCGTGCTGGTGCGCGAATTCATCGCGCGCGGCGTGGGTGTGGAGGCGCTGGAGGCTTACGAGGCCGAGCGCAGGCCGGCGACAACGCGGCTCGTCATGGCCAATCGCGGCAACGGGCCGGACCATGTGATGAACATTGTCGAGGAGCGTTGTGGTGGCGAATTCGAGAAGGTCTCTGATGTGCTCTCCGACGCGGAACTGCAGGAGACTGCCGCCAATTACAAGAAGATCGCCGGGATGGATGTCGATGGGCTGAACAGCCGTCCGTCCATCGTGCAACTGCCGAAGAAGGATGTTGCCTGACATGCCGCATTTCCTCGTCATTTCGCAGGACAAGCCGGGCATGCTGGAGGTCCGCAAGGAAAGCCGCGCCGCCCATCTCGCCCATGTGAAGACCGGCGGCGGCGGGCTTGTGCGCGTGCTCGTTGGCTCGCCGCTCGGTCGCGAGACGATGAACGGCACCTGGATGGTGATGGAAGCTGTCGACGAAGCGGCAATTCAGGCCTTCAATGCGGCCGATCCTTACGAGATCGCCGGACTGTTTGCTTCGCGGGAGATATTGCCCATCCACGCCGTGTTTGATCCATCGCGGATTGTGGCTGAGGATCAGGTTTAGGGGCGTTTGTCCATGTTTGGTGTGTGTGATATTATGCGCACAAGCATGGAGCGGACCCCGTGAACGATCACAAGGAAAGAGCGGCCTTCACGATTTCCAAGTCTCCGAATGCGGAGTTGGAAGGTGTCGTTCCTGCGTCAAAGCGCTCGCGCTTCGTAGAGCAGGCTATTGCCGATGCTCTGCTGCGCGATGCACGCAAGCGTGCGCTTGACGCGCTTGACGCGCTTGACAAGCTTCCATCCTACGATACGAGCGGCGAAGACAGCGTCGAGGTCCTGCGCCGGATCAGGCAGGAGCGGGATTCAGAGATCGCTTTGCGTCACCGCGTAGCGGCCGCTTGAAGCGAAGCTGCCCAGCGTTCGACGTCGCTGTGATCGATGCAATCACCAACGCGTTCAAACTTCTCCCATCTTGACTTGACGATGAGCCATTCATTGTCAGCTATTGCCGCATTGCGAAATTCGGGGTGTTCTTTGGCTCTGTCCTGATGAGTATCGCGGGGCAAGTCTGCCATGGCAGCTCCGTTCAAAGCATGGATAGACAGGCACGATAACATTGTTGCGCAATGTTGCGGGCCCTTATTTCCCCACGCTCTGCCCCGCGACTCTCCCCGAGAAAATGCAGCCGCCGAGAAACGTCCCCTCCAGTGCATTGTAGCCATGATAGCCCCCGCCGCCGAAGCCGGCGACTTCGCCGGCGGCGTAGAGGCCGGGGACGACTTGGCCGTTTTCTTCCAGCACACGGCCTTCGAGGTCTGTTTGCAGGCCGCCGAGCGTCTTGCGGGTGAGGATGTTGAGCCTGACGGCGATGAGCGGGCCTTTTGACGGGTCGAGCAGTCGGTGAGGTTTGGCGGTGCGCATGATCTTGTCGCCGAGATAGTTTCGTGCTCCGCGGATGGCGGTCACCTGCGCATCCTTGGAGAACGAGTTGTCGATCTCGCGGTCGCGGGCTTCCACCACGGCGCGGACGCGCTTGGTGTCGAGGCGGTGTTCGCCGGAAAGCGCGTTCATGCCTTCGACAAGGTCTTCCAGATTGTCGCGGACGACGAAGTCGGCGCCCTTCTCCATGAAGGCCTTGACCGGCGCGTTGGGCTCCTTGCCGAGGCGCTTGAGGAGGAGCGGGATGTTCTTGCCCGTCAGGTCCGGGTTCTGCTCGGAGCCTGAAAGGGCAAACTCCTTCTTGATGATGGCCTTGGTGAGGATGAACCAGCTATAGTCGTAACCGGTGGCCTTGATCGCCTTCAACGTTGCCAGCGTATCGAAGCCGGGCATGGCGGGGGCGGGGAAGCGGTTGCCCTCGGCATCCAACCAGAGTGACGAAGGGCCGGGCAGGATTCGGATGCCATGGTTCGGCCAGATTGGGTCCCAGTTCCGCAAGCCCTCGGTATAGTGCCACATGCGGTCGGCATTGATGACCGAGCCGCGCGCTGCCTGGGTGATGGCAACCATGCGACCGTCGACATGGGCGGGCACGCCCGACACCATGAATTCCGGCGGTTTGCCGAGGCGCTCGACCGGCCAGTTCTTGCGCACCAGATCGTGGTTGCCGCCGATGCCGCCGGAGGCGACGAGCGTTGCGCCGGCGGAGATTTCGAAATCGCCGATTGCGTTGCGGTTGCTCCTGCCGCCGCGCTGGACCGGGTCGGGCGCGAGCGTCGTTCCACGCGCGCCGGTGACGGCGCCGTTGGTGGTGATGAGTTCATCGACCTGATGACGGAAGCGGAAGGAGAGCAAGCCCTTCTTTTCGGCCTCACGGGCGAGGCGTACGAAGGGTTCGAGGACGCCGGGGCCGGTGCCCCAGGTGATGTGGAAGCGGGGGACGGAATTGCCGTGGCCGTTGGCGAGCGAGCCGCCGCGTTCGGCCCAGCCGACGACCGGGAACCAGCGCATGCCGAGCGAATGGAGCCAGGAGCGTTTCTCGCCGGCGGCGAAGTTGAGATAGGCTTCCGCCCATTGGCGCGGCCAATGGTCTTCCGGCCGGTCGAACTGCGCCGAGCCCATCCAGTCCTGGCGCGCGAGATCGAGATTGTCACGGATGCGCATGAAGCGCTGTTCGGGACTGTCGACAAAGAAGAGGCCGCCAAGCGACCAGAAGGCCTGCCCGCCCAGGTTCTGCTCACCTTCCTGATCGAGAACGATGACTTTCAGCCCGCGCGCGATGGCTTCAGTTGCTGCCACAAGACCGGCGAGACCGCCGCCAATCACCAGAAGATCACAATCCATGCCGCTCGCTCCTCCCATGCCTGAGCCGCATGTTCTTGATGTTGTTACAGCGGCCTTTCGGTCCGTCTCAGGCTAGCGTCCAGAGCGCCGGTGTCCAGTCCGTATTTCAGTTGTTTCAAGCGGATAAAGAGGCGGTTGTCGAAGGTGCCGTCGCTGAGGCCATTATCTTTCAGGAAGCGGGCGATTTCCTCGACGCCCTTTTCCAGCGTCCATTGCGGGGCAAAACCCGGAAGCGCTGTCAGCGCCTTGGTGAAATCGACCTTGTAGGAGCGCGGGTCGCCGCCGGTTTCGCCGGTAATTTCGAGATTGGCGGCGGGAAAGGCGGCCTTTACGGCCTGCGCAATGTCGCGCACCTGATAGTTGGCGTCATTGCGGCCGACATTGAAGGCCTGATTGTGGATCGCTTCGCGCGGCGCGGTGGCGGCGGCAAGGGCGGCGCGGGAAATGTCCTCGATATGGACGAGTGGCCGCCATGGCGTGCCGTCCGACATGACCTTGATGATACCAGCAGTATGCGCCCAGCCGGAGAGGTTGTTGACGACGAGGTCGAAGCGGGTGCGCGGGCTGACGCCATAGGCGGTGGCATTGCGCATGAAGACGGGGGAGAAACTGTCTGTCGCCAGCGCTGAGAGCCGTTCCTCGGAGCGGACCTTGGAAATGGCATAGGCGGAAACCGGGTTGAAGGCGGCGGTCTCGTCCAGTGCGCCCTCGTTCCCCGCGGCGCCGTAGATCGAGCAGGAAGAGGCGAAGATGAAGCGGGAGACGCCGGCGTCGCGCGCCAGTTCGCCGAGCCGGGCGGTGGCTTCCAGATTGATGTCATAGGTGAGGTCGGGGTTCAGCGCGCCCATCGGGTCGTTGGAGAGGCCGGCCAGATGGATGACGGCGTCGACGCCTTCCAGGTCTTCTTCCCTAACATCTCGGACGTCGCGGACAATCTGCCGGTCGGGGAGGATGTCGGGCGTCAGCGGCGAAACGCAGGTCTTGAAATAGCCGATATCGAGCCCGGTGGTCCGGTGTCCTGCCTCGCGCGCCAGCCGTGTCAGAACCGGGCCGATGAAGCCCTGATTGCCGGTGATGAGAATATGCATCCGTATCCGCCCCGCATCATTTCCTTTGCACTTTGAATAGCGAAAGGAACTGACGCGAGGCAGGAGCGCGATGGATCAGAATGCGACCTTCAGCCCTGCGCGGGCGGCGAGCGAGTAGGACTTGTCCGTGAAGGCCGTCGCGTCGACGCTGCCGAAAAGGTCGAGTTGCTGCGTGAGCTTGTAGTTGAAGCCCAGGCCGACCGATCCGCCGACCTTGGAGCGTGCGAAGCCGCTGCCTACCGTAAAGCTGTTGCCCGCCAGATTGGCCGAGAAGCCCGCCGGACCAACACGCTGCGCCGCAATGGCCGCCACCTGTACGTAGACATTGCCCGGAAGACCGCGCTGATCGACAAAGGCCTTCCTAACGCGGAACTCTGCGCGCTCTTCGAACTGCTGCGAGACGCTTTTGCCGTAGGTGACATTCTGGGTCGAGCCGGTTTCCGTATAGCCATCAAGGAAGGAGCCGGTGTAGCGCAGGCGGCCCGTCGGCGTGAAGGTCAGCCCGTCGCCGATGGGCATGTTGTAGCCGAGTGCGACTTCCGGCGCCAAGAAATAGCCGCGCACTCTGCCGGTTGCGACTTCCGCGCCATTGTTGATGTAGCGGCGTGTGGTCGCATCGAGGCTGCCGGCCGAGAACGTGCCATCCAGATTGAACGCGCCGAAGGAATAGCGGCCGTAGCCACCTCCGAATACTGTGTCCGTCGTCACATGGTCAAGCGACAGCGCCTGGTTGGTGCGCATGCGCGCCAGCCCGAAGAAGCCGCCGAGACGCCAGTTGTCTTCGCGACGCTCGTAGCCGAGCATCGTGCCGCCGGCATAGGTGCGCTGACCGTTCGTCGTGCCGAAGGGGTCCTGGAAATGGGCGCCGCCAAAGCTGCGCGACCAGACGAAATTGCCGAAGCGGTCATAGGCCTGGCCCGCGCCCTTCAAGAGGGCGTCGCTCGCGCCGGTGGCGGCGGAAGAGGCCACGACATTGGCGAAGGCAGCACGGGCGCGGCTTGTCTTCTGCGACTTGCGGTCGGGGAAGAAGGCTTGTGCGCCCGACGATGTCGTGGAGCCCGAAGTTGCTTCGTTCGACACGGTGTCACCGGTACCCAAATCGGTCGTGCCCACGATGTCGGCGAGGGTTGAAGGCGTTGTACTCAGCACGTCGTTAATGACAGACGATGCGTAGTTTGCCGCGACGGGGGCTGCGGTTACGACTGCCGTGTTGGGGCTGTTGTCCACCACAACGATGTTGCCGGTGCCTGCGCCGCTGAGCCCTGACGTGATCAACTGCTTGCCCGTGCCACGCAAATTGATGGTGTTGGTCCCGAGGACGTAGTTCTTCACGGCGAGCGTGTAGCTGCCCGTGTAGAAGTTCGTCGTGTTGCCGGCCGTGTTGTTGTAGTCGATGCCGTTGGTGAAGACGGAGCCATTGTAGATGTTGAACGTGCTGTTGCCGGCGTTGAGGAAAACGGCGGATGTGCCGCCTGAAATTGTGCCGTAGTTGGAGATGATAGCGCCGGTAGCGGCGCTGATCCCGAGCGTGGCACCGGCGATCAGGCCGCCCGTGTTGTTGGTGACGGTCAACTGCCCGCTGGTATTGTTGATCGCCTCGGCATTCGTAGCCCGGATCGTGCCGCTGTTGTTGATAGTCGCCGCGCCGCCGCCCGAATTCATGAACAGGCCGTTTGTCGCGCCTGTGATCTGCCCGAAATTGGTAATCGAGAGCAGGTTAGCCGATTGATGGTTGATGCCGTAACCGCCGCTGATTGTCCCCGACGCCTGGTTGGTCACGGAAACGTTTGCCGCATTGCCGCCCGTCAGAATGCCAGAACCGTTGCCACCGGTGAGCGCTGTAATAGCGCCACTGTTAAACACCACACTCGCTCCCCCGGCACCGTTGACGCCAATGTCGATTGCGTCGCCGCCTCCGCTGGTGTTCGAGATCGTCGATGAATTGGTGATGTTTGTGCCGGCTGCGGTAATGGTCGTGTTTCCGCTCGCGCTGGTCAGTGTTGCGGTGTTGGTCAGCGTGAGGAAGCCGGTATCCGTGATCGCAACGTTTGCACCGGCATTGGTTGCCGTGTTGTTTGTACAGGTCTGATTGGCGCCATTTGCTGCGCAGGCCGCTGCAGCTTCATCCACCGTGAGCGCGCTTGCCGATAGGGTGAGAGCCGTCAAAATCACGCTCGTGCGAGAGGGTGCCGACACCAGGGCGGCAAAGTACTTTCTGCAATAGATATTCATTTGTTGCCTCTAAAATAACAATGCGCCAACTCGAGAATTCAAAATTGGCGGCCGGGCCTTAAAACTGACGGCCTCGGATGGTTCATATTTCAAATTGATACATAAAGTCGAATATGTGTATGATTTGCCACGGAGTATCGGGCCAGTCAAGGAACTGCCGCCGAACAGAAGAAAGTTTTTTGTTTCGAAAGTGTTAATATCAATGATCCTTGGTATACGCGTTGCAGTTCTCCGGCAGCGTTAAACGGCCGGCATGAAATGAGGGTGCCATTTTAGGAGATCCGGCTCTTCCCCGGCAAAATGCTGCGCTGCATCGGTATTTCATAACCAAGTCTTAACCATAATGGTGTCTTGATGAAATCGATCGAATGCCGCGCAAGCCACGCCTTCCTTTAACCAAATTTGGCAGTAAAGAGGCTAGTCGAGTATGGGCGCTAAGAGCGAAGAGCGGTTGCTGCCGGCATATTGAGACAGATTTTTTCGCCGCCCGGTCCAAAGCCGGGCGTTTGGATTCGAAGGACGCTAGAACATGGAACAGGCAGCTTTGGGCGCAGTGAGCGAGGTCAGCCTCTGGTCTCTCTTCATGCAGGCAGGCATCGTCGTGAAGCTGGTCATGCTCGGCCTCCTCTCGGCTTCCGTCTGGACCTGGGCCATCGTCATCGACAAGGCCGTGACCTTCCGCAAGATCCGCAAGCAGCTTGACAATTTCGAGCAGGTCTTCTGGTCGGGCCAGTCGCTGGAAGAGCTTTACCGCAGCCTTTCGGAGCGTCCCGCCGCCGGCATGAGCGCGATCTTCGTTGCCGCCATGCGCGAATGGAAGAAGTCCTTCGAGCGCGGGGCCCGCTCGCCGATCGGCCTGCAGATGCGTATCGACCGCGCCATGGACGTCACCCTTTCGCGTGAATCCGAATATCTCGAGGGTCGCCTCGGTTCGCTCGCCACCATCGGTTCGGCAGCACCCTTCGTCGGCCTCTTTGGAACGGTTGTCGGTATCATGACCTCGTTCCAGTCGATTGCCGGCTCCAAGACGACGAACCTCGCGGTTGTTGCGCCGGGTATCGCGGAAGCGCTTCTGGCAACGGCCATCGGTCTCGTTGCCGCTATCCCGGCCGTCATCGCCTATAACAAGCTGTCGGGCGATGCCGGCAAGCTGACGTCCCGCATGGAAGGTTTTGCCGACGAGTTCTCGGCCATCCTGTCGCGCCAGATCGACGAGAAGCTCCAGTCTTCTCGTCCGGGTCAGGCCGCGCAGTAACTAACGCGGTCGCTCAAAGCGGCCGGTTCGAACGCTAAGAATATCGCAATTTCCGACGCAAAACCCACTCAATGTTTTGCTGGAATTGCTGAAGGAGTTTTCCGATGGGTATGGCAGTCAGCTCAGGCAAGGGCGGCGGTGGCGGACGCAGAGGCAGCCGTCGCAGGGGCGGCAAGGGTGGCCCGATCGCCGAGATCAACGTCACGCCGATGGTCGACGTCATGCTCGTGCTGCTCATCATCTTCATGGTGGCCGCACCCTTGATGACGGTCGGCGTTCCGGTCGACCTGCCGCAGACCAAGGCCAAGGAAATGAACGCAGAAACGCAGCCGATCACCATTTCGGTGAACAAGGACGGCGCGATCTATCTGCAGGAAACGGTGATCCAGATCGACGAACTGATCCCCAAGCTGCAGGCGATTTCGAAGACCGGTTACGAGGAACGCATCTTCGTGCGCGGCGACATGAATGCCGGCTACGGCACGGTCATGCAGGTCATGGCTGCCATTTCGGCGGCCGGCTACAAGAATATCGGCCTGGTCACGGCCCAGAAGCAGGACAAGTAAGCGAAAACGATGAGGGGCAGTGTTGTCACATCGGCGTTGATACACGCGGTCGTTCTGGCGATCGCGCTTGTCTCGTTGGGTTCGCCGCCGCCGCTCGAAGTGCAGCCGACGGAATCGCTGCCCGTCGATATCGTCCCGATCGAACAGTTCACCAATATCCAGCAGGGCGAGAAGACCGCACCGCTGAAGGAGAAGTCGTCGCCGAAGGCCACGAAGCGTCAGGACAAGGTCGATAATGCCGAGAATGCCGGCGAGAATAATATTGACCTGAAGAGCACGCCGACGCCGTCTCAGCGCCCGCAGAACACGGAAGTGGCCGCCGCGCCGAAGCCGTCGGAAGCCGCCAAGGACACCCAGACGAACAACGTCAAGGAAATCCAGAAGGAGCAGACGGCCGCGCCTTCGCCCTCGACAGCCGTGCCGACTCCCAAGCCGGAACCCACGCCGCCAAAGCCTGAACCGACCCCGCCGAAACCGGAACCGAAGCCGGAGCCGACGCCGCCGAAGCCCGAACCGACGCCCCCGAAGCCGGAACCCAAGCCCGAGCCGAAGACGCAGGAACAGCCCGAGAAGGCCGACGATTCGCCGTCGCCCGATGCGCTGCCCGTGCCGACGAAGAAGCCGACGCCGGACAAGCCGAAGGAAGAGGCGAAGAAGGAGCCGACGCCGGCCGACAAGCCGAAGCCGGAAGACAAGCCGAAGCCCGAGCAGAAGGAAGCCAAGGTCGAGCCGAAGCCGCGTCCGGACACCAAGCCCGACACCAAGACCGATGCGAAGTCCGATTCCAAGTCGGACGCGAAGACGGATGCGAAGAACCAGACCAAGTCCGATACCAAGTCGGCAAGCTCCGATTCGAAGACCGGCAAGGACAAGGAAAAGAAGGAAACGGCGAAATCCGCTTCCTCCCGCGATAGCGACAAGCTGGCTGACGAAGTGTCTGCCCTTCTCAACAAGGAAGACGCAGCCGGCGGCGGAGCGAAGCGCTCCAACCAGGAAGCCTCGCTTGGCGGCAAGAAGACGACGGGCGCGGGCAAACTGTCACAGAGCGAACTCGATGCGCTGAAGGGTGTGATCCAGAATAACTGGAACGTCATTCCGGGCATGATGGATGCGCAGAACATCCGCATTCGCGTGTCCTTCCATCTCGACCGCAGCGGCGAGATCGTGGGCGATCCGCAGGTAACGGTGACGGGGGGTGACGGCAGCTCGAAGGACGTCCTGGCCGCGAGCGCCAAGCGTGCCATCCTGAAATCCGCCCCATTTACCAGTCTACCGGCTGACAAATACGACACGTGGAGCGATGTGATCGTGAATTTCGATCCAAGCGACTTCATGTAACCGAACTTAACCCGGCCTCGACCGTTTGAGAGCGAGAGACACGATGAAAAGCATGATAATCCGGACATTGTTCATGATGGGGGCGCTGGTTGCGTTCGCGGCCAGTCCGGCCCGCGCGACCGTCGAACTCAATATTAACAAGGGCAACGTCACGCCCCTGCCGATCGCCATCACCGACTTTCTCGCGAAAGACGGCGTCGGCAAGCAGGTCTCCGACGTGGTGGCCGCCGATCTGAAGCGCTCGGGCCTCTTCGCGCCGATCGACAGCAAGGCCTTCATCGAGAAGATCACCAATCCGAGTGCTGCCCCGCGCTTCCAGGACTGGCGCACGATCAACGCGCAGGCTCTGGTCACGGGCCAAGTCGTCAAGGAAGCCGATGGTCGCCTCCGCGCCGAGTTCCGCCTCTGGGATGTCTTTGCCGGCCAGCAGATAATCGGCCAGCAATATTTCACGCAGCCGGAAAACTACCGCCGTGTCGCTCATATCATTGCCGATGCGATCTACGAGAAGATCACGGGCGAGAAGGGCTATTTCGACACGCGCGTCGTCTTCGTCTCGGAAAGCGGTCCGAAGAATGCCCGCAAGCGCCAGCTCGCGATCATGGACCAGGACGGCTTCAACGTTCGCTCGATCACCAACTCGAACGACATCGTCCTGACGCCGCGCTTTTCGCCCAACCATCAGGAAATCACCTACATGTCGTTCGAAGGCAACCAGCCGCGGGTTTACCTGCTGCAGCTGGAAACCGGGCAGCGCGAAGTGGTCGGCAATTTCCCCGGCATGACCTTCTCGCCGCGCTTCTCGCCAGATGGCCAGCGCGTGATCATGAGTCTCGAAGAGGGCGGCAACGCCAACATCTTCACCATGGACCTGCGTTCGCGCACGACGACGCGTCTGACGTCCACGGCCGCCATCGACACCTCGCCCTCCTATTCGCCGGATGGCAAGCGGGTGACGTTTGAAAGCGATCGAGGCGGCAGCCAGCAGATCTATGTCATGAACTCCGACGGTTCGGGCCAGACGCGCATCTCGCATGGTGACGGTTCCTATTCCACGCCGGTCTGGTCGCCGCGCAACGATCTGATCGCCTTCACCAAGCAGGCGGGTGGCAAGTTCTCCATCGGCGTGATGAAGCCGGACGGGTCGCAGGAGCGCATCCTGACGACGAACTTCCACAACGAAGGTCCGACCTGGGCCCCGAACGGCCGCGTGATCATGTTCTTCCGGCAGAATGCCGGCGAGGCCGGTCCGCGTCTCTATTCGATCGACCTGTCCGGCTACAACGAACAGCAGATCCCGACGCCGGCTTTCGCATCCGACCCGGCGTGGTCGCCGCTTCTCGATTGAGTTCGAATGACAAGACTTCAGGGGCCGCGCCGAGAAATTTGCGCGGCCCTTGTGATTCCAGGGCGCCTCTGGTCAAGTCCGGACGACGCCACGTTCTCGCCTCAATCTCCTGAAAAGCAAGGCTTTGAGGCTCTTTTAACGCTTTGTTAACCATAATCGTTGAACACCGGTTAACTGAAGAATGTTACGTTCCGGCAACCTCGATTGAAATATCCCAAGGAGACTGGCGATGAGCCACATTTCTAGCCTGAGCGCTCACGGCATGCAGAAGCTGGCGCGCAATCCCGTCATCATTGCTACCTTCATGGCGCTTTCGCTCGCGGGCTGCGCCTCCAAGAAGGGCCTTCCGAACAATGCCAACGAACTCGGCCTTGGCGCGAATGGCGTGAACGGCGCCAATGCAACACCCGGTTCCTCCCAGGACTTCACGGTCAATGTCGGCGACCGCATCTTCTTCGACACGGACTCCACGCAGATCCGCGCCGACGCTCAGCAGACGCTCGATCGTCAGGCCCAGTGGCTTGCCAAGTATCCGAACTACAAGATCACCGTCGAAGGCCATGCCGACGAACGCGGCACGCGCGAATACAACCTCGCGCTCGGTGCCCGCCGCGCCAACGCAACGCGCGACTATCTCGTATCGCGCGGCGTTCCGGCGGCCCGCATGAAGACGATCTCCTACGGCAAGGAACGTCCGGTCGCGACCTGCGACGACATCTCCTGCTGGTCGCAGAACCGTCGCGCCGTCACCGTTCTCGGTGGTGCAGGCAGCTAAGGCGGTGGCCGAAAGGTCTATTGAGTATAGAGGGCGGCCTTCGGGTCGCCCTTTTTGTTGAAGGGGTTTTTCTCCTTAGTTTGGCCAGAGTTTCATTGCTTTTTGTCCGCAATCGGCGATGTTGGCGGCATGTTGAGCGTACAATCTGCGAATCGTTTGGCCGCGAATCATTTGAGGTGATGATGAAAAGACTGGTTTTGGCTGGCGTGATGGCTGCTGTCCTTGCGGGGGCAGGGGGTGCTCACGCCGGGACGCTTGGGAATTGGCTGCAGGGGCGGCCCGCACCGCAGCCGTCGGCAGCAATCAACGTTCAGGCTTCGAATGCCGAGGTGCAGATCCAGCAATTGCAGGAGACTGTCCGGCAGCTGACCGGGCGCATCGAGGACATGAATTTTCAGGTCCTGCAGATGCAGGAGCAGCTGCGCAAGACCCAGGAAGACAACGAGTTCCGCTTCCAGCAGCTTGAGAAGAAACCTGCCGGCAAGAAGACCGAACTTGAGACGCCGGCTGGCTCGCAACCCAACAAGGAGGCGGCCGCTGCGGCCGCCTCCACGCCGTCTGCAGCGTCTGCATCAACCCCGGCCGCAACTATCGACCAGCCAAAGACGGTCGAGCAGGCAGCTGCACTCCCATCCACGCAAATCGGTGAGGACAGCGTGGGTGATACGGCAGGTATTCCCGTTGCCGGCGACACTGCACCCGCAGCCGATCCGACCATTGCAAACCAGACTGCCGCCCCGGCAGGCGCTCAGGCCGCACAGCCGGCGGCCAATGCGCCGAACGAGATGGCGAACATGAAGCCCGGCACGCTCGGCAGTCTGATTTTCAATGGTGACGGCAGGATTGTCGAAACGACGCGCAATCCGGCTGACAATTCCGCTGACACGCTGCCGGGCGTGAAGCCTGCTTTGCCGCCTGTGCAGGGTGCATCGAAGCCGGCCGCGGCAACCGCGCCCGCTGCCGCCACTGCGACTGCGCCGGCTGCAGCTTCCAAGCCGATGGAGCAGGCCTCTATCACGCCGAAGGCCGCCGCCACGAGTGCTGCGCCTACCGCTGACCAAAGTTATCAGCAGGCCTATCAATCCATTCTGAGCGGCAACTACTCGGAAGCCGAAAAGGGGTTCAAATCCTATCTCGACACGTTTCCCGGCAGCCAGAAGGCGGCGGATGCGTCTTTCTGGATGGGTGAAGCGCAGTATTCGCAAGGCCATTACAACGATTCCGCCAAGACATTCCTCAATGCCTTCAAGACCTACGGCCAGTCGCCCAAGGCGCCCGATATCCTGCTGAAGCTCGGGATGTCGCTGGCGGCGCTGGACAACAAGGACACGGCCTGCGCGACATTCCGTGAAATTCCGAAGCGCTATCCCAAGGCGTCGAAGGCCGTGATCACCAAGGTCGCCTCCGAGCAGTCGCGCCTTTCATGCCCGGCGGGCTGAGCGAATTTCCGACCATTTCGCCGCAGGAGGCGGCCCGGCGCTACCTCGATGGCCAGCCTGGCGGCGCAACGGTGGCGGTCGCGCTTTCCGGCGGCGGCGATTCGGTGGGGCTGCTTGTTGCTCTCATCGAAGTGGCTTCGCAGGTTGCGCGGGATATCCGGATTGCAGCGATCACTGTCGATCACGGGCTTCGGAGTGAATCTCCGGATGAGGCGCTGGCGATGGCGGAATTCTGCCGCCTGCGGCATATCCCGCACCTCATCATGCCGTGGACCGAAGTCAAACCGGCAACCGGCGTCAGTGCCGCAGCGCGGCAGGCGCGCTACGGACTGCTTGCGGAGGGGTGTCAGCGGCTCGGTGCGGGCTGCCTGGTGACAGCGCACACGCTGGACGACCAGCTGGAGACGGTGGAGATGCGCCGCCTGCGCAGCGAGACCAGTTTGCGCGGGCTTGCCGGCATTGCGCCGGCGGCACTGTTTTTCGGGACGCTTGCTGTCCATCGGCCGTTTTTGAGCGTGCTGCGGGCGGACATCCGCCGCTATCTCATCGAGAAAGAAATCCGTTGGTTCGACGATCCCAGCAACGAGAACCCGAAATACGAGCGGGTGCGTGTGCGACAGGCAGGCCGTTTTGTCCACGGTGCTGCCGAGGTCCTGGCCGCTGCGCGTAGGCGCACGGCTCTGGCTGGTGCTGCCGCCAGCTACCTCCTTGAGCACGCCCGCATGCCGCTGCCGATGCTGTTTTCTCTCGATCTGCCCCCGCGGAACGGTGACAAGGCGGCCTTTGCGCTGGCGCTCGCGACGCTGATTGCCCTGGCGGGCGGACAGGCGCACCTTCCTAGCGAGGAGCAGCTTGAACGGCTGCACGCCCTAGCTGGCCTACCGGGTTCGAACGCTGCCCTATCGGTGGGACGCACGGTTGTGGAGCGGAGGAGGGATGTGCTCTTCATCGGTCGCGACCGGCGCAATCTGCCGACCTTGAAAATACAGGCCGGCGAAAGTGCTATTTGGGATGGCCGTTTCCGGGTGGCTGCAATTCCAGGCTCTCCTGTCGTCTGCGACCCGCATGTGGCGTCCAAGATCGTCGAGGGCGTGCCGCCGCGGATTGCGCAGCGGGCGCTTGCGACACAACCCGATTGTGCGGCAATCTCTTCTTCCGGTATCGCTGGCCTGGAAGTTTCTCCCTATCTAGCCCTCTTCGAAACTGTTCTTTCCAGCTTCGATCGGTCGCTGGCAGACGCCTTATGTCAGCTGACCGGGCGCCCGGTTTTCCCCGATTTTATGGCGCGCGGGCTCGAAACGTCTCCGATTCAGCTGTAATGGAGATCAGGCGATGTTCGAACTCTCTCGACCTTGCCTGCTCTTGAAGTTGCTGTCCGATTGGTAGCGTTCGAAACCTGGAGCCGATCCGCGGTGGATCGCCATGGGCTTTCGTCATGGTATGGAGTTCGACGATGCGGGTAAAATCAATGGCGCTCTGGATCGTCGCGCTGCTGCTTGCCGTTGCACTCTTTTATCTGTTCCGCGATGAAATGGCGCGACAGGGTGCAAAAGAGGTGGGTCTAACGCCTTCGCTGCCGGGCCTGCACGCCGCTTCATGAGTGGCCCGTGACCTGCGCCCGGTCGTCAAACGTCGCTCGCCAGAACTCCCGATCCGCCGATTTGAGCTTTTCGTATACTATTTGACACGAAGCATTGTCTTCTTGCCTTGGCAAGGCCATACGCGGGACCTATGTTAAGGCCCAGAATAACAGCGGTTTCAGCCGTTGCGACACATGACCGGGGAGTTCGATGAACCCTAATTTACGTAATTTCGCCCTTTGGGCAATCATAGCGCTGCTGCTGATCGCGCTGTTCACGATGTTTCAGTCGGCGCCCGCGCAGACAGGTTCGCGCGAGATTCCCTATTCGCAGTTCCTGCACGATGCCGATGCATCGCGCATTCGCGATGTGGTGATCACCGGTCATCGTATCACCGGCTCCTATACGGAGAACGGGGCGACTTTCCAGACCTATGCGCCCGGCATTGACGATAGTCTCGTCGACCGCCTGCAGGCCAAGAACACGGTCGTGACCGTGCGTCCGGAAACAGACGGGTCTTCGAGCTTCCTCTCCTATCTCGGCACGCTGCTTCCGATGATCCTGATCCTTGGCGTCTGGCTGTTCTTCATGCGGCAGATGCAGGGTGGTTCGCGTGGTGCGATGGGCTTCGGCAAGTCCAAGGCCAAGCTTCTGACCGAAGCGCATGGCCGCGTGACGTTTGACGATGTGGCCGGTGTCGATGAGGCCAAGCAGGATCTGGAAGAAATCGTGGAATTCCTGCGCGATCCGCAGAAGTTTCAGCGTCTGGGCGGACGCATTCCGCGCGGTGTCCTGCTCGTTGGCCCTCCGGGCACGGGCAAGACGCTGCTGGCGCGCTCGGTTGCGGGCGAAGCCAATGTGCCTTTCTTCACGATTTCCGGTTCTGACTTCGTGGAAATGTTCGTCGGTGTCGGCGCAAGCCGTGTCCGCGACATGTTTGAACAGGCGAAGAAGAATGCACCGTGCATCATCTTCATCGACGAAATCGACGCTGTCGGGCGCCATCGCGGTGCCGGTCTCGGCGGCGGTAACGATGAGCGCGAACAGACGCTCAACCAGCTGCTCGTCGAAATGGACGGGTTTGAAGCCAATGAAGGCATCATCCTGATCGCCGCGACCAACCGTCCGGACGTTCTCGACCCGGCGCTCCTGCGTCCCGGCCGTTTCGACCGTCAGGTCGTCGTGCCGAACCCGGATATTGTCGGCCGCGAACGTATCCTCAAGGTTCACGTCCGCAACGTGCCGCTGGCGCCGAATGTCGATCTCAAGGTTCTGGCGCGCGGCACCCCCGGCTTCTCGGGCGCCGATCTGATGAACCTCGTCAACGAAGCCGCTCTCATGGCCGCACGGCGCAACAAGCGTCTGGTCACGATGCAGGAATTCGAAGACGCCAAGGACAAGATCATGATGGGCGCGGAACGCCGCTCGTCCGCCATGACCGAAGCAGAGAAGAAGCTGACGGCCTATCACGAAGCCGGACACGCCATCGTCGCCATGCATGTGCCGGTCGCAGATCCGGTTCACAAGGCAACGATCATTCCGCGCGGCCGTGCACTCGGCATGGTTATGCAGTTGCCGGAAGGCGACCGCTATTCGATGAGCTACAAGTGGATGATCTCGCGCCTCGCCATCATGATGGGTGGACGCGTGGCGGAAGAAATCACCTTCGGCAAGGAGAACATCACCTCTGGCGCATCCTCGGATATCGAGCAGGCCACCAAGCTTGCCCGCGCCATGGTCACGCAATGGGGCTTCTCCGACGAACTCGGACAGGTTGCTTATGGCGAGAACCAGCAGGAAGTGTTCCTTGGTCATTCAGTCTCGCAGTCCAAAAACGTCTCCGAGACGACGGCCCAGAAGATCGACAGCGAAGTTCGCCGTCTGATCGACGAGGCCTATACCGATGCCAAGCGGATTCTCACCGAGTATCACGACGGCTTCGTGGCATGCGCCGAAGGTCTGCTTGAATACGAAACGCTGACGGGCGACGAAATCAAGCAGCTGCTGAAGGGCGAGAAGCCCTCACGCGACCTTGGCGACGATACGCCGCCCAGCCGCGGTTCGGCCGTTCCTTCCACGGGCGCGCGAAACGAATCGAAGTCCAAGCCGGACGAAGGCCTTGAACCGCAGCCGCAATAGGCAAGTGGAATAGCTGAGAAAAAGCCTGCCCCGGAGACGGTGCAGGCTTTTTTATTACCGCAATTTCATATTGAGACGGCGTCGTAAAACTGCAACAGCGAGGGCGCATGACAGAAAATAATTCCATTAAGTGAGTATTTTTCGAGGAAAATAGGAATATTTTGCCTTCTTGCTGCCGTCTTCACCCCCTTCAATCATGGCTTACGTAAGATTTTTTTGTGATACAAATGGGGCAGGCGGCCAAATGGTGGTTGCAGCCATCAACAGGCGCGGTATTCTCCCCTCATAGACGGGAGGATCTCATGATCGTTAACAGTTTCAAACTTGGCCTTGTTTCGGCACTCGCTGCTGTTCTTTGCACAAGCTCGGCATTCGCAGGCGGCTTCTCGCGCGGCGATGCAAATACCGACATTCTTTTCGAGCCGGGTACGGCGAATATCGATGCGGGCTTCATCTACGTGTCGCCGCAGCGCAGCTATGATACGATTTCGGGTGCAAAGGGCACGGACGGTAAATTCACCGACGATTACTGGATCCCGAGCGTTGCTGTTGCTGCACGCCCGACCGACATGTTTGGATGCGCGCTGACCTATACCCAGTCGTTTGGCGGCAGCGCAACCTACGGCACGCAGGCGCAGACTGCCGAAGCCACTAACTATATCGCCGCAGCTGTGGCTGGCGGTACCTCGCTTGCTGTCGCGCGTGCTACTGCAAACCCGACATCCTCCAAGGGCTTCACCAGTAACGAGTACGGCGCGACTTGTGACCTTAAGTTTGACGCAGGCACTGGCAAGTTCCACGTTCTTGGCGGTCTTTTCCTGGAAGACTTTTCTTACACGGCTCAGACCCCAGGCGGAACGTTGTCTTTCAAGGATAACGGCACCGTCGGTTACCGCGTCGGCGCCGCTTATGAAATTCCGGAATATGCTTTGCGCGCGTCGCTGATGTATCGTTCGCAAGTCAAGCATAATGCGACGGGCAGCTTCGATTTCTCCGCAATTGCTCAGCGTGGCAATGGTGGGATCGCGCGTGCTGCAGCGGCTGGTAGCGGCACGCTTCCGCAGTCGATCAAGCTCTACGTTCAGTCGGGCATTGCGCCTGACTGGCTGGTATACGGGTCGGTCGAGTGGACGAACTGGAGCGTGTTGCAGACCCTGAATTATACCGTCGGCGCGACGCCCAAATCGGATAAGTACTACTGGAAGGATGGCTGGACCATTCAGGGTGGGGTTGGTCACAAGTTTAACGACACGATTTCCGGTACTTTGAACGTCACTTGGGATCAGGGCGTTGGCACGGGTGCGGACATCCAAACGGATACCTGGACGTTTGGTGCAGGCGCTCTCATCAATGCCGGTCCGGGTGTGCTGAAGGTTGGTGCTGGGATAAGCTACCTCACGGCCGGCAGCCAATCGACCGCAAGGGGTGCTAGCTACAACGCCACGTCGCCGGGCAGCTGGGCCTATGCGCTCGGTGCGTCCTACAACATCAAGTTCTGATCTCTCGGACTTGTTGACTTGATTGAAGAGCCCTGCGGGTAACCGCGGGGCTTTTTCGTTTTCATAACAGGATATTTTGCTGCGTTTCCGAATTTGATGAGGCTTTTATTGAATTTTATGGCAATGACACCGGAAAATCCGGCTTCCGCCTGCGCGCATCCTCTTGCAGCGGGGCGAGAGGCTCAATAAGGACCAGCAAGAAACGGGCCTTCGGGGCCGGCAAGATGGGGTGGGCGACACATGAAGAAGCGCTATTTCGGCACGGACGGTATTCGCGGGCAGGCCAATCGTGCGCCGATGACGGCAGAAATCGCCATGAAGGTCGGCATGGCAGCGGGCAAGATCTTCCGCAATGGTGGCCATCGCCATCGGGTTGTCATCGGCAAGGACACGCGTCTCTCCGGCTACATGCTGGAATATGCCATGGTGGCTGGCTTCGCCGCCGCGGGCGTCGATGCCTTCATCCTCGGGCCCATTCCGACGCCTGCTGTTGCGATGCTGACCCGGTCGCTGCGTGCGGATGTCGGCGTGATGATCTCCGCCTCGCACAATCCCTATCAGGACAACGGCATCAAGCTTTTCGGGCCTGACGGTTACAAGCTTTCGGACGAGATTGAGAAAGAGATCGAGGCTATGCTCGATCAGGATCTGTCCCCGCATTTTGCAGCGCCCGACGATATCGGTCGCGCGAAGCGTATCGATGGCGTTTATGACCGCTATATCGAGCATGCCAAGCGCACCCTGCCGCGCGATGTGACATTGAGCGGTCTGCGGATCGCCATCGACTGCGCCAATGGCGCGGCTTACAAGGTTGCTCCCGCGGTTCTTTGGGAGCTCGGTGCCGAAGTCGTCACCATCGGCGTCGAGCCCAACGGCACGAACATCAATCTCAACTGTGGTTCCACGCACCCGGAAGCGCTGGCGCAAAAAGTCCACGAGGTGCGCGCCGATATCGGTATCGCGCTGGATGGCGACGCCGACCGTGTCATCATCATCGATGAAAAGGGAAATGAAATCGACGGCGACCAGTTGATGGCGCTGATCGGGGAGACCTGGGCCAGTGACGGTCTCCTGCGCGGCGGCGGCATCGTGGCGACCATCATGTCGAATCTCGGGCTCGAGCGTTTCCTGATGTCGCGCGGCCTGACGCTGGCGCGCACCAAGGTTGGTGATCGTTATGTGGTCGAACACATGCGCAGCTTTGGCTTCAATGTGGGTGGCGAACAGTCCGGTCACATGGTGCTTTCCGATTTCGGCACGACCGGCGATGGCCTCGTGGCGGCTTTGCAGGTTCTGGCCTGCGTGAAGCGCACCGGCAAAACGGTGAGCGAGGTTTGCCGTCGATTCGAGCCGGTGCCGCAGTTGTTGAAGAACGTGCGCTATTCGGGTGGCTCTCCGCTTGAAAACAAGACCGTCAAGGAAGCGATTGCTGCTGCCGAGTCCGATCTGAAGAAGAACGGGCGTCTGGTGATCCGGCCCTCCGGCACGGAACCGCTGATCCGCGTGATGGCGGAAGGCGATGACCGGGGCCAGATCGAGCAGATCGTCAATGACCTGACGGGCGTGATTGCCGGAGCCTCAAACGCAGCCTAACTTTGCACCGCATATTGTTATGATGCATAATCATCATTGACGGCTTGCCAGGGCACATCTAACCTTACTCCCGTTCTGTTGGATCTGGGAGGAAGCCATGATGGGACGTTTGAAATACGGGCTGCTGGCATCAGCATGCCTGATGTCCGTCGCGTTGACGGGAGGTGCGCATGCGGCTCAAAAGCTTGCCTGCGAAGGACTGACGGGCGAGGCGCTTGGCCTCAAGGATATCAAGATCCTTTCGGCAGTTTCGAAGCCTGTGGGCGCTGACAGCCCGATCGCGCACTGCCTCGTCAAGGGCGTGACGGCAGAAAGAACCGGGGCTGACGGAAAGCCGTATTCCATCCATTTCGAATTCCGCTTGCCGGACGACTGGAATGGCCGGTTCGTTCACCAGTTCAATGGCGGGAACGACGGTGTCGTCGTGCCGGCCATGGGGTTGCCAGTGGCCGC
This sequence comes from Limnomicrobium aquaticum, assembly GCF_040545545.1. Taxonomy (NCBI): domain Bacteria; kingdom Pseudomonadati; phylum Pseudomonadota; class Alphaproteobacteria; order Hyphomicrobiales; family Rhizobiaceae; genus Limnomicrobium; species Limnomicrobium aquaticum. The sequence goes on from NZ_JBEPMB010000004.1 coordinate 334,991, forward strand.
AAGCACGCAGAAGAGCGCGCTTGCCCGGGGGTTCGCTGTCCTGTCATCGGATGCCGGGCATGATGGCAAAGCCAATCCAGATGCCGGGCTTGCCGGCAGCAACATGTTCGGCCTCGACCCCGAGGCGCGCGAGTTCTACGGCTACAAGGCTGTCGAGTTTCTTACGCCGATGGCAAAGTCTTTCATCAAGGCTTATTACGGTTCGGGGCCTGAATATTCGTATGGTGTCGGCTGTTCCAATGGCGGCCGCCACGGCTTCGTGGCCGCATCGCGCCTCGGCAAGGATTATGATGGCATACTGGCTGGCGCGCCGGGCTTCGATCTGCCCAAGGCGGCCCTGCAACACGCTCTCGATATTCAGCAGTTGCATGCGATCAATGGTGATGTCCGCAAGGCGCTCACGGTGGCGGACCAGCAGATTGTCGCGCAACGCATCCTGGCCAGCTGCGACAAGCTCGACGGTCTGGAAGATGGCATCGTGTCAGACACTGCCGCCTGCCAGAAGGTCTTCAAACCACAGGATATGATTTGCCAGCCCGGCCAGAATTCCTCCTGCCTGCCTGCCGAAAAGGTGAAGGCGCTGGAGACGATGCTGGCCGGACCGAAGAACTCGAAAGGGCAACAGCTTTATTCCGACTGGTCCTGGGATCCGGGTATTGGTGGAGGCAACTGGCGCTTCTGGAAAGTCGAAAGCCCTATTCCGCCGTGGGATCACATGCCACTGATTGCCGTCATGGGGGCGGGGTCGCTCGCACAGATCTTCACGACGCCTCCGACCAAGGTTGGTGGCGATCCTGGATCGCTGGAGAAATTCCTACTGTCTTTCGACTTTGACAAGGACGCGCCCAAGATTTTCGCCACCGATGAAACCTATCGCCAGTCTGCTATGGGTTTCATGGCGCCAACGGATGTGGACAACCCCAGGCTTTCCGATTTCGAGGCTGCCGGTCACAAGATGATCGTCTTCCACGGTTTGGGCGATCCGGTCTTCTCGTTCAATGACACCCGCAACTGGTACGAGCGGCTCTCTGCCAACTACGGCGGCGGTGCCGGAAAGTTCGTGGAACTCTATCCCGTGCCGGGCATGACCCATTGCGAAGGCGGCCCGGCGACCGACCAGTTCGATCTGTTCGAAAAGCTTGTCGGCTGGGTGGAAAAGGGCGAGAGGCCGGCTGATGTGACTGCGTCGCTCAATCCGAAAAACAAGGATGTGCCAGTCAGCTGGCCGCAGTCCAGAACGCGCAAACTTTGTCCCTATCCGCAGGTTGCACGATATACAGGCGGGAATCCCGAGGATGCCGCCAGCTTCGCCTGCCAATAGGCGAGACCAGACAGATGCGGAAGCCGGCTTGACGCCGGCTTTTTGCTGGCTGCGGGATTTTTTCATAAGCCATTCGAAGCATTTATCATTAACCGGCGGTTTAGCGGCATGGTGAATTTTCTTGGTTAAGTTCAATTTAACGATTGCAATCTACAGTCCGGGGTCATGGGTCTGACGGCGAAGCACGCCGCCGGCGCAACCGAGTTCCGGAGATGAAAATGAAAAAGCTGATGTGGAGTGCCATTGCTGCGGCGATGCTGGGTGCAAGCGCCCATGCTGCAGATCTTCCCCAACCCGATGTCGTTCAGGCTCCGTCGGCAGAAGTCCAGATCGCTTCGATCAGCGGCTGGTATCTGCGCGGCGATGCGTCTTACAGCATCATGAAAATCCGTGGTGCGGACTACTCCATCACCAACGCGCAGACCGGCTTTAACGGTGGCAACACTTTCGCCCGTACGAGCATGGAAAACAGCGCGACATTCGGCGTCGGTGCCGGTTACCAGTTCAACAATTATCTGCGTAGCGACGTGACGCTGGACTACACGTTGCGTTCGACCTTCAACGGTTCGACGGACGGCTTCTGCGGCAACGGCAATCCGTGCAGCTCGCGCGATATTTCGCACGTTTCGATCTTCAGCCTTCTGGCCAACGCCTATGTCGATCTCGGCACCTATGGCAGCGTAACGCCTTACGTCGGCGGCGGTATCGGTGCGTCGCATGTTGACTGGGACGTCCTGTCGAACTCGGACGACGACGGCACCTTCATTCATGGCGGTACGTCCAGCTGGCGCTTTACCTATGCCCTCATGGCCGGCGCATCCGTTGATCTGACCTGCAACCTGAAGGCCGATGTCGGCTATCGCTATCGCCACATCAACGGCGGCGCGATGTTCAACAGCATCAGCTTCAACTCCGGCGTCCAGGTTGGCCCCGGTCGCGACTCCGGCTTCGATATCCATGAAGTCCGTGGCGGTCTGCGCTACCAGTTCGGCAATGGCGGTTGCGGCGAAGTCGCTGCTGCTCCGCCGGCTCCGATGCCGGTCTACAAGTAAGATCCTGTCGATTTGATCCTGAAAGCCCGCCTTGTGCGGGCTTTCTTGCGTTTGCGCGCCGGTTCTCCTTTCGCGGCAAAAATTTTGTCGTTTGCGTCATGTGGCGCTTGACTGTGAAAGTCTAATCCCATATTTCCAGCGGCGGGACACTCCTCCCCAACGAGGAGCCAACTATCTGGAAGGATAGACGACATGGCTGATACCGCCGCAAAGCCGGGCCTGCGCCCGCAAAACACTCATTTCTCTTCTGGCCCTTGCTCGAAGCGCCCCGGTTGGTCGCTCGATGCACTTTCCGATGCTCCCGTTGGCCGTTCGCACCGTGCGAAGGTTGGCAAGGCGAAGCTGAAAGAGGCCATCGACCTCACCCGCGAAATTCTCGAAGTGCCGGCTGACTACCGCATCGGTATCGTGCCCGCTTCCGACACCGGCGCCGTCGAAATGGCGCTCTGGTCGCTGCTCGGCGAGCGCCCGGTCGACATGGTCGCCTGGGAAAGCTTTGGCGCCGGCTGGGTGACAGACGTCGTCAAGCAGCTGAAGCTCAAGGACGCCCGCAAGATCGATGCGCCCTATGGCGAACTGCCGAACCTTGCCGAGATCAATTTCGACCATGACGTCGTCTTCACCTGGAACGGCACGACCTCGGGCGTTCGCGTTCCGAACGCCGACTTCATCCCGGCTGATCGCAAGGGTCTGACGATCTGCGACGCGACGTCGGCCGCCTTTGCGCAGAACCTCGATTTCGCCAAGCTCGATGTCGTCACCTTCTCCTGGCAGAAGGTTCTGGGCGGTGAGGGTGGTCATGGCGTGATCATCCTTTCGCCGCGCGCTGTCGAGCGTCTGACGACCTACGTTCCGGCCTGGCCGCTGCCGAAGATTTTCCGCATGACTTCCGGCGGTAAGCTGATCGAAGGCATCTTCACGGGCGAGACGATCAACACGCCATCCATGATCTGCGTCGAGGACTATATCGATGCGCTGAAGTGGGCGAAGTCGCTCGGCGGCCTGAAGGCCCTGATGTCACGCGCTGACGCCAACGCCAAGGTCATTGCCGGCTTCGTCGCGGCGAACGACTGGATCGCCAACCTTGCCAAGGATCCGGCAACGGCTTCCAACACGTCTGTCTGCCTGACGATTGCCGACAAGGACGTGCTGGCGCTCGACGCCGACGCGCAGGCCGCGTTTGCCAAGGGCATCGTGACGCTTCTCGACAAGGAAGGCGTCGCCTATGATATCGGCGCTTACCGCGATGCACCGTCCGGTCTTCGCATCTGGGCTGGCGCGACCATCGAGACCGCCGACATGCAGGCGCTGATGCCGTGGCTGACCTGGGCTTATCAGACCCAGAAGGCAACGCTCGCCAAAGCTGCTGCCTGAGCTGATTTTAGCCCTGCCTGACGAAGGCGGGGCTCGTTCCCTCAAAATGAATGAACCCTTTTCAGGAGGCCTCACCATGGCACCTCGCGTACTCGTATCTGACGAACTGTCGGAAACCGCCGTCCAGATCTTCCGTGATCGCGGCGTTGAAGTGGATTTCATGCCGAAGCTCGGCAAGGACAAGGAAAAGCTCCTCGAGCTTATCCCGCAATATGATGGTCTTGCCATCCGCTCGGCCACCAAGGCGACGGAAAAGCTGATCGCCGCTGCGACCAATCTCAAGGTCATCGGCCGCGCCGGTATCGGCGTCGACAACGTTGACATTCCGGCCGCGTCCAAGCGCGGTATCATCGTGATGAATACGCCCTTCGGCAACTCGATCACGACCGCGGAACATGCCATTGCGCTGATGTTCGCCGTCGCTCGCCAGCTTCCCGCCGCCGACACCTCCACGCAGGCCGGCAAGTGGGAGAAGTCGAAGTTCATGGGTGTCGAAATCACCGGCAAGACGCTCGGCGTCATCGGCGCCGGCAATATCGGCTCCATCGTTTGCTCGCGCGCCATTGGCCTGCGCATGAACGTGATTGCCTATGACCCCTTCCTCTCGAAGGAGCGCGCGCAGGAAATGGGCGTTGAGAAGGTCGAGCTGGACGAGCTGCTCGCCCGCGCCGACTTCATCACGCTGCATGTGCCGATGACGGACAAGACGCGCGGCATCCTCAACAAGGAAGCACTTGCCAAGACGAAGCCCGGCGTTCGCATCATCAACTGCGCCCGTGGCGGTCTGGTTGACGAGGCAGCGCTTGCCGAAGCCATCAAGTCCGGCCATGTCGCTGGCGCCGGTTTCGATGTGTTCGAAGTCGAACCCGCAACCGAAAGCCCGCTCTTCGGCCTCGACAACGTCGTCTGCACGCCGCATCTTGGCGCATCGACCACGGAAGCCCAGGAGAACGTCGCGCTGCAGGTTGCCGAGCAGATGTCGGACTACCTCGTCAAGGGTGCCGTCTCCAACGCGATCAACATGCCCTCGATCACCGCTGAAGAAGCGCCGATCCTCAAGCCCTTCATCCGGCTTGCCGATTGCCTCGGCGCCTTCGTCGGTCAGGTCACGGAAGGCCCGATCAAGGAAATCGAAATCCTATTCGACGGCGTTACCGCCACGATGAACACCAAGGCGCTGACCAGCGCGCTTCTCGCCGGCCTCATCCGCTCGCAGGTGTCCGATGTGAACATGGTTTCGGCTCCGATCATGGTCAAGGAAAAGGGCATCATCGTTTCCGAGGTCAAGCGTGACAAGACGGGCGTCTACGACGGCTATATCAAGCTGACAGTGACGACCGAGACGCAGACGCGCTCTGTTGCCGGCACAGTCTTCTCGGACGGCAAGCCGCGCTTCATCCAGATCAAGGGCATCAACATGGACGCCGATGTCGGCGCCAACATGATCTACATTGCCAACACCGACGTTCCCGGCATGATCGGCTACATGGGCACGACGCTGGGCGAGGGCGGCGTCAACATCGCCAACTTCCAGCTCGGCCGCGACAAGCAGGGCGGCGACGCCATTGCGCTCCTTTATGTCGACGAGAAGGTCAAGGACGAGGTTCTGGCCAAGCTGACCGCCCACCCGGCGATCCGCCAGGCCAAGCCGCTGGCGTTCAACGTCGACTGAGACTGGCCGGCTGATAGCCTTTTATCGCGCCGCCCGTGTAGTATGCCACTCGGGCGGCGCGCCGCTTTGGGCAATACCTGCCTGCAACCGGCACTTTTGACCCGTAAGCGCCCTATCTTTTTGGTCTTGCAAAAATCCGGATGCGAAGCCGGTTTCGAGCTTCGATAAAATTGCTCTACAAAAGCAGGCTGACGAGCAAATCGGCAAAGATGAGAATTGCGATGGCCGTCTCTGCCAGAATTTCGATCCGGAACCGTTTGAATTCGATCAGCCTCTCGGTGATGATTTCAAGTCTGTCTTCTATGAGCTCCACGTTTTGCTCGTATACATCAAGCTCAGTAGTCGCCGCAGATTGCTGGACGAGTTCGCCGAAAATTCGCTTTGCCAGCGACCCGTCGATGTATTGCGGCAGTTGAACCAGGCTGCTGACCCACACGATCTTGCCACGGAGCCGGTTAGCCGCCACATAGCGATCGTTCATTTCGGCGTAGCGCTTCAGGCTCTTGTGCGTCGGCGGACTGACAAGGTCGCCCACCTCGTCGAGTACCCTCAAATGCGCCTCGATGCCGCCGCGAATGGCTGCAAGCTGTGACTTGAGTTCCCAAAAGGCCGCGACGCCTGCTATGGTCGGCGGGATCGATTGAGAAGCAGCATAAACGATGGCGCTGTTTCCGATCAATTTCACCGAAGCCATTCGGGTTGGCACTTCCAGAACAAAATCCGTCTGGTGCAGCGCCGAAAGGTGCCTCGTTAACAGATCGATATCGGAGGCGCTGACGGTGGTTTCGTTCTCGAAAAGGTAGATCTTCCAATCGTTTCTGTTGCCGTCCAGATCGTCCGCGAGGCTTTGCGGCCTGAAATGACCGGCATGCGTCAGCGGCAGGGTCACTTCTCCATCGAACGCGCTCCGGAGCTGGCTGAAGGGCAGAACGGTATCACCGACATAGCGAATCTCTGGATTGCCTTGCTGTCGGTTGGGCGTCTCGGTGCTCATGCACTTCTCGCAGGGAAGATCGCCGAATAGGGATCGACTTCGTCTACGTCGGGTGGATCCGCAAAGACGAGACCGTCCCGAAGGATTGGGCCGGGCAGGCTGAGCATGATCTTGGTCTCCCTGCAAAGAACAAAGGCCGACAAAATTACCTCGCCGGTGAGGTGATCCAGCCACTCCTCACCCAGTCGCGTTTCGATCCGCGATTGCAGTGCTTGCGCGGTAAACCGCGTCGGCTCGATGTCTTCCCCTGCTATCAGGAATCCCCAGCTTGAAAGAAATGAGGGAATGGCTGCACGGTAGCTGTGGACGTCCGGGAACACCTGACGGATTGTTCGTGCTAGAGCCGCGTGCTGCTTATAGTCCAGATGCGAAAATTCCAGCCCCTGAACGGCCAATATTCCTCCGGGGCGTAAACTCTGCCTCACTGTGCGATAAAACTCTAATGTGTACAGGCTTTGGGCTGGACCGTTATCCAGCATATCGACGACATCGATAATGATCACGTCGTAGAGGCTGCTGTCGTTTTCAAGGAAATGGCGACCATCATCATAGCGCAACTTGGCTCTCGGGTCATCGAATGCGCCTCGGTGCCACCGTATCAGGTGCTCACGGCAAAGTTCGACGGCTTGAAAATCGATGTCCACCATGGTTGCCGAGCGGACCGTGTGATGGGCGAGAACTTCGCGCAGCGTGGCGCCTTCACCGCCTCCGATGATGAGCACGTCCTTTGGGTTTGGGTGCAAAAGCATGGCCGGCTGAACCAGGAATTCATGGTAGAGCGCCTCATCATCTGCGGCACTCTGTATTGCGCCGTCAACGAATAGAGCGCGACCGAAGCTTGCCGTATCGACGATTGCGACCGTCTGGAAAGGCGTGCGCTGAACGGCGCAGATATTCGTGATCCGGAAATGGTAAAAATCGAAGGGATCGGCCTTGTCCAGAAAAAAGGACTCCGGCATCTCTTCCTTTCTGAAAGCCGCCGGGGGTACGTAATAAAACCCCTTTGGTAGAATGTAATTCGCGTAATCTGGAGCTTTTTCGTCGGAATTGCTCATAGAAAACCTCAGATTTCCGCGCTTCGGACTATGAAGGAAAGCTTGATCGAGCTGGGATCGAGCGAGTTCACGATCCTGGGTATACAGTTTCGCGGATCGTTTTTCCCGCACATGAATATGTCGATGCAGGCCGTGCCGACTTCAGGCCACGTATGGATGCTGATGTGACTTTCGGCGAGTACGATGACACCGGTCACTCCCATTCCGTCGCCAAAACTGTGCATGAATTGATTTATGACAACAACGTTACAATCTCTGGCTGCTTCTGATAATAAATTTCCTATATAATTAGGATCTGTTAGATTTTCAGCGCCAAGGAGGTCAAGAATTAGATGTTTTCCAGGCAGAGAACCAGGTCTGTCATCCTTTGTTGTACCACAATGTATTTTCTCAGGGAGTGGAGGAGAATAGGATGAGCCAATTTTAATATGGGAGCTCCGAGATATATTCATTTCCATCCCCAAGTTTTCTGAAAATCGGAAATTCAATACGGCAACATTTACGGTTTCCTTAGTGGTCTAAGACTACATCCAAATCTGATTGTATTTCAACGCCAAAACCCTTCGCAAGCGTCTGTTGCCAGGCGCTTGCGAAGGGTCGTGCACCCTCCCGTGAAGATGTTAGCTCAGGCGCGCAGGCGGGCTGCAGTGTCGCGCTCTTCCAGCGCGGCTGCCTTGCTGTATTCGGCTTCCGCCTCTTCCAGCGCAAGTTCGGCGGCGTCCTGCTGAACCTTCAGTTCCTTGATGGAGCCGAGAAGGTTATCGGCGCGCTGGCGCGCGGCCTTGGCGAAGGTCGGGTAAGCGAAGTGATTCGGGTCGGTGATGCCCGACTTCTTCTCCTCGAAGGCGATTTGCGCCTCGAGATCCCGGATCATTCGCTCGAAATCCGCCATCATCGTCTGTAACTGCTTCAATTGGCGGCGCTTTTCGTTAACCTGAAAGTTTTTCAGGCGAACGAGGCTCTCTCGTGACTTCATACGCAATACTCCCGTGAAGTGAGACCTTCTGGGTTCTTAACGCCGCAACAACGCGGCAATTCCCGGCCAAAAACGAAAAATCCCCGGCAATCTTAATAAATTCCTACCCCTGGTAACCATTCGTTTACGGCCATGGTGAATGATATGCGGGATGATTTAAGGGTCAGTAAACGACAAGAGCAAAAAATGCTGGCGTCTCATTGCTGAGTCGAAAGAGTCGGTTAGAGGGATTTCTTAACGTTGATCGTTAGAATCTCTTAATCCGATTTCTTATGAAAATCAGGGGGCTGAGAAATTTCTTTAACTAATTCGATACATCTTGCCATGGTGAATCAGAATTTGTTAACCATTTCGTGGCAGCTTCAAATCAGGCAACGACTGGATCCGTATCGCGTGGGGCAGCCAACGAGGGACCTTGAGCGGCGGAAAAGGGGACAAGGGAATGCGGGTTCTACTTATTGAAGACGACAGCGCGACGGCGCAGAGCATCGAACTGATGCTTAAATCCGAGAATTTCAATGTCTACACGACCGATCTGGGCGAAGAGGGTGTCGATCTCGGCAAGCTCTACGACTACGACATCATTCTTCTCGATCTCAACCTTCCCGACATGTCCGGCTATGAAGTGCTTCGCACGCTTCGCCTGTCCAAGGTGAAGACGCCGATCCTGATCCTCTCCGGCATGGCCGGCATCGAGGACAAGGTTCGCGGTCTCGGCTTCGGCGCCGACGACTACATGACGAAGCCCTTCCACAAGGACGAACTGGTAGCCCGCATCCACGCCATCGTTCGCCGCTCCAAGGGTCACGCTCAGTCGGTCATCTCGACCGGCGACCTGATCGTGAACCTCGACGCCAAGACGGTTGAAGTCGGCGGCCAGCGCGTGCACCTCACGGGCAAGGAATACCAGATGCTGGAGCTTCTCTCGCTCCGCAAGGGCACGACGCTCACCAAGGAAATGTTCCTCAACCACCTTTATGGCGGTATGGACGAGCCGGAATTGAAGATCATCGACGTCTTCATCTGCAAGCTGCGCAAGAAGCTCGCAAACGCTGCCGGCGGCGCCAACTACATCGAAACCGTCTGGGGCCGCGGCTATGTGCTGCGCGAGCCCGATGGCAACTCGGACTATCTCGAAACCGCCTGATAGGTTTCGCATATCCCGCTCAAGTTCCAGAGGCCCGCCGGCGACGGCGGGCCTTGTTTTTTCATGCGCCATCGCATTTGAGCCTGCGATGTGCTAGACCACTCCCATGACGCGTTTGCTTGAAAAGGCCATCGATATCATTCGCAATCTGCCCGACCAGAGGCAGGACGAGTTGGCTGTGGCGCTCTTTGCCGCAGCCGGCGCGGGCGCGGTCGATCTGTCTGAGGCTGAGTTCATTGCGGTTCAGGAGGGGCTGGAGGATGTTCGAGCCGGCCGCTTTGCCGATCCTTCGGAGATCGAGGCGATCTTCGCTCGGCATCGTCGCGCATGAAGCTGCGTTATACGCAACGCGCTGTGCATGAAATCGATGAGATCAGCCGATATTTTCTCGAGCTTAATCCGAGGGCCGGCGAAGAGTTCTTTGCCGCCCTTGAGTTGCTGTTGGGGCATCTGACGATCATGCCAGCGTTGGGACGATCAACAAGCGTTGCAAATGTCCGCGTGCTTGTCGTACCTCGCTATCCCTACCGGATTTTCTATCTGGCTGAGGCGGATACTATCAGCATCCTGAGCATCTTCCACACTGCGCGCGATCCCGGCACTGCGCCAGCCGGTTAAGGTCGCTTGATACCGTAAAGCATCTCGCGCTTGCCTGCGAAGCCCGGACGCCGAAGAACCTCGAAGCCCGCGCCCTGCAGGTTGCGGCGAACGAAACCGGCGGCCGCGTATGTGGCGAAGGTGCCGTGATCGTTCGTGTGGGCATGCAGCGCCTGCATGATCTCGGGCGACCACATGTCGGGATTGCGGGATGGGGCAAATCCGTCGAGATACCACGCGTCGAACAACTGCTCGCTTGTTTCGATGTTTTCGAGGGCCGGGCCGCAGGCGACGGAGAGGCGGACTTTGTCGTCAAAGTCGAGCGTCACAAAGCCCTGCGGGCGATCGGGCCAGCGTGCTGTCAGCGCATCCCGCTCGTCATCCAGCAGCGGCCAGCGGGAGAGCGCCTTGGCAATGCTCTCGCGCTCCATTGGGTAGAGTTCGAAGGAGATGAAATGCAGCCGGGCGGAGGCGGGCCTGTCGAAGGCCTTCCATTGCCTGAGCGTTTCACAGAAGTTGAGACCCGTGCCGAAGCCGAGTTCGCCGATGACGAAATCGCCGCCGTCGGCCCAGCGATCGGGCAGACCGTTGCCGTCGAGGAAGACATAGGCACATTCGGCGCGGCCGTCCTCGCGGCAATAAAAATGGTCGCCAAAGGCGGTCGAATAAGGCATATCGCCGTCGAGCCATTCGAGCGGCTGGGGCATTCCGGCCTCGGGTTTTGCGGGAGTTTCCTTGTCCATGACCGTAGGCGATAAAGCGCCGAACCTTGCCGGTCAATGGGGCCACGCTGTCGATCTGTTGGTCGTTGGCGGCGGCGTCATGGGTCTTTGGGCAGCGCTGAAGGCGGGACGGGCGGGGCTGGATGTCCTGCTGGTCGACGAAGGCAGGCTGGGGCAGGGGGCGAGCTACGGCCATCTCGGCGCTCTGATGGCGCATATGCCGGACAAGTGGAACGCCAAGAAGCAGTTTCAGTTCGATGCGCTCTTGTCTCTGGAGACGGAAGTGCGTGTGCTGGAGACGGAGACAGGGCTTTCGGCCGGCTATGCGCGCAGCGGTCGGCTGATCCCGCTGCCGAAACCGCATCTGCGTGACATCGCCCAACGGCACGAGGCAGACGCAAAGCTGAATTGGAATGCTGTGGACGGGCGCTCGTTCGAATGGCGTGTGACGGATGTGCCGCCCGCACCCGGCTGGCCGCAGGCGGAGGGCATGGAAGGTGGCTTCGTGCTGGACACCTTTGCGGCACGCGCCAACCCGCGCGCCTTCACGGCAGTGCTGATCGCTGCGATCCGGGCCTTGCCGAATGTCACGGTGCTTGAGGGCGTTGCCCTGGACAACCTGGACGCGGCCAGTGCCGGCGCCGCGCTGTCCTCTGGCGAGACGGTTGGTTTCAGCCACGCCATCATCGCCGCAGGCTATAAAGCCTTTCCCATGCTGCAGCGCCTGTTGCCTGCCCGTGAAGAGCCGCTCGGCATGGCGGTCAAGGGGCAGTCGGCGGTAATGGCAGCGGAAATCGACCCTTCGCTGCCGCTGATCTTTCTGGACGGGCTTTATGTCGTGCCGCATGAGGGAGGGCGTGTCGCAATAGGCTCGACCAGCGAAAACACGTTTGATGAGCCCTTCACCACCGACGAACAGCTTGAGGAGCTGATTGCGCGGGCGCGGCAGCTTGTGCCTATGCTCAAGGATGCGCCGGTGATAGACCGCTGGGCGGGGCTTCGGCCCAAGGCGATGGCGCGCGACCCGCTGGTGGGGCCACTGCCAGACGCAGAGCGCATCATCGCGCTTACGGGTGGTTTCAAGGTTTCCTTCGGCATAGCGCACCGGCTGGCGGATGCAGCGTTTCAATCCGTTCTGGGGCTCGCCGATGTCGATATCCCGCCGTCATTTCGCGTGCCCCATCATCTCGGCTGAGCCTCGCGGGTTGTCCGGGATCAAGGCATTTGGCGCCCCGATGAACTATTCTGCTTTCGCTGCGTTTGGCGCCGTGACTCCCCATTGAGGCAAAACGAAGGAGCCTGTCATGTTCACGCAATTGACCGACCTGCCAGGATGCATCCTTGGCTTCGAGGCACGCGGCAAATTTACGGCGGCAGATTATGAGGCTGTGCTAATGCCAGCCATGGAGGCGGCTGTAAAGATGGGTCCGGTGAGGCTGCTCTTTGTCATGCCTGATGGTTTTCACGGCATGGAAATGGGCGCTCTGCACGACGACCTCCTGTTCGGGCTGAAGCATTTTCGCGACTTCAAGAAGTTCGCCTTCGTCACCGATGATGAAACCCTGGCTGCTCTAACCCGCAATTTCGCTTTCATGATCCCGGCGGAGACTCAGGTGTTCGCGCTTACCGAACGGGATCGGGCGGTCAGCTGGCTTGAAGCTTGAATTGACATTCGAAATCGCGAATTTGGCTCTGGACTGCCAAGGCGGTTTGCAGTTTTCTGCAACTTCAGAATTGCATAACCTCCGAAGGCAGAACAGATGATCGTCGATGTCAAAACCTCCCGTGATCTCATTGGCTACGGCCGCAATACTCCCGACCCGAAATGGCCGGGCGGCGCGCACGTCGCGGTGCAGTTCGTTGTAAATTACGAGGAGGGTGGCGAGAGTTGCATTCTGGATGGCGACCCCGCCTCCGAAAACCTCCTTTCCGAAATCGTCGGCGCGGCCGCCTGGCCGAAGCAGCGCAATCTGAACATGGAATCGATCTACGAATACGGGTCGCGCGCCGGCTTCTGGAGGCTCCACCGCATGTTCACGCAGCTGAATGTCCCGGTGACGGTTTACGGTGTGACGCTGGCCATGGCGCGCAATCCGGAGGCTGTGGCGGCCATGAACGAAGCGGGCTGGGAAATCGCCTCGCATGGCTATCGCTGGCTCGAATACAAGGACTTTCCGGAAGAGGTGGAGCGCGCCCATATCGCGGAAGCCGTGCGGCTCCACACTGAGGTGGCCGGTTCGCGGCCACTCGGCATGTATCAGGGCAAGCCGTCCGACAACACGCTGCGGCTCGTGATGGAAGAGGGCGGTTTCCTCTATTCCTCCGACAATTATTCCGACGATCTGCCCTTCTGGGTGCCGGGGCTTGACGGAAAGCCCTTCCTGATCATTCCCTATACGCTGGAAACGAACGACATGCGCTTTGCCACCCCGCAGGGCTTCAATTCAGGCGACCAGTTCTTCTCCTATCTCAAGGATGCCTTCGACACGCTCTACGAAGAGGGGAAGGAAGGCTCGCCGAAGATGATGTCGATCGGGCTGCATTGCCGCCTCGTCGGTCGCCCCGGCCGGGCTGCGGCGCTGAAACGCTTCATTGAATATGTGCTGTCGCACGAGAAGGTCTGGGTTCCGCGCCGTATCGATATTGCCCATCACTGGCATGAGCATCATCTGCCGAAGTGATCAGTGGTCAATAAATGCTGCATCGCAGCAAGTTCCTGGCAGTTTCATATCGCTGTAACAGACATGATGCATCTTCCGCCTCGCGCAGGGGCGGCAAGGCGATGGTTTTCCGGCTTGACCGGAAACGGGCGCCCTCGTGCGGCAGAGTTATAAACTACGATATTGAACGGCAATTTCAGCAGGAACGCCGTCCGGTCTTCGATCGGACGGCTTTTTTTGTTGCTCGCGCCTCCGCCCCCTTGAAAGGCATGGGCCGCGCTGGTCTATTGCGTCGGAATTTCGGGAATGGCACATCGTGACGAAAGATGAATTTGTGAGCCGCTTCGGCGGTGTGTTCGAGCACTCTCCCTGGGTGGCGGAGCGTGCCTTTGAGGCCGGCGTGACCGAAACGCTGACTGCCGGTTCCGTACATGGCGCCATGGTCGCGGCATTTCGCGCCGGGACCGAGGTCGAGCGACTTGCCGTGCTGCGGGCGCATCCTGATCTTGCCGGAAAACTCGCCATTGCCGGAGAGTTGACCGAAGACAGCCGCAAGGAGCAGGCTGGCGCGGGGCTTGACCGCCTGACCGCCGACGAACACGCAAGCTTCACCGCGCTCAACAGCGCCTATGTCGAGAAATTCGGCTTTCCTTTCATCATTGCGGTCAAGGGGCTTAACAAGGACGACATTCTCTCGGCTTTCGAGACACGGATCAACAACGATCGGAACGCGGAATTTGCAACCGCGTCCGCGCAGGTGGAGCGTATAGCGTACCTGCGGCTTACCAGCATGCTCCCGGAAGGAAACTGACATGGCAGACATCCCCGTTTTCAATCCGCCCGCCTTTGTGGCCGGGGCGGTCAATCTGGCCTCGGCGCGTCTGGGTGCGCAGGCACTCTGGACCACGGACGAGTTCTTCGCGCCGCTCTCGCGTGCGCTGAACGACGATCCGGCGAAGTGGGACGAGACTGCCTATGACGACAACGGCAAGTGGATGGACGGCTGGGAAAGCCGGCGCAAGCGCGTGCCGGGCCATGATATCGCCGTCGTGAAGCTTGCCATGCCGGGCCGCATTCGTGGCTTCGATGTCGATACCAGCTATTTTACCGGCAATTATCCGCCCCATTGCTCGATCGAGGCGGCCTATGCCGAAAGCGGTGATCCCGATCCGGCAAACGATGCGCTGTGGACGGAAATCCTGCCGAAGTCGCCGCTGGGTTCTTCGGCGCATCATTTCTTCGAAAACGCCGATAATTCCAAGGTCTGGACCCATGTGCGCCTGCATATCTATCCGGATGGCGGCGTCGCGCGTCTGCGGGTCTATGGGGACGCGCATTTCGACTGGGCCAAGGTCGGTGCGGATCAGGACATCGATCTGGCTTACATCTTCCACGGCGCCAAGGCGCTGGCCTGGTCGAACGCGCATTACGGTCTGCCGGAAAAGGTTCTGGGGCCGGGGCGCGGCATCAATATGGGCGACGGCTGGGAAACGGCACGCCGGCGCGGACCAGGGCATGACTGGGCGATCATCAAGCTTGGCCATCGCGGAACGGTGAGCCGAGCGATCATCGACACGCATTTCTTCAAGGGCAACTATCCCGACACCTGCGAAATCATCGCCGCCGACCTGCCGGATGCGCCGGAGAGTTTCTCCGAAGCCGACATCGCCGCATCGGAAAGCTGGAAGCCGCTTCTGCCGCGCACCAAGCTGCAGATGGACGAGGAACGCGAGTTCAAGGGCGATGCTCTCGCCTCGATCGGTCCGGTGACGCATGTGCGGCTCGCCATGTTCCCCGATGGCGGGATCATGCGCATGCGGCTCTTCGGCAAGAAGGCCTGATCCACGGGCAAGGATGACGCATGGCCTGATCTGCACTATATTGTGGGAAGAGGCTTTGAGGAGCAAAGGTCATGCGGCCATCCGAACTCGTGCGGGCGAAGGCAGCTGAAATTCGAGCATTGACAGCGCGGTATCCGACGCTCGTGCATCCGCGCGTCTTCGGTTCGGCGGCGCGCGGCGATGATCGGCCGGACAGCGATATCGACATTCTGGTCGATGCGCTGGATGGTACGACTTTGTTCGATCTTGGCGGATTGATGGAGGAGTTGAAGGATCTGCTGGGCGTAGACGTTGACTTGGTCACCTCCGGTCAGGTCCCCGAGTCTGCAAGGCAGCGGATTTTTTCAGAGGCGCGCGAGATTTGAGCGTTGACCCGAGGCTTGAAGGTCATCTGGAGCGGATGCTCCAAGCCACGAACCGCGCGATCGAATTTGTCGGCGGTTTGACGGAAGATCAGTTTTTGAGAGATTCCGTTCGTCAGCACGCGGTGTGCATGGCGCTGGTTGTTTGTGGCGAGAATGCAAGTCGAATTTTGGAGGCATTCAAGTCGTTTGCCACCGATCATCCCGAGATTGAGTGGCGCAAGATAAAAGGCATGCGCAATATTATTGCGCATGGTTATTTCGACCTTGAGTTCGAAATTATATACAAGACGGCTGTGAACATGCTGCCGGTCTTGAAGCTACAGCTCGAAGCGCTGCTGCACTCGACAGAAATATGACAGGACTTATGGTGACTTCCCCGTTTCTCCCCATCCAACTCCTCACCAAAACCGCCTTCGCGTCCTTCGGCGACGTGATCGAGGCGGACCCTTCCACCATGCGGCTGATCAATGGCGGCACGACGGAGCGGTTTCATGCGTTGGCAACGGCAGAGGCGCTGGGCGAGGGGGCTAGCATCATTCTCAACATCTTCCGCGGCCAGCCACGCGCCTTTCCCTATTCCGTCACCATGATGGAGCGGCATCCGTTCGGCAGCCAGTCGTTCTCGCCGCTGTCCGGCCGTCCGTTTTTGGTCGTGGTGGCAGAGGACGACGGTGGCAAGCCCGGGGTGCCGCAGGTGTTTCTGGCGGGGGCGCATCAGGGCGTCAACTATCGCGCCAATGTCTGGCATCATCCGCTGATGTCTCTCAAGGAAATCAGCGATTTTCTCGTTGTTGACCGCACCGGGCCCGGCAATAATCTCGAGGAATATTTCTATTCCGAACCCTTTATCATCGAGGAGCCAAAAGCATGACCGGCCTCACCACCCATGTTCTCGATACTGCGCTCGGCAAGCCGGCAGAGGGTCTGAAGATCGACCTGTTCAAGCTGGAGGCGCATGGCCCGGTTCGTGTCAAGTCGGTCGTGACCAATGCGGACGGGCGTGTCGATGGCGGGCCGATGCTGATCGGCGAGAGCTTCCAGAAGGGGCAGTATGAGCTTGTGTTTCATGCAGGCGCTTACTTGAAGAAGACCGGACAGGTGCTGGCCGATCCGCCGTTCCTCGATCTGGTGCCGATCCGCTTCGGCATTGCGGACACAAGCGCGCATTACCATGTGCCGCTGCTGATCTCGCCCTGGAGCTATTCGACCTATCGCGGGAGTTGAGCCATGAGCCTTGCCGTGATCGCCGATATTCACGGCAACGACCTCGCGCTTCAGGCGGTGCTGGATGACATCGCGGCGCAAGGGATCGCTGATATCGTCAATCTCGGAGATTGCTTCAGCGGCCCGCTGGAGCCGGGCAAGGTGGCCGCGCGGCTGACTGCGATGAATATCCCGACCGTGCGCGGCAATCATGACCGCTATCTGGTCGAGCAGTCGCCCGAGGCGATGTGGCCTTCGGATCGGATTGCGCATGGTGAGCTGCTACCGGCGCATTTGGATTGGATAAGAGCGCTGCCAGAAACCCATGTTCATCGTGGCGAATTCTACATGTGCCATGCGACGCCGCAGGACGATAACCGCTACTGGCTGGAAGAGGTGCTGGAGGACGGGTCGGTGCGGCGCAAGTCGCTGGCTGAGATCGAGGCGCTGGCGGAAGGCATCGAGCAACCCGTTATCCTCTTTGCGCATAGCCACCTTCCTGCGATGCTTCGTCTTTCGGACGGGCGGCTCATGGTCAATCCCGGCAGCATCGGCTGCCCCGGTTATGATGATGTCGCGCCCTATCCGCACAAGATGGAGGCCGGGCATCCGCTGGCGAGCTATGCCATCGTGGAGAAGGGGGCAGGCGGCTACGGGGTGACGTTCCGCAACGTGCCCTACGATCACATGGCGATGGCGGCGCTTGCTGCAAGCTACGGCCGACCGCAATGGGCATCGGCGCTGGCGACGGGCTGGCTGGGAAAATCGGGCATCTCAGAATAGCAAAAGCCGCGTGGCAGTACATCCGTGCTCACGCGGCCCTCTATCATTCGGCGTCAAAACACCGGATTGACTCCAGTGTGCGCTCAGATGCTTTACAAATGGTTAATGCGGTTCCGGGTTTCAAGACCCGAGATTGACGTTTATCCAGTCAAGCCAGATTTCATTGCTTTTCCAGCGACATAGGTCTCTGAAATGGCGCGATCGTCACCCATGGTCTGTAGCAGGAACAGCTCTTCCGCCAGTGTCGAGACCACTTCCGCCTTCAGCGCCATGGCAGGCGTGGCCCGCATGTCCATGACGACGAGGTCGGCGTCCATGCCGGGCGCAATGGACCCGATATGGTTCTCCAGCGACAGCGCCTCGGCATTGCCGCGTGTCATCCACCAGAAGCTTTCCAGCGGGTTCAGACGTTCGGCCTGCAATTGCTGGATCTTGTAGGCCTCGTCCATGGTGCGCAGCATGGAATAGGACGAGCCGCCGCCGATATCGGTGGCGACCGCGGTGCGCACGGGCTTTGCCCGGTTCGTCATCTTCCGGAGTGGGAAGAGGCCGGAGCCGAGGAAGAGGTTCGAGGTCGGGCAATGGACGGCGATGCCGCCAGCCTCGCTCATCGCGTCCATTTCGCGCTCCGACAGATGGATCGCGTGGCCGAAGAGCGTGTTGGGGCCGAGCAGGCCGAAGCGCGCGTAGATGTCGGTATAGTCCTTGGCTTCCGGATAGAGTTCGCAGGCGAAGCGGATCTCGTCGAGGTTTTCGGATAGATGGGTCTGCACATGCAGGTCGGGGAACTCTTTCACAAGAGCGCCTGCGGCTTCCATCTGCTCCGGCGTTGAGGTGATGGCGAAGCGCGGGGTGATGGCGACATGGTTGCGGCCCTTGCCGTTCCAGTCGGCGATTACTTGCCTGGTGTCGTCATAGCCTGCCTGCGCGGTATCGCGGAGCGCCTCCGGCGCGTTGCGGTCCATCATCACCTTGCCGGCCACCATGCGCATGTTGCGCTTCAGGCTCTCGGCGAAGAAGGCGTCGGCGGAGGTCTTGTGGACCGAGCAATAGGCGACCGCCGTCGTTGTGCCGTGGCGGACCATCTCGTCGAAGAAATGGACGGCGATGCGCGCCGCGTGATCGGCCGAGGCGAAGCGCTGTTCCTCGATGAACGTATAGGTGTTCAGCCATTCGAGCAGGTTGGCGGCATAGGAGCCGATGACCTGCATCTGCGGGAAATGCAGGTGCGTGTCGATCAAGCCGGGCAGGATGAGATGCGGGCGGTGGTCGCGCGTCTCGACGCCTGCCGGGGCCTTGGCCTTGATGTCGGAATAGGACCCGACTGCGGAGACGAGGCCGTTTTCGATCAGGATGCCGCCGTCCTCTTCATAGAGATAGGCGGCGGTGTCGGTCAGGCTTTCGGGCTTGCGATGGAAGGAGAGGACGCGTCCACGAAGAAGAAGTGCATTCATTGGGTGGCAGCCTTGGCAGTGGCGCTTTCATACCAGGCGGTCAGAACCTTGCGCTCGTCCAGCGTGATATCGGTGACGTTTCCGGGCGGCATGGCATGCGAGCGGCCTGCCTGGAGGTAGATTTCGCGGGCATGGGCGGCAATGGCCGCGTCGTTGTCAAAGGCGACGCCCTTCGGCGGGCGCGCAATACCTTCATAGGCGGGCTCGGCGGTGTGGCACATCATGCAGCGCGTGCCGATGACGTCCTTGGCTGCGTTGAAATGCGGATCGCCGGCGAAGCGCTGGAAGGCGGGCGCGATGGAACTCGTGTCGTTCTCGCCGCCACCGAGGACCTTCGGCACGGTCGAGAGCCACATGATGAGGATGAAGATGATGGCCGTCAGCGCCCAGGTCCAGGTCGGCTTGCCCTTGCGCGCATGGGTCGTGTTGAACCAGTGACGGATCGTGACGCCCATGAGGAAGACGAGGGCTGCGATGATCCAGTTGTATTTCGTGCCGAAGGCCAGCGGATAGTGGTTCGACAGCATGAAAAAGATGACGGGTAGCGTGAGATAATTGTTGTGCAGCGAGCGCTGCTTGGCAATCGCGCCGTATTTCGGGTCGGGCGTGCGCCCGGCGATGAGGTCGGCGACAACGATCTTCTGGTTCGGGATGATGATGAAGAAGACGTTGGCTGACATGATCGTCGCGGTGAAGGCGCCCAGATGCAGGAATGCGGCGCGGCCGGTGAAGACCTGCGTGTAGCCCCAGGCCATGGCGACGAGCGCCACATAGAGCAGCGCCATCAGGCCCCAGGTGTTCTTGCCGATGGGCGATTTGCAGAGCGTGTCGTAGATGATCCAGCCGACCGACAGCGAGGCGAGCGAAATCAGGATCGCCTGCCATTGCGGCACGTCGAGCACATGGCGGTCGATGAGGAAGAGGTCCGCGCCGCCGTAATAAACGACCGCCAGCATGGCAAAGCCGGACAGCCAGGTGGCGTAGCTTTCCCATTTGAACCACGTCAGATGCTCGGGCATGCTCGCCGGTGCGACCAGGTATTTGCGGATATGGTAGAAGCCGCCGCCATGGACCTGCCATTCCTCGCCATAGGCGCCGGGGGGAAGGTCGGGCGCTTTCCGGAGGCCCAGATCGAGGGCGATGAAATAGAAGGAGGAGCCGATCCAGGCAATTGCCGTCACGACGTGAAGCCACCTCACCGCAAAGGCGAGCCATTCCCAGACGATGGCGTATTCGTACATTCAGAGTCCCCGGTATTTATATTTTAGGCGATATATGACGCCCAATCGCGTCATGTTGCAATGCATGATGGGTGAGCGCGGTCATGATTTCCGCAGCCGTGAGCGCTGCAATCACGGCCGGTCTCTTGTCCTTGAGCGGGCCGCCGACGGGCAGCGTCAGGCGGGCGATATCGGCCTGCGGCGCTTCGCGCTTCAGCCAGCTTGCGAAGGTGGCGCGCTTGGTGGCCGAGCCGATCATGCCGACATAGGCGAGGTCGCTGCGTTTCAGTGCTTCGGCTGCAATCAGGAAATCCAGCGCATGGTCATGCGTCAGGATCAGCAGCGCGCTACCGGTGGGGATGGTTGCGACCACGCTTTCCGGCATGGCGGCGAGCTTCGCCGCCACATTCTCCGGCAGGCCGGCGAGTTCGTGTTCGCGCGATTCCACCATTGTGACGTTGAGCGGGAGGAGCGAGAGGGCTGCGGCGAGGGCGTGTCCCACATGGCCGGCACCAAAGACATAGACGGCGGGCTGCTTCTCGGCGTCATCGGCGAGACGCGCGGCAAGTTCCGCCTTCAGCAAGGCATCCAGCGGGCGAAAGGTAATCTCCACACGGCCCCCGCAGCATTGGCCGATCTCCGGGCCAAGCGGCACGGACAGCGCGGCCTCGCCGCCCTTGCCGGCGAGCATCCGCCTTGCATGGTCGATCGCCATATATTCGAGCTGGCCGCCGCCGATCGTGCCGGCGATGGCGTCCATCGAGACCAGCATGAAGGCGCCTTGCTCGCGCGGGGCCGAGCCCATGACCGAGGCAACCTCGACAAGGACCTTTGCCCCCTCTTTGTCCAGAAAGCGGGCGGGATTGTCTGTCATGGCTCTATGCCGTCTTCAGCCGTTCAATCGCCATCAGCACGCGCTCCGGCGTCGTCGGGGTGTCGAGGCGCGGGCATTCGCGGTAGTCAGCCACGCTGGCGACGGCCATCGAGATCGCTTCGACCACAGAGATCGGCAGGACGAGCGGCGGTTCGCCGACGGCCTTGGAGCGACCTATGGTCGGCAGCTTGTTGACCGACCATTCGGCCAGCTCGACATTGAAGATTTCCGGTTTGTCGGAGGCGAGCGGGATCTTGTAGGTCGAGGGCGCATGCGTGCGCAGCCGGCCCTTGCCGTCCCACCACAGCTCTTCCGTCGTCAGCCAGCCCATCCCCTGAATGAAGCCGCCCTCGACCTGGCCCTTGTCGAGGGCCGGGTTGAGCGAATGGCCGACATCGTGCAGCACGTCAGCGCGGTTGACGATGTATTCTCCCGTCAGCGTATCGACGGAGACTTCCGAGACGGAGGCGCCATAGGAGAAGTAATAGAAGGGCCGGCCCTGGCCGGTCGCGCGATTCCAGTGAATTTCCGGCGTCTTGTAAAAGCCGGCAGCGGATAGCTGGATGCGGGCGAAATAGGCCTGATTGATGAAATCCGGGAAGGGGATGATGTCGGTGCCGACGCGGACGCGGTTCGGCAGGAATTCCACATCGCTTTCCGAAACCTTCCACTTTTCAGCGGCAAAGGCGACGAGGCGTTCCTTGATCTGTCGAGCGGCGTCGTAGGCCGCCATGCCGTTCAGGTCGGTGCCGGACGAGGCGGCAGTGGCCGAGGTGTTCGGCACCTTGCCCGTGGTCGTAGCGGTGATCTTCACGCGGTCGAGATCGACCTGGAAGCAATCGGCAATGACCTGGGCGACCTTGGTGTAAAGGCCCTGGCCCATTTCCGTGCCGCCGTGGTTCAGGTGGATCGAACCATCCTGATATACATGGACGAGCGCGCCGGCCTGGTTGAAGGCGGTCATGGTGAAGGAGATGCCGAACTTGACCGGCGTCAGCGCGATACCCTTGCGGATGACGCGGCTCGATTTGTTGAAGGCGATGATCTCTTCGCGGCGTTTGCGATAGTCCGTCTTCTCGGCCAGCTCTGCGACAAGGCGCGGCATGACATTGTCTTCTACCGTCTGGTGGTACGGCGTCAGTACCCGGTCGGAGCCCGGTTCGCCATAGAAATTGGCCATGCGGACGTCGAGCGGGTCCTTGCCGAGGGCATAGGCGATTTCTTCCATGAAGCGCTCCGCGCCCACGCAGCCCTGCGGGCCGCCGAAGCCGCGGAAGGCGGTGTTGGAGACCGTATTGGTCTTGAGCGGCAGCGACTTCACCTCGACATGAGGATAGAAATAGGCATTGTCGACATGGAAGAGCGCGCGGTCCGTCACCGGGCCGGAAAGGTCTGCGGAGAAGCCGCAACGGGCGGCGAACTCGGCCTTCACACCGTGAATCCGGCCCTCTTCATCGAAACCAAGATCGTAGTCGATCACGAAGTCGTGGCGCTTGCCGGTCGCGGTCATGTCCTCGTCGCGGTCGAGGCGGATCTTGATGGCGCGCTTGAGCTTGCGGGCAGCGACGGCTGCAATGGCCGCGAACTGGTTGCCTTGCGTTTCCTTGCCGCCGAAACCGCCGCCCATGCGGCGCACGAAGACGGTCACGGCATTGGAGGGGACCTCAAGCACATGGGCGACCATGTGCTGGATTTCCGACGGATGCTGGGTCGAGGCCCAGATGGTCATCTCGTCGTCCTCGCCGGGAATGGCGATGGAGATATGGCCTTCGAGATAGAAGTGCTCCTGCCCGCCGATTTCCATCTGGCCCTGAAGGCGCTTGGGCGCGGAGGCAAGGGCGGCGTCGGCGTCTCCACGCCTTAGCGTCAGCGGCTCGGTGACGAGCGTGCCGACGGCGGCTTTCGCCTCGGCGACGGAGAGGATGGCGGGCAGGTCTTCGTATTCGATGCGGGCGCGGCGGGCGGCCTGACGGGCAGCGGCGCGGGTTTCGCCAATGACGACAAAGGCCGGCTGGCCGTGGAACTCGACCAGTTTTTCGGTCAGCACGGGCTCGTCGTGCTTGTGGGCGGAGCTGACGTCGTTGACCGGGAAGTCCTTCGCCGTGAGCACGGTGACGACGCCGGGCGCGGATTCGACCGCCGAGAGGTCCATGCTGGTGATGATGGCATGCGCGCGGTCGGTCATGCCTATTGCCGCATGCAGCATGCCTGCCGGTTCGGGCATGTCGTCGATATAGTCCGCAGAACCCGCGACATGCTTGTGCGCGGAATCGTGACGCCGGTCTGCGTGGAGCGGGCCGTTGATGACGGCCGGGAAGCTTGTGTCCATCTTGTTCATTCGCCTGCCTCCAGCATCGCATAACGTTCCAGCGAGGCCTTTTCACCGGATGTCTCCAGCAGGAGGCGGGTGAGCAGGTTCTGCGCGGCGAGCATGCGGTAATCCGCACTGGCGCGCCAGTCGGAGAGGGGGGTGTAGTCCTTCGCCAGTTCCGCGCGGGCGGCGTTCACGATCGCTTCGTTCCACGGCTTACCGGTGAGGAATGCTTCCGTATGGGCGGCGCGCTTGGGCGTGCCAGCCATACCGCCGAAGGCGATGCGGATCGAGGCGACATTGCCGGCCGTGTCCAGCTTCAGCTTGAAGGCACCGCAGAGTGCCGAGATATCCTCATCGCGGCGCTTCGAGATTTTATAGATCGCGTAGAACTCGTCTGTGCCAAGCTTCGGGATTTCCAGCGCCTCGACAAATTCGCCGGGCTCACGCGCCTGCTTGCCATATTCGATGAAATAGTCCTCCACGGCCAAGCTGCGCGCGCCGTCGCGTGAGCGCAAGGTGACGCTCGCTTCGAGCGCAATGAGCGCGGGCGGCGTATCGCCAATGGGCGAGCCGTTGGCGACATTGCCGCCGATCGTACCCATGTTGCGCACCTGCTGGCCGCCGATGCGGATCAGCAGCTTGCCGAGTGCGGGGAAATTCTTCGCCAGCACGTCCTGCGCCTGGGTGTAGGTGACGACCGCGCCCAGACGGACCTTGTCGGCGGTTTCCTCGATCGTCTGCAATTCGGTCAGGTGATTGATGAAGATGACCGGCGAGAGATGGCGCATCTGCTTGGTCACCCACAGGCCGACATCGGTCGCGCCGGCGACGATCACGGCATTGGGCTCCGTCGCGTAGGCGTCGGCGAGATCGGCGGTGTTGAAGGGGATGATCGAACGGCTCTGGCCGTGGAAAATGCGGATCGTCCGCTTCGGCTTCAGGTCGTTCAGCGTGGCGATGATGCGCTCGCGGGTCAGCGTCAGGCGATCCGGTGTGGCACTTGCCATGCTGGCCGCAGCCGCCTCGACGGCGCGGAAGATGGACTCATACCCGGTGCAACGACAGAGATTGCCTTGCAGGGCGACTTCGATTTCGGCGCGCGAGGGTGTCGGCTTTTCCATCAGGAGCGCATAGAGCGACATGACGATGCCGGGTGTGCAGAAGCCGCATTGCGAGCCATGCAGATCAGCCAGCGCCTGCTGGATCGGCGTCAGCACGCCGTTCGGGCCGGCCAGATGCTCGATGGTCACGACATGTGTTGCCGACAGCGACGGCACGAAGCGAATGCAGGCATTGACGCTGCGATAGACGAGACTGCCGTTAACAACTTTGCCGACGAGGACCGTGCAGGCACCGCAGTCTCCTTCGCCGCAGCCTTCCTTCGTGCCGGTCAGGCGCTTCGTCTCCCGAAGCCAGTCCAGCAATGTGGTTGTCGGGGATATGCTGTCGATGACAACGGTTTCGTCGTTCAGAACGAAGCGAATCTGTTGCATTTGGCGTTCACCACTCCGGTTTAATACCTTCTTGGCGGGGCCTTGGCGGTTCGTGCTAGGTGCTTCCGCAGCGCATTTTGCAGCGCAATAGAAAAGAAGGCTAAT
This sequence comes from Limnomicrobium aquaticum, assembly GCF_040545545.1. NCBI lineage: Bacteria > Pseudomonadati > Pseudomonadota > Alphaproteobacteria > Hyphomicrobiales > Rhizobiaceae > Limnomicrobium > Limnomicrobium aquaticum. Next base: position 360,213 of record NZ_JBEPMB010000004.1, read on the forward strand.
CCAACTCCGGCTTGTGTGGCAATTGCTTTTTGCATGTTCCCAAACGGCTTTGCGTTTTTCTTGCTTTTTATCTTCGTTTCGGTTTCATTCGGGCCATAAACAGAAAATCATCGGAGGAGGAGGCTTCCATGGCTGGGTACATTCTGGCGATCGATCAGGGCACGACGTCGAGCCGCGCCATTGTCTTCGACAAGAAGATGCGGATCGTAGGGTCCGGCCAGAAGGAGTTTCCGCAAATCTATCCCGCTTCGGGCTGGGTGGAGCACGATCCGGAAGCCATCTGGGAGAGCGTTCTCTGGTCGATCCGCAAGGCTCTCAAGGAGGCTGATCTCGAAGCGAAAGCGATCTCGGCCATCGGCATCACCAACCAGCGCGAAACGGTCGTGGTCTGGGAGCGCGAGAGCGGCAAGCCGATCCACAACGCTATTGTCTGGCAGGACCGGCGCACAGCCCCCACTTGCGCCAAGCTCAAGCGCGAAGGGTTGGAAAAGCTCTTCACCCGCAAGACCGGGCTGCTGCTCGATCCCTATTTTTCCGGCACGAAGCTTTCGTGGCTGCTCTCCAACGTCAAGGGCGCGCGGGCACGGGCGACCAAGGGCGAGCTTTGCTTCGGCACGATCGATACATTCCTGATCTGGCGGTTGACGGGCGGCAGGAGTTTCGTGACCGATGCGACGAATGCCTCGCGGACGCTGATCTACAATATTGCCGACAACGACTGGGACAAGGAGCTGCTGGAAACGCTGCGTATCCCCGCCGCCATGCTCCCGGAGGTGAAGGATTGCGCGGCCGATTTCGGCGTCACCGACAAGAGTGTTTTTGGCGCGGAAGTTCCGATCCTCGGTGTCGCCGGCGACCAGCAGGCGGCGACCATTGGGCAGGCCTGTTTCGAGCCCGGTATGATGAAGTCCACCTATGGGACAGGATGCTTCGCACTGCTGAATACCGGCGCGGACATGGTGCGCTCCAAGAACCGGCTCCTGACGACCATTGCCTATCGGCTGGACGGCGAGACCTGCTATGCGCTGGAGGGCTCGATCTTCATTGCCGGTGCGGCCGTGCAGTGGCTGCGTGATGGGCTGGGTGTCATCAAAAAGGCCTCCGAAACCGGAGAGCTGGCCGAGAAGGCCGATCCCGCGCAGGACGTCTATCTCGTGCCCGCCTTCGTCGGCCTCGGCGCGCCGCACTGGGATCCGGATGCGCGCGCGGCCGTCTATGGCATGACGCGGAATACCGGGCCGGCCGAATTTGCCCGCGCGGCGCTTGAAGCCGTCTGCTACCAGACGCGCGACCTGCTGGAGGCGATGCACAAGGATTGGAAGCGGGCCGAAGGCGATACGGTCCTGCGCGTCGACGGCGGCATGGTCGCCTCAGACTGGACGATGCAGCGTCTGGCCGACATTCTCGACGCCCCCGTCGACCGCCCGACGATCCTCGAAACAACCGCGATGGGTGCCGCCTGGCTCGCCGGTTCGCGCGCAGGCGTCTGGCCGGATCGCGCGGGTTTTGCCAAGGCCTGGGCCCGCGACCGCCGGTTTGAGCCGGCGATGGATGAGAAGACACGGGCTGCCAAGGTCAGGGGCTGGAAGGATGCGGTGCGGCGGACGCTGGGGTGAGGGGCGGGCGGTTTTTGACGTAGCATCTCTGATGTAGTAATGTTGCTACATTGATGGAGGCTGCCTTGAGCGTCATGACAAGTCGCGAGTTCAACCAGAAGACCAGCGAGGCCAAGAAGCTGGCGCGCAAGGGGCCTGTGTTTATCACTGATCGTGGGGAAATCGGCTATGTGCTGATGTCTTACGAGGACTTCAGGCGGCGTGGCGCAGATGAGCCAAGCATTATCGACCTTTTGACCATGCCTGACGCCATGGATATCGATTTTGAGCCGCCGAAGGTCACTGATGTCGGCTTTAAACCTGCCGAGTTTGATTGATGTATCTGCTGGATACGAACGTCATTTCCGAATTCCGGCGTTTGACGCTCCGAAGAGGGAACAAGTCTGTTCAGGCTTGGGCGGATACCGTGCCTTCACGGTCCCTCTATCTGTCTTCGATCAGCATTTTCGAAATCGAAGTCGGCATCCAGGCTCTTCACGCGAAAGATCCTGCGGGAGCAGACAACATCGGGCTTTGGCTTAAAAGCCACGTTCTCAAGGAATTCGAATCCCGGATATTGCCTTTTGATGTCGCTGAGGCGCTGGTTTGCGCGCGTTTGGCGGCAGGGCGGACAAGGCCGTTCCGTGATATGCAAATTGCTGCGACGGCTTTACATGCCGGTTTCTCGCTGGTGACACGGAACATCAAGGACTTCGAGGGGCTTCCGGTGCCGCTGCTCAATCCGTTCGACGTTTCGGTTTGACCAACCCTGAACACAGCGTCTTCACCTTTCTTCTTGGCCGAACCGCATTTCTCGCTTATCTCCCTCCCAGATCAACCAAGGGATGATGCGCGATGGAACTGGGCCTTTATACGTTTGCGGATGTCGATCCGAATGCGCCCGACAAGGGGGCTGCGGCGGCGAAGCGGGCGGAGGAGCTGATCGCGGAGATTGAACTCGCCGATCAGGTCGGTCTCGATGTCTTCGGTCTCGGCGAGCATCATCGGCCGGATTATATGGCCTCCAGCCCGGCGACGCTTCTGGCGGCTGCGGCGGTGAAGACGAAGAATATCCGGCTGACGAGCGCTGTGTCTGTCATCAGTTCCGACGATCCGGTGCGCATTTTCCAGCAGTTCGCGACCGTCGATCTTCTCTCCAAGGGTCGCGCAGAGATCATGGCGGGGCGCGGCTCCTTCATCGAGAGCTTCCCGCTCTTCGGCTATGACCTTGACGACTACGACAAGCTGTTCGAGGAAAAGCTCGATCTCTTGATGAAGCTGCGCGACAATGAGAAGGTCTCTTGGTCGGGCGAGACGCGTGCGCCCATCCCCGGTCTTGCCGTTTATCCGCGTCCCTTGCAAAATCCGCTGCCGCTGTGGATTGCCGTGGGTGGCACGCCGAATTCGGTAGCGCGTGCGGCCTATCATGGTCTGCCATTGGCGCTGGCCATCATCGGCGGCGAGCCGCATCGATTTGCGCCGCTGTTCGAGCTTTACCGCGAGACCGCGCGGCGCGTGGGACGTGATCCGGCAAAGCTTGCGACCTCCATCAACGTGCATGGGTTTGTCGCCGAGACGACCGAGCTTGCCGCGGAGCAGTTCTACGAGCCGCAGGCGGCGGTCATGAACCGGATTGGCCGTGAGCGGGGCTTCTCCCAGATGACGCGGGCGCATTTCAATCAGGCGATTGGTCCAAACGGCGCGATCTTCCTTGGCAGCCCGGAAGTGCTGGCGGAAAAGATCATTGCGCATCACCGCATCTTCAAGAACAGCCGCTTCCTGTTGCAGATGGCCATCGGTCTCGTCCCCCACGAGCAGTTGATGCGCGCCATCGAACTTTACGGCACGAAAGTCGCGCCGCTGGTCAGAAAAGCGTTGACGGAAAGCGCCTGATCGGTTCAACCGGCCTCTTCAAAATTATGAGAGGCCGGGCCGCGATGATCATCTCGTCCGAAGACGAACTGGAAAAGCTTAAAGGTATCGGGCGCATCTGCGGGCGCGCGGTGAAGATCATGGCTGACGCCATGGAGCCTGGCATGACGACCCGTGAGCTTGACGCCATCGGCCGCAAGTTCATCGAGGGCGAGGGTGCGCAATCGGCGCCGGAGGTCTGCTATCAGTTTCCGGGCGCGACCTGCATTTCTATCAACGAGGAAGTGGCGCATGGCATTCCGGGCGACCGGGTGATTGCGGCCGGCGACCTCGTCAATATCGACGTGTCGGCTGTCAAGGACGGCTTCTTCGGCGATACGGGTTCGTCCTTTGCGGTCGGCAAGGCGGATGCGAAGACACAGCGTCTGGTGCGCGACGGCAAGCGGGCTCTCTGGGTTGGGCTTTCGCAGGTCAAGACCGGCGCGCGGCTTGCGTCCATCGGCGAGGCCATCGGCACCTTTGCCCGCAAGAACCGCTATACGCTGATCCAGAACCTTGCCAGCCACGGCGTCGGCCGCTCGCTGCACGAGGAGCCCACCGAAATCTCCACCTGGCCCGACCCGGACGAAACGCGGATCATGGAGGAGGGGCAGGTTTTTACCATCGAGCCCTTCCTGTCGCTGGGCGCCAATTTCGCCGAGGATGGCAAGAAGGATAACTGGACGCTCTTCTCCTCGCCAAAGGCGCTCACCGTGCAGTTCGAGCACACGCTGGTGGTGACGAAGAACGGGCCGCTGATCCTCACATTGGCTGATTGAGATGCCCGGAATGCCGGAATTTCATTTCTTGGTTACAAATTGCTCATGTAACCCGCCAAGCATTGCCGCCGCCGCCCGATTGCCATAGTTTCCGTCAAAAGCATAAACCGCTATTTCGGTTCCAGACAGAAAGATTTCCCGCCGTGTTTGTCTCCTTCTTCCCGAAACCAAAGCTGCTTTTCATCTCCGCTGCAATATGGTCGCTTCTGGCGATCTTTGCCTGGTACGGGTTTGTTCAGGATCTGGGCGCCTATGTCGGGTTACCGCCGCTTAAGGCAGGCGAACAGGCCCCTATCGGCGTATCTGTCTTCTGGTCGGCGCCTTTCATCTGGTTCTACATCTACTACGCCGTCGTCAACGCGATCTTTGCCCTCTTCTGGCAAGTGTATAGTCCGCACCGGTGGCAGAACTGGTCTATCTGGGGCAGCTCGCTCATCATCTTCACGACCTATTTCGGCGTTCAGGTCAGCGTGGCGATCAATGCCTGGTACGGGCCATTCTATGACATGATCCAGAGCGCATTGTCGAAGCCGGGTTCCGTGACGGCGGCGCAGCTCTACCTCGGCATGGTGGGTTTCGCCGGCATTGCCTTCGTTGCCATCACCATTGGCGTCCTGAGCCGCTTCTTCGTCAGCCACTGGATTTTCCGCTGGCGGACCGCGATGAACGAATATTACATGGAACATTGGCCGACGCTGCGCACCATCGAAGGCGCATCGCAGCGCGTTCAGGAAGACACGATGCGGTTTTCGACGACGGTCGAAGGTCTGGGCGTCTCGCTCGTCAGCTCCGTCATGACGCTGATTGCCTTCCTGCCGGTGCTGTTCCAGCTCGGTAAGGATATTACCGAACTGCCGCTGATCGGGAATGTACCGCATGCGCTTGTCTGGGCAGCACTCTTCTGGTCGATCTTCGGGACGTTCTTCCTCGCTCTGGTCGGGGTCAAGCTTCCGGGCCTCGAGTTCCGCAACCAGCGTGTCGAAGCCTCCTATCGCAAGGAACTCGTCTATGGCGAGGACGATCCGGCTCGCGCCGATCCGATGACGATCCGCGAACTCTATGAGGATGTGCGTCGCAACTATTTCCGGCTGTATTTCCACTACATGTATTTCAACGTCGCACGCATCTTCTACCTGCAGGCCGACAACCTGTTCAGCCTGATCGTGCTGGTGCCGTCGATTATCGCCGGCAAGCTGACGCTGGGTCTGATGACGCAGATCACCAACGTTTTCGATCAGGTGCGTGGCTCGTTCCAGTATCTGGTGAGCTCGTGGACGACGATCGTCGAGTTGCTCTCGATCTACAAGCGCCTTCGTGCCTTCGAAGCTGCCATCAACGACGAACCTCTCCCGTCGATCGATCAGGAGTTTATCGCTTCGGGCGGCGTCGAGGGCTGAGGCTGATCGGCCTTAGCAGGTTGCCGGTGCCAGCTTGAGGCTGGCGTTTGCGACGCTTTGCCTGTATCTGTCGGGGAAAATGCCGGCCGCTTGAGGGCCGGTGGCAGGGAATGGGAGACACCCGTGGCATTGCTCGTCCTTTCGATCGTTCTGTTTCTTGCGCTGCATTCGATCCGCGTCTTCGCGCCGCAATGGCGGGAGCGGACGATTGCGCGCATGGGTGTCCATGCCTGGCGCGGGCTCTACTCGCTGCTGTCGATCGCCAGCCTCGTGCTTCTGATTTACGCGTTTGCCGCCTCGCGCGCGGTCACGCCGATGCTCTACACCCCGCCGAGGTTCATGTCGCATATCACGCTGACGCTGATGCTGATTGCGATGATCCTGCTGATGGCCTCGATCCTGCCGGCCGGCAAGATTGCCGTCTGGGTGAAGCATCCGATGGTCACTGGGGTGAAAGTCTGGGCGTTCGCGCATCTTCTGTCCAATGGCGAGCTGAACTCGGTCTTGCTGTTTGGCGGGTTCCTCATCTGGGGCGTGCTGGTACGCATTTCGGCGAAACGGCGCGAGCGCGCAGGCGAGAAGGTCGTGCGCGACTTCGTCTCCACACAGTATGACATTGCTTCCATCATCGGCGGCGTGGCGCTTTACGCGGTCATCCTCCTCTATCTGCACCAGATGCTGATTGGGGTTTCGCCGCTTGCAGCCGCGGGCATGTGAGCGGTTTCCAGTTTTTTGTTACAAGCGGACAAAAATCCTGTAGAAGGCCGCAACAATTCAGAGCAATTCCAGCAGATACGCCGTGACGCGTGAGCGTCGGGAGTTGCAGAAAACACTTCGATCGAGCCGGTGCCAACGAGAATGACGAACGAGAACGACAGCTTTATCCGCGAGGTCAACGAGGAACTCCGTTCTGACCAGATGAAGGCCATCTGGACGCAGTATGGCCTGATGATCGTTGCGATCGCCGTGGCTATCGTCATCGGCACGGCCGGCTATCGCGGCTATGTCTACTGGTCCGGCCTGCAGGCGTCTGCCTCGGGCGACAAGTTCCTGACGGCCATGAAGCTTGCCTCCGACAACAAGACGGATGAAGCGCTGGCGGCCTTCGCGCAGCTCGAGAAGGACGGCTACGGCGCCTATCCCGTGCTTGCCCGCATGCGGACCGCGACACTGAAGGCTGCAACGGATCCGAAAGCTGCCGTTGCCGAGCTTGATGCCGTTGCGAGTGACACGAAGGTTCCGGATGCTGTTCGCGACGTCGCGCGTCTTCGCGCGGGCTGGCTGCTGATCGACACTGCGCCTTATGCAGACGTTTCGAAGGAAGTCGAAGTGCTAACCGACGCGCAGAACCCGATGCGCCATTCGGCACGCGAGGCGCTGGGCCTTTCGGCCTTCAAGAACGGCGATTTCAAGCAGGCGACGGACTGGTTCCAGGCAATTGCCAACGATGCGACGACGCCGGTCAATGTCGGCAACCGCGCCCGCATCATGCTCGATCTCCTGACCTCCAACGCCAAGGGATAAGCGGTTCGCCGCGGGATCAGTCCATGAGCTTCACGGTCGCCATCGTCGGACGCCCCAATGTGGGCAAGAGCACGCTTTTCAACCGGCTGGTTGGCAAGAAGCTGGCGCTTGTCGATGACACGCCGGGCGTGACCCGCGACCGCCGTCCCGGCGACGCGCGGCTGGACGACCTGCGTTTCACCATCATCGATACGGCCGGCCTTGAAGAGAGCGGGCCGGAGACGCTTCAGGGTCGCATGCGCCAGCAGACGGAAGCGGCCATCGACGAGGCGGACATGACGCTTTTCGTCGTCGACGCGAAGTATGGCCTTACGCCGCATGACAAGATGTTTGCCGAGATCCTGCGCCGGCGTGGCAAGCCCGTGGTGCTCGTCGCCAACAAGGCGGAAGCGCGCGGCTCCGACGGCGGCTTCTACGACGCCTTCACGCTGGGGCTGGGCGAGCCGGTGGCGATTTCGGCCGAACATGGCCAGGGCCTGCACGATCTGCGCGACGCCATTGTCGAGGCGATCGGCGAGGATGTGGCCTTTCCGCCGGAAATCGATGAGCCGGAGACCGATATCGATCTCGAGCCCACCGATCTCCTCGAGGGCGAAGAGGACGACGAAGAGCCTGCCTATGACGACACCAAGCCGCTGCGCGTGGCGATCGTCGGCCGTCCGAATGCCGGCAAGTCGACGCTGATCAACCGCTATCTGGGCGAGGAGCGCCTGCTGACTGGTCCGGAAGCGGGCATCACGCGCGATTCCATCTCCGTCGACTGGGAATGGCGCGGCCGCACCGTGCGCCTGTTCGACACGGCCGGTATGCGCCGCAAGGCGAAGGTACAGGAGAAGCTGGAGAAGCTCTCCGTTGCCGACACGCTGCGCGCCATCAAATTCGCCGAAACGGTGGTCATCGTCTTCGATGCGACGATCCCGTTCGAGAAGCAGGATCTGCATATCGTCGATTTCGTGCTGCGCGAGGGCCGTGCCGCCGTGCTCGCCTTCAACAAGTGGGACATGATCGAGGACCGGCAGGCGTTGCTCGCCGACCTGCGCGAGAAGACCGAGCGTCTGCTGCCGCAGGCGCGCGGCATCCGCGCCGTCACGGTCTCCGGCCAGACGGGCGACGGGCTCGACCGCCTGATGCAGTCTGTCGTCGATACCGACAAGGTGTGGAACCGCCGCATCTCGACGGCCAAGCTTAACCGCTGGCTCGATGCGCAGACCATGCAGCATCCGCCACCGGCCGTGTCCGGTCGCCGCCTGAAGCTTAAATACATGACGCAGGTGAAGGCCCGCCCGCCCGGCTTCATGATTTCCTGCACGCGGCCCGAGGCTGTTCCGGAAAGCTATACGCGCTATCTGATCAACAACCTGCGCAAGGATTTCGACATGCCCGGCGTGCCGATCCGGGTGTATTATCGTGCCTCGACCAATCCGTTCGAAGGGCGCAAGAAGAAGCGGTGAGGTGGCGGTCGTCTTCTCCCCTTGGGGAGAAGGTGGCGCGTAGCGCCGGATGAGGGGTTTCCCTCAGACACAGTGCCATCCAGACCCCTCATCGCCTCGCGTTGCTCGGCATTTCTCCCCGAGGGGAGAAGAGGGCGCTCGTGGCTACCGCCTCAATTCACGCGGCCAGCCGCTCGTTTCCCGGCTGGTTCGCCAGCAACACATTCCCCCAGAACTGCTCCGTCGCAGCGCGCCAGCTATAACTCTCCGCCAATGCCCGCGCCGCTGTCGGCGAGCAGTGTAGCGCCTTGAGGCAGGCCGCGCGCAGGTCGTCGTCCAGTGCGCCCGCTGCTTCCTGTCCCTTCAGGATGTCGCCGGGGCCGGTTACCGGGTGCGCCGCCACCGGAACGCCGGATGCCATGGCTTCCAGGATCGTGTTGCCGAACGTGTCGGTCTTGGACGGGAAGACGAAGACGTCGGCCTGGGCATAGGTCTCGGCCAGCGCCTCGCCGGTGCGGAAGCCGGTGAAATGAACGTGCGGATAGCGTGCCTGAAGTTCTTCGCGCGCCGGTCCGTCGCCGACCACAACCTTGGAGCCGGGTAGGTCAAGATCGAGGAAGGCGGGCAGGTTCTTCTCGACCGCGATGCGTCCCACCGTCATGAAGATCGGACGCGGAAGATCGAAGGGCATGTCGAGCTTCGGCATGGGTCGGAAAAGACGCGCATCGATCCCGCGTGACCAGCGGCGGAGATTGTGGAAGCCCTTCTCAGTCAGCTCCTGCTCAAGGCTCTCGGTCGCGACCATGCAGACATTTCCGGCATTGTGGAAATAGCGCACATAGGCATAGGCCAGATTTTCCGGGATGGGCCAGCGAGCGGAGACATATTCGGGGAAGCGGGTGTGGTAGCTCGTCGAAAACGGTTTGCCCTGCCGCAGGCACCAGCTCCGTGCCGAAAGCCCCAACGGACCCTCTGTCGCGATATGCACGTAGGTCGGCTCTTCGCCCGCGAGCATGTGGCCGATCTGGCCGGGAACGGTCAGTGCAAGGCGGATCTCGGGGTAGGTCGGGCAGGGGATGCTGGTGAACATTTGCGGCGTGATCAGAACAACCTCGACGCCCATGCATTTCAGCTCTTCGACCGTCTGCTCAATGGAGCGGACCACGCCATTGATCTGTGGTCTCCAGGCATCGGTTACAATCGTGATCTTCTTCATGGTGCTGCCACGCCCGTTTCGTGAGTCTGCCTTATTATGCCGGCTGTATGTGATGGGCGTATTACGGGCTGCACAACCGATGCTGCCGGCGCTGTTCCGGTTGACAATGGCAGGGCGTACCCAGCATGAATTTCAGTGTTCTTTGACTTGAAGGAGTCGGCATGGCAGCCGTTCTGAAATCCCGCACGCTTCCCGCAGACTGGTGGCGCGGTGCCTCGATCTATCAGGTCTATCCGCGCTCGTTTCAGGATACGACCGCCAGCGGCGTCGGCGACCTGAAAGGTGTCACGCAGCGGCTCGGCCATATCGCCTTTCTTGGCGTCGACGCGATCTGGCTATCGCCCTTCTTCAAGTCGCCCCAGGCGGACATGGGCTATGATGTTTCGGATTATTGCGATGTTGATCCGCAATTCGGGACGCTTGCCGATTTCGACCAGATGCTCACGCAGGCGCATCGCCTGGGCCTGAAGGTGATCATCGATCAGGTCATCTCGCACACGTCCGACCGTCATCCCTGGTTTGTCGAGAGCCGTTCGAGCCGCAACAATTCCAAGGCCGACTGGTATGTCTGGGCCGATCCGAAGCCGGATGGCTCGGCGCCCAACAACTGGCTGTCGATCTTCGGCGGCCCGGCCTGGGAATGGGACGGCGTGCGCAAGCAATATTACATGCACAACTTCCTGACCTCGCAGCCCGATTTGAACTTCCACAATCCGGAAGTCCAGGACGCACTGCTTGAGACCGTGAAGTTCTGGCTCGATCGTGGTGTCGACGGGTTCCGGCTCGATACCGTGAACTACTATTTCCATGACAAACATCTGCGCAGCAATCCGCCGCATTATCCGGAAGATGGCGCAACCTCGGCGGATGCGCCGGACGTCAATCCCTACGGGATGCAGGAGCATCTCTTCGACAAGACGCGGCCGGAAAATATTGCGTTCCTGCAGCGTTTCCGTGCCCTGCTGGATCAATATTCCGGTCGAATGTCGGTCGGAGAGGTGGGCGATGGCGCGCGCTCGCTGAAGACGGTCGCGGACTATACGAGCGGTGGCGACAAGCTGCACATGTGTTACACGTTCGATCTGCTTGGCCCGGATTTCACCGCGCGCCATATCCGCAACTGCGTGACGAATTTCGAGCGTGAAGTGCGCGACGGCTGGGTCTGCTGGGCCTTCTCCAACCATGACGTGATGCGTCACGCCAGCCGCTTTGCCGCGACGGAGGAGGAGCGCGCACATGTCGCCAAGCTGGCGATCACGCTGCTGGCTACGCTGCGCGGCTCCATCTGTCTTTATCAGGGCGAAGAACTTGGCCTGCCGGAGGCGGAACTGGCGTTCGAAGACCTGCAGGACCCCTATGGCATCCGCTTCTGGCCAGCCTTCAAGGGGCGCGATGGATGCCGCACGCCGATGCCTTGGGAGGCGGATCAGGCGTTTGCCGGGTTCACCACCGCCGAGAAGCCCTGGCTGCCGGTGCCGGAACTGCACAGGGCGCTGGCTGTCGATCAGCAGGAGCGTGATCCGCAATCGGTGCTGTCGCATTACCGGCGCGTGCTGGCCTTCCGCCGCAGCCGCAAGGAACTGACGCAAGGGTCTATCGAGTTTCTGGGGGATGGCGACGACGTGCTGGCCTTCGTCCGGCGGCGGGGCGGTCGTGCGATGCTGTTCGTCTACAATCTGACGCGCGCGCCGCAGAGCTTCACGCTGCCGGGCAACATGATGGCGCTGCCGGTGCCGCAGGCACCGGGTTTTGCCGGAACCCTATCGGGTAATGTCGTGGAACTGGAACCCTTGAGCGCTTACTGCGCGGCCGTCTGACGCGGCTGTTCGGCCGGCTGGGCAAGGCCGTTGAAGACGGCGCCGAGCGTCTTGCGGTCGAAGGGCTTCATCAGGAAGTCGTTGGCGCCGGCGCGGCGGCCGGCCATCATCTTGCGCAGGTCAGCTTCGACGATGCAGTAATAGATGCGGGTGCGCTCGTTGCCGGGAACGGAACGGATGAACTGGATGAGTTCCAGCGCGCCGTCCATGGCGGCTTCGACGATGACGATCTGCGGCAGTGCCTTCATGCAGCGCGCGGTGGCGTCGGCTGCGTTGCGGGCCTCCGCGACCTCGAAATTCATGCCGGTCAGGATGCGTTTCGCGACCTTGCGAACGACGTCGGACTGATCTGCAATCAAGAGGTTCATGGGGCCATATCTCCGCGAAATATCGGGCGGTGTCTTAATATGACCAGATGGTAGGGGCTTAAGAGAAACAAACCGTTACCGGGATTGGTTAACGGTTTGTGACGCGGCATTTTTGATGGGCGAGCCTATTGCGGACCCACCTGATATGGCGCTTCAGCCTGCAAGTTCGGCGGTGAAGATGATCTCCTCGCCGGTGGCTTCCGCCTTCAGAACCATGCCGCATTCGTCGGCGAGAAGCAGCGTGTAATAGGGCTGGATGGAGTGCGCGTCGATGGCTTCCTGGGCTTCACCGGTGTGAAGTTCGGTGAACTTTGCCGGGATGCGCATCATGCGGCCCTTGGCCGTCAGCTTGAATTTGGCGTCGTATTCCGGGTTTTCCAGCACGACGTCGACCTGACCGCCGCGCGGGATCGAGCCGTAGGAGAGGAGGAAGAGGTTCATCAGCAGCTTGACGCGGTTCTTGGCGACGATGGCGCGCGGGCCCGACCACGTGACTTCCGTCTTCTTTTCGGCTGCGGCGAAATCCTTGGCGGCCTTTTCGGCCTCGCCGGTGTCGATGGAGGCACCGACCGAGCCGGAGGCGCCAAAGGCAAGACGCGCGAATTTCAGGCGAACGGAGGCATTGAGCGCGCTGGTGCGAATGAGGTCCATGGCGTCGGCATCCGCGCCGCCTTCATCCAGAAGCTCCAGCCCGTTATTGATCGCGCCGACGGGCGAAATCACGTCATGGCAGACGCGGCTGCACAGAAGCGCGGCAAGATCCGGACCCGAAAGGGTGAGGTTGGGATTTTTCGCCATCGTATTCTCCTGATTTCCGCCGGGATTGATGCTTAGGCAGGCAGCCGAGGAGGGGCGCTCGCCTTGGGCGGAGTGATTCATCTCTTCGCCATAATGACACCACGTTTGGTAAACCGATTGTTAACATGATCGGGCCAAAATGGAACAGAGTATCGGCTTCCGGCTGTTCGTGCATTGAATGTGTACGAGGCAGGAGCGGCCGATCGACAAAATCATTTCCGGAGGACGGATGATCATGGTTCGACTGTTTAATGCTGAGGCAGTTCTTCGCGTCGCTCTAAGCGCGCTGTTCCTCGCCGTTGCCACCACCTTCCCCATGAAGGAGGCCCGCGCGGATGCAAGCCAGTATAACGCCCAGGAAATTGTCGATACCGGCCACAAGTTCTTCGGTGAAACCTCCGGCGGTCTTGCCAAGGTCGTCGAAAACGCTTTCGCTCAGTATGGCCTGCCGAACGGTTACATCCTCGGCCAGGAAGGGTCAGGTGCCTTTGTTGCCGGTCTGACCTATGGCGAAGGCCAGCTCTACACCAAGAATGCAGGCCAGCATCCCGCCTTCTGGCAGGGCCCGTCGCTCGGTTTCGACTGGGGCGGGCAGGGCAGCCGCGTCATGATGCTCGTCTACAATCTGCCGTCGACGGATGCGCTCTACCAGCGCTTCGGCGGCGTCAGCGGCTCGGCCTATGTGGTTGCCGGCGTCTCGATGACCGTTGTCGAGAACCAGAATATTGTGCTGGTTCCTATCCATACGGGCATTGGCGCGCGCCTCGGTGTCAATGTCGGATATCTGAAATTTACCTCCACGCCCACCTGGAACCCCTTCTGACGAACGGCTTGCTGACTTTTCAAGCCATGCGTAATATGAGAGTAGCCGGCCACTTCCCGGAAAAGCGATTTCACAGTGATTGAATATGTTCTGCTCTTTTCGCTCGGGTTCCTGACGGCGGTCCTCGTCACCGTTCTGGTCGCGCCGGCCGTTCGCCGGCGTATCGTGTATTTCACCGAAAACCGCATTCGTGCGACCGTCCCTTTAAGTGCTGCGGAGCTGAAAGCGCAGGCCGACATGGTGCGCGCCACCTATGCGGCCGAGAATGCCAAGCTTGGCGTTGCCGTCAAACGCGAACGTGAGAAGGGGCTGGCACACGAGCTGACGGCCGACAAATTGCGCAGCGAATTGAAGGCTGCGGTGGTCGAGGCGACCGGGCTGTCTGAACAAATCACCCAGTTGCGTGGCGAACTCGAAGCCCGCGGCGCCGAGCTTGGTGAGCGCGATGGCGAACTGGAGCGCGCGCGGGCCGAAATCCAGGTGCGGGATGCGCTTTTGGCTGAAGCGGAACGGCGCGCGCAGGAGCTGGGCGTCGAGGCCGAGCACCTCGGCGGCTTTGTCGATTACGGCAAGATCGATCTCGCCGTACGCGAGACCGAGATTGAGAACCTCAAATCCACCATCAGTCAGCTCAAGGGCGAGCGGGACCATCTGCGCAACGATCTCAAGGCTGCGGAGCAACGCGCCCGCGATGCCGAGTTCAAGATGGAGGAAAGCCATAATCGGGTTTCCAGTCTCAAGCAGCGGCTCGATGAGGAAGTCACCCGAAATGCCGAGATGGACGAATCGCTCGATCGGCGTATGCGGGAACTCGAGAAGCTGAAGGAAAAGCTCGCCGGCATAGCCCGGCCCGCGATTGCCGAGGTCGTCGCGCCGCCGCTGGAACCCGAACAGATTGAGCCGGAGAACCACGACGAGCCGGAGCCAGCCGCAAACGAGGCCGAAGAGGCAACGGATGCCGGACGCGAGCCTGAAATGATCGCGATGGATCAGGCGAAATTTGCCGAAGTCATTCGCAACGACGCGCGCGACGTGGCCGACACGCTTGCCGGTCCTGCCGATCCCTCGCGCGACGGGCAGCTGCGCGAAGAAATTGCGTCCATCGCGGCGCGCATGGTGGCGCTGACGGCGACCCGCGAGGGCGAAGACTCGCCGCTGATGGGTGTGCTGGAGGCTGCCAATTCCGATCCGGGACGTGGCCGGATCAGCCTTGCCGCCCGTGCGGCGCGCGCACTGGCAGGCAAGGAAGCCTGACCAAGATTTATTCTGAAAGAAGGCCCATGCGATGGGCCATCTCATGCAGGGAGAGTGCTGCAGCTGTCGCCACGTTGAGGCTGTCGAGGCCGGGCATCTGGGCAATTCGGGCAGTATTGATGCGGGCCATCAAGTCCGACGGGAGGCCCTGGCCTTCGGTTCCGAGAAGCAGTGCTGTACGGTTGCTGGCGGGGAGATCACGCAGAGGGTGCTGCCCGGCGGGCGAGAGGCCCCAGACGGCGAAGCCGGCCCGATCCAGCTTCATCAGGATTTCATCGATGCTGCCGCCTCTGTGGAACGGCACTGTCAGCACGGAGCCGACGGAAACGCGGATCGCCTTGCGGTAAAGCGGGTCGCAGCTGGTTTCGTCGAGAATGATCAGACTTGCGCCGAAGGCTGCGCTGTTGCGGAAGATCGCGCCAGCATTGTCGTGGTTGGAAATGCCCGAAAGCACGGTCACCAGAGCCCTTTCCGGCAGCCGGGTCAGCGCTTCGTCTAGCGGGCGGGGTTCGGGTTTGCGGCCCAGCGCCAGCACGCCGCGATGAAGGTGAAAGCCCGCGATGGCGTCGATGACGGCGGCGGACGCCGTATAGACCGGAACGTCCTCCGGAAAGCGGTTGAGGGTGTCCGCTATCCCCGCGAGCCGGTTTTCCAGCACCAGGATCTTCTCGGCCCTGAACCCATTTTCCTGGCCGTGCGCGGCGGCCAGCATGTTGAGCACCACGGTGCCCTCGGCAATGAAGCGCCCTGTGCGACCGACGAGGTCGCGCTCGCGGATGTCGCGGAACTCCGCTACAGCCGGATCGTCCGCGTTCTCAACGCGGATCTGCATCGGGCGCGTCTCGCTCAAGGGGCGCTGACCGCGATCTCGGCGTCGATGCGGCCACGGCGCAGGTTGAAGACGAGCATCTTGCGCTTGCCGTCCTTGTCGGTGCCGTCGAAGAGAATGCGGTCGCCGGAAAGCTGGGTCGCGTTGACCTTGAAGCCTTCTGGCAGCGCCGCCTTGACCAGGGTCGAGCCTTCGTTCGGCACGTCCTCGGTGATTGCGGGTCCGCGTGCCGTCTGGTTTGCGTGGTTCGCCTTATAGACAATGGCGATCAGGACGGCCATAAGGGCGACAACCATGACCCCGGCCGAGACGAGCTGCAGGCGGATCATCTTGCGGCGCACTTTTTCAAGCACCGGGTCAAGCGGCTTTTCGTCCTGTTCGTCGTGATCGATCTTGCTCATGTCTGCTTCAGGCCCTTGTTCACGGGAATGTCATGACCGTCCATAAACAAGCTTCGGCGAATAGGAAAGTCCTTGAAGTCGATGAGGCCGCTTCCGGCCGCCTCGATAGCTGGCTGAGCGCAGCATTGGACGGTGAGATTTCGCGCAGCCGCGCCAAGGCGCTGATCGAGGGTGGGGCGGTTTCGATCAACGGCACGGTCATCACGGAGCCGAAGAAGAAGATCCATCCGGGCGACGAGGTCGTCATCGACATGCCCGATCCGGAGGATCCGGAACCGCAGGGAGAGGATATCCCGCTTGAGGTGCTTTACGAAGACGACGATCTGATCGTCATCTCGAAACCCGCCGGGCTTGTCGTGCATCCCGGCGCCGGCAACTGGACCGGAACGCTGGTCAACGCGCTGATCTATCATTGCGGGGAAAGCCTCTCCGGCATCGGTGGCGTCAAACGGCCGGGCATCGTGCATCGTCTCGACAAGGAGACGAGTGGCGTCATGGTGGCGGCCAAGAACGATAACGCGCATCGGCATCTGTCGGCGCAGTTTGCCGACCATGGTCGAACCGGACCGCTGGAGCGCGCCTATCTGGCACTCGTCTGGGGCCGGCCGCGCAATCTGAAGGGCACGATCGATGCGCCGCTTGGCCGCGCCGGTGACCGGACCAAGCGGGCCGTCAAGCGCGAGTCGAGCGACGATGCGCGCGAGGCGATCACGCATTACGAGGTGATGGAGCGCTATGTGGAAAAGCCGGACGCGACCGCGCAGGCCTGTCTGGTCGAGTGCCGGCTGGAGACAGGGCGCACCCATCAGATCCGCGTCCACATGGCCCATCTCGGCCACCCGCTGATCGGCGATCCGGAATATGGCGCCGCCTTCAAGACCAAGGCGAACCGTTTGCCGGAAGCGGCGCGCGCGGCCGTCAATGGTTTCCACCGCCAGGCGCTGCATGCTTATCTGTTGCAGTTCGAGCATCCCACGACGGGCGAAACCATGCATTTCGAGGCGCCGATCCCCGATGACATGCAATTCGTCATCGAGGCGCTGCAAGCGGCAGAATAGAATGGAACTCTAGGATTGGTTGCGCGTTACGAAAACGTAATTTGCTGATCCTTGAAACTGTCTCATTCCAGACTTATTTGATTTCACATCCGGAAGTGGGGCCTCGGGAGAAGGACCGTTTCCGTATGCGGCTTGCCTGATGGAAGCCGAACCTTAAAAGAGAGGGGTGCTTTATGGCCCGTACATCATTGCCGTCCATTGCCGCCGGAGAAGGCGGTCTCAATCGTTATCTCGATGAAGTTCGCAAGTTTCCCATGCTGGAACCCCAGCAGGAATACATGCTCGCCAAGCGCTATCAGGAACATGACGACCGCAAGGCCGCCCATCAGCTCGTGACGAGCCATCTGCGCCTCGTGGCGAAGATTGCCATGGGCTATCGCGGTTATGGCCTGCCGATCGGCGAAGTGATTTCCGAGGGCAATGTCGGTCTCATGCAGGCCGTGAAGAAATTCGACCCCGAAAAAGGCTTCCGTCTCGCCACCTACGCCATGTGGTGGATCAAGGCGTCGATTCAAGAGTATATCCTGCGCTCGTGGTCGCTCGTAAAGATGGGCACGACGGCCAACCAGAAGCGTCTGTTCTTCAACCTGCGCCGCCTGAAGGGCCGACTGCAGGCCATCGAAGAGGGCGATCTGAAGCCGGAGCAGGTGGCGGAAATCGCGACCAAGCTGGGCGTACCCGAAGAAGACGTGATCTCGATGAACCGTCGTCTGTCGGGTGATGCCTCGCTCAACGCGCCGATCAAGTCGGCCGATGGCGATTCCGGGCAGTGGCAGGACTGGCTTGCCGACGATCATGACAGCCAGGAAGCGGTGCTCATCGAGCAGGACGAGCTGGATGCCCGCAAGTCGATGCTGTCGCGGGCGCTGAAGGTTCTGAACGAGCGCGAACGCCGAATCTTCGAAGCGCGTCGTCTGACGGAAGATCCGGTCACGCTCGAAGAGTTGTCCTCCGAGTTCGACGTGTCGCGCGAACGTGTCCGTCAGATCGAAGTTCGGGCTTTTGAAAAGGTGCAGGACGCCGTGCGCAAGATCGCGCAGGAGCAGGCGTCCGCGCTTCGCGTCGTTGAGGCCTGATCCTTAAACTTTCCAATAGCTGGAACTGAAAAGACCGGCGGGAGCATTCTCCCGCCGGTCTTTTTCTTGTTTTGAAGTCTGCTTTTGAACGATTTACTGCGCCGGAGGCGTGGCGGCCGGCGCGGCTCCGTCACCGTTTGCCTGCCAGCTCGAAATCACCTCGTCGAACACCTTCTGGCCCTCCGGTCCCTTCTGCAGCGTCAGGAGCGCCCGACGGCCGTTGGAATAGGTCACCGGAATGTCGATCCAGTCACGCGACTTCAGAAGGTTCAGGTTGTTCTTCACGGCATCCGCGAAGGCGTTCAGCGCGACCATGTGGAAATAGTCGGTGATCTTGGCGGGAACGGCGACGAGCGCATCGCCCTGTTCCTGCTCCTTGTCCTTCATCGAGATGCGCAACACGCTCTCGATGCCGCGGCCTTCGAAATCCTTGGGCAGCGAGAAGGTCAGTTCGATGATATGGCTGGCGGGGAGCGTCGGGTCGTTGTTCTTGCGCAGCGCGAAGATCGCCGACATCTTTCGTCCGGGCACGGAAATGTCGCCCTGGATCATCTTCCCCTTGTGACCGTCCTGATCGTCGTTCTTGACCGACCATGTGACCGTGCCTTCGAGCGCGGTGGGCGATGCCTGACCCAGACGTTCCTCGTAGAGGAACATCTTCACCGGCGTTGCCTGCTGGGCGCTTGCGGTCTCAGGCTGGCTCGTTGCCGGTGTCGTGGCCGGTGTCGTGCCAGGTGTCGTTGCCGGCGTGGAAGGCGTCTGCGCGGGCGTAGGAGTCGGCTTCTCGTTCTGGTTGGCGACCGACTTACCCTCGGCCTGGGCAGCACTTGCCACCTGTTCGCCGGAGGTGCCGCTATCAACTTCCGACCCGTCTGCCATCAGGCGCTGCGTGAACTTCTGCGGTCCGGTTACTGCGGGGGCGGTGGTGGCAGCAGGCGTCGTGGTTCCAGCCGCAGGCTTCGTTGCTGATGCGGGTGGCTGTGTGGTCGTGCTGGCCGGTTGCGACTTGCTCGCGGTCTGGCTGCTTGTGGACGACGTGCCGTTGATGAAGCCGAGGATGGTATCGCTGAAACGCCAGCCGGCATAGCCGGTTCCGGCAAGAACCAGCACAGCCGCCAGGATGCCGGCGACGAGCTTGCCGCGGCCTTCGCCGCGTTCTTCCGCTACAGGGGCATTGCGCTCAGGCGTTGCCGGTGTGTCCGAGATCGACATGCCGTCGCGTCCGCGCGGCGTTGCCGCAGCAGGAATTTCTCCTGCCGGATTTGCTCCGGAACGTTCCCCGACAAAGGCCTCGAAACTGTCCCAGCTCGCATCGCGCGCGGCGCTGGGCAGTGGCGTCGGCTGTTTGGGAGCTTCATTGTCGTCCCACCAGGACTTCGCCTCAGCCGGAGGCTTCGGCTTGGTGATGCCGAGAAGGGCGTCGTGTTTGGCGAGAACATCCGGCTCGGCGCTCGGCGTGAAGATTTCGGCCGGCTCATGGAACGGATTGTCGGTGACAACCGGCGTCCAGACATCGGTCGCCGTTGCCGTCGTCGTCGCCTGTGGCTCGGCTGTCTGCGCATCAAAGCTGAAGCGGTTGTCTTTCCTGTCGAGCGGTGCCTCCCGCTCGAGTGGCGGCCATGCCGGTGCAGCCGGCGGCTCCCAGGCGCGTTCGGCCGGGCGGGACGGTTCGCGCGCACCCAGCGGCTCGTCAAACCGTTCGCGTTGCCACGGCGTTTCGGTCTCGGCAGCGGCGGGCGGCATCGTGTCGTCTTCGGCCGCGGAAGAGGTCGCTTCCGGCGGGGTAGGTACCGTTACGTCGGCTTTCGGCTGTGGCGCGGGCTCGAACTTCGGTTCCGGTGCAAATGCCGGTTCAGCCTTGGCTGCAATGGGTTCCGCAACCACGGGCGCCGGTTCGCGCATCAGAAACGGCGGAGGGGTTTGCTCTGCCGGTTCCGGCGCTGCAACCTGCGGAGCGGGCTCCGGCTTTGCCGCAGGGGTCGGCTCCGGCTCCGGTTCACGCGCAGGAGGGGCAGGTGGCGGTGCGACGTCTTTAACGATTTCCGGCGTCGGCGCAGATGGCTCGGCGGCCGGTGCTCCCGTGAACTCGCGTTCGATCGAGGCGATGGCTTCGTCCAGCTTCTCAAGCTGGCGCGTAATGACATCGTCCGCGGGGCGCGGCTTCATATTGTCGAGCTGGCGCTGTACCGCCGAGCGGGCTCTTTCGTAGACGCGGACACGCATTTCGGGCGTGTTGTCCGACAGTCCGTCCACCGCTCTGCGGATAACCGCAATGAAATCTGCCATATAAGGTTTCTCGCCTTCCTGTCAGCAAGCTGCCTGCTTAACGCTTTTCAGCGCAGGTTCCAATCCTCATGCGCCAGTCGCCGTTGTCCCGCCGCCAGTGCTGGCATGTGTGGGGTGGCCAAGGTTGCCCAGGGCCGCCCTTGTTCTCCCCCGTCTCAGTCCTCGAAAGGATCGGTGACGAGGATGGTGTCGTCGCGCTCCGGGCTGGTCGACAGGAGCGCGACCGGCGCGCCGATCAGTTCCTCGACCTGGCGCACATATTTGATCGCCTGTGCCGGGAGATCCGCCCACTTGCGGGCACCGACGGTGGAATCCTTCCAGCCTTCCAGCGTGACGTAGATCGGCTCGACGCGCGCCTGATCGCCCTGGCTTGCCGGCAGGTGCTCCAGTTCCTTGCCGTCGAGCCTGTAGCCGACGCAGATCTTGATCTCGTCGAGACCGTCGAGAACGTCGAGCTTGGTGAGCGCGATGCCCGAAATGCCGTTGGTGGCGACCGACTGGCGTACCAGCGCTGCGTCAAACCAGCCGCAGCGGCGCTTGCGGCCCGTGACGGTTCCGAATTCATGGCCGCGTTCGCCGAGGAACTGGCCGACTTCATCCGTCAGTTCGGTCGGGAAGGGGCCTTCGCCGACGCGGGTCGTGTATGCCTTGGTGATGCCGAGAATATAGCCCAGAGCGCCCGGACCCATGCCGGAACCGGCTGCAGCCTGGCCGGCGACCGTGTTGGACGAGGTCACGAAGGGATAGGTGCCGTGGTCGATGTCGAGCAGCGAGCCTTGGGCGCCTTCGAACAGGATGCGCGCGCCGCGACGGCGCTCCTTGTCGAGATAGCTCCAGACGGTGTCCATGAAGGGCAGGACGCGGTCGGCCACGTCCGTCAGTTCCTTCATGATGGTTTCATGGGTGACTTCTTCCGCGCCAAAGCCACGGCGAAGAGCATTGTGGTGGTCCAGAATGCGGCTGACCTTCGCGGCGAGCGCTTCCGTGTTGGCAAGGTCCATGACGCGGATGGCGCGGCGGCCGACCTTGTCTTCATAGGCCGGGCCGATGCCGCGGCGGGTCGTGCCGATCTTGGTGCCGGAATTGGAGGCGGCGTCTTCGCGCATGCCGTCCAACTCGCGGTGGAGCGACAGAATGAGCGTCGCGTTGTCGGCGATCTTGAGGTTTTCGGTCGTGACCTTGACGCCCTGTGCTTCCAGACGGCCGATTTCGGCGATCAGCGCATGCGGGTCGACGACGACGCCGTTGCCGATGACGGCCATCTTGCCGGGGCGCACGACGCCGGAGGGGAGAAGCGAGAGCTTGTAGCTGACGCCATCGATGACGAGCGTATGGCCGGCATTGTGCCCGCCCTGATAGCGCACGACCACATCGGCGCGCTCGGAAAGCCAGTCGACAATCTTGCCCTTGCCTTCATCGCCCCATTGCGACCCTACGACCACCACATTCGTCATCTTCACTCAATCCTATACTCACACGCGAAGCGCGGCCCGCGTCTTGCCAAACCCGCGCATCTATACTGTGTCAATCTCTTAAAATCGACCCCGAAATGATCAATCCATCAAGGCTTTTTGCGTGACAATGCGGCAAAGGCGCGGCTAAAACGCACATCTTTGGTAATCCCCGACAAACAAAGCAGGGAATCATGACAGATCTGAAGCCCGCAACGGGCAAGGCCTATCTCTTCCTGCTGACGACGGCTTTGATCTGGGGCGGCAATGCCGTGGCGGGCAAGATGGCGGTCGGGCATGCCAGCCCCTTCCTGATGACACTCTTGCGCTGGATCATCGCCTTTGCATTGATCCTCATCATATCCGGCCCGCAAATCCGCAGGGACTGGCCGGTGATCCGCAGGAATGGGCTTTACCTGTTCCTGATGGGCGCTGCCGGCTTCACCTTGTTCAATGCACTGCTTTACAGCGCGCTTCACTACACCAGCGCCATCAATGCGGTGATCGAACAGGCGGGCATGCCCTTCATCATCTTCGTGGCCAATTTCCTGATCTTCCGCATGCGGGTTACGGGCGGGCAGGTGGCCGGCTTCATGCTGACGCTTTGCGGGATTGCGCTGACAGCCTCCAATGGCGATCTTTCGACGCTGTTTGGCCTGAAGCTGAATTTCGGCGATCTGCTGATGCTCTTCGCGGTCATGGTTTATGCCGGCTATACGGTGGGTCTGCGCTTCAAGCCGGAACTTCACTGGAAAAGCATGATGGCGGCAACGGCATGCGGCGCGATGGTTGCAGCATTGCCGCTGGCGGCCTATGAGTGGATGAATGGGGCAGGGCAAATGCCCGACGCGAAGGGTTGGGCGATTGTCGCCTTCATTGCGATTTTCCCTTCGCTCTTCGCGCAGATTCTCTTCGTGCGCGGGGTGGAGATCATCGGTTCGAACCGGGCCGGGCTCTTTATTAATCTTGTGCCGATCTTCGGCGTGCTGCTGTCGATCGGCGTGATCGGCGAGCCGCTCCATCTCTACCACGTCATTTCGCTGGTTCTGGTCATGGGCGGCATCGTGATGGCCGAGCGCAATCGGCCGGCTGCCTGAAGCGGCGCAGTTCACAAGCAAAAAAACCGCCGCAACACGTTGGCGTTGCGGCGGTTTTTCTTGGTCAAGGACGGGAACGG
The DNA here is from genome assembly GCF_040545545.1 of Limnomicrobium aquaticum. Taxonomy (NCBI): domain Bacteria; kingdom Pseudomonadati; phylum Pseudomonadota; class Alphaproteobacteria; order Hyphomicrobiales; family Rhizobiaceae; genus Limnomicrobium; species Limnomicrobium aquaticum. The sequence goes on from NZ_JBEPMB010000004.1 coordinate 383,403, forward strand.
TCAGTGACGATATTGCTGAATGCGCGTGGTGCGCAGGCCGGCCAGGCCATGATCGTTGATCGAGGCCTGCCACGACAGGAATTCTTCCACGGTCAGGGTATAGCGTTCGCAGGCTTCTTCCAGGCTCAACAGGCCGCCGCGAACGGCAGCGACGACTTCCGCCTTGCGGCGAATGACCCAGCGCCGCGTGTTGGCGGGCGGCAGGTCGGCAATCGTCAATGGGCTGCCATCGGGGCCGATGACATATTTAACCCGGGGTCGTATCAATTCGGTCATGGGACTCTCTACAAACACTACAAGACCAGATATCGCGACTTTAACGTCGGACTTTTAAAAATTGCCTAACCCCTTTGAAAGGCTTTGTTCAATTTTGGGTCAGGCCTTTGCCGGACGCGTATCTCAGGCTTAAGGTAATCCGCAGACTGTTAAAAAAGACATGATGCAGAAAGCCTTAAACGCGCCATTTCGCCTTTTTTCTTGGCAGCGGCAAAGTGCTTTCTATATAAAGCGCTGAAAGACGCCTCCCGAGGCGCAAAACTTTAAATGGATCGATGAGAAACGTGAACAGCCTTGGTTTCGACAAGCGCCCGGAAGACACTCGCGTCGTCGTTGCGATGTCGGGAGGAGTCGATTCGTCTGTCGTTGCCGGCATCCTCAAGCGTGAAGGCTATGATGTCTTCGGCATTACCTTGCAGCTCTATGATCACGGCGCCGCCGTGCACCGTGCCGGTTCATGCTGTGCAGGCCAGGACATCGAGGACGCGCGCCGCGTCTGCGAACGGTTGGGCATTGCCCATTACGTGCTGGATTACGAAGCGCGTTTCCGCGAAACGGTGATCAATCCCTTCGCCGAAAGCTATGTCGCCGGCGAAACACCGATCCCCTGCGTTGCCTGCAACCAGACCGTCAAGTTTGCCGATCTCCTGAAGACCGCGAAGGAACTCGGCGCGGATGCGCTGGCGACCGGGCATTACATCCGCTCAGATGCCAATCCGCAGGCGGGCGCGCCGCATCGCCGCGCGCTTTATCGGCCGATCGACGCCGAGCGCGACCAGAGCTATTTCCTCTTCGCGACCACGCAGGACCAGATCGACTATCTGCGCTTTCCGCTCGGCGGGATGACCAAGGCCGAAACGCGGGCGCTCGCCGCAGACATGGGCCTGATCGTCGCCGACAAGGCCGACAGCCAGGACATCTGCTTCGTGCCGCAGGGCAAATATTCCGACATTATCGCCAAGCTGAAGCCGGATGCGGCGCTCTCGGGCGATATCGTGCATCTCGACGGCCGTGTGCTCGGCACGCATGACGGCATCGTCAATTACACGATCGGCCAGCGAAAGGGTCTGGGCGTCGCCACCGGCGAACCGCTCTATGTCGTCTATCTCGACGCCCGTTCGCGTCGCGTCATCGTCGGCCCGAAGGAAGCGCTGGAAACGCACCGCATCTATCTGCGCGACGTCAACTGGCTGGGTGACGGCCCGCTGGAAGAGGCCGCGAAGGGCGGATTTGCCTGCTTTGCCAAGGTGCGCTCCACCCGCCCGCCGCGCCCGGCGATGCTGGTCGCCGACGAAAACGGCATCCGCGTCGATCTGGAAGACGGCGAAGACGGTATCGCGCCCGGCCAGGCCTGCGCGCTTTATTCCGCACCGGGCGCCGACGCTCGCGTCTATGGCGGCGGCTTCATCGCGCGCTCCGAACGCGCCGAGGCAGCCGAAGCGCGCCTGAAGGCGCTTCTCTCCGCCGCCGCGGCCTGATTTTTCCGGCGCGAAAACAAAGCCTTTTCATGCATTTGGGGCTGGAGCAGGGGATGGTTCGCACATCCCCGATTTTTTCCCGCATTCAAGCTTGACACAAAAGCCCCGCCCGCCCTATAAGCCCGACACCTGAAGGCCAGACAGCGCTTCTCACCCGGAAGCGCTTTTTTAAATGGCCTTTCCAGCCAAGGCTGGCGGAGTAGCTCAGTAGGTTAGAGCAGAGGAATCATAATCCTTGTGTCGGGGGTTCGAATCCCTCCTCCGCTACCATTCAAAAAAATCCTTTGATTTCAGAGTTTTAGCCCCGGTTGGGGTTTCAGTTTGCCGCGAGACATCTCACGTCCCTGTACGCGGAGATTTATGCTGCATGCCGTCCTACCTGACCCGCCGTGAAGGCCGTTACGTTTTACAGATCAGAAACTCTAAATTGCTCTTCCGGCTTCTCGGCACGCAACTGTTTCGCTTGTCGTTAAGGACCTCGGACTACCGTGTCGCTCGAACACGCTTGCTCGAGTGTCTACACTGGTATGATCGCATGAATAATGTCGGAAGAAATACGCAATTTGATCCCTCTGAATTTGATGCTGCGGAGGTGCTCACATTGCTCGAAACGGTGAGAACGATCACCGAGCAAGCGACAGATTACCTTGATGAGCATTGGCCCGTTTCGGAAGACAGACTGGTCGCACGAGAGAGTTTCGTCGATTACAGTACGAAGGCACTGAAAAAGGCGTCGGAGATCAGCCAGTTTTTGATTGAGGCGGAGCCAGTTCATAAGCTTCTTTCGCAGCTTCGCGAAAGGAACGCTGAACTGAAGGCTTTCCACCATACGCTGACGCTCAAGGACGAATATGCTCGCGGAAGCAAGGAAGTTCTTCAGACAATTTTCACCAACCGCGACGTGAATGCTATCGCAATTGCGTCGATCCAACAGCCAGCCCCAGCCTCCTCGAGCTCGGTGGCGGTGACGGTGTTTCCAAATTCGGCTGCGCCCAGCGAAGGCGGATCAAATTCTCCGAAGCGATTTTCGGAATGCCTTGAAGAGTATCGTGAATTCCATGTTGGCCAAGGCCTGAAAAAAGATTCGCTGGCAGTCATCGTCTTGATCGTGCAGTTCATCATCGATGAGTTCAACGATCCCCTCGTTGCCGACTTTGATGAAGCTCGCTGCCTGAAGCTTGATGAAATGCTGGTCGATATACCGGATCGACAGAACATACCCAAGAACCACGCAGCAAGCCTTTCCAAACGTTACCAGTACGCCCGAACGCATGGTTGGGAGGGGCTGAAACGTCTAACAGAAGCCAGACTTCGGAATGGATATCACAATGCCCTTTCGAAATTTTTCGGCTGGATGAAGGATAAGGGCGTTTACCCGCACGAAAAGCCGATGTTCAACCAGATATCTGAGGAGAATCTGGTCTCGCTGCCGCGCGACTCGTTTTCGGCAGATGAGGTCGTGGAAATTCTTTCGATGCCGCTCTTTACTGGCTGCGCGGGCGGCGGACGGATCTGGAAGCCGGGTGACTATCTTGTCCAAAATCACCTATACTGGGCTTACATCCTCCTGTTTTTGACAGGCCTTAGACCTGGGGAGCTTGGGCAACTTGAATGTGACGATTTCCGAGAGCGGGACGGAATATGGTACCTGCATCTTCAAAGCTTCGATCCAACAAAAGGGCGGGTCGCCATCAAGGATCTCAGGCGCTTCAAGACGAAATCATCCGAGCGTATTGTGCCATTGCATCCCTTGATACTGGATCTTGGCCTTCTTGACCGGATTGATGAGTTGCGTGCGGTCAATTGCCCGTTCGTGTTCCCCGAATGGGAGCCCTACCCGAAGCCGGACGGGGAGTTGAGATGGGGGCAACCCATCACGAAAAGCTGGCAATATTTGAAGTCGAAAACTTCAATTACACGTAAGGACGTCACCGTCTATTCCACACGGCACTGGTTTGCCGATCTTGTTGACGATACCGACCTGACACATCGCGCTCGCAAAAGGCTTATGGGCCACTCGGCGAAAGAGGAAACCTCTGTGCGGTATGGGTCGAAGACTCGTTTGACAAATCGTGACCTTAAGGAAATCACGGACATACAGTCACCCACGATCGAAGCCATGAGTGAGATATTGCTGCAAGCCAAGGAGCGCGCGGGCTGCGGTGAGTTGGAACGTCCAAAGCCTTGGACCTACCGGACGTCTTGGTCAGATTACTACAAGATGAAAATCGATGGCGTTGGTTGATTGACCAATTTCATTTTTAGTCAAGTCCGGACGAACTTTCATGAGTGACAATCCGATAGCCTTTGATGCAATCCGCAAGGCTGCTTATGCCTGGGCTAATGTCCACGGCAAGGACGAAGCGGGTTTACGGTTGGAATGCCTTTCGGCGCTGCGGCTGCTTCGGGAACGTGGCCAAGTATCATCTGCCTTTACCCAAGAGGAAGGTGAGCAAGTGGTGCAGGACGTCGTAGCCTGGACACTCCAACGGTACAATCCAGCGAAGCCCAAACCTAAGCGCGATCGTGAGGAACGGGCCTCGACATTTCTCTTGATGCCAGCTGCCTATGAAGAAGCTGCAAATCTGTACGGCAAGTCAACTCTAAGAGGGACAGCTCGCATCACGGAGCAATCGAAGAGCACCGTCGGGCGGCATATGCAGCGACAGGGGGTCGCTCCAAGGCGCAATCGAAAGATCGCAGCTCTCTCCAAATCAGCACAAAGGCTTCTCGAGTTATTGGACAGTACGTTTTACCGCCGCGATTCAGGGATTATCAAGCCGGAATGGCTGATTCATGCTCTGTGGCCGATGTCGGGGGCAAATGAACCAACGCCCCGAACGACACAGAAGAGCCGCGAGAAACGCTTGAACGCTCTGATTGAGGAGGTCTCAAAGGGAGGGGTCGGATATCATTTTTTTCGTCACGATGACATTTTTGGCGTGATGCGTGGCCGGCGGTTTTCCGGGTACAAAGATGCTGCCATCTGGATCGAGGAACAAGCACGGCTCAACAGATTTGTGAGTGTTGAAAGGCCTTCACCAAAAGCAATGGAAAGCAGTCTCTTTTGGGAAGATGCGGTTGTTCGTGATGTCTTCACGATTATGGGAATGAGCCGCACTGGGGTATTTTACCCCTTTGAACGTGTCGCGAGTCTCTTTAGATTTGAGAGGTTTCTATTGGATCCAACGCCAATTGTGCCTTGGCTTGAGCGCGCATACCGTTCAGACATGGGGCCCGATATTGGCGAAAACCTTGCTTATCTGTCTGGTAACATCACCGATGAAGCCACGGGGAAGGCTATAGGCAAACTTGGAGCGCGTCTGGACAGACTTCATAAGTTCTCGTCGCCATACGAAATCTACAGTGACACATTGGTAACCGTCGATATGGAGTTGGGTGTTCTGCAATATTGTCGCGAGAATGCTCCGTTAAGCTATGCGCGGTTGGCTTTTATCCAGGAAATTCTTGCCAACCAAGAATACAGCGAGCTTGACGTCGAGGATTGGTACGAGCAGATGATCGAAGCTGAAAAGGCGGGTGAGTGGATTGCGCCGAGCCCAGAGGTCCTGGGCCAGTACCTTCCAGCGGATGAAACGACAGAAAATCCGTGACGAAGTCGAAATTAAATTCCTTCTTTTAATTCAATAAGATAGGAATTTTTGTCCCGTTTTCGTTATATAGTATTTGTTTTTGATTGATCCTTGGGCTTTGAGTTTCTGCTTGTAGGGCCAAGATACACGGAAGATTCATTCTTCGCGGATTTACTCTACCCCTGTCGATCTTAGCTCCCACTTCGCGAGATTCCGCCATGTCCTTTGATCTTGCCGCGCTGGATATTACGCCGAAGCCGATAGAGGTGCACCATGACCAGGAAGAGCGTGACTATCTCATCGCTCAAGTACGATCTGGTGCGATGACGCCCGAAATGGCCGAGGGTGAGGCGGTTGCAAAGAAGATTGATCCAATCGCCCTGCTCCCTTCCTTTCGCTCTTTCGACCCGCTTTCCGAACCAAATTGGACGCTGGATATGGCGTTGGCGTGGGTTGCGTGGCGGTCTGCCGAAATTGTTGCGTTTCATTCGAAACCTTTCAGGGACGAGTGCCTCGGGTGGAAGCCATCGAAGCGGCTGAAATATGATGGCGCAGTTCCGCAAAACAGGCGCTCGCCTTTCAGCCTTATGCCGCCCGAAGTCGAAGAATTCGCCACCTTGGAATGGTTGCCAGGCAGGAGCCTATGGGTTGAAGACAGTGAGCAAGATTACTTCTTCTGGCAGAATGATACGCTGATTCCGGTTAGCGTCATTTTCGCGCCGGATGGGGATCCGAATGAAGCCCTCGGTAAATTGGCTGATGCGAGGAGAATTTTTCTTGCTGGTTTAAAGCAGGGCGACATCATCGCTTCAGCCATTGACATCAACACTGGTGATGCTGTCGAGATACCTGCATCAGAATGGCATTTTCTTGCCGCTTTTCGCGGCGAAGACGGCTACTCGGAATTTTCTCGCCGCGCGCCCGATGAAAACAATCCTGAGTATTGCACCCCCAAATACCGCTGGGGGACGGTCAGGAAAGTCGATCTTTCAGCCTGGCTGTCTCGGCTGACCATGCCCAATGCTGCGTTTGGGATGGACGTCGGCGGGCCAATTGATTTCGATCGCTATCTCATTTGGTGCCGATCACTCGACCTCACAACAAAGAAGGTCGCCATGATCGCTTGGCCTCTCTGGATTAGAAACGGGATTAAGCTATCTGCTCTCGATCCTGCAGAGCGAATTTCTGCGGTCGACGAATTTGTTGTTACGTCCGAAATGAGCGACAACTGTCATGACGTCACGCCAGAGGCTGTAGAGCGCTTCTTTAGGGCATTTTCCGGTTCCTTTCCCGTGGGTCAAAAGGGGGAGAACGAAGGGAGTAACGAGAGTGCCCCCGAGCAACAGCTTCATGACGGTCGGCTGGTTCCAGTAGCTGCCCAGAACGGACGCGATGATCGCTTTCCCGCAGACTTGCTGACGTTTAGACGACCGCGCTCTGCGGAGGAAAGAAGACGCTATTTCGGGTGGTGCGAAAGTCTCGGGCGACAGACGGCGCTCAGGCGTGTCGGCCAACTCTATTGGAAAATTTGTTCCGGCAAAAAGCAAACAGCTATTGAGCCCCGACCCGGCATCCTTATAAATCAGTTGCGAGCAGGGAATAATCCAGTTTCTGAATCGTCCATCAAGAAATTCCGACGGATTCTTGCCGAGGCAATAAACGACGGAAACATATAGCTTTATTAATATATTTTTTGCATTTTGCCAACGGGTCCAATTTTGTCCGAATTAAACCTTTCTAGACCGAATTCGACTTTGTTTTATTTCTCAGGATGGCATAGATAAATTTCCGTTCTCGAAACGGAGGTTTATCTTGATTTTTCAGAATCTTACTTTTCTTTCAGTTCCCGCTGAAACGCGCAATTCTCTGTGCGACGCGTTGCTCGATATGGACGCGCTTTCTCCTCACCAGCTTCGAGATCTCGAGCCGCGTGCATCTGCAGTCGAAGCGTTCTTGGATGCATTTGACCTGGAGCCGGGTTTGAAAACGAGGGGTCAATGGTCTCTGGGGCATTATGTTTGCTCGGCTCTCTGCGTCTGTGACATTCCGCACGGTTTGAGGCGGAACTAGAAATGAAAATCCTTCCATGGGAGCCGGACAACGACGTCTTCGGGGAGGCCGCGGCCATCTCTGCAGGCGAGAGATTTTTGGACCTTGTCATAACTCCAACTGCCAGCGGAGTAGTTTGGGATGTGGTCGACGGCTCCGAAATCGTTGCCACCGGGTATGCAGAGGATATGACAGCGGCAAAGCGGGCCGCGGAAGTTGCAGGCTGTCGCGCGCTTATCAGGATCGTCATTGACAACGTTTGACGCCCGCTTGGATGCCGATGACCATTTCAAATGAAGGGCGACAAAAGCGCCCACTCACCTTCAGTTCAATCACTCATGAAAGGCTCTCATTATGCAGACGCTTGAGCACCTTACACTTCTTACAGGCCATCGTCGAAATAGCCCACGACGTGAAGTTCATCCGCAAATCATTGAATATTTGAAACCTTATGTCCTCAATGGAACTGGGAAGATCGGGAAAACAGCCTGGACCCTCAAAATGGTCCAAGGCGCATGCCCTGGTTCATGCGGCTTTACGCTTCATCATGCGGGGATTTGGCTATTTTCATGCTACATGGCTTGGAAAACGACCGCCGATCTTCCGATGTGGGGCGTTGTCACGGAGCTGTCGAAGACTTCTGTCACCAAACCGAAAACTGTTCCCTGGCTCGCAGTTCACATCATGCCGCAGGTAGTTGATGCTGATTTGAATATCATGAAGGAAGCGGGTGATCTCGAGCGGTGCATTGCGTGGACAGTGATCAACACTATGGCTGGTAATTCACCTCTTGCAGCCTAATTGTTACCAATTTGCTTGAGTTCCCTGCAGAACGAGACGGTACTCGGAATAACCTCGAGGTGGGTTTGGCCGCCACCAACTCTAGGCGGAATGCGAAATCGGCGGCAGTCGGTCCCGGATGCTGCCGCACCTCCTACGGCTCCCTTCTCTCCGATTTCATCATACGCGAATTCCCGAAGTCCCGCCCGGCGGACGGCGCTATGCTGACTTCTCCGATATGCTCATCGTCTTCGTTCAAAAAGTCGTTCGAATCTCGAAGTCTTCCATTCGAAACTCGGGACATCGGATTTGCGCCGGCAGACCCGTGAGCTCATCATCCTGAAATAAACTTGGGAGAGATAGCCAGCAATGCCCTGTGCCCACATTCGTGGACCAGGCAGACTGGTCAGGGGAGTACCCCGTGAACCCCGTTTTCGCCGCAGCCACGGCGGAGGTGACGCAATGCGCAACAAGCTCATGAAAGTCCGCTTGACCCAGTCGGAGTTGGCCACAATTCTGGAGGCAGCCGAAGCTAAGGGGCTGACGGTATCTGAACTCTGCCGTCGGAGCGCGCTCGGTGTCCGCTTGCCCCGAAGGCGCTTGGATCGCCGTGATGCGGAAATACTGGCTAGGCTGCTCGCCAGTCTCGGTAAGATTGGTAGCAACCTCAATCAACTGGTTCGCGCGGTGAATATCGGGAAGGTGCCAATCGATGACAATGCTACAGTCTCGACGCTGCGTGACATTGATTACCTCCGTCAACATATCCGTGAGATCCTGCAATGATAGTTCAGTCTACACGGATCAGTCGGACGGGCGGGGTACGCTATATCGAGCGACACCTTCTCGACAAACCCGGAGACAACGACAAGATTGTGGTCCTGGTTGGGGACCGTGTAGCCCTGCATGATGCACTCGCGCTGGCCAATCTGAAAGCTTGCAAATACGCGTTGCGCCACCTTTCCATTTCCCCAGAGCGCCCGCTCGACAAGGCCGATTTGTCTGATTTCCTCAAGTCGATCGATGCGGAATTCAAAATTGGTCCGGATCGACCCCGACTACTTGTGATGCACGAAAAAAAGGGGCGGCAGCATTTTCACTTCGCGGTGGCGGAAGTTGACCCGGCAACGATGAAAGTCTTGTCTTGCCGCAACGATTTCGCACGCCTCGAGAAGCTCGCACGGCATCACGAACAAATACGTGATGAAACGGTGCAGCCTACACGGGCCGAAAGACGCAGCAAGAAGATTGAGGGCTTTTCCGATGTCGCGCGAAAGAGGGCCGAGAGGAAAGTTGAAGCCTTTGATCGGACGAAGCTGAAGATGGCATTTGAGCAAGGCGTTGCTGCCTTCTTCCGGGAGCTAAAACTGCAAGATTTGACCATAGCGCCCGGCGAGAAGGGGTTCATTTTGGTAGCTCCCGATGGCGAATTCGTGGCTGCTGCCAACCGGGCGGCAGGCGTCCGACGCGCAGTATTCACCAGCTTCATGAGGGAGACAAAAAACCATGAGAACCTCGACATCGACAAACCCCGCCCCGGCAGAGATGCTGCGGATGATAGATCAACACACAAAGCGACTGCTGCCGCTGCTGGCCTTGTTGGAGACGCCCGAGGAAGGCGACGGGACAACGGAGCTTTTCAAGCTGTTGGGCCTCATTCTCGACATGCAAGAGCAACTGATACTCGGCTTGAAAAGCATCGATGGCAAACTCGAGCGGCTATTGCGCCGATAGGATTAGATGCCAAAAGACGCGACTTTCATCTCCGCCGCAGCCTCGAAAACCTTCACAAATTCGACTTCCAAGATTTGCTGCGTCGTGCTCTGGAGATGGCGCAGATGATCAGGTCTATCTTCGAGCCCGTGCTATCCAGATATGCGCGTCAGATCGAACACCTTCAGACTTCATCGGGGAAAATTGCGCCGGCTGATGCTCCAGCGTCGAGATCGATGCGATATGATCTGAAATGGAGGACAGGACATGAAAGACCCTAGTTTACAGAAAAGGAGAACATGCCGCGACCGATTTCGCGCGCAAATGATGACCGCATCTAAGATGCGCCAGGCAAACCCGGCCGCGTCGGTCTCATCTCAGCTTGGAATACTTTTGCTCGCGGCATTCGGACGTCTTCCAATCATGATGCCCGCTCCGACATGCAGGCCGACATATGTATCTCCCCCACTTTCCCATGGCATGGCCGAGAACATCTCTGTCGCAGAACGTCTTGGCGTTGCCGTTCGCTATGTTCCAATCGTTTTGAAATTCGGCCATGTCCCGAAATGGCGTCTCATTGATGACATCAAATTCGGTGGTCCGCTTCGTCACGACGCCATCCAGGAGCTCCGAAGGAATGCGCCTTTTCAAAGTCTTCCTTGGCTTGATCACGTGGCTAAAAACGGACGTTGGAACGATCTTCTTCTCGCGCTTTCGAGCGCCAATACGTCCGAAGAAATTGACGCCGAATTGCTAAAGTCGACTCTGATCTGGATGCGTCACCTAAAACATGACGATGAACTGAAAGGGAGCGCAGCAACTGACGATTCGACGATGAAGGTCTAATGCTTCTGTGCAACCCAATGATGCCGCCTCCTAGTTCGTTCCCTCGTCTCATTTAAATTTGTTCGAATTTTTCGAACGAAATTTATAGGTATCGAAGTGATCTATTCTAGCCACCATAATTGATGCAGTTGAGGAGTGGGTAACATGCCCGAAAAACTGTCTGGATCTCTGCGTTTCACTGACCTTACTTTGACCGTTGATCTCCTCGTTGAGGCCTTGGAGAACAAGGATGGCGCGCGTGATCGGATCGCGAAGCGACATGGTATTCAAAAGTCCGTCATCACTGACCGCGTCAGACGGATTGAAGCTTTCTTCGACGCGGAGCTGTTCGGTGGTCCTCAACGAAAAGATCTCACCGAGGCTGGGAAGTTCGCGGCTAAATATGGCCCCCGTCTCATTTCGGAAATTGAAGAGTTTGCTGCAATGATCCAGGATGCTGCGGCGGAAAATTAGCGATTTCTGGAAATATCTCAAAAGTTGTGTTGGGGACTCGATAGGAGGCAAGCGGGGCTTGTGCTCCTGTGTCTGGTTTGGTCTTATCCGTCAGGGATTCGGGACTGGTATACATGGCAGGCTATACGCAATATCACAGCAAATTTTTCGCCAATCGCATCATGTTGGAAGGCAGAGGTGACGAGGCCTTTGCAAAGTCCTTGTCGACTGCCCGCGTTGACATGAAACCTCATCAGGTGGAGGCCGCCCGCTTCGCGTTGCATTCGCCTCTTTCCAAAGGTGTTATCCTTGCCGACGAAGTGGGATTGGGAAAGACTATTGAGGCCTGCTTGGTTATCGCCCAGAAATGGGCAGAGAGACGTCGCAATGTGCTCCTGATTGCCCCAGCGTCGCTTCGGACGCAGTGGCAGCAGGAGTTGCAGGAGAAATTTTCGCTCCCAAGCGCGATCCTTGATTCAAAGACGTATCGCGACGCCGTGAAGAGTGGGAAGCCAAGCCCCTTCGACGACACTTCAGCCATCGTGATCACGTCGTATCAATATGCAGCCGCCAACGCCGATAAAATTCATCGCATCGGATGGGATCTTGTTGTGATCGACGAAGCGCACCGTTTGCGCAACGTTTACAAGAAGAATGCGTCCGCCCAGGCGAAGCGTTTGAAGGAAGCGTTGTCATCACGCTTCAAGGTGCTACTGACGGCAACGCCGCTCCAGAACTCCTTGATGGAGCTGTATGGGCTCGTTTCCATGGTCGATGATCATTTCTTCGGTGACGAACAGTCCTTTCGGGTGATGTACGGTCGAGGAACGGACAAGCAGTCATTAATTTCCCTTCGTCGGCGCATGGCACCACTTTACAAGCGCCATCTTCGGCGCGACGTCCAGGCGGCGGGTCACGTCAATTACACCCAGCGACTGGCCGTCACCTTCGATTTTGAACCTCACAGTCTCGAAGAGAAACTTTACGAGGGCGTTTCTGGATATCTCCAAAATCCTGATTCAATTGCCTTCGGTTCGAAGCCCAATCAGCTCGTTTTGATAGGTGCGCGGAAGACGCTTGGTTCGTCGATTGCCGCTATCGCTCAATTCCTGGAAAACGTCATCGCACGGCTTAAGCGCAATCAAGCCGCGAACGAGGCGGTGGTCGACGACATTGACGACACCGCCGAGGTGAAGGAAGAGATTGCCGACGCCGCCGTTCTCACCAGCAATGACGAGGCACAGGAGCAGGAGGACAGCGACAACCGCGTGGTTGACGTCGATCCCCAAAAGCTTGCTGCGGAAATCGCCGAGCTCGAAGGATACCTAGCGTTGGCGAGGTCAATCGGCACGAATTCCAAGGGCGAGAAGCTGATAGGCCGTCTCCCGGAAGTGCTTGATGAGGTTGTTGCACGCGGGGGCAAGCGTAAGGCTGTCATCTTCACCGAATCCGTGCGGACGCAGAAATACCTGTTCGAAATCCTCTCACAGAACGGTTATGCCGGACAGATCGTCCTGATGAACGGTTCGAACTCTGATCCGGACAGCCAGCAAATCTACAAGGCATGGCTGAAGGAGAAACAGGGAACAGACGCCGTCTCCGGGTCGAAGTCTGCCGACATGAAGAGCGCGATCGTCAGTGCATTTAAGTCGGATGAGAAGGCGATCCTGATTGCGACGGAATCTGGCGCGGAAGGCATCAACTTGCAATTCTGCTCGCTCCTGATCAATTTCGATCTGCCGTGGAACCCGCAGCGGGTCGAGCAGCGAATTGGTCGTTGCCATCGATACGGTCAGAAGATTGACGTCACCGTCGTGAACATGCTGAACCGTAAGAACCATGCGGAAAAGCGCATTTACGAACTTCTGAGCAAAAAGTTCATGTTGTTCGACGGGTTGTTCGGGGCGAGCGATCAAGTCCTCGGGGTGATTGAATCCGGCATCGACTTCGAAAAGAAGGTCCTTGCCGTGGTCCAGGCATGCCGGACCGAGGCCGAGGTGAATGAAGCGTTCCAGAAGCTTGAGGCTGAACTGGAAGATCAGATCAAGGCAGACATGGCAGAAACACGTCAGCAGCTTTTTAACCTGTTTGATGCCTCCATTGTTGACATGCTGCGCCAGCGTGGCGGCGAAATTGAAAGGACCATGTCGGACTTCGAACGACGTCTTTGGCTTCTTGCGCGCGCGGAGCTGCCTGACGCGACGTTCCGGAACGATAGCATCCCGCATTTCGAATATGACGGCAAGACTTGGTCCAGTATCTGGCCCGAGGCCGATGATCGGGGATGGCAGTTCTATCGTCTTGGTGACGGCACTCTAGCTGACCGCTTGGTTCGAGAAAGTCAGGATCGGGTTCTTCCCAACTCGAAATTGTCTTTTGATTATCAGAGCTACCGCGAAGAGGGGCAGCCGAGGCTTTCAGACCTGGAGGGTTATCTCGGAAAAAGCGGGTGGCTGCGCGTGTCCTTGTTGAAGGCCGAAACGGCGATGGGTTCGCGCGACAGTCTGGTCCTTGCGGCGGTGACTGATGACGGCTTCGTTGTCCCGACCGAGACTGCCGAGCGAATGTTTCAGTTGCCTGCGACGTCCGCGTCGGTGGATGCATCCTATCCCGAAGACAGGATGGCGAAGATTGACCGAGAGGCGCTTGCCGACGCGCAGCAGTCCTCCGAGGATGAAAACCGTAGGTGGCTCGACGAAGAGACCGTCAAGCTGGAGGCCTATGCTGAAGACCTTGAACGAGCAAGCGAGTTGCGGGCGAAAGAACTCGACGCAGAAGCCCGTGCAGCTCGGAAGGCGCTGCGCGGCAACCAGTCCATTCCCCTTTCTGAGAAGCTGACGGAAGAACGCCGGATCAAGCGTCTTGAGGAAGAGCGGGACGAGTTGAAGCTTTCCACGTTCAAGACCCTTCGTGAAATTCGAAAAGAAGTTGATGGAAAACTGGATGAGGTGGCCGCGAAGCTGGCCATCACGCCGAAAGTGACGCCGGTGATGACGATCCGGTGGGAGATAGCAGAATGAATAAAAAGACGCGCCTTGAGCTTACTTGGGTTGGGAAGGATGAGCGACCAAAGCTTGAGCCGCGTATCTTGGTTGAGGATCAGGAAATATCCCGCCACGCCAGGGCAAGGTGGTCTGACGAGGACATCTTTGACAATCTTCTCATTCAAGGGGACAACTTGTTAGCGTTGAAAGCGCTTGAAGCGAGCCATTCTGGCGGTGTGAAATTCATTTATATCGACCCGCCCTATAATACGGGATCGGCGTTCGAGCATTATGAGGATGGCCTAGAGCACTCCATCTGGCTGTCGATGATGCAAGAACGAGTAAGGTTACTTCATAAACTTTTGGCAAGTGATGGATGTTTCTTCGTCCAGGCTGACGACAACGAAGCGCATTATTTAAAGGTAATTTGTGATGAAATATTCGGGCGAAGGAACTTTATTTCTACGTTCATTTGGCGAAAAGTAGATAGCCCAAACGACAACAAGGTGGCTGTTACCCCGGATCACGAATTTATATTCGGATATGCGAAAGACATTAGCCTCGCAAAACTCCGTCAAAAGCCCGATGATTCACTCATCGAAGCCTATCGTGGGCCAGATCAGGAAGGCAGATATTATCGTGATCGCCTGCTCAAGAAGAATGGCAAGAACAGCCTTCGTTCAGACAGACCGACAATGTACTTCCCAGTTCCGGGGCCGGATGGGAACGATGTTCTTCCAATACATGATGATGGACGGGAAGCCCGCTGGGCTCTTGGAAAGGCTGCTGTAGATCAACTGATTAAAGATGGAAAATTGATCTGGAAGGAGCGGGGTGATGACGAGCTCTCAAAATGGGTGCCCTATACGAGAGAGTACGCGAGAGATAATCCCACAAGACCGTACAACAGCATTTGGGCAGATCTGCCGACAACCCGCCAGTCGAAGGCGCACCAAAAAGAACTTTTTGGTCCTGGACAAGAATTTTCGACGCCGAAGCCTGAAGAGTTAATCGAACGTCTCATTCTTATGTGCACTAGTGTCGGCGACGTCGTCCTGGATTCTTTCGCGGGTTCTGGAACCACTGGGGCGGTAGCACACAAGATGGGACGCCGCTGGATCATGGTGGAACTTGGCGACCATGCCATTACACACATTGTTCCCAGGTTGGAGAAAGTCATAAATGGCGGCGATCCCGGCGGCGTTACGGCGGTGACAGGATGGAAAGGCGGAGGTGGTTTTCGGTTTTATCGTCTCGCACCGTCGCTGCTTGAGAAAGATCGGTTTGGCAATTGGGTCATCTCACGGGATTACAACGGAACGATGCTCGCAGAAGCGTTGTGTCAGCATCTTGGTTTTATCTATGCACCGAGCCAGGACCCCGCAGAATACTGGCGGCATGGGTATTCGACCGAAACAGACTTCATTTACGTCACGACGCAGTCGTTGACTTACGAAGCGTTGAAAAGGCTATCCGAAGAAGTTGGGCCGAAGCGCACGCTGCTGGTCTGCTGCAAGGCCTTCAATGCCAAGGAAGACAGTTTCGACAATCTCACCATTAAGAAAATTCCACACTCTATTCTGGCGAAATGCGAATGGGGTCGGGACGACTATTCGCTCCGGATTGCAAATCTGCCCGTCCAGGAGCGTTGGGAAGACGCCGACGAGCCGGAGCATGCCTTGCCAGAATCCAAGCCGCACAAATCCGAGGGGTCACTTCCCTTGTTCGATATGGGAGGGGACGAGTGATGTTGCAGCGGCAGCTTAGTCAGATCAAGGCTCGCCTTTCGCTTCGGACGCCGCAGGCAGAGGCGCTCGATATTCTCGCTGACGTCCTCGATACGATCGAATTTTCCAAGGGTTCCGATCTTGTCGCAGCCTTGAGCGCGATTGAGGCTACTTACCCTAGCGTGACGGATTTTGAACGGGAATTTCCGTCCCTCTGCTTTGCTCTTGCAACGGGCGTCGGCAAGACACGGCTCATGGGCGCGTTCATTGCCTATCTGTACCTCACCGGGCGATCCAAGCACTTCTTCATTCTGGCACCGAACACGACGATCTACGAGAAGTTGGTCGCCGACTTCAGCCAGCAGGGTTCTCCGAAGTACGTTTTCCGGGGCATTGCCGAGTTCGCTCAATTTCCGCCGTTGGTGGAGACGGGGGACAATTGGGAGAGAGGTTATGCGGTCCGCGGCGATCTTTACGGGAATACGGCGATCGTCTTCATCTTCAACGTCGATAAGATCAACAAGGAAGCTGGCCGAATTCGGAAGCTTCATGAATACATCGGCGAAAGCTATTTCGACTATCTGTCCGGCCTTCCTGATCTCGTGCTCCTGATGGATGAGGCCCATCGCTACCGGGCAAAGGCAGGGATGACGGCAATCGCCGAACTGAAACCAGTTCTCGGCCTGGAATTGACGGCTACTCCGCGTTCAGTCGGCGTACGGTCTGTGCCATTCAAGAATGTCGTCTACGACTATCCTCTCGGTCAGGCGATGGAAGACGGTTACGTCAAAGACCCGGCAGTAGCTACTCGTGAAGGCTTCCGAGCCAATAGTGTCACACCGGAACAGTTGGAACGGATGAAGCTTGAGGATGGCATTCATTGCCATGAATTCACGAAAGCCGAACTCGCAATCTATGCGCAGCAGACGGGTCGGAAGTTGGTCCATCCCTTCATGCTGGTCGTTGCGCAGGATACCAAACATGCGAGCGAAATTCGCAGCTTTGTCGAATCCGACGAGTTCTTTCAGGGGCGCTATAGGGGCCGCGTGATCGAGGTTCATTCGGGAACGCGGGGTGAGGAGACGGAGGAGGCGACCGCGAAACTCGTCGCCCTTGAGCATGATGCCAAGACCGACATCGTGATCCATGTGAACAAGCTGAAAGAAGGCTGGGATGTCACGAACCTGTACACCATCGTTCCGCTGCGGGCGTCGGCATCTGATATCCTGACGGAGCAGACGCTCGGGCGCGGTCTTCGACTGCCGTATGGTCAGCGGACCGGCGTCGAGGCCGTTGATCGATTGACGGTCATCGCCCATGATCGCTTCGACGACGTCATCAAGGCTGCGCGCGATCCGAATTCTCTCATCTCAATCCGTAAGACCATCATCATTGGTGGCGGTGGCGACGTCTCTGACGTCGGCGCTCATGTCGTCTCCGCTCCTTCGAATGTCGAAACAATGCTCACCGGAGGATCGGCTGGATCGTTCGGGGAATCCGAACAGAAGCCTTATGTCTTCGAGACCAAAGAGGAGCGGGAAGTTGCCCGCGTCGCCTGGGACGTCATCGAGCGTGAGTTCGAACGGAAGATCAAGACGGGCATCGACAAGCTCGATACCCCTGAGATTCAGGCAGAAATCACCCGGATCGTCAAACAGGTAATGGCACCCGAGCAAGGAACGTTCGAAGCTTTCGAACAAAACACCGACGTCGCCGCAACGGTCGCGAAAGTGACGAAGCAGCTTGTGACCTACACCATCTCGATCCCAGAGATCGTCGTGCTACCGACCAGCGAAGTGAACTTCGGCTTCAACGACTTCGATCTTTCGAATCTCGAAACAATTGCCAAGCAGCCGATCGTGGATCAGATCATGGTTCAGAAGCTGCGCGACGAATCCCGCGCTTTCCTGGCTCGGACCGTCGATAGCGCGAAGGAGGAGCGGCCTGAGAACTACATCGTTCGGCATCTCATGGACCTGCCGCAGGTGGACTACGATACGCAGAGCGAACTGCTGTTCAAGCTGGCGGGCCAGATGGTGAAGCGGTTGCAGTCCTATTTGTCGTCTCCGGAGGATGTCGAGAATGTTTTGATTGTCCACGGGAAGGATCTTGCTCGTTTCATTTTCGGGCAGATGCAGGACCATTACTGGGAAAGCCCCACCGACTATCGGGCGAGCGTGTCACGCGGCTTCGTGATGCTGAAACCGCAGGCCTACAATATCCCTAGCGAGGCATTCGTTCGAAATTTCCGAACGTCCGTGTCTCCGCTCAAGGATCTGCCGAAGTATGTCTTCGAAGGCTTCGCGAAGTGCTGCTATCCCTACCAGAAATTCCATTCTGATCAGGAACGTGAGTTCGCCGTCATAATAGAGGCAGCGAGCGAGACCGGAGTGCAAAGATGGATGAAGCCGGGAGTCGGGCAGTTCCGGATCGAGTATGCCGCTGGGCAATCCTACGAGCCGGATTTCGTCGTCGAGACCGACAAGGAAAAGTTCATCGTCGAGATCAAGGCGAAGAACGAAATGAGTGATCCAGTCGTCACCACGAAGGCGACGGCGGCAAGGAAGTGGGTTCATCACGCGAACAACCATGCGAAGGAAACGGGGGGTAAGCGCTGGACCTATGTTCTCGTCCCGCACGACGCAGTTACACCGAGCGCGACTCTTGCGTCTCTGGCGGCGACGTATGCGCAGGCGGAAGAGCTGATTTCCTGAGCGCGGCAAGGTGCGGATTCCAAAGGATGTTGGAAACGCACCAAGGGGGGACATTGCTGGAAGTTGTTGACGCTGCCGAATTTGTTAAGCCTTGGACGTCTGGCAGGACTGGACCGGGTCTTCTGCTCTGCGAAGACGCTGCCGGAGCATCAATTGAATTGTTTTGCAAGGTCTCGGCAGGATGCGATCAAGGGGTAACGAGCTTGGCGCGTGAGATCATCGGCGCGTGTCTGGCGGCAGACCTGCTGCTGCCAATTCCTCGACCTTATTGTGTTAGAATTTCGAATGCGTTTACGGCGGCGGTTCCGGACGAAGCCTTTCGCCTGAAATTAAGCAGAAGCTCCCCCATCGGCTTCGGCTCAACGAGAGTTCCGAACCAGTTTTCTGCGTGGGCAAAGGGGAATGTGCTAACGGACACAATGGTGCCGGATGCTGCTGCGATATTGTTGTTCGATGCGATAATCCAAAATCCCGATCGGCGCGCTGGCAACCCTAACTGCCTTGTTCGAGGGTCAGATCTTCGAATATTCGATCACGAGTTGGCCTTTATGCCAAACAACCTGCTGCTTTTTTGGGTGCCGCCCTGGAGCGCGGGCGGCATGAAAGAGTTTGAAAAGCCCGGCGCGCATATTTTCTTCAACGCTCTGAAGGGGCGCTACATAGATTATATCCGCATCAAGGATTGTTGGAGTAACTTGTCTGATCAGCGGATTTTGGAGTATCGGGATGCAGTTCCAAGTGAATGGCAAGAGGCAGTGCCCGCCGTCGTTACGGCTCTTAATACCATCCGCGATGCGAGAGACAATATTGACGGCTGTTTGGATGAAATGCGGAGGATTTTGGCATGAGTGAACGTCAGCCATACAGCTTCGTTGTTTTACGATACGTTCATGACGTCGTGACGGGTGAGTTCGTGAATGTGGGCCTGATCCTGCACGCGCCTGCATACGGCGTTCTAAACTGGCGTACCCGTAAGACCATCGGTCGGATCAAGAGCATCTTCCCCGACCTTGACCGGGATGCGTTTGTATCTGCCATGAATAGTGTCGAAAGGGGGATGAAGATCGCAGCGAAGGACGTCCAGCGGGAAGCTCTCTTTCAGCAAAAGAGCATCGTTTCGACGTATGCCCGATCAGTCGTGCCCGACGATGAGAGTTCGCTTCAGTGGTCGGCCGTCAGTTCGGGGCTAACCAATGACCCCGAAAAGACCTTTGAGCGACTATACGAGCGTTTTGTCGGTCGTTACGACGTCAACATCAAGGCTAAAAAGTCGGATGAGGACGTTTGGCGTCCAGTGCGTAACCTGCTGGCTGAACGCAACCTGGACATCTCCTTGGAAAAGAAGGTCGTGTCAGGGAAAACTGACAGCATCGAGTTCAAGCATGCGTGGAAGAATGGAAGCTGGCATGCGTACGAACCTCTTTCCCTTGATCTTGCCGATGCAGAGGGCATCAAGGACAAGGTTCGGCGGTGGCGTGGGCATTTGGCGGCCGTTGCCGATGACGCTAAAGAACCACTGAAGTTGCGATTTCTTGTGGGCGCACCTGAGAACCCTCAATTAATCCCGGCGTACCGAAATGCGCTTGCAATCTTACGTGGTTCGCCTTTTCAACCAGAAATTTTCGAGGAAACTCAAGTTTCTGAGCTGGTTGATGAAATCGAAGATGAATTCAGAGAGCATCGGCTATCGTTGTGAGCACGTCGTAAGTTTGGACATTCGATGCTGGGTATCCTGTTGCTTCAGTACGGTATGCTTGTGGTGCCATAAACGAAATGAATACAGCGGGCGCTTTTCAGTAACGTTCAGTTACAAGATCACAGTGCCTAATCTATAATAAGGAATTTCTTTCGGGTATGTTTTGGAACAAATTTGACGCCGCGGAGCCTGATCCTGAAGCTGAAAAGCTAATCGCTGACTATGCGCGCCAATATTGCCTTAGAAACGGCGTTGAGGAAAATGACTCAGAAAAAATTCGAGAAATAGCAGCTCGTGACATTGGGGCGTATAAGGCTGGCATGCTCCCAAATTTTGACCAAGCACTTTCTGTAAATGCCTTCAAGCCTAATGAGTTCAATCCTACAGAATCTGAAAACAAATCACTCGATGTACTTTTAAATTGGCTACTAAGAGCAAATATCGATTGGCGTGGCCGCTCCGACAACTTCAAAGCTCTTATAAACGCTAGATTTAATTCCATCGGTACCACCAAAGTGGATGTTCAGGGGAATACTATGTATTTAGACGCCTGTGTTGAGGTTCTTGGCAATCGTGTCGCTGTTGAGTTTGAGGTTTCCAATAACCTCGAAAACGGGTTCGCCACACTCCGCGCCGCAACCAAAAGGCGTAGATATGCTGACTACGGCGTGATGATCGTTCCCTGGCTTCCCAGATCATCGGGTATGGCACATGCAAGAATGGCCTTGAACTCGCTGGACGAAGCTGCTGACGAGACCGATCAAACAAGAAATGGGACGATTTATCGAGTTTCGATAATACGTGAGCGTCCGGCGAGTGGATTTTGTCAGGGTCGAGAGACCGAAGTTATAGGCCTCGCTTGGCTTCGTCGGCCATGACGCGCTCGATCATCTCGG
>NZ_JBEPMB010000005.1:0-305023 GCF_040545545.1 Limnomicrobium aquaticum
GCGAATGCTCTCGCCGCTCGACACCGCAGCGACAACACGCTCACGAAGATCGTTTGATATCGGTGCGGTCATGTGATGCTGGCCTCCATCCAACCAGCATCAAAGAATCAGAACAAAACTGATTTGGGAATCCCAACCGATTCAGAAAAACGGTGAAACGTTCTAGTCTGCAGAAGGCGTAACGGGAGTCTAACATTTCAGTCTGTGCCGCTCTTGATAGCAAGGCGACCCATCGCCCGCTTCGGATGCTCTTCGTTCGGGGCAATGGGTACCGGGCACAGGACCCTGCTCAAGCCGCGTGACGCGCGAACCGTCCGAAGCTACCTCGCGAGAAGCACAGCGGCTCACCTTCACGGTGTGCGGCACGCAGCACGCGGGCGATGAGGATCGTGTGATCGCCCTCGTCATGCAGGGAAGCGCGGGCGCATTCGAAGCGGGCGAGCGTGTTGTGGATCATCGGTGCGCCGTGATCGTTGAGCGACCAGTCGAGCCCTTGAAAGCCTGCACCGCCGCGGGTGAAGCGGCGCATGATGTCGACCTGTTCGGCATCCAGAATATGAATGACGCTATGGTCCGCCCCGGTGAAGAGGCCGTGGCGGGCTGAGTTGCGGTCGATGGACCACAGAACGAGCGGCGGCGTCAGCGAGACGGAGGCGAAGCTGTTGACCGTGATGCCGGTCGGCCCGTCCACGCCCATGACGGTCACGACGGCCACCCCGGTCGTGAACGCGCCGAGCGCCGAGCGCAACTGCCGCGCATCGCTCTCGCCGGAAACGAAAATCTGTTCGGGAACGCGCTCAACTTTCGCCGCCGTGATCATCAGGGCACCTCTTTTCCGATTGCCAGCGTGTAAAGTTCAAACCAGGTCTGCCGGTCGATTTCGACTTTGGCCGCCTCGCCGATGCGGGCGATGCGCGAGAGATTGTTGGTGCCGAGCACGGGCAAGATGCGCGCCGGATGCGCCAGCAGCCAGGCAACGGCCACAGCGGCTTCATCGATGCCCTGTTCGTCGGCTATTCGCTTCAATGCGGCAGCCAGCGCCGGCTTCGAGCCATCCATCAGCCCGCCGCCACCGAGCGGCGACCACGCCATCGGCACGATCATCCGCTCCTGCAGATAGGCCAGATCGCCATTGGTGAACGGGTCAGTGCAGGCAAGGCTCAGTTCGATCTGATTGGCCGAAAGGTTGTTCTCCATGGACGACTGCAGCAGCGAGAAATCCCACGGGCGGAAGTTGGACACGCCGACTGCGCGGACCTTTCCGGACGCCACAAGCGCATCGAGCGCCGGGCCGGTCTCGTCCGGATCCATGAAGGGATCGGGCCGGTGGATCAACAGGAGGTCGACATGGTCGGTGCCAAGTTCTTTCAGCGAGGTCTCAAGGGATGCGGTGATATGGGCAGCACTCGTGTCGTAATATTTGAGACGAGCAGCCGAATGGCGCCCCGCAGGCACGAGGATATCGCATTTGGTGACGATTTCGATCTGGTCGCGCAGCGACGGCGTGGCCTTCAGCACGCGGCCGAACAGGCCCTCGACCGTGTAGCCGCCATAGATGTCGGCATGGTCCATGGTCGTGATGCCTTGGCTCAGGCAGGCATCCAACTTGGCGCGGATATGCTTATCCGACGTGTCCGCGTCATCGCCCAGCCGCCACATGCCATAGACAAGGCGGCTGAAGGTGAGGTCGGGGGTGATATCGATGCGTTCCATCAGCGGCGAACTCCGGTTCCAAGCGGCGTCGCCGGGGTTTCGGCGGGCACGCGTCCATATTCATGTGGCAGCGAACAGGTTTTCAGCTGCGGCAGAACCTTCGTGCCGAAATATTGCGCTTCGTCAAGATGCGGATAGCCGGACAGGATGAAAGCGCGGATGCCCATCTTGCGATAGGCTTCCAGTTCGGAAAGCACCTGATCGGTCGAGCCGACGATCGCCGCCCCGCAGCCGGAGCGCGCCCGGCCGATGCCCGTCCACAGATGCGGCTCGATATAGCCGAACTGGTCGGCGAGTTCGCGGGCGCGGGCCTGATGGGCAACGCCGAGCGAGATGGAATCATGCGCCCGCTCGCGGATCAGCTTGCCATATTCGTCATCAAGCTTGGAAACGATATGCTCTGCATATTCACGTGCTTCCTGCTCAGTATCGCGAACGATCATATGGACGCGAAGGCCGTAGTCCAGCGTGCGGCCATGGGCGGCGGCGCGTTCGTTCACAGCCTTCATCCGCTCGGCAAGCTGTTCCTTTGTCTCCGGCCACATCAGATAGACGTCGCATTGCGCGCCGCATAGCTCCAGCGCGTCGGGCGAATAACCGCCGAAATAGAGCAGCGGGCCGCCATTCTGCTGATAGGGGCGGGCGGGGTCGGTGGGCACGTTCTTGAAATTATAGACCTCACCCTCGAAGTCGATCCTGTCGCGGGTCCATGCCTGACGCAGGATTTCCACGACCTCGTGGCTGCGACGATATCGAAACGCGCTGTCGGCCACTTCGCCGGGGAAGTCGGAGGAGATGACGTTCAGCGTCAGCCGGCCTTTGAGCATATGGTCGAGCGTGGCGACGGTGCGCGCCAGCATGATCGGTTGCATCTCGCCGCATCGGATGGCGGCAAGCATGTTGATCTTGTCCGTGATCGGCGCGCAGGCCGCAACGAAGGAGAGTGTGTCCTGGCCGACCTGATAGGAGGAGGGGCAGAGAATGTTGCGGAAGCCCAACCCCTCGACCGTCTTCACGATGTCCGAGCAATGCTCGAAGCTCGAGCGCAGGCGGCCGTCCGGCACACCTAAGAATTCGTAATCGTCGGAACACAGAGCGGCGAACCAGGACACTTCGGCAGCGTCGAGGTCCGGCGATGTGATGGGAACGACCGTCATGACTTTTTCCTCCCGGTCCGTATTTTTCTCTTGCCTAACATCAAGTTTGATGTAGATCAATAGTATATCAATTTTTCCGGTGACGGTCCGAAGGGCGCACCGAATGCAAGGCGGAGGCGTTTGGGAGGGCGCGGAGGTCATGAATTCAGCCGCAGGCAGCTTGCCCATTTATGTCCAGATCGCCGAGCTTCTGGTGCGCGACATCGCCGCCAACCGGCTCATCGACGGCGAGCGGCTGCCGCCCGAGCGGGATATGGCCGCCAGCCTCGGCATTGCCGTCGGGACATTGCGCAAGGCTTTGGCGGAACTGGAGAAGCGCGGCCTGCTGGAGCGCCGGCAGGGCTCGGGCAACTACATTCGCGCCGTTAGCGATCCGCAAAGCGTCTATGCCATGTTCCGTCTCGAACTCATCGAGGGCGGCGGGCTGCCGACGGCGGAAATCCTCAGCGTCGTGCGCCGCGAGAAGCCGGCGGACCTGCCGGAATTCGGCACATCGAGCGAGGCGTGGCGCATTCGCCGTCTGCGCCGTCTTTCCGGCAGGCCGGCTGCACTGGAAGAAATCTGGCTGGATGCGGGCGTTGCGGCCGGGTTCAAGGCCGAGGACCTGTCTGAGTCCCTCTATCTCTACTATCGCCAGAAGCTGAATCTGTGGATCGTGCGGGCCGAAGACCGTATCGGTCTAGGCACCGTTCCCGAATGGCGGCCGCAGGAATTCGGCATGGCGGCAGGCGCGCCCGCGCCGCAGGTGCTGCGTATCAGCCAGGACCAGCATGGCGGGAAGGCGGAAATCTCTCACACTTGGTTCGACCCGGACATCGCCCGCTACGTTGCGCGGCTGAAATAGACAAGCAGACAGGACTTGCAATGACGACGTTGAATTATGGATTGATCGGCTGCGGGATGATGGGGCAGGAGCATTTGCGCAACATTGCGCTGCTCCCCGATGCGAAGGTTGCGGCGATTTTTGAGCCCGATGCGGCCATGCGCGCCATAGCAGCGGAGATGGAGCCGCAGGCCGTGATGGCCAATTCGATTGCCGAGGTTCTGGCGGTCGAAGAGGTCAATTGCCTGCTCATTGTCAGCCCGAACTATATGCATCTGCGCCAGCTTGAAGAGATCGCCGCGATCCGTCCGCTGCCGATCCTGTGCGAAAAGCCGCTCTTTACCGATCCGGCGGACGCGCCGCGTCTGGCAGCACTTCGCGCCGCTTACCCTGCGCCGATCTGGGTGGCGATGGAGTATCGCTACATGCCGCCCGTGGCGCGGCTGGCGGAAGAGGCGGAAGCCGCGACCGGCGGCGTCAGGATGCTGACCATCCGCGAGCATCGCTTTCCCTTCCTCGAAAAGGTCGGCGACTGGAACCGGTTCAACCGTAATACGGGCGGGACGCTGGTCGAAAAATGCTGCCATTTCTTCGATCTGATGCGCTTTATTCTCAAGTCCGATCCCGTCCGCGTCATGGCCTCGGGTGGCCAGTCGGTGAACCATCTGGACGAGGTCTATGACGGGCAGACGTCCGATATCTGGGACAATGCCTATGTGATCGTCGATTTTGCTTCCGGCGCGCGGGCCATGCTGGAACTCTGCATGTTTGCCGAAGGCGCGCGCTATCAGGAGGAGATTTCCGCCGTCGGGCCGAAGGGCAAGATCGAGGCGCATGTGCCGGGGCCGGGGCGGTTCTGGCCGGCGCATCTCGGCGCGCCACCGGTGCCGCAGGTTGTCGTCTCACCGCGCGAGCCGAAGGGGCCGCGGCTTGTTGAAATCCCGGTCGATCCGCAACTGCTGGCGGCCGGCGATCACAACGGTTCGACCTTCTACCAGCATCAGCGCTTCCAGCGGGCTGCCTTGGGTCAACAACAGGTCGAAGTCTCGCTTGAGGACGGCTGGTGGGCGGTCGCCATGGGCATGGCGGCGCAGCAATCGGCCGCGACGGGCCAGGCGGTGCGGCTCGATCAGGTCGCCTATGGGGTGAAGCGTTGAGCCGCGGGCTCAAATCTTTATTGATTGCGCGCACGCGCCGTGGAATGCCGTTCCACGATGTGGCAGGCAAGCTCGATGCGGCGCGCCGGCGTTGCATTGCCGTTGACGGCATCGAGCAGAAGATCGAGCGCGCTCGCGCCGATCTCGTGCATCGGCACATGGATGGACGACAGCGGCGGGTGGTAGAAGGCCGCCTGCGGCAGGTCGTCCATGCCCATGACGGAAACGTCGCCGGGCACGTTAAAGCCTGCCTTCTGAACACCCATCATCGCGCCGGCCGCAAGGCTTTCGCCGGCCGTCAGAACGGCTGTGAAATCGAGGCCACGTTCGGCAATGCGCGTTTCGATCGCCGTAGCAGCCAGCTCCGGCAGCCAGTCTTCCACCTCGACGGTCAGATCATCGAAATCGCGGATGCCCTTGGCGAAGAGCGCATCGCGCCAGCCCTCGAAGCGGCGCTCGATGGTGCGGCGGCCGCGCCGCATGAGGAAAAGTATCCGCTCGTGGCCGAGCGATTGCAGATATTCCGCACCGATGCGCGCGCCGGAGCGGTTGCAAGGCGTAACGCTCGAAAGCCGCATCAGCGGGTCGTCGCCATTGATCAACACGACCGGCTTGCCGAAATCGCGGCTGAGCGACAGTGCGCTTTCGTCATCGATGGTGAGGAAGAGAAAACCCGCGACGCTCTCGTCGGCCAGCGCCGCGCGAAGACCTTCCACATCGCCGGCCGCGTTGGAAATGGGGCGCGTGACGATCTCGATACCCAGCGTTTCGGCGCGCTGGTGCAGGCCCTGCAGAACCTGCGCGGTGAACTGGTTGCGCACATAGTCGATCATCGCGACGCTGCTGGCCGCCAGAATGATCTTCTGGCCGGTGACAGAGGTCGGGATGCTGTAGTTCAGCGCCTTGGCCATTTCCATGACCTGCGCGCGGATTTCGGGCCGCACGCCCTTTTCGCCGGCAAGCGCCCGCGAAGCCGTGCTCATCGAGACGCCGCAGCGCGCCGCGATGTCTTCCAGCCGCACCTTGCGGCTTGGCTTTCCGCGTTTGCCAACCATGCTCATGCCATTGTCCCCGCGAATTCGTTGCGGGAAACTGCAAGAAATTTTCAGATTGCGCAAGAAAATTCATTGTGCCAGTTTTCTCTTCAAGCCGCCGGGGCGCCCTTGCAGGGCACGAGAGGCGGCATGCATGGGAGGAAATCGATATGACGCCTGACGCGAGCGTTCTGAAAGAGCGCCTGGACCGGCTTGTGCAGGGCATGACCAAGCTCAGCCATGATGGCCGCTACAACGAGCCCAATCTGGACGGAACGGCGGGCGACTATATCAGCTTCAATTCCTGGGAATGGCCTCAAGGCATCGGCCTTTATGGCCTGGTTCGTCTCTGGATGTTCAATCGCGATCCGTCGTTGAAGGCGTTGATCGAGAACTGGTTCGACGGCCGAATTGCCGCAGGGCTCCCCAAACTCAACATCAACACGACTGCCCCCATGCTGCCGCTTTCGCTTCTGTGGCGCGAGACGGGCGAGGCGCGCTGGAAGTCTGAGCTCGACAAATGGGCTGACCGCGTCCTTTCCGAAATGCCGCGCACGCCGGAAGGCGGCATTCCGCACATCGTGTCCGACAAGATCAACGATCGCGAGCTATGGGACGACACGCTGGTCATGGTCGGCCTGTTTCTGGCCTCCTACGGTCAGACGAGCGGCCGGCGCGAGCTGGTCGATGAGGCCTGCCATCAGTTTCTGGTTCATACGCGCTATCTGGCGGACACCAAGACCGGCCTCTGGTTCCATGGCTGGACGTTTGAAGGCCGGCACAATTTCGCCCGCGCGCTCTGGGGTCGCGGTAATTCCTGGATTACGGTCGGTATTCTCGACCTGATCGAGATCGCGGACATTCCGGCTCCGGTGCGGAAATTCCTGCTCGGCGTTCTGGAAGCGCAGATCGAGACGCTTCTGAAGCTTCAGGCCCCCTCGGGTGCGTGGCACACGCTGCTCGACGATCCGACATCCTACGAGGAAATCTCGGCGACCGCCGGCTTCGGCTACGGTCTGATGAAGGCCGCGCGTCTCGGCATCGGTCCCAAGGGCTGCCGCGAGGCGGGGCTGAAGGCCCTTTCAGTCGTCCTCGCCAATATCGACGATAACGGCACCGTCGCGAACGTCTCCTACGGCACGCGCATGGGCCACGACCTGCAATTCTACAAGGACATCCCGATCGAGCCGACGGGTTACGGTCAGGCGCTGGCCATCCTCTGCCTCACCGAGGCGCTCTCCCATGTGGACCACAAGGAGGCGGCGGCATGACCATGCGCGTTCTCTACGGCGTTTCGCCAAACGATATGAAAACCTTCGACACCGCGCGCCTGCGCGCCGAATTCCTGATCGAGGGCCTTTATCGTCCCGGTCATATCGAATTTGCCTACACCCATGTCGATCGCATGATCGTGGGTGCCGCAACGCCTGCCGCCGAGCCGCTTTCCTTCGGTGACGGCGCGGAAATCGGCACGCCGCTCTTCTTCACCGCCCGTGAAATGGGTGTGGCCAATCTCGGCGGTGCGGGCAAGATCACGGTGGACGGCCAGACTTTCGCGCTCGCCAACCGCGATGTTCTCTATATCGGGCGCGGCGCTGAAAAGGTGACGCTGACAAGCGACGATCCGGCCAAGCCGGCGCGCTTCTACATGAATTCCGTGCCGGCCGGTCGCGACATTCCGCATCGGCTGATCACGCGGGCTGAAGCCAAGGCGCTTGATCTCGGCGATGAGGCGCGCTCCAACAAGCGCCGGCTGCGCATGTATATCCACCCCGAGGTCGCCCCGTCTTCCCTCCTTTTGATGGGGATCACCGATCTCGCACCCGGAAGCATCTGGAATACCATGCCCCCACACCTCCATGAGCGGCGCATGGAAGCCTATTGCTATTTCGACCTCGACGAGGCCGACCGGGTCATTCACCTGATGGGCCGTCCCGACGAGACGCGTAATCTGATCGTCGCCAATGGCGATGTCGTGATCTCGCCGGCCTGGTCCATCCACATGGGCGCGGGCACCGGCCCTTATGCCTTCGTCTGGGGCATGACCGGCGAAAACCAGGCCTATACCGATGTCGATCCCGTTCCCGTGGCTACTCTGAAATGAACACGCACATGACCTCTTTTGCGACCGATCACCTGAAGCGTCCTCTGCCCGCCGGCGCGCCGATCACCTATTGGCAACTCGGTTCCACGGCCGAAGCGCGTTATGACGTGCCGGACCAGCCGATGAAGGGGGAGATGGACCCCTTCTTCTTCCTGACCAAGCATAAGAACTTCATTCCGCACGAATATCCCTGCCGCACGGCGTTCGGCGTCGAGCGCCGGGGCAAGCGGCCCGAAGTCACCGGCGAATTTGCGCTGTCGCGCTTCTGGCTGCCTTTCGGCTCGCCGCGCGTCGATCTCTCCGGCTTCTGGTTCCGCCCGACCGTCATCGGCACATGGGCGCGCACTTGCATCGAGGCGGCCAGCGCCGGCGAAGCCGTGCTGCGGCTCGGCACCTGCGGCGGGGCGATCCTGTTCGTCAACGGCGCGGACGTCGGCTTCATGGCGGACTATGTCCGGAACCTTGAAGCGAAGAAGGATTTCACCGTCTCGCTGAAGGCCGGTCTCAACGAGATTTCCGTGTTCTTCGACGATCTGGCCGAGCGCGATGCGCGCTATTTCTTCCAGATGGATTATGTCTCCGGCCCCTCCGCCGAACAGGCGTTGCCCGTGCCGGGCAAGGCCGCAACCGCCGCTTCCATCGAGGCGGCGCTGGACGACATGCATTTCGAAAAGCCGGTCTATCGCGCCGGTGATGTCGCGCTTGTGACGGGCGCGGCGCTGCCGGTTTCGGCGGAAGCCCATGTCACCATCGAAGGCGACTTCATGTCCCGCGAGGAGCCGATGCGTCTCGCGCTGACGCTCAATGCCGGCCAGTCGCGGCTCTCGCTCGGTGAGGCCTCGGCGCTGCCCTCTGACTTCCGTCATTTCCATGTCAGCCTCACGGCGGACGGTTTTTCCGCCGCGCGCGTCTTCGGCGTCGAAATCTGCCATGCCGAGCGGCAGGGCGCCGCGGGCGCTGATCTTGCTGCCCGCATCACCGAAACGCTCGCCGAGATCTCCGAATTCGGCGAGCCGGACAATGTCATGGCGCTGGCGCGACTGGCCTCCGGCCGCTACGGCGCCAAGACCGACGAGATGATCGCCGCGACGCTGCCGACCATTGTCGATTGCCACGACTGCGCCGACTTCGCCCTCGTGCCGCTTCTGTGGTGCCGCACGGCCTATGGTCAGCATATCGGCAAGGATGTCGTCGCCAAGATCGATGAGGCGATCCTGTCCTATCGTTACTGGATGGATGAGCCGGGCAATGACGTGCAGTGGTATTTCTCCGAGAACCACGCGCTGCTCTTCCACACCGCCTGCTATCTCGCCGGCGCGCTGCATCCTGAAGCCCGCTTCGCCCGTTCGGGGCGTCTGGGTTCGGAACAGTCGGCAGTCGGGCTCGCGCGGGTTCGCGCCTGGCTCGATCATTTCGAGAAGTGGGAAATGGCCGAATTCAACTCCGCCCCCTATTTCCCCATCGACCTCAAGGGACTGACGGCGCTCTTCGCGCTGGCTCCCGATGCCGATGTCCGCGAACGCGCACGCAAAGCGATTGTCCGGCTCGTGACCGTCGTCGCCCGTTCGGCCCATCATGGCATCCTGACCGGTGCGCAAGGCCGTTCCTACGAGCATACGCTGCGCGCGGCAGGCTCGCTGGAACTGTCGGGCATTGCCCGCCTCATCTGGGGCAAGGGCAATTATGGCCGCCGCGTCCATGCGCTGCCGCAGATGGCGATTTCGCTGCGCGATCACGGGCTCGAAATCCCGGCGGATCTGGCGGCCGTTGCCGGCTGGCGCTCGCCGGAAGGCCAGGAATGGGTCTTCGCGCAGGGCGAAAACCGCATCGCCAAGCTCTATCACTATAAGACCGCCCATTACGCCATCGGCACGGCGGCGCATTACCGCTGGAACGAATGGGGCTATCAGGAAACGGTGCTCCAGCTTCGCCTCGGCGAGAATGCCGACGCGCAGATATGGATCAACCATCCGGGCGAAACGATCCATTCCGGCTATGGCCGTCCGTCCTATTGGGGCGGTTCCGGTACGCTGCCGCGCCTGCACCACTATCGTGGCCTTGCCGTTCTCATCTTCAACTGCGCGGCCGAACAGCCGGGCTTCTCGCATGCCTGGTTCCCGCGCCAGGAATTCGACGCCGCCTCCGTCAAGGGCGATGTCGCCGTGGCGCGTTCGGGGCAGGGCATGGTGCTGCTCAAGGGCAGCAGCCCGTTTGCGGATGTCGAAACCGGGCCGACTGCCGGAAACGAGCTTCGCATCGACGGTCACCGGACCGCCTGGATCGTCCGTCTGGACGATCGTGGTTCCGAGCAGGATTTCGCAGCCCGCTTCGGCGCGCTTGCAATCTCGGAAGGGGCGGACGGCGTATTGACCATCCAGGACCCCGAATACGGAAAGGTCCTTTGCCATGCCGATGGCCGCACCGAGGCCGAAGGACGCGTACTAAACCCCGCCGACTGGAGCGTCGAGGGCAAGGCAACCAACATGACGCACGGGGGCTGATCCCCGCGCGAGACAAGCCGGGCTGGCGGAGGAGGGTCCGCGGCCCGGTCAACTGACGGCTAGAACCCGTTGATCTAGGGAGGAGACGAAATGAAGAGCATTTCCATTCTGGCAGCTGCAGGTATCGCACTGCTGTCGAGCACGGCGGCCTTTGCCGGTGACGTGCGAATCATGTGGTATTCGGACGGCGTGGAAGGCCAGGTCTTCAAGGACCTCATCGCCAAATTCCAGAAGGACAATCCGGATATCAAGGTGACGGTCGACGAGGTTGCCTATTCGACCATCAAGGAACAGCTGCCCGTGCAGCTTGCAGCCGGAAACGGCCCGGACATTGCCCGCGTCACGAACCTGAAGTCGCTGTCGCAATACTGGCTGGACCTGACGCCCTATCTCAAGGACGCCGAGTTCTGGAAGAAGAACTATGGCGACCAGCTCGACTGGATGCGTCCGGACGGCTCGAACATCATTCCCGGCTTCATGACGCAGATCACGCTGACGGGCGGCTTCGTCAACAAGACGCTGTTCGATCAGGCCGGCGTTGCGCTGCCGGGCGAGAAGGCAACGTGGGAAGACTGGGTCAATGCGTCCGCCAAGGTCGCCAAGAGCCAGCAGGTGCCTTATGCGTTCGCCATCGACCGTTCCGGCCACCGCATCACCGGCCCGGCGATCTCCTTTGGCGCGAACTATATCGGCAAGGACGGCATGCCGGCTCCGCTCGATGATGCTGCCAAGAAGTATCTGACGCAGTTGATCAAGTGGAACGCCGATGGCGTCTCTGACAAGGACGTCTGGGTTTCGGCCTCCGGCACGACCTACAAGCCCGCCGCGGACGACTTCATCAACGCGCAGGTGGTCATGTACTATGCGGGCTCGTGGCAGATCCCGAATTTCATGACCAAGATCGGCACGAATTTCGATTGGGTGGCGATCGGCAGCCCCTGCGGTCCGACCGCCTGCACAGGCATGCCCGGCGGCGCCGGACTTGTCGCCATGAAGGACACGAAGAACCCGAAGGACGTGGCCAAGGTCATGGACTTCCTCGCCTCGACGCCGGTAGCCAAGGACTTCGCTGAACGCACGCTTTTCCTTCCCTCGAACAAGGAAGTCGTCGCCGGCGGTCTCGACTTCAAGACGGACAACAAGTTCGCCAAGGAAGCGCTGAACACTTTCGTGAAGGCCACGACGACCACGGCTCCGGAAGCGCTGAAGCTTCCCGGCTGGAAGTGGTCCGACACCTATTACGGCGCACTGGTCAGCCGCGTCGGTCAGGCCATGGCGGGCGAAATGACGGCTGAGGAAGCCTTCAAGCGCATCGACAGTGACATCGCCGAAAAGGTCAAGGCCGCCAAGTAAGGCCGCGATTTGCTGATGCGCGGGGAGGAGGTCTCCGCGCATCGGTCCGAACAAAAAGAAGAAACGGGAGGGCACATCATGAAAGCCAATGGGCTTCTGTCGGCATCGCAAGCGGTCTTGATGACCGTTGTCGGGCGGCTGATGGGCATTGTCGATGTGCCGCTGCGCGCGCTTCAGCGCAAGACCGGGCAGAACGGCATGGCCGCGTTCTTTCTCGCGCCGAACATGGCGATCTTCGCCGTCTTCGTGCTGGTGCCTTTTGTCATCAATTTCGTCTATTCGCTGACCGGCGGCGCGGCGATCTTCCTCAACGAGCGCAGCTTCGTCGGCGCCGAACAATATAGCGAGATCTTCGCCTGCGGCAGCTATCTGGATCCGAATTCGTGCAAGCAGGACGTTTTCTGGATCGCGGCGGGCAATACGGCCGCGTTCGTCGTGTTGCAGGTGTCGCTGATGATCGTGGCGGCGCTGATCACGGCGCTGATCCTCAATCGCGAGATTATCGGCCGCAGCTTCTGGCGCGCCGTTTTCTTCTTCCCCGTGCTTCTGTCGCCGGTCGTCACCGGCCTTATCTGGCGCTGGATTTTCCAGCGGCAGGGCGTCTTGAACGGCGTGATGCAAGGTCTCGGCCTCGAGCCGCATGACTGGCTGACGGAGCGTAGCAGCGCCTTCTTCGCTTCCATCGGCGTGTCGATCTGGGCGCATGTCGGCTTCTACACGCTGATCCTGCTGGCAGGGCTTCAGGCCATCCCGAAGGATTTGTATGAAGCCGCGCAGATGGACGGAACAAGCCGCCAGCGCGTTTTCTGGCGCATCACGCTGCCGCTTCTGATGCCGAACCTGATCGTCGTTCTCGTTCTGGCGCTGATCAAGGCCGTGCAGATTTTCGACGAGGCCTTCGTCCTGACCCATGGCGGGCCGGGGACCAGCACCATGTATCTCGTCCAATATATCTACGAGACCGGCTTTGCCTCGGAGCTTCGAAATCCCGGCCTCGCGGCGGCGGCCTCGATCCTCATGGGTGCAGTGCTCGTTGTTTTGACGCTGGCCCAGATGGCCGCCTCACGGCGCAATGAAAAGAAGGGGGCACGCTGATGGCGCGCGCAGTGGAATTTGTCACGCGCCGTCGCGGTGCGAGCGGTTCGGGCCGAGGCTGGCACTGGACAGATATATTTACCTGGGTATGGTTGGTCGGCGGGCTTTTCATCATGTTCGCGCCGGCTGCCTGGCTGACGCTCTCGTCCTTCAAGACGCCGGCAGCACTCTCCGAGTTTCCCCCGACGCTGCTGCCTTATGTCACCGAGACGGTGAAGATCGCCGGCAATGACAAGCCTCTGCCGCTCTATGACGTGACGCTGCCGGATGGCAAGACGGCCCGGCTGGTGGAACTGCGCCGCGTCGGCACGATTGCCCAGATGGTCGATCCGGCAAGCCCGGAAACCGTCATCAAGGTCAATATCAAGGATCGCAAGCCCGTCCAGAAGCTGCATTTCGAGACATCGAACTACACCGAACCCTTCGTGCATTTCGACTTCCTGCGCTATCTGTGGAACTCGGTCTTCGTGACGGTCACGGCGACACTGATCACGCTGCTGGTCAATTCCATGGCGGCCTTCGCGCTGTCGAAATACCAGTTTCGCGGCCAGAATGCGGTTCTGATCGTCATCGTCGGAACGTTGATGGTGCCGCTTGCCGTCATCATGGTGCCGCTCTATTCGGTCGTCTCGTCGTTGGGGCTCTTGGATACGCTCTGGGGCGTGATCCTGCCGACTGTCGCGACCCCGACCGGCGTCTTCCTGCTGCGGCAATATATGCTCACCATTCCCGACGAACTGATCGACGCCGCGCGCATGGACAAGGCGTCAGAATGGCAGATCTACTGGCGCATCGTGCTCCCCTTGTCCGCGCCGGCGCTCGCCGTCCTCGCCATCTTCTCCGTCGTCTGGCGCTGGAACGACTTCCTCTGGCCGCTGATCGTGCTCAGCCGTTCGTCGCTCTATACGCTGCAGGTGGGCCTCAACGTCTATTCCGGCCAGCTGAACGTGCAGTGGCATTTCATCCTGGCGATGACCGTCGTCACCATGATCCCCGTCGTCCTCGTCTTCGTGTTCCTGCAGCGCTTCATCGCGCGGGGCATCGCGACCTCGGGCCTCAAGTAAGGAACCAGCCATGGGCCGTATCACGCTCGAAAAAGTCACCAAGTCCTTCGGTGCCGTCGATGTCCTGCATGGCATCGACCTCGATATCGGCGAAGGCGAATTCGTCGTCTTTGTCGGGCCGTCCGGCTGCGGGAAGTCGACCCTGCTGCGCCAGATCGCCGGGCTCGACAAGCCGACCAGCGGCGAAATCCGTATCGACGGAACGCTGGTCAACGAGGTGCCTGCCTCAGACCGGGGGCTTGCGATGGTCTTCCAGTCCTATGCGCTCTATCCGCATATGAGCGTGCGCCAGAACCTCGCCTTCGGACTTGAAAACGCGCGCATGCCGAAAGCCGAGATCGACGCGCGCATCGCGGAAGCGGCCCGAATGCTGGAAATCGGCGACTATCTGGAGCGCCGTCCGGGCCAGCTTTCCGGCGGCCAGCGCCAGCGCGTCGCCATCGGCCGCGCCATCGTGCGCAATCCGACCGCCTTCCTTCTGGACGAACCGCTGTCGAACCTCGACGCGGAACTGCGCATTTCCATGCGCGCCGAGCTTGCCGCCCTACATGCGCGGCTGAAGACGACGATGATCTATGTGACGCATGACCAGATCGAGGCGATGACGCTTGCCGATCGCATCGTGGTTCTGCGCAAGGGGAAAGTGGAGCAGATCGGCTCTCCGCTGGAGCTCTATAATCGTCCGGCTAACCGCTTCGTCGCCGGCTTTATCGGCGCGCCGAGCATGAATTTCCTGTCGGGCCGCATCGAAGGCGTGACCGAGGCAGGGACGCAGCTTCGTCTCTTCGACGGCGAGATCGTCACCGTGCCGCGTCGTGCCGAACAGACGCAAGTGGGGCAGGACATATCCATCGGTCTGCGGCCGCAGCATACGCGGGTCGCGCGCGACGGCGAAACCGGTGTGCCGGTGACGATCGATATGGTCGAGGCGCTGGGGTCGGAAACAGTCGTTCATTCGCACGCCCCGACTGGTGAGCTTGTTCTTGCGGTCTTGCAGGGACAGCATGAGCTTTCCCGCGGTGACAGCCTGAAACTGGCCTTCAATCCCGGCGACCTGCATCTCTTCGACAAGAGCGACCGCCGGGTGGCCGGAACCTGACGGGACGATCTGCCGGCGGTCGCCTTTGCGGGACTGTCGCAGTTCCGCATTGCACCGGATTTTCTGATATCCAATTTCGGAACCCGTGGTCTCCGCTGGTGCATGCCTCGCTGGTATGGCCAGAAGGGGTGAAAACAGAATCGCGCTTTTCAAAAATCAGGAACCGAGATACAAATCGGAAATTCTGAAATGAATGAGCGCCATGAACAAGAATTTCCTGATTGTCGATCCAGAGACTGACCACGCCGTTCTCAAGGGCATTTCCTCGCCGGCGCGGGCGAAAATGGTGAAACTGCTGCATGAGCGCGGCCCGATGAATGTCAACGACATCGCTGCTGTGCTCGATTTGCCGCAATCGACTGTCTCAACCCATATCCAGATTCTGGAAGACGCAGGTCTCGTCGAAAGCGAGACGCAGAAGGCGCGCAAGGGTAACCAGAAAATCTGCCGCGCCACGGTCGAGGAAGTCATCATCGTCTTCAAGAGCGAGGTGCGCGAGCCGCGCAAGGATCTGATCGAAGTTTCCATGCCGGTGGGGCTCTATACGAGTTTCGAAGTCACCGCGCCTTGTGGCCTCTGTTCCCCCGATGGCATCATCGGTCTGCTGGATGTTCCCAACGCGCTTCTCGACCCGGACCGCATGAAAGCCGGGCTTATCTGGTTCACGCGCGGCTATGTCGAGTATCAGTTTCCCAACAATGCGAAGCTTTCAAACACGGCCATCCAGGAGCTGGAAGTGGCGGTGGAACTGAGTTCGGAAGTGCCCGGCACCAGCGCCGACTGGCCATCCGACATCACGCTCACCATCAACGGCAAGAAGGTTGGCGTGTGGACTTCACCCGGCGATTTTGGCGACAAGCGCGGCGTCTATACGCCCGACTGGTGGAAGCTGAAGGGCTCGCAATATGGCAAGCTGAAGAACTGGCGCGTCGGTCCGGACGGTACCTTTGTCGATGGCGTGCAGATCTCCAATGTGACGCTCGCGGATCTCGATCTTGCCAATCACCATTCGATCCGTGTGCGCATCGGTATAGACAACGACGCCACCCATCCCGGCGGCATCAATATCTTCGGCAAGGGCTTCGGCAATTACGATCAGGATATCGTTCTGCGCCTGAAGATCGAATAGTATCAATTAATCCGATATTTAAAATACTTTCATAATTTCAATGTATTGAGAATCCTGAAAGATTTTCACGGGCGCGTTTTGGCTCCCATCTCTTGACCTTCATCCAAATCTTCGATTTAGTATCCGTAATGACGATCCATATCGTCTTTTATGATATTTATGGGAGGAATGCATGAAGGTGTCTGTCGTGGCGCATCCGCAGTTTGTTGTCGCGGATATCGACCCGAGGCTCTATGGCTCGTTCATCGAGCATCTGGGCCGCGCAGTCTATACGGGCATCTATGAGCCCGGCCATGCGACGGCCGATGAGAACGGCATGCGCAAGGACGTGATCGACCTCATCAAGGAAATCGACGTTCCGATCGTCCGCTATCCCGGCGGCAACTTCGTTTCGGCTTACAATTGGGAAGACGGCGTGGGCCCGAAGGAAGAGCGTCCGGTTCGCCTTGATCTCGCCTGGCACACATCCGAGAGCAACGAAGTCGGCCTGCACGAGTTCGCCGACTGGTGCGTTTCCGCCAATACCGAAATGATGCTGGCGGTGAACCTCGGCTCGCGCGGTCTCGACGAGGCCCGCAATCTGCTCGAATATGCCAACCATCCGGGCGGTTCCGAATGGAGCGATAAGCGCATTGCCAATGGCCGCGCAGAACCCTTCGACGTCAAGCTCTGGTGCCTCGGCAACGAGATGGACGGCCCCTGGCAGATCGGCCACAAGACGGCGGACGAATACGGTCGTCTTGCCCATGAAACCGCCAAGGCCATGCGCGCCTTCGACAAGTCGCTCGAACTCGTCGTCTGCGGCTCGTCCAACGCCAAGATGCCGACCTATCCCGAATGGGAAGCGACCGTTCTCGATCACACCTATAACGAGGTCGATTACATCTCTCTGCACATGTATTTCGACAACCACGCCAACCACACGCCGAACTATCTGGCGATGAACGAGAAGCTCGACGACTACATCATGTCGGTCGCCGGCGTCATCGATTACATCAAGGCCAAGAAGCGCTCGTCCAAGCAGGTCTATATTTCCTTCGACGAATGGAACGTCTGGTATCATTCCAAGGAGCAGGACAAGAAGATACTGGAGGGTGCCGATGGCTGGCCTTTTGCTCCGCCGCTTCTGGAGGACATCTACAATTTCGAGGACGTGCTGCAGGTCGGCCTCATCCTCAACACCTTCATCCGCCGCTCGCATATCGTGCGCATTGCCTGCCTGGCGCAGCTTGTCAACGTCATTGCGCCGATCATGACCTCGCCGAATGGTGCGGCATGGCGGCAGACCATTTTCTATCCGTATATGTTTGCCTCGCGATATGGCCGCGGCAAAGCGCTCGATCTCAAGGTCGCCGGCCCGACCTACAAGAGCGATGTCGCAGGGGACGTCTCCTGCCTCGACGTGTCGGCTGTTCACGACGAGAAGGCTGGCGCCGTCAGCTTCTTCATCGTCAACCGCTCGGACAAGGAAGTTGAAGCTGAATTCGACATCGCCGCCTTCGGCAAGAATGCCAGTATCATCGACCATCAGATCATGACTCATGCCGATCTCAAGGCGGTCAACACGGAAGCCGACATGATGAATGTCGCGCCGAAGAAGGCCGACAGCGCATCGCTCGCAAATGGCAGCCTCTCGGCCAAGTTCGCCCCCTATTCCTACCAGATGATCCGGATCAAGGTCTGATCCGGGTCCCGTCGGACAGGTCATGGGAGGAGAGACAATGACGGCCAGCATAGACATCAAAAATGTAACCAAGCAGTTCGGTTCATTGACCGTTCTTGACGAGCTGTCGCTGTCCATCCCGGCGAATGAATTCGTCGTGTTTCTAGGCCCCTCCGGCTGCGGCAAGTCCACGCTGTTGCGGATGATCGCGGGTCTCGAAAGCGTTGATTCCGGCGAAATCCTCATCAATGGCGAGCGCATCGACAACCAGCCGCCGGGTCAGCGCGGCGTGGCCATGGTGTTCCAGTCCTACGCGCTCTATCCGCATATGACCGTGCGCGACAACATGGCCTTCGGCCTGAAGAACATCTCTGTCGAGCGCAGCGTCATCGATGCGCGGATCGCGGAAGCCGCGCGCATGCTGGAAATCGGTCATTTGCTCGACCGCAAGCCGGGCCAGCTCTCCGGCGGCCAGCGTCAGCGCGTCGCCA
Source organism: Limnomicrobium aquaticum (assembly GCF_040545545.1). NCBI lineage: Bacteria > Pseudomonadati > Pseudomonadota > Alphaproteobacteria > Hyphomicrobiales > Rhizobiaceae > Limnomicrobium > Limnomicrobium aquaticum. The sequence continues at coordinate 18,384 of NZ_JBEPMB010000005.1, forward strand.
TTGGTCGCGCCGTGGTCAAGGAGCCGGAGGCTTTCCTGTTCGATGAGCCGCTCTCCAACCTTGACGCGGCGCTGCGCACGCGCACCCGCATCGAGCTTGCTCAGCTGCACCAGCGTCTGAAGTCCACCATGATCTTCGTCACGCACGACCAGATCGAAGCCATGACGCTCGCCGACCGCATCGTCGTCATGAACAATCGCAAGATCGAGCAGATCGGCGCGCCGATGGAGATCTACAACCGGCCCGCCACGCGTTTCGTCGCCGGCTTCGTCGGCGCGCCGGCGATGAATTTTCTGCCCGTGAAGACCAAGGCCGAGGGTGGCCTTGTTGTCGCGGAAACGGCTGCGGGTCTTCGCATCGCGACGGCTATCCCGGCGGACGGCCTTGCGGGCGGCGATTGCGAGCTTGGCCTGCGCTCCGAGCATGTCCGCATCGCCCAGCCCGCCGGCGATGCCGCCGAGGGGGTCGTCGACGTGCTTGAGCGGCTGGGCGAGCGCACGCTGGTTTATGTTCGCCTCGGCGATGGCCATCAGATTGTAGGCTCAGATGCCGGCGACAGCCGCGTCAGCGTCGGAGACCGCGTAGGCCTGGCTTTCGAAGGAGCTAAGGCGCATCTCTTCGATACATCGGGCCGAGCCTGGCATGGTCGGGAGACGGGCCATGGCTGACCCTGTCAATGGCAATGCGCGGCGCGCGAAAAGCGTGGATATCTACGCTCCGCAGTGGCGCAACTTTCTCTTCGTCGCGCCCTATCTCGTCATCTTCGCCGCGTTTCTCGTGTTTCCGCTCTTCTGGGGCATCTGGCTGTCGTTTCATAAGGCCGACACGTTTTCCTCCGGCCCCTTTGTCGGTTTCGGCAATTACGTCCGTCTGTTTCGCGACGGCATCTTCCTGCAATCGATCTGGAACACCTTCTATTTCGTGTTCCTGACCGTTCCGGCGCTGGCGCTGATAGGCCTGTTTCTGGCGCTTAGCCTCAACCGGCAGACGCGAAGTGCGGCAGTGCTGCGCACGCTGTTCTTCTCGTCCTCGGTCCTGTCCGTCACCATCGTCACGCTGATTTGGCGCATCGTCTACATTCCAGACTTCGGCCTGCTGGCGATGATCTACGGGTTTTTTGGCGCCAAGGCGCCGGCCTTCCTGTCCAACCCCGACCTCGCCATGATCGGCATCGCGATTGCTACGGTCTGGTGGTGCATCGGCCTGCCGATGATGCTGTTTCTCTCGGCCCTGCAGCAGATTCCGCAGGACATTTATGAGGCTGCGGCGCTCGACAATGCCAACCGCTGGCAGACGCTGCGTTCAATCACGCTGCCTTCGATCAAGCGGACTTTCGTTCTGGTGATCATCATCCAGATCGTGCTGCAGTTCCAGCTCTTCGGTCAGCCCTGGTTGATGACGCGCGGCGGCCCCAACAACCTGACCAAGCCGATCGTCCTCTACATCTACGACACCGCCTTCCGGCGCTGGGATCTGGGCCTCGGTGCCGCGGCTTCGGAAATCCTGTTCCTGCTGATCCTCGTCGCGGCCATGGCGCAATATCTCGTCACCCGTAGAAAGGCAGATGCGTGATGGCCTCGCACAATTCCGAAATTATCGGCAGATCCTTCGGCGACCGGGTGATTTTCGGCCTCGTCATAGTGCTGGCGCTCCTCATGGCTGGACCGGTGCTTTACGTCATCGCGATGTCGCTCAAGGACAACAAGGAGCTGATGGTCGATCCGCATTCGGTCTTCCATCTACCCTATACCATCAAGAACTACATCGACACGGTCGGCACGTCGAACGTGTTCTCCTGGGTGTTCAACAGCATCATCGTGGCGGGGGGGCTGACCATCTTCACGCTGATCCTCTCGTCGCTAGCCGGCTACGGCTTCGCACGTCTGAACTTCCCGGGCCGCGACGTGCTCTTCGTCATCGTGCTTTTAGGCCTTGCGGTACCGGAACAGGCGGTGCTGATTGCGCGTCACCAGATCTTCAGCTGGCTAGGGCTGCACAATACCTATCCGGGGCTGATCCTGCCCGGCCTGTCGAGCGCCTTCGGGGTGTTCCTGATGACGCAATATTTCCGCGCCATCCCGAAGGAACTGGACGAGGCCGCCATCCTCGACAATGCGAGCCGCTTTCGCGTCTTCTGGAAGGTTCTGCTCCCGCTCACCGTCCCCGCACAGGCGACACTCGGCATCTTCACCTTCCTCGGCGCCTGGAATGACTATTTCTGGCCGCTGATTTCGGCGACCAAGAAGGAAATGTTTACGCTGACAGTCGGCATTGCCTCGACGCAGCAGAATTTCGCGCAGTCGCAGGGCATCGGCTTTCTGATGGCGCAGGCGGTCTTCGCCGGTGCACCCATTCTGATCATCTATCTGTTTTTCCAGAAACATATCGTGACCGCCGTATCGGGAGCGGCGGTTCGGTAATGCATGCGCCGGGGGGAGAACAAGCCCGGCGATTGAGGGAACGGCCGTCCACTGATGGACGGCGAAAAACCAACCAGGAGGAAATGACATGACTTTGAGAAAACTGTTTCTCGCCACCATCTCCGCAGCGACGGTGATGATGGCATCACCGAGCTTTGCGGCGACGGAACTGCAGGTTCAGCGCTTCTTCGGCGCCTGCGATGCCGATTTCGGCAAGAACACCGATGTCAGCAAGGCTGTCGGCGAATGCGGCATCATCACCTCGCTGATCAACAAGTTCGCGGCCGATAATCCGGACATCAAGGTCAATGTCACGACGGTCGAGTGGCCGGGCTATGACCAGCTGACCGCGCAGTTCGCTTCGGGCGACGCACCGGACATCGTCACGATCCATGAATCGGTCCTGTCCGACTATCAGTCCAAGGGGCTGATCATGCCGCTCGACGACGTGCTGAAAACGGCCGGTGTCACGGTTGACCAGTTCACCGGCGCCGCCAAGGAAGGCGCGACGAAGGACGGCAAGATCTACGGTCTGCCGATCGACAACTGGACCATGCTCTACCACATCAACATGGACCTCTTCAAACAGGCTGGCCTCGTGAATGCCGATGGCACGCCAATGCTGCCGAAGTCGCCTGAAGAGCTTCTCGCCCAGGCCGAGCAGTTCAAGCAGAAGACGGGCAAGCCCTATTTCGTGCAGAACCTCGCCAACGAGACAGCGCTCTTCACGCGCAACTTCTACACCTACCTCTTCCAGCAGAATTCCAACTTCTTCGCCGATCCGAAGAAGGCAAAGTTCAACACGCCGGAAGCCAAGAAGGTCGTCGAGATGTACAAGGCGATCTATGACAAGGACTACACCACCAAGAACCTTGATTACGCAGGCGGCATCAACGCCTTCCTGGCAGGTGAAGGCGGCGTGCATCTCAACGGCACCTGGGTTGTGGGCGACTACAATGCCCAATCGGAAAAGGCCGGCACCGCGCTCAACAAGGGCGGCTATGCGGTCTATCCGTATCCGCAGCTCTTTTCGGGTGCCAAGGCACAATATGCCGACGGCCACACCTGGGCGGTTTCCAAGAAGGACCGCAAGCCTGAACAGACGGCCGCTATCGGCAAGTTCCTGAAGTTCTTCGCCGACAACGACTTCGAATGGTCGCGCACCGGCCACCTGCCGGCCTACAAGGCCGTCATCGACTCCGCCAAGTTCAAGGCGCTGCCGCATCGCGACACCATCTCCGCCGTTGCCACGCTTGGCAAGCCGCTGCCGTCTGAAGTTCAGCGTCAGTTTGCCATCCAGGACATCGTCGGTGAAGAAATGAGCGCTGCCGTTACCGGCCAGAAGCCGGTCGACAAGGCTCTTGCCGACATGGAAAGCCGCGTCAACGAGCTGCTTGCCAACCTCTAACAGGCTAAGCCCTTTACGGCCCCCCGCCGTATCCCGCGTCGCGTCATCCCTCCCGGAGGCGCGGCGCGGAACTGTTTTGGCCCCCCCCCCGGCCTCAGCCTACTTCTTCCTTTACCGGCAAGCAGGAGTTCAAAACAGAAAAACCCGCGCATCATCCGCGCGGGTCTCTGATGTTCGGGACAGTGTCTCGAGCTTATTCGGCAGCCACGGCAACCGGAACCAGGCGGGGCTCATCGGCAATCGGCTTGCCGGAGAGAGCGGCCGACAGCCGATCCTTGTCCAGTTCGCCTTCCCAACGGGCGACGACGACGGTTGCGACCGCGTTGCCGATGAAGTTGGTGATGGCGCGGCATTCCGACATGAAGCGGTCGATGCCGAGGATCAGCGCCATGCCGGCGACCGGAACGGCCGGGACGACCGAGAGCGTGGCAGCGAGCGTGATGAAGCCTGCACCGGTAATGCCGGCTGCACCCTTGGAGCTGAGCATCGCGACCAGCAGCAGCAGGATTTCGTCGCCGAGCGACAGATGCGTATTGGTGGCCTGCGCGATGAAGAGGGCGGCGAGCGTCATGTAGATGTTCGTGCCGTCGAGGTTGAACGAGTAACCCGTCGGAATGACGAGACCGACGACCGGGCGGGCGCAGCCCGCGCGCTCCATCTTGGACATCAGGCCGGGAAGGGCTGCTTCCGACGAGGAGGTTCCGAGGACCAGAAGAAGTTCTTCCTTGAGGTAGCGGATCAGCGAGATGATCGAGAAGCCGTTATACCAGGCCACCGCGCCGAGAACGACGAAGATGAAGAGGAAGGACGTCAGATAGAACGTGCCGATCAGCATGGCGAGGTTGGCGACGGAGCCAATGCCATACTTGCCGATGGTGAAGGCCATGGCGCCAAAAGCGCCGATCGGAGCTGCCTTCATGAGGATGGCAACGAGGCGGAAGATCGGGGTGGTCAGCGCCTGCAGGAAGTCGAGAACCGGCTTGCCCTTTTCGCCGACCATGCCGAGTGCGATACCGAAGAGCACCGAGAAGAACAGGACCTGCAGGATGTCGCCCTGTGCAAATGCGCCGACGATCGTGTCCGGGATGATGTTCATCAGGAAGCCGGTGATCGTCGCTTCGTGTGCCTTGGCGGTATAGGTGGCGACGGCCTTCGTGTCGAGCGTTGCCGGATCGATGTTCATGCCGGAGCCGGGATGAACGACATTGGCGACAATGAGGCCGACGATCAGCGCCAGCGTCGAGAAGGTCAGGAAGTAGATCATTGCCTTGCCGGCAACGCGGCCGACCTTCTTCAGATCCGCCATGCCGGCAATGCCGGTGGCAACGGTCAGGAAGATGACCGGGGCGATGATCATCTTCACCAGCTTGATGAAGGCGTCACCCAGCGGCTTCAGGCCTTCGCCGATGCCGGGATAGAAATGACCGAGGAGAATGCCGGCGGCGATGGCCGCAAGAACCTGGACATAAAGCTGCCGATAGAGCGGCGTCTTGCCGCGCGGTTCGGCGACCGCGTTCGAAATCTGCATGTGAGCCTCCACTTTGCCTCGCCCGGATGAATGCGCCTCCCGAGGCGGATCGTTGATCGCACGGCATCTTTTCCCTGCCGTCGGTTCCTGTTTTGCAACGACCGTGCCAGTTTTGAGGGGCCGATTAAGTGGCTGTAAAGAAATGTGAATTTTTTGTGTCGCCCAAAAGTTCGCCCAGTTTTGTGCGGAATTCCGCACGCGGCCGCTTGCCTCCCGTATAGAAAGATGCACACAATGTCTCATGACCGACAGCATCGCGACACGGCAAAATCAGGAGCCGCTTGCGCCCCTTGCGGGCCTGAAGCGCCGCGTTAAGCGGGCGTGGTCGATCTTCGCCGTTCTGTTCATTGTGGGTGTGGTTCTGGTTGTCGCGGGCGCCAATCGCTACGGCAGGGAGGCTGCGGTTACCGAGCTGTTGAATCAGGGACGCACCGAAATCAATCTGAAGGCCGCGCTGCTGCGCAGCGTTCTCGAGCGGCCGCGGGCCTTGCCGCTGGTTCTGTCGCAGGATCGCGATGTGTCCGATGGGTTGACGTCGGGGGCCGCAAGCGACATAGACCGCCTGAATCGCAAGCTTCAGGCTCTGGTCGTCGGTACCAAGGCGTCCGTCATCTACGTGACGAATGACAGGGGCGTGGCAATTGCCTCCAGCAACTGGGATGAGAAGACCAGTTTCGTGGGCAGCGACTATTCGTTTCGCGCGTATTTTCAGGACGCGATCGCTAAAGGAACGGGAGAGCAGTTCGCGCTCGGCAGTGTGAGCAACAGGCCTGGGCTCTATATTTCCAATCGGGTCGATGTGGCGGGCAGAGCACTCGGCGTCGTCGTCGTGAAGATGGAATTCGAGCAGCTGGAAAACGACTGGCGCGATAGCGGCAAGCCGTCCTTCATCACTGGTCCGCAGAATGTCATCCTGATCACGAACCTGCCGAGCTGGCGTTTCATGACCATCGGATCGTTGGAGCCGGGGACCGCTGCCGCGATCCGCGAGAGCCTGCAATTCGGCGGCGCGGCGCTTCAGCCGCTTCCCCTGCGTCCCGAAACGCCGCTGGCGGAGGGGTTGACGCAGCTCCGCGCCGTGCTTCCGGGCGGCGGGGAGGCCTCCTTTCTGGAATTGAGGACGGATGTCGCAACGACAAACTGGGTGCTGCATTACCTCGTGCCCGTGCAGCCGATGCTCAACGATTCCATCGGGCGCGCGATGTTCGTGTCGCTGGCCGTTTTCATCGGCCTTTCCGTGCTCACATCCATTGTGATGTGGCGCCGGCAGGCCAATCTCTTCGGGCAGGCTCGCGCAGCGCTCGCGCGGGCCGAACTGGAACGCCGCGTGCGCGAGCGGACCAAAGACCTGAGCCGTGCGCGCGATCTGCTGCAGGCGGAGGTTTCCGAGCATCGCAATACGGAGCAGAGGCTGAAAGGCGTCCAGCAGGAGCTTGTGGCGGCCAACCGTCTGGCGATTCTGGGGCAGGTGGCGGCGGGCGTCGCGCATGAGATCAATCAGCCGCTGGCGACCATACGCGCCTATGCCGAAAACGCCGCGACGTTTCTTGAGCGGAAGAAGATCGATACCGCTCGCGAGAATGTCGGCCTGATTGTCGACCTCACGCAGCGCATTGCCACGATTACCGACGAATTGCGCGCGTTTGCGCGGAAAGGGCGCGGGGCGCCCGAACCTGTGCCACTGCGCAACGTGCTGGAGGGAGCCGTCATCCTTCTAAAAACCCGGTTTGCTGGGCGTATCGAGGCGATTTCCATCGATCTGCCGGCGGAAGACATGAAGGTGCTCGGCAACCGCATTCGTCTGGAGCAGGTCTTCATCAACCTCTTCCAGAACGCGCTCGAGGCGCTGCAGGACAAGGTCGACGCGCGTGTTGAAGTGAGCGTTGCGAAGTCGGCCACCGGAGTCATCGTCACCGTCGCTGACAATGGATCGGGAATTCCGGCTGAAATTCGCGATGTGCTATTCACCCCTTTCAACACGTCCAAGGAGCAGGGTCTGGGGCTCGGCCTCGTGATTTCCAAGGAAATTCTGGCCGACTATGGCGGTACGATTGCCGTTGAAAGCGATGGGAACGGTACACGCTTTGCCATCGGATTGAAGGGAGCATGAGTTTGGAAACGGGCGGTTCGGTCTTTCTGGTCGATGACGACAGGGATCTGCGGCGGGCGACCTCCCAGACGCTGGAGCTTGCGGGCTACGACGTCCAGTCCTTTTCGCGGGCGCGCGAGGCGCTGGCGGCCTTGCCGGAGGATTTTGCAGGTGTGGTGGTCAGCGATATCCGCATGCCGGAAGTGGACGGGCTGCAACTCTTTGGAGAGATCATGGCGCGGGACCCGGACCTGCCGGTCATCCTGATCACCGGCCATGGCGATATACCGATGGCGGTGCAGGCGATCCAGAACGGCGTCTATGACTTCATCGCGAAGCCCTTTCCAGCCGATTATCTGTCGCTGACCATTGCGCGTGCGCAGGAAAAGCGGGCGCTGGTGCTGGAAAACCGGCGCCTTCGCCGCCTAGCCGAAGCGGTGGATGATGACATGCCGATGCTGGGCAATACGCCGGCCATCACTCGCCTGCGCCAGACGCTCCGGCAGATCGCCGACACCGATGTCGATGTGCTGGTGACGGGGGAGACGGGCACCGGCAAGGAGGTCGTTGCCAATCTCCTGCATCAATGGGGACGTCGAAAGCGCGGTAATTTCGTTGCGCTCAATTGCGGCGCCTTACCGGAAACGGTGATCGAGAGCGAATTATTCGGACACGAAGCGGGAGCCTTCACCGGCGCGCAGAAGAAACGCATCGGGCGGATCGAGCATGCGGACAAAGGGACGCTCTTCCTCGATGAAATCGAGAGCATTCCGCTCTCTACGCAGGTCAAGCTGCTGCGCGTGCTGGAGGGCAGGGTGGTGACACCGCTCGGCACCAACGAGGTGCGGCCCGTGGACTTCCGCGTCGTCGCGGCGGCGAAGGAGGATCTGGCCGTTTCCTCCCGCGAGGGCAAATTCCGCGAGGACCTTTTCTACAGGCTCAATGTCGTCAGCATTTCCATTCCGCCGCTGCGGGAGCGGCGGGACGATATTCCGCTTCTCTTCACCTATTTTGCCGGGCGCGCGGCGCAGCGTTTCCGCAAGGATGTGCCCGATATCAAGCAGGCCTATATGCGCGGACTGCAGTCGCGCGATTGGCCGGGCAATGTGCGGGAACTCTCGCATGTGGCGGAGCGCTTCGTGCTCGGACTAGATGAGGATGCCGGAAAGGCGGAAAGCGCCCCGCCGGCGACCAGCCAGGAAACACTCTCTTTGCGAATGGATCGGCTCGAAGCCGATATCATCCGTCAGACGCTGGAGCACTGCAACGGCGACGTCCGGGCAACCATCGAACAGCTGGGTATCGCGCGAAAGACATTCTATGACAAATTAAGTCGGCACGGGATCAGCCGCGCCGACTATATTCGGGACGATTCAGGGCCGTAATCAGGACATTTGCTTCGCAGGTCGCCGTAACAAACAAACCTTCGCGCCGAGCCACCCCGGCGCGCATCGGTGATTGCCGATGACCTTGCGAAACGTGTCGCTCAGGTCCCGGACTTCTTGAAGCGTGTCGCCGCGAAGGCCGACTTGACGGTCGTGGTGTCGCGGTTCTGTGCCGGCGGGAACGAGAAGAGTTCCGCAGCAACGTCGATCAGAAGGTTCTTCTCATGCAGCCACATGATGTCGGAGACGAGACGGTCGATGCGCTCGCGGGCTTCCGCCAGCACCATAGCGCGTTCTTTCTCTTCCTCGAGAGCCTTCTTCTTTTCGAGAGCAAGCTGGAGCTCCGTGATCTGGCGCTCAAGTTCTGCGTCGGACTTAGACATCAGTTCGGGCCGAAGCTTGTCGATGTCCTGAATATTCGTCATGATGTTTCCCCTGTTGGACCTGACAGAACCGCGCGAAGCCCAGATCGCAAACGCCGCCTGATACAAACCACTGAGTCGCTGATTCTACTGGTCAAATTATTACGTATGAGGGCCGGGCGCTGACAAGACGGAAAACTCTTGAGAAAGAGTTACGAACGATTTTGTTGTGAAACATCCCAAACGTGCAAACCTGCTGAAATACCGCATTTACGCTCTTTTCACCGAAAAACATAATTGCAATGCGGCGTTAAGCTCTTTCAAGCGTCTGCGGCCTATAGTCGTGTCCGGTCTTGAACACGGATGCGTGCATGTGCGGTTTTGCGGGATATTTGGGCAATGTGGCTGAGCCGGAACGGCTTCTGGCTGCCATGGGCAATGCGATTGCTCATCGCGGACCCGATGGCCACGGCCTGAAAGTCGTTGCACCTGCGGGCTCCGCGCCCGGTGCCGGCCTCTCGCATGTGCGCCTTTCGATCGTCGGTCTCGCCGACAGCGCCCAGCCGATGGTCTCCGAGGATGGCCAGCTTATGATCGCCTTCAACGGCGAAATCTTCAATTATGTCGAACTGCGCGAAGAGTTGATCGCGCGCGGCCACCGCTTCCGCACCAGCGGCGATACGGAAGTTCTGCTGAAGCTGTATGAGATTTACGGTGAAGGCTGCCTGTCGCGGCTCAACGGCGATTTCGCCTTCGCCATCTGGGATGGCCGCGCCAAGCGGATGTTTATTGCCCGCGATCGCATGGGCGTGCGTCCGCTCTTCTATACCGAGAGGGCCGGAACGCTCTATTTCGCCTCGGAAGTGAAGGCGCTGCTCGCAGTCCCCGGCTTCCATGCCGTGCTCGACCCCTTTGCTCTCGATCAGGTCTTCACGCTCTGGTCTCCGATTGCCCCGCGCACGGCGTTTGAAGGCGTGTTCGAGCTGGAACCCGGCAATTACATGATCGCCGAGGCCTCTGGCCGTCGGATTTCCACCTATTGGTCGCTCGACTTCCCGGATGCCGGCGATGTCCGCCCCGACATGGACGAGGACCAGAAGGCCGCGCAACTGCGTCATCTGCTGGAAGATGCGACCCGCATCCGGTTGCGGGCCGATGTTCCGGTCGGCTCCTGCCTCTCCGGCGGTCTTGATTCCTCCATCGTCGCAGCACTTGCCGCCGACATGGCCCCGCGTGGGCTCGACACATTTGCCATCACCTTCGACAGTGCCGAGCATGACGAGAGCGGCTTCCAGACGCTGATGGCCCGCCATCTCGGCGTCAAGCATCATGAGATCAACTGTACCGAAGCCGATATCGCCGCAGCTTTTCCGGATGTCGTGCGACTGGCCGAAAAGCCGCTGATCCGCACTGCGCCCGCGCCCATGTATCGCCTCTCCTCACTGATCCGCGAGACGGGGATGAAGGTCGTGCTGACGGGCGAGGGGGCCGACGAGGTTTTTGCCGGTTACGATCTTTTCAAGGAAGCGCAGGTGCGCCGCTTCTGCGCGCGCCAGCCGGGCTCGAAAATCCGCCCGCATCTCTTCCGCAAGCTCTATCCCTATCTGCCCGGTCTGCAGAAGCAGTCGGCGGAATATCTTGCTGCTTTCTTCGGCGCGGATGCCGCGCCCTTGTCGGATCCGCTCTTCTCGCATCGCCCGCGCCTGCGCAACACGGCAGCGGCCAAGCTCTTTTTCTCTGGCGACCTCAAGAGCCGGCTTGCCGGTTATGACGCAGCGGACGACATGATCGCGCAACTGCCGGAGCGCTTCAGCCGCTGGCATCCGCTGCATCAGGCGCAATATCTCGAAACGCGCTTCCTCATGCCGGGCTATATCCTGTCCAGCCAGGGCGACCGCATGGCGATGGGCAATGGCGTCGAAGGCCGTTTCCCCTTCCTCGATCACCGTCTGGTCGAGTTTGCCGCGACGCTTTCGCCTTCGATGAAGCTGAAGGGGCTGAAGGAGAAATATCTCCTGCGCAAATCCATGGCCGACAAGCTGCCTCCCGAAATCGCCTATCGCGTCAAGCAGCCCTATCGTGCACCGGACAGCCGCGCTTTCTCGGGCGCTGTTGCACAGGAGCAGGTTCATGCCGTGCTGAACCCGAGCCGCGTTGCCGGCGACGGGCTTTTTAATGCCGCAGCGGTCGACAAGCTGGCGCAGAAATGCGCTGGCCAGACCGCTCCGAGCTTCCGCGACGACACGGCCTTCATCGGCGTTCTGTCGACGCAGATGTGGCTCGATATCTTTCAGGGAACCAACAGGCGCGCCAGCGAAGCCGCCTGAATAATAAGGAGAGAAACCATGACTGCCATCAAGGAAACCATTCGGTCCTTCATCGTTGAAAACTTCCTCTTCGGTGACGAAGCCGCCCTTCCGGCCGATGCGGACTCGCTGATCGCGGGCGGGATCATCGATTCCACCGGCGTTCTCGAACTCGTCGCCTTCATCGAGGAGCAGTTCGGCTTCACCGTTGCCGACAGCGACATCGTTCCGGCCAATCTCGACACGATCGAAGCCATTGCCGGTTATGTCGGCCGCAACGCGTCGACAGCGGCGGCCGCTTGAGGAGATAAGCCCATGCGGGTCGAGCGCTTCCTGACAGACAGTGCCCAGGCGTTTCCGGAGAAGACGGCGCTCGTCACCGCCGACCGGCGGCTGACCTATGCCGAGCTTAACCGCCTGACCGATGCGCTGGCCTCGTCGCTTGCCGCCCAGGGCGTCAAGCGGTCCGACCGCGTGCTGGTCTTCATGGACAATTGCTGGGAAGCCGTCGTCTCGATCTTCGCGATCCTGAAGGCAGGGGGCACGTTCAGCCCGATCAATTCCTCCACCAAGGGAAACAAGCTTACCTATATCATCGGCAACTGCGAGCCGGCGGCGATCTTGACTCAAGGACGGCTTATGCCGGTGGTGCGCGAGGCGCTCGCCGAACATCCCGGCCGCCAGATCGCCGTGCTTTCGACGGAAGGCCGCAACGGCGTTCCGGAAGGGGCCGGCTCCTTCATCGCTGCACTTGAGGCCGAGGCGACCCCGCCCGCCCATGGAAGCGTCGAAACCGATCTCGCCATGCTCATTTACACATCAGGCTCCACGGGCCAGCCCAAGGGCGTGATGATGACGCATGACAATATCGAGGCGGCGTCGCGCTCGATCATCACCTATCTCGAAGGCCGTAGCGGCGATATCGTGCTCAACGTCCTGCCGCTCGCCTTCGACTACGGTCTCTATCAGCTTCTGATGACCTTCCGTCTCGGCGCGACGCTGGTTCTGGAAAAATCCTTCGCCTTCCCGCAGGCGATCTTCGATCTGATGCGCCGTGAGCGCGTCACCGGCTTTCCGCTGGTGCCGACCATGGCGGCGATGATCCTGCGGATGACCGAGCTGCAGCCCGGTTTCCTGCCCGATGTGCGCTATCTGACGAACACGGCCGCAGCCCTTCCGGCCGAGCATATCGCCCAGCTGCGTGGGCTCTTCCCCGGCGCACGGCTCTATTCCATGTATGGTCTGACGGAGTGCAAGCGCTGCACCTATCTGCCACCGGAAGAACTGGATCGCCGTCCGGGTTCGGTCGGCATCGCCATTCCGGGTACGCAGGCCTTTGTCGTGGACGATACCGGGGCTCAAGTACCGCCGGGTGTCGAAGGCGAGCTGGTCATTCGCGGGCCGCATGTCATGCAGGGCTATTGGCGCAACGAGCAGGCGACGAGCGCGATGCTGAAGCCCGGCCCTGACGGCGTCATCCAGATGCACACCGGCGATCTCTTCCGCACCGATGCGGAAGGTTTCCTCTATTTCGTCGGGCGCAAGGACGACATCATCAAGACGCGCGGCGAGAAGGTGGCACCGAAGGAAGTCGAGGCCGTGCTTCACGCGCTGCCGGGTGTCGCCGAAGCCGTTGTCGCCGGCATTCCCGACCCGATCCTCGGTCAGGCCGTGACGGCCATGGTCGTCTTGAGCAACCCGGCGCTCACGGAGCGCGAGGTTCTCGCCCATTGCGCCCGCAATCTCGAAGATTTCATGGTGCCGAAGCGGATCGTCTTTAAAGACGCGCTGCCGCGCACCGATACAGGCAAGGTCAGCCGTCGTCTGGCGGCCGGAGAACTGGAGCAAGCCGCATGAGCACGTCCGCAACCGCCCTGAGAGAGGCCGAGGCCTTCGGTCCCGAAACGTTGGTCATCGACGCCGAGGCGGAGGTCGAGAAGATCGTGGCGGCCCTGCGCAGCCAGCTGCGCGCCATGCGCAAGCGCGGCCTCGTGCTCGGCCTCTCCGGCGGGATCGATTCCAGTGTCTCCGCAGCACTCGCCGTCCGCGCGGTCGGGGCGAAGAACGTCTTCACGCTGTTCATGCCGGAACATGATTCAGATCCGGAAAGCCTGCGCCTCGGGCGGCTCGTCGCCGAGACCTATGGAATCGAGAGCGTTGTCGAGGATATCGGCCCGTCGCTTGCCGCCATGGGCTGCTACAGCCGTCGCGACGAATTCATTCGCACGCTGGTGCCGGAATACGGTCCCGGCTGGGCCTCCAAGGTTGCGATTTCCAACTCCGCGGAAGGTGGCGGGTTCAACATCTCCTATCTCGTCGTCGCCGATCCGGATGGCAAGCAGAGCCGCCACCGCATGCCGCTCAATGCCTATCTCGGCATTGTCGCGGCCACCAACATGAAGCAGCGCACCCGCAAGCAGCTCGAATATTACCATGCCGACCGGCTGAATTTCGCCGTGCTCGGCACGCCGAACCGGCTGGAATACGACCAGGGCTTCTTCGTCAAGAATGGTGATGGCGCCGCCGATGTGAAGCCGATCGCACATCTCTACAAGAGCCAGGTCTATCAGCTCGCCGCCCATCTCTGCGTCCCGGAAGAGATCCGCGTCCGCCCGCCGACCACCGACACCTATTCGCTCGCCCAGACGCAGGAGGAGTTCTACTTCTCGCTGCCGTGGGACAAGATGGACTTGTGCCTCTATGGCCTGAACCACGGTCTCGACGCGGGCGAAGTAGCTGTCGCCGCCGGCCTCAAGCGCGAAGCGGTTGAATATGTCTATGCAGACATTACGGCCAAGCGTTCGGCGACGCGCTATCTCCATGCCGGCCCGCTGCTGGTGGAAAAGGTTGAGGAACTGGATCGCCTCGACTGACCGGCCTGCGGCCCGGCACTCCCGGACCGGCGGAGCGTGTTGTATCACGCGTCGCCGCCGAGCAGCGTCTATATTAAGCCTGACCCGGCACGCGATATGCGGCTAGAATATCTCCGGCCATCTCGCCGACGGCCTTGAATTCCGCGGTGGTCCAGGCGCGCAATGTCGTCATGTCGGTGACAATGCCGGTGGAGGCTACGGCGAGCGAGGTGGCGGTCGCCTTTTCCGGCACGTCGGTCTCGATGATCATGATGAAATCCTTGTCGCCGGCGGTGAAGTAGAAGCTCAGCAACTTGCTGCCGCTGGCTTCTGCGAGCTTTCGCATGGCAGCTTCGCGGTCTTCGGGGGCAGACATGAACCCCTTCAGATAGTCGGCAGTCAGGCGCCCGCGGGTGATCATGATCATGGCGTGTCTCCGTGTTCGGATTTGAAATTCAATAGGGTTCCGAGCCGAAGAACTGGCGCCAGCGCCACACGCCCTCGACCTTCTCGAAGATGCAGGTGGCGAGATAGTCTCTAACCTCTTCAAGGCCTGCCGGATCGCGGCGTCTCAGCACCCCTTCCGCGAAAATCCAGCCGGCGTTTCCAACAATGCTGATGTGCTTATTGGGAAACTCGAAGATCAGCGTTGCAGGATTGGATAAGATGGCCTCGATCTTTGCTGCGACCCGTTCTCGCGTCAGGCAGATTTCCCCACGTTCCGATCCAACGAGATGGAAGCCTCCATCGCCCCAGAGTTCGTCGAACAGAGCCCGGTTTTTCGTCTCGATCATCGCTTGGAGCGTATAAAGCTTGGACAACAGAATGGTGGCCTCTGCTGCGGGGCCATCGTCCCGTTGAGTGTCGTGGATCGCGGCCGCAGTCGCCATCACGCGAGGGCTTTCCGCTCAGCCGGGCCGAATTCGGCGATGCCCTGTTCGGTAGGGACGACTGCAACACCGTCCGGATGATTGCCAGGCTGCACGACTGTCAAGACCGGAGGTTGCGGCCTGGCGCCGTCGGCCGACATTACGCTGGTCAGGAGTTCGAGCCATTCCGGTCGTAGACCGTCGCCACGTCCCGCTGCCAGTTGATGAAGTTTCAGGAAGAGATGCATGACAGACATAGCCTCCATTCTCTGCAAAGGGCGCGCATCGACACCGGGCGCATTGCTGCCCCCGCTTCGGCGGACGGTTGATTGGTTGATCTGATACAGGGCGCGCGCAGCTTGATCCGGCTGGGCAGGCGAACTGATTACGCTTAAAAAGATACTCGACCGGGTCGGACTGTCGACGGAGAAGTTTGCGTGCAAATTTCGCCGCGGTCGGAGCCGCAACGGGTCCGTTATCGGGCAGCGATCGGGTCGTTGAGGCTTGCCAGCGCAGACGCGTGAGCACGATCGAGCAGCGACATCCGGCCCGCGACATTGCGATCGAACGCAGAAAGCAGAGTTGGAAGGAGACGAAGGTGTCCCCGCGCGTCGATCTCTATCTCGCCACCGGTGGCGGCGCTCTTCAACAGCGTTCGCACATGCGTGCGGGACACGCCGAACCGGCGTCCGAAGTCGGTGTAGTCGATGGCGATCCAGCCACCGCCCGCCTGGACGTGCAACTGCACGAGCCTCATCAGCATGAGCATGCCCGCCGATGCCGCATAAAAGCGCAAGGCCGGGCGGTTTTGCGAGAAGATCTCCCTTGCCATCGGCTCGAGAGTGGCAATCCACGCCCCGCGCACGGCCTTCAGGAAATCAAGATCACCCGCCAGCGGCAATGCATAGGCTGTGTGTCCGGCGATTTCCGCAAGCGCCGCGTAATGCGCCTTGATGAATGCGCGGTCGTGTTCGATCAGCGCCGGCGTGGGCAGGACGATGCGCATCCGCAGATCGCTGGGAGCCGGTTTAATCTGCAGATGCCCGACCTGCACAAAGCGCGCGACAATCAAGTCTATCTGGCGGGCGCTGGCGACACCAAACAGATCGACGGTCTTTTTCAGCCGGCTTATAGAGGGAAGGCTCTCCGGATCGTCTTCCCGATAGTCTCCCCACATGGCCATCACCACGGCGTAGACCATAATGCGGCCGCCATCGAGCATCAGTTCGATCAGGGATGGCTCGAACTGATAGAAATTGAGCACTGCGTCGAGATAGGCCTCACGACACGTCAGAAAATTCGGATGTTCAAGAATCCGATCCGTGCTGAGGTATGTCGGGTCTGATCCGTGCAAAGTGCAAATCCGAAACAGCAGCGTCAATATGGTGCAAACCATATGTCTTTTCGCGGCTGGCGGCAATTGCGGGTTGCGCTTTGTCAAGCGCCGCAGTGCACTGTCGTGTCTGGCTTGGGTTCAGTCGAAATCGCCGCCGAAGAAGCGGTTCCAGCGTTCGCCGGCGAGCCCTGTCAGCATGCAGTCTCCGGAGAGGAACGGTTCGGCGAGGGCCGGGTCTTTCGTTTGTATGACTGTCGAGGAGATCGTCGCCATGATCATCGAACGGCCTGTTGCCGCCTCGATCAGCTCGGGGCTCGTGCGCCCGCGCAGACCCGACGCGCCCTTTTCCAGCGCATGGGCAAACATCAGGTCCAGCACGGGGCCGAGCCGCCCCGGTGCCGCCATCACCTGCAGTACGCGACCGATGCCATCCGGTTTGAGATGATAGAGGAACGCGCCGAGAACGTCGCCGCTCCTTGTCTTGACCAGCCCCATATGTGCATGCCCATAGGCCGGCTTGATGACGGCATTTGCGAGAACGTGGTCGAGATAGCCGTTTTCCCAGTCCGGCCGTGCCTGCTTGCCGGCGCTGAGCTTCCGGATGGCTTCGGCAAAGGCATCGAAGTCGGCATCCTCGGCCATCAGCCCGGCGGGGGCAGGGGCGGGCGCGAAGCGGCCAAGGCTCGACTTCCCCGAAAGTCTCGTGTCAACGAAACGGCTCACCGGCGCGAAATGCCGGACAAAGGCTGCTTTTTCTCCGGCGAGCGCGGTCGCAAAGCCGGCGGGACGGAAGACGCGAAACCACTCGAAGCTATAGCCGGGAATGGTGCGTCCCCGCAGCTTCGTCCACATCGTCTCGGAAATGACATTGGCGGTCTCGCTGAGCGAGATATCCTGCGGACCGCTCACGAAGGCCTTCAGCAAGCGGGCGCCGGCAAGCGGATCGCTCTCGTGATCTTCCGACATGAGCGCGCCGCAAAAGGCTGCGCGCAGGCGACGCTCGCCGACCAGATAGGGCACCGAATGAACGCCGACAAAGCCGTTGACACGGCCGCTATCGGCAACGTGTACAAGGGCCGGGATTTCAGGGTCGCAATACGGACCGTCGAGGTAGAAAGCGCGGAAATAGGCGCTGAGCGCCGCTGGCGGCGTTGCATCGCTGTGGCGGAGAATCCGGGTGTAAAGCGCGGCGACGGCGCTGATATCGTCTGCGGAGAGAGGCCGCACCTCACTCATGGGGCGGTATCCTTGAGACGCGCGACAGCGACGCGCGACCGGCCTTCCTCGTCGGTGGGGAAGTCGAGACTCTCGAAGACGCGGGAGCGATTGAGCAGCGACTGCGCCTGTCGCTCCTGGCCGACACCGAATTCGAAGAGAAGCAGCCCGCCGGGTTTCAGAAAGGCAGGGGCCTCGCGCACCAGACGTTGCTGGATGGAGATGCCATACGGCCCGCCATCAAAGGCCTCGCGTGGCTCGCTTTCGAGAAGATGGGCGCTCTCGCCCTCCAGACGACCGGTCGAAATATAGGGCGGGTTGCAGACGATCATCGTCGCCTGGCCCTCGGCACCTTGCCCTTCCAGTGCGCCGAAGAGGTCGCCCCGGCAGATGGTGGCGCGGTGGGAGAGGCCAAGAAGAGCCGCATTGGCCTTGGCGGTCGCCACGGTATCTTCGGTCAGATCCGCCGAGAGCAGGGTGGCGGAATTCACCGCATGGGCAATCGCCAGCCCGACATTGCCCGAGCCGCAGCACATGTCGATCACGAGCGGCGCGGCATCGCCGGTCTCGCGCAGCATGGCAATCGCCTGGCTTGCCAGAAGCTCTGTTTCGGCGCGCGGAGCAAGAACGGATCCCTGCAACACGAGGTCGAGCCCCAGAAACCGATATTGCCGCTGTTGCGATGTCCCGGCGTCCGCCGCCCTGTTTTCAGCCTGCATGAATGGTCCCGCTTGCCGGTGAAATGTGAAATTCCACTCAGTTTATAAGGATCAATGTTTAAGTCTTCATAACTTGCGTTTGCGAGGATCAGCCGCCCCACACCACCGCTTGTTCATGACGCTTGATCAGGTGCCGCAATTCTTCAAAGCGCCTGGCAATATGTTTGGCGAAGTTCTCGACGGCCGGGATGGCGGATGCCTCCTTGAGCCGCATGAGCACCAGCGCTCGCTCCGGATGTGGGATCTGCAAGGGAAGGGCGGTGATCGAGCGGTCGTTTCGCATCGAAAAGACGGTGGAATGGGGCAGGATGGTCAGCGCGTCCGAGCCCTTCAGATAGTTGACGACGCTCATCAGCGAGCCGCCGGAATAACGGATTTTCGCTTCCGTTACGCCCAGCGACAGCAGCAGGCTGTGAAGGTCTGCGAGCAGCGGGCTGGTCGGCGGCGGGGCGATCCAAGGGTAATCCAGCAGGGCCGAAGGCTTGAGCTTGCGCGGCACGAGCAGGGGATGCGTGACCCGGCAGGCAATGACATTGCGCCCCGGCAGGATTTCCTCCGCGACAAGCCCGGAGCCCTCGTCTAGCAGATCGATGGGGCAAATGGCGAGGTCCAGCTGGCCGGACGTCAGTCCCGCCTTGAGGTCGGAAATATAGCCATAGCTCTGTTCAATGCGGATATCGGCATGGATCGACTGGAAGTCGGCCGCCATGCCGGCAATCAGCCCATCCATGAAATACGGCGTTCCACCAACGCGCACGACGCCGCTGCGCCCAAGGCGGAAACTGTCGATGGTTTCGCTGGCCTTGCGCGACGCGGACATGACGACCATGCCGTGATGCGCGAGTTCGCGTCCGAGTGGCGTTGGTTGCAGCGGGCGCCTTCCCTTGACGAAGAGCGGTTCGCCAACCCGCTTTTCCAGCATCGCCAGCGTCCGCGAAACGGCAGGCTGGGTTAGTCCCAGAAGGGCAGCACCCTCCACGACCCCTCCGGCCTTCACGACAGCGGCCAATTGCAACAGGTGTTTCTCATCCAGCTTCATAGCAGATCGTTATATAATGTTGCGAAGAAGTCATCAAATCTTGTTTTCCGTCCTGCTAGGCTTTCGAAATGGAAACGTCTGACAGGTGCGGCGCTGCATGGCTCGGCCATGCGACGCGGAGGATTTGCATCTTGCTTCCGGCTGCTCGTTTCGATGAAGATCGAGCCTGTCAGCGTTCGCGATGGCCATGACGCTTGAGGAGAGTTCCCGATGAGCCGAGATTTTGTCTATCAGTCGAACCCTTCCACCGTGGTCTTCGGTGCGGGCAAGCGCGCTGAGGCCGGTGAATGGGTCCGGAAACTCGGCCGGTCGCGCGCGCTTGTCCTGTCCACGCCGCATCAGGCGGGCGATGCGAAAGCCCTGTCGCAGACGCTGGGCACACTCTCCGCAGGCATCTTTTCCGGCGCCGTCATGCACACGCCGACGGATGTGACGGAGACTGCCGTGAAGGCGCTGGAAGACGCCAAGGCAGACTGTGTCATCTCGTTCGGCGGTGGTTCGACGACGGGGCTCGGCAAGGCCATCGCGCTACTAACAGGCGTGACCCAGATCGCGATCCCGACGACCTATGCCGGTTCGGAAGTGACGCCCATCCTGGGGCAGACTGAAAACGGTCGCAAGACGACCATTCGCGACATGAAGGTTCTGCCGAATGTCGTCATCTACGATCCCGAACTGACAGTCGGCCTGCCGGTGCCGATGACCGTGGCGAGCGCGCTGAATGCGATGGCGCATTCCATGGAGGGTCTCTACGCGCGGGATCGCAATCCGATCTCCACGATGATGGCCATCGAATCCTTCCGCAGCTTCAAGGCGTCGCTCCCTGGATTGATCGCCGACCCCCACAATCTCGACCTGCGCGCTGAAGCGCAATATGCCTGCTGGCTGGCCGGTACGGTTCTTGGAACCGTTGGCATGGCCCTGCATCACAAGATCTGCCACACGCTCGGCGGCAGTTTCGATACGCCGCATGCCGAAACGCACGCGATCATGCTGCCCTACACGACCGCCTATAACAATGTGGCCGTGCCGGAACAGCTTGCGCCCATTGGCGAGATTTTCGGAGCAGGCGCGGGGGCCGCACTTTACGATTTCGCGAAAAGTCTTGGCTCGCCGCTTTCGCTGAAGGACATTGGCCTTACTGAAGCCGATCTTGACCGGGCGGCTGATATTGCAGCCGAAAACCCCTATTGGAACCCACGGCCCATCGATCGCACTTCCATCCGCCAACTCCTGCAGAATGCTTGGGCGGGTCAGCGTCCTAACAATTGAGAAAGCCAAACTTCGCCTGATTCCACGCATCTGCACGCAGTGCAGCACATGCATAGCTGCGTTGCACAATAATTAGATTGCGCTTGTTCAAAATTCAGGCATAATGCTCGCAGTTGATGCGTTTTCGGCCTCCTCCCAGTGCCGTTGCATCAGCTGTTCCCCTCTGGAGGTTTAATTTACCTTCACACCTAATGGGCCGCGGTTTTCCGCTGGCCCACTTTTTTTGCCCATTTGCAGCTTACGTCTCATCCAGCCCGATATCCAGGCAAGGAGCGCTATGCGTGATCCAGCCGATGGACAGAAGATCGACCCCGCTTGCGGCAATCGCGGCTGCGGTCTCCGGCGTGATCCCGCCCGAAGCTTCCGTGATGGCGCGACCGGCGACGAACTCTACCGCCTGCAGCAGCAGCGCGGGCGACATATTGTCGAGAAGGACGGCATCGACGCCGATCTCCATGGCTTCCGCAAGCTGGTCGAGCGTATCGACCTCCACCTCGATCTTCACCATATGACCGACATTCGCCTTGGCGCGGCGGATCGCTTCCGCGACGCTGCCGGCGACGGCGATGTGATTGTCCTTGATCAGCACGGCGTCATAGAGCGCAAAACGGTGGTTCATGCCGCCGCCGGCGCGGACGGCATATTTCTCGAAGGCGCGCAGGCCGGGTGTTGTTTTGCGCGTGCAGACAACCGCGGCCTTGGTGCCAGCGACCGCATCGACGATGTCGGCGGTGACGGTGGCGATGCCGGAGAGATGACCAAGGAAGTTGAGGGCCGTCCGTTCGCCGGTGAGAAGCCCACGCGATGGACCTTCGATCGTGGCGATAATCTCTCCGGGTGCCACGCGTGCGCCGTCGGCGATATGCATGGTCATGGTTATGGCCGGATCGATCAACTCGAAAGCCAGCTTCGCGATGTCGAGCCCCGCAATCACACCCGGCTTGCGCGCGGCCATGACGAAGCGCGAGCGGTGGTCGGCCGGGATGACCGCCGCCGAGGTCACATCGCCGGCAAGGCCGAGGTCTTCGAGAAGCGTGGCCCGGACGGCGGGCTCGACGATCACGCGGGGCAGGGGAGACAGAAACATCAAAGATGGGTCCTTATGCACTTGCGGCGAGCGGATGCGTGTTCAGTTCGCGAGCGGTGTCGAGGATGGCGGTGAGCGTCATGGTCCGGCGTTCGGCCTTGTCGTGTTGTGCCGGGAAATCGCTGCGGGCATGGGCACCGCGCGATTCTTCGCGCAGCCGGGCGAAGACGGCAATCGATAGCGCCACAAGCGCGGGATCTGATGAAGGGCCGACGCTTGTGGCCAGCGGAAGCAGGTCCGCAATCGCGCGGTCGAGCCCTTCCTGATTGCGCACGACGCTGAGGTCGCGGGAGGCGATGTCGCGGGCGCGCCGAAGGTCCGGTTCCGCGCCGAGGGCGACCTCGGCAACAGATCTCGGCCTCGCTTCCGCGCGCCCTGCAATATCCCTTGCCGCCGCAAGGCCCATGATGGTGGCTTCCAGAAGCGAATTGCTGGCCAGTCTGTTCGCGCCATGAAGACCGGTGCAGGAGGCTTCGCCGACGACCCAGAGGCCTTCGACCGAGCTTTGGCCCGCCGTGTTGGTCGCGACGCCGCCCATGTGGTAGTGCGCTGCCGGTCGGACAGGAATGAGATCGCGTGCAGGGTCAATGCCGGCCTCGGTGCAAAGCGCATGGATGAGCGGAAACCGCAAGGCGAAACGGTCGCCCAACACCTTTCGTGCGTCGAGATAGACCTTGCCGCCACGGGCGATTTCGCGGCCGATAGCGCGTGCGACAACGTCGCGGGGTGCAAGCTCCGCGCCGGGGGTTCCCGACATGAAGCGCTCGCCCTTCTCATTCAGCAGGATCGCGCCTTCACCGCGAACGGCTTCGCTCACCAGCGCCAGTGGACGACGCGGTGTTGCGAGGGCGGTCGGGTGGAACTGGACGAATTCCATGTCACGCAGCTCAGCGCCCGCGCGTGCGGCCAGCATGATGCCCTGACCGAAATTGCCGGCGGGATTGGTGCTGGCATCGTAGAGCCCTCCAATGCCGCCCGTTGCGAGAACAACGCGGGTCGCCGGGAGGGTGAAACCGCCGTCAGGGCCCGAGCAAAGCAGGCCGGAAACGATGCCATCGGTGGTCAGCAGCCGGCGGACCTCGACCCCTTCCAGCAGCGTGATCGACGGGCAGGTGCGCACAGCTGCGGTCAAGGCCTGAACAATGGCCGCGCCGGTGCCGTCCCCATTCGCATGGATGATGCGTTTGCGCGAATGGGCCGCCTCCAGCCCGAACTGCAGCGCGCCCTCACTCGTCCGGTCGAAACGGACGCCGAAGCGTTCAAGGGCGGACATCGCTTCTCCCGTACCGGAGAGAAGCGTCTGGACGGCGTTTTCGTCGCAGAGGCCATCGCCGGCTGCCATTGTGTCGGCGATATGCAGTTCGGTGCTGTCGTCCGGTCCCAGCGCTGCGGCAATGCCGCCCTGCGCCCAGCCGCTCGAACTTTCGCCGCCAAGGGCTGCGCGCGTCAACAACACGACCGGTTGCGGAGCGAGGCTGAGCGCCGTCACCAGCCCGGCAATTCCGCTGCCGACAACGGCGATGCGTCCGGCGAGACTGTCGCGAAGCGCGGTCATATCGCGAGCATCCTTTCGACAGCGAGGCGGGCGGGGGCGACGAGCTCGGCGTCCACAGTGACCTCGTGGAGGTTCTCCTCCAGCGCCTTGCGGATATTCGCCAGCGTGATCCGCTTCATGTGCGGGCAGAGATTGCAGGGGCGGACGAAGTCGACTTCGGGGTGATCGACGGCGACATTGTCGCTCATCGAGCATTCGGTCAGCAGCACGACGCGAGCGGGCTTGTTGATGCCAACATAGTCGGACATCACGGCCGTCGAGCCGGCGAAATCGGCCTCCGCGACGACCTCCGGCGGGCATTCCGGATGGGCGAGCACGACGACGCCTGGATGCGCATCGCGCAGGTCGCGGATATCCTGTGCGGTGAAAAGCTCATGCACCTCACAATGGCCGTGCCAGGCGATGATCTCGACGTCCGTCTCGCGGGCGACATTGCGCGCAAGATATTCGTCCGGGATCATGATGACGCGCGGCACGCCGAGCGATTCCACCACCTTCTTGGCATTGCCCGATGTGCAGCAGATGTCGGATGCCGCTTTGACTGCGGCGGATGTGTTGACATAGGTGATGATCGGCACGCCCGGATGGGCCTGACGCAGCAGGGCGACGTCTTCCGGCGTGATCGAGTCTGCCAGCGAGCAGCCGGCACCCATATCGGGGATCAGGACGGTTTTGGTCGGGTTGAGCAGTTTTGCCGTCTCGGCCATGAAATGCACGCCGGCCAGAACGATGACATCCGCATCGACTTCCGCCGCCTTGCGGGCCAGCGCCAGACTGTCGCCGACAATATCCGCGACGCCATGGAATATCTCCGGCGTCTGGTAGTTGTGCGCCAGGATGACCGCATTGCGCTTTTTCTTCAGTTCGAGGATCGCGGCGACATCCGCCTCATGGGAAAGCCATTCGGCCTTCGGCATCACGCGGGCGACGCGCTCATAGAGCGCGGAAACGGAGGGCATTGTATTCATGGCGCATCCCTTTTACTCACTGTGAGTATATGTCGGGCGCATAGTTATACTCGTTTGGAGTATATGTCAATTGCGCGACAGGGGCAGTCTGGGGCTGGAGAGCGCGTGCTCTTCGAGAATGGCTCGGCGGTAGCGATAGAGCTTGGCGGGGCGACCGCCGGTCTCGCTCGACATGGCTCCGGTTTCCTCGATCAGTTCCTGCTGGTCGATGAGGCGGCGGAAATTCGGCTTGTGGAGCGCGAGTCCAGCAAGCGCCTCGACGGTGTGCTGCAAATGGGAGAGCGTGAAGCTCTCGGACATCAGCTCGAAAACGACGGGGCGGTATTTGATCTTGGCGCGTAGCCGTGTGATAGCGGTCGCCAGAATGCGGCGGTGGTCGGCGAACATGGACCTGCCGGAAGGCAGGCCGGCATCGCCACCCGCTTCCGCAACGAGACCGGCCTCATACATCAACTCGTATCGCTGCAGCGCCAATTCCTCGTTCCATGCCGCGCCGTTGAGGCCCAGCGACAGATCGACGCGCTTCTGGCGGTGATCGCGCCGCATCGGGTCAGATGCCGCCCATTCGTTCAGCGCCTGGGTGATTCCGGCAAGCGCTTCCGGTCTTCCTTCGCGGTGATCTTCCCAGGGAAAATATTCATACCAGCCGTGCCAGCCGGGCGCGCCGGCGCCGGGAGCTGCCTGTTCGCGCACCAGCCCGAGATAGCTGATCGAGATGGTCCGCCGCGCCTTGTCCATGGGCGAGCGGTCGCGGTCGGCGAAGGTGTAGAGCTGTTCCAGATAGCCGAGCGGATGGCCGGTCTGTTCGTTCACCCATTCGCGAAGACCGGCTTGCAGGCTGCGGTGCTCCAGCTCGAACGGTCCGGAGGGCAGGGCCTCTCCCTTGCTCACCGTCATCACCCTCGGCTCGTCGTTGGTGACGGCTGTCAGCACGGCGATCAGTTCGGCATGGGCAAGCGCATCGTTCAAGGGCAGCCGGTCCTCTGGCAAATTTCACATGTTCGGCAATGGCTGCACGAGTAGCAGAGAATCCGCGCGGAGAAACGGAAATATTGCGTCGCTCCATTGCGCAGACGCAAACGCGCGCCGCGAAGGGGGCCGCGGCGCGCGTTTTCAAATCAGGCTTTGAGTCTCAGGCGCTCTTGCGCATCTTCGGGGTCTCGACAACGGGTTCCGCCTGCTGGCGCGATTCATCGCTCGGCGGCGCGCCATCGAGGTCCCTGACCCTGGCAGCCAGCTCCTCAGAACCATTGCTGGCACCCTGATCGCCGGAAGCTACGCCACCCTGATGATAGGCGGCTTCGGCTGTGCCCCATTCCTCGGCGGCCTGCTGCCAATGGCGATCATGGTGACCATCGGGGCGGCCTTCCTTTTCCCAGATCTGATAGGCGCGCTCGCGTATGTAGTCTTCCCTGCTTCTCTGCTCCATGGTCTTCTCCCGGATTGTAACGACAAGCGCATCAGGCGCTCCAAGCAAGAACGAATGGCGCGCGCGTTTGTTCATCTGCCGATCGGAAAATTAGCGAAGCGGGCTCTGCGCGCCATCGACATAGATGAGCGAGCCCGTGACATGCCGCGCGGCATCTGAAGCCAGGAAGGTGATGACGCTTGCGACATCCGACGCCTTGCCGGACTTGCCCCCTGTCAGTGGAATGTCGCCTTCAGGAAACTCGACCGGCACCTCGACGCTTTCCGTGTCACGCCGCACTGTGTTGTTCTCTATGGCGGTTTCAATCGCACCGGGGCAGACGGCATTGATGCGGATGTGGTCGCCGGCAAGCTCGACGGCGAGTTGCTGGACCATGGCCACCTGCGCCGCCTCGGTTGCGGAATAGGCGCTGGCACCGGCCGAGGTGAAGGTCCGTGTCCCGTTGATCGAGGATACGACGACGATAGCGCTCTTCCCGGATTTCTTCAGATAAGGAACGGCATGGTGGATGGTCAGATAGCTGCCGCGCAGGTTAACCGCGATGGTCTTGTCCCACTCTTCGGGTTGCAGCTCGGCAATCGGGGCCCAGACGCCATTGATCCCGGCATTGACGACGGCGACATGTAGCCCGTCGCGCTCGGCAAATGCCTTGATGGCGGTCGACATCGCCTCGGCATTGGATACGTCCGCGACAAGAACTTCGGCTGCGCCACCGAGTTGTTCCACCTCTTCGGCGACCTTGCGCAGTTCAACTTCCGCATGGCCTAGCAACCCGATCGTGTCACCCTGCCGGGCAAACGCCATCGCGGTGGCCCGGCCGATGCCGGAGCCTGCGCCTGTGACGAGGATGCGTCGTGAGGGACGATAATCGGTCATGCGGCTGCCTTCCTTTCGGGTCGGGGTCGCGCCTTCTCGACGCGGCACCCTAACACGAGGGGAAGCGGCTTGTTCCCGCCGACATCAGGCCTTGCGCGAAAAGACGAGAACGCTTTGCCCCGAGCTCTCGGTTTCGCCCGCGTCGCTGATCTCCACCTCCTCGGCCGATGAGAAGGCAAACTGCCAATTCCAGCCTTCCGGCAGTCGAATGGGCGTCGCTTCACCTGCATTCAAGACGAGAAGAAGCTCCTCTGCAGCGCCGTACTCGCCCGGCGCATCCTTGAGATGCATCATCAGCACCCGCATGTCTCCATCGCTCCATGCGCCCTCGTCCATGGTGGAGCCGTCCGGCTTCAGCCAGGAAACATAGGGTGCCGGCGGATCGCCGGGCTCGCCTTTCAGGAAGCGTTCCGAGCGCAGAAGCGGCTGCGACTTGCGAAACGCGATCGCGGCGCGGCAGAAGTCGAGGAACGGGTCTTTGCGTCCCTCCCACGATATCCAGCCGATCTCGTTGTCCTGGCAGTAGGAATTGTTGTTGCCATGCTGTGTGTTGCCGAGTTCGTCGCCGCCGAGCAGCATGGGGACGCCCTGGCTGAAGAAGAGTGTGGCGATCATGGCTCGTCGCCGGCGGGCGCGGGCGGTCAACACGGTTTCGTCGTCCGTCTCGCCTTCGATGCCCATATTGTCCGACTGGTTGCCGTCATGGCCATCGCGGTTCTCCTCGCCATTGGCCTCGTTATGCTTGTCGTTGAACGATGTCACATCGGCGAGCACGAAACCGTCATGGGCACTCAGCAGATTGACCGAGGTGGTCGCACTACGGCCGGAATGGTCGAACTGCACCGGCGAGCCGGTCAGGCGTTCGGCGAGCGGTGCGACAAGACCAGTGTCCTTGCGCCAGAAGCGGCGGACATCGTCACGGAACTTGTCGTTCCATTCGCGGAAGGGAAAGGGGAAGCCGCCGACCTGATAGCCGTCCATCCCGACATCCCAGGGTTCGGCAATCAGCTTGACGCCCGCCAGGATCGGATCCTGCCGGATCGCATCGAAAAAGCCGCCATCGCGGTCGAAGCGCAGGTCTTCGCGGCCGAGCGTGGAGGCGAGATCGAAGCGGAAACCGTCCACATGCATGACGCCCACCCAGTAGCGCAGGCTGTCGAGCACCATGCGCATGACCATGGGATGCGCGACATTGAGCGTATTGCCCGTGCCGGTCGTGTCGAAAGTGTGGCGCAGCTCGTCCGGCGACTGGATATAGTAGCTGAGATTGTCGATCCCGCGGAAGCTGAGCGTCGGCCCGCGCTCGGAGCCTTCGGCCGTGTGGTTGTAGACGACGTCCATGATGACCTCGATGCCGACGCTGTGGAAGGCCTTCACCATCGTCTTGAACTCGGCGATTTTCTCGCCCGAGAGATAGCGCGAT
This sequence comes from Limnomicrobium aquaticum, assembly GCF_040545545.1. NCBI lineage: Bacteria > Pseudomonadati > Pseudomonadota > Alphaproteobacteria > Hyphomicrobiales > Rhizobiaceae > Limnomicrobium > Limnomicrobium aquaticum. The sequence goes on from NZ_JBEPMB010000005.1 coordinate 46,522, forward strand.
TGCGGGGCGAAGAAGCCGAGAGACTGGTATCCCCAGAAGTTTCGGAGGCCCTTTTCGACGAGATAGCGGTCGTCGAGGAAATATTGCACGGGCAGTAGCTCGATCGCACTGACGCCGAGCTTCGTCAGATGGTCGAGGATCGGTTCACTGCACATGCCGAGAAAGGTCCCGCGCAGCTCGTGCGGTACATCGGGATGCTGCATGGTCAGCCCGCGCACATGCGCTTCGTAGACGATCGTATCGGTCCACGGACGGCGGATCGCTTCGTCGCCGTTCCAGTCGAAATCCGGGTTCTGCACGACACCCTTCGGCATGAAGATGGCGCTGTCGCGCTCATCGAAGGAAAGGTCTCCTTCCTCCGCACCAATCTTGTAGCCGTAAAGGCTGTCGTCCCATGAGAGATCGCCGACGATCTGCTTGGCATAGGGGTCGAGCAGCAGCTTGTTCGGGTTGAAGCGATGGCCGTTTTTCGGATCGTAAGGCCCGTGGACGCGATAGCCATAGACTGTGCCGGGCTGCAGGCCGGCAACATAGCCGGACCAGATATCCCCTTCGCGCTTGGGCAGGGCCAGACGCTGCGTCTCCTCTTTGCCGTCAGGCGAGAAGAGGCACAGTTCTACCGCTTCCGCATGGGCGGAAAACAGCGCGAAATGTGTTCCCTCGCCAATGAATTCCGCGCCAAGTTCGGGTTTCAGGAAATCGAGTTCGGAAAACGAATAGCTCATGAAAATGCCTCGGGAGGAAAGGGAAGGGGCCGCGGCTGCAACGCCACAGCTTCCAAATGGTTCCGGCAAAACGCACCGGAACCCGCGCCGCGTCCGCGTGTTCGACCCTCCAGTCAAACCGGGAATTCAACCCGGCATATCGAGACGAGGAGAGTTTGCATGGCAGGTGGAGCGGGGACATTTTCGGGCTGGGGGCCGCAATGGCTGGACGACAATCGGGTTCTTTTTCGCCTCTGGGCACCGGAGGTGGAGGTGCTGGAATTGGTGACCAGTGGCGCGTGCATTCCGATGAACGCGGTCGGCGAGGGCTGGCTGGAGGCGGAGGTCTCCGGGCTGCAGGACGGCGCGCGATATACGTTTCGCCTACCGGATGGCTCGGAGGTCATTGATCCCGCCGCGCATTTCCAGCCGGAGGGACTGATAGCCCCGTCGATGCTGGTCGACCATAGGCGCTATCGCTGGCAGGCCGAAGACTGGACCTGCTTCCCCTGGGAGGAGGCTGTCATCAGCGAAATCCATATCGGAACGTTCACAAAGGAAGGCACGTTTGCCGCCGCCATCGAACGTCTTCCGCATCTGGCCGAGACGGGCATCAACGCGCTGGAGATCCTGCCGGTCGCGCATTTTCCGGGCGCGCGGGGCTGGGGCTACGATGGCGTGCTGCATTACGCGCCGCATTGCGCCTACGGGTCCCCGGACGACGTGAAGGACTTTGTCGACGCGGCGCATGCACACGGCATCGCTGTCTATCTCGACGTCGTCTACAACCATTTCGGCTCCGAGGAGAATTATCTGCCGCGCTATGCGCCCGACTTCTTCCACACCGAGCGCGCGACCCCGTGGGGCGTTGCTCTCGATTTCACCCGCCAGCCGGTCCGGCGCTACTTCATCGATAATGCGCTCCATTGGCTGGAGCACTACCGCTTCGATGGGCTCCGCCTTGATGCCACGCACGAAATTTACGATGCCTCTGAAGAGCATGTGCTGGTGGAAATCGTGCGCGAGGTGCGTGCGCGCTTTCCCGATCGCCGCATACACCTCATTGCCGAAGGCCAGCGCCATCGCTGGGGCATGGTCGGCTATCGCGCCGGCCGACCGCTGCTTTATGATGCCGGCTGGAACGATCATTTCCATCAGGCACTGAATGTCATCGTGACCGGCGAAACCGGCGGCTACTATGCCGATTTCGCGACAGAACCCGAAAAGGGGCTGGCGCTTGCCATGGAGGGTCGGCGGCCGGAGGCGCGCAGCCCGCGTGAAATGGTGAGCGAGGCGGAATATGCCGAGGCGCACTGGCCGCCACAGGCCTTCATGAATTTCCTGCAGAACCACGATCAGGTCGGCAATCGCGCCTTCGGCGACCGTCTGTGGACGCGGATCGATCCGTCGCTTGCCCGCATTCTGACGGCGCTCCTGATCCTGTCGCCACAAATTCCGATGCTCTTCATGGGCGACGAATATGGCGAGACGAACCCCTTCATGTTTTTTGCCGACTACACGGGAGAAATCGGCGAAGCGGTGCGCAAGGGGCGGCGAAACGAGGCGGTCAATTTCAGTTCGATCGCTGCGGATGACGTGGATACGGCCTTGCCCGATCCTCTGTCGGTTTCCACGTTTTTGCGGAGCAAGCTGGACTGGGATCATGCGGGATCCGCCGAAGCCCGGGAGCGTCTGGCACTCCACCGGCAACTGATCGCGCTGCGGCGCAAGCACATCATTCCGCTTCTGGCTGCGGGTGAGCCGGTCAGCGCCAATGTAATCGAAGCGGAGGACGGCAGTCTCGCCATCGACTGGCAGTTCGCCCAGGCGAAGCTGCAGCTTCGTGTGAAGTTGAAATCGGCTCATCGAAACCTGCCGGCGGCGACGGGGAGCGTGGTCTGGCTGGAAAGGTCTGCTACTTCACCGGACGGCCCTGAAATCCTTGTTGCCATTGCGCCGGCGGAGGAACGGGCCGAATAGGAGGGGCATTGTAGGGGCGGATCGTCAGGCCTGTAAACCGAGCCAGCGCCGACGCGACGCCTCCAGATGCCGGCACATCGCTGCCTGTGCCTGCAGCGGATCGCGCTGGCTCAGCGCGTCGAGAATGGCCTGATGTTCCTGAAGCGCCTCTGACCAGGTGCCCGAGGTGGCAGAGCGATGCTGCAGCCGCGCGGCGAGCGGACCGTGACGCTCCTCGAAGAGATCGGCGACAATCTTGGCAATGACCGAATTGCCGGTCTGATGCGCGATCAGCAGGTGGAAAGCCTTGTCTTCGGCCAGCGGGTCGCGCCCTACCGCAACAGCGTGCGCCATGTCGTGGAGAATGTCTTTCAGCGCTGCGAATGCCGTATCTGTCATGCGGCCAGCGGCAAGAATGATCGCGCTTCCCTCGACCATGGATCGCGCCTGCATCAGTTCCGACGGGCTTTCGCCCAGGGCGTGCGCTACATCCGAAACGCGCGGAACTTCCGCCGCGAGATAGATGCCGGAGCCGCCCCTGATTTCGACTGTCCCCTCGATCTCCAGCGCGATCAGCGCTTCACGCAAGGATGGTCGCGACACACCCAGTTCCTGCGCCAGATCACGCTCGCTGGGCAGTCGCGCGCCTTTGATGAGACCTTTGGACTGGACCGAGGCCCGGATCTGATCGGCCACCTGCTGGTAAAGCCGCCGCGGTTCATCATTCCTGTTCATGGGGTCCGTTTCGACGGTTGTGACCTCAATTGGTCGGGCCAATTCGCAAAATTTTTGTCGGTTCTGAACGCAATTCGTTGCCTGTCCGGCCCATATTGCAGCGATCCACTCCAATATCAACCGATTTCGGGATAGGCACCCTCTTCCCGACATAAATTGGCTTGACCAATTTTGTCGTGATGCCTATTCCTCTTCCTGAATGCCAGCGGAGTCTGGTTCTTTTGTCATGGGAGCGATGAGAATGGTGCGGATCATGAGCCGAGATGCGCAGCGGACATCTGCGCGGAGACAGGCCTGACCATGCGGGTCGATTCTCACCAGCATTTCTGGCTCATGGAGCGCCGCGAAGGGCAATGGCCCCCGCCGGAGCTGGCGGCCATCCGGCACGACTTTCTTCCGGGCGACATCAAGGCACATCTCAGCCGTGCGGGTATCGCTGGGACGGTTGTCGTCCAGTCCCTGCCGGAACTCGACGATACGATGTTTCTGCTCGATCTCGCCGGCCGCAACGATTTCATCCTGGGAGTCGTGGGCTGGGTAGATATGAAGGCCGCGAATGCACCGGACAGGATCGCAACGCTGGCCGCGCATCCCAAGCTCAAGGGCATCCGGCCGATGCTGCAGGGAATAGAGGATGTCGACTGGATCGACGATCCGGTCCTTGCGCCTGCCGTTGCCGCCATGATTGAGCGCGACCTTGCCTTCGATGGTCTGATCCTGCCGCGCCACATGGCGCCGCTGACGCGCTTTGCCGAGCGCTATCCGGATTTGCGGGTCGTGGTGGACCATGGCGCGAAGCCTCTGATCGCCGAAGGAAAATTTGTCGAGTGGCGACAGCGGCTCGCGGCGCTTGCCGCGCTGCCGAACGTCTCATGCAAGCTCTCCGGCCTGCTGGTCGAGGCCGGCAACCAGCGTCCCGAGGCGGTGCGTCCCTATGCCGAAACGATCCTCGAACTCTTCGGCGAAAGGCGGGTCATGTGGGGCAGCGACTGGCCGGTTGTCAAACTTGTGAGCGACTACCAGAGCTGGCTCGATCAATGCCTGGATATAGTGCCCGCCGAGCACCATGACGCCGTCTTTGGCGGCAATGCCATCGACTTCTACCGCCTCAAGCCCAGCCGCTGAACCTGTCGGAAAGCGAAACGGAAAGAAACACATGCAGTCCAACGCTCAAGATGGCGAAAACCCGATCCTGCAATTCGGCACGAGCCGGTTTCTGCTGGCGCACGCCGATCTGTTCATCTCACAGGCGCTGGCAGCCGGCGAGGCACTTGGTAGAGTGACGCTGGTCCAGACCACCGGAAGCGAGGAAAGCGCGAAACGCGTGGCGGCTCTCGCTTCGGGTGCCTCCTATCCGGTCCGCGTGCGTGGTCTCGCCGGCGGGAAGGTCGTGGACGAGGAACTGCAGGGCAATGCCATCGGCAAGGCGCTCTTTGCCGGGAGTGACTGGCCGGCGGTGCGCCGTGCGGCGCTTGCAGCCCAAGTCATCATCTCCAACACGGGTGATCGCGGCTTCGCGCTCGATCCGCTGGACACGCGCGAGAGCATTGCCGACAGAGGCACGGCACCTCGCAGCTTCCCGGCCAAAATCGCGGTGCTCCTGCTGGAACGCTCGGAGGCGAACCCGCAACAGTCGATTTCGCTTTTCCCCTGCGAGCTTATCGAGAAGAACGGCGAGCGCCTGCGCGAGATCGTGACCGGGCTCGCCCGCGAGTGGGGCTTCCCGGAAGGATTCTTCGCGTATCTCGACAGACATTGCCGCTTCGCTAACAGCCTGGTCGATCGCATCGTCTCGGAACCGATCGAGCCGGTCGGAGCGGTTGCCGAGCCCTATGCACTCTGGGCGGTGGGCGAGCAGGACGGACTTGTCCTACCGTGCACGCACCCTGCCATTGTCGTGACTTGCGACCTTCAGCGCTATGAAACGCTCAAGCTCCATATCCTCAATCTCGGCCACACATTCCTGGCGGACCGGTGGCGGAAAGAGGGAAGGCCGGCGGCAGAAACAGTGCGGGAAATCCTGAGCGATGCCGCAGTGCGTGCCGATCTCGAGGCGGTTTGGCGCGTCGAAGTTCTGCCGGTGATGGCCAAACGCGGTCTCGGGGACGAGGCGCTCGCTTACATGGCTGAGGTTTTGGATCGATTCCTCAATCCCTTCCTCGTGCACCGGCTTTCGGACATCGCAAACAACCATGCCGAAAAGATCAACCGCCGTATCCGTCCCATGGTCGAGGCGGGCCGATCCCTTGGGCTGAGCCAGCCTCACCTCACGGCCATGCTAGACCGTCACAGTGTTTCATAGAAAGACTGCGACAGTCTTTTTCTTTGTTTTCATGCAATTCCGGACGCGAAACCGGTTTTCACTTTCGGCTCGGAATTGCTCAAAAGGAGATGACAATGAGAAAAGCGCTTGCCATCGAAGCGGAGAATTCTGCCCGTTTCCGCATGGTCGAAAGCCAGCCGCTGGGTGCCGGGGAGGTGCGTGTTCGTGTACGCCATGTCGGGCTCTGCGGCAGCGATCTCAATACCTATCGCGGGCTCAATCCGCTGGTCGCCCTGCCGCGTATTCCCGGCCACGAGATCGGCGGCGAGATCCTTGAAGTTGGGGACGGCGTCGGCTCGTTCATGAAGATCGGCGCGCGGGTCATCGTGATGCCCTATACGAATTGCGGGACCTGCAGCTCCTGCCGCAAGGGCCGGCTGAATGCCTGCCGCTACAACCGCACGCTTGGCGTACAGCAGGATGGCGGTCTGGCGGACGATATCGTTCTGCCGGCGGAAAAGCTGATCCTCAACGACACGCTTCAACCCCATCGCCTCGCGCTGGTCGAACCGCTCTCGGTCGGCTTTCATGCCGTCGAACGCGGTCGCATCGAAAAAGGCGACAAGGTCGCCGTCATCGGCTGCGGCATGATCGGCATGGGCGCGCTCATCGGTGCTGTGGCCAAGGGTGCCGAGGTGCTTGCCATCGACATGAGCGAGAAGAAACTGGACATCGCCCGCCGCTTCGGCGCGAGCGTGACCGTCAACGACCGTAACGAAGATGTCGCGGCGCGGGTGGCGGAATGGACCAATGGCGATGGCGTCGATGTGGCCGTCGAGGCTGTCGGTCTGCCGCAGACCTTCGTGCAGGCGATCGATCTCGCCTGCTTTGCCGGTCGCGTCGTCTATATCGGCTATTCGAAGGCGCCGGTGACCTATGACACCAAGTTCTTCAATCTCAAGGAACTTGACATCATGGGTTCGCGCAATGCGACCATGAGCGACTTCAGGACTGTTATCGCGCATCTGGAAAAGATCGGCGATACCGCTGACCTCCTCATCTCGAAGGTCTTTCCCTTCGATGAGGCGGAGGCCGCCTTCCCCTACTGGCAGGAAAGCCCGGACGCGCTGAAGATCGTTATCGAGCGGACATAAGAGCCGAGCTGTCCCCGCTCGTTTCGCTGATTGGTATTCCCGCACCCGACGCGTCGACGGCGGTGTCGGGTCGTCGCATATTTGCCGGCTTCTCCGCCGACAAGATGGTCTTCGAGGATTGCGACTTGACGCAAGTCAAGGCCGGGTGAGGGCCCGGTTCTTAAGTTCGCGATCAATTCGGTTTCTGGAGGGGAAGCATGACCATACTTGCCGTGGCGCTCAATCCGTCTGTCGATGTGTCCAGTGATGCGGGGCGCGTGGTGTCCACTCGAAAGGTCCGCACACATAACCAGCGGCGGCATGCTGGCGGCGGCGGGGTGAATGTCGCGCGCGGGGTCGCCATGCTGGGCGGGCATCCGCAGCTGCTGATGATGTGCGGCGGCGAGACGGGCGCGCTTCTGATCGACGCGCTGGCCGGCACAGGGATAGATGTTTCGACGGTCCGGACTGCCGAGCCGACGCGCCTTGCCTTCATGGTCTATGAGGAGGAAACCGGGCTGGAATACCGTTTCGTTCCGGACGGTCCTGCCGTTACGTCGGAGGAGATCGAAGCGGCCATGGATGTGGTTCGCGCGTTCAAGGGCGACTTTCTGGTTCTCAGCGGCTCGCTGCCACGGGAGGCGCCTGACTACACCTATGCCCGCATGGCAGCTGTCGCGGCCTCGGCGGGCGTCAAGGTCGTGCTGGATACATCCGGCAAGGCGCTTGTGACGACGCTGAAACAGACGAAGGTCTTCCTCGTCAAGCCCAGCCTCAGTGAACTGGAAACGATCGCCGGCAAGAAGCTCGACGAGCGCGGTATCGCCGAAACGGCACGGCTGATCGTGGAGGAAGGCTGGGCGGATTATGTGACAGTCACACTCGGCCGGTCCGGCGCACTTCTGGTTGGTCGCGATATCAGCCTGCGGCTGCCTGCGATCCATGTGCCCGTGCGTTCTGCCGTTGGCGCAGGCGACAGCTTCCTTGCGGCTCTGGTCTGGAAGCTGGAGGAGGGCGCACCGATCGAAGAGGCCTTCCGTTTCGGTCTCGCGGCGGGGGCGGCTGCAGCGTTGACGCCCGGAACCGAACTCTGCCGCCGCGAGGATGTGTTTGCCATCTACGAGGGGCGGTTCGGTGAGCCGGAGAAGGAGCCCGAGGCGTTGGAGCAGTAGGGCTCGAGCGTCTCGGGGCCCGGTTTTACCCGAAATGGCCTCGCCAAAGCTGCGCCGCGCCTTTACGAAGGGGCGAGGCAGCGGGAGGATGATATGGAAAAGAACGAATTCGCCGAATGGTCACGCAGGGCCGCCGACTGGGGTGTGGACTATCGCGCGGGGCTGAACGAGCAACCCGTCCGCGCCCGTACCACACCGGGTGATATCGCCCGCCAGATCGCCGCCGCGCCGCCGCTTTCCGGCGAGAGCATGGAAATGATCTTCGCGGATTTCGAAAACATCGTCATGCCCGGCATGACGCATTGGCAGCACCCGCGCTTCTTCGCCTATTTTCCCGCCAACGCCGCGCCCGTCTCGGTGATTGCCGAATATCTCGTCTCGGCGATCGCCGCGCAATGCATGCTCTGGCAGACCTCGCCGGCGGCGACCGAACTGGAGACGAAGGTGCTCGACTGGCTGCGCCAAGCCATCGGCCTGCCGGAAGGGTTCTGCGGTGTCATCCAGGATTCCGCCTCCTCCGCCACGCTCGCCGCCGTGCTCACCATGCGCGAACGGGCACTTTCGTGGAACGGCAACAAAGCCGGGCTCGCCGCCAATCCGGCGGTACGCGTCTATGCTTCGACGCAAGTCCACACCTCCATTGACCGGGCGATCTGGGTTTCCGGCATCGGCGAGCAAAACCTCGTTCGTATCCCGTCCTCCGGTCCGCTGAAGTCGATGGACGTGGCGGCCCTCGAGGCGGCCATTCTTGCCGACAAGTCGGCAGGCCTGCTGCCGGCCGGCGTGATTGCTTGTACCGGGGGGACCAGCATCGGCGCTTGCGACAACATTGCCGAAGTGGCGCGCGTGGCGCGCGCCCATGGCCTCTACGTCCATGTCGATGCCGCCTGGGCAGGTTCTGCGATGATCTGCGAGGAATTCCGCCCGCTCTGGGCTGGCGTGGAGCAAGCCGATTCCGTCGTCTTCAACCCGCATAAATGGCTCGGCGCGCAGTTCGACTGCTCGGCGCATTTCATTCGAAATCCGACGGATCTGGTGAAGACGCTGGCCATCCAGCCGGAATATCTGAAGACCCATGGCCGCGACGGCATCGTCAATTATTCCGAATGGTCGGTGCCGCTCGGAAGACGCTTCCGGGCGCTGAAGCTCTGGTTCCTGCTGCGCTATCATGGCCTTGAGGGTTTGCGCGCCGTCATCCGCAATCATGTGCGCTGGTCGCAGGGGCTGGCGGAGCGGCTTCGCAAAGAACCGGGTTTCGAGATCGTCACCGAACCGGTCCTGTCGCTCTTCTCCTTCCGCCATACCGGGAGCGCGGATCGCGATGGGCACAATATTGCGCTGGTCAATGCGATCAACGAGGACGGGCGCATCTATCTGACGCAGACGCGCGTGGATGGTGCGATTGCCATCCGCTTCCAGGCAGGTTCGTTCGAGATGACGGAAGCCGACATCGGGATAGCCTTCGAAGCCATCACGGAAATTGCACGGAGACTGTCGAAGCCTGATTAATACGGCTTGCGTGCGGGCGACGGGCGGGCCTAGAACGCGGATATGTCGCGGCGATCCGTCCGCCGTGCTTATCTTGCGTCCTGTTCGACCAGAAGGAATTTGCCCATGCCCGCTCCGAAAAACACCTTCAAGCAGGCGCTCAAGGAAGGGCGGACGCAGATCGGGTTCTGGCAGGCGCTGACCTCGCCGACGGCGGTCGAGATTTCCTCCAAGGTCGGCTTCGACTGGCTGCTGATCGACGGCGAGCATGCGCCGAACGACCTGCCGATGATGATTGCGCAGTTGCGGGCCATGGCGGGTTCCGGGTCTCATCCTATCATCCGCCCGCCGGTCGGCGAGACCTGGATCATCAAGCAATTGCTCGACATCGGCGCACAGACGCTGCTCATCCCCATGTGTGACAGCCGCGAGATGGCGGAGGCCATGGTCAAGGCCATGCGCTATCCGCCGGAAGGCGTTCGCGGCGTCGGCTCGATCCTCGCCCGCGCGTCCGCATACAGCAGCATTCCGGATTATCTCCAGACTGCCAACGACGAAGTCTGCCTTCTTCTGCAGGTGGAAAGCCGCGCGGGCATCGCCGCGCTGGACGACATTGCCGCGACGGACGGCGTTGATGGCGTCTTCATCGGCCCAGCCGATCTCGCCGCGGACATGGGGCATCTCGGCGAGCCGGGACATCCCGACGTGCAGGCCGTCATCGAGGACGCAATTGCGCGCATCCTCTCTCATGGCAAGGCTGCCGGCATCCTGATCGGCGATCTGGCGCTGACGAAACGCTATGTCGACCTCGGCGCGACCTTCGTTGCCATCGGCAATGACGTCACGCTCTTCGCCAATGCCGCGCGCAAGCTGCTCGACGATTATCACAAAACCGAGCCTGCCAGGGCAACGGGCGATGTGCAGGTTTACTGAGGCTCACTGTCTGGCGGTACCCGGCGACATCTGCCTTTGATTTGTGCAGGAAAGGCGGTGCGCAAAGTTCGCGTCATCCGGACAGACGTGGAGCGCCTGACTTAATGCTCTGTATTTCAGCAAAAGCGGATTTTTTCGCCATTCCGTACCTTTTTAGAATGTTCAGGCCTCACTCCGACACCTGAAACCTGCTAATCCGACGCGTCTTCTTGGTTGCGGCGGTTTTCCTTCATGTCGATCTTTCAGCGGCTCAATCCCTCGCTTGCTCCGACCAGTCTGCGCGAGCGCGGCCGTGCCGCCGGGGGCGCGTTGCTGGGGATCGCGCTGACGGGGCTCGTCAGCACGCTGGCGCTCGGCAATAACGGTCTCGCCGCGCCGCTGCTTGTCGCCCCGATGGGCGCGTCCGCCGTGCTCCTCTTTGCCGCCCCCGCCAGCCCGCTTGCCCAGCCCTGGTCGATCCTGGGCGGCAATGTCGTGGCGGCGCTGATTGGCGTGACTTGCGCGCTGTTCATCCCCCAGCCGCTGCTCGCCGCAGCGCTTGCGGTCGGTCTCGCAATCGCTGCCATGCTGGTGCTCAACTGCCTGCATCCGCCGAGCGGCGCCGTGGCGCTGACCGCCGTACTCGGCGGTTCGGCGGTGCACGCCAGCGGCTACTGGTTCGTGCTGACTCCGGTGGCGCTCAATTCCGTCCTGCTGCTGGCGCTGGCGCTCGCCTATAACAACCTGACCGGCCACCGTTATCCGCATCTGCCGCACAAGACGCCCGCCATCGGTGGCGGCGCTGAAAAGGCCGACCCGATCGAGGCGGATATCGAGGAGGCGCTCGAGCAATTCGGCGAGGTGGTCGATGTCAGCCCCGACACGATGGCCGCACTCTTCCGTCGGACGCAGCTGGCGGCGCACGAGCGCCACCATCACCACCCGCTGACGGGCGAGATCATGTCTCGCAACCTGCTCACCGTGCGCGCCGACGATCGCCTGCGGACCGCGTGGCGGCTCTTCTCCATTCATCACGTCAAGGCGTTGCCGGTGGTCGATAGCGATGGCCGGCTCGTCGGCATGATTTCGCAGGCCGATTTCCTCTCGAATTCGGTTCTTTCGGATGATGGCAACCTGCATCTCGGCTTCCGCCGCCGCGTGCTCGCCAAGCTCAGCCGGCAGCGCGTGCCGCGGGCCGTCGGCGATATCATGGACCGCCGGATCCAACCGACGAGGCCTGAAACTTCGGCCTTCGCGCTGGTCATGCGGATGGTGGATGAGGGGCTCCACACGATCCCGGTGGTGAATCACTCCGACCGCCTTGTTGGCGTTGTCAGTCAGGGCGATCTTCTGGCCGCGCTCTTCCGGGCTGATCTCGATATGGCCGGTGAGCCTTTCCCGCACGCAGCAGGCATATAGATGAGGCGTGTACTGTCGATGCCGGCAATGTTTTTCCTGGGTACTCTGTCTTATCCGATAGGCCATTCCGCCTGATGCGCTGGTCAGCTCCGTTTCCTCGGGAAACCGACCACCCGCTGGATTCCGGTCTGCAATGGCGGACCGGGTTTTGGTTATGGTGAGCGTCGCTCTGGCGGGGGAGGGGCGCTGTTGCTATAGACGCGTTCGGACGAATTGGTTGCAGCGGTTGAGGAGGATTGCGTGCGGATCAGGGTTTCGACGAAAGACACTGCGTGGGTGGAAGGCGAGGTTCGCGCGGTGGAGGGGGAGGCCGATGTCGCCGCCCGTGGGACCGTCACCGAGAACTTCAAGGGTTTCGGCGCCTGCTTCAACGAACTGTCCTGGATCGCGCTGCAGAAGACGGACGCCGCCTCGCGTGAGCATCTCCTGCATGAGGTCTTCTCGCCGGAAGGCCTCGACTTCCACTATAATCGCCTGCCCATCGGGGCGAGCGACTTTGCCGAAAGCTGGTACAGCCACAACGAGACCGAGGGCGATTTCGCGATGGAGCAATTCTCCATCGCCCGCGATCATCGCTATCTCCTGCCGTACTATCGCGAGGCCCGCGCCGCGCATGGCCGCGACTTCACGCTCTTTGCCTCGCCCTGGAGCCCGCCGACCTGGCTGAAGGATCACAAGGCCTATAATTATGGCCGGCTCGTCTGGCAGGAAGACCATCGCAAGGCGCACGCGCTCTATCTGTCCAAGTTCGTCGAAGCCTATCGCGATCTCGGCATCCGCATCGACGCCATCCACGTGCAGAACGAGCCGGATTCGGACCAGAAGTTTCCGTCCTGCTGCTGGACAGGCGAGCGCCTTGGCCTTTTCATCCGCGACGATCTCGGCCCGATGTTCGATGCACGCGGCGTCGATGCCGATATCTGGCTCGGGACCATCGAGCGGGCGAGCTTCAATGACTGGGTTGCACCCTCGCTTTACGACCGGCACACCCGCGCGCGTCTCGGCGGCATCGGCTTCCAGTGGGCCGGGAAAGGGGCCGTGCAGCGGACTCATCAGGCCGCACCCGACCTGCCGCTGATCATGACCGAGAACGAATGCGGCGACGGGGCGAATAGCTGGGACTATGCCCACTATGTCTTCGACCTGGCGCAGCATTATCTCGTCAATGGCGTCGAGGCCTATGTGTACTGGAACCTCGTTCTCGAACAGGGCGGCATCAGTACCTGGGGCTGGCAGCAGAATTCCATGTTCTGCGTTGATGTGGAGAAGGGGGCGGTCATCGCCAATCCGGAATATCAGCTGATGCGGCATTTCGCCCGCTATGTTCGCGGCGGTGCCGCTGTGCTGGACGCTGCCGGACGGTGGGCCGCCAATACGGTCCTGTTCCGCAACGCTGACGGCACCGACGTCGCCGTACTACAAAATCCGCTGAACCAGGACGTTGAGGTGCGTGTCGGGATTTCCAACGCGGTCTGGTCCGTGACGCTGCCGTCCAAGTCCTTCGCAACGCTGACCAATCGAGACGGTTGAGAGTGCCGAAGAGCTTCAGGCGCCGCAAGCCGTGGCGACCTGGTGTCGCGCTCAGGCAGTCGCGGCCAACGCCGGTGCGACCGTCTCGGACGACACGTGCGAGCTATATTGCGCACGGACTTGAGCGCCTTGCGCGAAGACCTCGCCGATGCCGATCAGCACGGGCTCGTCGGTTCCGATGTCCCGCACGGCCGCGGGCAGGGCATGAAGCGGACCGCGCCAGCCCCGCTCGTTCTCCCGGCTGACGGCGGACATCACGGCGACCGGCGTCTCTGCGGACATGCCCGCTTCGCGAAGCCGTTGTTCGATGCGGCCCACCATCCGCCCGCCCATGTAGAACATGGTCGTCTGGTTGGGTTGGGCGAGGGAGGCCCAGTCGAGCGTCGCCGGCAGTTCTGAATGACGCGAATGGCCGGTGACGAACCGGACCTGCTGAGCATGATCGCGATGCGTCAGCGACGTCTTGAGGCGCGCGGCCATGGCAGACGCTGAGGTTATGCCGGGCACGATCTCCACGGCGATGCCTTCCGCCTCAAGCCGCGCGATCTCCTCGCCGGCGCGGCCGAATATCATCGGGTCGCCGGATTTGAGCCGAACGACACGTTTGCCCGCCTTGGCGAAACGGACCATCATGTCGTTGATGTCATCCTGCTTGCAGCTCTCGCGGCCGCCGCGCTTGCCGACCAGGAAGCGCTTGGCCTCGCGCCGCGCGAGTTCCAGCACCTCCTGCGAGACGAGATCGTCGAAGAGGATGACATCGGCGGACTGAAGCGACCGCATCGCTTTCAGCGTCAGCAGTTCGGCATCGCCGGGACCGGCCCCGACCAGCGTGACTGAACCAGTGGCGGGAGCCGAAGCGATTCGCTCGGCGGCTTTGAGCAGGTCTTCGGAATCGCTATCCGCCGGTGCCCGGTTCGAGCCCATGCAGCGATCGACAAACGTCTCCCAGAATGTGCGGCGCGGTTGGCCGGGTGCAAGGCGCAGGTTGACCGCCTCGCGCAGCTGCCGGGCAAGCTGCGCCCAGTCCTTCAGCGCCGGCGGCAGCAGCGTTTCGATGCGCTGGCGGATCGCCTGTGCCAGGATCGGTGCCGCCCCATCGGTGGAGATCGACACGACGACCGGCGAGCGGTTGACGATGGAACCGAACTGGAACTGGCAGAAGGCCGGCTTGTCGATGACATTGACCGGAACACCAGCCGTGCGCGCCGCGCAAAAGAAGGCGCGAGCCTCGTCCTCCCCCTCGCAATCCGCAAGGGCAAGGCTCGCGCCTTCAAAGACGCTGATCGCCCAGGGCTGCGGTTTCAATGAAACCTTCTCCTCGGCAATCAGCGCCTGCATCGTTTCACTCACATCATGCGGCTCGCAATAGACCTCGACCCGCGCGCCGCAGGCGGCCAGCAGTTCGGCCTTCCACGCGGCGGCGTCCGACCCACCGGCCACCACGACACGCTTGTGGGTCAGCGACCAGAAGACCGGAAGCTTGGCGAGCGGCGCGATGCGCTCGGGACTGTCACTCGGCGGCAAGGATTTGCGTCGCATCGATGATCCTCCTGATTTCCGGGCGGCAGGAGCCGCAATTCGTGCCTGCATTCAATTGCGCGCCGATCTTTTCGACCGACCAGCAACCTGCGCGCACCGCGCAGGCGATCTCGTTGACGCCGACCGAGAAGCAGGAGCAGACGATGGCGCCCTTGTCAGGCCGCCCTGGTGCGGGCCGGCCCGCGACCAGCATGAAGCGGGCGGCTGGGTCCGCATGGCTGACGGTCAACTGTTCCACAGCCCATTGCCGCGACACGGCGACCGGCGCGCGGGAGACGTAAAGGGCGGCGAGAAGCCGGTCGCCGTCGAAGGCGAGCAGGCGGTGATCGCCATTGCAGGCATCCGCATAACCCGAGAAGGTGATTTCGCCGTCGATCCCCAGCGTCGCACGCAGCCACGCCTCCCAGCTCTCAGCCGGGATGTCGCCCGCAAACTCTAGTCGATGGCCGCTTTCCGTCTTCGCAGTGGCCCAGTAGGAGAAGGGCAGTGCCTTCGGCTTTGCCTGTGAGACCAGAAAGCCATGGGCGGCGGGGGCGTGGCGGGCCACAGACGCGGCCGCCATTTTCAGCGCCGGCTGGCCGGAGACGGGATCTACACGGCCGGGCACCAGCGTATCGACGCGCGCGGCAGCGGCCGTCTCGCCCGTCCAGTGCATCGGCACGAAGATCGCACCCCGCGCCTGCCGCTCGGTCAGTAGCGCCCGGACGATGACCGCGTGGCCGGAGGGGGAGGCGACCGTCACGAGATCGGCATCCGCAATGCCGAGGGCGCGCGCGTCCAGCGGGTGAATTTCGCAGAAGGGCTCGGCGATGTGGGCGGAGAGCCGTGCGCTCTTCGCCGTGCGCGTCATGGTGTGCCAATGGTCGCGCACGCGGCCGGTGTTGAGCGTGAAGGGGAAGGCGGCATCGCGCGCGGCGGGGGCCGGTGGCGTGATGGGGACGAAGCGCGCCTTGCCGTCTGGATGATAGAAGCGCCCATCCGCGAAGAAGCGCTTGCGCGACGGTTCGCCTGCCGGCTGCGGCCATTGGAACGGGATGAGGGCGTCATAGTCGGTCCCATCGATCTCCGCGTAAGCGCCGATATCGAAATCGCGGATGCCATCATTCTCGTAAGCAGACAAGGCGGCGTGTTCGGCGAAGATCTCCGCCGGCGAGGCGAAATCGAAGCCCTCAGCAAAGCCCATGCGCTTGCCGACTTCGGCCATCTGCCACCAGTCCGGCCGGGCCTCGCCGGGGACGGGCAGGAAGGGCCGCTGGCGGGAGATGCGCCGCTCGGAATTGGTGACGGTGCCGGATTTCTCGCTCCAGCCGGTGGCGGGCAGCAGGACATGGGCAAGCCGCGCCGTGTCCGTATAGGCCTGAATGTCGGAGACGACGACGAAGGGGCAGGCGGTCAGCGCCGCCTTGACTCCATCCGCATCCGGCATCGAGACGACCGGATTGGTGGACATGATCCAGATCGCCTTGATGCGCCCCTCTGCAACTGCCTCGAACATGTCGACGGCCTTGAGGCCCGGCTTGTCGGCGATGACAGGCGCATTCCAGAAGCGCTGCACGGTGTCGCGATGCGCGGCGCTGCCGAGTTCCATATGGGCCGCGAGCATGTTGGCAAGCCCGCCCACCTCGCGCCCGCCCATGGCATTGGGCTGGCCGGTCAGCGAAAACGGCCCCATGCCCGGCCGGCCGATGCGGCCCGTGGCAAGATGGCAGTTGATGATGGCGTTGACCTTGTCCGTGCCGACCGCGGACTGGTTGACGCCCTGACTGTAGCAGGTAACGACCTTTTCCGTCTCGGCGAACAGCCGGAAGAACTGGCGCAGCGCCATGCCGGAAAGACCGGTCGCCTCGGATAGCTCCGCCATGCCAAGCCGTGCAGCGGCCATCAGTGCCTCGCTGAAACCACTCGTGTGCGCGCCGACGAAGGCCTCATCCACACGGCGGGTATCGACCAGATGATGGAAGAGCCCGTTGAACAGCGCCACGTCGCCATCGGCGCGAATGGGGAGATGCAAGTCGGCGATGTCGCAGGTGGCAGTGCGGCGGGGATCAATGACCACGACCTTCATTGTCGGCCTGCTGGCCTTGGCGGCGGCCAGTCGCTGGTAGAGCACGGGATGGCACCAGGCCGTGTTGGAGCCGGTGAGAACCACGAGATCGGCAAGCTCCAGATCCTCGTAACAGCCGGGCACGGTGTCCGAGCCGAAGGCCCGCTTGTGGCCGGCGACGGAGGAAGCCATGCAAAGTCTTGAATTCGTGTCGATATTGGCCGAGCCGATGAAGCCCTTCATCAGCTTGTTGGCGACATAATAGTCTTCCGTCAGCAATTGCCCGGAGACGTAGAAGGCAACCGAGTCCGGCCCATGCGCGGCAATCGTCTCCCGGAAACGCTGCGCCACGAGATCGAGCGCCGCGTCCCAGCCGGCCTCTTGACCATGGATCTGCGGGGCCAGAACGCGGCCCTCCAGATCGAGCGTTTCGGCCAGCGCCGAACCCTTGGAGCAGAGCCGGCCGAAATTGGCCGGGTGATCCGGGTCGCCTTTCACGCTCACCTTGCCGTCGTCCTCGACACGCGCAATCACGCCGCAGCCGACGCCGCAATAGGGGCAGGTGGTCCGGGTTTCAGTGGGCATGAATGCCTCTTTCGGTTTGCGCGAAGGCACCCCCCTCTGTCAGCTTCGCTGACATCTCCCCCTCAAGGGGGGAGATGGGATGGGGCACGACGCTCGCTCTCCCTCCCCCTTGTGGGGAGGGTTGGGGAGGGGTCTTTCTATCCGCTTGCTCAGTGGCTTCGGCAAAGACCCCCTCTGGCTGCCGCCATCTCCCCCACAAGGGGGGAGACGACATGTGGCGCGCGCCCCATCCAATCTCCACCCTTGCGGGGGAGATGTCCGGCAGGACAGAGGGGGGTAATGCGCTCGTCATCATCGTCTTACTCCGCCGCGACCAGCGCGGCCGCCTGATAGGCAATCGACAGTTGGCCATCGATATTGCGCACCGGAATGGTCCGCACTTCGCCCTCGTCCGCCCCCAGCGCCTTGCCGCTCTCCAGCGAGATGACAAAATTGTGCAGCGGGCAGGTGACGGCCTTGCCGTGGACGATGCCCTGACTGAGCGGCCCGCCCTTGTGCGGGCATTGATCCTCGATGGCGAAAACCTCGTTTTCGGCGGTGCGGAAGACGGCGATCTTGCCGTCTGGCGTCTTCACGCAGCGCGCGCCGCGCAGCGGAATGTCGTCGATATGGCCAATGGCGATCCAGTTGTGATCCATGATCTCACTCCGCTGCCTGATGGAAACCGACGGTCGCCATCGGTTTGAATTCATGCTTGTCCTTGCCGGAGACGCGCTCCGACCAGGGATCGACCTGCGCGAATTTCTGGGAGAAGACGAAGCGCTCGTAATAGGCGCGGCGCTTTTCCCCATCCGCCATGATCTGGCGGCGGATCTCGTCATGGCCGATGCGTTTCGCCCATTTGTAGATGCGCTCCAGATAGCGGGCCTGCTCGCGATACATCTGGGTGAGCGCCACGATATGCTCCAGCGCCTCGTCCTCGGTCTTCACAAGGCCGAGAACATCGGTGCCCTTGATGTCGAGACCGGCGGCGCCTGCAAAGTGGATTTCGAAGCCTGAATCCACGCAGATGACGCCGATATCCTTGCAGGTCGCTTCCGCGCAGTTGCGCGGACATCCCGAAACGGCAAGCTTCAGCTTGGCCGGTGTCCAGGAGCCCCACATGAACTTCTCGATGCGGATGCCGAGCCCGGTCGAATCCTGCGTTCCGAAGCGGCACCAGTCGGAGCCGACGCAGGTTTTGACGGTGCGGAGGCCCTTGGCATAGGCCTGGCCGGAGACGAAGCCGGCCTTGCCGAGATCGGCCCAGACGGCGGGCAGGTCTTCCTTCTCGACGCCGAGCAGGTCGATACGCTGGCCGCCGGTGACCTTCACCATCGGGATTTCAAACTTGTCGACCACGTCGGCAATGGCACGGAGTTCAGCGGCATTCGTCACGCCGCCCCACATGCGCGGCACGACCGAATAGGTGCCGTCCTTCTGGATATTGGCGTGGACGCGCTCGTTGATGTAGCGCGACTGGTAGTCGTCGGCATATTCATCCGGCCAGTCGCAGACGAGGTAATAGTTCAGCGCCGGACGGCACTTGGCGCAGCCGCAGGAGGTCTTCCATTCCAGTTCCTGCATGACGGCGGGAATGGTCTTCAGCCCCTTGGCCTTGATCAGACGGCGCACGTCGTCATGGCCGAGTTCCGTGCAGGTGCACATGGGCGTGACGGCGGCCGGGTTATAGGCATCGCCGAGCGTCAGCGACATCAACTGCTCGACAAGGCCGGTGCAACTGCCGCAGGAGGCAGAGGCTTTCGTAAGGGCGCGCACGCCGTCCAGCGTCGTCAGGCCCTTGGCCGTGATCGTGCTCGTGATCTTGCCCTTGCATATGCCGTTGCAGCCGCAGATTTCCGCATCATCCGGCAAGGCTGCAACGGCCGCCATAGGGTCCAGCGGAGCACCCCCCTGGAACGACTGGCCGAAGATCAGCGTGTCGCGCATGGCGGAAATGTCTGTGCCCTTCTTCTTCAGGTCGTTGAACCAGGCTCCATCGGAGGTTTCGCCGTAGAGAACCGTGCCGATAATGCGGTTGTCCTTGATGACGACGCGCTTGTAGATGCCGGCGGTGGCGTCGCGCAGCACGATTTCCTCGCGGTCGTCGCCATCGGCGAAGTCACCCAGAGAAAAGAGGTTGATGCCCGTCACCTTCAGCTTGGTCGGCGTGTCGGAATGGACGAAGGCCGGCTTGGTGTCGCCCGCCAGATGGGCAGCGGCAACGCGGGCCATTTCGTAGAGCGGCGCGACGAGGCCATAGACCATCCCGTCGACTTCGGCGCATTCGCCGACCGCCAGAATATCGCCATCCGAGGTCTGCATGCCGGCATCGACCACGATGCCGCGATTGACGGCAAGGCCTGCGTCCTTGGCGAGACCCGCATTCGGCCGGATGCCGACGGCCATCACCACCAGCGTCGCCGGAATGATCGTGCCGTTGTCGAGCTCAATGCCCTCGACGCGGTCCGTGCCGATGATGCGCTTCGTATTGGCCTTGGTGATGACCTTGATGCCGCGCTCCTCGACGGCCTTCTGCAGCAGATAGCCGGCGGCCGGATCGAGCTGGCGCTCCATCAGCGTCGGCATGACATGCAGCACCGTCACGTCCATGCCGCGCAGCGCCAGACCTGCGGCCGCTTCAAGCCCCAGCAGGCCGCCGCCGATGACGATGGCCTTCTCGCGTGACTGCGCAGCCAAGAGCATGGCGTCGACATCGTCGAGGTCGCGATAGGTGATGACGCCGGGCAGATCCTTGCCCGGAACCGGGATGATGAAGGGCACGGAGCCGGTGGCGATCACCAGCTTGTCGTAGCTTTCCGTCACGCCATGGTCAGAGGTGACGGTGCGGGCGTTCCGGTCAATGCCGACAATGCGGTGACCCTTGTAGAGGGTCACGTTGTTTTCGATATACCAGCCATCGCCATGGATGATGATATCCTCGAACGTCTTTTCGCCCGAGAGGACCGGCGAGAGCATGATGCGGTCATAGTTGACGCGCGGCTCGGCGTTAAAGATCGTGACGTCGTAGAGGCCGGGGGCCTGCTCGAAGAGGTGCTCCAGCATGCGGCCGGGGGCCATGCCATTGCCGATGATGACGAGTTTCTGGGCCATGGTGCTTACTCCGCGGCTTCGACGAAGCGGTGGCGTTCGTAGAGGAACTTCAGCACGGCTTCGCGGGATTTGAGATAGGTGCGGTCGGAGGCAAGGGCGATGCGGTCGCGCGGACGCGGGATCGGCACGTCCAGAACCTCGCCGATGCGCGCCGCCGGCCCGTTCGTCATCATCACGATGCGGTCGGAAAGCAGCACGGCCTCGTCGACGTCATGCGTGATCATGATCATCGTGTTGCCGAGGCGGGCGTGGATTTCCATCACCGCGTCCTGAAGATGGGCGCGGGTGAGCGCATCGAGCGCGCCGAAGGGCTCGTCGAGCAGCAGGATCTTCGGCTCCATGGCAAGCGCCCGGGCAATGCCGACGCGTTGTTTCATGCCGCCGGAGATTTCCGCCGGGCGCTTATCCTTGGCGTGGGACATCTGCACGAGATCGAGATTGTGCATCACCCATTCATGCTTCTCGGCCTTGCTCTTGCGGCCGGCAAAGACTTTTGCGACGGCGAGGTTGACGTTCTCGTAGACGGTGAGCCAGGGCAGCAGCGAGTGGTTCTGGAAGACCACGGCGCGTTCCGGGCCGGGCGCGTTGACTTCCGTATTGCCCAGCAGGATGGCGCCTGTGGTCACGCGGGTCAGCCCCGCGATCAGGTTCAGAAGCGTCGATTTCCCGCAGCCGGAATGGCCGATGATGGAAACGAACTCGCCCTTTTCAATCGTCAGGGAAACGTCCTTCAGGACTTCGGTGCGCACGCCGCCGCGTTCGAAACTCTTGTCGATATGGTCGATTTTCAGATAGCTCATGACGGCCTCCCTCAGTTGCTGCGCGTGACGATGGTCCCGACAAAGGCAACGAGCTTGTCGAGGATGAAGCCGGTGACGCCGATATAGACGAGCGCCACGATGATGTCGGAGAGGCGCGACGAGTTCCACGCGTCCCAGATGAAGAAGCCGATGCCGACGCCGCCGGTCAGCATTTCCGCCGCCACGATGGCGAGCCACGAGAGGCCTATGCCGATGCGCAGGCCGGTGAAGATGTAAGGCGCTGCGGCCGGGATCATGATGCGGACGAAGAATTCCAGCTGGTTAAGGCGCAGGACGCGGGCGATGTTGCGGTAATCGTCGGGAATGTTGCGAACGCCAACGGCCGTGTTGATGATCACCGGCCAGATCGACGTGATGAAGATGACGAAGATGGCCGAGGGGTTGCTGTCGCGGAAAGCCGCCAGCGACAGCGGCAGCCAGGCGAGCGGCGGCACGGTACGCAGGATCTGGAAGATCGGGTCGAGGCCGCGCATGGCCCAGACCGACTGACCTACGACCGCGCCGATGATGACACCGACAATGGCCGCAAGGCCGAAGCCCATGGCGACCCGCTCCAGCGAAATCAGCACCCGCCAGGCAAGCCCGATATCCTGCGGCCCGTTGTTGAAGAAGGGTGAGGTGATGAGATCGGCGCTGTCTGTCCAGATCTGCGACGGCGCAGGAAGGCTTGCGCCCGGATGCGAACAGGCAATCTGCCAGACGCCCAGGATGATCATGACGACGACCAGCGGCGGCAGAACATTTCGGCCGAGGGTGGCGAGCATGGCTTGCGGGCGGAACGCGCGCCGCGCCGGCAGCGGCATCGCGACGACCGTCGCCGTCTTTGGCGAGGCTGTTGCCTCGGACACGGGTTGGGCCTTGCGGGCAGTTGCGGTCATGGGGTTATCCTGTTCGTTGTTTGGTTCGGGTGAAGACCCCGCCTGCCTAGAGGGGAAGCAGGCAGGCGGGACTACGGTGCGCGTCAGGCGGTGGCCTTGATCTTCAGGCTTTCGAGATAGGCCTTCGGGTTTTCCGGATCGAAGACCTTGCCATCGAAGAAGGTCTCTTTTCCGCGCGAGGTCGATGTCGGAATGTCGGCGGCGGCGACGCCGAGATCCTTTGCGGCGGCGCGCCAGATGTCCTCGCGGTTCACCTTGTCGACCAGCGCCTTGATGTCGGTGTCGGGTGCAAACTTGCCCCAGCGGATATTCTCGGTGAGGAACCAGGCGTCGTGGCTCTTGAACGGATAGGACGCATGGTCCTTCCAGAACTTCATCTCGAGACCGGTCTTTTCAGCGACGCGGCCATTGCCATAATTGATCGTGCCCTTGAGGCGGCCGGCGACATCCTTCGGCGGCACGTTGAACCATTGGCGCTTGCCGAGGATCGTCGCCATCTCTTCCTTGTTGTCCATGCTGTCGGCCCACATCTGAGCTTCCATCACGGCCATCATGAGGGCCTTGGCGGCGTTGGGGTTCTTCTCGATCCAGTCGGTGCGGAGCCCCAGCGCCTTTTCCGGATGGCCCTTCCAGAGTTCGCCGGTCGTGCAGGCGGTGAAGCCGATGCCCTGGTTGACGAGCTGCTCGTTCCACGGTTCGCCAACGCAGAAGGCGTCCATGGAGCCGACCTTCATGTTCGCGACCATCTGCGGCGGCGGCACGACGATGGTGGAGACGTCCTTGTCTGGATCGATGCCGCCGGCTGCGAGCCAGTAACGGATCCACAAGTCATGCGTACCGCCGGGAAAGGTCATGGCGACCTTGACCTCGCCACCCTTTGCCTTCTTGGCCGCGAAGGCTTCCTTGAGCTTGGATGCGTCAAGTTGCACGCCCGTCTGGGCATATTCCTGCGCGACCGAAATGCCCTGGCTGTCCAGATTGAGGCGGGCGAGGATCGACATCGGGACAGGAATGTTGTTCTGCGTCACCTTGCCGGTCGAAATGAGGTAGGGCATGGGCGTGAGGATATGTGCGCCGTCAATGCCGTTGGCCGCGCCGCCGAGCACGAGATTGTCGCGCGTTGCGCCCCAGGATGCCTGTTTCGTCACCTCGACGTCGGGCAGACCATGCTTGTCGAAAAAGCCCTTCTCCTTGGCGATCAGCAGCGGCGCGGCGTCTGTCAGCGCAATAAAGCCGAGCTTGACGCCCTTGACTTCGGGGCCGGCCGATTGCGCGAACGCGCCGGAGGGGAATGCCATTTTGACTGCGCTGATCAACGCTGCGGCGGATGTGACCTTCAAGAGATCGCGGCGGCCGATACCTGTTCCTGTCGTCTTCGTCATGTGCGTCGTGTCCCTCTGGTGATGTGACGGAGATGCGGAAAAACAAAAAACGCCGCTGGTTGGTGCAACGACCGGATGGGAGATCCGGGGTGCAGAACCAAGCGACGTCGATGTCTCTGGTGAGCGCGCTTCGGGCGCTCTTGTCTCCGGTCGCCGTTGACCGGATGTAATTAGTAAAGCAAGAGGTGTGCCAATTCCGAGTATGAGGCGCTATCTCGCTGAAATCTAAACCGCTTTTCGCTTTAGGCCGCTAGTACCGCTTTGGGAGGTGCGTGGCGAACGGCGACTATAAATTCGGCATTCAAGTCAGCTTGCGCATTTTTTGTGCAATGCAGCGTAATCAGGCGTCGTGCGCAGCGAGGGGCGGCGCAGCGTCCGTTCTGACGGGAAAGCGGGCCACGTAGTCCGGCATCTGCGTCGGGCTGAAGACCTGCCCATCCATGAAATTCGACAGCATCGCGTCCTCTTCCGTCGGGTCGGGAATGGAGGCATCCGCGCCGAGCGCATTGCGATAGAGGTCGGGCCGATAGGCGCTTTCGGCCCGAGCGCGGTCCGCTTCCGAAAAGACGGTCTGGCCCCAGCGCATCATCTGGCTGAAGATCCAAAGTGCCTGATTGGGGCGAGGGTAATTCGCCGCGCCGCGATGGAAGAGGAAGTAATCGGGGATGATCCGCTTGTTGCCCTGGGCATCGAGGTTGAATTCGCCACTGAGGACGCGGCGGATGATGCTGCCCTGAGCCTGGATATAGGGTGCGGAACTCAAGATTTCTGCAAGCTCGTCGTGATTGCCCGGCTCGTCGCACCAGCGCGCGGCGCGGTCGAGTGCGACGATCAGGCGCGAGACCGTATCGGCATTCGCCTCCGCCCATTCGGGGCGTAGGCCGATCACCTTTTCCGGCGCGAGCGGCCAGATATCCTGCTTTGCCGCCACGATCCGGCCTGTGCCGCGCTCGGAGGCCACCATGTTCCACGGCGCGCCGACGCAGAAACCGTCGATGGCGCCAGCCGCCAGCGCATCGGAGGTGAGTGGTGGCGGCACGACAACGAGCTTCACGTCCCGGTCCGGATCGATGCCTCCGGCGGCGAGCCAGTAGCGGAATTCGTAATTATGCGAGGAGAAGGGATAGGTCATGCCGAGCGTCGGCATGGCCTCGCCGCGGGCGCGCATATCGGCCAACACGGCGGCCAGCGCATTGGCACTGGCGAGCGCGCTCGCATCGTCCGGCAGGCCGGTCAGTGCCTGCATGCGCTCGAAGATGCGCGCCGACAGCGTGATCGCATTGCCGCCGCGTCCCAGCGAAAACGGCGTGATGGTGGGCGAGGGGTTGGAGCCGAGACCCAGCATGGAGGCGACCGGCATGGGAGACAGCATATGGGCGATATCGAACTGCCGGAAGGCAAGCCGATCGCGCACATTGGCCCAGGAGACATCGCGAACCAGATCGAGCCGCAAGCCTTCCTTGTCCGCAAACCCGAGTTCGGCCGCGACGATGAGGATCGAGGCGTCCATCAGCGGAATGAAGCCCGCGCGCAAGGTCTTCTGCTCCCGGCTGACGTGGGGCGGGGCGGCGGCTGAACCGAGCGCGCTCATGGAAAACATCTCACTCATAATCGTTTCTCCGGATCGCATTGCCCATCACAACAGCAGTCCCGCTGCCGTGACCACGCTCTGGGCGATGTCCGCGATCTTCTTCTTCTCGTTCATGGCGCTCTGGCGAAGCAGCGCGAAGGCGTCCTCCTCGCTCAGTCCCCGCATTTTCATGAGGATGCCCTTGGCGCGCTCGATGATCTTGCGCTCTTCCAGCGCGTTGCGGGCTTCGGCGAGTTCGCGCTGCAGGCGACTGAAGGCATTGAAGCGGCTCACCGCCATGTCGAGGATGGGCTTCACGCGCTCCTTCTTCAGCCCGTCGACGATATAGGCTGAGACGCCGGCATCGACCGCAGCCTCGATGGACGCGGTGTCTGAGCGGTCGACGAACATGGCGATCGGCCGCGAGACGCTGCGCGTCAACTGGAACATATGCTCCATC
This sequence comes from Limnomicrobium aquaticum, assembly GCF_040545545.1. Classification (NCBI taxonomy): domain Bacteria; kingdom Pseudomonadati; phylum Pseudomonadota; class Alphaproteobacteria; order Hyphomicrobiales; family Rhizobiaceae; genus Limnomicrobium; species Limnomicrobium aquaticum. Next base: position 72,209 of record NZ_JBEPMB010000005.1, read on the forward strand.
ATGTCACGGTTGGGGCTTTCGATATCGATGATGATGACGTCGGGCTCCAGCGTCTCGATGAGGCGGGCAACGCCGTTGACCTCATGGATGACAGTGACCTTGCAATGCCCGGCCTCAGCCAGTCCTTCCTCGATGATCGAGGCGCGGATGGCGTTCTCATCGATCACCAAGATCGTCAGGTCTGCGGTGATCTTGGACCCGCTCAATGCACCGTCCCGACAAGGTAGGAGCCGAAGCTGGTAGCGGCGGCGAGAAGCGACCAGCGCGACGCGAGAAACTGGTCCGCCAGGACCGCGAGGGCGATGGCGCAGAGGAAAAGCAGGACGCCGACCAGCGGGGCGACATTCATGAAAAGCAGCGCCATGGCGCCCAGAAATATGGTCGAGCCGACAGTCACCATTGCCCGCTCGGCGCGCGACGCGGGCGCATGCTGCCGATACGCGGACGCGAAAGCTGGCCAGCTGCAGGTGATCGCAAGGCATAGGAACGGCAGGTGGGGCGCCAAATGGGGTCTCTCCAGTGATCTCCCTAACGCAAAGCAAACGCTGTGCCAGCAGGCCGGGCGCGGATTACCCGGTTTATGATGCTGCTTTTGCTGTCAATTTGAACAGGAGATTAAAATTTAGGCATATGGCTTTCCTTCAGGCGAATTAGTTAGGTGCATACCTTAATAAGACTTGACGCATCTAAGGGTACGAGTTAGTAAGGTATATGCCTAACTATTCGACATCACTCGATCTTGCCTTTCACGCCCTGAGCGACCCCACCCGTCGCGCTGTCGTCTCACGTCTCGTGGAGGGTGAACTGCCTGTCACGGCCCTGGCCGAACCCTTCGACATGGCGCTGCCCTCCTTCACCCAGCATCTGAAGGTGCTGGAAGACTGCGGGCTGATCGTCAGCGAAAAACGCGGACGGAGCCGCTGGTGCCGGCTGGTGCCGCAGCGTTTCGATGAGGCGGCGGACTGGATGATGGCCGAGCGGGAGCGTTGGTCAGGGCGGTTGGACCGTCTGGAAGCCTATCTGGACAACAAGCAAAAGGGAGAAAAAACAAATGCCTAATCCATTGGAGACGTGGTCGCTCGACCGCGAAATCGTTCTCGTGCGGGTGCTGAACCATCCGCGCGACAAGGTCTTTGCCGCTTGGACTGACCCCGAAGCCCTGTCGGTCTGGTACGGCCCGGCCGGGCTGCGGATCGAGACGCATGAGGCCGATATTCGCGAGGGCGGGATCTGGCGGTTCGATATGGTGGGCGAGTTCGAGGGAAAGACGCAGCGCTTCCCCAACTTCATTCGCTTTTTGAAAATCGTGCCCAATGAGCGGCTGGTCGTGGATCATGGCGGCGCGGACCCCGATGACCCGGACCGTTTTCGTGTGACCGTGACATTCGATGAGCAATCGGATGGCAAGACGGTCCTGACGATGCGCCAGTTGCACCCGACCGTCGAGCGCCGCAAGTTCGTCATCGGATTTGGGGCTGTCGTTTATGGTCAGCAGACCCTCGACAAGCTCGCGGCCTGGCTGGATCGCTGATTGCTCCGCGGAAAGCGCATATGAGAAGGCCGCGCTGGCGACACCTGCGCGGCCTTTTCGTTTCCGCTATCGCCAGCCGAGAGCCGGGGCGACGTGCTTGAGGATCGCTTCGATCACATGGGCATTATAGTCGACGCCCAGTTGGTTCGGCACGGTGAGCAGAAGCGTATCGGCCTCGGCAATGCCCTCGTCGGCGGCGAGTTCCTTGATGAGTTCGTCGGGTTCAGCGGCATAGGAACGGCCGAAGATCGCCCGCGTGCTGTCATCGATATAGCCGACCGAATCCTGTTCCTTGCCGCCGCGGCCGAAATAGGCGCGATCGCGATCGTCAACGAGCGCGAAGATCGAACGGCTGACCGAGACGCGCGGCGTGCGGGTGTGGCCGGCTTCCTTCCAGGCCTCGCGATAGGCGCGGATCTGCCTGGCCTGCTGGACATGGAAGGGCTCGCCCGTCTCGTCGTTCTTGAGCGTCGAGCTCTGAAGGTTCATGCCCAACTTGGCGGCCCAGACGGCCGTCGCGTTCGAGCCGGCGCCCCACCAGATGCGCTCGCGCAGACCTTCCGAATGCGGCTCGATGCGCAGCAATCCGGGCGGGTTCGGGAACATCGGGCGGGGGTTCGGCTGTGCAAAGCCTTCGCCCTTCAGCACTTCGAGGAAAACTTCCGCGTGGCGGCGGCCCATGTCGGCATCCGTCTGGCCTTCTTCCGGCTGATAGCCGAAATAGCGCCAGCCTTCGATCACCTGCTCGGGGGAGCCGCGGCTGATGCCGAGCTGCAGGCGGCCGCCCGAGATCAGATCGGCAGCGCCGGCATCTTCAGCCATGTAGAGCGGGTTTTCATAGCGCATGTCGATGACGCCCGTTCCGATCTCGATTGACTTGGTGCGCGCGCCGACCGCCGCGAGAAGCGGGAAGGGCGAGGCGTGCTGCCGGGCGAAGTGGTGGACACGGAAATAGGCGCCGTCCGCGCCCAGCTCTTCCGCCGCAACGGCAAGATCGATGGACTGCAGGAGGTTGTCGCGGGCCGAGCGCGTCCCCGATTGCGGCGAGGGCGTCCAATGGCCGAAGGAGAGGAAACCGATTTTCTTCATGGGACAGGGGTCCTTCACAAATTCAAAGCCCGAAACGGGCTGACGTTGGACCCTACATAATGCGTCCCGTGGCCAAAGTCGCGTTTTCGGACGGTGAACGATGCGTTCAGTGCGTTCGGTAAATGGAGACGAATTTCCTTACCAGCTTTCCTTGACCGCCTCCATGGTGACATTGGTCGAAGTGCTGGCGACATAGGGCAGCGTCGAGATCAGTTCGCCGAGAACCCGGCGATAGCGGCCGATGTCGCGGGTGCGGACTTTCAGGAGATAATCGAAGCGGCCCGCGATCATGTGGCACTCCTCCACCTCGCGGATTTTCTTTACCGCCTCGTTGAAGCTTTTCAGCGCCTCCTCGCTCGTATTGGTCAGCTTCACCTCGGCAAAGGCGATGTGATCGAGGCCGAGCTTCTGCGGATTGATGACCGCCCGGAAGCCATCGATATAGCCGTCCGACACCAGCCGCTTGAGCCTAAGTTGGCAAGGTGTCTTGGAGAGCCCGACGGCGCTTGCGAGATCGGTGATCGAAATACGCCCGTCAACCGCGACGATCTCGAGAATTTTCAGGTCGATCTTGTCAAGATCACCATAGGAGGCATCTTCTCTAGGCTTCATGCGCGTAAAATCCGAAATATTTGGAGAATTCAGCCATGAAGATAGCCTTCTTTAGGACGCCTGTTCAAGCGGCCTTATGCTATCAGCACTGTCTATCCAGCGGCGAAAACGTGGTTCGGTCGGGCGGTCTTGCAAGGGACGCCAAGGCGTGAAACCATCGAGAGAAACCGCCTTTCCGCTGATCGTTCGAGGAAGGATCGTCATGCCCGTTTCGCCATCGCCCTTTGCTGCCTTCGCCCCTGCCATTCGACCGCAGAGCGCATTGCGCGCCGCCATCACCGCCGCCTATCGCCGGCCGGAGATTGAATGCATGCAGCCGCTGCTGGCCGCAGCATCACTGCCGGAGGCGATGAAGGGGCAGGTCGCTGAAACGGCGACCGCGCTGATCACGGCGTTGCGCACCAAGCATCGCGGTACGGGCGTCGAAGGCCTCGTCCATGAATATTCGCTTTCCTCGCAGGAAGGCGTGGCGCTGATGTGCCTGGCGGAAGCGCTGCTGCGCATTCCGGACACGGATACACGCGACGCACTGATCCGCGACAAGATCGCCACCGGCGACTGGAAGGCGCATCTCGGCGGCGGGCGCTCGCTCTTCGTCAATGCCGCGACCTGGGGCCTCGTCGTCACCGGCAAGCTGACCTCCACCGTCAGCGACCGGCGCTTGTCCGCAGCGCTCACCCGTCTTATCGCACGCGCTGGGGAGCCTGTGATCCGCCGTGGCGTCGACATGGCGATGCGGATGATGGGCGAGCAGTTCGTCACCGGCGAGACCATCGACGAGGCGCTGGAACGCGCCCGTGTGATGGAAGCGCAGGGCTTCCGCTATTCCTATGACATGCTGGGCGAGGCGGCGACCACGGCGGCCGATGCGGAGCGCTACTATCGGGACTACGAAAATGCCATTCATGCCATCGGCAAAGCCGCCGCCGGGCGCGGCATCTATGACGGCCCCGGCATTTCCATCAAGCTTTCGGCGCTGCATCCGCGTTATGTCCGCGCCAAGGCGGAGCGGGTGATGGGCGAGTTACTCCCCAAGGTCCGGGCGCTGGCGCTGATCGCCAAGGGCTACGATATCGGTCTCAATATCGATGCGGAGGAGGCCGACCGGCTGGAACTGTCGCTCGATCTGCTGGAATCGCTGAGCCTTGACCCGGCGCTCGCCGGTTGGAACGGCCTCGGCTTCGTCGTGCAGGCCTATGGCAAGCGCTGCCCCTTCGTGCTCGACTACATCATCGACCTGTCCCGCCGCTCGGGCCGCCGCATGATGGTGCGCCTCGTCAAGGGTGCCTATTGGGATGCCGAAATCAAGCGCGCGCAGCTCGACGGGCTCGAAGGCTTTCCGGTATTCACCCGCAAGGTTCATACTGACGTCTCCTACATTGCCTGCGCCCGAAAGCTGCTCGGCGCGCCGGATGCCGTCTTCCCGCAATTTGCCACGCATAACGCGCAGACGCTGGCAACGATCTATCATCTTGCCGGCCCGGATTTCGAAACCGGCAAATATGAATTCCAGTGCCTGCATGGCATGGGCGAACCGCTTTACGAAGAGGTGGTCGGCGCGTCCAAGCTCGGACGTCCGGCGCGTATCTATGCGCCGGTGGGCACGCATGAGACGCTGCTTGCCTATCTCGTCCGCCGCCTTCTCGAAAACGGCGCGAACTCCTCCTTCGTCAATCGCATCTCGGATGAAAATGTCTCGGTCGCCGATCTGGTCGCCGATCCGGTTGATGTGGTCGAGGCGATGCCGGTTCCCGGCGCCCCGCATGACCAGATCGCGCTGCCGTCTGACATTTATGGAGCCAGTCGATGCAATTCGGCAGGACTGGATCTGTCGAATGAGGCGCAATTGGCTGAACTTGCGGCCATACTTCAGGAGAGCGCCGCCCAATGCTGGACCGTCGGCCCGTTGCTTGCGGAAGGCGATGCGACGGGCGAGGGCCGTCCGGTTCTGAACCCTGCCGACCACAGTGATGTGGTCGGTCAGGTCACGGAACTGGATGCAGGCGAAGCCGCCCGTCTCGTTCGCATCGCCGCCGAACATGCGGCAAGCTGGGCGCAAACGCCGCCCGCCGAGCGTGCCGCCTGTCTCGACCGTGCGGCCGATCTCATGCAAGCGAGGATCGAAGTGCTGATGGGCATTGCCATGCGCGAGGCCGGCAAGTCGGCGGCCAACGCCATCGGCGAAGTGCGCGAGGCCATCGACTTCCTGCGCTACTATGCCGATCAGGCGCGCAAGACGCTGGGTGCTGCGCATCTGCCGCTTGGCCCCGTGGTCTGCATCAGCCCATGGAATTTCCCGCTGGCGATTTTCACCGGACAGGTCGCGGCAGCCCTCGTTGCCGGCAATCCGGTTCTGGCAAAGCCCGCAGAAGAAACGCCGATCATCGCCCATGAAGCGGTGAAGATCCTGCATGACGCGGGCGTGCCGCGTGCGGCGCTGCAGTTTGTCCCCGGCGATGGCCGGGTGGGAGCCACCCTTGTCGGCGCGCCGGAAACGGCGGGCGTGATGTTCACCGGTTCCACCGAAGTCGCGCGGCTCATTCAGGCGCAGCTTGCCGAGCGTGTTTCGGTGAACGGTAAGTCGATCCCACTGATTGCCGAAACCGGCGGGCAGAATGCGATGATCGTCGATTCTTCGGCGCTGGCCGAACAGGTTGTCGGCGATGTCATCGCGTCCGCCTTCGACAGCGCCGGTCAGCGCTGCTCGGCGCTGCGCATCCTTTGCCTGCAGGAGGATGTGGCGGATCGGGTGCTGCATATGCTGAAAGGTGCGCTGGCCGAGCTGACGCTGGGTCGCGCCGACAGGCTCAGCACGGATATCGGTCCGGTTATCAATAGTGAAGCCAAGGGCGTCATCGAGGCACATATCGAACGCATGCGCGGGCTCGGACTGCCGGTCGAGCAGGTGGCGCTACCTGCCGAGGCCCGCAAGGGAACCTTCGTTGCCCCGACGATCATCGAGATGCCGTCGCTGAAGGAACTGAAGCGCGAGGTCTTCGGTCCCGTGCTGCATGTCATCCGCTATCGACGCGCCGATCTCGACCGGCTGATCGATGAGATCAACGCGACGGGCTATGGCCTGACCTTCGGCCTGCATACCCGCCTCGACGAGACCATCGCCCATGTCACAAGCCGCGTGCGGGTCGGCAATATCTATGTGAACCGCAACGTCATCGGCGCCGTCGTCGGCGTCCAGCCCTTCGGCGGACGCGGGCTCTCTGGCACCGGGCCGAAAGCCGGCGGGCCGCTTTATCTCGGTCGTCTGGTGCAGAAAGCCCCCGTGCCGCCGCAGCATCATTCGGTTCATACCGATCCAGTCCTCGGCGATTTCGTCCGCTGGCTCGATGAACGGCAGGACCATGAAGGCGCTGACGCCGCCCGCGAACTGGCCGAGCGTTCGGCCCTTGGTCTTGTTACCGAGCTGCAAGGTCCGGTCGGTGAACGCAACATATATGGCTTGCATCCGCGTGGGAAAATTCTTCTGGTTCCACAGACACTTGAGGGGCTGAAGCGTCAGCTCGCCGCCGTGCTCGCAACGGGTAATTCTGCTGTCGTCGACGAAGCTTCGGGCCTGAAGGCGCAGTTCGGGAATTTGCCCGCATCCGTGGCCTCGCGCATCGGCTGGGCCTTTGATTGGAACGCCGCCGGGCCCTTTGCGGGGGCGCTGATCGAGGGGGATGGCGCGCGCGTTCTGGCGGTCAACCAGAAGATTGCTGGTCTCTCTGGCCCGTTGGTTCTGGTTCAGGCCGCGACTACCGAAGAGCTTTTTTCAGATCCCGATGCGATCTGCCTGAACTGGCTGCTGGAGGAGGTTTCCACTTCGGTCAACACGGTCGCGGCGGGCGGGAACGCCAGTCTGATGACGATTGGATAACTAGCATTCTAGTGCGACTGTGAAGCGAGTGCACCCCCTGATGCTCTGCATTTCGCCGTGTGAAAGGTCGTGAAATGGAACCTCTTGGTACGCCTCGGGCGTTTCCGTTTTCTGCAAATGACCCAGAAATCCAAAGCAGAAAGCCCACCGAAACATCCGTTTCGGTGGGCTTTCTTTTGTCTCATGTTGCGGAACTACGAGTTCCGGCTGAGATAGGCGGAAATGGCAGCGGCGACCTGATCGGGGTTTAGGTTACCCATCTGCGTGTCGACCAATGCGCCCAGCTGAGCGTTGGTCAGGGCGTCGATGCTGGCGGTCGACAGACCCTTTACGCCGCTCGAGCTCAGCGCCGAAATTTCACCCGATGTGAAGGTCGCGAGCGAGCCTTGTGTCAGCGCAGCCACCTGCTGCGAAGTCAGTCCGGCGATCTGGCCGGATGAGAGCGCATCGGCCTGCGCCGTCGTCAGGGCCGCGATTACCTGCGTGCCGAGACCGGATACCGCACCGCTGGTGAGCGCCTGCATGGCCTGCGTGGAGAGAAGAGCGACATCGTCGGTGCCGAGGCCGGCCGCCTGGATCGCGTTGAGCGCGCCGAGCTGCGTCGTCGTCAAGGCCTGAACCTGCGCAGTGCTCAGCGCGACGACCTGGTTGTAGGTCAGCGCACCCACCTGTCCGGTCGAGAGACCTGCGATCTGACCCGTAGTCAGGCTGCCGATGATGGCAGTCGACAGGCCCTTGAACGCGGAGGGGCTTAGAAGGCCGATTTCCGTGTTGCTGAGCACGGCGAAATCGGCGGTGGAGAAGCCTGCAAGGCCGTCGGCGTTCAATGCTGCGAGTTGCGCGGTCGACATCGCGTCGATCTGCGCGGGGCTCATGGCGGCGACCTGCGTTGATGTCAGGCCGGAGACGCCCTTGGTGCCGAGTGCGGCGATTTCAGCCGCAGAGAGCGAGGCGATGTAGGCCGCCGGCAGGCCGGCGATGCCGGCCGAGCTGATCGATGCCAGCTCGCCCGTCGAGAGGGTCTGCAGGTCGGCCGTCGTCAGGCCGACAAGCGCTTGCGAGGTCAGTGCCGCGATCTGCGTCGAGGAGAAGGCCTCGAATTGTTCCAAGCGCATGGCGGCGAGCTGAGTGCTTGTCAGACCCGAGACGCCGGTGGCGCTGAGTGCCGTGATCTGGCCTGTGGTCAGCGCATTGATATCGGCCGACGTGAGCGCTGCGACCTGATCCGATGTCAGGGCAGCGACCTGTGTATTGGTCAGGGCGTGGATCTGGTCGGTGGAAAGCGCAGCAATCTGGGCCGTCGTCATGCCAGAAACGCCGGCCGTGCTGAGTGCCGCCAGCTGTCCGGTGGAGAGTGTGGCAAGCGCTGCGGTCGTCAAGCCGGCAATGCCGGTGGCGCTGATCGCTGCCACTTCAGCGGTGGTGAACGTGCCGAGACCGTCGGAGGTCAGTACGGCGATTTGCCGTGAGCCAAGCGCTGCGATCTGCGTGCTGGTCAGCGCATCGACCTGGTCGGTCGTCATGGCGGCGATCTGTGCGGTCGAAAGGCCGGACACTGCGGGGCCGCTGATGGCGGCAACCTGTTCGCGGGTGAGCGAGGCAATGATCGCCGTCGACAGACCGGCAATCGCGCCCGAACTGATCGCCGCGATATCACCGGTCGACAGAAGATCGAAATTGGCGGAGCTGATCACCGAGAGCTGGTCGGAAGAAAGGGCGCCGATCTGGGTGGAGGAGAGCGCGTTGATCTGGTCGGCGGTCATGCCGGCCACCTGCGCCGTGGAAAGGCCGGATATGGCCGTGGTCGAGAGTGCCGCAGTCTGCGCCGTCGTCAGCGCGGCAATCGATGCAGTTGGCAGAACGGACACCTGTCTCGCCGTCAGGGCGCCGATCTGGGTCGTGGTGAGCGCGTAGAGCTGATCGCTGCGGAGAGCCGAAATCTGTGCGGTCGACAGGGCCGAAATGGCCGCTGTCCCCAGCGCCGAAACTTGATCGTTGGTCAGGCTTGCAATGACGGCGGTAGACAGTCCGGCGATGCCGTTCGCGCTGATGGCGGCGAGGTCCGCAGTCGAGAAGGTTTCCAGATCCTGCGAAGGAAGAGCCGCGATCTGCCGCGAGCTCAACTGACCGACCTGGCCGGATGTCAGCGCCTCGGCTTGCTCGGTGGTAAGAGCAGCAATCTGGTCAGTGGTCAGGCCGCCGATGCTGGCAGTCGCAAGGACAGCGATCTGGTCCGTGGACAGGGCGGCGATGTCTTCCAGCGAAAGCACCGAAATCTGGCGAGAGGTCAGAGCACCGGCCTGTGTCGTCGTCAACGCTGCGATCTGCCCCGTACTCAGCGTTGCGATCTGCAGAGTTGTCAGTCCAGGGACCGCTGTCCCGCTCAAGGCTGCAATCTGCTCGGTCGGCAAGGCAGCCAGAACTGTCGTCGAAATCCCTGCGACTGCCGATGAGGAAAGCGCTGCGACGCTGCCGGTTGACAGCGCGGCAAAGTCATCCGTCTGCAGGACTGCAACCTGCATGGACGTCAGCGCGCCGATCTGCGTCGTGGTGAGAGCTGCGATCTGTACCGTGGTGAGGGCTGCGACCTGTGCGGTGGTGAGGCCGGCAATCACTGTCGTGCTGAGCGATGCGATCTGTTCTGCGGTCAGCGAGGAGACCGAGCCGGTGCCGAGCGAGTCGATCTGGCGCGAATTGAGGGCTGCAAACTGCCCGGTCGACATGGCCTGGAACTGTGCGCTGCTGAAGGCGCCGATCTGCGCGGTGGTTAGACCGGCAACCGCGGCCGTGCTGATCGCCGCGGCCTGATCCAGCGAAAGAGCTGCAATGGCCGCCGTGGTGAAGCCGGAAATGCCGACGGCACTGATAGCCGCCATGGCTTCCAGCGAGATCGCCGGAATATCGTCCGTTGTGAAGGCGGAAAGCTGCCTCGACGTCAGCGACGCATATTGCTGGGTTGTCAGGCCGCCGATCTGCGTGCTGCTGAGCGCGCCGATCTGCGCCGTCGTCAATCCTGCGATACCGGTCGAACTGATGGCTGCAAGCTGTTGAGGCGTCAGGGCTGTTATGTCACTCGCACCGAGAGCGGTGATCTGGCTTGCCGTCATGCCGCCGAGCTGGCTGTTGGTGAGCGCTGAGACCTGCGTCGCTGTCAGCGCGTTTACCTGCTGCGTCGTTAGTCCTGCGATGGCTACCGAGCCGATGGAGCCGATCTGGCGCGTGGAAAGGCTCGCGACGACAGCCGTCGAAAGCCCCCCAATCGACGCGGATGTCAGCGACGCCATGTCCTGCGTCGAGAAGGTCGCGACGGCATCGGAGCTCATGGCCGCGAGCTGCGCCGAGCTGAGGGCGCCGACCTGGATCGGGGTCATGGCTTCGATCTGCGTTGTGGTCATCGCGCTGATCTGGCGCGTCGAAAGACCTGCAATGCCCGCAGTCGACAGGAATGCGATCTGAGTTGTGGTCAGCTGCGAGATCACGTCCGTTGTGAGGCCACGGATCGCAGTTGAACTGATGGCGGCCATGTCGCGCGAGGAAAATGTCGCGATACTGGCACTCCCGAGGACAGACATCTGGGTCGAATTCATCGCCGCTATCTGGTCGGGGTTGAGCGCCGCCATCTGGTCGGTTGTCATGGCACCCAGTTGCTGGGTGGTCAGGCCGGCGACGCTGGCCGGTGCCAGGACTGCGATCTGCGCCGTCGAAAGTGTCCCGATGGCGGCTGTCGAAAGTACGGCGATCTGCCGTGAGGTGAAGGCTGCGAATTGCGTGGCGGTCATGGCCTGCATCTGCGCCGTCGTCAGAGACACGACCTGACGGGTGGAGAGGCCCTGTATGCCGAACGTGCTCAGAGAGGCGATCTGTGTCGTGGTCAGACCGGCAATGGCAGCTGTCGATAGTGACGCGATCGCATCAGAGCCTATGGCCGCGATGTCTTTCGTCGAGAAGGTTGCGATATCGCCGGCATCCAGAACGGCCAGTTGCGAGGAGGTGAGAGCGCCCACCTGGCCGGCGACAAATGCCTCCATCTGGGCCGACGTCATGCTATTGATCTGTTGGGTCGACAGAGCTGCCACGGCGCGGGTGCTGATCGCTGCGATCTGGGCGCTGGAGAGCGTGGCCAGAACATCCGTCGTGATGCCGCCGATCGCGGTCGACGCAATGGAGGCCATATCCTTGGTCGAGAAGGTTGCCAGGGCATCCGAACTCAGCACCGAAAGCTGGTCGCTGGACAGTACGCCAACCTGCGTAGGGGTGAGCGCCTCAATTTGTGCTGTCGTCAGTGCCACGATCTGCTTGGTGGACAGCCCCGCCAGCGCGACGCTGCTGATGGCAGCAATTTGCGTGGTGGAAAGTGCCGCAAGGTCGGCTGATGTGAGGATGCCGACCTGATCCGATCTCAGGGCGGCGATCTGGCGGGTATCGAGGGCCGCCAGCTGGGTTGATGTCATGACATCGACCTGAACGGTCGCCAGACTCGTGATTGTCGATGTGCCCAGCGCTGCAATCTGCGCGCTGGAGAGTGTGACAAGAACGTCGGTCGAAAGGCCGGTAATGGCGGCAGGCGCAATCGCTGCCATATCCTTCGTGGTGAAGGTCGCCAGCGCCTGGGTGTTCAGTGCCGCAAGCTGCGTGGAGCTGAGAGACGCAATCTGCGTGGGAATGAACGCGTCTACCTGCGTAGTCGTCAACGACGCGACCTGCCGGCTTGAAAGGCCGGCAATGCCGACCCCGCTCAGGGCCGCGATCTGCGCTGTGGAGAAGAGGGCGAGATTGTCGGTGCTGAGAACGGCGACCTGTGCCGAGGTCAGCGCGGCGATCTGCCGGGTCCCAAGCGCCATGATCTGATCGCTGGTGAGCGCCGAAATCTGGTCCGAAGTCAGCGCGCTGATGGCGAGCGTTCCAATCGCGGCCATCTGTGTGGTTGAGAGCGCGCCGATGTCATCCAGCGACAGCGCCTTCGCCTGCACCGACGACAGCATGACGAGCTGGCTCGTCGCCAATGCCGCAACCTGTGCCGTCGACAGCGCGGATATCTGATCCGACGTCAGGCGGGCAATGGCGGCCGGGCTGATGGCAGCGATTTGCTCGGTCGAAAGCGCAGCGATGGCATCAGTCGAAATTCGCGCGATCGACGCCGTCGGGATGGCTGCGATATCCGCTGTGGAGAACTTCGAAATGTCCGTCGGGTCGAGGACCGCAAACTGATCGGTCGACATGACGGCGATCTGGCTTGCTGTCAGCGCCTCGACCTGGCTGGTGGAGAGAGCATTGATCTGGCTGGTCCGCATCGCCCCGATTGCGGCCGTTGTCAGGGCGGCGATCTGGTCGGAGGACAGGGCGGCTATCTGGTCGGTGGTCAGACCCGAAACGTTTGCAGCCAGGATCGCGCCAATATCCGCCGTTGAAAACGTTGCAATACCGTCGGCGGAAATTGCCCCGATCTGCAACGAGGTCAGAGCTCTCACCTGCTGCGACGTGAGGGCTGCGGCCTGCGCAGTCGAGAAGACCGCCAGTTGATCGGTCGTCAGCCCGCTGATGCCGGCGGCACTCAGGGCGGCAATCTTGTCGGTCGATAGCAGTGCGATCTTGTCGGTCCCCAGGGCGGCGAGGCGACTGCCGCTGAGCGCCGACATCTGGCTGGTCGTCAGCGCGTGGACCTGTCCCGAACTCAGGGCTGCAATCTGCGTGGTCAGCAGCTGGGCGATCGAACCCGTGCTCAGCGCTGCCACCTGCTCGTCCGTCATCGCGGCCAATGCCGTGGTCGAGAGGCCGGTGATGCTCTGGCTTGCCAGTGCTGCAATATCGGCCGTCGGGAGCGCTGCGATATCGTCCGTGCCCAACGCGGAGAGTTGCGCGGAGGAGAGGACTGCAGCCTGCGTGGGGACCAGCGCGCCGATCTGCCGCGCTGACAATGCAGCAATTTGCGCAGTCGAGAGCGCAGCAATAGCGCGCGTGCTCAGCGCTGCGATCTGGGCCGACGTCAATGCGCCGAGCGCCGACGAGGATAGGCCTTGGATGGCGGTGCTGGAGAGCGCGGCAATCTTCGATATATCTATTGCGCCGATTGCGTCGGCACTGAAGGCGGACAGCTGGACCGATGTCAGGCCGGCGACCTGAAAGACGGTCAAGGCGCCTATTTGTCCGGTCGAAAGACCGGAAATCTGTGCTGTCGTGAGACCTGCGACCGCACCAGTTGCCAGCGCCGAAATCCTGTCAGGCGAAAGCGCTGCCAGATCCTGCGGGTCGATAGCGGGAAGTTGCATACGCGTCAGCGCCGCGATCTGGCTTCCGGAAAAGGTCGTAAACTGCGCGGCGGTCATCGCCGTCAGTTGCGCAGACGTGAGCCCGGGAATGGCGGCAGGTGAAAGCGCGGCGATCTGAGCCGTCGAAAGCGCTGCCAGCGCATCCGTTCGCATCCCGGAGAGGCCATTTGTCGTCAATGCGGCCAGGGTCTGGGTTGTCAGCACCGAGATATGATCCGTGTCCAGCGCAGCAATCTGCCGGGCGCTGAATCCACGGATCTGAATCGTGTTGAAGGCCGCGACCTGATCCGTGGAAAGCGTCTGGATCTGGGTCGGAGTGAGGCCGCCTATGGCCGGCCCGCTGATCGCGGCAATCTGTGCCGTGCCCAACGCCGCGACCTGCGCGGTGGAGAATGCCGCGATCTGGTTGGCGCTGAGTCGCCAGACCTGGTCTGCCGTGAGCGCCGCGACCTGCTCTGTCGTCAGGGCGGCGATCTGATCGATCTTGAGGCGGGTGACGGCAATCGTCGTCAAGGCGGCAAGCTGATCGGTCGAAAGAACGTCGATCAAGGCCGAAGACAGGCCGGAAATCGCATCGCTGCTGATTGCAGCGATGTCGTCGGTCGAGAAACGCCGGATGTCGTCGGCGTCCAGCGCCCCGATCTGCCCTGCGTTCAGGGACGAGATCTGCGCTGGAGAGAGATTGGCCACCTGGTCGGGAGAAAGCGCGGCGATCTGACCGGAGGTCATGCCGCCGATTGCAGAGAGCGAGAATGCCGAGATCTGGTCGCCCGACAGCGACGCCAATACATCTGTTGCAAGACCGGCGATGGCCCTGCTTGACAGCGCGGTGATCTTTCCGGTCGAGAAGGCTGCGAGATCATCGGCGCCGAGTACTGCAACCTGATCCGAATTGATAAAGAGAGCCTGCTGCACCGTCAGCGCGGCGACCTGGTCGGTCGACAAGGCCGCAAAGACGCCGGAGTTGAGGCCGCTGATCATCCGCGAATTGATCGCGGCGATCTGCTCCGTCGAGAGTGCGCCGATCGCGCGCTGTGACAGGACATTGATTTGCGAGGCTTTCAGCGCGCCCATCTGGATTGTCGAGAAGGCTGCAATCTGCGCCGTCGACAAGGCCATGATCTGATCGGACGAGAGCACGGCAAGGGCTGCGGTCGAGATCGCAGCCGTTTGGGGCGCGCTCAGCCGCGCCAGAGCGTCAGCGCTCAGCCCGCCGATGGCGGTCCACGAGATGGATGCGATATCCGCAGTCGAGAAAACGGCTATTTCGTCCGGCGTTAGGGCCGCCAGCTGTCGGGACGTAAGGCCGGAGACCTGACTTGAGGTGAAGGCAGCCACTTGGTCCGTGTTCAGACCTGCTAGCTGGCGGGTCGTCAAAGACGCAACCTGACTCTGTGTCAGGCTCTCGATATCGGCCGTGTCAAGAACGGCAAGCTGGTCGAGGCTGAGGCCGACAAGGGCGCCGTTGCTGATGGCGCGCAGCTGGCCGGATGACAAAACATCGACGTCCTCGGTATCCAGAGCCGCGATCTGCTCGGAAGACAGGAATGCGATCTGCTGAGTCGATAGCGATGCGACATCATCCGTCGTCCACGCGGCTACAGCCGCTGTTGACATGGATCTTATCTGGCTGGGAGTAAGCGTTGAGGCAGTCGAGGTCATGCTTTGGCCCGGTGTTCATCCATCGTCGTCGACAAGTCATTTGTCTGGAAGCATGGTTCGACCCTAGGCGGGCTGGCTTGCTTGAAGCTGTTCGGCGGGCCCTCGCTACCGGCAAATCCACGAAGCTTTGGCGAGCCGAAATGCGCCCGCGAGGCGACAGATTTGATTTCTGATATTGGTCAAAAAATCTTGTGTCCGGCGTTTTGTACTTTCCAGACTTTTCGCTGCGCGATAACACTGTTTCGAAATTGCCGCATACCTGGGCAAGAAATCTAGCAGCATGAGCGGACATGGAAACGCGCGTACTCTACATCGATGACGACGTTCCTCTCGCGCATCTGGTCAGGCGCAATCTGGGCCGTTCCAATCATGATGTGATCCACGTCCATGATGCCGATCAGGCGGTCGAGAGGCTGCAGAGCGAGCCGTTCGATGTCGTGGTGCTGGATCACTATCTGGCGAATGTGACCGGACTGGAGATCCTGCGCCGCTTCCGCGAGGCAGGGATTGCGACCCCTGTTGTCTATGTCACCGGCTCCAGCGAGGCGCGCATCGCAGTCGAGGCGCTCAAGAGCGGCGCCTCGGACTATGTGATCAAGAACGCGAGCGAGGACTTTCTTTCTCTTCTGGCGGATGCGGTTGTGAACACCGTCGCGAATGCCCGGCTGCGCAAGGCCAAGGAAGAGGCGGACGAGGAGACGAGACGGGCCAAGGAGAGGGCGGAAGCGCTGCTGGCCGAAATGAACCATCGTGTGGCCAACAGCCTTGCCCTCGTCACCAGCCTCCTGCGCCTGCAGGCCGGCTCGGCCCAGCATGACGAGACCCGTCAGGTTCTCCAGGAGACCCAGAATCGCATCGCGGCCATTGCCGGCATGCATCGCAGCCTCTATTCGAACGACAAGATCAGCTCCGTGGACATGAAGCCTTATCTTGGCGCGCTTGCCGCCGATCTCGCCGAGACGGTCGGCGCTGCGGAGACGCGGTTACGCATTTCGGTTGATCTTGACGACATAGAGCTTGCCGCCGACAAGGCCGTATCTGTCGGAATGATCGTCACGGAACTTGCCACGAATGCGCTGAAATATGCCTATGCCGAGGGCGAAGAGGGGGAAATCCGAATCGTCTTCAGGCGGGTCGATGAAGCGAATGCCCGGCTCGCTGTCGAGGACGATGGCGCGGGTCTCGCATCGTCGTCCGAGACCAAACCGGGCAACCGCAAGACCGGCCTCGGGACCCGTATCGTTCGCTCCATGGCCGATGCGATCGGGAACGGTATCAGCTATCCGACGACGGTGAAGGGAACGGTAGCTGAGGTGCTGGTTCTTCTCAACTGAGTTTCAGCCTGGAGACATGTGGCCGGGGCGGAAGCCGTCCTTGTGTCAGCAATCCCATGAAAACAAAGAAATAGACCGCTTCAGTGTATTTCTCAAACGCTGAAGCGGTCTATTTGTTTGCTCGACCGGAAACGGCCGGCGCTGGGAGCGCCGGCCTGAATTCCCATGTTCAGGGCTTGGGAGCGGGAGCGGTCGTGCCGCCCGAGGTGCCCGTGGTTCCGGAGGCGCCATTGGGGCTGGTGTTGCCGGCCGGAGCCGCGCCGGTGGTTGAGCCTGCGCCGCCGTTGTTGGTCACGGGGACTTCCGGCTTCGTGTAGTCGGGACGGGCCGTCAGGGCATCCTTGGTCAGTTGCGTCTTGGCCTGGAGGTTGCCGTTGCCGTCAGCCGTGATGGTGACATCCTGCGGCGTCAGGGCAACGCGCTTGGAGCCGATGCCCAGGAAGCCGCCGACATCAACGACGTAGTTGGTCACCTGGCCCTCACCGCTCAACACGAGATCGTCGATCTTGCCGATGCTGTTATTCGTGGCATCCATGACCGTGGCGCCGATAATATTGGACGCGGTCACGTTCTGACCATACATCGCGGTGCCTGCGGCGCCAGCGCCCGGAGCTGTCGTTGCCGCGCCCGTCGTCGTACCCGTTGTGGTCGTCATAGGGGTCGTGCCGCTCTTGGTGGTGCCGGAATCGGCAGCCATGACGGGGACCGCGATGGAGGCCGCGAGAAAGGTCGAAGCAATCAGGGTCTTGAACATCGGATGTCTCCTTTTCGTTTGTTGTCTTTCCGGTCAGGAGACAGCGTGTCTGCCTGACTGGTCACATCAACCGAACGTCTGCGCAAAGAAGTGGTTCCGAAGTTTTGCGCAAAAGAGGGGAGATCGTATTTCGTCAGATGAGCGGGCGAGGACCAGCCGGTGGAGGTTCCCACTCGGCCAGCGCACACAAACCCTCCGGATCAAGCACCTCGCAGGCGCGACCGCGCCAGACGATCAGCTTGCGCTGCGCCAGCCGCTTCAACGTCTTGTTGGTGTGGACCAGCGACAGGCCGAGCGTATCGGCAATCAGGTTCTGGCTCAGCGGTATCTGCGCGTTCGTTGGGACCAAAAGGCCCGATCTGAGCCCGCGATAATAGAGGAAGACGATGAGATAAGCTGCCCGCTCCAACGCAGTGCGCTGGCCGAGACTGAGCATGTGGCCGTCCAGGATGCGTTCTTCCCGAGAGGCGATCCAGGTGACATCGAAAGCGAGGTCGGCCGATTTTTCGAAGATCGTCAGAAAACGGCTGCGCTCGAAGACGCAAAGGCGCATCGGCGTCAGCGCCTCGACACTGTGGTCCATTTCCTGAAGCAGCGCACCCTGCAGGCCGATGAGATCGCCGGGCACCAGATAGTTCAGGATCTGCCGCCTCCCATCTTCAAGCGACTTGTAGCGGAATCCCCATCCCTCCAGGACCGTATAGAGATGCGGGCTGAACGTGCCCTCCGAAATCAGGTTCATGCCGGGCTCGCAGCGCATTTCTCCCGACTTGAAATCGCCGATCAGCTTGGCCTCGTCGGCGGACATGGAGCGGAAGCCGCTCATGCGCCGCAATTGGCAGCGATCGCATTTGATCATTGGGGGGCTTGCCGGTGTATCCATTTCAACACCCTTCGACTTTTTGTTGTCTGCTCGATCCGGGTTCATCTACAGGTTCAAAAAAAGCACATGCGGAATATGTCTTTTTTAAATGACGGACGCGCCATTTTGGCGTCAGTTGGCGCCATACGGTAGGGCGTACGGGCACGAGAGTCGACCCGCCTGACCCCCTTGACGCTCCTTCGTGGAGCCTTGATAGAGATGAGTTCAAATCCGACATGGTAGACAAACGTCCCGCGATCCTCATCGCCGAAGATCAGATGTTCATTGCTTTCGAGGCTGAGCGCATTCTCTCGGAAGCTTTTGATTGCGAAGTAGAAATCTGCCGCAGAGATCGTCTGTCAGCTGCCCTCGCGGAGAGTGCGTTCGACATCGTCATTCTCGAATTCGTTGGTCATGAGCGTGAAGACCGGCATTATGTTTTTCTGGTCAGGCAGGCTGGTGCGCAACCAGTCTTTCTGACCGCCACCGACGATCATTGGGGGATGTCGGAGGTTTTTCCGGATGTCCCGACAATTAGAAAGCCTTTCAACGACACGGAGGTCCGCGCCATTATCGGGGACCTGCTCGTCAGCAGAGGGAAGGACGTGCATCGCGGTTCTCCCGACACCCTTGCGCCACTCTAGCAAAGTCTTCGGCGCCAGCGATGTCGGCACGCAGGCTGAACACCGCTGCACAACACGCCAGCATGATCATACCGAGACCGTATGCCTGAGCACCGCCGCGATATGTGGTTCCGGGCCGTAGTCGCTCTCGCCGTCGATCCCCAGCAATTCCTGAAGCCGGCCACGAGCGCGATTGATGCGGCTCTTGATGGTTCCCACTGCACACCCGCAGATATTGGCCGCTTCCTCATAGGAGAACCCGGATGCGCAAACCAGGATGATCGCTTCGCGCTGATCCTCGGCGAGCTTGTTGAGCGCGGTCATGAAATCCTTCATGTCCATCGAGCCGATCTGGTTGGGGTGAACCGACATCTGCTCCGTATATGTGCCTTCGGCATCAGAGATCTCGCGGCCGCGCTTGCGCATCTGTGAATAGAACTCGTTGCGCAAGATCGTGAATAGCCAGGCCTTCATATTCGTGCCCAACTCAAAGCTGTCCTGGCGCGACCATGCGCGTACAACGGCCTCCTGCACAAGGTCGTCTGCCTTGTCGTGGGTGCCGGTCAAAGAAATGGCAAAGGCGCGGAGGCTCGGCAGGGTCTTGAGCAGTTCTCGCTTGAACTGCAACTGGTGGCTCTCTGTATCAGCCATAAGATCACACCTCTGGTGTCTGCTTGCCCGTCTGGGCGCGCTCGGCTTCATCCAGTTTCTCGAGGAGGAGAAGGAGATTGTCCGGAATCCCTTCATTCTCGATATTGGAGTAAAGCTCGCGCAGACGCAGCGCGATCCCATCCTGAACGACGTCTGCCGGCACCTGGCCGTTCAGTCGCTTGTTCACACTCTGAGCATTAGGCTTGTTCATCATCTAGACCGATCAGTGGACGATATGCCGTTAAACGAGGGTTGAGGTGAAAGGTTCCGTCGATTGCCTCGATTTTCGCACATTTTGCGAGAAGTGCGCAATTGGCATCTCCTGTCGGAACTATCGCTCGCCCCATACGTTTCGAGTCCGACAACTAGGGAGAAAGCACATGCTCTACTACGCTCTTCTGTTTCTCGTCGTGGCCATCATTGCGGGCGCGCTGGGTTTCGGTGGTATCGCCGGCGCATCGGTCGGGATTGCCAAGATTCTGTTTTTCGTCTTCCTGATCCTGTTCCTTGCCTCGCTGGTCTTCGGCGGCTTCCGCCGCGCACCATGAGGCCGGTAACAAGTTCGGTCCCAAAGCCCGGGTTCTTCCCGGGCTTTTTCATGTCCGGATCAGAGCGGTGCATCGCTCTTTCCCTTTGCTCATTCGCAGTCCGGACGCAAAAACCGCTTCGCACTTTTGCCGAAATTGCTTCAGGCCTGCTCTGTTTCCACGAACACGATCGAGCGGTCTGATGTATCGAGCAGAGTATCGGCAATCCGACCGTAGGATAGTCGCTCTCCCGCGCGGCGGCTTACGCCGACAATGAGGAGATTATAGCGGCCCCTGCGGGCATGCCTGAGAACGGCGACCTCTGCCGAGCTTCCCTCCTGCAGCGTTTTGGTAATTTTCACGCCGGTCTGCGCGCTGATTTCGTCGATGCGCTCGAAGGCCGCCGCATGGCCGCTTTCCTCGCGGCCGAAACGCGGCCGTTGCTGTGCCTCGTTCGGCTCGAGGATGTATATGACCGAAACGGCACCTCCCGACGGGCGCGCCAGGGCGCAACCGAATTCGACGGCGCGGATCGAGCGTTCGGTGTCGGTGATCGGGATGAGGATGCGCAATTCGTTGTCGGAAACAGGTGTGCGACCCTCGCGCGAAACGACGATGGCCACCGTGCTGGCGAAACCGGCCACGAGCCGGGACACGCGACGGGAAAAGCCGCCGCTTTCGGCGCTGACAGGATCGACGCCGACGAAAAGCAGATCGTGTCCTTTCTCCGCGCTGTCCTTCAGCACGTCCGTTACCTCCGCGCCGTCCCGATGACGGGCGGTGACGTGGATTCCATCCGCCTTCGCACTCTCGTCGCCCTCTTCTTTTGGACGGACTGAACGTTCGCGTAGCCGGGTTGCGAAAGCCTCCGTCTTCTCCCGGAAATCAGATGTCTTGTTGTCTTCTGTGTTCTCGGGTGCGGAGGTTTTGTCCTCGCTTTCTTCGACGTTCAGGATAGTGAGCGGCGTGGCGCGCGCCAGAGCAAAATTTGCCGCCAGACGGCCGGCGAGATCACCACCCGTGGAAAGATCAACCGTCAGAAGCGGGCGTTCGAACCGGTTGAGGAAGCTTGCCGCTTCGAAATCCTCTTTCAGAAGCCGGTTTTCCTCCTCCTCACGTAAAGGCAGGCGGCGAAGCGCCCACCGCAAGGTGGCCGGCATGGCCATCGTGGTGACCAGCGCCATGGCGACGATGGCGGAAAACAGCTGTTCATTGAGGACACCGACACTGAGGCCGATGGTTGCGATGATGACTTCCGTCGATCCGCGCGCGTTCATGCCGGACCCGAGCGCCAGTGCCTCGGCACGCGACAGACCGCTTAGCCTTGCTCCCACAAAGGCGCCGCCGAACTTGCCGATGCTCGCCACGACGATCAGCCCCAGCGTCAGAAGGAGCGCGTCGCGCTCAAAGAGAACTCCGATATCGGTCTTGAGACCGGTGAGGCCGAAAAAGACCGGCATGAACAGCGCGGTGGTCAGTCCGCGCAACTGGGTATCGATCTGCCGGGTCAGGATCGGCGATTCCCCGACAAGGATGCCCGCGACGAAAGCGCCGAGCACGGTGTGAACGCCGATCATGTCAGTCAGCATCGCCATGGCGCCCATGATGGCAATGATCGCCGATAGGACAGGGAGGTCGCTCTTGAAGTTGTCGTTGGTGAGGCGAATGATCTCGAAGACCAGCCGGCGGCCGATGGTAAAGCTGACCACCATGAACACGAGCGTGCCGAACACGCTTGTTCCGATCGATGCAAGGTCGATCGTGCCGGATTTTGCCAGGCTGAAGGTGAAGGCTATGACGACCCAGCCGATCGTGTCGTCAATGATGGCGGAGGCCACGATCAATTGTCCGATATTGCGCCGCAGGAAGTCCATCTCCCGGACGACGGTGGCCACGATCTTGACCGAGGAAATGGCAAGCGCCGTTCCCATGAAGAGAGAGGTGACGATCCTCTGGTCGGGATTGGGGACCAGATGCTGGGGCATGAGTTCGCCGAGAACGAAGCCGCAGGTGAAGGGAACGACAATGCCGGCGAGCGAAATGCTGGCCGCCGAGCGCCGCAAGCGCATGGCAAGCCCGAGATCGGTCTCCATCCCGGCAAGAAGCAGAAGGAAGAGGATGCCAAGTTGGGCCACCGCCTCCGTCATGCTCTTCTGGGCATCCACCTGCGGGAATATGGCTGCCTCGACACCCGGCGCGAAATAGCCGAGGACCGATGGGCCCAGCAGGATGCCACCGATGATCTGCCCCATGATGGAGGGCTGGCCAATACGGACCATCAGCTCGCCGAAAAGCCGGCCGACAACAACGAGCAGGACGATCTGGAATAGAAAGAGGGCTTCCGAATGAGCCGCGGCACCATGCATGAGGTCAGATCTCGTTTCGCTGCTGCATTATCTCAGGCAGGCAAAGATAATGAAGACCAGGCCGGAAACCTGAATGATCGCCTGCGTGGCAGATAGCCAGGTAAGGGCGCGGCCGGAGTGAAGCGGCAGCCCGCTCTCAAGGTCTCCTGCTGCTGAGACCCAATCGGACGACCACTCATCACCGTTAGCAACCGTGTTGGTTTTCTCCCAAGAGATGCGCATGGAATGTCCCCCCATGGTTGCGCGTCATCTGATCTTTTCCTGAAAGCCCACTGCGGTGCGGGAATCGTCGCCCGCCTTCGGCTTGCGCGGATCGATCCGGTTCGTCACGTCGATCGGCTTCATCTTCGCCATCAGGCTCGCATCGAACGTGTTGCAGGAACCCAGGATCCGCATGCCGGGGGTCTTAAGTTTGCGGATTTCCGCCGGCATGTTCGTCTCGCATTGCTGCGCGCGCTCATAGGTGGAGATGCGCACGGGCTCCGAGATGCAATGTGTTGAATTCACAGGGCATGCGACCAAAACCAGTATTGCTGCGACATTGCTCATGTCCGCCTCCAACGTCTGTGCAGCTTTAACGTTTAAGGCGGAAATTTGTTCCGGGGTCAGTTTTTTCCAGTGATCAGCCGATGCACGAAATCGAGTTTTTCGATGACGCGATCGGAGAAGACGAACGGGTAGAGGTCCGGCTGACCAAGGCTCCGGTTGATGGCATTGATCCCGATGGTCAGTTCCACCCAGGCAGCAATGATCCGATCGATCGGCAAGTCCACTCCCGGCACGAAACGCCCGTCCGCGTCTGCCGATTGGACATGGTAGGCATAGGCCGTTTCGAGACCGTCGATGATGTGGAGATAATGCGCCCAGGTCTCGGCGAAGTCTTCCCAGGGGTGGCTGGAAGCGTAGGCGCTGACGAAGTTCTCCTGCCAGTCGGTCGGCGTTCCGTTAGCATAGTGGGCTTCGAGCGCTGCCCCATAGTCCACGGTTTCGTCTCCAAAGACGGCGCGGGCCGCCTCCAGCCTTCCTCCGTTACGGATCAGCAGGTTCCAGTAGTAATGACCGGATTCGTGACGGAAGTGGCCGATGAGAGTGCGCAGCGCTTCGCCCATCGCCTCGCGTGCCGCCTCGCGTTCGGCGGCATCGGCTTCGGCGATGTTGATGGTGATGAGCCCGTTTTCATGCCCCGTCATGACATGGCCGACGTCGGGCGCATCGGCGAGCAGCTCGAAGCCCAACCCTTGTTCCGGGTTCTCCTGGCGGGTCACGATCGGCAGGCCGAGTCTCAGGACGCCGTAGAGGAAATGCCTTTTGGCGGCCTCAAGCTTGGTCCAGCGGTCGACATGGGCCGGATTGGAAAGATCCGGGACCATCTGGTTGAGCGAGCATGCAAAACAGAAACCTTGGCCCTCAAGAGCCGGTGCAAGCCAGTTGCAGCCACAGGTGGCGGCATTGGCGCAGGCCACATAGCCTTCCGGCGGCGTTTCACTGAATGCCCGCATGGTCAGGGCCTGCTTTTCGAAGCCAAGCGAGAAGCCGCAGTTGAGGCAGAGCGCATTGTCGAAATGAACGACAGAACTGCAGTTTTCACAGGTGAACCGGTTCATGAACTGCGGCCTTTCAGGGGTTTGAAACGAGGATATGCGATCGTGCGGGCAAAGGGGAACGAGGCGTTGTTGTTCCGGTCCGTTTGGTCAGGACCTGCCTTCGAGCGGGAATGTCAGTTCGTAGCTGATGTTGTTGTCTTCGACACGGTTGACGGCATAACCACCAAGGGCAGCCGGAACGATGCGCTGCAGGACCGTGCTGGAGAAATGCTGCGTCCAGTCGGACGGCTGCACGATATCGGGGCGCAGCTGCTCGGCCCAGCGAAAAATGATCCGCTGCCCTTCCGGCGTGTCGACCCTGTGGCATTGAACGCGCACGCTGTTTTTCTCGGCCAGGATGTCGCTGTTGGTGATGGCGTTGACGACCAGTTCATGCAGAGCAAGGCCCAGATGCGTTGCGGCATTCGGGGTCAGGTTAATGGGATCGCTTTCGAACGTGACTGCTTCCGGATTGCTGGCGATGTAGCGGCTGATCTGGGCTTTGGCGAGTTCGAGAAAATCGGCACCGCGCCAGCTCGAGGCGGTGACGAGGTCCTGCGATTGTGCCAGCGCGTAGAGCCGGCCGCGAAACTTGGCGAGAAACTCGTCGAGATTGCCGGTAAAACGCGCAGTATGCGATGCAATTCCCTGAACGATCGCCAACAGGTTCTTCGAGCGATGGCTCACCTCCAGCAGAAGAGAGTGGAGGGTCTTTGCCCGCTGGCGCTCCTCGGTCCTGTCAGAGATCGACATGATCACATAATTGCCTTGGCCGGGGATGGCGACCATATGGCTGCGGAACTCGTAGATATTCTCGTCGGCGATTGCGATCTCAAGGTCTGCCTTGTCGCCTGGATTGACGAGCCCAGCGCGCAGGGTTTCCAGTCGGGCCGCAAGTTCGGGTCCAAAAAGGTCGCGATCGGTTGGCCGCTCGGTATATCTCCCCTGCCACCGCGGCGGCAGGCTGGTGATACAAATGCAAAGGCCGGATTGGTCATAGAGGATATAGCAGGCGCCCATGTCGACGAGAGCATGGATGAAGAAGTCGCGCGCCAGCGCGTCGATCTCTCCCGGCTCTACCCATGACAATCGCTTCACTGTTTCATTACCCCGATTTCGGCCGGCGGCGTGTCGTCACGACACCCGCCGGACCGACAGGTCTTCGCTTTTCTTGATAAACCTCGCGACGTTAGGCCGCTTGCTTCTGTCTTTCGTTGAAAAACAGAGCCTGACTGATCAAGGCCTTCACCATGTCCGGATTGAAAGGCTTGGTCACCAGGAAGGCGGGTTCGGGCCGCTCGCCCGTCAGCAGCCGTTCCGGGAAGGCGGTGATGAAGATCACCGGGATGCTGCTGTCGGTTTTCAGAATATCGTTGACGGCATCTATGCCGGAGCTGCCGTCGGCGAGCTGGATGTCGGCGAGTACCAGCTTCGGCTTCGTCTCGGCGTAAAGCTTGACCGCTTCCGTGTGGGTGCGGGCGATGCCCGTCACGGTGTGCCCCAGTTCTTCCACCATCTGCTCGATGTCCAGCGCGATCAGCGGCTCGTCCTCGATGATCATGACATCGGTCACCACCTGCTCGGAAATCTGGCGCGAGGCCTCATCGATCAGTCGGCTGAACTCGGCTTCACTCACATTCAAGACCGCCGCAGCCGATTCGCTCGAAAAACCCTCCAGCGCCATCAGCAGGAATGCGATCCGCTCGCGCTTCGGCAGATTAAGCAGGTTGTGCGCGGCCCGCTTTTCCCAGGCGAAGGGTGTTTCGATCGGCTTCGGCGTCACATCCAGACGGTCGAAGACGCTGATGAACAGCTTGAAGACGGCAACCTTGTCGTCCTCCTCCTTCGGCATGATGGAAATGTCGGCAATCAGCGCCTCCAGCATGGCCGCGACATAGGCGTCGCCGGATGTTTGGGAGCCGGTCACCGCGCGGGCAAATCGTCTCAGAAGGGGAAGGTGGATCGCGACACGGGCGGTCAAGGACATATAGTCACTCCATGGAGTCAAAACTGCGCTCTGCTCGTTTACAACGCATCCAGAGCATTTTGGTTCCCGCACATGCAGATTTTTTCGAAAATTCTTGGGAACCAATTGAAATAACTTCTATATATTTTACGGCGAGGTGGGAGCGAAAGCTCAACGCCGCGACTTCATAAGCGCATAAGCAATGCCGGCCACCGAGAGGATCGTAATCACCGGACTGGATTTCACCAAGCCGGGAAGTTCCGTCAAAGCCAGCAGGGTGCCACCGCTGCGCACAGACGAGGCTGCAGCAATCCGCCGCCGCTCTTCTTCCCAGATGCGCTGGGCGCGCCGGTTCAGGATGGTGACGATCGCCCATGCGAGGAGCGAAAGAACCACCGCCACGACCGTCATCCACGCGCTGGCCACCACCGGCCCCTGACGCTCGTAGATCGCAAACCAGGCGGTTGCGAAGAGCGACACAAGCGCGATCGTGGCGAAGATCACCGTGATGGCAGCGCCGACGACGCTGCGCTGCAGCCGTCCAGTTGACGGTTCCAGGCCGCGCGCGGCGGCCTGGGCGATCTGGCTGATCAGGTATTCCATAGGCTCACCGGCGGGTCAGGATGGCGGCCAGGAAGCCGATGCCGGCCGCAACGCCGATCGCGGTGAACGGGTTTTCGCGGATGCGCTGCTCGAGGTCGCCCTCGGCCGCAATTACAGTATCCTTGGCCGCGGATGCGATTGCGACGGAACGGTCTGCTACGTCATCTTTCATGCGGCGGGCTTCGGAAGCCAGCGTCTCCAGCGTGCCGTTGCCGTAACCGGAAACGCTCTTGGCGAGTTCGGCGAGCTGCGTCGTCAACTGCTCGACTCGTGCTTCCAGATCGCTCATGTTGTTCTGTGCCTCGGTGCTTGCGCCCTTCAAGATCGATGTCGCGGATGCCATTCGAAATCTCCTTTGTGTTCAGTCCGTGGGTTGACGGTTCGCGATGACAACGTGCGGCTTCCGGGAAAGTTCCGAAATTCGCAGAAAGTGCGGAAAAGATTTTTTGAAATACCGGGAACTTCGGGTCACGTAGCGCGTTCTTCCGCCGATCTTGACGCGCGGGTACGGCTCTCTGTCTGTGCCGCAATCCCTGAAGACCTTTGAATGTGTGGAGTATTTTGAAGTCTTTTGCAGCCCCCGAACCGGCCGTCGCCCTTCCCAAGTCCCCTCATGACGGCCCAACTCTGCCGCGCCTCTTCGAGGCGCGGCATTTTCTGTTTTTGTATCCTCAAGGCTTCCCTTCCTTCCTGCCGCCGGTTTCCTGATGACGATCAACAAGCCCTTTGTGCGAAATTCGCTGATCATGCTGTTCTGCGGCTCGGCCCTGCTCGTGTCCGTTGTTCTGTCGGCGATCATCCTGATTTCTCAGACGCAGGAGACATTTAACAAGCTGGTGGCAGAGCGCGTCGCTCGTTCGGCGGCGGTAGATCTCTTCAGCCTCCTGCAGGACGCCGAAACGGGGCAGCGCGGGTATCTCCTGACAATGGATCCTGCGTTCCTCAAGCCTTATGACGATGCCGTTGCGCGGATCCCCGCCGCTGAAGACAAGCTCACCAGGGCGGTGGACCGGCTGACCGACCATACGCATGACACACCTGAGCTTTACGACCTGATCTCACAGAAGCTGCAGGAACTGGGGACGACGGTTGATGCCGCGCAGAAGGGCGATCTGCAGGCCGCGCGGCGAACAGTCAGTGATGGCGCCGGCCAGCAACTCATGACCAGCATCCGCGAGAAGATGCAGGCCATCATCGGTGCGTCCGACCTCGCGATCCGCGACAATGTCGGCAAGCACGAAGCCACATCCGAGCGCCTGCAGTTCATCATCATCGCAGCCTTCATCGCCATCCTCATCGTGTTGGGCGGCGCGATCTACATCATCATGCGTCACGTCAAATCGCTTACAGAAGCGCGGCGCGAGTTGATGAAGCTGAATGAAGAGCTGGAAATGCGCGTGCAGGAGCGCACCCAGGACGTGGTTCGCGCCAATCAGGAAATCCAGCGCTACGCCTATATCGTGACGCACGATCTGCGCGCGCCGCTGGTCAATATCATGGGCTTTGCCAGTGAACTCGACCGGTCGATCAAGGACGTCAGCGCCTATGTGCTGGCGGACGGTGCGCCGCTCTCGCCGCAGCAGGTGCTGGATGCGCGTATCGCCGTCGAACAGGACATGCCGGAGGCTCTCGGCTTCATACGCTCGTCGACCTCGCGCATGGACGGGCTCATCAACGCTATTTTGAAGATCTCGCGGGACGGTCGGCGGCAGCTGAAGCCCGAATCCATCGATATCAAGGATCTCGCCGCCCATTGCGTGGCCAGTCAGCAGCACCGCATTGACGAGGTAGGCGGCAAAGTGGAACTGGCGCTGTCGTCCACGAAACTGTTCAGCGACCGCATGTCGATAGAGCAGATTCTGGCCAATCTGGTGGATAACGCCATCAAGTATCGGAGCCTGGACCGTCCGTTGCGGATCAAGATCGAAGCCGTTCGTCGCGGGCGCCTTGTCGACATTGTCGTCGAAGACAACGGTCGTGGCATCGAGGCGGACGATCTCGAGCGCGTCTTCGAACTCTTCCGCCGCGCCGGTCCGCAGGACCAGCGGGGCGAGGGCATCGGTCTTGCCCATGTCCGCTCGCTCGCCCGCAATCTCGGCGGCGAAATCGATGTCCGCTCGGTGCCTGGCAAGGGGTCGGTTTTTGTCCTGACCACGCCCACCGATCTCACGCAGGTTTTAAGGAGTCTCTCTGCATGAAAGCCAATGGAAGGGAAGTCACGATCGTGATGATCGAAGACGATGAGGGCCATGCGCGCCTCATCGAAAAGAATGTCCGCCGCGCCGGCGTGCACAACGAGATCGTGCCGTTTACCAACGGTACAGAGGCGCTCGAATATATCCTCGGCAAGGACATGAGCGGCACGGTCTCCGCCGAGCGCTATCTCCTGATCCTGCTGGATCTCAATCTGCCTGATATGTCTGGCACGGAAATCCTGCAGCATATCAAGGAAAACCCCTTCACCAAGCGCCTGCCGGTGGTCATCCTGACGACGACCGACGATGCGCGGGAAATCCAGCGCTGCTACGATCTCGGTGCGAATGTCTACATCACAAAGCCGGTCGATTATGAGGGCTTTGCCAACGCCATCCGCCAGCTTGGCCTGTTCTTTTCTGTCATCGAGGTGCCGTGATGGCTTTGCCCTGCGCGTCCTTCAGGAAGGCGATCAGTGAGGCGAGCGGGCGGCTGGGCGGCAGGCTGTTCGGCCAGACGAGGTAATAACGCCCCGCAAGCGGAAGGTAATCCGGAAAGGCCGGATGGAGCCGTCCGCGCAGGAATTCGCTCTCTGCCAGATATTCGGGCAGCAGCGCCACACCAAAACCCAAGGCAGCGGCCTCGGCCATCGCAGTGAACTGGTCGAAGAGCATGCCGCGCAGGCGGTCGGCCTCGGCGCCTTGCGCCGCAAACCACTCCTCCCACGCGCCCGGCCGGCTTTCGAGATGGAGAAGCGGCATGGAAAGCAGTTCCTCCGCCGTCTTCGGCCCGTGGGCCAGAAGCTCCGGGCTTGCCGCCGGTATGACCCGTTCGCGTGACAGCTCGAGATAATCCACACCCTGCCAGTCCTGCCCGCCATAATGGATCGCGGCGTCGAATTTTTCCCGCGCGAAATCGAAGGGGGAGAGCCGCGTGGTCAGGTTGGCTGTCACATCCGGATACTGCGTCGAAAACGCCTTAAGCTGCGGCGCAAGCCAGTGCATGCCGAAGGCCGGAAGGACCGCCAGATTGAGGCTGCTGCGCGCCCCGCCGGCGCGGATCTTGAGGCTGGCGCGGGCGAGATCGTTGAGGCAGTCTCGCACCGAGCGGGCATAATCTGCGCCGGATGGTGTCAGCGCCAGACCCTTGCCCACCCGGCGCAGCAGCGTCACGCCGATCTGCTCCTCCAGCACCTTCAATTGCCGGCTGACCGCGGAATGCGTCAGCGACAGCTCCTCCGCCGCCGCCGTGGCAGAGCCGAGACGATCCACGGCCTCCAACGCCAGTAGCGAACTGATCGAGGGAAGGAAGCGGCGCGGAGCGAGCATTGTGACTTTTTCTCCAATCAATGTTCCAATTCTTCGCTCATTTCATAGAGGACTTCACGCTATCCTGTCAAAAATGGAAAATCATGCGACCGAGGGATAGAGGCCTCTGCCCGCCGGTTGCGCATAAATGGAGACAGCGGATGACGCATCAGGATATTCTCAAGGCTTGCGGGCTGACTTCGGCCGAACTCTCCGACGGGACGCTCGCCGTTCGCTCGCCGATCGACGGCGCGGAGATCGCCCGCGTGCATGAGACGAGCGCGGATGACATGCAGTCCGTGATCGCCCGCTCGGTTGCTGCCTTCAAGGCCTGGCGCGATGTGCCGGCGCCGCGCCGTGGCGAACTGGTGCGCCTGCTGGGCGAGGAGCTGCGCGCCGCCAAGACCGAACTGGGCGCTCTCGTAACACTTGAAGCTGGCAAGATCACCTCGGAAGGCCTTGGCGAAGTTCAGGAAATGATCGACATCTGCGATTTCGCGGTCGGTCTCTCGCGCCAGCTTTACGGCCTGACCATTGCCTCCGAGCGCCCCGGCCACAAGATGACCGAGACCTGGCATCCGATGGGTCCCTGCGGCGTCATCTCCGCCTTCAACTTCCCCGTCGCCGTGTGGAGCTGGAATGCGGCGCTGGCACTCGTCTGCGGCGATCCGGTGATCTGGAAGCCGTCCGAGAAGACGCCGCTGACGGCGATTGCCACCCACAAGATCATGATGCGCGCCATCGAGAGATTCGGTGCGGATGCGCCGGAAGGCCTCTGCCAGCTGGTTATCGGCGGTGCTGCGGTCGGCGAGGCGCTGGTTTCGTCGCGCGACGTTCCGATCATCTCGGCCACCGGTTCGACCCGCATGGGTCATATCGTCGGCCCGAAGGTCATGGCGCGCTTCGGTCGCCCGATCCTCGAACTTGGCGGCAACAACGCGATGATCGTCGCCCCGTCTGCCGATCTCGACATGGCCGTGCGCGCCATCGTCTTTTCCGCTGTCGGCACGGCCGGCCAGCGCTGCACGTCGCTGCGTCGCCTCATTGTTCATCGCTCGATCAAGGACGATCTCGTTGCGCGTCTTGCCAAGGCCTATTCCTCGCTGAAGATCGGCGATCCGCGCGAAGCCGGCGTTCTCATCGGCCCGCTGGTCGACAAGGGCGCGCTGGATGCGATGCAGAAGGCGCTTTCCAATGCCAAGGTCGAAGGCGGCAAGGTGCATGGCGGCGAGGTGGTTACATCCGGCGTTCCGGCCGGCGCGTATGCCGCGCCTGCACTCGTCGAGATGCCGACGCAGTCGGCGACCGTGAAGACCGAGACCTTCGCGCCGATCCTCTATGTTCTGACCTATGACGAACTGGATGAGGCGATTGCGCTGCAGAACGACGTGCCGCAGGGCCTGTCCTCCTGCATCTTCACGCTCAATATCCGCGAAGCCGAAACCTTCCTCTCCGCCTCCGGCTCGGATTGCGGCATTGCCAACGTCAATATCGGCCCCTCGGGCGCTGAAATCGGCGGGGCCTTCGGCGGCGAGAAGGAGACCGGCGGCGGTCGCGAATCCGGCTCGGATGCCTGGAAGGGCTACATGCGCCGCCAGACCTCGACCATCAACTATTCCTCCAAACTGCCTTTGGCCCAGGGAGTGAAATTTGACATCTGACCGCGGTTCCAATCTGTGGCGGGCGAGCAGCCGGGAAACCTTCTCGGCCACGCCGCTCGATCGTGATCTCTCCGTCGATCTTCTGGTGATCGGCGGGGGCTTTACCGGCAATTCGGCAGCGCTTGAAGCGGCGCGGCGCGGGGCTTCCGTCTGCCTGCTGGAGGCCGAGACGGTCGGCCATGGCGGCTCAGGCCGCAATGTCGGGCTGGCCAATGCCGGCCTCTGGCTGCCGCCGGACGAGATCATCACACAGATGGGAGAAGCGGAAGGCACGCGCCTGATCCGCGACCTCGGCGAGGCGCCGGGCCGCGTCTACGGGCTGATCGAGCGGGAGGGCATACACTGCGAGGCGACCCGCAAGGGCACGCTGCATCTTGCTCATTCGGAAGAGGGCTTCAAAGACCTCTCCGAGCGTTTCCGCCAGGGCAATCGCCACGGCGCGCCGCTGCAGTTGCTGGATGCTGCCGAAGCAACCAAGCGCACAGGAACCAATGTCTATCATGGCGCGCTTTTCGATCCGCGCGCGGGCACGATCCAGCCACTGGCCTATGCGCGCGGCCTTGCCCGTGCCGCCAAGGCTGCGGGCGCAATGATCTTCGAGCGCTCGCCGGTCACCGCGCTGGCGCGGGCCGGCGATCGCTGGGTCGCGACCAGCAACGGCCGGGTCGTCACGGCGAATTCGCTGCTGATCGGGACCAATGCCTATCATCTCGGCATCGAAACGCCTTTCAAGCCGGGATTCATTCCGGTGGGTTACTGCCAGTTCGCGACCGTTCCGATGCCTGCCGCCGCGCGGGAAAAAATCCTCGCCGGCGGGGAGGGCTGCTGGGATACGGCGCTTGTCATGTCCTCCTTCCGCACCGATCACGCCGGCCGGATGATTGTCGGTGGCATGGGCGATAGCGAAGGCTTGGGCGCGCTTTTTCATGCCGACTGGGCGCGACGCAAGCTCAAGGCGCTGTTCCCCGGGATCGGCGATCTGCCCTTCGAACACAGCTGGCGCGGCCGCATCGCCATGACGAGCGACCATGTCCCGAAGATTGTCGCCTTCGGGCCGAACGCCTATGCAAGCTTCGGCTATTCCGGTCGCGGCATCGGTCCGGGTACTGTGTTCGGCACGCAGGCGGCGATTGCGCTTCTGGAGAACAATCCGGCTGCCTTGCCGGTCCAGCCCGTGCAGAGCCATAGCGAGCGTTTCGCCTCGGCCCGTGCCGCTTACTATGAATTCGGCGCGACGCTGACGCATGCGCTGCCCATCCGGGCTGCTGCCGGCTAGAGACGCTGAAATCATATTTTGCGTGGCCGGTAAGACTTTGAGTATCATATTTCAAGGTTGAAACGATTTTACCTGCCGTGAGCACTTGCAAAAGCCGATAAGTCCGACTTATCTTTGTCATGTTCTCAGGGCGGGGTGTAATTCCCCACCGGCGGTATCGGGAGAAATCCCGGAGCCCGCGAGCGCTTCCGTTACGCCTGTGATGGAAGGTCAGCAGATCCGGTGAGATGCCGGAGCCGACGGTATAGTCCGGATGGAAGAGGATCGCGCGGAAGCCTTTGGCTGTTATCAGTCGAGGTGTGACCGTTGCTATTCGCCCAAGGGATATTCGTGCGTTCGCTCGCAAGAGGGATCGTTTGAGATTGCCGGTTTCGGCATAACCCTTGAAAGGCATTGAAATGACATTTGCTAAAATCGAAGACGCGGTATCGGCGATCGCACGCGGCGAGATGATCGTCGTCGTGGACGATCATGACCGTGAAAACGAAGGCGACATCCTGTTTGCGTCCGAACACGCGACACCGGAGAAGATCGCCTTCATGATGAACCACGCACGCGGCCTCATCTGCGTGCCGATGACAGGCGAACGCCTTGATGCGCTCGACCTTCCGCCGATGGTGCCGCGCAACACGGAATCGATGCAGACGGCCTTCACCGTCTCGGTCGATTACATTCCCGGCACCTCAACTGGCATTTCCGCCGCCGACCGTGCCGCGACCATCCAGGCTCTGATCGACGAGACCGCAAAGCCGGAAGATTTCGCCCGTCCCGGCCATATCTTCCCGCTCCGCGCCGTGCCGGAAGGCGTTCTGCGCCGTCCCGGCCACACCGAAGCCGCGATCGATCTGTGCCGTCTCGCGGGCCTGAAGCCTTCGGGTGTCATTTGCGAAATCGCCAAGGACGACGGCACGATGGCCCGCCTGCCGGACCTCGAAATCTTCGCCGAAAAGCACGGTCTGAAGCTGATCGCCATCGAGGACCTCGTCGCCTATATCAAGGCGAAGAACATGATCTCGGCGACTGCGAATGATGAAGACCTGCTTGAAGCGGTCTGATCTTTAGCGCTCCGAGGCTGCGCCGAGCCCGGCAGATGGCCGGGCTTGACTAGCCGAACGCTTGACATGTGTCATGGCGGCGCGGCGCGCGCCCTGCCAGATTTCCGTCTGCAAGGCCTGTTACCGTTTAAAGGACAGGCCGGCAGCGGAGGAAGCATGATCACCGACGATCAGAAGGCCGTGACCTCTTTCCTGAGCGACGCGTCATCCTACGGTCTCACTGGCCCTGTCGAGGTGATGGAGACGCATATCTCGCGCATCTTTCTTGTTGCCGACCGAGCCTTCAAGATGAAGCGGGCAGTCGAGCTTCCCTATGTTGACTTCTCGACACCCGCGCTTCGGGTCGCAGCATGCGAGAAGGAGCGGATTCTCAATGCGCGCACGACGCAGGAGCTCTATCTCGGCGTCCGGCAGATCTACCGCTCAGCGGATGGCCAACTGTCTTTCGAAGCGCCGGGCGAGGTGGTCGATGCCGTTGTCGAAATGAAACGCTTCGACCAGTCGGCGCTGTTCGACCGTATGGCCATGGAAGGCGAGCTGACTCCGGCGCTGATGACCGAAGTCGCCCGGATGGTGGCGGCGTTTCATGCCGGTGTGCCGGCGGCCGCGGAGAGTGGTGCGGCCAATATCCTCGGCGTCCTCGACATCAACAGGGCGGGCTTTGCCACGAGCACGGTCTTTTCGGATGAAGAACAGGCCGCCATCGACAATCTGTTCCGCGAGTGGCTCGAAATCATCGCCCTGCATCTTGACCGCCGCGCCGAAGCTGGCAAGGTCCGCCTCTGCCACGGCGATCTGCATTTGCGCAATCTCTGCCTGCTCGACGCCAAGCCGCGCCTCTTCGACTGCATCGATTTCAACGACCGCATCGCGACGGTGGACGTTCTCTACGATCTCGCCTTTCTCGTCATGGACCTCTGGCATCGCGGCCTGAAGGATCACGCAAACCTCGTCGCCAACCGTTATTGCGATGCTGCGGGCGAGGAGGAGGGTTTTGCGCTTCTGCCCTTCTTCACGGCCTTGCGCGCGGCCGTGCGCGCCCATGTGACGGCAACACAGGCAGAAGGAGCGGGTGGCGACGCGCGGCTATCGGCCTCGGCAAGATCCTATTACGATCTCGCCATGCAGACGCTTAAGCAAGCCCCGCCCCGTCTCATCGCCATCGGCGGCTTCAGCGGTTCAGGCAAGTCCACCGTGGCGGACGGGCTGGCCGCACATCTTGGGCCGCCCCCCGGTGCCCGGTTGATCGAGAGCGACCGGGTGCGCAAGGCGCTGAACGGCGTTTCCCCTGAAACCCGTCTCGATGCTTCCGCCTACAGTCCGGAAATGGCGGCAAGGGTCTATGCCGAGATGGCGCGCCGCGCCGGCACGGTGTTGACGGCGGGGGCGAGCGTCGTGGCGGATGCGGTCCATGACCGTGCCGAGCGTCGCGCAGCGATCGAAGAGGCGGCGCAGGAAGCAAGCGTGCCCTTCACCGGCATCTGGCTCGACGCGCCGGCGGATATTTTGCGGGCGCGGGTCGCAGCCCGGCCCAGCGGCCAGTCGGATGCGACGCCGGATGTGCTGGAAAAGCAGCTGGCCAGGGGGGGCGGCGATCTGACATGGCAGCGCGTGGATGCCACTCGCCCGGTCGATGCCGTGATCGAGGAAATCGTCGGTCTTGCCTCGCGCTAGGCGCCCAAGGAGGTCACCCTCGCAGCGCACTGGCCGGAGGCTGGCGGTAGGCGATGAGGGCGGGCAGGGCGCAGAGCAGGGCGGAAGCGACGAGCAGCATGCCGATACTCGTCATGTCCTCGGTCGCAAAGCCGACTGGCATGTGGAAGCCACTGTCAGCGGCAAGCCGTGCCGCAATGCCGCGAGCCGCGAGATAGCCGAGGCCGAGGCCTGCCGCGATGCCGGCAGCCACGAGACCGAAGAGTTCCAGCCAGACAATTCCAAACACCGCCTCGCGTGGGGCTCCGAAGGCGCGCAGCGCGCCGATCTGTTTGCGGCGCTGTCCGATATGCATGACGATGACGAGGATCAGCGCGGCTCCCACCAGCAATTGCGCGCCGCCTGCGACGGCTGAGAGCACCTGCTTCACATCGCCCAGCGTCGCGTAGAGCGTTGTCAGAACCTCGCCGGGGAAGACGGCGAGCGTGGCGTCCTTGCGATATTGCTGGCGCAGCTTGTAGGCGTCCGCAATCGATTTCGGCTTCACGACAACGGCTGGCAGCCCCGGCAATTCACCCTGCCACAGCTCGTTGATCGACTGATTGGGATCGATGGCGTGATGCTCGTGTTCGTCGTGGTCGTCATGATCTTCATGAGCGGCGGGCGTTTTGCCATCGGCGGCCGGCTTGGCGGCGGCGGCAGCATCGTGCTCGTGGTCCTCATCGCCATCGTCGTGATGATGACCGAGGCCGTGGATATCCCAGACAGCCTTGATCGGCACCAGGATCGCCTTGTCCCAGGCGCTGCCGGTCGGCTTCAGCCGGCCGGCGACGGTGTAGGCGAGTTCAGTATGTGTATGGCCGCCTTCGCCGAGCGTCCCATGCATCGGCTTCACCGTGGAGCCCATCGAAAGCTTCACGTCCGCGCCGATGACAGCCTCGCCCTCGCGGGCGAAGATTGCACCTTCGGAGACCCCGGCGGAGAGGTTCTTCACCAGTGCCGTTGTCGTCCCGACAATGGGTGAGGTGCCGAAGAAATCGCCGAAGCCGATGGGGGCCGCCCAGGCGACGCGGGGATCGGTTTCCAGATCGCTCAGCACCTTGCCCGGCATCAGCGGCAGCGCGGAGGGCTGGAGGAAGACGGAGGAGAGAACCAGCTGCGTTTCCGAGCCGGCCGCGCCAATGATCAGGTCAAACTTTTCCGCCGCACGGGCCGAGCCGAGGCGCATCGCGCGCTCCTGCAGCGTCACGGCAACGCCAAGCGCAACGGCCAACGCCACGATAGCGGCGATGAAGAAGGCCCCGAGGCGGAAGCGATTGAGATCGGCGAGGATGAAGCGGATCATGCGGCGGCCTCCGAAGGCTCGGCGGCGATGCGACCGCCGACAAGACGGATGCGGTTGTCGAAACGGCCGATCAGCGCGGGATCGTGCGAGACGACGATGAGGGTCGATTTCTCTCGCTCGGCGAGCGTCACGATCAGCTCGGCGACCTGTGCGCCGCTGACGCTATCGAGGCTGGCGGTCGGCTCGTCGGCGATGATGACGGCGGGCTTGCGGACAAGCGCGCGGGCGACCGCCACACGCTGCATTTCGCCGCGCGACATGGTTTCGACCTTCTGTTCGGGCCGCGAAAGGCCGACGATGTCCAGGAGTTCACGGCCCCGCTTTGTGGTTTCGGAATTCGCGGCGCGCGCGAGGCGGGCGGGTAGAAGAATATTGTCGAGTGCGGACAGGCCTTCGAAGAGGTGGAAATCCTGCATGACGAGGCCCACCGTCTCGCCGCGCCAGCGGTCGCGCCGGCTTTCGGAAAGACTGGCAATATCGGTTCCGTCCCAGCGCACGGCGCCCTTGTTCAGCCGTTCCAGTCCGGTCAGGATGTTGACGAGTGTGCTTTTGCCCGAGCCGGATGCGCCGGTGACGGCGAGATGCACGCCGGCGGGAAGGCGGAAGCTGTCGATGGAGAGCGCGGGCGTCGCCAGACCGGGGAAGGTGACTTCGGTGGCCTCAATGGCAAGATCGATCATGATATCGCCCTATGCCGCACGGAAGCTGGCGTCGCGGATGCGCAGGCGGCTGAGGAAGCCGGTGTCCGGATCGGTCCAGGAGCCTAATTCCAGTGTGCCATCGACGGAAATGCGGGTGCCGCCGGGTAGGAATGTCTGTTTGCCGCCTAGATAGATGACCACGATATTGTCCGGCCAGTCGGCATCCGACGAGCAGAACGGGCAGAGCGCCATCGGGATTTCGGTCAGCACGAAGAAATTCGCCTCGGCCTTGAGCGGCGGGGCCATGAAGCCTTCCATGGAGACCTGCTGGCCGGCGAGCGCCTTGACCTTGTCGGAATATTCGAGACCCAGCACGCCAAACTTGCTGTAGAGCTGGCCGAAGGAGATGGTCTCGGCGGCTTTTGCAGGCCGTGCG
Source organism: Limnomicrobium aquaticum (assembly GCF_040545545.1). Classification (NCBI taxonomy): domain Bacteria; kingdom Pseudomonadati; phylum Pseudomonadota; class Alphaproteobacteria; order Hyphomicrobiales; family Rhizobiaceae; genus Limnomicrobium; species Limnomicrobium aquaticum. The sequence goes on from NZ_JBEPMB010000005.1 coordinate 110,079, forward strand.
ATAGCGGACAATGCGCCCGTGGCCGTCAGGCTCAGGAATGCCCGCCGATCAATGTATCCGCTTGAGATGTCGTCTGTCATCGAAATCTCCTGAAATGGCAGTCCGGTGGAATTGGCAGATCCCGGGCGCTTCGTGTCCGGGATCCGTATGGGTCATTGTCCAACTGCATTCCGGGGTTCCCCCTCACCCCGCCTCCGCTTCGCTCGGCGGACCTCTCCCCGAAGGGGCGAGGATGACTGCGAGGCTGCGGCTCCAGCCTCTTCTCCCCATCGGGGAGAAGGTGCCGGCAGGCGGATACAAGGGGGCGGCGAAGCCGAAGAACTCTTGCTTCGCGTCCTGCCTCCGGAGATTACTTCGCAGGCGCGCCCATGGCAAAGGTATCGGCGAGCACCTTGTAGACGTCGCTTTCTTCCATGTAGCCCTTGAAGCCTTCAGCGCCCGGACCGGCGGACTGAAGAACGACGTCGTCAACGGCGTGAACGCCGGTGTCTTCGTCGCGCGGCAGGTTGCCGGGGACGAGCATGGCGCCCGGGATGTCCTTGTAGGCCGGGTTGGGTTCATACTGACCCTTGTCGTTCTTCACGGCCGGCTCGAACGGGCCGTCAAGCTTCGGCTTGAAGGTCTCGTAATGGTCCGGGCCGTTATTGCCGAAGATGGCAAGGTGCTTGCTGACGGCAATCGAGTCCGGATAGCCATCGCCATCCTTGTCCTCGTAGTTCGGGAAGCCGGCCTTTTCATAGGTGCCGACGCGCTCGCGGCCTTCGGTCGCTTCCTTGGTGTCGTCGATCGTGCCGATGATCGATACGCCATGCGTGTGGTCGCCGGTGACGACGATCAGCGTGTCGGGATGCGTCTTCTGGAATTCGCGGGCAACCGCGATGGCATGATCGAACTCGATCGTGTCGAACACGGCGCGGTCCCAGTCGAGCGGGTGGCTGGCCTTGTCGATGTCGGAGCCTTCGATCATGAGGAAGAAGCCTTCCGGGTTCTTCGACAGGCTGTCGAGGGCGACCTTGGTCATGTCGACGAGGCCGGGCTGCTTCGGGAACTTGTCGACGGTGCCCTTATTCAGCTGCATGCGGTCGACGGCATAGTCCATGTTGCCGGTGTGGAAGAGGCCGAGGATCTTGCCGGTATTGGTGCCGGCGGCCGCCTGAAGCTCGTCCTTGTCGGTGGCAAGTGCGTAGCCTGCATCCTTGAACAGCTTGATATAATCCTTGTCGTCCTTGCGCTTGGAGCCCGGAACGTCCTTGGACAGGAAGTAGGCCGAGCCGCCACCGAGAACGACATCCGGCTTGACGTCGAACATCATGCCGACGATTTCGGCCTTGTCGGCGCGACGACGGGTGTGCGAGACGACGGCGGCGGGCGTTGCGTCTTCCAGTTCCGACAGCGCGACGATGCCGATCGACTTCTTGGTCGTGCGGCGGACGGCCTCGGCGATGTTTTCGACCTTCGGGTCGTCAAGGCTCGACGGTGTGCGGTCGGCATAGACGCCGAGCGCGTTGATGGCCGTCTTGTGGCCGGTCATGTAGGCCGACATCGTGTTGGCGGAATCGGTCGCGATCGCGTTGGTCGACGACGTGCCGATGAAGGCCATGTGGTCGAGATCGTCCATGGCGAGACGGCCATTTGCCTTGCCTTCCGTCATCCCCTTGGACATCAGGCGGGCGCCGGTGCGATGCGCGACGGACATGCCGTCGCCGAGCATGAAGATGATGTTCTTGGCCTTCGGCTGGGCAGCGGTTTCAAAAACGTCCCAGGTGACGGTCTTGGTCTCGGAGCCGGCGGTGACGGTCACGTCATACTTGCCGGCCTTGGCGATCTTGGCGTTGCGCAGGATCACGGCAGAGCCGAGAACCTTGTCGTCCTTGCCCTTTTCTTCCGCGACGAAGTCGCCCTTGCCGAGAACGGTCGTGTAGTCCTGACCGTTGACGGTGATCTTGACGTCTTCCGGCTTGACGACGGAATTGAACTCGACCTTGAAGTCGAACGGCGAGCCGACGAGGATCGTCGCACGGCTCAGCGGATAAACGGTCGCGGCCTGGGCGGCGCCGGCCAGCATGGTTGCTGCGGCGAGTGTGGTGAGAAGCTTGCGCATGGGTCCCTCCTGATACGCTGTTTCACAGCTGACCGGTTAACGGGGCCACATGACACTTACATGAAAACTCTGAAAAACATTCCTTGAACTGTCAAATTTAGTCTTTCATTTAAGTTATACTATAACGTTACAAAAGTTCGACTGTGTTGCGAGCCGACTGTTTCGTCTGCAATGGCTTTGCAAATGCCTCCGACACATAGGCCTTTGCGGTCTCAATCGCGGTTTCCAGCGTCTGCCCGCTTGCCAGGCCGCAGGCGATGGCCGAGGCGAGCATGCAGCCCGTGCCGCGCAACGTGCCGGGATGGCGGGGGCTATCGAAACTGAGGTACGGCTGATTGGGCCGAACCAGTAGGTCTCTGCAAATGCTGGGGTTCGATCGTGTAGAAGCCGCATGCGGCGCGTTCCCACTTCTCCCCATGGGGAGAAGGTGGCCCGAAGGGCTGGATGAGGGGTTCCCATCGAACTCAGCGCCAACCGACTCCTCATCGCCTCGCAACGCGCCGCACTTTTCCCCAAGGGGAAAAGAGGGAGATTGCGGCGCCCCTTCGCCGAAGATCGGCGTTTTCGCCCCGGCATCTTCAGCATGCCCGCCCTTGATCAACGCGGCTCGGACGCCAAGTTGCAAAAGCGCTTCAACAGACGCTGTGAAATCCCCGGCGCCAGTGAGCAATCCCAGTTCCGGCAAGTTTGGTGTCACCAGATCGGCGCGCGGCAGCAGGCGCTCAATCATCAGGCGCACGCCATCCGGCTCAAGCAGCGCTCTGCCGGAGGTCGAGGCGAGAACCGGGTCGAGGACGACGGGGAGGCTGGGGTGCCGTTCCAGGACATCCGCCACCGCTGCGACGATCCCGGCATTGGCCAGCATGCCGATCTTGATGGCACGGATCTCGCCGCTCTCCAGCGCCGCCGTCATCTGCGCTTTGACGAGCGTCGGTTCCATCGCCTGCACCGCCGTCACGCGCCGATCCGACTGCGCGGTCACTGCCGTCACGGCCACGGCGGCGTTGAGCCCGAAGGCCGTCACCGTCTCGACATCGCGAATGATGCCGGCACCGCCAGAGGAGTCCGAGCCAGCGATGATGAGGATGCGGGCGTTCACCGCCAGCGGCCCGTCTTGGCGATCCATTCGCGCGTGCGGGCTTCGGGATCGTCATTCAGCGTAATGTCGGTGACGACGGCGGCACTATCGGCGCCTTGCGAGAACACGCCCTCCAGCCGCTCGGGGCGCAATCCTCCAATTGCGACCAGTGGCAGTGGCGCGATTTTGTCCTTCCAGACGCGGATGCGGTCCAGTCCCTGCGGGTCCCATTTCATCTGCTTGAGAATGGTCGGATAGATCGGACCCAGTGCCACATAATCCGGCTTCGCCGCCAGCGCCGTTTCCAGCTCCGTCTCGTCATGGGTAGACAGGCCGAGCTTCAGCCCGGCGGCGCGGATGGCTGCGAGATCTGCCTCTGCGAGATCTTCCTGCCCAAGATGGACGAAATCGCATTGCTCCTCGATTGCAACCCGCCAGTAGTCGTTGATGATCAGCTGGCAGCCATGCCACGCGCAGACGGTTTTTGCCCGGCGGATATGCGCCCGCAGCACCTCTTCCGGCTGGTCCTTGATGCGCAATTGCACGAGCTTTACGCCAATGGGTAAAAGCCGCTCGATCCAGTCGGCACTGTCGACGATGAGATAGAATGGGTCGAGCTTCATGCGAAGACTGCCTTTCCGATGACGGGGGTGGAGGGAACGGCCATGTCGCGCGGTTCGAGCAGGCCGGCGCGATAGCCTTCCCGGCCGGCCTCTATGGCTGAAGCAAAGGCGCGGGCCATGGCGACAGGATCGGCAGCACCCGCGACGGCGGTGTTGAGAAGCACGGCGTCATAGCCAAGCTCCATGGCCTGCGCGGCATGCGACGGCCTGCCCAGCCCGGCATCGACGATCAGCGGCACGTCCGGGAAATGCGCCCGCATCGAAACAAGCGCTGCCGGATCGACCAGCCCGCGCGCCGAACCGATGGGCGAGGCCCACGGCATCAGCACCTCGCAGCCCGCTTCCAGCAGCTTTTCGGCGACGACGAGATCGGCGGTCGTATAGGGGAAGACCTTGAACCCATCGGCGCCAAGCTCACGCGCAGCCTCCACCAGCGCGAACACATCCGGCTGCAGCGTGTCATGATGGCCGATGACTTCGAGCTTGACCCAGTCGGTGGCGAAGAGATCGCGCGCCATCCGCGCCGTCAGCACGGCTTCTTTCGCTGTATGGCAGCCGGCGGTGTTGGGCAGGACATGGACGCCGAGGCTGCGGATAACTTCAAAAAACTGTCCGCCGCGCCCACCGCCCGCGGTCTCGCGGCGGAGCGACACGGTGACGATCTCAGTTCCTGACGCCCGGATCGCCTCTTCCATGATGGCAGGCGAAGGGTAGCGCGCCGTGCCGAGCAGGAGCCGCGAGGAAAGTTCGGTTCCGTAAAGTGTCAGCATGTCAGCCTCCCTGTTTCGGTGCTAGGATTTCGATCCGGTCGCCTTCGTTCAGGACGGTCCGGGCGCGCTCGCCGCGTGACACGAGATCACCATTGAGCGCTGTCGCCAGCCAGTCGCCCTCGTAATCGAGGGCTGTGAGGAGAGCGGCGAGCGTGCCGGCCTCGATCTCTTGCTGCTCGCCATTGATGATCAGTTTCATGCGGTTGCACTCCTTCGTTGCGGCTCCGCCTCAAGCCGCACGGCCAGCTCTTCCGCCAGCGCAGGCGCCATGAGGAAGCCGTGGCGATACATGCCGTTGATCGTGAGATATCGGCCCGAGCCGGTGATGCGCGGGATGTTGTCGGCATAGGCCGGGCGGATGCCGGTTCCTGTCTCGATTACCTCCGCCTCGCCAAAGGCGGGATGGAGCGTGTAGGCGGCGTTCAGCAGTTCCATCAGCGAACGCGCCGAGATCGGCCCGTCATGCTCGCTCTCGATCATCGTCGCGCCGACCATGAAGCGCCCGTTGCCACGAGGGACGACATAGAGCGGGATGCGCGGGTGAAGCAGGCGCACGGGGCGGGAGAGGGTGATCTCGCTGGTCTTGAGATAGAGCATCTCGCCGCGCACGCCGCGAAGCTGCGAGTCTGGTGTGATGGCATTGCGGCCCGTGCAATCGATGATGTGAGCATAAGCCCGCGCGTCGGCCTCGTGCAGGATCGGGACGCCCATACTAACCAGTGCCTCCACGAGCCCCGCGAGAGCCATGCGCGGGTCAAGATGCGCCTCATCCCGGAAAAAGAGCCCGCGGCGAAAGCGTCCCGCCAGCGCGGGTTCGAGCTCGGCGATTCCCGCTTCGTCCATCCATTCGTGTCGACGTGTGCGGCGGGCGAAGCGCTCCAGCTCGCTCTGATCGCGCGCCGGGGTAACGACCAGCGTTCCCTTTCGTTCGACCAGACCGGGCAGCGCATCCTCCCACCAGCTGGCCGCTCCGATCCCGGCCTCGACCACCACCTCCGGCGCGGTCTCGCCCTCGCACCACGGCGCGAGCATCCCCCCGGCATAGTGCGAAGCGCCGGTGCCGGGTTCTTTGGGGTCAAGGACGGTGACAGCGTGGCCCTTGCGGGCCAATGCGAAGGCCGCCGTGAGGCCGGCAACACCGGCCCCTCTGATAAGGATCGTCATCGCCGTTCACTCCGAAAGCGGCATATACAATTCCCCGCCCTCGCGGAATTTCGCCGCCATCGCCTCCATGCCCTCCTTCTGCGCCTCGGCGCGGATATCGTGGGAAATCCGCATGGAGCAGAATTTCGGGCCGCACATGGAGCAGAAATGGGCGACCTTGTGGGCCTCCTTGGGCAGCGTCTCGTCATGCATGGAACGCGCCGTTTCCGGGTCGAGCGAGAGGTTGAACTGGTCCTCCCAACGGAACTCGAATCGGGCGCGGGAGAGCGCGTCGTCGCGCAGCCGTGCACCGGGATGGCCCTTGGCGAGATCGGCGGCGTGGGCGGCAATCTTGTAGGTGATGACGCCGGTCTTCACGTCGTTGCGGTCGGGCAGGCCCAGATGCTCCTTCGGCGTGACGTAGCAAAGCATGGCTGTGCCGAACCAGCCGATCATCGCGGCGCCAATCGCCGAAGTGATGTGGTCATAGCCCGGCGCGATATCGGTCGTCAGCGGCCCGAGCGTGTAGAATGGGGCTTCGCCGCAATGCTCAAGCTGCTTGTCCATGTTCTCCTTGATCTTGTGCATCGGCACATGGCCGGGACCCTCGATCATCACCTGGCAATCCTTCGCCCAGGCGATCTGCGTGAGTTCGCCCAGCGTTTCCAGCTCGGCAAACTGCGCCGCGTCATTGGCATCGGCCAGCGAGCCGGGGCGCAGGCCATCGCCGAGCGAGAAGGAGACATCGTATGCGCGGCAGATGTCGCAGATTTCCTCGAAATGCTCGTAGAGGAAGCTCTCCTTGTGGTGATGCAGACACCACTTGGCCATGATCGAGCCGCCACGCGACACGATCCCGGTGACGCGGTCGACGGTGAGTGGAATATAGGCGAGGCGCACGCCGGCATGGATGGTAAAATAATCCACGCCCTGTTCGGCCTGCTCGATCAGCGTGTCGCGGAAAACCTCCCAGGAAAGGTCTTCGGCAATGCCGCCCACCTTTTCCAGCGCCTGATAGAGCGGCACGGTGCCGATCGGAACGGGCGAATTGCGGATGATCCATTCGCGGATATTGTGGATGTTGCGGCCGGTCGAAAGGTCCATGACCGTGTCGGCGCCCCAGCGCGTCGCCCAGACCATCTTCTCGACCTCTTCGGCCATGGAGGAGGTGACGGCGGAATTGCCGATATTGGCGTTGATCTTGACGAGGAAATTGCGGCCGATGATCATCGGCTCGGCTTCCGGGTGGTTGATGTTGGAGGGAATGATGGCGCGGCCGCGCGCGATCTCTTCGCGGACGAATTCGGGGGTTACGAAGTCGGGGATCGCCGCGCCGAAATTCTCGCCACCATGCGAGGCAATCGTGGCCTTGCGCCCCATATTCTCGCGGATGGCGACGAATTCCATTTCCGGCGTGATGATGCCGGCGCGCGCATAGGCCATCTGCGTGACGGCCTTGCCGTTCAATGCACGGCGCGGGCGGGGCAGGTTCGGGAATTCCGGCGTCAGGCGTTCGCCTTGGGCGAAGCCATTGTCCTCGGGCCTCACGATGCGGCCGTCATAGGCCTCGGTGTCGCCGCGGGCGGCAACCCACTGCTCGCGCAGGCGTGGCAGCCCCTTTTCGATGTCGATGACCTGAGCGGGATCGGTGTAGGGACCCGAGGCGTCGTAGACGGTGACGGGCGGTTCGCCGGCGGTCGGATGGACCGAGATTTCGCGCATCGGGACCATGACGCAGGGGTGGATTTCACCTGCATGGAAGACCTTTTGTGAGGCGGGAAGCGCCCCTTGCGTGACGACGGGGGTGATGTTGGTTGCGGCAATGTTCATTTTGAGGCTCCAAGGTTTGACATTGGAGACCCAGTTCGAAGCCGGAATGATGGAAAGACGCCAAACGGATTCCGGGATGGACTCCGTCTCTCGCAGCGCTCGCACCGTCCCTACGCCAGTATGAACTGGATCAGGTTCAACGGGTCACTGCGCTGCTTTCCCTCGATTGAGGGATTGCCCAGCAGAATCTCAGCCCCTTGCGGGACCCCCCTGGTGAATGCGCTTATGTTAGGGGGATTTGACAGAAGGCGTCAAGCGGTTTGCTTTGCTGCGGCCAGCGGCTGCTGACAGAGGCGCTTGCGTGGCCGGCGCCCGCGTCGTATTTTACGGGTCTTGAGGCCAATAACGGAGCCGTGCCATGAGCATCGTCGTGACAGCCAGCGGGCAGGTGACCATTCCCAAGGACGTTCTGGAGCAGCTTGGTATCGGGCCGGGCAGCAAGGTCGATTTTCGCCGTCATCCGGATGGAACGGTCGAGTTGGTGGGCGAAGAGGAGAAGGGAACTTCGAGTCGCTTTGAAAGATTTCGGGGCCATGCTGGGCCAGGGCCGACTACCGACGAAATCATGGATATGACGCGCGGTGAAGTGTGATCCTCGTCGACACCAATGTTCTGCTTGATATCGTGACCGACGATCCGGTTTGGTTTGGTTTGGATGGTCAAATCTAAAACTGGATGAGTACAGCCGAACAGGGCCGTTGATTATCAAAGATATTGTTTATGCTGAATTGGCCGTTCGTTTTCGAAACATCGAGCTGCTGGACGCCTTCGTTTTTGGTTCAAGGCTTCAGCTTCAACCCATCCCCAGGAGCGCCCTTTTTCTGGCCGCCAAGGCGTTCGGAGCCTATCGCAAGCGTGGCGGGACGCGGACCGGCGTCCTCTCGGACTTCTTCATTGGAGCCCATGCCGCAGCTGAAGGTTTGCAGTTGCTGACCCGCGATTCGCGGCGCTATCGAACCTATTTTCCTGATGTTTCGCTAGCAACGCCAGAGGGGTAGGGGAACTCAGGCTCTTGAGACTGTCCTTGTCCACGCCTGTGTAAAGACTGAAGCCCTTCAATCGCCGCAATGTCGTTTTTACTAAATTCGAGCCTTGATCGAGTTTGTGCACATACATCTGTTGCAATTTCGCTCAACTCTCGTAAACGCTTCGACATATAAGTTAATTCAGATACCCGAAACGCGATTCGATCCCACGCGCCGGAGACGCCTTGATGGATATGAAGTTACGAAGCCGGTCAGCTCGCGCGCTTGCCGCGGCGTTGATCCTTTCCCCCTGTTCCCCCTGTCTGGGCATCACGCCTGCGCTTTCGGCCGAAAAGCCGGAATACACGCTTCAGGTCGTCGTGGAAAAGGCGCATCAATCCGATGTCTCGAAGCCGCTCAACGTGACCGGCACGATCGCCGCGGCCAAAAGCAGCGACCTTGCCTTCCGCGTCGGCGGAACGGTGGTCGAGCGGCTGGTGCAGACCGGCGATGCGGTCAAGGCGGGGCAGTTGCTGGCGCGGCTCGGGACCGCGGAACTTCAGGCCAATATCACCGCGGCGCAGGCGGGTGTTGCCTCGGCCAAGGCGACCTTCGATCTCGCCACCTCCGATCTGGCCCGGCAGAAATCGCTGCTCGACAAGGGCTTTGCGACACGCTCGGCCTATGAACAGTCTACCAAGTCCGTCGATGTCGCGAAGGCGCAACTGGATATCGCGCAAAGCCAGTTGCAGATCGCTGAAGACAATCTCTCCTATGCCGAACTCAAGGCCGGTTCCGATGGTGTGGTCACGGCCGTCAATGTCGAGATCGGACAGGTCGTGCAGGCGGGGCAGGCCGTCATCACGATCGCCAACGGCAATGCCAAGCAGGCCGTCTTCGACGTTTCCGACGCGCTGATTGCGACGGGCGAGATCAGGAAGGCCGAAATCTTCCTCGTCGCCGATCCATCCGTGAAGGCAAAGGTGCAGCTGGCGGAAGTCTCGCCGACGGTGAACGTGCGTACGGGAACGGTGCGCATCAAGGCGGACATCATCGATCCGCCGGCCCGGATGACGCTGGGCGCTGCCGTTGCCGGCACCGGCAGCAGTCAGCCGATCTCCGGCTTCCCGCTGCCCTATAGCGCCCTCTCGCGGCAGGACGGCGCGCCGATCGTCTGGGTGGTGGACCCGGCTGCGAAGAAGGCGACGCCGCGGAAGGTCAAGCTTCTGCAGTATATCGGCCAGACCATGGTTGTCTCCGGCGACCTTAAGGAGGGCGATCTGGTGGTCACGAAGGGCAATGTCTTCCTGAGCCCCGATCTTGTCGTCAATTACACGGAGGCGGCGCGATGATGTCCATGAGATTGTCTGCAACGGCGGCGGCTGCGCTCGCCGCGGCATTCCTTCTCTCCTCCTGCGAGGAAAAGAAAGCCGAGACGCCGCAGGAGGATAGACCGATTCTGACAGCGGTGGTGCAGTCTAGACCGGAGGTCGTGCTGGATTTCCCCGGAACGGTCGAGCCACAGGTTTCGACCCAGAAGGCGTTCCGCGTGCCGGGCCAGATTGTTGCCCGCAACGTCACCGTCGGCGACACAGTGCGAAAGGGCGATGTGCTGGCAGTGCTCGATACCGCGCAGCTGAAGGAAGGCGTGCGTTCGTCCGAGGCGAGCGTCACCGCGGCCCAGTCGCAGCTTGCCAATGCGCAGTCGGTTGACGACCGCGCCAACGCGCTCGCCAAGGAAGGCTTCGCCTCGCCTGCGCAGATCGACAGCGCAAGCCAGAGCCTGGCGGCGGCCGATGCCAACCTCGAAAGCGCCCAGGCCCAGCTCGCCAAGGCGCGCGAACAGCTCGGCTATGCCCAGCTGATTGCCGATTACGACGGGATCGTCACGGCTTCAACGATCGAAGTCGGAGAAACGGTTGCCGCCGGTGCCCCGGCCATCACCATTGCACGTCCCGATCTGCGCGACGCCGTGATCGATGTCCCCGACGACGTCGTCGGCCGCATCGCTGCCGGTGATGTCTTTGAAATAGCGACGCTGCTGCAGCCGGACCGGAAGATCGAGGGCAAGGTGCGCGAGATCGCGCCGAGTGCCGACAAGCTCACGCATACGATCCGCGTCAGGATATCGATCGGCAACGCGCCGGACGTGTTCCGTATCGGCACGACGATCGAGGCATCCGCCCGAAAGACCGGCGGCGAAACCATTCTCGTTCCCTCCGACGCTATCATGTCCGATGACGGCAAGCTGACGGTCTGGAAGTTCGATCGCGCCGGCTCGAAGGTCGTCAGGACCGCGATCGAGGCGGCGGAAGGCCCTGGCACCAGCTATGTCGTCAAGTCCGGTCTGAAGGGCGGCGATCTCGTCGCCGTTGCCGGAATTCATGCTCTCAAGGATGGCCAGCAGGTCAAGCTCGTCGAGGAAGCCGCCCGATGAAAAAGTTCAATCTGTCCGACTGGGCGCTCGAGCATCGTTCGCTTGTCTGGTATTTCATGATCGTGTCGATCATCGCCGGCGCCTTCTCCTTCATCAATCTCGGCCGGGAGGAAGATCCCTCCTTCACCATCAAGACGATGGTCATTCAGGCCCAGTGGCCGGGTGCCACGGCGGCCGAGACGGCCGACCAGGTGACGGACCGCATCGAGAAGAAGCTGCAGGAACTGCCGGAGCTCCATTACACCAAGTCGATGACGGAGCCTGGCAAGGCGACGATTTTCGTTGATCTTCTGGCGACCACCAAGGCGCGTGACGTTCAAAGCGTCTGGTTCCGCGTCCGCAACATGATCAACGACATTGCCTACACCTTCCCGCAAGGCGTCCAGGGGCCGTTCTACCAGGACACTTTTGGCGATGTTTTCGGCAATATCTATGCCTTCACGGGCGATGGCCTGAGTTATCGGCAGTTGCGCGACTATGTCGAAAACGCCCGGTCGAATATCCTGTCGGTGCCTGATATCGGCAAGGTCGATGTCATCGGCGCGCAGGACGAAGTCGTCTATCTCGAATTCTCACCGCGCAAGCTTGCGGCCTTCGGCATCGACCAGCAGGCCATGCTGAATGCTCTGCAGGAGCAGAATGCGATCGCCCCCTCGGGCGTCATCAATAGCGGGCCGGAGCGCATCGCCTTGCGCGTCACGGGTCAGTTCACCTCTGAAGACAGCCTCCGCAACATCAACTTCCACATCAACGATCGTTTCTTCCGCCTTAGCGACGTGGCGAATGTGACGCGGACCTATATCGATCCGCCGTCATCCGTCTTCCGCTTCAACGGCAAGAACGCGATTGCCCTGGCCGTCGGCATGAAGCCGGGGGCGAACCTGCTGAACTTCGGCAAGGCGCTGGACGATCGGTTGGCGCAGATCCAGAAGACGCTTCCCGTGGGTGTCGACATCCATCTGGTCGCCGACCAGCCGAAGATCGTGAAGGAGGCCGTGGGCGGCTTCACCAAGGCGCTGTTCGAAGCCATCATCATTGTTCTGGCCGTCAGCTTCGTCAGCCTCGGCATGCGCGCCGGTGTGGTTGTCGCGATTGCCATCCCGCTGGTGCTCGCGATCACCTTCATGGCGATGGAATATTCCGGCATCACGCTGCAGCGTATTTCGCTCGGTGCCTTGATCATCGCGCTCGGCCTGCTGGTCGATGACGCCATGATCGCTGTGGAAATGATGATCGCGCGGCTGGAAGCGGGCGATCCGCTCAACAAGGCGGCAACGGCCGTCTACACCTCCACCGCATTCCCGATGCTGACCGGCACGCTGGTCACGGTCTCTGGCTTCATCCCGATCGGCCTGAACAGCAGCGCGGCCGGCGAATATACGTTCACGATGTTCGTTGTGATCGCCGTGTCGCTGATTGTCTCTTGGATCGTGGCCGTGCTCTTCACGCCCTTGATCGGCGTGACGATCCTGCCGGAAAAGTGGAAGAAGCATCATGAAGAGGGCCATGAGAGCCGTTCCATGCGTCTCTTCCGTGGAATCCTGACAACCTGCATGCGCAATCGCTGGCTGACGATCGTCGTCACCTTTGCGGCTTTCGGCGTCTCGGTCTACGGCATGAGTTTCGTGCAGCAGCAGTTCTTCCCGTCTTCGGACCGGACCGAACTCGTGATCGACATGTCCCTGCCGAAGAGCGCCTCCATGGCGGAGACGACGACGCAGGTCACCAAGTTCGAAAACGACATGCTGAAAGGCAATGAGGGCGTCGAACACTGGTCGACCTATATCGGCGCCGGTGCCCCGCGCTTCGTCCTTGCCTTCGACGTGAAGCAGCCGTCCTCCTATTTCGGACAGGTCGTCGTGATCACCAAGGACGTGGCGACGCGCGAGAAGCTGCAAAAGCAGTTCCAGGATTACCTGGACAAGACCTTCCCCGGCTCCGACAGCCTCGTGAAGCTGCTGGAACTCGGCCCGCCGGTTGGCCGTCCTGTTCAGTATCGCGTCAGCGGTCCGAATGTTGACCAGGTGCGCGACTATGCCATGAAGCTGAAGACGGAGCTCAGCAAGGATCCGTATCTGGCCAAGATCGTCTACGACTGGATGGAACCGACCCGCGTGGTGAAGGTGGATGTCCTGCAGGACCGTGCGCGCCAGCTCGGTGTCAGCTCGAAGGATATCGCAACTTCGCTGAACGGTATTGTCGGCGGCATGACGGTCACGCAGCTCCGCGACTCGATCTACCTGATCAACGTCATGGTCCGCGCCGACAAGACGGAACGTTCGTCCATCGACGCGCTCGAAAACCTGCAGTTGCCGAACGCGAGCGGCAATTCGATCCCGCTCTCGTCGATCGCCCGCTTCGAATATACCGAAGAGCAGCCGGTGATCTGGCGGCGTGACCGCCTGCCGACCATCACCGTTTCGGCCGCCATCCAGGGCGACCGCGAAGCGCTGAACATCGTAAAGGATCTGGAGCCGGCGGTGGCGAAGTTTGCAGCTTCCCTGCCGCCCGGCTACGAGATCAAGACCGGCGGCGTGGTGGAGAACAGCGAAGAGTCGCAGGCGCCAATCATTGCCGTCATTCCGGTGATGCTGCTTGTCATGTTCACCGTTCTCATGCTGCAGCTGCAAAGCTTCAGCCGGCTCTTCCTCGTCATTGCGGTGGCTCCACTCGGCCTCATCGGTGTAGTCGCAGCGCTTCTGCCCAGCGGCGCGCCGCTCGGCTTCGTGGCGATCCTCGGCGTGCTGGCACTGATCGGCATCCTGATCCGCAACTCGGTCATCTTGATCGTGCAGATCGAGGACTTGCGGAAAGGGGGGATGAATGCCTGGGACGCGGTGCTCGATGCTTCGATCCATCGTCTGCGGCCGATCATGCTCACTGCGCTCGCGGCCAGCCTTGGCCTCATCCCGATCGCCGAGGAAGTGTTCTGGGGGCCGATGGCCTATGCGATGATCGGCGGCATCGTGATCGGCACGGCGCTGACGCTGCTCTTCCTGCCGGCGCTCTATGTCGCGGCCTTCCGTATTCGCGAGCCGAAGCCGGAACAGGCTTGAGGCCGCAGGATCAACCAGCTTCATGCCGCGGCGTTCGAACGAGCGCCGCGGCTTTTCATACTCAATTCAGAATACTTTGAACTGCGTTCGAAAATCTGTAATCTGAAGCAAAACGAAAGGGGAGGCGTTTCGATGATATTCTCGGCACGGCAGGATGAGATTGTAGCGCTCGCCAAGTCGAAGGGCCGTGTTTTTGTCGAAGAGTTGGCCACACTCTTTTCGGTCACCCCCCAAACCATCCGCAAGGACCTGAACGATCTGTGCGATGCGCGGGTGCTGTCCCGCATCCATGGCGGGGCGCTGTTCCCAAGTGGCACCGAGAACCTGAAATATGAGCAGCGCCGCGCCATGGCGGCGACCGAGAAGCAGGATATCGGCCGGGCGGCGGCGGCGCTCATCCCCGACAACGCTTCGCTCTTCATCAATATCGGCACGACGACGGAGGCCGTTGGCGAGGCGCTGAGCGACCATCACGAATTGATGGTCATTACCAATAACATCAATGTCGCCAACCGCTTGAGGGTCTATCCTGCAATCGAGGTGGTGATCGCGGGCGGTGTCGTGCGCGGCTCGGACGGCGGGATCGTCGGCGAGGCGGCCGTGGATTTCATCCGCCAGTTCAAGGTGGATTTCGCCGTCATCGGCGTCTCGGCCATCGACGAGGATGGTGCGCTTCTCGACTTCGACTATCGCGAAGTGAAGGTCGCGCAGGCCATCATCGCCAATGCGCGGCATGTCATCCTTGTGAGCGATTCAGCCAAGTTCGAACGTACCGCGCCGGTCCGGATCGGGCATATCTCGCAGATTAACACGTTCATCACCGATCACTGTCCGATTGCCCGCGTTCGCGAAATCTGCGCGGAGAACGATGTCCGGCTGATCGAAACGCGCGCTGTGGACAACGAAGGTCGATAAAGTTTCGTTTGACATTCGTTTCAATTTCGTTTCCTATACAATGGATTTCGCAAATGCAATAATTTGTTGCGCTGCGAAAGACGAGGTTGAGATGGCAGGCGGTCAGGTTTACGACATCTTTGTTATCGGCGGCGGCATCAACGGCTGCGGCATCGCGCGTGACGCTGTCGGCCGTGGCTATTCCGTGGTGCTTGCCGAAAAGGGCGATTTCGCCTCCGGTACATCCTCCGGTTCGACCAAGCTGATCCATGGCGGCCTGCGCTATCTGGAGCATTATGAATTCCGTCTGGTGCGCGAAGCACTGATGGAGCGTGAAATTCTCTGGGCGATGGCGCCACATGTCATCTGGCCCATGCGCTTCGTGCTGCCGTTCCAGAAGGGCGGCATCCGCCCTGCCTGGCTCATTCGCCTTGGCCTTTTCATCTACGACCACCTCGGCGGCCGCAAATTGCTGCCCGCGACCAAGACGCTCGACCTGCGCCGCGATCCGGCGGGCAAGCCGCTGAAGCCGCTCTTCGCCAAGGCCTTCGAGTATTCCGACGGCTGGGTGGATGACGCGCGCATGGTCGTGCTCAACGCTCGTGACGCTGCGAACCGCGGTGCGCAGATTTTCAATCGCACCGAAGTGGTCAGCGCCCGCCGCGAGGCCGGTCTCTGGACCGTTGAGACACGCGACGTCGATACGGGCGAGCAGCAGACATTCCAGGCTCGCATGCTGGTCAACGCCGCCGGCCCGTGGGTCGACAAGGTGCTCGCTGGTGTCGTTGGACGCAACGACGTCAAGAATGTCCGCCTCGTGCAGGGCAGCCATATCGTGGTGCGCAAGAAGTTCTCCGATCCGCGCGCCTATTTCTTCCAGAACCCGGACAATCGCATCATCTTTGCAATCCCTTACGAGCAGGACTTCACGCTGATCGGCACCACGGATCGCGACTTCACCGGTGATCCGCGCGATGTTGCGATCAGCGAGCAGGAGACGGAATATCTCTGCAACGCGGCCAGCGAATATTTCGCCGAGCCGGTGCGCCGCGAGGATATCGTGTGGACCTATTCCGGCGTACGTCCGCTCTTTGACGATGGCGCCTCGAAGGCGCAGGAAGCCACGCGTGACTACGTCTTGAAGGTTGATGGCGGCGAAGGGACCGCGCCGCTTCTCAACGTGTTCGGCGGCAAGCTGACGACCTATCGCCGTCTGGCCGAACATGCGCTGGAGAAAATCAGCGAGGCCATCGGCGCGAAGGGCAAGCCGTGGACGGCTGGATCGTACCTGCCGGGCGGCAACTTCTCGGCGCAGGGTGCTGCCGCGCAGGCGGATGCCCTGCAGAACACCTATTCGTTCATTTCCCGCGGTCACGCCGAGCGCCTGGTGCGCTGCTACGGCACGCGCGCCGCGGACATTCTTGGCAAGGCCGGCAGCATTGCCGATCTGGGCCAGCACTTCGGAGGAACGCTTTACGAAGCGGAAGTGCGGTTCCTGATCGACCACGAATGGGCGCATACGGCGCAGGATATCCTGTGGCGGCGCACCAAGCAGGGCTTGCATCTGGGGACCGAAGCGGTCGCCGCACTTGAACACTATCTGGAGGGAATTGCGGGCAGCCGCGTTAAGGCTGCCAGCTGATCTTGTCCAGGGAGGGGACCGGATTCAATGCTGGAATTACGCAACGTATCGAAGCGCGTCGGAAAGGATATTCATATCCATCCGACAAGCCTGACGCTTCAGCGGGGGACGCTGAACGTGCTGCTTGGCCCGACGCTTTCGGGCAAGACATCGCTGATGCGGCTGATGGCCGGGCTCGATCGCCCGACTGAAGGCGAAATCCTGTTCGACGGCGCGGATGTCACGGGTGCGCCCGTGCAGAAGCGCAATGTCGCGATGGTCTACCAGCAGTTCATCAACTATCCGCTCCTGACGGTCTATGAGAACATCGCATCGCCGATGCGCATCTCCGGCGCGGATGCCGCAACGATTGACCGCGAAGTCCGCAAGGCTGCGGAAATCCTCAAGCTCACGCCCTATCTGGAGCGCACGCCGCTCAACCTGTCCGGCGGGCAGCAGCAGCGCACGGCGCTGGCCCGCGCCATTGTGAAGAAGGCAAGCCTCGTCCTGCTCGACGAGCCGCTCGCCAACCTGGACTACAAGCTGCGCGAGGAACTGCGCGACGAGTTGCCGAAAATCTTCGCCGAATCCGGCGCGATCTTCGTCTATGCGACGACCGAGCCATCCGAAGCGCTGCTTCTCGGCGGCAACACGGCGACGCTGAGCGAAGGCCGCATCACGCAATTCGGCAGGACGATCGATGTCTATCGCCGCCCGGCTGACCTCCTGACGGCGCGTACCTTTGCCGATCCGCCGCTCAATGTGGCCTCCGTGGTTCGCCGGGGCGGCCAGTTTATGGTGGGGGGCAAGGTGCTGGTGGATGTGCCGGCCCATCTGTCCGCCATCCCGGACGGTCCAGTGACCATCGGCTTCCAGCCGCATCATCTGTTTCCGGCGGCGACCGCACATGCCACGCAGCCTATCGCCGTGCAGACCGCTATCTCTGAGATCGCAGGCTCCGAAAGCTTCATTCATATCGATTTCGATGGCGAACGCTGGGTGATGCTGGCCCGCGGCGTGCACGAATTCGATCCCGGTCTTTCAATGCAGGTCTATCTCGATACACGCCATCTGATGGCGTTCGACGGGCAGGGCCGGGCGATCGGCGCGCCGGCGCCGGTGGAAGGGTGAGGGGGAGAGACGACATGGCACGCATCACGCTCGACCATATCCGCCACGCCTACAGCGCGGAAGCCGAAGCCCGCGGCGAATACGCGCTGAAGGAAGTGCATCACGAATGGGAAGACGGCGGCGCCTATGCGCTGCTCGGCCCTTCCGGCTGCGGCAAGACCACGCTGCTCAACATCATCTCGGGTCTAATCCGCCCCTCGGGTGGCCGCATTGCCTTCAATGGCGCAGACGTCACCGACCTGCCGACCGAGGCGCGCAACATCGCACAGGTCTTCCAGTTCCCCGTCGTCTACGACACGATGACCGTCTACGACAATCTGGCCTTCCCCTTGCGCAACCGGAATGTGCCTGAAGCGCAGGTGGACAAGAGGGTGCGCGAAATCCTCGCCATGACCGATCTTGAAAGCATGGCGAAGCAACGGGCGCGTGGCCTGACGGCCGACCAGAAGCAGAAGATCTCGCTGGCGCGCGGCCTCGTGCGCGCCGACGTCAACGCCATCCTCTTCGACGAACCGCTGACGGTGATCGACCCGCATCTGAAATGGATGCTGCGCTCGCAGCTGAAGCAGCTGCATCGCAGCTCCGGCTTCACCATGGTCTATGTGACGCATGACCAGACGGAGGCGCTGACCTTCGCCGACAAGGTCGTCGTCATGTACGAGGGCGAGATCGTGCAGATCGGCACGCCGACTGAACTCTTCGAGACGCCCAGCCACACATTCGTCGGCTATTTCATCGGCTCGCCGGGCATGAATGTCATGCCGGCTACGGTGCAGGGCGACAAGGCTGTCATTGGTGGGCAGGAGATTGCGCTGGCCGGTGCGCCGAAGGTGGCGGGCGAGGGGCGTATCGAACTTGGAATTCGTCCGGAATTCGTCAGGCTGGAGCGGGGCGGCATGCCGATTGCCATCGACAAGGTGGAAGATATCGGCCGCCAGAAGATCGTGCGGGCACGCTTTGCCGGTCATCCGCTCTCCATCGTTCTCGACGAGGATCAGGACATCCCGGCCGATGCCGGTGCCCGTTTCGAACCGGGTGCCATCGGCATCTATGCCAATTCCTGGCGCGTGGGCATGGAGGCTTGATCATGGAAAAGACCTGGAACAACAAGGCCTGGTTCATGGTGCTGCCGGTTCTGGTTCTGGTCGCCTTCTCGGCCGTGATCCCGCTGATGACGGTGGTCAACTATTCGGTTCAGGACACGTTCGGCAACAACGAGTTCTTCTGGAACGGCACGCAATGGTTCACCGAACTCCTGCGTTCGCAGCGCTTCTGGGACTCGCTCAGCCGAAACCTGATCTTCTCCGGCGTCATTCTGGCCATCGAAATTCCGCTCGGAATTTTCATTGCGCTCAACATGCCGAAGAAGGGCGCCTGGGTTTCCGTCTGCCTCGTGCTGATGGCGCTGCCGCTCCTCATCCCGTGGAACGTGGTCGGCACGATCTGGCAGATTTTCGGTCGCACCGATATCGGTCTCTTCGGTTACGTCGCCAATGCGCTCGGCTTCGACTACAACTATGTGCAGGACCCGGTGGACGCCTGGTTCACCGTCATCATCATGGATGTCTGGCACTGGACGAGCCTGGTCGTGCTGCTGTGCTATGCCAGCCTCGTGTCGATCCCAGATGCCTATTATCAGGCGGCCAAGATCGATGGCGCCTCGCGGCTCGCGGTCTTCCGCTACATCCAGCTGCCGAAGATGCGGCGCGTGCTGACGATCGCCATCCTGCTGCGCTTCATGGACAGTTTCATGATCTATACCGAGCCCTTCGTCGTCACCGGCGGCGGACCCGGCAACTCGACGACCTTCCTGTCCATCGATCTCGTGAAGATGGCGCTCGGTCAGTTCGACCTTGGTCCGGCGGCGGCGATGTCCATCGTCTACTTCCTGATCATCCTGCTGCTGTCATGGATCTTCTACACCGTCATGACAGCCAGCGACGCGCAGAATTGAGGGAGGGCAAGCGATGAGCAAATCCAATACATCCACCGCCGCACGCCTCTCGTGGCTCGTGCCGACGCTCTATATCGTCTTCCTGCTCCTGCCGATCTACTGGCTGGTCAACATGAGCTTCAAGACGAATGAGGAGATCATCTCGACGATGACGATCTATCCTCATGCGCCGACGCTGGCGAATTACAAGACGATCTTCACCGACAGTTCCTGGTATTCGGGTTATATCAACTCGATCATTTATGTGGTTCAGAACACGGCCATTTCCGTCGCGGTTGCTCTGCCTGCGGCCTACGCCTTCTCGCGCTACCGGTTCCTGGGCGACAAGCACCTGTTCTTCTGGCTGTTGACCAACCGCATGGCGCCTCCGGCCGTCTTCGCGCTGCCCTTCTTCCAGCTCTATTCGGCCTTCGGTCTGATCGACACGCATATTGCGGTGGCGCTGGCGCATTGCCTGTTCAACGTGCCGCTGGCAGTCTGGATTTTGGAAGGCTTCATGTCCGGCGTCCCGAAGGAGATCGACGAGACGGCCTATATCGACGGTTATTCGTTCCCGCGTTTCTTCTTCAAGATCTTCATGCCGCTGATCGCCTCCGGTGTCGGGGTGGCCGCCTTCTTCTGCTTCATGTTCTCGTGGGTGGAGCTGCTGATTGCCCGCACGCTGACGACGACGGATGCGAAGCCGATTGCAGCGACGATGACGCGAACGGTGTCTGCGGCGGGCATGGACTGGGGACTGCTGGCGGCGGCAGGGGTGCTCACCCTCGTTCCGGGCGCGCTCGTCATCTATTTCGTCCGCAACTACATCGCCAAGGGCTTCGCACTGGGGAGGGTGTAAGTCATGAATCTCAACTTCACATGGATGGCCTGGACATGGCCGACTGCCGGTTTCTTCCTGACGATCCTCTTCCTCATCGTGTGCATGGGGGTCTGGGAATATGTCTCGCCCGGCGGCAATCCGCGCGTCGGCGTCCTGCGCTTCGAAACCACGCGCGGCGACCGACTCTTCATTTCGCTGCTCGGTGCAGCCTTCATCCATATCGCATGGCTTGGTCTGATGGACGCAAGCCTGTGGTGGGCGCTACTCCTCTCCGCGGGCTACGCAATCTGCGTCTTCCTGTTTGTGTGAGGCCATGCGCTGCGGCGTGAATACGCCGAATACCAGAAAATGTGCCGGCGGCCAGGAGGGGTCGCCGTCGCGGATCATGAATGCAATCGCTGACCAATGGGAGGGTAATTATGCGAAAGCAACTTCTGACAACAACGGCTCTGGCGCTGATGGCGCTGGGCGGCCAGGCCTTCGCGGGCATGGACGACGCCAAGCAGTTCCTCGATAGCGAAATCAAGGACCTGTCGTCGCTGTCGCGCGCGGACCAGGAAAAGGAACTGCAATGGTTCATCGACGCCGCCAAGCCATTCGCCGGCATGGAAATCCGCGTCGTTTCGGAATCTCTGACCACGCATGCCTATGAGTCCAAGACGCTTGCGCCCTGGTTCACCAAGATCACCGGCATCAAGGTCACCCACGACATCATCCAGGAAGGTGACGTCGTCGAGAAGATCCAGACCCAGATGCAGACGGGTCAGAACCTTTACGACGGCTGGGTGAATGACTCGGATCTCATCGGTACGCACTGGCGCTACCAGCAGGTCCGCAACCTCACCGACTTCATGGCCGGCGAGGGCAAGGACGTCACCAATCCTGGTCTCGACCTGAAGGACTTCATCGGCACGTCGTTCACGACCGCTCCGGACAAGAAGCTCTACCAGCTTCCCGACCAGCAGTTCGCCAACCTCTACTGGTTCCGGTACGACTGGTTCAACGATGCCAAGAACAAGGCCGACTTCAAGGCCAAGTATGGCTACGAACTCGGCGTTCCGGTCAACTGGTCGGCCTATGAAGACATTGCCGCCTTCTTCACCGGTCGCGAGATCGACGGCAAGAAGGTCTATGGCCACATGGACTACGGCAAGAAGGACCCGTCGCTCGGCTGGCGCTTCACCGACGCCTGGCTCTCCATGGCCGGCAACGGCGACAAGGGCCTGCCGAACGGTCTGCCGGTTGACGAATGGGGCATCAAGGTCAACGAGAAGTCCCAGCCGGTCGGCTCCTGCGTGGCACGCGGTGGCGACACCAACGGCCCGGCAGGCGTCTACTCGATCCAGAAGTATCTCGACTGGCTGAAGGCCTACGCGCCGGCCGAAGCGCAGGGCATGACCTTCTCTGAATCGGGTCCTGTCCCGGCGCAGGGCGCGATTGCCCAGCAGATCTTCTGGTACACAGCCTTCACCGCCGACATGGTCAAAGACGGCCTGCCGGTTGTCGGAGCCGACGGTCTGCCGAAGTGGCGCATGGCCCCCAGCCCGCATGGCGTCTACTGGAAGGAAGGCATGAAGCTCGGCTATCAGGACGTGGGTTCCTGGACGTTGATGAAGTCGACCCCGCTCGACCGCGCCAAGGCCGCCTGGCTCTACGCGCAGTTCGTGACCTCGAAGACCGTGGACGTGAAGAAGAGCCATGTAGGCCTCACCTTCATCCGCGAGTCCACCATCCAGGACAAGTCCTTCACCGAGCGTGCTCCGAAGCTCGGCGGTCTGGTCGAGTTCTATCGTTCGCCGGCCCGCGTTCAGTGGTCGCCGACGGGCACGAACGTTCCGGACTATCCGAAGCTTGCCCAGCTGTGGTGGCAGGCAATCGGCGATGCGGCGTCGGGCGCCAAGACGGCTCAAGCGGCCATGGACTCGCTCTGCGCAGAGCAGGAAAAGGTCATGGCCCGTATCGAGAAGTCCGGGGTTCAGGGCGATATTGGCCCGAAGCTCGCCGAACAGCATGACATCGCCTACTGGAACAAGGATGCCGTCTCCAAGGGCAACCTCGCTCCGCAGCTGAAGGTCGCCAACGAGAAGGAAAAGCCGATCACCGTCAACTACGACGAACTGGTGAAGAGCTGGCAGAAGAAGTAATCGCGACCATGCGCGCTTGCCGTTCCGGTTCGCCGGTATGGCTTTGAGGCGGACCGGAGGCCGGGGTGTCTTAGGGCACCCCGGCATTTCTTTTGTCACATATCGCCATCTCGATTTGCGATCGTCATGAAAAAGTTTGAAGTCTTCGGTCCCGGCTGCCGGACAATCGCCCCATTGTCATTGTTTGACAAAAAGGACAGAGCAGGCGAATCGCAACGTGAAGGTTTTGTCACACAAGGCTTCGCGCCGATGATTTTGCTTGCATGCCCTTGAAATCGGCGTATTGCAACGCCGATTATCACAAGATTGACGACCGACATGCGCCGGGGCTCACGCTCGTGTGTGCAGAGGGTCCTTTGGCTTAGACATGCCCTTTGGAGTTATGCACCATGACGTCGGCAACCCGATCAAGCGCTGAAAAAAACGAGCGTGGGTGGCTGGGAGACCGGCAGGTTCTTCTCGGTGACAATTATGCCGACGAGGGTCGCCCCGGCGAGCGCCTGGACCGCGTCTTCTCTCAGCGGGCCGAAACGTCGCCTTCGCACCCGGCCGTCATCTCCACAGGCCGCGCCTGGACCTACGGCGAAATCGATCGCCGCGCCAACCAGCTGGCGAGACTGCTGATCGAAAAGGGTGTGCGCGCCGGTGACCGTGTCGCCTTGCTGCTGGACCGTTCTGCCGAAACCTACATTGCCGTTCTCGCCGTGATGAAGGCGGGCGCCGCCTTCGTGCCGCTGGCAACTGCATTTCCGCCGGAGCGCATGTCGCTGATCATCGAGGACGCCGGCATCCGCCTCGTCCTGACCATCGAGGGCTATCTCGAAAAGGCCAGCCAGCTTTCGATCGACAACCTGCTGATCGATCGCGCTGGCGAGGAGGTGGACGCCAAGGACGCCGCGCCGCTCTCGCCGTCGGAGGTTGCCGTATCGACCGACGACACCTGCTATATCCTGTACACCTCCGGCACGACGGGCAAGCCCAAGGGCGTCGTGATCCGTCACCAGAGCATCTGTAATTTCGTCCGCGTCGCGGCCCATTCCTATGGCTACAAGCCGTCGGATCGCGTCTATCAGGGCATGACGATCGCCTTTGACTTCTCGACCGAGGAAATCTGGGTTCCCTTCGCGGCCGGCGCCACCATTGTTCCCGCTGCAGGCCAGATGACGCTGGTTGGTGAGGAGCTGGCCGAGTTCCTGCGCGAGCATGAGATAACCTGCATGGCCTGCAGCCCCACGCTGCTGTCGTCCATGGAGAGCGACGTGCCGAGCCTGCGTCTGATCCTCGTAGGTGGCGAGGCCTGTCCGCAGAACCTCGTGGCGCGCTGGGCGACCGAGAAGCGCAAGATTCTCAACACATACGGTCCGACGGAAGCAACGGTTACCGCAACCATGGCTGTGCTGACGCCAGATAAGCCGGTCACGATCGGCAAGCCGCTGCCGACCTATTCTGCCGTCATCCTCAATCCGGAAAAGCCGGAACTTATGCCTGTCGGCGAAATGGGCGAACTGGGGCTCGCCGGGATCGGCGTCGCTGTCGGCTACCTCAACCGGCCAGATCTGACCGAGGAGAAGTTCATCAACGACTTCCTCTCTCTGCCGAACAATCCTTCGCATCGCATCTACCGCACGGGCGACCTTTGCGTCATCAATGCAGACGGCGATGTCGAGTATCACGGCCGTATCGACACCCAGGTGAAGATCCGCGGCTATCGCATCGAGACAGGCGAAATCGAGGCAATCCTTCTCGACCAGCCGCAGATCGCGCAGGCAGCAGTCACCACGTTTGAAGTCCAGCCTGGGCGCGTCGAACTGGTCGGCTATTATGCTCTCAAGTCTGGAACTGGCGAACTGGATCGGCTGACGCTGACGCGCGAGCTCAAGCGCCGCCTGCCGGACTACATGGTGCCGAAATTCCTGGAGCAGCTTGACGCGATGCCGATGACGGTGTCCGACAAGATCGACACGCGGCGGCTGCCGAAGCCGACGATGTCGCGTGTCTCGGACAATCGCTCGAAGTTCCTGCCGAGCACGGATGATGAGCGGTTCCTGGCTTCGGCGCTGGCCGATGTGCTCAAGGTCGAGGAAGTTTATGTCGAAGACAATTTCTTCGACGATCTGGGCGCAAACTCGCTGCTTCTGGCGCATTTCTGCTCGCGGGTTCGTACCCGCAAGGAATGGGCCGCGACCTCGATGCGCGACATCTATGCCAATCCGAGCATCGGGCAGCTGATCGAACATTTCGGCAGCGCTGCCGCCGACGAGCCGCTTGCGGAAGAAATCGTTCTGCAGCATCGCGCCTCGAATTTCGCCTATTGGGCAACCGGTGCGGCGCAGCTCGCCTTCTATGGTGTCTATGCCTATGTGGGTCTTTGGCTGTTCAACTACGGTCTGATGTGGCTTTACGAAAAGCTCGACGATCCCTTTGCGCTCTATATTCGCTGCGTCATCCTGTCGGGTGCCGTCTTCTTTGCCATGACCGGATTTTCCGTCATTGCCAAATGGGTTCTGGTCGGCCGCTGGAAGGAAGAGATCTTCCCGATCTGGAGCTGGCGCTATTACCGCTTCTGGGTCGTCAAGACGCTCATCCGCAGCGCGCCGGTCGTGCTGTTCCGCGGTAGCCCGCTCTATAGCCTCTATCTGAAGCTTCTGGGTGCCAAGCTTGGGTCGAGCACGGCCATCGAAAGCAAGTCGGTTCCGGTCTGCACCGACCTGATCTCCATTGGCGAAAACACAATTCTGCGCAAGGAAACGCTGATCCCCGGCTTCCGCGCCGAGGCCGGCTATATCCACACCGGCCGCATCACCATCGGCCGCGACGCCTTTGTCGGCGTCGGCAGTGCGCTGGATATCGACACGAAGATGGGTGACGGCGCGCAGCTCGGCCACGGCTCGTCGCTGCAGCGCGGCCAGGTGATCCCGGATGGCGAGCACTGGCATGGTTCTCCGGCGGTCAAGTCGAACGCAAACTATTCGAAAGTGCATGGCGTCAAGCTCTCGCGCGTTCGCCGCATCGTCTACGAAACGGTGCAGCTGATCTTCCTCTTCACGGTGATCACGCCGCTGCCGCTGATCATTCAGACCTATTGGGAAAATGTTGGCGACGGCTATCAGGAAACGATTGGCCTTGTGGCTATCGGAGCGCTTGTCGTGGAGGCGGGCGGTCTTACGCTTGCGCTGTTGCTGGCCGTCGGCGTACCGCGCCTCTTCCGCCGCTTTCTGGAGCCCGGCAAGACCTATTCGCTCTATGGCGTGCACTACTTCATGCAGTCCGTGACCGAAACGGTCAGCAATTCACGCCTGATGAACCTGCTCTTCGGCGACAGTTCGGCTATCGTGCACTACATCCGCGCCGTCGGCTGGAACCTTAACAGCGTGGTGCAGACCGGCTCGAATTTCGGTACGAACACGCAGCACGACAACCCCTTCATGTGCGACCTCGGCAGCAGGACCATGGTGTCCGACGGCCTCTACATGATCAACGTGCACAAGTCGGCCTCGTCCTTCAGCCTCTCGCCCACGCGGATCGGCGACGACAACTACTTCGGCAACAACATCTACTATCCGCCGGATGGCAAGACGGGGAACAACGTTCTTCTCGGCACGAAAGTCATGGTTCCTATCGAAGGGCCGGTTCGCGAAAATATCGGTCTGCTCGGCTCGCCGCCCTTCGAAATTCCGCGCATGGTCAAGCGCGACCTCGATCTGATCCAGGGGGTCAGCGACGAGGATCGCCGCGCCCGCCTGCCGCAGAAGAACCGCTACAATTTCTGGACAGGAGTCCTCTTCCTCGGCGCGCAGTTCCTGGCGCTGTTCATAGCGCTTGCCGTCTGGGACCGCGCCTTGAACTATTACACCGAATGGGGTGGCACGGGTCTCTTCATCGCGACCGTGATCGTGACGACGTTCGAGATCATCATGTATATCCTTATCGAGCGGGCGAGCCTCGGCTTCGGCAAGCTCAAGCCGATGACGACGACGATCTACGAGCGGCGGTTCTGGCGGCATGAACGGCACTGGAAATTGTCCGACTCGCCGATCATGTATCTCTTCGCCGGCACACCGTTCCGCCCGCTCATCCTGCGCGCCGTTGGCGTCAAGGTCGGCAAGCGGGTCTATGATGGCGGGTCCAACCTGACCGAACGCTCGCTGGTCGAGATTGGCGACGATGCGACGCTGAACGAAGGTTCCGTCATTCAGGCGCATTCGCTGGAAGAGGGCGCGTTCAAGTCGGACTATATCCGCATCGGCAAGGGCTGCACGCTCGGCCCTGCGGCCTTCGTCCACTATGGCGTCGTCATGGGCGAGGGTTCTATCGCCGACACAGACAGCTTCGTCATGAAGGGCGAGGCGCTGGAGCCTAATACGATCTGGCGCGGCAATCCGGCCAAGCTCCACAGCGTCATCACGCCGATCCGGGAGGGTGCCGCGCGCACCAAGAGCTGATCGTGATTGCGGGCGCGGATGGGCTTCGAGCAATGGTTCATCTCGCTCCGGTTAGGGCAGCGGACCGTGCCGCGGTTGCGGCGCTGAAGGTGGAGGCGGCGCAGGCGCATTTCGTCGCCGACAATGCCGCCTCGCTCGCCGAGGCGGATCATGATCCCGGCGCATCGCCCCGCGCCATCATGGCCGACGACACGCTCGTCGGCTTTCTGATGTATGACGCAACCGACCGGAATGATGTGCGTCTCTATCGCTTCATGATCGACGCCTCGCAGCAGGGGCGAGGCTACGGGCGCGCCGGGCTCAAGGCCTTTCTGAACGAAATCGCCGCGCTTGGCGATGTGACCCGCATTTCCATCTGCTACGAGCCAGAGAACGAAGCCGCTCGCAGCCTCTACGCCAAGGCCGGCTTTGTCGAGGAAGGGCTGGACGAGGACGACGAGATGATTGCCGCACTCGATCCGCGTGCTGTTCGTTCATGACGGGGCCGAACCGTCGGGCGGATCGGTCAGCCGAAGAGCGTGCTCTTGACGAAGTGCTCGCTGCGATCCTGCCTCCCGGTATTCACGCGGACTGCCGCGTCATCCGGGATGGCGATCAGGCGCTATTGCTCCCCGATGAGGCCGCTTCCATCACCTCGAAGAGAAATCCGATGCGCGATGCCAGTGGCGCGGCGCGGCACGTTGCGCGCGGATTGCTCAATCAGGCGGGGCTCGCTGTTGCGCCGCTCATGAAGTCGCCAGACGGTGCGCCGGTCTGGCCGCTCGGTGTAGTGGGGTCGATGGCGCATGACGATGACTTTGCTGTCGCCGCCGTGGCGTCTGCTGCCTCGTTCTCGGGACTGGGTATCGATGTCGAACCTGGCGAACCGCTGGCCGAAGACGTGGCCGCGATTGTCAGGATGCCGGGCGATGTCCTTGATGGCGTTGAGGAAAGATTGGCCAGCCGCCTCCTCTTCGCTGCCAAGGAGGCGGTGTACAAGGCGGTGTTTCCGCGCGACAACGTCATACTCGACTTTGAAGACGTCGTGATCGATTTCACGCGCGGCGAAGGGCGGACGAGGACGGGGCGAAACGTGAAGCTCGTCTACATCCTGAAGCCCCGCATCGTCGTTCTGGCTTTCGAGCCGGTGTGAGAGAGCCTAGCCCGCAATCGTCAAACTGGCATCCGCTGCTCGGACCGCCTCGGCAATCTCTGTCGGTGGCGCGGCATCTGTCACGAGTTCAGAGATGTCACCGAAACCGCAGACATGGATGAGGCCAGCGCGGGCAAACTTCGAACTGTCCGTCACGACCACCCTGCGCCGCCCGCGCGACAGCACGGTGCGGGCAAACTCCGCCTCGTCCAGCGCATAGTCGAGAATGCCGGACAGATCGACGGCACCCGCCGAGATGATGGCATGGTCGACCGAGAAACGGGCGATGAACTCGATGGCTGAAAGGCCGAAAACCGCGCCGCTGTCCGGCCGGATTTCGCCGCCCGCCATATAGACGCGGTTGCCGTTGACGCTCGCCAGAACGCGGGCGATGTCGGATGAGTTGGTGATCACCGTCAGCCGCCGGTGGCCCAGCAACTCGCGGGCGAGAAAGCTGGTCGTCGTGCCGGTATCCAGCATCAGGCTTTCGCCATCGGCAATGGTGCGGGCAACGCATTCGGCAATCTTCTTCTTGGCCGCGCTCATCTCGCGCATGCGCCTCTCGAACGGTGCTTCGCCGAGTGCCGAGGGCAGGGCGACCGCGCCATGCATGCGCAGCACGGCGCCGCTTTCGGCCAAGGGCTTGATGTCGCGGCGGATCGTTTCAAGCGACACGCCGAGGCGCTCGGCCAGATCCGATACGGCCATCGAGCCGTCTATCTCCAGCAGTTTCAGGATGTCGGCATGGCGTTTCGAAGCCAGCATGGGCCTGTCCGTTCAAATGTCACTTGCCGGAAAGCTAGACGAAATCGGGCTTTTTCGCAATCCATACACAATTCAAACGGTCATAATCGGGCATTAAAACGCACAAAGCCACAAATTCGGATTGACTCGCGCTAAGATCCTGGTTGAACTTATGGGCAGACGAGGCACGGAAAAGATCAAGGGAACCGGTCTCGTGAGAACTGGAGGCGCTGGTGCAGGAAGGCGTTGAGGACAGGATCGCGGCCTTAAGCTGCTGGGCCGGGCCGATCGAGATCGAGCCGCTGAAGGGCGGCATTTCCAATGAGAGCTATCTGGTCAGCGACGTGGCCGGACGGCATGTGGTGCGCTTCGGCAAGGACTATCCGTTTCATCATGTGCTGCGCGACCGCGAGGTGATGACGGCGCGGGCCGCTCACGCCGCCGGTTTCGGGCCGAAGGTGGAGCATTCCGCACCAGGCGTCATGGTCTCCGCTTTTCTCCTGGCCCGTACCTTTGCGGCCGACGACGTGCGCGCGAATGCGGCGCGCGTTGCGGCTCTTCTGCGCCGGTTCCACGAGACGATGTCCGCACACATTGTCGGACCCGGATTCATGTTCTGGCCCTTCCATGTCGTCCGCGACTATGCGCGTACGCTGGAAGCGGGTAGGAGCCGGATGACCGGCGAATTGCCCCGCTATCTCGAACTCTGCCGGACGCTGGAGGCGATCCAGACGCCGCTGCCGATCGTCTTCGGTCATAACGATCTTCTGCCGGCCAATATCCTCGATGATGGCGAACGGCTCTGGCTGATCGATTTCGAATATGCCGGTTTCTCGACCGCGATGTTCGATTTGGCCGGTGCGACTTCGAATGCGGGCTTCCCGGCGGAAGAGGCGGACGAATTTCTGGCCGCCTATTTCGGCGGAACGTTGCCCGTCGAAATCAGACGCTCCCATTCGGCCATGCAATGCGCCTCGCTTTTGCGCGAAGCCATGTGGAGCATGGTTTCGGAAATTCATCTCTCCGCGCCCGGTGCGGATTACGAGAGCTACACGAACGACAATCTGGCGCGTCTTGAGGCCGCGCTTCAACGACACCAGTCAACCTACGGAAAGCTTTGACCATGACGCTTCCTTCCCACGCCCAGATTGTCATCATCGGCGGCGGTATCATCGGCTGCTCGACGGCCTACCATCTGGCGAAAGACCACAAGGCCGATGTCGTGCTGCTGGAAATGGGCCAGCTGACGTCAGGGTCTACATGGCATGCCGCCGGCCTCGTCGGGCAGCTGCGCTCCTCGGCCTCGATCACCCGCGTCCTCAAATATTCCGTCGAGCTTTACAAGGGGCTGGAGGCCGAGACGGGGCTGGCAACGGGCTGGAAGATGACGGGCTGCCTGCGGCTTGCGACCAACGAGGACCGCTGGACGGAGTTCAAGCGCACCGCGACGACGGCGAAGAGCTTCGGCATGGACATGCATCTGATCTCGCCTGAAGAGGTGAAGAAGATGTGGCCGTTGATGGAGACGAGCGATCTCGTCGGCGCAAGCTGGCTGCCCACGGACGGACAGGCGAGCCCTTCCGACATCACGCAGTCGCTCGCCCGCGGCGCGCGCATGCATGGCGCGAAGCTCTTCGAAAATGTCCGCGTTACTGGCTTCGACATCAAGGATGGCATGATCACCGCCGTGAAGACGGATCAGGGCGATATCCAATGTGAAAAGGTCGTCAACTGCGCTGGCCAATGGGCGCGGCAGATCGGCGCGATGGCCGGCATCAACGTACCGCTCCAGCCGGTGAAGCATCAATATATCATCACCGAGAAGGTGCCGGGTCTGGCGCTCGACGCGCCGACCATCCGCGATCCGGATCGCCGAACCTATTTCAAGGAAGAGGTCGGCGGTCTTGTCATGGGCGGCTATGAGCCGAACCCGCAGGCATGGACGACCGGCGATGTGCCGAACGACTGGGGCTTCCGCCTGTTCGACGACGATTTCGATCATTTCGAACAGCACATGGTGCAGGCGATCGAGCGCGTGCCGGCGCTGGAAAATGTCGGCGTCAAGCAGATGATCAACGGGCCGGAAAGCTTCACGCCGGACGGCAATTTCATTCTGGGTGCGGCGCCGGAATGCAAGAACATGTTTGTCGGCGCGGGCTTTAATGCCTTCGGCATTGCGTCGGGCGGCGGGGCCGGCTGGGTGCTGGCGCAATGGGCGGTCGATGGCGAAGCGCCGCTCGACCTCTGGGTGGTGGATATCCGCCGCTTCTCCGGGCTGCATCGCGACCGCCAATGGGTCTGCGACCGGACGCTGGAGGCCTATGGCAAGCATTACACGGTGGCCTTCCCGCATGAGGAATACGAAAGCGGCCGCCCGCGCCTCGTCTCGCCGCTTTATGAGCGGCTGAAAAGTCACGGCGCCGTCTTCGGTTCCAAGCTCGGCTGGGAGCGGCCGAACTGGTTTGCGGGCGAGGGGCAGGTTGGCCATGACGTCTATTCCATGGGCCGGCAGAACTGGTTCGAGCCGGTGGGCGCGGAGCACAGGCATGTGCGCGAGGCGGTTGGCCTCTTCGACCAGTCGTCCTTCGCCAAGTTCGAGCTTTCCGGGCCGGATGCCGCCCGCGCGCTGGACTGGATCTGCGCCAACGATGTTTCCAAGCCCGCCGGGCGGCTGACCTATACGCAGTTTCTCAACACGCGCGGCGGCATAGAGGCTGATCTGACGGTGGCGCGGCTGGCGGAAGACAAATTCTATATCGTCACCGGCACGGGTTTCCGTACCCACGATCATGGGTGGATCGAGGATCACCTGCCCAAGGGCAGCCGCGTGACCTTCACCGATGTGACCGAGGATTTCGGCACGCTGTCGCTGATGGGGCCGAAGGCTCGCGAGGTGCTCGACAAGGTGACGGAAGCGGATGTCTCCAATGCTGCCTTCCCCTTCGGCCATGTGCGCGAACTGACAATTGCCGGGCATGTGGTCCGCGCATTGCGTGTCACCTATGTCGGCGAACTCGGTTGGGAGTTGCATGTGCCGATTGGCGCGACCGGCGATGTCTTCGATGCGCTGATGGCCGCTGGCAAGCCCTTTGGCATCCGCCCGACCGGCTATCGCGCCATCGAATCCCTGCGTCTGGAAAAGGGCTATCGCGCCTGGGGTTCTGACATCACGCCGAATGATACGCCCTTCGAAGCGGGGCTCGGCTGGGCGGTGAAGCTGAAGAAGGACGTCGATTTCGTCGGGCGTGCCGCGCTTCAGGCGAGGCAGGGGCAGGCGCTCGTGAAGTCACTCGCCGGCTTCACGGTGGACGATCCTTCGGTCGTGTTGCTGGGCCGTGAGACGATCCTGCGCAATGGCGAGCCGGTCGGCTATCTGACCAGCGGCGGCTATGGCTACACGGTCGGAAAGAATATAGGCTACGGCTATATCCGCAATGCTGCCGGCCTCGATGAGGCCTGGCTGAAGGCCGGGCGTTACGAGTTGGTCGTTGCCATGCAGACGGTCGCCGCGGACTTGCATCTCGGCCCGCTCTACGATCCTGGAATGCAGCGCATCAAGGCCTGATGATCTCGCCATGCTTCTCCTGGCAGGGTGGCGTGGCAAATTTGTCAGCTTTCCGAACGATCGTTCGTATGAAAGCCGATTGTTAACGTAATTTTACTTTTCACATTCGTCAGGCATGATTATCTGCAGGTTGTCTCTGGTTTCAGAAAGGGGCGGGCGCGGTTGCGATCTGGTAATCGTGTGTGGTTTTCCGCATTTTTATGCGGAGAAGCGCGAGTCCGCCGATTTTGGGGCTTTTCTGAACCGTAGACCATATAGTAAGTGAGCGTTATTAATTTTTCGGTAACCGTAACCCGAGTGTGCCCCATCCCATGAAACCAACTCTTTACACTGCCGCGCCGCTGGCGATGATGTTGATCCTGTCGGGCTGCATGGTCGGCCCGGACATGCAGGCGCCGGAAACGCCGCTGCCCACGAAATTC
The DNA here is from genome assembly GCF_040545545.1 of Limnomicrobium aquaticum. Classification (NCBI taxonomy): domain Bacteria; kingdom Pseudomonadati; phylum Pseudomonadota; class Alphaproteobacteria; order Hyphomicrobiales; family Rhizobiaceae; genus Limnomicrobium; species Limnomicrobium aquaticum. Next base: position 142,951 of record NZ_JBEPMB010000005.1, read on the forward strand.
TCCGAGGGTGGGAAGGTCACGGACGGCGACGTCACCGCCGCCGCCTGGTGGAATGCCTTTTCCGATCCGCGGCTGAACCACCTCATCACCGAGGGCATGTCGAAGAACTTGACGGTTCTCCAGGCGCTGGAAGCCATAGAACAGGCACGCCAGGGCGTCGATATCGCCGGTGCCGGTTCCCTGCCCAGTATTACCGGGAGTGCTTCCGAAAATCTGAGCAAGTCGAACGGCGTCAACGCGACTGCCCAGAGATCAACGACCAACGGTGGCCTTTCCGCCGCCTGGATCCTCGATCTGTTTGGCCAGTATCGCCGGGCGAAGGAAAGCGCGAATGCAACGCTCGATGCCTCCTATGCCGGAGCCGATGTGGCACGTCTGACGGTGATCTCGAACGTTGCAACCTATTACGTCAACGCGCGCTACTATCAGCAGCTCCTGGCCATTGCCCGTGAAAACCTCAAGTCCCGCCGCGATACGCTGGCGCTGACCCAGGCGCAGCTCGATGCCGGTGCTGCGTCGCGTCTCAACGTCGTGCAGGCCGACGGTCTGGTCAATTCGACGCTGTCGACGATCCCTGGGCTGGAAACGAATTTTCGTCAGCAGGTCAATCATCTTTCAACGCTCCTCGGCGTGCCGGCTCCGACGCTCCTTGCCGACATGCAGCGTAGCGGACCCCAGCCGGTTGCGCGCGACCGGATCAAGGCCGGCATTCCTGCCGATCTTCTGCGTAACCGCCCGGATGTGCGCAAGGCGGAGCGCCAGCTTGCCGCTGCGGTGGCCAACATTGGGGTTGCCAAGGCGAAGCTCTATCCGAGCATTCAGCTGAGCGGTTCCGTGTCCGTGCTGCATCTCGCTTCGTCCCCGCTGACGGGCAACGGTGCCTCGTGGTCCTTCGGGCCGTCGCTGCAGCTTCCGATCTTCGATGGAGGCGCACTTCAGGCGAACGTCAAGAGCTCGGAAGCCGCCGCGCGCGCTGCGTATCTGGCCTGGAAGGCATCGGTCCTGCAGGCTGTCGAAGATACTGAAAACGCTCTCGTGGCCTATAATCGCGACCGTGCCACCGTTTCGGCGCTCCGTGCTTCGGTCAAGAATTATCAGGAGGCTCTGAACCTCTCGATGACCAACTACAAGAACGGCGCGTCGTCGCTGCTCGACGTTCTGGATGCTCAGCGCTCGGTCGATACGGCCCAGCAGAGCCTTGCTGCAGCGATCCGGCAGTCGGCGCTCGACTATATCGCCCTGAATGTCGCCGTTGGCGGCGGCTATGCTGTCGGTCAGGACAAGGCGGGCGAATAATCGTCATCGCCCGTTACGCTATAAAGCCCGCCAACGATGGGATCGTCGGCGGGCTTTCTGTTTGGTTGCCGTTGTTTCGGATTTATCCGAACCGCTTGAGCGCCCAGGCGCTGATCGTGCTTGCGGCGGCCGTGATGAACGCACCCCACGCAAGATCTGCCAGCGTGACCGAAAGTGGCCAGTCGCGCATCGTCGCCATGTTGGTGAGGTCATAGGTGGCATAGGCAACGAAGCCGAAGAGCGCGCCCTGTCTCGTTGCCTTCAGCACGCTTCCTTCTGCAACGGCCGGAAGCACCACGAAGTGCACCACGCCGCACAGATAGATGACATAGAAGAATGCCGCCGCGACGAAATCCGGCTTCGGCGCCAGAAGATGCCCGATCGTCGCCTTGTAGAATTCAACGGCGATGATCCCGAGCCAGATGGAGTCAATAACGAGAAAGGCGATCGCCAGAACGGCGAACGCAATCAATGGCTTGCGCATGGTCTTGGACCTTTTGATTCAGAGTTCGGTCAGATGCCCAGCAGCGGCTGGATCATTCTCACGATGCGGCTCTTGAACTTCAGCGGTGCGTCGGTGACGGCGAGACAGATGCAGTCCTCGCCCGGATCGGCGACCGGCTGATGGTCCACCGACTCGTCGGTCTCCTCGAAATCACCCGGACCGAAACGACCGCTGATATCGCTGAAACTACCCTTCAGCACCAGCGTCAGCTCGCGGCCCCCATGTGTGTGTTCCGGCACCGGCTTGCCGGCGGGAATGCGCAGCAGGCGCACGGAAATATCCTGATCAGACGTCTTGATCGGATAGTGATAGGCGCCAAGCCCGAGCGGTTTCCACTTCACCGCATCGACGTCGCCGCCAATATAGGACCTGAGCGGCTCTGGCAGCGATGCAGCCCTGCCGGTCGAATGTTTCGGCCGCGCGGGAACCGGAGCGGCAGGTGCCACATTATCGATACGGGCGCGCATGGCTTCCCAGGAAAACTCTTCCGTGGAAGCGTTAGCCGGTTCGATCTCAATCGCTTCGAGCGCCATGCCCCCGGCCGCTTCCATGGTGGCAAGCCGCTTGCGGCACGACGGGCAGAGCGCAAGGTGCGTCGCGACTGCGATGCTCCAGCCTTCTTCGAGCGCGCCGTTGGCATAGTCGAACAGCAGTTCGTCGCTGATGTGATGGGTGATGTTCATGCTGCATCTCCCAGGATTTCGCGGAGACGGGAGAAGGCAAGGCGGATGCGAGACTTGACTGTTCCAAGCGGCAGATTCATGCGCTCGGCGATCGCGCTATGAGAAATCTCTTCATAGAAAGAAAGTCGAAGAAGGTCAGCCTGTTCGGGCGGCAGCTTCACCAGCGCCCCACGAAGCCGGTCGGCTTCCTGACCCGCTTCATACACGTCGTCAGCCGCGGGTTCAGGATCAGGCACGAAGGCGGGATCGTTGGGATCGAATTCCGGACGGTTCGTCTTTCTGAACGCGTCGATGCGCACGTTGCGCGCCACTGTAAATATCCAGCTGGAGACCGATCCACGCGCCGGATCGAACAAAGCCGCCTTGTTCCAGATCATCATCATCGTTTCTTGCATCAATTCCTCGGCCTGCTGGCGATTGCCACCACGCTTCAGCATGAAAGCCCTGATCTTGGGCCCAAAATGCCGGAAGAGCACCTCGAACGCCTGAATATCTTTTCCGGCGCCCACGGCTAGCAGGCATGCTGAGAGTTCGTCCTTGTCCGGTTCTTTCACAGTCTTTTCCAACTTGCGGACGCGACTTTTATTAGAAATCACGCCAGTCTTATCCGCCGGCCAGGATGGCTGAGGGCGGAATTCTCTCGAAGCAATGGTCGAAGCAACTGTGTCCATGCCGATCTGTACGCGGACGCATCGCTAGCGGATCACACCATCAAAGAATTTTAGCATCATTTCAATCCGGTTTTGACTATCAGGCGTAGTACTTACAAACGGAAGGAACAATTGATGCTCAATACCATGAAACCTCAAAAGCCGCAGGGAAACCGTCACGTTGCCGTTATCGGCAGCGGAATTTCCGGTCTCAGCGCCGCCTGGCTGATGAGCAAAGATTGCCGTGTGACGCTGATCGAGGCGGATGGCCGGCTCGGGGGGCATTCCAATACCGTGGACGTGATGACGGCAAATGGCCCGGTCCCGGTCGACACAGGTTTCATCGTCTATAATGAGTGGAATTATCCGAATCTTGTTCGTCTCTTCCAGACCATCGGTGTGAAGACCGAGGCATCCGACATGTCCTTTTCGGCATCGATCAACAACGGCTCTTTCGAATATTCCGGCACCAGCCTCATGTCGATGATCGGCCAGAAGACCAATCTCGTGCGCTTGCGGTTCTGGCAGATGGTTGGCGATATCCTGCGCTTCTATCGCGAGGCTCCGGTTGCCGCAAAGCGCGCCGAGGCGCGGGAAATGACGCTTGGCGAATTTCTCGATCGTGAGGGATATTCCAAAAGCTTCGTCGATAATCACATCCTGCCGATGGGCGCTGCAATCTGGTCGACCACCGCAAAGGAGATGCGTTCCTATCCCCTCGTCGCCTTCATTCGCTTCTTCGAGAGCCATGGCCTTCTCTCCATCCTCAACCGTCCGGTCTGGCGCACGGTCAGCGGCGGCAGCCGGCAGTATGTCCAGCGTATTCTCGCGGACTTCGACGGCGAGGTTCGGTTGAACTCCCCGGTTAGTTCGGTTCGCCGCTCAGCCGATGGCGTGCTGGTCGACTGCGGGCAGGGCGATGAACTGTTTGACGACGTCGTGATTGCCACGCATGGCGATCAGGCGCTGGCGATGCGGGTCGATGCAAGCGAGCGGGAGCGCGCGCTTCTGAGCGCCTTCAAATACACGCATAACACCGCTGTGCTGCACAGCGACCCGGGCCTGATGCCGAAGCGCAAGCGCGTCTGGTCGAGCTGGAACTATATCGGCGAGCGCAACGGCACCGGCGACGAGCAGCTTTGCGTGACCTACTGGATGAACATGCTGCAGAACCTGCCGACGAAGGAACCGGTTTTCGTCACGCTCAATCCGTGCCGCCCGGTGAAGGCAGAGAAGGTTCATGCGACCTTCGACTACACTCATCCGCTCTTCGATACGGCAGCACTGGACGCGCAGAAGCGCCTGTGGTCGATCCAAGGGCAGGGCGGCATATGGTATTGCGGCGCCCATTTCGGCAGCGGCTTCCATGAGGATGGCCTGCAGTCCGGTCTGGCTGTCGCCGAGAGCCTGACGGGCGGCAAGCGTCCGTGGCAGGTGGCCGGCGAATCCGCGCGTATCCACCTGCCGGAGACCCTGGCGGCGGCAGAATGATTTTTCGATCCGCCATATATGAAGGTCACGTCGTGCATCGGCGCTTCGCGCCGAAGACGCACACGCTGAACTATCGGGTCTTCTCTCTGCTCATCGATCTGGATGAGTTGGACGCGCTGAATGCCAAACTGCGTTTCTTTGGTGTGGACCGCTTCGCGCTGTTCAGTTTCTTCAACAGGGATCATGGCAACCTGAAGCCGAGTGAAAGCCTCAAGGAGTGGGCGCTGGCGCATGTGGCTGAGACCGGCTTCGACACTACGGGCATGCGGGTCGAGATGCTTTGCTATCCGCGCATCTTCGGTTACACCTTCAATCCGCTGACGGTCTATTACTGCTACGCGCCGGACGGTGCGCTGAAAACGGTGCTTTACGAAGTTTGCAACACCTTCCACGAGCGCCACACCTACATTATCCCGACTTCCGGTCAGGACGGACCGGTCAAGCATAGCTGTGCGAAGACTTTCTACGTTTCGCCCTTCATGCCGATGGACTGCGAATATCATTTCGATATACTCAAACCGGAAGACAGAGCCGCGATCAGGATCACGGAAACGGGACCTGACGGGAAGATGCTGTTCGCGTCTTTCGCGGGGGAGAGACGGCCAATGAGCGACCGCACTCTGCTTCGCGCATTCCTGAAATATCCGCTCATGACCATGAAGGTCACGGCTGCCATTCACATCGAAGCCGTTCGCCTCTGGATCAAGGGCCTGAAAATCTATCGGCACAGTCCTGCGGAGAAGGTGGTCGACAGCTCTCTCGTAGGTGCCGTAAAGCCGGGGGAGTAGAGCATGGCTGAATTCGTATCATCCTCAACAGAAGCGAAGTCTCGCCGCCTGAAGCTCTGGGAGCGTGCCGTCTGCCGCATGGCCGACCGCATCGAGACCGGCAGCCTCACGCTGACCTTTCCGAAGGGCGGCTTTTATCGCGTCGACCGCCTGAACGGCGGCACTCAGGCGCAGCTTTTCCTGAAAAACCCGCGCCCCATCTGGCGGCTCGCGACCTCCGGCGATCTCGGCTTTGCCCGTTCCTATATCGATGGCGACTGGGACAGCCCCGATATCGGTGCGCTGATGACGCTGGCGCTGGAAAACGAACATGCACTGTCGCCGGTGACGCGGACATCGACCCTCTGGGGCAAGCTCGCCTATCTGAAGCATCGTTTCCGGGCGAACACCAAGCGCGGCAGCCGCAAGAACATCGCCTATCACTACGATCTCGGCAACGAGTTCTACAGCCTGTGGCTGGACGAGACGATGACCTATTCATCCGCCTTCTATCAGCATCCGGATGCCTCGCTCGCCGAAGCGCAGAATGCGAAATATGACCGCATCATCAAGGAGCTGGAGATCGGCCCGAACGATCGCGTGCTGGAAATCGGTTGCGGCTGGGGCGGGTTCGCCGAATACGCGGCTTCCACGACCGGCTGCCATGTGACAGGCATTACGCTTTCCGCCGAGCAGGCGAAATTCGCGACCGAACGGCTTGCGAAGGCAGGCCTTGCTGACCGCACGGAAATCCGCATCGAGGACTATCGCGACACCAAGGGCAGCTATGACCGTATCGTCTCTATCGAGATGTTCGAAGCCGTGGGACAGGAGAACTGGCCGCGCTACTTCGAAACCGTCCGCGACCGGCTGAAGTCCGGCGGCCGCGCCATGATCCAGACGATCACCATCGAGGATCACCGCTTCGAGGGCTATAGCCGCAACGCTGACTATATCCAGACGTACATCTTCCCCGGCGGCATGCTGCCGTCCTTCTCGACCTTCCGGGAAGCGGCGCATAATGCGGGGCTTGCGGTCAAGGACTGGGCGGCCTTCGGCACGCATTACGCAAAGACGCTGAGGATTTGGGACAATGATTTCTCGGCGAACTGGGACCGCATCCGCGACATGGGCTTCGATGAGCGCTTCAAGCGCATGTGGCGCTATTACCTGCACTATTGTGCCGCCGGCTTCAGCACTGGCTGCATTGACGTGATGCAGGTGAAGATCGCCAAGAGTTGAGCGGCCGAAGGGCCGCCCATTCCCTCATCAAAGTCCTCGCGCGATCACCAGCCGCTGCACTTCGCTTGTGCCCTCATAGATCTGGCAGATGCGGACATCGCGATAGATGCGCTCGACCGGATAATCCGACAGATAGCCGTAACCGCCGTGGATCTGGATGGCGTCCGAGCAGACCTTCTCGGCCATTTCCGAGGCGAAGAGCTTGGCCATGGAGGCTTCCGTCAGGCAGGGCTTGCCGGCATCTTTCAGCGTGGCAGCATGCAGCACCATGTGCCGCGCTGCTTCGATCTGGGTGGCCATGTCGGCGAGCTTGAAGGCTATCGCCTGCTGTTCGATGATCGGCTTGCCGAAGGCCTTGCGCTCATGCGCATAGGCGCGGGCGGACTCGAAGGCGGCGCGGGCCATGCCCACGGCCTGCGAGGCGATGCCGATGCGGCCGCCTTCCAGATTGGCGAGCGCTATTCTGTAGCCTTCGCCTTCTTCGCCGAGCCTGTTTTCGACCGGCACACGCATGCCGTCGAATGCGAGCGCGCAGGTGTCGGAGGAATGCAGGCCGAGCTTCTTCTCGACCGTCACCACCTTGTAGCCGGGCGTGTCGGACGGCACGATGAAAGCGGAAATGCCCTTCTTGCCGGCAGATGGATCGGTGACGGCGAAGACGATGATTATGTTGCCGTTCTTGCCGGAGGTGATGAACTGCTTCGCGCCGTCGATGACATAATGGTCGCCCTCGCGCCGCGCCTTGGTGCGGATGGCCGAGGCGTCCGAGCCCGCCTGCGGCTCGGTCAGCGCAAAGCCGCCGATCCATTCGCCGCTTGCCAGCTTTGGCAGGAAGCGCTGCTTCTGTTCGACCGTGCCGAAACGCAGGATCGGCACGCAGCCGACCGAGGAGTGCACCGACATGATGGTCGAGCAGGCGCCATCTGCTGCCGCAATCTCTTCGAGCGCCAGCGCATAGGCAAGCGTGCCGAGATCCGAGCCGCCATACGCTTCCGGCACCAGCATGCCGAGAAAACCGAGCGCGCCCATTTCGGTCAGCTCTTCGCGCGGGAAGCGTGAGGTCACGTCGCGTTCCGCGGCGCCCGGAGCAAGCCGCTCCTGAGCAAAGTCACGGACCGCGTCCCGGATCTGTTCTGTCGTTTCGTCGAGGATCATCAGGACATCCTTTCAATCGCCACGGCAGTGGCTTCGCCGCCGCCGATGCAGATGGAGGCGATGCCACGTTTCAGACCGTGGGTCTGAAGTGCGGCCAGTAGCGTGACCATGATGCGTGCGCCGGAGGCGCCGATCGGGTGGCCGAGCGCGCAGGCCCCGCCATGGATATTGACCTTGTCATGCGGCAGGCCGAGTTCGCGCATGGAGGCCATGGCAACGACGGCAAATGCCTCGTTGATCTCGAAGAGATCGACATCGGCAAGCGCCCAGCCGGTCTTGTCGGACAGTTTGCGCATGGCGTGGATTGGTGCGGTCGGGAAGAGGTTAGGTTCATGCGCATGGCTGGCATGGCCGATGATGGTGGCGAGCGGGGTGAGGCCACGCTTTTCCGCTTCCGAGCGACGCATCAGCACCAGGGCCGCCGCACCATCGGAGATGGAAGAAGAGTTGGCCGCCGTCACCGTACCATCCTTGCGGAAGGCGGGTTTGAGCGTCGGGATCTTGTCGATCTGCGCCTTGCCGGGCTGTTCGTCGATGGCGACCTGAACGTCGCCTTTGCGGCCCTTGACCGTCACGGCGGCGATCTCCCCGGCGAAATGGCCATTGGCAATCGCCTTCTGCGCCCGCTCCAGCGAGGCGATCGCATAGGCGTCCTGCTCAGCCCGTGTAAACTGGAAGGCCTCTGCGCAATCCTCGGCAAAGGTCCCCATCAGGCGCCCCTTGTCATAGGCGTCTTCCAAACCGTCCATGAACATGTGGTCGATGATCTGGCCATGGCCCATGCGATAGCCGCCGCGCGCCTTGGGCAGCAGATAGGGCGCATTGGTCATGCTCTCCATGCCGCCGGCAATGACGATATCGACATTGCCCGACAGGATCGTGTCATGCGCCATCATCGCGGCCTTCATGCCCGACCCACACATCTTGTTGACTGTGGTCGCGCAGGTGGAGAGCGGCAGGCCCGCGCCAAGGGCTGCCTGCCGCGCCGGAGCCTGCCCCTGACCGGCGGGCAGGACGCAGCCGAAAATCACCTCTTCGATCTGGTCGGCGCTGAGGCCGGAGCGCGCAAGTGCGGCGGATATGGCCGCCGCGCCAAGTTCGCTGGCAGTGGCACCGGACAGATCGCCCTGGAATCCGCCCATGGGCGTGCGGGCCATGCCGGCGATGACGATGGGATCGGACTGCGTCATAGGGTGTTCCTCTCTCAGAGCAATTCCAGGAAAAGTGGGAACCGGTTTTCCGTGCGGAATTGCGGTAGACAAAAAGGCCGGGCGTTTCCGGCGGAAACGCTCAGCGCGGGGCCATGCGGATGGCGCCGTCGAGGCGGATGACCTCGCCGTTCAGCATCTGGTTTTCGATGATGTGGCGCACCAGCGAGGCGAACTCGTCGGCACGGCCGAGGCGCGAGGGGAAGGGAACCGAGGCGCCGAGCGAATCCTGCACGTCCTGCGGCATGGCAAACAGCATCGGCGTGCCGAAAATCCCCGGAGCGATGGCAAGAACGCGAATGCCGGTGCGGGCGAGTTCGCGCGCGGCCGGCAGCGTCATGGCGGCCACGCCACCCTTGGAGGCTGAATAGGCAGCCTGGCCGATCTGTCCGTCGAAGGCGGCAACGGAGGCGGTGTTGATGATCACGCCGCGCTCGCCGCTCTCGCCCGGTTCGTTGATCGCCATGGCCTCGGCGGCCAGACGCAGCATGTTGAATGTTCCGATGAGGTTGATCGAGACAGTTCGCGCAAAGCTTTCAAGCTTGTGCGGGCCGTCGCGACCGACAATGCGCTCGCCCGGCGCGACGCCGGCGCAATTGACGAGACCGTCAACGCGGCCGAAAGCGGCCTTCGCGTTGGCAACTGCAGCCTTGCCATCGTCCTCGCTGGTGACATCGGTGCGCAAATAGCGCGCCGCGTCACCGAGTTCGGTCGCGAGCGTCTTCAACGCATCGGCATTGACATCGAGCAGCATCGCCTTGCCGCCGGCTTCGACGATCATCTTTGCGACGCCGGCGCCAAGCCCGGAGGCGGCCCCCGTGATCAGAAATACGCGGTCCTTGATGTGCATCTCTTTGTCCTCAGTTCTTGGCCTGTTTTTCGACTTCCGCCTTGCGCAGGATGAAGCGCTGGATCTTGCCGCTCGGCGTCTTGGGCAGTTCCTTCACGAATTCCACGAGGCGGGGATAGGCATGGGCCGAAAGCTGCTTGCGCACATGCTGCTGCAGTTCTTCAGCCAATTGCTGCGTGCCCTCATAGCCCTTGGCCAGAATGACGAAAGCCTTCACGAGTTCCGTCCGCTCCGGGTCCGGTACGCCCACCACGGCGGCCTCAATGACGGCGGGGTGTTCAATAAGCGCACTCTCGACGTCGAAGGGGCCGATGCGGTAGCCCGAGGAGGTGATGACATCGTCAGAGCGGCCAATGAAGCTGATCGACCCATCTGGCTCGAATTCCACGCTGTCGCCGGTGCTGTAATAGCCATTGGCGATCGAGGGCGTGTCCTTCTTGTAATAGCCCGTGAACCACATGAGGGGCGAGTGTTTGATATCGACCGCCAGCATGCCGGGCTGGTTCGGCCCGAGTTCCCTGCCGGCATCGTCCAGCACGACGACGCGATAGCCGGGCATGGCGAAGCCTGCCGAGCCGTGACGAACGGGATGCTCCAGGCCGTGATGGTTGTTGACCACCATGCCGAGTTCCGTCTGACCGTAATGGTCGTGGATCGGTGCGGCGAGATGCGCCTCGAACCACCGGATGATTTCCGGGTTGAGCGGCTCGCCGGCACTGCTGACGACGCGAAGCTTGCCCTTGAGTGGCTTGGCGGCATCTTCTCCTGCAGCGATCAGCATGCGATAGGCCGTCGGCGACCCGGCAAGGCTGGTCACGCCGAGGCGCTCGATGATCTGGTAGGTACTTTCCGCGGTGAAGCCGCCTTCGTAGAAAGTTGTCGCCTGGCCGAGCAGAAGAGGGCCCGTGACGGCATAGTAGAGCCCATAGGCCCAGCCCGGATCGGCTATGTTCCAGAAGACATCCGTTTCCTTCAGCTCGACGGCGTCGCTCATATAGGCGGCGAAGGACAGCAGCGCGCGGATCGGCACCGGCACGCCTTTGGGCAGGCCGGTCGTGCCGGAGGTCGACATCATCATCATGAGGTCGTCGCCGTGGCGCATCACGGGTTCGAATTGATCGGAGCTTTCGCTCAGCATCTTGCGAAGATCGATGTCGCCGGCCGGCAGGGTCTCGCCTTCAGCAACCAGCGTTGCGACCCTGGGGCAATTCGTGATCTCTGCAAGCTTGGAGCGGTTGGCGCTGTTCGTGACAACCAGTTTGGTCGAACCGGTGTCGAAACGTTGCTCTATGGCCTTGGGGCCGAAGGCCGTGAAGAGCGGCTGGTAGACCGCACCGATGCGCCATGCGCCGAGGATGAAGCCGATGAGTTCCGGCACGCGTGGCAGAAGTCCCGCGACCACATCGCCGGCGACGATGCCCTCAGCCTTCAGCATGGTAGCGACCCGGGCAGATAGCGCGCGCAACTCTTCAAAGGTGAAGGTCTCCAGCCGGCCGTCTGCGCCGATCCAGCGCAGCGCCAGCCGGTTTTCACCGCAATGGCGGTCGCAGCATTCGACACAGGCATTGACCTTGCCCATGAGATCGCCTTCGAGGCGCGCAATCGCGTCTTCGATCCGGAAATTGGCAACGGCCTCGGCATAGCGCGGCCGCGCCGCTCGAACGTTTGTCTCTGACATCTGGCTTGCTCCTCACATCAACTCCACGCCAGCGGCGTCTCCTCGGAGTATCGGTCCATGATAATGGATAGGGACTTGCAAACAATGACAATGCTTTGCAGAATTCCTGATTGGAAATGTCAATTCGGGACAGGAATATGAAAAGCCGGATGATTGCGCCGGGCTTTGTTGAAGACGCGCTGGATAGCCTGCGCCTCAAGGGCATCGATCCCGCGCCGGTGCTGAGAAGCGTGGGGATCGATCCCCAGTCGTTCGGGCCGGTGACGAACGAGCAATATGGCGCACTTTGGCTGACGATTGCGACACTGTCGGGCGACGAGTTCTTTGGGCTTGCCGCCCACCCGATGCGGCCGGGCGCGTTTCGTCTGCTTTGCTACACTGTGATCCATGCCGGCACGCTGGAGCGAGCGCTCAAGAGGGCGCTGACCTTTCTGAACATCGTTCTGGATGATCCGAATGGCGAATTGCGGCAGGCAGGCGGGCTCGCCGAGATCGTGTTGACGGACCAGTCCGGCCCGCGATCGGCCTTCACCTATCGCACCTATTGGCTCATCCTGCTCGGCATCGCCTGCTGGTTGATCGGCCGGCGCATTCCCTTGAACCGCGTCGATTTTTCCTGTCAGCCGCCGCCAAATCGGCTGGAATATCTCCAGTTTTTTGGCGCACCCGTGCATTTCGGCGAGACGCGGAGCCGTATTGCATTTCGGGCTGATTATCTGAAGCTGCCGATCATCCGCGACGAGAAGGCGCTGAAGCATTTCCTGCGTGCGGCTCCCGCCAATATCCTGCTGCGCTATCGCCACGACCAGGGTTTTACGGCCGGGGTTCGGCATCGGCTGCGCGGGACGAGCCCTGACAACTGGCCGGATTTTGAGGCGGTCGCGGCGCACATGAAGCTCTCGCCCGCAACCTTGCGGCGGAGGCTCAAGGCGGAGGGGCAGAGCTTCGCCGCCATTCGCGACGACATACGTCAGGCGGAGGCGCAGCGCCTGCTCCGCGGCAGTACCAATACCGTAAGTCAGATTGCAACGGCGCTCGGTTACACCGAGCCGAGCGCCTTTCACCGTGCATTCGTCAAATGGACGGGCATGACGCCGCTCGCCTTCAGGAAAGGCGAGGGCGGGTTCTGAAAGGCCCGCCCAGACCGAGCCAAGATCAGAACGACATCTTCGCCTTCAGACCGAGCCGGGTATCTGCATAGCCGGATGCGTAGTGGCCTTCATATTCGAAGCGGATGCCAGCGCCACCGGCCGTCAGCAGGTCGAAACCGGCTGCAACATCGGCGGTGGTGCGCGGGAAGCGCATCGTTGTGGTGAAGGACTGCGGGGCAGCGACAAAGCTTGCCGTCTGGCTGAAGCTGTCCTTGTCGTGCCAGGAGAAGCCGGCGCGGACGTATGGACGCAGCCAGGATCCCGCCATCAGCCAGTCGGACGGACCGTTGGTGCCGACCTCGATGGCAGGGCTGATGGTAAAGAGGTTCTGGCTGGCACCTGCGAAGGTGAGGGCAGCGTTGCCGCCGGTTTCGCTGTAGCGGCCGAAGTTGATCCGGGTCAGCGTGAAATCTGCCATCGGCTTGACGTAACCAGTGTCGAGATCAAAGACATAGGAGGCACGCAGAAGGGCTGTGTAAACGTCCGAATTGCTCTTGCCAATCAGCGTCGAATTCAAGCCGGCCGCATTGACCACGCGGGTCGTATCCGCATTGCCCCAGCCGCCGGAGACTGCGCCGGCGAACTGCAGCGGGCCATTCGTGTATTTCAGCACCGCACCGGCATTGAAGCGTCCGCCGATGGCCTTGCCATTGCCCGAGGTCGTGGTGCTCCAGTCGTAGTCGATTGCCGCACCTGCGGTCCAGTAGTTGTCGAGCGCGAACTGCGCGCCGGACGAAATGGACGTGGTCTGGTCGGAAAAGCCCTGGTCGTTGCTGTTGCTTGCAACATTGAGGAAGCGCTGCTGGCCCTTGAGCCAGATGCACTGGCCTTCGCGCGCAATGGCAGCCGCACCCGAGCCGGGCATGCGGCAGCTGAGCATGTTGCCGGTGAACTGCTGGCTCGATTGAACGCCGGCAGCCTGCTGTGCCATCTGCGTCTGCGGCGTCAGCTGGTTGAGGCCATTCGCCAGCGGTGTGCCGGTGAGGTTGTAGATCGTCGCGAGGTCGCCCGGCAGCGAGCCATTGTTGTTGAAGGCGCCGTTTAGCGCACCAGAAACGGCTTGCTGGTTCGGATTGAGCCCCGAGCCAAGGCTAGCGACCAGGTCGAGCAGGACGGAAGTGGGCGTATAGGAGAGGCTCGTGGAGAAGCCGACCGGAATATTGGTGTTGGTGAGGCTCGCAAACTTGCCGTTCACCGTGCCGCCGCTGATCAGCGTGTACTGCTTGGCGATATAGCTGCCGGCCTGATAGGTTGCCTGCACCGTACCACCATTGATGGTCGCGGTCGCATTGTTGGTGAGCGCAACCTTGCTGTTGGCATTGGGAGCGATATTGACGGCGAAGATGGAGCCGGCATTAAAAACCAGCGGCTCGGCAATCGTCATCGTGCCATAGGGATTGGCGCTGTTGCCGGGCGACAGCGTGCCGCCGGAATTGATGACCGGATCGCCGATCTTGCCGATACCCGAAAGGATGCCACCGGCGTTGACAGCGATCGCGCTTGCCTGGACGGCGCCATCCACCTGCAACGTGCCGCCGTTGACATTCGTGGCGCCCTGATAGGTGTTCGTGCCCGTCAGGATCAGCGTACCGGCACCCGTCTTGGTCAGACCACCAGCGCCGCTGATGTTGTTCGAGAAGGTCGAGGTCGCACCCTTCGTATCAAGCGTGGTGTTCGCGACGAACTGGCCGTAGCCGCGAACGGCCTTACCGGCGTTCACGAGGCCCCATCCGTAGACAGCGTCCACACCCTGCGCGCCGAGGTCTGTCGCCGTGGTCAGAAGCGTCTGCTGAAGGTCCTTCGGCGTGTACCAGGTGAATGCCTGACTAACGAGTGCGGCGACACCGCTGACACCCGGCGCGGCATATGAAGTCCCGCTTCCGTCCTTGTAGTTGTTCCCGGGCTGCCCATTGACCTGACCGCCAACGTTGCCCGTTCCGACGACCACAGCGCCGCGAAGCTGATCGCCGGGGGCAACCAGACACCATTGCGCAGCATCACCGCAACGGTTGCTGAAATTTGTGATATCGTTATTGCCGTCCACCGCGCCGACGGCCAGAAAACCCTGCTGAAGCCCGGTGTTGTATTTTGCAAGGCCTGCAAGCACGTCGGCGTGCGGCTGACCTTCGTTGCCGGTAGCAAACACGAGGAGCGAGCCATTGTTGATCGCCTGCTGTGCGGCATCCTTGAACTGCCCATACTTGGCGTTTGCCGTCGCCTGCGTATAGTCGTTCATGTTACAGGGGACGCCGTTGTTCTGGGCAGAGTTCGTTCCAACGTTACAATTGTCGGTACCGAGGCTGAAGTTGATGACCTTAGCGCCGGCGTTGGAGAGATTCTGTACAGCGAGGCTCAACTGCGTGTCGAAATCGTTGGTGCCTTGCGCGGGTGCGGTGTTGATGGCGGCGACATAGAGCCCGGCATTATAGGCGACACCCTGGATACCGGACCCGTTAAGCGCACCGGCGGCAATGCTCGATACGAACGTACCATGGCTTGTGCCCGGATCGGAATCATTGTTTGCGCCCGGCGTCATCTGCGTGAACGCGGTCGGGTCTTGTGCGGCTTGGTTGAACGCGTTGGTGAATTTGATGCCGCCGACGAACTTGCCGTTGGTGGAGAGATCGGGATGGCGCAGGTCAATACCTGTGTCGACAACACCGATGGTGACCCCTTGGCCGGTAAAGCCCAGCGCATAAGCATCAGCAGCCTTAACCTGATCGAGAGCCTTCGATTCGTTGTATTCCGGCGTCTGGCCGTTCGGCGCCTGCTGTGCCTCAGCAAGATTTATGATCGAAAGCGAACACAGCAATGCGATCGCGGCCGTGAATGTACCCCTGAAATTCATTTAGCGTAAATCCATAATCTGCAATTGAGTCGTCCCAGATTAGGTTTCTATCCGGTTATGTGACGAAAGGCAATAACACATAGAGTATCGTTGATGTTATCTAGATTCCTAATATTATGTAATAATAATATTTAAATCTTGTCTTGCCGGTGGCGGCAGAGTGCCGACGTGTCGGATATGTCTGTGACTCCGAGGCCCGCCGTCTTGGGGATGGTGGCGGCCGAACATGACAGTCGGCCGTCGGGGGAAAGCCGCTGCTATTTCAGGCAGCGTATTCCGTCGCAGTTCGGTCCCGCGAGCCCTTACCCGTGCGCGATCATCACATGGCGCACAACGGTGTAGTCTTCGAGCGCGTAGATCGACAGGTCCTTGCCGTAGCCGGATTGCTTCAGACCGCCATGGGGCATTTCGTTGCAGAGCATGAAATGCGTGTTGACCCACGTGCAGCCGTAGCGCAGGCCGGCTGTGGCGGCCATGGCCGTGGAAATGTCCTTCGTCCAGACGGAGGAGGCGAGGCCGTAGTCGGAATCATTCGCCCAACCGACCACGTCGTCATCATCGCCGAAGGGCGTGACGGAGACGACGGGGCCGAAGACTTCGCGGCGGACGATTTCATCCGATTGAAGCGAGCCGGCGACCACGGTCGGTTGGTAATAGAAGCCGGAACCGTCGGGGATCGCGCCGCCGGCGGTGACTTCGACATGACCTGTTTCCGCCGCGCGCTGCACGAAGCTTGCCACGCGGTCGCGCTGGCGGCGCGAGATCAGCGGGCCGATTTCGTTCTCGCTGTCATCGGCGAGGTTGTAGCGGATGGAGGAGACGGCGCTGCTCAAGTCCGCAACGAAGCGGTCATAGACCGATTTATGCGCATAGATACGGCAGGCGGCGGTGCAGTCCTGGCCAGCATTGTAGAAGCCGAAGGCGCGGATGCCGGCGACCGCCGCGTCGATATCGGCATCGCCATAGACGATGACCGGGGCCTTGCCGCCGAGTTCCAGATGCGTGCGCTTGACCGACTTCGAGGCGGCCTGCAACACCTTCTTGCCCGTGGCGATATCGCCGGTGATCGACACCATATCGATGCCCGGATGGTTGATCAGCGTGTTGCCGACGCTTTCGCCACGGCCGAGAATGACGTTGACGACGCCTTCCGGCAGGATGCCGGCGAGGAGCTTGGCCATTTTCAGCGCGGTGAGCGGCGTCTGTTCCGATGGCTTGAAGACGACCGTGTTGCCGCCGGCAATCGCCGGTGCGAGCTTCCAGGCCATCATCATCAGCGGATAGTTCCACGGCGCAATCGAGCCGATGACGCCGACCGCATCGCGGCGAACCATCGAGGTGAAGCCGGGCAGATATTCGCCCGCAATCGTGCCGTGCTGGTTGCGGATAGCGCCCGCAAAAAAGCGGAAACAATCGACCACGGCCGGAATTTCGTCGTTGCGCACGGCATTGATGGGCTTGCCGCAGTTGAGCGATTCCAGCGCCGCGAAGGCGTCGCCATCGGCCTCGATGGCGTCGGCGATCTTGAGGAGGTAAGCAGAGCGCTCGGCGGGCGTCGTGCGCGACCAGGTGGTGAAGGCTCCGCGTGCGGCGGCAACGGCGGCCTCGATCTGCGCGGGCGAGGCCTCGGGCAGGTTGAGGATGGTTTCGGCGCTGCGCGGGTTGAGGATCGTTTCTTCCTGCTCCTCACCCTTGATGAAGGAGGCGCCGATGAGCATTTGCGTTTCCATGATCGTTCCCTTTCCGTCTTTCATTTGCCGCTGCCGGCGGTCTCTGCGCCGTCACGGGTGAGATAATAGGCCCCGAGAATGGGGATGAGCGTGACCAGCACGACCGCCATGGCGACCACATTGGTCACCGGGCGTTCATGCGGGCGGATGAGTTCTTCCAGCATCCAGATCGGCAGCGTCTGCTGCTGGCCGGCGGTAAACGTCGTCACGATCACCTCGTCGAAGGAGAGCGCGAAGGCGAGCATGCCGCCGGCGAGAAGGGCGGTGCCGATATTCGGCAGGATGACATGCCGAAAGGTCTGGAAGCCATTGGCGCCGAGGTCATAGGACGCCTCGACCAGCGAGGGCGACATGCGCCGGAAGCGGGCGACCGCGTTGTTATAGACCACGACGATGCAGAAGGTCGCGTGGCCGAGCACGATCGTCCAGAAGGAGAAGGGGATGTTCATCATCCCGAAGGCCGAGCGCAGCGCAATGCCGGTGACGATGCCCGGAAGCGCGATCGGCAGGATGACGAGCAGCGTGATTGCCTCCTGCCCGAAGAAGCGGGCGCGGGACAGGGCTGCGGCGCAGAGCGTACCGAGAACGAGGGCGAAGGCGGTGGCAATCGAGGCGACCTGAAGCGAGAGCGTCAGCGCCTGCCAGACATCCGGCCGCGCCCAGGTGACGGCGAGCCAGCGCGTGGTGAAGCCCGGCGGCGGCCACTGGAAGCTCTTGTCTTCGGTGGTGAACGCATAGGCGAAGATGAGCAGCAGCGGCAGATGCAGGAAGAGCAGGCCACCGGTGGCTGCCAGCGTCAGCGGGAAGGGCGCGCGGTTGTGCTTGTCAGAGCGCATCGAAGGCTCCCTGTTTCTTGGCGCCCCAGAGATAGAAGGCCATGATGACGACGGGGACGACGGAGAAGGCGGCGGCGAGCGGAATATTGCCGGCCGTGCCCTGCTGCGTATAGACCGCCTGCCCGATGAAGAGGCGCGAGGTGCCGATGATGCCGGGAATGATATAGTCGCCCAGCGTCAGCGAGAATGTGAAGATCGATCCGGCGGCGACGCCCGGCATGGCCAGCGGCAGCAGGACATGGCGCAGAGTCTTGCCCGGCGAGCCACCAAGATCGTAGGAGGCCTCGATTAGGTTCGACGGCACGCGTTCCAGCGAGGCCTGGATCGGCAGGATCATGTAAGGCAGCCAGATATAGACGAAGACGAGGAAGGTGCCGGTGGCGCTGACCGAGAGCGAATTGCCGCCGACCACGGGCAGCGACAGCCAGGCATCCAGCAGCCAGCCGAGATGCAGCTTGTCCGCCGTCCAGCTAATGATGCCTTCCTTGGAGAGGATCATCTTCCAGGCATAGATCTTCACCAGATAGCTCGACCAGAGCGGCAGCATGACGCCGAGATAGAAGAAGGCCTTCCAGCGGCCCTTGGCGTAGCGCGCGGCATAATAGGCGATGGGGAAGGCGAGGATGGCCGAGGCAATCGTCACCAGTGCCGCCATGGTGACGGTGCGCTTGATGATGTCGAAATTGGCGGGGCTCAGGAGTTCCGCATAGGTGGAGAGCGTCAGCTCATAAGTCACCTGCGCGGTGAAGTCATCGAAGGAGAAGAAGCTTTGTGCGAGAAGCGCTGCAAGCGAGCCGACATAGACCACTCCGAGCCAGAGCAGCGGGGGCGCGAGCAGCAACAGCAGCAGCAGGCGCGGCGAGCGCCAGAGGGCGCCGGAGATGCGCGAGGCGAGGCCGTCAGGAGCGTTTGCCGGGGAGGCACTGGCTGTCATGCCGCATCCTCCAGCGGGTTCAGCGCGTCCGGCGCGAAATGCAGTGTAAGCGTTTGGCCGTCGTCGGGAATGGCGGCTCCCGCGGGCAGGTTCGCGTGGATGGTGCTGTCGCCGACTTTCAAG
Organism: Limnomicrobium aquaticum; assembly: GCF_040545545.1. Lineage (NCBI taxonomy): Bacteria > Pseudomonadati > Pseudomonadota > Alphaproteobacteria > Hyphomicrobiales > Rhizobiaceae > Limnomicrobium > Limnomicrobium aquaticum. The sequence goes on from NZ_JBEPMB010000005.1 coordinate 162,098, forward strand.
GCGATGCGGCGGACGGCGCCCATGAAGCTCGAGGCTTCGACCATGCCGGTGAGCGACAGGCGGCCGTTGCCGGGTTCCAGGGTCAAAGCCTCCGGGCGGAGACTCGTCCAGCGCCTGACACCTGACAGGTTTTCGCTTAACGAGGGTGACAGGATGTTGGAAGAGCCGACGAAATCTGCGACGAAGCGGGTCTTGGGTCGGTTGTAGATATCTTCCGGCGCGCCGGACTGCACGATGCGGCCTTCGTTGAAGACAGCCACGCGGTCTGCCATGGAGAGCGCTTCGGCCTGATCGTGCGTGACGAGGACGAAGGTGATGCCCAGGCGCTTTTGCAGGCCCTTCAACTCTTCCTGCATGGCCTCGCGGAGCTTGAGGTCGAGTGCGCCGAGCGGTTCGTCGAGAAGTAGAACGCTCGGCTTGTTGACGAGCGCACGGGCCAGCGCCACGCGCTGCCGCTGGCCGCCTGACAGCTGACCGGTTCGCCGCGCGCCATAGCCGCCGAGCTTGACGAGGTCGAGTGCTTCTTCAGCCGCCTTGTGGCGCGTTGCCTTGTCGATGCCGCGCACCATCAGCCCATAGGCGACATTGTCGAGGATCGTCATATGCGGGAAGAGGGCATAGTCCTGGAACACCGTGTTGACGTTCCGCTTCCATGGCGGAATGCCGTTGGCGCTGGTGCCGAGGATCGCGATCTCGCCGCCATCGGGCTGCTCGAAGCCGGCGATCAGCCGCAGGCATGTCGTCTTGCCTGAACCCGAGGGCCCGAGCATGGCAAAGAACTCGCCCTCGGCGATTTCAAGATCGACACTGTCCACCGCCTTCACGGCGCCGAAATGGCGCGACACTGAGCGGAAGGTTACGGCTGCGGTCATGGGGTGGGTCTCCGGAATGCTGGGAAGCGCAACCCCTCACCTGCAAAATCTAGCACTTAGCTAAAGCTAAGATGCTGATTTTGCTTCCTCTCCCACAGGGGAAGAGGTGGCGCGAGGGGCTGCCACGTCGTCCTCTCCCCGTGTGGGAGAGGAAGCAATTTCATCGAGTTAGCTGTCGCGGCCGCGGCTGTGCCAAATGGTCGTAACGGTGCGCGCGACAGCTAAACGATGAAAATTGCAGGTGAGGGGTTCTTGAGGGTGCTGTGATGCCGCCGCTTACTGCCCGCCCATCACCGCAATATAATCGCTGACCCACTTGGAATAGGGGACGCAGGTGCCCTGTTCGCACTTGGCGGTCGGGGTTTTCCAGAAGGAGATCTTCTCGAAATTGTCGAAGCCGTTGGTGGCGCAGCCGCCTTCGCCCAGCAGTTCATTGCCCTTGCAGGCGGCGGGAACGGCCGGTACCGAGCCGAACCATGCGGCGACATCGCCCTGCACCTTGGCGTCGAGCGAATGGTTCAGCCACATATAGGCGCAGTTCGGATGCTTGGCATCGGCATGCAGCATGGTCGTGTCGGCCCAGCCGGTTGCGCCTTCCTTCGGAATGGTGGAGGCGATCGGCTGCTTGGCGGCCTGCAGCAGGTTCACCTGGAAGGGCCAGGAGCCGGAGGCGACGACGCCTTCGTTCTTGAAGTCATCCGTCTGCACGGTCGCGTCATGCCAGTAACGGCCGACGAGCGAGCGCTGGCCCTTCAGGAGGTCGATGGCAGCGGCATATTGCTTTTCGTTGAGCTGGTAGGGGTCCTTGATCCCGAGTTCCGGCTTCGTCGATTTCAGGAAAAGAGCGGCGTCCGCGATATAGATCGGGCCGTCATAGGCCTGCACGCGGCCCTTGTTGGACTTGCCGTCGGGCAAGGTCATTTCCTTGAAGACGACGTCCCAGCTTTCCGGCGCCTTATCGCCGAAAGCCTTGGTATTGTACATCAGCACGTTAGGACCCCACTGATAGGGCGTGCCGTAATGCTTGCCATCAACGGTAAACCAGGGTGCATCCTGCAGGCGCTTGTCGACGGCCGACCAGTTCTTGATCAGGCTGATATTGATCGGCTGCACCTTCTTGCCGGCAACGAGACGGAGCGAGGCATCGCCCGAAGCGGTCACGAGGTCGAAACCGCCCTGGTTCATCAGCGTTACCATTTCATCGGAGGTGGCGGCGGTCTTCACATTGACCTTGCAGCCGGTTTCCTTCTCGAAGCCGGTGACCCAGTCGTAAGCCTTGTCGCTCTCGCCGCGCTCGATATAGCCGGCCCAGGCGACGATGTTCACTTCGCCTTCTCCCTTGCCGATTTCCTTCATCTCCGCCGAAAAGGCGGGCAGGGTGGAGCCGAGAACGAGGGTAAGCGCAGTCGTGATGTTCAGAATGGACTTCATGATGTTCCCCTTTGCGGTGAGTGGCTCGAATATTTCCGTTATGCCTTGTGGGGATGATATGCGGGACCATCGGTTTCGCAATTTCTTTTATCAGAAAGGCACTATCGGAAATTCCGATAGCTTGGCGCTTAGCGAAGGCGAGGCGTCCTCTGTGCCTGCGCCAGCGCGATGAAGTTCTTGAGGGGCGCGGAGAGGCTGAGGCCCCGGCGCCAGACGAGACCGACATGAATGGCCGGTAGCGAGGCGGAAACATCGCGCGCCTCGATGCGGTCGCCTTCCAGCGACCACGGGCGATAGATCATATCGGGGAGGATCGCGACGCCGGCACCGGTCGCCACGAGAGAGCGCACGGCCTCCACCGAACGGGTTCGGAACGCGACGCGCGGGCGTGCGCCGAAGACGCCGAGCAGCTTGCGCGTCGCCTCCTCGATCTCGTCCGTCGTCAGCATGATCAGCGGCTGGCCGGCAATGTCTTCCACCGTGATGGATTCCCGCGAGGCGAGATCGTGGCCAGCCGGAAGCCAGAGGCTGAAGGGCGACATTTCGAGCGTTTCGACCTGCAGCGCCTGCCGGTCGCGCAGGTTGTTGAGAAGCACGACGGCGACGTCGAGTTCGCCGCCGATCAGCAGATGTTCGAGATAATTGCCGTCATCCTCGATCGTGCTCACCTCGACGCCCGGAAAGGCGCGGCGGTAGCGGGCGAGAAGATCGGAAAGCACATAGCCGGCGACCAGCGAGGTAACGCCGAGCTGCAACGTGCCTTTGAGCATTTCCGGATCGGCATCGAAGACCTGCCGGGCTTCCGAAACGCTGGCGAGAATTTTCGTGGCGTGGCGCAGGAACTGATGCCCCTGCTGGGTGATGGCCAGACCGCGCGGGTGGCGGTCGAACAGGAGGACGCCGAGATCCTGTTCCAGTTCCTTGACCGCTTCGGTGATCGAGGATTGCGAGATCGACATGACATGCGCAGCACCGGAAACGGTGCCTTGCTCCGCCACTGCAACGAAATACTGCAACTGTCTCAAAGTGAAGGCCAAATGCGATCTCCGGCAAACTTCGCCCTGCGGTCATAGCGCGTTGGGCGACGCGGTGACAAGCGATCGCTTGGCTCGCAATGTTTTATTGCCCATGCCGTGCCATAATCGACCGATATCGGATCAGGATCGATTCGCGGAGGTTCCCCCGTGCGCATGTCACGCATTCTTTCTCATTCGCTGCTTCTGGCTCTGGGCCTTGCTGCGTCGCCTGCTTTCTCTGCCGAAACCCCCGCGTGGCTCATGGCCCATGTGGGTGAGGGTGATGGGCAGATCGCAGCGCCCGTTCTCTCCAAGGCCCGCGCGCTCTATTTCGCGAAGGTGAAGGAAGGCAAGGTCCACAATGGCTGCTACTTTGCCATGGATGCGACGCGCCCGAATACGCCGGCAGGACGTTTCTACATCATCTGCGAAGGCCAGCAGGTGTTCAGGGTCATCGCCTCGGGTCACGGCAGCGGCCGCAACCTGCCGGGCGTCGCCAATTTCCAGAACGGCCGCGAATGCGTGAAGAATTTCGGCAATGCGGCCGATTCCGATCTGACGATGGGCGGCTCCTATATCACCAGCGAACAGAAGACCTCGTTCAAGGGCTATTATCGCGCTTCGGCGAGCCAGGTCGGGATGTTGACGCGCACATTCGTGCAGTTTGACGGCGAGGGCGAGACGGCCAATGCGCGCAAGCGTGCCATCGGCGGCCATGCGGCCGTGACGATCAAGGGTGTGTGCATGCGCAAGGCCCCCGGCGACAGCCATGCCAACAAGGACGGCTACGTCCCCTTCGGCAATCTGGTCGATTATGCCGGCGGGCGCAGCAATGGCTGCACGAGCTGGAGCCGAGCCGATGCGGCTACGATCATGAACATGATCAAGGATCAGCCGACGACGGTTTACATCTATCCGGAAGCATCGGTGGTGAAGGCGGTCGAGCAGGCGTCGAAGGCAGGCAAGAGCCCGGCTCAGGCGGGTATCTACTGGAATTCTTCCTGCATCAAGGCCATTGGCAGCCCGCATTACTGGTCGAAGGATGTGCTGGAGCCGTTGATCGTGCAGTATCGCCACGACCATCCCGGTCCGCCACCGAAGCCGACGCCGCTTTGCACCGGCGCGGATGCCGCTCCGTTGCAGAGCAGGATGGTGCAGCGCTGAGGCTTTTCGCGGTCTGATCCTTTACTCGCAGATCTGGCGAAGCTTTTCAGGCCGCAGGATTTCAACAGAACGCAGGCTGTGCAGCTTGAGAATGCCGGCGGCTTTCAGCTTGGAAATGCTGCGGGAGACCGTTTCGATGGTCATGCCCAGATAGTCACCGATATCGAGCCGCGTCATCGGCACGTCGATACGGTCCGGATCGCCCTGGCGTTCGGCCAGATCGAGCAGGAAGGCGCCAAGCTTTTCGGTCGCGCACTGGCGGCCGACCACGAGAAGATGCTGCTGCGCGCGGACCATGCCGCGGAGCGCCAGCGCCAGCATTTCCGGGTTGATGTTGCTGTTGGCGTGGGTCACGACCTTGCGCAGACCGGTCTCGACGATGGCTTCCGCGAAGAAGCTGTGCACGCCTTCCGCCTCGAAGCCGAAGGTCTCGCCGGCAAAGTGGAAGGCCACGACCTGACGGCGGCCGTCCGAAAGAAGGCGATAGAGGCGAACCGCGCCGTAGCGGACTTCATAGAGCGTCCCCGCCCGTTCGCCCTGGCCATAGATTTCCTCGTCAGCGGAATAGGTGGTCAGCGCGCCGGGGCCGTTCAGGATGCTCGCAGCATGGATATGCGAGGCAGGAACCGTCTGAAAGGCTTGAGTGTGTGCGAGAGCCTGCATGGCGAACCACCTCTGTCTTGCGTTGCTGCGTTTGACTGTGAGGTGACTATGCGGGAACGGATCGAGTTGCGAAATTCGGTTGTACCACTACGTATTCATACGTAGGCGGGGTCGGACAGGCTCGCAGGGGGAATGAACCGGGCGACGGCGGCCAGTACATCGGCGCCGCTGAGCGGCTTGGTCAGCACGGTCATCGCGTCGTGGCGGGGATTGGCGCCATGCTCCCGCAGAAGCAAGGTTCGTCCAGCAAAGCCGGAGAGATCGTTCGGTGCGCCAGCCGCCTTCAGCACGCCGTCATCAGCGATAATGCAAAGGGCCTCCGGCAACGCCTTGGTCGCCGATGCAATGGACGAAAAGCTCGACACGCGATAGCCGTCAGCCTCCAGCGCAAAGGCGAGAGACCTGTTGAGTGCCTGATCTGGCACGATAACGACAATGGCGCGTGACTTGGGCATGGGTTGGCACAATGATTTTGCCGAAAATCCGGCTTCAATGCGCCATTTTGCTGAAAGCCTTCCGCATGCGCTTTGTCATATGTCAAAAATCATGCAGCATGAAAGCCGGCCGCGAGCGCCATGCGCACCAGTTCCGGCAGGCTCTTGGCCGCCATTTTCGCCATGACGTTCGCCCGGTGCACCTCGACGGTGCGGGGGCTGATGTCCAGATCGTAGGCGATCGCCTTATTGGGAAGCCCGGCGACGACGGCGGAGAGGACCTGCCGTTCCCGCTCGCTGAGACTGTCGATCCGAGTCCGGACCAAACTGATGTCTTCGGCATCGTCTGCGGCAGGTTTCAGGCCGTCTGCTGCCCGGTGGATCGCCTCGATGATCAGCGTGTCGTCGAAAGGCTTTTCGATAAAGTCCACTGCGCCGGCGCGCATGGCTTCCACCGCCATCGGCACGTCGCCATGGCCGGTGATGACCACCGGCCGGATGGCACCGTTGACGGTGGCGAGCTTGCGGATGAGGTCCACGCCGCTCATGTCGGGCATACGCAAATCGGTGATCAGGACGGCGTCGCGGGCGCTGGGCGCGAAGTCGAGGAATTCCGTGGCCGACTGATGCACGCGCACGGCAAAACCGTTCATGGTCAGCATGAAAGCGAGCGATTTGCGCACCGCCTCCTCGTCATCGACGATATGGACCGTGAAGTCAGGTTTCGACATCGGTGGCTTCCTCGTATTCCGGCAATGTAAATTCGAACGTCGCGCCGCCGCGCTCGTTGGAGATGACCGCCATTCGCCCGCCATGGGCTTCGACGATGCGCTTGGAGATCGAAAGCCCGATCCCCATACCGCCAGGCTTTGTCGTCGTGAAGGGCTTGAAGAGCTGGGCGGATATTTCCTCCGCGATCCCGGGGCCCGTATCGGCGACCGTGATGCTGATCTCTCCCGGTGCCGAACGCGTCGTGCGCACGACCAGTTCCTTGGTCGGCGAATCTTTCATCGCCTCGATTGCGTTGCGCATCAGGTTGATCAGTACCTGCTGGATCTGGACGTGGTCCACCATGACCAGTTCGGCCTCGGAGGCGAAGTCGAAGACGGCGCGAACACCCTTTTCGCGTGAGCCGACCAGCGCCAGCGCGCCGGCCTCCTCGATCAGCTTGCGGATATTGTAGGCGTTCTTCTCCGTCTCGCCCTTGGTGACGAATTCCCGGAGATGCCGGATGATCTGGCCGGCGCGAAGCGACTGCCGGCCGGCCTCTTCCAGCGCATCGCGCATGCGGCTGGCGAGATCGTCGTCCATGTCGCGAAGCAGTCGTGAGCACCCGTGAACATAGTTGGAGATGGCGGAAAGCGGCTGATTGAGTTCGTGGGCCAGCGTCGAGGCCATTTCGCCCATTTCGTTGAGGCGCGCGAGGCGGGCAAGTTCGCCCTGGATGGCCTGGAGCCGCGCTTCCGATTCCTCGTGCTCCGTCAGGTCGCGGATGAAGCCGGTGAAATAGCGCTTGCCCTCGGTATGCGTTTCGCCGACGGCGAGTTTCATCGGGAAGGTGGAGCCGTCCTTGCGCTTGCCGACGACCACGCGGTCGATACCGATGATGCGGCGTTCGCCGGTATTGCGATAGCGGGCGATGTAACCGTCATGTTCGGCCCTGTAGGGCTCCGGCATGAGAACCCGCAGGTTCTGGCCGATCGCTTCCTGCTCGCTATAGCCGAACTGCCGGACGGCGGCGGCATTGAAGGAGACGATGAGGCCGTCCGGGTTGGCGACCACGGCGGCATCCGGGGCGGTGTCGAGAACCGATTTCAGATGCGCAGCCTGCGCGGTCATGTCTGCGAGCGATTGCCGCCCGGCGTCGCGCGTGCGCTGCAAAACCTCTGCCAGTAACGCTACGGCGAAGACCAGCAGCGCAAAAGCAAGAGCCGGCCCGAGCGAGAATGCGATGTCGACCCGGTCATCCAGCGCGACGAGAGCGGCCAGCGACAGGAGGCCGGCGATCAGCACCGGGCCGAAGCCGCCTATGGCGGCGGAAGCAACCACAGGCATGGCAAGAATCATGGCTGCGAGCGAGTCGCTCATGCGTGCCTTGAAGAACAGACAGATCACGATGGCTGAAATGGCGGCCAGAGTAGCCACCACATATGCGCGCTGTCGGCGCGTCAAAAACGACAAGCCGCGTCCTGACCCGTACGCCGCACGTTCGTTGGGCTTGGCCTGCATGATCCCCACCAGATGCGTCTGACAATGGAAGAACAATCCAAAATTGATCTTCGTCATTTATCGTGTTTTAGCATCTGATTTCAAAGGCTGTCCACGTATGTTCGTAAGCCAAACGAATTTTGTCTTGGAAACTGTTTCACGCGGGATCACTTCGGCAGCGTTTTCCAAACCGCCGATCATCATGGCTGCCATGTCTCAGCGGGCTGAGGGATAGCGCAGCCCTATGAAAGCGAGAAGCGCCGCGGCTCCGAAAGCGTTCAGCTTGAAGAGCGTCGTGACACTATCGGCCGAAAACGCGCCCGCAAGCCCCACCGGAAATCGGCCAAAGGTGAGCCCGAAAAGCACAAAGACGCCGGCGACCGCAATCCGCCTCGTCCAGACTTCCGTCGCCTCAAAGGACATGGCTGCCAGCATGAGGGCAGCAAACAGGAAGAGCCAGGCGCCCGTTCCGTCGCCCAGCGCAAATCCGATGGCGGCCGTGTCGATGGCGCCGACAGCAACCAGCGCGACCCTTGCCACGTAAGGATTGCGCCGGGCCAGAAAGGGCAGCGCGACCCAGATCGGCAAGGACACGGCGGTCCAGAGCGATGCCTTCAGCGCGTCGGGTGCCAACCACCAAACGTAGAGCGGGTAGATCGGCTTGTTGAGCGCGATCACCATCGACACTGACATGGCGGCCGACGTCAACGGATCAAGGGCGCGGGGTTCGCTTCTGTCCATGGCGAGCGTCATGCCGGCGACAGCCGGTAATGCGACACGCCCCAGGTCTCGCCGTTGTTGTGGCCGAAGAGGCCCGCAGTCGCGAGGAAGAAGAGCCGCCAGCGACGATGCCAGACCTGCGCATCCTTGCCGTAGCATTCGCTCAAAATCCGACGCACGGCTTCGTCGTTCCGGTCGAAGTTCTCCAGCCAGTGCTTCGCTGTCTTCTCATAATGCTGGCCGTTCCACTTCCACTCGGCCTCCACCTTGTAGATGTCGGAGAAGCGATGGATCAGCTCATGCGAGGGCATGATGCCGCCGGTAAAGAAATGCTGGGCGATCCAGTCGGCCTGGTCGCGATGATCGAAGCGGTAGGACCTGTCGCGATGGGTAAAGATATGCATGAAGAGGCGGCCGTCCGGCTTCAGCCAGGAGCGGGTCCGGGTGAGAAGTTCATGCCAGTTCGACATATGCTCGAACATTTCGACCGAAACGATGCGGTCGAACTGCGCCTGCGGGTCGAATTCCGTCATGTTGGCGGTGCGTATGGCGAGGTTCCTGAAGCCGCGCGCCTTGGCGACACCCTCGATATAGGCGCGCTGCGATGCGGAGTTTGAAACAGCCACGATGCTGGAATTGGGGAAGTGCTCGGCCATGTAGAGCGAAAGCGAACCCCAGCCGCAGCCAAGTTCAAGGATCGTCTGGCCGTCTACGAGACCGGCATTTTCGACCGTGCGCTTCAGGGCCGCGATTTCCGCCTGATCGAGTGTAGCGCCCGCATCTTCATAGAAGCAGCAGGAATATTTGCGGCGTGCGCCAAGCGCCAGGCCGAAGAAATCTGCCGGAACTTCGTAATGCTGCTCGTTCGCCTCGTCCGTGTGAATGGCGATCGGATAGGCCTTCATCGTCTCGAAGAACATGGCCTCTTCGGTTTCGGCAACGGTTTGCAGGCGGCGTCCCGTGCGTCCGACCAGAAACTCCACGCCGGCGGAGGTCAGCCAGTCCGGAAGGTTCACCCGCTCGGCGGCGTTGATGACATTGGCGATCATGGTCATTTCGCGGTCTCCTTGAAATTGAGCGGACGGGGCGGGCCGGGGAAGAATGCGTTGACGCGCATCTGATACTGACGGAAGCGCTCGCCGCGCGAAGCCAGCATGTGCTTTTCGAGCGGCGGAATACCGGATACATGTACGAGCAGGTAATACATGAGAGCGGGCGCCAGCAGCGAAGCTGCGATCACCAGCGGGCTGCCGGTGGACAGTGCCATCACCGGCCATGCGCACCAGTAAAGCCATTCGAAGAAATAGTTGGGATGGCGCGACCAGCGCCAGAGCCCCACATCACAAATTCCCTTGAAGCCTTTGTTTTCGCGCCGGAAGTCCGACAGCTGGCGGTCTGACAGCGCCTCGCCAAGGACTGCGATCACGGCAATCGCCAAGGCCGTAAAGTGGAAGTGCGTTAGGGTGTCCGTAGCGGTTGTTGGCGCCAGAACCGAAAGCGCGAGAATGAAGGATACTGCCGCCTGGATCTGCAGGAACTTGAAGAGCTGCTGAGGGGCCTTGTCGCCCCATTCCTCGATGAGCGCGGCATAGCGCGGATCTTCGCCCGCAAGGCGGCTGCGGCCCCCGATATGGATCGCCAGCCGGCCGGCCCAGAGCGCCAGTATGACCGCCGCGAGCATACCGGGACCCGTCGCCAGCTTGCCGGACAGTGCGAGGCCGATGATGGCCGCAAGTCCGGTGAGAGCCGACCAGGCCATATCGACCCAGCCGCTATTGCCGGTCTTGCGCTGTACGGCCCAGGCTGCGGCCATCCCCAGCGAGAGGAATACAAGGGGCACTATGAGTGAGAGCGCGTTCATCGCCGTTTCCATTTCTGTCTATGGAAACCAATACGGGTGCTCGCGCGTTCCGGATTACGAATTTCGCGTGCCGGCAATCCGCCGCGTTTTTCCGTCCGTACTTTGCATCAAAGGGTCCTTTGAGGAGATATTTGTGATGTTGAACCGCACGATTGCTTGCACCGCCCTCGTTCTTCTTGGAAGCAGCGCTGCCTTTGCTGCTGACGACGCGTCCATGAAGGGCGTCTGGTCACGCGGTGATGGGAATGCGCGCGTCAAGATCGACAGCTGCGGCTCAGCGCTTTGCGCGACCAATCTCTGGATCAAGCCGGGCACCCCAAGCGAAAAGGTCGGCGACAAGCTGATCATGAATGTCACATCATCCGGCAATGGCAAGTATGAAGGCAAGGCTGAGGACCCGCAGCGCGGCCTGACCTATAACCTGCAGGTCGACGTCAAGGGCTCCAGCATGACGACGCGCGGATGCGTGCTGGCCAAGATCGTCTGCAAGTCGGTAAGCTGGTCGCGCGCGCAGTAAGCGCGGGGCCGATCCCAACTTGTCCGGCCGACCAGGCGGTCTGCCCGAGACGGTCGTCTTGTTTTATCCCGCGCGGCTTTCTAAGGTGTTGCCCGTTGCGAGATGAGCCCATCGGGAGGGGACGCGTTTGGGAAGTGAAGTCCAGCGGCAGGCGCGTGACACGTCGGCCGATCCGGAATTCGGCCCGTGGCTGGCACAGGCCAGCATCCTTGTCGTTGATGACGAACCGGGGATGCGGAATTTCCTGTTGCGCACGCTCGGCCCGCGCTGCAAGCGCCTTGAGGTCGCCGCCGATACGGAAGAGGCGACCGCCCGGCTGGATGAGCACCACTACGATGTCATCATTCTCGACAACATGCTGCCGAGGAAAACCGGCGTCGACTGGCTGGCCGAACAGCGCGCGATCGGCTTCTTCTCCGACGCGATCCTGATGACCGCCTATGCCGATCTCGAAACCGCGATCCAGGCGCTTCGCGCCGGCGCCGTCGATTTCATTCTGAAGCCCTTCCGCTCGAACCAGATCCTCAATGCCGTCGCCCGCTGTCTCGACCGCATCCGGTTGCAGCGGGAAAACTATGTCCTGCGCTATGAACTGACGGCGGCCTCAGACCATATGCTGCTCAGGGACCGGCTGATCGGACAGTCGCGCGCCATTGACCGTGTGCGCGAGACGATTGCGCGGGTTGCGCCGCTTCCGACCTCGGTCTTGCTGACAGGGCAATCCGGTACCGGCAAGGAGGTCGCGGCGCGCTCTCTCCATGCGCTGTCGGACCGTGCCTCGAAACCGTTCGTACCCGTCAATTGCGGCGCGATCCCGCCCGACATGATCGAGAGCGAACTGTTCGGCCATCTGAAGGGGGCGTTTACCGGGGCTGAGCGGGCGCGCGAGGGTCTTTTCGTGCACGCCCAGGGTGGCACGCTATTTCTCGATGAGATCAGCGAGATGCCACTGGCGACGCAAAGCAAGCTGCTGCGCGTGCTGGAAGATCGAAAGCTGCGCCCGGTGGGAGCCGAGCGCGAGGTCCCCGTGGATCTCCGTTTCATCTTCGCCACGAATGCCGAGCTGGAAAAAGAGGTGCAGGCAGGGCGCTTCCGCGCCGATCTGTTCTTCCGCATCAATGTCATGCAGATCCATCTGCCACCACTCAAGGCGCGAGAGAGCGATGCCGTGGAGCTGGCGGGTCTTTTCATGAAGAAGCTGTCGGCGCAGCTCGGCATGCCCGAGGTTGTCATCGACGAGGATGCGCGGCGGGCGCTCACCAGCTATTCCTGGCCGGGCAATGTGCGCGAACTGCGCAATCTCATCGAGCGGACTTTGATCCTTGGTCATTTCCCCGATGGTTTCGGGCCCGGCGAGGCCACGCCGGCGTCGCCCGAGCCCGGCTCGCTGGCCGATGTCGAGCGGCGGCATATCCTTTCGGTGCTCGCCGCCTGCAAGGGCCAGAGGGACGAGGCGGCAGAAAAGCTCGGCATCTCGCGCAAGACTATCGACCGCAAGCTGGCGGCCTGGGATGGCTGACCCCTCCGGCAAGGCTGTTTCGCCTCGTCCAGCGCGTTCGGTGCGCTACCGACTGCTGGCGATCGCACTTCTGCCGACGCTTGTCATCCTGCCGCTGCTGCTCGGTTTTGCGGTATATCGCTGGAATGCGAAGTTCGATGCGGCGCTGACATCGAAGGTGCATGGCGACCTGACGATCGCGCATCAATATCTCGCGCATATCCTTGAAAACTCGGGCGAACATGTCACGGCGCTCGGGGCTTCGGCACGGTTCTCGGCGGTTGTCGGCGACAAGGTAGCGCTGAAGGCGCTGCTGGCGCGGTCTCAGCCGCAACTGGAGCTCGATTTCCTCTATGTTGTCGATCGGCAGGGCCGGGTCGTCGCCTCGACCCACGACCGCATCGCAAGCACGGTGCGGATCGACTGGCCGGTAATTGCTTCGGCGCTAGAGGGCAAGCCGCGCACCGCCATCGATGTCTTCGACAGCGCCGATCTGCAGGCGCTCTCGCCTGATCTCGCAACGCGCGCCCGGCTGCCGCTGGTTTCGACAGCCAATGCGTTGCCGAGCGACCGCACCGAAGAGACGCGCGGCATGGTGATCCAGAGCGCCAGTCCCGTCGATCTCGGGCCCGCCGGAAAAGGAGTGCTGGTCGGTGGCATTCTGCTCAACCAGAACCTCGTTTTCATCGATACGATCAACGATCTGGTCTACCGCGCGGCGAGCCTGCCGGAGGGCAGCAAGGGCACCGCCACGCTCTTCCTCGACGATGTCCGCATCAGCACCAATGTCCGCCTGTTCGAAGGACGCCGGGCGCTTGGCACGCGGGTATCAGCCGCCGTCCGGTCCAATGTTCTCGACAAGGGCGAGACCTGGCTCGACAGCGCCTTTGTCGTCAACGACTGGTACATTTCCGCCTATGAGCCGATTTCCGACGGTTATGGGAAGCGGGTGGGCATGCTTTATGTCGGTTTCCTGCAGGCGCCCTTCACGGCTGCGAAATATCAGACCGCCTTCTTCATCATCGCGGCCTTTGTCGTGATCGCCGCCCTCAGCGTTCCGATCTTCCTGCGCTGGGCACGCGGCATATTCGAACCGCTCGAGAGGGTGGACGCGACCATCGCACGGGTCGAGAGCGGCGATCTCGGCGCCCGCACCGGCAATGTCGATGTCCGCGACGAGATCGGACGCGTTGCCGTCCATCTCGACGATCTGCTCGATCAGCTCGAGCAGAGGGACCAGGCGCTTCGACGCTGGAACGACGAGCTCAATCTGCGCGTCGATGAGCGGACCCAGGAGCTGCAGCTTGCCAACCGCCAGCTGGAGGCCACGACAAAGCAACTCATCATGTCGGAAAAGCTCGCGGCGATCGGCGAGATTACCGCGGGCGTCGCCCATGAGATCAACAATCCGATTGCCGTGATGCAGGGCAATCTCGAAGTGATCCGCGCCGTTGTTGGCGATAAGGCGGAGCTTGCGAAAGTGGAGTTCCGCTTGCTGGACGAACAGATCCAGCGCATCAACCGGATCGTCACCAAGCTGCTGCAATTTGCCAAGCCCGAGGAATTTGCCGGCTTTGTGGAGCGCCACGCGCCCGGTCAGGCGGTTGCCGACTGCATGCCGCTGGTCCAGCATCTTCTGGCGCGGGCGGCAATAGACGTCAAATTTGAAGATGAGGCGGCACGCATGGTCCTGATGAACCGGACCGAGTTGCAGCAGGTTGCCGTCAACCTGATCGTCAATGCCATCCACGCCATGCCGGATGGTGGCACGCTCGCCATCAGGACCTCCGATCAGGACCGGGATGGGCGGCCGGGCGTGGCGATCGACATCAGCGACACCGGGGTCGGTATCGATCCGGATGTTCTGAGCCGCGTGTTCGACCCCTTCTTTACCACCAAGCGACAGGAGGGGACGGGCCTGGGACTGTCGATCAGCCAGACGCTGGTCACGCGGCAGGGTGGCAGCATCTCGGCTGAAAGCGCGCCGGGCAAGGGTGCCAGCTTCACGGTCTGGCTTCCAGAGGCGGACTGAACGGACAATTTGTCCTTTATCAAGGGACAACTTGTCCCTCCGCCTGAAGTCGGAAACGTCAAGCTATTGAATCAATTATGCATTAATATTGGCATGGCCCTTGCAGACTGTTTGTCGGGACGTGTCGGCAGGCAACCATCAGGAGGACATGGTTGCCTTCACGCCGAAAGGCGGCCGGCCCACCCGCAGGCAACAGTCTTCGCATTCTTGAAACGGGAATGCGTCGTGGAGGAGAAATCATGACAGTTACCACCGATACCGGGGCCGGGGTCTATTCCGCCGGAATTCTCGACCGGGAGCGCATCGTTGCGCAGCCCGGTTTCAACCGCTGGCTTGTTCCGCCGGCAGCTCTTGCGATCCATCTTTGCATTGGCATGGCCTACGGCTTCAGCGTGTTCTGGCTGCCGCTGTCGAACGCGCTCGGCGCCAATACGCCAGAGGCCTGCAAGACGATGTCGCTGGCAAGCGCGCTCTTTACGACGAGCTGCAACTGGCGCGTTGCCGATCTCGGCTGGATCTATACGCTGTTTTTCGTCCTGCTCGGCTCATCTGCCGCCATCTGGGGTGGATGGCTGGAGCGTGCCGGCCCCCGCAAGGCCGGCGTCGTGTCCGCCATCTGCTGGTGCGGTGGCATCGCGATTGCCGCTGTCGGCGTCATGACCCATCAGCTCTGGCTGATGTGGATTGGCGCAGGCGTCATCGGTGGCGTCGGTCTTGGTCTCGGCTACATCTCGCCGGTCTCCACACTGATCAAGTGGTTTCCCGACCGCCGTGGCATGGCAACCGGCATGGCCATCATGGGTTTCGGTGGTGGCGCGATGATTGGCGCTCCGCTGGCCGACATGCTGATGAAGACGTTCAAGACACCCGACTCCGTTGGCGTATGGCAGACCTTTTTTGTCCTGGCGGCCATCTATTTCGTCTTCATGATCGGCGGGGCCTTCGGTTACCGCATTCCGCCGCTCGGCTGGCGGCCCGAAGGCTGGACGCCACCGGCGACCAGCACCAGGCCCACGATGATCACCGCGCATCACGTCCATCTGCGCGATGCACACAAGACGGCGCAGTTCTGGCTGATCTGGGCCGTACTCTGCCTCAACGTCTCTGCCGGCATCGGCGTGATCGGCATGGCCTCGCCCATGCTGCAGGAAATCTTCGGCGGCCGTCTGATCGGTCATCCGGAGATCAGCTTCACGGCGCTGAGCCCCGAGCAGAAGACGACCATTGCGGCGATTGCGGCGGGCTTCGCCGGCCTGCTGTCGCTGTTCAACATCGGCGGGCGCTTCTTCTGGGCGTCGCTCTCCGACAAGATCGGCCGCAAGAACACCTATTACACGTTCTTCATTCTCGGCATTGCGCTCTATACGCTCGCCCCGACTGCGGCGCATATGGGCAGCCAGTTGCTCTTTGTCGGCATCTTCTGCATCATCTTGTCCATGTATGGCGGCGGCTTTGCCACCGTCCCGGCTTATCTGGCCGACATTTTCGGTACGCAGTTCGTCGGCGCGATCCATGGCCGGCTGCTGACGGCATGGGCGACGGCGGGCATCATCGGTCCTGTCGTGGTGAACTATATCCGCGAATTCCAGATCTCCGCCGGCATTCCGCGTGACCAGGTTTATGATTTCACCATGTATATCCTGGCAGGCATGCTGGCGCTGGGGTTGGTCGCCAATGCGCTGGTGCGGCCGCTGTCGGACAAATGGTACATGTCGCAGGAAGAGGTTGCCGCAATGCAGGCGAAGACGGCTGCCGCCAATGCGGGCCCAACCGGCTCCTTCGGTATCGGCAAGGGCGGCTTTGACGGCAAGGCGCTGATCGCCTGGGCCGTGGTGGGTATCCCGATCCTGTGGGGCGTGTGGATCACGCTTCAGAAGACCGCGGCCTTGTTCTGATCGCAGCTTCCGCTGTACTCACCGTGAGGCTCCGGCATGGCCGGGGCCTCATTCCTGCCCAGCCTGGTCCAGCTCACGCTGCAGCGAGGCTTGAGCGGACATAGCCGGCGAAGAGATCGCCGGCCGCGGCGAGTTCCTTGTCGTTGACGATGACGAAGTCCGCTATGGTCTCGTCGCCCAGTTCTCCGCTGCGCTCGAGCCGCTGAAGAATGCTGTCTGCGGCTTCGCGCCCGCGTGCGGCAAGACGTTCGGCAAGAACGGTCTGCGGCGCTGTGACCAGAACAACCTTCAGAGCATCGCCATAGACCTCGCGGAAGGCGGGAAGGGCCGCGCGTGAGCCGTTCGCAATCAGAATTCGGCCCGCCTGGAGATCGTCCAGCGTTTCGGCCGGTATGCCATAGAAAAGGCCGTGCGCCTGCCAGTGCAGGGCAAGCCTGCCGGCGGCCGCAAGCTCGCTGAAGGCGGCATGATCGACCGGCTGGTGATCCTCGCCGCCAGCCTCCTTGGGCCGCGTGATGTAGCGCTTGACGATACGATACGTCTTATCGCCGGCAAGCTGCCGGCGGGCATGGTCGATGACGCTGTCCTTGCCGGCGCCGCTCGGGCCGACGACGACGAAGATCGTTCCCCGGCTCATGTCACGCCACCCGACGACCCTGACGCCACACACCGCGCACGACCGGAACGCCGTCGTTGCGGCGGACGCGCACGAGATCGGCGCGCAGGCCCGGCGCGATACGGCCGCGATCGTCAAGACCGACGGTGCGGGCCGGCGTCGAGGTCACCATCGCAAGCGCCTGCGGCAGCGAGATATCCTCATGCGTATCGGCGAGGATGAACGGCGCGTGGATGAGGCTGAGCGGCACGTAGTCGGAAGAGAGAACGTCCAGAACGCCATGTTCGGCGAGGTCGCGGGCGGCGATATTGCCGGAGTGCGACTTGCCGCGCACGATGTTCGGCGCGCCCATGAGCACGCTCATGCCGGCCTCATGCGAGGCTCTGGCGGCTTCCATGCTGGTCGGGAACTCGGCCAGACGCACGCCGAAGCCCTTGGCTTCCTCGACATGATCGAGTGTCGCGTCGTCATGCGAGGCGATGGAAATGCCACGCGCGTGGCAGACCTCCGAGATCGCGATTCGGTGTTTATTCGCATAGATTTCAGAGGCTTCAAGGCGACGCTGCACAAATTCCGCGAACTGCTCGTCGGAGAGGCCGCGCTTGGTTTTGTAATAGAGCGTATACTGGTCCATCGTCTGGAACTGGCGCTGGCCCGGCGCATGGTCCATCAGCGAGGCAAGACGCACGGCGGCGACATCGCTGAAGGCGTTGAAGTGGTCGAGCACGTTATGCGCCGAGACTTCGCAGCGCAGATGGATGAAGTGGTCGGCACGCAACCGATCCTCGTCCGCGGCCTGTTGCAGGGCGTCCGCCATCATGCGCATTTCGCCATCGTCGAACCCGCCATCCTCATCCGCGCCCATGCGCAGACAATCGAAGACGGTGGTGATGCCGGAGGAGGAGATCTGCGCGTCATGCGCCTGGATCGCCGACATCATGTTCCAGCGCACGCCAGGGCGCGGCGAATAATGCGATTCCAGATGGTCGGTGTGGAGTTCGACGAGGCCGGGGATCAGGTAGTCGCCGTCGAAATCCTCGCCGGGCGCGGAAGACGCGTCCGAGATATCGGCGATCAGCCCGTCGCGGACGAGAACCGCGCCATGCCGCACCTCGTCCTCGAGGACGATCCGGGCGTTTCCGATCACAAATTCCGCAGTCATTTTCTTGCCTTTCGTTATGCCGTCTTCAGCGGCCTGATCCGTTCGACATGGAAGGGCGCGCCGCGCTCGGGCTCGACGAAGAGCGCCAGATGCGAGGCGGCAAGCGGCTTTCCGGAAAAACTGCCGAAATGCATCTCGAGCCTGCTTCTGACATCGCTTCGGTCCGCTTCGGTAACAGGCCCGGTCAATGTCATGTGAAATCTGAATTCCTCGAACACGTAGGGGTAACCCCATTCGAGGAGATATTGGCGCTGCCGCTCGGGCAGAGCCTCGGGCTTGCGCCGCGCGATATCCGCTTCATTCAAGGGTGCGCGGAAGGGTTCGAAGGTGCGGACACAGGCTTCCGCGAGCGCATTGATGCCGGCGTGGGCGTTGCTGCCCGGGACGAGCGCGAAGAAGGGACCGAGCTGGCCGATGACGATTTCGGGGATCTCGAAGGCCGGTGTCTCGGCGCAGAATTCGTCGAAGGCATCGAAGAGGCTTGCAGCGTCGATGCCCCTGTGCAGATGGAACGGGGCCTTCAATGTGCCGTGAAAGCCATAGCGCGCGGGGTCCGCAACCAGTTCCTCGCGGCCTGTGGCGGCGGGCACGTCCTCGTCGAAGGCATCGCGGCCCAGCCACCCGGCGGCAGCGCGGGTTAGCGGATGGGTGGCTTCGGTCGAAAAATAGATCGCGTAACGCAAGGGCTTTTCCTTGGTTCAAATGGGAAACGTCAGGACTGGCAACGGGGAATCGGGTGGCACGCACTCAAGGTTTGCAGATAGGCTCCGATTATGACAGCCCTTTGGTCGAAAACCGGCATCGTCAGATCATCTTTTCTCCGACGATCGCGCTGCGCAGCCTGTTGGAGATCATGTCGAAGACATAGACGACGATGAGGAGCAACACGACCATGTAGGCGACGTTCTGCCAGTTGTCGTTGGTGCGCATCGCTTCCCAGATCTTCAGGCCGATCCCGCCGGCGCCGATGGCCCCGATGATGGTCGCGCCACGGATATTGGATTCCCACTGATAGAGCGTCTGGCCGGCAAAGACCGGCATGACCTGTGGCAGTACGCCATAGCGCTGCACCGCGATCGGCGACGCACCGACCGAGCGGATGCCCTCGCGTGGCTTGTTGTCGATGTTTTCCAGCGCTTCCGCATAGAGCTTGCCGAGCGAGCCGACTTCCATAAGGAAGATCGCGCCGCTGCCAGACAGCGGGCCGGGACCGAAGGCGCGGGTGAGGAAAAGGCCCCAGATCAGCATGTCGACCGAGCGCATGAAATCGAAGAAGCGTTTGAGAACCGCGTTCAGCAGCCGGTTCCGCGTGATGTTGCGCGCCGCCAGGAAGGCGAGCGGGAAGCCGACGACGGCGCCGAGCAGGGTGCCGAGGAAGGCCATGACGATGGTCTGGAAGAGTTTCGTCCACACATCGCCATGCTGCCAAGTCGAGTTGTTCCAGAAGTCGTCGAAGGCAAGCGAGAGGTTCGACTGGCTCGGATCGATCCGGTCGCCGGAGACGAGCAGGGACACAACCTCGCCGGTCGATTTGCCGAAGAAATGCGAGGTGGGATCGAAGATGAAATTCGGCCAGCCGAAGAAGCGCTTCACCACTTTCACGCGGTTGGCGTCGATGCTGAGCCAGCCGGAAAGACCGAGATCGACCTGCACATTGTCAGCCGCGGCGCTGACCCAGCCTGGCGGCGTGCCCACCACGGCGGGGGCTGTGCCGGACGTCTTGATGGTGAGGCTTGTGCCATGCGCATTCACCACCGTCGCGTCGCGGCCGATATGGACGCCGCCCGCCATGTCGACGGTGTAGGAGCCATCGGCCTCGGTCTTGATCCAGTCGGGCTGCTTGGGGTCGTCACCCAGAACCGAGAAGCGCGGATAGCGGATATCGATCGTGCCGTTGTCCTTGACGCGGAACTGCGGCTGCACATCGTAGCTCACCCATTGCAGCAGGTAGATGCTGAAGCGTTCCCAATGAGCCTCGTTCACCATCTTCGGCAGGTTGAAGAACCAGACGGCATAGAGAACGTAAAGCAGCGTGCCGACGATCACGAGCGGCGCGCCGAAGCGCTGCCAGCGCGTACGGTGCAGAAGCTCGGGGTAGCGCGTCTCGATATCGCGGCGGTCGAAGGTGTTGATCATCGTCATCGTGGTCATCCCTCAATGCGCCAGCAGGAATTGATGTTCGCCGACGAGCTTCTTGCGCAGCCAGGCAGAGAGCTGGTCGACCGCAATGATCGTCAGGAAGAGGAGCAAGAGGAGCGCCAGCGTCTTGGCGCCGAAGCCGCGGGCAATCGCCAGACGCAGCTCCTCGCCGATGCCGCCGCCGCCGACCGCGCCGATGATGGTCGAGGCCCGGACGTTGATTTCGAGGCGCAGCAGGCCATAGGAAATCAGGTTGGGAAGCACCTGCGGAAGAGCCGCAAAGCGGATGCGCTCCAGCCGCGTGCCGCCGACCGAGCGGACGCCTTCATCCGGCTTCATGTCGATGTTTTCGATGATTTCATAGAACAGCTTGCCGAGCGCGCCGATCGTGTGCAGCAGGATGGCGGCGATGGCCGGCACCGGACCTGCGGAGAGGACGGCGGCGAAGAGGCCGGCAAAGACGAGTTCCGGAAAGGCGCGCAGGAATTCGCAGACCCGCCGGGCACCAAACCGCATCGCCGGCGACGGCGTGATGTTGCGGGCCGACATGAAGGCCAGCGGGACGGCAATGAGAAAGCCGAAAATGGTCGAGAGGATCGCGATATTGAGCGTGGTGATCATCAGCTCGAAATATTCTGGGATGTAGAAAGCGCCCCAGATGTAGACGCGGCCGGAGGCGAAATCATAGGCCTCGCTGCCATTGGCAAGCGGGCTCGGGCGGCCGAACAGCGCGCGCCAGACATCGTTCCAGTCATTGGGGATCAGCCATTGCAGGAAGTCGAAGAGATGCGGCAGCCGCTCGAAGAAATGGCCGGCATTGGCTTCGTCGGCATATTGAACCGAGGCGACAAAACCGATGGCGATGAGAACGAGACCGATGATCGTATAAAGCCTGCGGCTCGATGTCGTCCTGTCCCAGGCATCGACAATCTCGCGCGTTGTCTCTTTGAGAACCGGTTCTGTGTTTGCGACGCTCATCGTTGCTCCGTCAGCCGTTCCAGGGGACAGCCAGATAGTTCTTAAAACAAGAGAATGGGCGGCCCGGATGAGCCGCCCACCTTCAGAATGTCAGACGATCAGCCGCCGATGGCCTGCTTGCGCACTTCGATGATGGCCTTGTAGTTGTCGGCGGTCACAGGAACATAGCCCTTGAAGTCGCCGCCTTCGATGGCGCTGAAGCACTTGGCGTCCTTGGCCGGCAGTTCGGTGAAGAACTTGGCGAGCTTTGCCTGCCATTCCTGGCCGAGTTCGCTGCGAACGACGAGCGGGCCGTTCGGGATGAGCGGCGAGCGCCAGACTTCAACGAGCTTGGACGGATCAACCTTGCCCTTGGCAACCAGCTTGTGGAACGTGCCGGAGGTGTAGCCGTCAGCGAAATCGCCGAGGCCCGAGCTATCGTCGACAGCAACGTCGACCTTGCCGTCATAGGCGGCGAGCAGGTTGTTCTCGTGGCCGCCGTTGAACTGCGTGGCCGAGAAGAACTTGTCGTTCGGGGTGCCGGTGTCCTTCGGAATCTGCGTCAGCGGAACCAGGTAGCCGGAGGTGGAGTCCGGATCTGCATAGCCGAGCTTCTTGCCCTTGGCGTCCTTGATGTTCTTGATGCCCGAGGACTTCAGCGCGAGGCCGATCGAGTAGTAACCCGTCGAGCCGTCCGTCTGCTGCGTTGTCAGGATCGGGGTCACAGCCTTGGCGTTCTTCAGGTAAACGTTGGCGAAACCGGCAGCGCCGAGCTCGGCGAAGTCGAGCGTGCCGCCAAGCAGGCCCTGGATGACGCCGTCATAGTCGGCGGCCGGGAAGAGCGAGACCTTCTCGAAGCCGAAGTCCTTCTTCAGATGGTCCTGAAGGCAGGCGAAGTTGCGCAGACGGTCGGCCTGGTTTTCGCCGCCGAGGATGCCGACGCGGAATTCCTTGAGATCGGCTGCACCGGCATTGACGGCGAGCACGAGAACCGCCGAAGCGGCAAGCAGGGCTTTCTTGAACATGGTTTTCTCCAGTGAAACCGGCGAGATGCCGGAAAGTCTTCAAACTGCGACGGGTGCCTTTGACGCGGGCGGGCGAACGGTTGCCGTCAATTGACGGCAGGCATCAGCGCACCGGCCGCAGCGGGCTTGTAGGCCGGAACGGGATTGATGGATGTCGAAGTCATCGTTTCGTCGATGGCGCCATCGGCGCCGTAGATGCGGTTGACCGCTTCCGTGGTGAGGTCGGCAGGCGTGCCGTCAAACACGACGCGGCCGCCAGCCATGCCGATGATGCGCTGGCAATAGGCGCGGGCGGTATCGAGCGTGTGCAGGTTGGTGATGACCGTGATGCCTTCGCGCTCATTGATGTCGCGCAGCGCGTCCATCACGATCTTGGCGTTCATCGGGTCGAGCGAGGCGATCGGCTCGTCGGCGAGCAGAACCTTCGGCTGCTGCATGAGCGCACGGGCAATCGCCACGCGCTGCTGCTGGCCGCCGGACAGCGTGCCGGCCGGCTGCAGCGCCGTCTGCTCGATGCCGAGGCGCTCAAGCGCTGCGATCGCCATGATCCGCTCTTCGCGGGTGAAGAGCCCAAGCACGCTCATGGTGGTGGAACGGTAGTTCAGGCGACCGAGCATGACATTGGTCAGGACGTCGAGGCGGGGAACAAGATTGAACTGCTGGAAGATCATTGCGCAATCGCGATGCCAGCGGCGCAGCGCGCTGCCTCTGAGAGCCGAGACTTCCAGTCCATCGAACACGATGGAACCGGACGTCGGGTCCGTGAGGCGGTTCAGCATGCGCATCAGCGTTGACTTGCCGGCGCCTGAACGGCCGATCACGCCGACCATCTGGCCGGACGGAACGGCAAAGCTGACAG
Source organism: Limnomicrobium aquaticum (assembly GCF_040545545.1). NCBI lineage: Bacteria > Pseudomonadati > Pseudomonadota > Alphaproteobacteria > Hyphomicrobiales > Rhizobiaceae > Limnomicrobium > Limnomicrobium aquaticum. The sequence continues at coordinate 185,167 of NZ_JBEPMB010000005.1, forward strand.
AATCGACGGCCGCCTTGCGGCCGAACACGCGGCTCACTTCTCTGAGCTCGAACATGAACCAAGTCCCTGTTTCATTATTTGTTAGGAAAAACGCTACTGCCCGAGCTTGAAGCCCCGATGTCAGTTTTGTTGCAGTTTTCTGAATTTGATTTTGCAGTTTTGTGACGGCGTGTGTGACGCCGTCATTCGTACTTGGCAAGGAAGGCTTCTGCGTCCAGCGCACGGAAATCCTCCAGCGCTTCACGCAGTGCGTCATGTTCCCAGTTCCACCAGGCAAGCGCTTCGAAACGCGCGACAATTTCCTTCGGGAAACGTTCGCGGATGGGAGCCGCCGGCACCCCGCCGACGATGGTGTAGGGGGCGACATCCTTGGAGACGACGGCGCCTGCGCCGATGACGGCGCCATTGCCGATTGTGACGCCGGGAAGAAGGATCGCGCCGTGGCCGATCCATGTGTCGTGGCCGATTGTGACACGGTTCTCGCGGCGCCAGGAGAAGAAGTCCTTCTCGTCTTCCGCATCCGGCCAGTAGTCGCCGGCCCGATAGGTGAAGTGATGGAGCGTCGCCCGCCACATCGGGTGCTTGGTGGCATTGACGCGCACATCGGCGGCGATATTGGCGAATTTGCCGATCGTGGCGCACCAGACCATGCTGCCGCGCTCGATATAGGAATAGTCTCCCAGCTCCGTCTCGCTGACGCGGCAGAATTCGGCAATCTCGGTATAACGGCCGAGGGTGCAGTCCTTCACCTTGGCGGTCGGATCGATCAGGGGTTCGATGGAAAGCTTGGTCATCGCTCAGGCCGCCTTTCGTGCGGAGAAGCCGGAAACGTCGATGATGCGATCGGCAACGCGCCCGCGCACATCCTCGTCATGGAAGATGCCGAGAAGAGCCACGCCCGCCTGCTTCTTTTCCTCGATCATCCCGATGACGACCTCGCGGTTTTTCGCGTCGAGCGAAGCGGTCGGTTCGTCGAGGAGCAGGATCGGGTGATCGGTGATGAAACCGCGCGCGATGTTGACGCGCTGCTGTTCGCCGCCGGAGAATGTGGCGGGTGGCAGCGACCAGAGTTCGCGGGGCAGGTTGAGCGCGGAAAGCAGTTCCTCGGCACGCGCGCGGGCGGCTTCAAGGGTTGCGCCGCGCGCGGTCAGCGGTTCGGCAACGATATCGAGCGCGGAGACGCGGGGGACGACGCGCAGGAACTGGCTGACATAGCCGATCGTGTTGCGGCGGACCTGGATGACGGTGCGCGGATCGGCGGTCGCGAGATCGATGACGCGGTCCTCATGCTTGACGAGGATCTGGCCGGTATCGACCGAATAGTTGCCGAACAGCATCTTCAGGATAGAGCTCTTGCCCGCACCCGAGGGGCCGCCGAGCACAGCGCATTCGCCGGCCTTCACCGAAAAGTTGACGTCCTGGATGACGGGAAGCAGCGTTCCGCCACGCAAGTGCATGGTGAAGGATTTCGCGACTTCGGAAACGACAAGCGGCGTTGCCATGATTTGACCTTTCTCTTTGTCTGACGCAATTCCGGACACGAAACCGGCGTCCACTTTCGTTGGAATTGCTCTCAAACCTGAAGGATCGAGGAGACGAGAAGCTGGGTGTAGGGTTCGCGCGGATCGTCGAGGACGCGATCCGTGAGCCCCTGTTCGATGACGAGACCGTCCTTCATCACCATCATGCGATGCGAGAGAAGCCGGGCGACAGCGAGGTCATGCGTGACGACGATGACGGCAAGGCCGAGATCCTGCACGAGCCCGCGAATGAGATCGAGCAGGCGCGCCTGAACCGAAACGTCGAGACCGCCGGTCGGCTCGTCCATGAAGACAAGGCGCGGGGAGGTGACGAGATTGCGGGCGATCTGCAGGCGCTGGCGCATGCCGCCGGAAAAGGCGCGCGGCTGGTCGTCCATGCGGTCGAGACCGATTTCGACGCGGCCGAGCCAGTCGCCGGCGGTCTCGCGGATGCGGCCATAATGCCGCTCGCCGACGGCCATCAGGCGCTCGCCGACATTGGCACCGGCAGACACCGTCATGCTCAACCCGTCGGCCGGGTTCTGGTGGACGAAGCCCCAGTCGGTGCGCATCAGGAAACGGCGTTCGGCCTCCGGCATGGTCGCCAGATTGCGATATTGACCGTCCCGCATATGATATTCGACGCAGCCGACATCGGCGGTCAGACGGGTCGACAGGCAATTGAGCAGCGTCGTCTTACCCGAGCCAGATTCGCCGACAATCGCCAGCACTTCACCCGGCCAGAGATCGAAGGAGACGTCGCGGCAGCCGATGCGGCCGCCATAGAATTTCGACAGTTCGTGAACTTTCAGAAGCGGTTGCTGGCTCATTCCGCAGCCTCCTTGTTGGCCACACCCAGTTCGCCGACATGGCCGGCCTCGCGGCGTTCCTCGCAGAAATCGGTGTCGGAGCAGACATACATGCGCCCGCCCTTGTCATCGAGGATGACTTCATCGAGATAGACGCCATGCGCGCCACAGAGCGCACAGGGCTTTGCGAATTTCTGGATCTCGAAGGGATGATCCTCGAAGTCGAGGCTGACGACCTTCGTATGCGGCGGGATGGCGTAGATGCGCTTCTCGCGGCCCGCGCCGAAGAGCTGCAGCGCCTCCGACATATGCATTTTCGGATTGTCGAATTTCGGGATCGGCGAGGGGTCCATGACATAGCGGCCCTCGACCTTGACCGGATAGGCATAGGTCGTGGCGATATGACCGTTGCGGGCGATATCCTCGTAGAGCTTGACATGCATGAGGCCGTATTCTTCCAGCGCATGCATCTTGCGCGTCTCGGTCTCGCGCGGCTCGAGGAAGCGCAAGGGTTCCGGGATCGGCACCTGATAGACGAGAACCTGACCCTCGGTGAGCTGTTCTTCGGGAATGCGGTGGCGGGTCTGGATGACGGTCGCCTCGCGCGTCTTGGTGGTGACGGCGACATTGGCAACCTTCTGGAAGAAGGCGCGGATGGAGACCGCATTCGTGGTGTCGTCGGCGCCCTGGTCGATGACCTTCAGCGTATCGTCCGGCCCGATGACGGCGGCCGTCACCTGCACGCCGCCCGTGCCCCAGCCGTATGGCATTGGCATTTCGCGCGAGGCGAAGGGGACCTGATAGCCCGGAATGGCAATCGCCTTGAGGATCGCCCGGCGGATCATCCGCTTGGTCTGCTCATCGAGATAGGCAAAATTGTAGGTTGCGAGTTCGCTCATTGGGCCATACCTCTTTCAAGCGTGGGACGGGCGGACATGAGGGGCGTGTCATGGAATGGGTGTTCATCGCCATTTTTGGGGGCGTCGTTCTGGCGTTGGGGCTTCTGCGCAAATCCACCGGAAGTTCCGGCGATGGCGGCGGCGTCTTCGACAGTCATGACGGTCATTGCGATGGGGGGCATGGCGACGGAGGCGGCGACGGCGGGGGCGGCGACGGCGGGGGAGATTGAGGCAGCGATGGTCATTCCGCAGCCTCCTTCATCTCTTCGACGATCTCCTGCGCCGCGTCATATTCCCGGCGCATGCGGCGGACGAGGTCGAGTTCGGCCTGGAAGTCCACGTAATGCGGAAGTTTCAGGTGTTCGACAAAGCCGGTCGCCTGGACGTTATCGGAATGCGAGATGACGAATTCCTCGTCCTGCGCGGGGGCAACGATATCCTCGCCGAATTCGGACGCGCGCAGCGCCCGGTCCACCAGCGACATGGCCATCGCCTTGCGTTCCGACTGGCCAAAGACGAGGCCGTAGCCGCGCGTGAATTGCGGCGGCTGCTTGGCCGAGCCCTTGAACTGGTTGACCATCTGGCACTCGGTGACCTGAACGCGGCCGAGCGACACGGCAAAACCAAGCTCCGGAATGTCGATCTCGACCTCGACCTGACCGATGCGGATTTCGCCGGCGAAGGGATGGGTGCGTGCATAGCCGCGCTGGGTGGAGTAGGCGAGCGCCAGAAGGAAGCCCTCGTCGCCGCGGGCAAGGGCTTGCAGGCGCTCGTCGCGACCCAGCGGGAATTCCAGTGGCTCGCGGGTGATGTCGCCCGGCGCATCGTCATGTTCGCTCGGCTCCTCGATCTCGATCAGGCTTTCGCCGGCGAGAATGTCGGAAACGCGCATGACCGGCTCCGTGCCCGGCTCGCGCTGAATGCCGTCAGTTACTTCATGGTCCTCAAGGAGCGATGGGTCGAGCAGGCGATGCGTGTAATCGAAGGTTGGTCCGAGCAGTTGTCCGCCCGGCAGATCCTTGTAGGTCGCTGAGATGCGGCGCTCGACCAGCATCGCGCCGGTATCGACGGCGCGGGAATAGCCGAAGCGCGGCAGGGTGGTGCGATAGGCGCGCAGGATGAAGATCGCCTCGATCATGTCGCCACGGGCCTGCCGCATGGCCAGCGCTGCCAGCGTGCGGTCATAAAGCGAGGCTTCGGCCATGATGCGGTCGACGCCGAGCGCAAGCTGGGCGACGATCTGGTCGATGGAAAGCGCTGGAAGCGAGCGGTCGCCCCGGCGGCGGTCGGCCAGCAGCCGATGCGCATTGGCAATGGCGGCTTCGCCGCCCTTCACGGCAACATACATGTCAGCCTCCCAAAGCTTGAAGATCGGTGGAGCGCGGCAGGGCCATGAGGTCCGAACCGGCGGTGAAAACGATGTCTAGGCCCAGCGGAAAGAAGGCGCGGTTGGTGGCCCAGCGGCGCAGGAAATCGGCGGGCAGGCCCTGTGCCGTAATGACCGTGCTGTCCTTGATACCGGGTCCGCGTGCGACGAATTCCGGGCCGCCGCTCAGGGCGGGCAGCTCGATCACGAGCGTGGCGGAGCGGTCGGGATAGTCCTGGCTGCCCGGAGCGAAGCCATGGAAATCCGGGATCGGCTCGCCGGCGGCGAGGAAGGCGAAACGCGCATGGGCGGATGAGGCGACGATCTCCGCGCCAGTGTGGAAACCGACCCAACCCTTGACCGTTTCATGGGCAAGTGCCGGCGAAAGCCAGACGGTCGTGTCGTGATCGGCCAGCGTCAGCGCGACCGCGCCTTGCGCGACGCCTACCGGATGCGGTGGGTTTGCATCGCCTCCGATCGTGTGGATCGTGCCGGGACGGGACATGGCGTCCATCAGAGCGCGGAAGGTGGCCTGAGCACCCAGAACGGGATTGGCGAAACCGCCTTCAAGAGCTTCGGTATGCAAGGACATCAGTCGTCTCCCCGGACCATGGTGAAGAAATCAACCCGCGTGGCAGCGGTTTCGGCGGCAAGCCGTGCATCTTCTGTCTCGATGCGCGCGGCGACGTTGGCGCAAAGCGCTTCAACTGCTGCGCAATGCGCGGGCGTTTCGCCAAGCGCGTCGAGAATAGCCGAAAGCCGCGTGGCACCTTTGTCGCCGCCAAGACGCTGGCCATGGCCGACGCCACCGCCGGCAAGGCGCACCGTGGCGCGGGTGACCGTGGCTTCGCCCAGATTGAACAGCGGGCCCGTGCCGCCCATCCGGCCACGGATCATGACGAGGCCCGTTTCGGGGCCGCGCAGGTTCGTGGCCTCCGGCACGCCGCCGATGACATCGAGCGCGCCTTCCATTTCCTCGACGGTGGCGCGGGCGAGGCGCTCGATCCTCAGCTTGCGCGCCGCGTCTGTTGCACTCGGGGCCGTTCCAGGATTTGTCCTTGCTGCGGTCTGCATTTGAACCTCAAATGTATATTTATCTAGACAATTAAACCTATTCCATGTAGGTACCATTGTCGAGTGACATTTGGGTGACATGTTCATGACTGGGACGAAGCAGGCGGGGATCGACAGGACGAGCGGCGTGGCGCTCTGGCGGCAGATTGCAGACGACATTCGCGTCGCGATTGGAGCCGGCGAGTTTCGGGAGGCCGGAAAGCTGCCCGGCGAAATGGCGCTGGCGGAACGCTTCGGCGTCAATCGTCATACTGTACGGGCAGCCATTTCCGCGCTGCAGAACGAAGGGATCGTCAAGGCCAAGGCGGGCAGGGGAACGGAAATCCTCTCCGACTTGCGCCTGAAAATGCCGATTTCGCGCCGGACGCGTTTTTCCACAGGGCTTGGCGGGCAGGCGCGACGACCGGAAACTGCTTACATTGCAGCTGGCGAGGCGGCCGCCAGCGATGAGGTTGCCGCAGCGCTTGCGATCGCTCCCGGATCGCTTTGCGTGACGCTTGAATCGCTCGGGCTGGCGGATGGCATTCCGGTTTCTCTCGCGTTTCACTATTTTCCGGCCGCTCGCTTCGCAGGAATTGCCGAGCACTTCCGCCGCGAGCGATCGGTGACGCGATCTTTCGCCGCGATGGGGCTGGCCGACTATGTCCGTGTTTCCACCGACATCTCGGCCAGACATGCCGATGAGTATGAACGTGACTGGCTGAGGCTGACGCCGGGCGGGATCGTGCTTGAGGCGCTTGCCGTCAATGCCGATCTTGAGGGCGTTCCGGTACAGTATTCGAGGACACGTTTCTCTGCGGGCCGCGTGAGCCTTCATGTCGGGACCGACGGCGAGCTTTGACGCTAAGCAGACTTGCATTGGCAGGCCAACGCTTCGTTTGCTTAGATTTTTGTTTTGACGCAGGTTCTGATCGGAAAACCGTGGGACACTTTTCCGGAACCTGCTTAGGGTCGGCGAGGGCCGGTAGAACCCGAAACCTGTTGCTTGTGCGAGGCGATCCTTGCCTGCCGCCTGAAATTGGTTGAGTTTGCAAGCCTCTTCAAACCGGCAGGAACATCATGACGAGCAAGGCTGCAACGCTTGAAACGCTTATCGCTGCAATCGCGACCAAGGGGGAGGCGGGCAACAGGGTGATCTCGGCCATTGCCGGTCCACCGGGTGCCGGGAAATCAACACTGGCGGAACAGATTGTGGACGCGCTGAACAGCGCCGAGCCTGGTTCTTCGGCCATCCTGCCGATGGATGGATATCATTACGACGACATGCTGCTCGTTCCGCGGGGCCTGCGTCCGCGAAAGGGAGCGCCGGAAACCTTCGATGCCGCAGGCTTTGCTCACATGCTGATGCGTCTTCGGCAGAATGCCGAGCCGGAGATTGCGGTGCCGGTGTTTGACCGTTCGATCGAAATTGCGCGCGCCGGCGCCCGCATGATCTCCCAGTCCGTCCGATACATCATTGCCGAGGGCAACTATCTTCTTCTCGATGAAGGGCGTTGGCGCGAACTTCACCGGCATTACGATGTGACCGTGATGATCCGCGAGCCGGACGCAGTTCTGCGCGCGCGGCTGGAAGACCGCTGGAAGAACCTGACTGCGGAAGAGCGGGCCTGGAAGCTCGATGGAAATGACTTGCCCAACGGGCGACGTGTGATGGAGGGCAGTATCGCAGCCGATTTCGTTTATGGTGCGGATTGAACGAAAAGCGTCGAAGACCGGTGCCATCCGGCGCGCTGTGACATGCTCTTCACAATCGTGAGGCATATGTCTCGAAGATAGCAGGCGAAGCGATTTCGAGCGGTTGCAGCCCCGAAGCGTTTCTGGCGCAGGTTCGTAGTCTCGCTCTTCTTCGTTGTTCCCCGAACCGGCGGGCGGTGAATGCGCGCGGTCGGTGCAGCTTGGGCTATCTACACATCGGGGTCTGCCGCATGACGGCGTGTGGCAGGCCGGTCCAAGAGCCGCAAACGGTGGTCAGACATGAAAATTGCTGTCGCGGGGACGGGTTACGTTGGGCTCTCCAACGCCGTGTTGATGTCCCAGCAGCACGATCTGGTGGCATTGGATATCGTTCCGGACCGCGTCGATGCCATCAACGGGCGCAAGAGCCCTTTTGCCGATCCTGAACTTGAGACTTTTCTGACGATGAAACCTCTCAGGCTCAAGGCAACCCTGTCCAGGGAAGAAGCGTATGTCGGGGCCGATTTTGTCGTCATAGCCACGCCGACAAACTACGATCCGGTGACCAATCATTTTGATACGAGCTCTATCGAGAGCGTCATCCGGGACGTCGTCGCGATCAATCCCCATGCAGTCATGGTGATCAAGTCCACGGTGCCTGTCGGCTATACCAGCCGTATCAGAAACGAAATGGGGTGCGAGAACCTGATCTTCTCGCCGGAGTTCCTGCGCGAGGGCAGGGCGCTTCACGACAACCTTCATCCGTCCCGGATCGTTGTGGGCGAACGTTCGGAACGTGCCCGCACCTTTGCCCATATCCTTCGCGATTGTGCGCAGAAGACCGATGTGCCGGTTCTTCTCACAGACTCGACGGAGGCAGAGGCCATCAAGCTCTTTGCCAACACGTATCTTGCAATGCGGGTTGCCTATTTCAACGAACTCGACACGTTTGCAGCAACCCATGGGCTGAACACCCGGCAGATCATCGACGGGGTCGGGCTCGATCCGAGAATCGGAACGCATTACAACAATCCCTCCTTCGGCTATGGCGGATATTGCCTTCCCAAGGATACGCGGCAGCTTCTGGCCAACTATCAGGACGTTCCCCAGAATCTGATCAACGCCATCGTGACGTCCAACACAACGCGCAAGGACTTCGTGGCGGAGGATATTCTTCGGCGCAAACCGTCAACAGTCGGGGTGTTTCGGCTGATCATGAAGGCGGGATCGGACAACTTCCGCTCCTCCAGCATCCAGGGGATCATGAAGCGCATCAAGGCGCGGGGCGTCCCGGTGATCATCTACGAACCGGCTCTCAGGGAAGAGAGCTTCTTCGGATCCAGGGTGTACACGGATCTGGAGGCCTTCAAGGCTGAGGCCGATGTCATTCTGACCAATCGAATGTCGCCCAGCCTGACCGACATATCCGAGAAGATATACACGCGCGATCTCTTCGGCAGCGATTGATGGTTGACGGTCCGAGCGATCGGGCCAGAAAACAAACTGGCCAGACGGGGCGTAATGTGCGTGCAGACTTTATGTCCGGCTGCTTTTAGCTACATTTTGATCGCGCTACATAGGATTCGAACGTCAAAGGCCTTACGGAAATGATGCGACTGATCGTGTCGGCTGCGCTGTGGCTATTTGTTCTGACGAGTAGCGCCCTGGCACAAGATGCGGTCTGGACGAGCAAGCCGGTTCGTGTCGAGCCGTCGAGGCAGAATTTCGAGCGTCTGCCCACTCTCATGCTCGGCGTGGAGGGCGGAGTGAGCATTTCATTCCCGCTGCGCATCGACATGCAGGACAGCACAAGTTTTGCAGCCAATGGCGTGAATTATCAGATCAAGGACCTCATACCCGTCGCCTCAAGCCGGCTTTGCCAAACCCAGGCGGGTGTCCGCTGGTCCTGTGGCAAGCAGGCGTCGATCTTCGTTGGCAATCTGTTTCGCGGGAAAACGCTGGCGTGCAAGGTCGAGCGCAAGGCTGACCACATTGCGCTTTCCGGCTGCCGCGATCTCCGAATGGAGATATCGAAGGAGATCGTCGCACAAGGGTTTGCCTTTCCTGACGGTGGCAATGGCGATCTGCAAACGACGGCAATGAGCGCGAGAGAGCGGCGGGCGGGCGTCTGGAATGACGCTGACTGCCTCAACGCCCTTCATTCCTGCTGATTTGGCTGCGCATCGGTTTGAGCCTGCAGGGGCGTTCGTTCCGGAAGGGGCTGATTGAGCTTGTAGTGCGGGTTTGCCGTCTGGCAACGATATTTCCCGCATCGTGCCTCGATCATCAGATTGAATGCGCCGGGGGACGATTGCTCCTCAAAGAACTTCATGCCGATGGCCCGGATTTCGGTGCTGAATGGGGTGTATCGGCGAATCTGGTTCATCGGATCGACGGACTCGTTACCCAGGAGATGGCTTAGGACCAGCTCTGCCGCTCTCTCGAAATCCGGCTTGAAATCCTGTTCCATCCGTTCCGGCGCGTTGACAAGCTTAAGCCTCACCGAGATCGTGCCGCCAGCCAGATTGCGCCGGGTTTGCAGGAAAAGCGAGTTGTGCACCTGCGTGTCTTTTGCCACCGACACATTCAGCACGCCCGCACAATCGTATGTATCGGCAAGAAGGGCATTGGAAGACCACTCCAGATGAAGGCCGGGAAATGCCCTTCCCAGAAGCGTGCAGAAATCGGTCGCGCTAAAGGCATCTGCCTGCGTGAAGGCGTTGTCACGGAAAACCACGCCAGCGCTGGCCAAACTGCTTGTGAGCACCAGCGGCTTTTCTCTCTTGCTTTTGTTGATGCTTCTGGGCGGCGGCAGAGGTGTCGCCGGAGCGGGCCTCCTCAACGAACTCAGCATATGCAGAAACCTGTCGATCGGTTTCCTCTGATATGCAGCAAGGATCGCGCTGGCGAAGGCACATAAAGCAAAAACCGTGAGCGCCAGGACGATAGTCTTGCCGGTTTGAGGAGAATGCCGCTTTTCGTCTATGCCCATGCAGCGTGTTCAAATCCAGCAATCGTCGTGAAAGCCAATGGCCACGATCGAGAACTTCGAGACTACCGACCGTCCATCGCGTTTATGCCGGTGGCCTGCGTGCGGGCGAGGTCATCGCCGTCAGACTTCTTGTACAATAAAGCGAGTGTATTTGCGCTGGCAACAATTTCAAGGAGAAATTTGGAAGCCACGGAGCCGCGGTTTGGGGTTTGTTGTCGCTTGTCTTGTCTGGATCCGATTCCAATTATCCCTATCAAACTCCAGCCGGTCAGCCTTTTCTGTGGCCTGGAGTGGAAATCGATGTGTCGAAAAAGTTGCAATCGTTAAAATGCGATGCACTTCCAAAATCCGATAGCAAGACCATCACGCTAATCTCAAAGCGTTACCAACGAGGTCGTGTTGAGATGTCTCGGATTACGAGAGCGATAAATTTTGCCGGTCTTGCATTTGCCGTAGCTATCGTCGGAACGCCCGCTCTGGCGGGACCAGGCGGGCTCGTGCGCCCCCTGAAAAATGCGACCAATGCGTCGTTCATGCCGCAGGGAAAGCAGACAATCGCACCCTTTGCGCATGTCCGTTTCTGTCTGGCCTCGCCCGAAGAGTGTTCCGACGGATCCGGGCCTTCCATCGTCGACATGACACCGGCAAAGCTTCGGATGCTGCGAAGCGTGAACAGCCGGGTGAACAATTCAATCGAACCCTATATGCCCGATGGTCCCGAGACGTGGGTCATCAACCCCGAGCGCGGCAATTGTCATGATTATGCGGTGACAAAGCGGCACGAACTCATCCGTCAGGGTTGGCCCGCCGCAAGCCTCCGCCTTGCCGTCGCCTACACACCTTCCGGCATCGGCCATCTGGTGGTTGTCGTCCGCACGTCAGAGGGCGATCTCGTCCTGGACAACCTCACGGAAAAAATCGTCGCATGGAATAAATCCGGCTTGCGTTTCATCGCTGTCGAAGCAGGCGACAAGCCGCGCGTGTGGTTCGCGATGCGCTAGATCCACGCCTCCCCAGGGGAGCGCGACCGCTTTGGGGGAAAGCAGCAGCGTCAACCAGCTACCGGGTACTGCTGTCAGGGAATGATCGCGCTACTTGCGAATTCGGCTGCTTTGCGCATGCGATGCTTGATGTGGAGATTTGGAACCACTCCGACACGCTGACCAACCTGATAGCCGGTTTCAACGGCCCGGTAGGAACCTCCCCACGCGAGGAGGCTGACCAGCGTGCAGATAATGATAACCTGGATCCTCATTGGCTTGTGTTATCACAATTATTTATCTTGACCGAGTGGTGACGCATGTTGGCCACCCATTTTTAGGCGGCGAAGAAGGTCAAATCGGTTCAGCCAAAACGCCGTCAACGGTCTTGTTAGTTTTCGCTGCAAGCCTGAGCGTCGTCTGGACGAGGACCCTTCCACATCTATTTTCCAGTTGTAGTCTGGTTCGACTAAATGTTTTGCGTGCGCAGGGCTCGCTTGCGCACGATTCTGATTGCGTCTCAAAATTGCGGAAGACGGCGGATATTCTTGCACTGCAGCAGAGTCTGCTGTACACCCACAGGTGGAATTGAGCATTACCTTGCGGAAGCGTTTCAGAGCGACCGCGACCTATTTTTTCGATGGTTCATAATAATGCACGATATTTCCAGAAAGCGTAAGACGGCGCTTATTACCGGCGTCACTGGACAGGATGGTTCGTATCTTGCCGAGTTCCTTCTGGCCAAGGGCTATCAGGTCCACGGCATCAAGCGTCGAGCCTCACTTTTCAACACATCGCGCGTGGATCACATCTACGAAGATCAGCATGTTGAGAACGCGCGGTTCAAGTTGCACTACGGTGATCTCAGCGATACCTCGAACCTGACGCGGCTGATCCGGGACATCGAGCCGGACGAGGTGTACAACCTCGGTGCGCAGTCCCATGTCGCTGTCAGTTTCGAGGCTCCTGAATATACTGCGGATGTTGATGGAATTGGAACGCTGAGGCTACTTGAAGCGATCCGCTTCCTCGGGCTGGAGCAGAAGACACGCTTCTATCAGGCATCGACGTCGGAGCTCTATGGTCTGGTAAAGGAAGCTCCTCAACGGGAAACGACCCCGTTTCACCCCCGTTCGCCTTATGCTGTCGCCAAGCTGTATGCTTACTGGATTACCGTCAATTACCGGGAAGCGTACGGGATATATGCTTGTAACGGCATACTCTTCAATCATGAGTCACCGCGGCGCGGCGAGACCTTTGTGACCCGCAAGATCACGCGTGGCCTGACCAACATTGCGCTTGGCCTTGAGCCCTGCCTCTACATGGGGAATATCGACTCCTTGCGCGATTGGGGCCATGCGAAAGATTACGTTCGCATGCAGTGGATGATGCTTCAGCAGGACGAGCCCGAGGATTTTGTCATTGCTACCGGCGTGCAGTATTCGGTCCGTCAGTTCATCTTGTGGGCGGCTGAACAGCTGGGCATAACGATCGAGTTCTCGGGCAAGGGCGTCGATGAAATCGGCCGGGTGGCGGCGATCAAAGGCAAGCTCGCGCCCGCTCTCAAGATCGGCGACGTGGTGGTCCGGATCGATCCGCGCTATTTCCGTCCGGCCGAGGTGGACACGCTGCTTGGTGATCCGACCAGGGCGAAGGAACGGCTCGGGTGGGTCCCCGAGATTGCGGTTCAGGATATGTGTGCGGAGATGGTTGCGGAGGACTATAAGGCCGCGCGTCGGGTTGTGCTGCTGCGCCAGCACGGGCTTGAAATGCCGGTGAGCGTGGAAGGCTGACATGCATTTTGAGCTCGGCGGCAAGCGAGTATGGGTGGCTGGTCACAGTGGAATGGTGGGCTCGGCGGTCGTCCGCCGTCTGGCCAGGGAGAACTGCGATATCTTGACCGCGGGACGGGATACTGTCGATCTGAAACGGCAGACCGAGGTGGAGACCTTCATCAGAGACGCTCGTCCCGATGTGGTTGTCATGGCCGCTGCGAAGGTTGGCGGGATTCTTGCCAACGATACCTATCCGGCAGACTTCCTCTACGACAACCTGATGATCGAGGCGAATATCGTGGAAGCCTCTCATCAGGTCGGCGTGGAGAAATTTCTGTTCCTGGGGTCGTCGTGCATCTATCCCAAGTTTGCTGACCAGCCAATCCGGGAGGATTCGCTTCTGACAGGGGCGCTCGAGCCCACGAACGAATGGTATGCGATCGCCAAGATCGCCGGCATCAAATTGGCGCAGGCCTACCGCAAGCAGTTCGGCCACGACTATATCTCAGCGATGCCCACCAACCTTTACGGGCCGGGCGACAATTTCGACCTGAATTCCAGCCACGTCATGCCTGCAATCATCCGCAAGGCGCACGAGGCGAAAATCAGAGGAGATAGCGAAATCGTGATGTGGGGGACAGGTCAGCCCCGTCGCGAGTTCCTGCATGCCGACGATTGCGCCGACGCCCTTGTATTCCTTCTCAAGAATTATTCCGACCTGGAGCATGTCAATGTCGGGTCCGGCGAAGATATCACCATCCTGGAACTCACCGAGCTTGTCTGCGATGTCGTCGGCTTTGAGGGGCGCATTGTCCACGATCTGACGAAGCCCGATGGCACGCCTCGCAAACTCATGAGTGCAGACAAATTGCGGAGCATGGGGTGGCGCCCCCAGATCGGCCTCCGCGAGGGCATCACGGCGACCTACAGCGCGTTTCTTGCGGGCGAATACAGCGAGCGGCAGGGAAGGCGAGCGGTATGACTGCAATCGGGCAGGGTGTATCGGCTGACGAGCAGGCGTCCGTCACGGGATTCGGACTGTCCAGGCGCGTAATTGTCTATTGCATGAACTACGCGCCGGAAGTCGCCGGCGTGGGGCGCTACACGGGTGAAATTGCCGAGCATTTCGCTTCCATCGGGATGGACGTCCTGGTCGTGACGACACCGCCGCATTACCCCGGATGGACCGTGCAAAGCGGCTTTGAAAATGCCTATTCGTTGGGTTCGGAGCAGATGATCAAGGTTATACGTTGCCCGCTGCTCCTCCACCGCAAGATGGGCGGCATCTGGCGTTTGATCGCCCCGCTGTCATTCGCGATGTCTTCTGCGCCGGTGATCTTCTGGCAGATATTGCGCCGGAGACCTGATGTCGTCTTCTGCGTGGAGCCCACTCTCCTTGCGGCCCCTGCTGCGCAGTTCGCTGCCCGGTTGGCAGGTGCATCGACTGTGCTTCATGTGCAGGATCTCGAGGTCGATGCGGCCTTTGCTGTCGGTCACCTCGGATCACGGACCTGGCTGAAGAAAATCGGCCATGCCTTTGAACGCATGACACTTCGGCGCTTTGATAAGGTGATTACCATATCGAGCCGCATGGCCGAGAAGCTGCGTCAGAAGGGTATCCAAGACGAGCGGCTGGAGGTTGTGCGCAATTGGGTCGATCTTTCTCATATCTACCCTCTGGCCGAAAGGAGCCCTTATCGGGATCAGCTCGGCTTCAAGGATGACGATTTTGTCACCCTCTATTCAGGGAATATCGGCGCCAAACAGGGGCTGGGCGTGCTTCTGGATGCCGCTGAAAGACTGAAAGACGAACCGCGCGTGCATTTCGTGATCGCGGGAGAAGGGCCTTTGAAGGCTGAGCTGCAAGCGCGATACGCTCACCTGAAGAATGTCCGCTTCCTGCCATTCCAGCCCTATGCGCGGCTCAACGAGTTTCTGAACATGGCCGACCTGCATGCACTGCCGCAGGATAAGGGTGCGGCCGATCTGGTTCTACCATCCAAGCTCGGCGGAATGCTGGCCTCCGGCAGACCGTTGATTGTCACCGCGGACGAGGGGACAGAGCTCACGGAGTTCCTCCGCGGTACCGCGACGATCACCCCGCCCGGAGACGTGGAAGCTCTAGCCGCCGGGATTGAGGCCGTCCTGGCAGGAAGAACGCACGAACGCGACCCGGTGATCCTTCGGGAGCTATGTTTGGCGCTGGCACGCGATAGCGGCCTTGCAAGTTTGGCGAGGCTCACGATCGGACAAGCTCAACCAATGCGAAGGGTGTTGAATGAGCATAGCGCGTAGGATAGCGACTGGCAGCGTAGCCAATTTGGCTGGTGTCGGTATCAGCGCGTTGCTACAGCTCCTGACTGTGCCTGTCCTGGCGTCGGCGTGGGGACCGGAACGTTTCGGCCTTTGGATGATGCTGACAACCATACCGACCTATTTCGCGCTGACCGATCTTGGGTTTGCGCAGGCTGCCACAACCGACATGACAATCAAGGCGGCCCGCCAGGAACATGAATCGGTGCTTGCCACGTTTCAAAGCGTCGGGTTGCTTTTCGTTGCCTCTTCGGCAACCGTCTTTGCTCTGTCGACGCTGTTGCTAATGCCCGGCATTCTCAGTGACGCACAGAGCGAATACTGGATGATTCAGAATGCGGGAATCATTGTCCTCCTCACCGGATATTCGGCGTTGGCGCTCGTTTCGCAGGTAACGCTCGCCGGCTTCCGAGCGACTGGGAACTATGCCGTTGGAACCTTGGTCTATGACAGCCTCGTCCTTGTCGAGGGATTGGCGGCACTTCTCATCGCATTCCTGGGCGGGGATTTCCGGGCGGTGGCGATTACATTCATTGTGATGCGACTGTTCGGCCTGGCGATCCACTACAGCTACCTGCGGGTGAGGGTGCCCTGGCTATATCTGGGCTTCGGCCACGCCAATTTTGAAGAGCTCAAACGACTGCTAGCGCCTGCTCTGGCGGCGATGATGATCCCGGTTGCGCTTGCCATCAACCTGCAGGGTGTCGTGCTGCTCGTCGGAATTGTTCTTTCCCCGGCAAGTGTTGCTCTCCTTGCGCCAGTCAGAACCGCGAGCCGCGTGATCATACAGGTGATCGGCGTTGTTAACCGAGCAACAATGCCCGAATTGGGAAGAGCCTTCGGCGCCAACGCGGAAGTGGCAATCTCGAAGCTCCTGAAACTGAATCTCTTGATGGTTTTGGTGATGCTGGTTCCGGGCGGAATCGCTTTTGCCGTCTTTGGTGCTCAATTCGTCACATGGTGGAGTGGTGGTCACATTGTACCGCCGAAGTCGTTCGTGGAGATCATGGCCCTTTCCATGGTAATCCACGGTTGCTGGTATTTCGGATCCAATGTTCTCCTAGCCACCAACTCGCACACGGCCTTGGCGAAATACATTCTCGGTTCATCGATTGTGTCCCTTATTCTTCTCGTTGTTTTCGCTCAGAGATTTGGCCTGGTCGGATCAGCAATTGCCTTGGCTCTATCGGAATTGATTAATGTGATAGCCGTCTTTCAAGTAATACTCAGAAGGCGGAATATAAAAATCGCCTGAAAATGCATAGTTTGAACATTAAGACCTACTATCCTGGGAGACCCATTTGAGCACGATCATACTCCTGTGGGAAAATTTCGGTCCCATGCATGACGACCGGGTGCGCGCGCTTGTGCGAGCCTGTGGAGGCAAAGCGCGTATCGTCGGACTCGAGCTCTTCGGCAAGAGTGATACTTACGCCTGGGACAACGAGGCAGGTGATGATTTTGAGAAGATCACACTGTTTCCAGGTCAAAGCCATTCTTTGAGCCGAACACTGAAAATTGCTGCCGTTATTGTTAGGCACTGCCGTGCGCTGAATGCAGATCAGGTGTTTCTCTGTCACTATGAACTGCCAGCAATTCTCCTTGCGGCATGTATGCTGCGCCTTCTTGGCATGAAGGTTTACGCAATGGGAGATGCGAAGTTCGACGCTTACAAGCGCCATCTTTGGCGCGAAGTTGGCAAGAGCTTCTTTTTTCTACCCTATGTGGGCGCACTATCCAACGAGGTGCGCTCAAAAGATTATCTCCGCTTTCTCGGTATCAAAGCTGGGAGAATTGCAGCACCTTATAACACCATTTCCATCGATCGGCTGAGGAGGCTATCTGGTACAGTGCCTGCACCGAATGGTGCTGCGTTTGCGGATCGGCATTTCACCATAGTTGCTCGCTTTGTGCGCGAGAAAAACCTTGAAATGGCGCTCGAGGCTTACGCAATATACTGCCGAGCTGCAGATGCTCCCCGTCAACTTCACCTGTGCGGCTCCGGAGAGCTCGAACCTCTGCTCAGACAAAAAGTGGAGGAGCTTGGATTGAGAGATCTTGTGGAGTTTCGAGGCTTTCTGCAGAGCGACGGTATTGCGCAGGCGCTCGGAACGACCCTCGCCCTGATATTGCCAAGCGTTCAGGAGACATTCGGCTTTGTTGTCATTGAGGCGCAGGCTATGGGTTTACCGGTACTGGTCTCGGAAAATTGTGGGTCACGCGATACCCTCGTCAGAACCGGCGTGAACGGGTTTGTTATCGAGCCGGATAACCCCAATGGTCTCGCATTTTTCATGAGTCTCCTCGGCCGCGACGAAGCACTTTGGCAACGCATGTGTGTGTCGGCCTCAAGCTTCGCTGAAAAAGGCGATGTGGATCGTTTTGCCGAGGCGGTCATGACGCTTGTGGCGGACTTTTAGATATCTGTGGGCGTGTCAACTATTTTTTGCCGTCGCGCTTCGAATGTTCGGCCCTTTTGGGATGTTTCAAATGGTCGTGCTATCGAGTAAATTCATAAAATATGTAAATGTGTCGCCACAATTATATGTATATAAATAGGAAACTTGGTCAAGAAATCTATATATTCTGGATTTAATTATGAATCTCGAGGCGTATGTATTTATAGTCTGTCTCTTCATGATCTCCTGTATTTGGATCAAGATCCTGTCCCCTAACGGGGTACAGAGGACGGGGGTCCAAATGATGATTTTCACTTTGTTGTCAACATTAGTGTTCTTTTTCTATTCGAAAGGAATATTGGAGGACGGAGGAAATCCGTGCCCAAAGGGATCTGAGTACCTTATGCCGTTTGGCGTCATAAATCTTTTTATGCTTGTTTTTGTCGTATTTCTCATTTCGGACGCATTTTCGTACAAGGGGGAAAATCAAAAAATATACTTTGATAATTTCTTTAAAAATATAAATAAAAATCTTGGAGGCATGCAATACGCGTCGGCGTTTGTTTTTATTGTTTATTGTTTTTTACATTATCTGACAAGAGATCCCGACCCATTGTGGAGCAGCAATTCTTATCTTCTCATGTTGTCACTTGATTCCGGATATTCTGACACGATTTCTCGGTTTCTCGCATCGATAATCGTCCCGGTATACTTCCTTTGCTGCATCATGGTTGCGGTGTCCTATTCGTCAGGGCGGCTGTTTCCCCTGTTTGGAAACGGGGTTTCTGCTCTTTGGCTTGCAATCTTGCAGATTTCTGCGGCCTCTCGAGCAGCCGGCGTGGGTTTGCTGCTTTTTGCTATCTACCGGGCTGCGTCGGTAGGCGCCTTGCGGCCTAGCGTTTTGGTCGCGGCTACCTTGGGCATGTATGTCATCGTGGCTGCCTTGGCCGGTCGTGGGTCGGGAATGTTCGGTTTAGAAAATTTCTTCATTCAACTTGCTTCACCTCTTAAAGGTCAATTAGGTGTGTCAAATATTGTAGCGAACTTGTTTCAAGGCGCGTTGTCGACCGGAGATGGTCTCGTCGTTGGGGGTGGTTTTTCGGAACAATATAAGTTGCTCTCGTTTTCCCCTCTGCCGTCTTTCATCGATGGCTTCGACAGAATCCGGGAGGCGTCGGAAATCCGGCTTGGGCCGGTATGCCCCATGAGCGCAGTTGCCGAGTTGGCGAATTTTGGTCCGGCTTATTGGCTTGCTTATTCAGTGGGTTACATATCTATGGTCGCCTTCATTAACTCCCGTTTTGTCGTCATGAGAACTTCGCCCGTGATGGTGATGGCGGCCAATGGCTTGTTCACGATATTCTCGATAGTCGGCTTTACATATCCGCTCCGAAATGTATCGCGAATGTTTGTGTATATTTCCATACTTTTGTTGTTTTTCGCTTTAGTGGGTAGAAGTAATCATGATGAGAAAGAGCAAGTTCGAAGTTAACCCATTGGCAATGAGCGTATTTCCCTTGAGACCAAGGGGCCGCAGTTTTGCGTGCATATTGACTTGGTGAGCCACTGCACGATGTGCTTATATAAGTCGCATTTAATCCGGAGCGTGATCAGAAGTTGAGTGCAATTCTACTCGTTTGGGAAAACTTTGGTCCGATGCACGATGACAGGGTGCGAGCTGTTGTTCGTAGCTACAGGGAAAGAGTGCGTGTTGTAGGCGTTGAGCTTTTCGGGAAGAGCTCCACCTATGACTGGGTGGTCACCGAAGATGCCGGTTTTGAAAAGATAACTCTGTTTCCGGAGCAGGATTTTACCAGCAATTCGATTTTGAAGACGGCTTCCGCGATCCTTAAGCTTTGTCGGCAAGTTGGTGCCCAGCATATATTTTTCTGTAACTATGAAAAACCGGAGATCTTTCTCGCCGCCTTGTTGCTTCGCCTGTCGGGCAAGAAGACTTACATGATGGCAAATTCGAAGTACGATGACAAAACGCGCAGCCTTTTCAAGGAAGTTGCAAAAAGCTTGTTTCTCACGCCCTACTTGGGCGGAATTTCGAATGAAGCGCGTTCAGCCGACTATATGCGGTTTCTTGGCATCGACCCTCGGAAGATTGCAAGTCCCTACAATACGCTGTCGCTTTCGGAGATCAGGCGTCTCTCGGCCGTGGAACCGGCTCCTGCGGGACCATTGTTTACAGACCGACACTTTACCATCGTTGCCCGCTTCGTGCCCGAGAAGAACTTGCCGATGGCGATCGAAGCTTACGCACGCTACTGTCAAACGACATCGACGCCTCGAAAGCTTCAGATCTGTGGATCGGGAAACCTGGAGCCTATGCTCAGAGCCTGCGTGAGCGAGCTGGGCCTGGATGACAAGGTCGTCTTCCGTGGCTTTCTTCAGCGCGACGGCGTTGCGCAGGCACTTGGCCAATCGCTTGCTCTTATCCTCCCCAGCATCGATGAGACATTTGGCAACGTCGTCATCGAGGCGCAGGCAATGGGTCTTCCGGTTCTGCTTTCAGAGACTTGCGGTGCTCGTGACACCTTGGTCAGAAGCGGGGTGAACGGCTTCGTCTTTGAACCCGACAATCCCGAGGGGCTCGCGTTTTTCATGGGTCTGCTCGACCGCGACGAAGCACTCTGGCGGCGCATGTGCGGTTCCGCCTCGGCCTATGCTGAAAAAGGCGATGTGGATCGCTTTGCCGAGGCAATCATGACGCTGGTGCCGGTTTCATGAAGGTATCGCGCCAGGTTCTCTTTTGCCTGCCGTCGATCTCGCGCGCTGGTGGCGGCGTTGCCGAGTCCGCAAGGCTGCAGGCATTGGCGCTTGCTTCGGGGCCGGATATCGATGTCTCGGTCATGGCCTTCAATGATGAGCACTTCAATCTGGATATCGGCGGCTGGCAGAATATCCGGGTGCGTTCATTCAGAACCTACGGACCAAAAAGCTATTCCTTTTCCCCGTGCCTCCTTCTCGCGCTTCTGCGGGAGCGGCCGGATGTCGTCCATGTGCATGGAGTGTGGCAGTTTCACTGCCTTGCCGTCTATATTTGGTCTCTTTTGACGGGCGGCATTTACGTGGTCACGCCTCACGGCATGCTTGAGACCTGGATCAGGGCGCGTTCGCCTCGGCTCAAGGCTCTGGTTTCCTCACTCTACCAGAACAGGTTTCTGCGCCGCGCGGCCGCATTCCAGGTGCTCACGGACCGCGAAGTCAACGATGTGGCGGACTTCGCTCACGGGCAGCCGGTGGAGATCATTCCGAACTACGTCGCGCCGTTCAGCCGTGACAATACGCCACCCATATGGTGGCGGCGGGAATACGAGGGTAAGGACGTCTATCTGTTCCTCGGACGCATCCACGAGAAAAAGGGGTGCCTTGAGCTTTGCCAGGCGTGGGGCGATATTTGCGGTCGCAGGAGCGTATTTCGGGATCGGTCATTGCTCGTCTATTGCGGCTGGAATGACGGGCTCACAGGGTTTGAGGATGCAGTCAGCGCCTTGAACGCGCAGTTCGGCAACGCTGTGTTTGCCGGTCCCCAATATGGCGCGGAGAAGCAGCGGAGCCTTTCGCGGGCCACGTTCTTTGTCCTGCCCTCCAAGAGCGAAGGACTTCCCATGTCCATCCTGGAGGCATGGTCGGCGCGTATCCCGGTCGTGATGACCGAGGAATGCAATTTGCCGATAGGCTTCGACCGAAAGGCTGCGATCCGGACCGGCTCAGACAGGCAATCGATAGGCTCATCTTTGGAAGATGCCTGCGCCTTGACGGAAGGAGACCGAAAGACGCTGGCGGAAAATGGATATCTGCTTTTGCAGGAACGGTTTTCGCAGGGCGGCGTTCGCGAAGCGCTCGTCCGGCTTTATGATCAGGCGAGGCAGACGTCATGACGCTTCTTGATGCAAGGCAGTCCAACCCGCGCGAAGGTGGCCCGAGCTTTTCGTTGCGTCACCGGCTGCTCCGCCTCGCCTGGGGCGTCGTTTGGGGCATCTTGGGCCGTCTTTCGCCGGTTCCGTTTCATGGATGGCGCAGATGTCTCCTGCGTCTCTTCGGGGCGCGTCTGGGTGGCACGGCCCGCATTTATCCCACTGCAGAGATATGGTACCCGCCCAATCTCACGATGGGCGAGCACGCCGTGCTTGGGCCGGGCGTCATCTGCTATTGCATGGATCGCATTACGATAGGGGATTACGCTATCGTCTCCCAGCGCTCCCACCTCTGTGGGGGCACACATGACCCCGATGATCCGCATTTTCAGCTTTTGCCGAAGCCTATCGCGATCGGGGCGAAGGCATGGATTGCCGCGGAAGCATTTGTGGGGCCGGGCGTTTCCGTCGGGGAGGGGGCGATTTTGGGTGCCCGCGGGGTCGTGGTCAAAGATGTGCCCGGTTGGGAGATATGGGCGGGGAACCCCGCCCGCAAGTTTAGAGACCGGAAGCGTTTCTAGAGCACGTCCGAGCCAAAAATGCATCAGCGGTTTTGCGTCCGGACTGCGAAAAAACAAAGAGATAGAGTATTTCAGGTGATCTGGTTTTCATCGGAAATCCTCTAGGCTTTATGCGCACTCTATCTTTGTCCTGACGCTCTCCTGACGCGAAAATTGTTCCGATATATGCTCGGGCTCCATTAATTTTATCTGCCTTCATCCAAATGGATGAAGACAATGAGGCGACCGCGAAGGATGTTTCTGTCCGATGGATTGCGGATTGCCTCACCGATGTTCTCACTGGAAAATTACGGACAAATCACGAAATCTCGCAGCGAGCTGGCCGATCGGCAACAGGCTGAAAGGCGATATCTGAGCGACGATCTCGGCACGCTTCGCGCGATCGGCCGCCTGCGCTACGAACTTTTCATCGAACGCGACGGCAAGAAATATGAACATGCCGACCACAGAAACCGGCTGTTCCTGGAGCCGGTCGATTTCGTGAGCCTGAATTTCTCGGTTGGTACGAAAGACAGTCGATCGCTCTCGGTCAGGATGACGCATGCGCACGATGCGCGGGCCGACACCCATCTGAAACTAATTCCTCAGCATTCTGGCCTCAGTGACGAGGAGCTTGCTCATACTGTAGTTCTATCAAGGTTAGCGGTTCGCGACGATATTCAGTCTAAAATGCAAATCCCCAATGTAATAAGGACAGTCTATGAAGCGGGTCTGTCTCTTGGTGCCAAGAATGCTCTCCTGGCTGCCAGGCAACAAATGCTGGCGTTGTTCGACCGCTTTGGATTTATCCGCACACGCGAATGCTTCGAGGACGCGGTTGCAGGCTCGATGCACATAATGCGGCTGGACATGACCGATCGCGAGAATCTGATCGCCTGCCGTTCGCCACTTCTCAAAACCCACGATCAATTCTTTCAACATCAAGAGTTCGTCCCGCAGGAGGAAATCGCATGACACTTTCCGAGCGCAAACACGCAACGGAATATACAGAAGAAGCATATCTGGTCTTCGAGGAACTGGATACGCGTGTCACCCGCATATTCGAGGATGTGAAGGCATGGCGGGGCTGGCGGCTGATTTCCGCGGGCAATACGCCCAAGCAGGAGATCATGGCGCTCGTCCGTGAAATATTCCGGTCCGTCGTCTGGTATCAGGCGCATACGACAGAGGCAGGTTTCCACATGTTCGGCCGGCTTCCGAAGAAGGACGTCCGCCTCATTCAGCAACTGAGTTCGCATAAGGCCGAAGAGGCCGAGCACGGGGTCTGGGCACAAGAAGACCACGCCAAGTCCGGCGGCAGCGCGACGGATAGAAGCATTCCCCCGTCGCCCGCGACCTTCGCCGTCGCTGCCGTCTGGTGGCGGATGGCGCAGGTTGAAGAGCCGCTTGGCTATCTCGGTGCCGAATATCTGTTTGAGCAATTGACGGCTCTGGTAACGCAGGCGGCACTCCCCATCATTGAGGGGCGCGACCTCCCAAGGGAAAGCCTGCGATTTGTCATCGAACATGCAACGGAAGACGCAAAGCACGCCGTGTTTCTGAAGCACCTCATTCTGGATGTCGTCACCCGTTATCCCGGTAGCGGAGACGCGATGCTGCGCTGCTTCGATTATTTCCACGCCGTCTATCCCTTGCCGGTTTGGGACGAGGCCTACGAACGCGCCGTAGGAGGCCTCGGCTGAGCGCAGCTCGGGCAACTGTCCGCGAACTGTCATCTGACGACAGTGGCGAAGCCCCGGCTCGCAAAGCGCGCGACCTCCGGACTTCAAGAGACAGGTCCAGAGATCGCGCTGCACAGGGTTCATGTGTTTGTTGAAAATTGCAGCCGAAAGATGCAATATCGAACAAATACAGCATTGGGTCCGCGGCGACATTCCGACCGCAAATGGTGGGCTGGAAAAGCATTATTAGAATCGAATTCATAAGCAGAAGCGTCAAAGCGCGATGGATAGCATCATTGATCGCATCTATGAATCAGCGTTCATACCCGAAATATGGCCGCGTGTTTTGTCCGATATCGCCAGGTTCGGTGATGCGGAGGCCGGGATACTTTTTGCCTTGCACGGCATGGAGAGCGGGTGCTGGACTTCTTCCACGAATGCCAGGGAACCCATGGAAAAATACCTCTCCGGAGGCTTCGCCCAGTACAATGTGAGGCCGGCAAGGGGTCTGGCAAAGCGATATACGGGCTTTATGGCAGACACGGAAGTCATGACACTGGAGGAGATCAATTCGAATCCGATTTATGAGGAAATTCTCCGCCCCGCCGGCTTTGGCTGGTCTGCCGGGTCCGTCGCCAGCGTTCCGACCGGAGATTTGCTAGTTTTCAGCTTTGAGCGGCGTCAGGACCGGGGCCCGTTCGATCGCCCGGCCCTTTCAAAGCTCGACACGCTCCGGCCGCATCTCGCAAGATCAGCCTTGTTCGCCGGCCGCCTGCACTTGCAGCGCATAGCAGCCTTAACACAGGCCATGAGTTCACTCGGACTTCCGGCAGCCGCGCTGGATTCAAGAGGCAAAGTCTTGCTGGCCAATGACGAGTTTCATGACCTGAAAGAGCAGGTTTCCATTCATATCGACGACCGGCTGCTCATCGCCAGCAAAACTGCCAACCAGCTGCTTCGCGAGTCGCTGGAGGCGCTCGCCTCCGGCACAGGCGATGGCGGCTCGATCCCGATACCCGCGGGAGCCGATGGTGGCGTGCCCATGGTGGCCCATATCGTTCCCATCAGGCGCGGCGCGCATGATGTGTTTGCGCGGGCGGTCGCCCTGCTGATCGTGACGCGCGTGGAGCGGCCGGGTCCACCGCAAGCCGATCTCCTGGGGACCCTGTTCGATTTGACTCCCGCTGAAGATCGTGTCGCCCGACATCTGGCTGACGGCCTGACGATAGACGAATGTGCACGAACGTTGGGAGTGACGATTGCGACGGTGAAAACTCAAATCCGCAGCATCTTCAACAAGACCGGAACCGCAAGACAGTCGGAGCTTCTGCAATTGATCGCAAGTACAGCTTTTATCAGAAGGCCATGATCACAGATAGCTTTTTGCATTCAAATCGATGCAGCAGGTATCTCAGCTCCACTCTGGATTGTTTCCGGTGAAACGGGATCACCGGAAACAATAGGCCCATTTGCCTGGAGCATTTCCGATGAAAACCGGATCACCTGAAATGCTCTATCTCTTTGTTTTTTCGCAGTCCGCACCCGAAACCGCCGCCGCACCTTTGGAGCGGACACGCGGTTTGCGCCCGCGTCGGAGCAGCGTATTTGTGCGGCTTACCACCCCTTGGCGTCCAGGAATGCTTTCAGCCCCTGTGCGGCCTCTGACATGCCGGTCGCGTTGAGGTGGGCTCCGTCAGATTGAAAGCGGGAGCTGTCGATAACACCTGCGGAGTTCAAGATGTATGGGCGCCAGTCATAGGTGTTGCCTGGCCAGCGTCGAGCCATCTCGTCGCGGATCTGTGTCTTGAGCGTGTTGTCCCCGATGGCCGGGGGAATAACGAAAAAGCGGCCATGGCCGAGAGCCGAGATGCAATCCTGCAACTGGTCGCAATAGCCTGAAACCGTCGTCAGCCCATTCGGCGAGCCATCCCAAAAAACGGTGATTGCGGGCAGGAGTTCACGGTTATTCGGGTCAAGGATACGGCTCCGGATGGCTGTCATGTCGGAGCCGCCAACTCCGGTCGCGGTCACGATCCGGTCGGAAAGGGCGCAATAGGCGATCGGCATCCCGACTCCGCTCGCCCCGCCGATATAGCTGTCGCCCTCGAAGCGCACCGCAGTCATGCCCAGACACCAGACGGCGGTGCTGGTGATCGCGCCGGTCCATGCCTCTCCGATACCGGAGGAGGCCAGGTGAAGTCGTGCAACACCCGGTGCCCCTTGGCTGAACCAACTATGAGTATAGGCATTCCCGTTGAGCTTGGCGGAAACCGTCGTGAGACCGACGCGAAACTCCGCGGTGAACTCTGCGTCGGGTGCGACGGTCCCGAGGTTCAGGTCCGCCTGTTGTATCGACGCCGACGTCACAATGAGATGTAAGGATGTATCCGGCCGGTATTCCAAACGTACCCGGCTTTGCACTGAATTCCCGCTTGCCGAAGTCAGCGTCAGGTCGTCGCTCAATTCCATGACAACCTGTGTCGTATCAAGGGAAGCGGGAGTTTTGGCGGTCACCCGCTGGCGATATCCGCCGACATTCCAGCCCTTGAACGGAACGGCTTCCTTGACGGTAATTTCGTCGACGATCACCGAATTTGCATTTGCAATAGTGTCTGCGCGAAACATGACTATGGCACAGTCAGGCGCCGCAGACGCAGTGCCTGTCCATGTCCCGACAGGTGTATAGGGCGGGATGACCGACTTTCGGAAAGCTGCGGTCGTTGCGCCAAAAAATGCCAACCTGCTGCTGAACGCGCCCGCGACAAGCTTGTATCCGCCCTGATATGCTCTCTTCGGGTCCATCGGAATGGACTGGTAGGCAGCAACTGCCGAAAGCGCTCCGGTATTGTTCGTCAGGACCAGGCGACCGCTGTCCCAAGAGAGAGACACATTGACCGCGTTCGAGGTCCAACCCGCAACATCGCTGTCGAAATTGCCGTTTCCAACAAGCTCGGGACCTCGAACATATGCTCCGATGGTCCGGACAAGACCGGAGCGTTGGCCACCCGCGGCCTCAAGCAGAGCGGCTTCAGTCCCGTATTGCTTGCCATTCAACCATCCGCGATTGTTCGCCGCGTCCAGCACAAAACTCGCCGGCACGTTGGTGGGATCGCGTGCAACCCAGGTTGGAGCATGCAAATGATCGGATGGATAACCAGCGGAAGCGGCGAGATCAAAGGCAAATGTCAGGCCCAGCATCAGGAATGTCCTTCTGTCAAATTCGGAAGAGACCGAGTTTAACATCGCGGGCATCTGAGTTAGTCGGGGGAGGTATCCTTCCCCTGATGACGCATACAAGGAGCATCAGACGCGTTCAGAAAAAGGTCTTTAATTTCGAGTGGTTATGCGTTTGGGCACGCCGCTTGTGGCGTGCAGCTCGGGCAATATTTGAAAGAAAACCGAATGCGGACTTCCCCGCTTCCGTGTCTGCCGCAGCACTTCGCTGCAAGCCTTGCCTTTTGATCTGCGGTGACAAAGAACAGGCCGCCGCCTGTATCGGCACCTCTGAACGCCTTCCTGAAATCTATTACTTCTCTCGTCCCGGCGCATCCGAGCGGCCCGGTTCCATGAGCAGATCTCGGTAGGTAGTTTTCAGTCTAGGTGAAACGCTCTGAAGAATCTGAGCGCGTATCCTCACTGCGTTTGCGTTTCCGGGCGAGTAGAATCTCGACAGGGCGAGATATTGCATGGTGACGTCGGCATCATTGTTCATGGTGTTCATCACCATGGCGGCCGCCAACCAGGCTGTTCCGTCGCTGGGGCTACACCTCAAGAAGTTCAGCAGGAAGGCGTGGGCTTCGGCGAGTTTCAGCTGCGTTTCGGGCAGGGGCGCATATCCGTAGATAAGATCCAGCTGATTCAGATGCAGTTCCTTGCGAACACCAAGGATCTCCGTCAGGCAAGCCGTTGCCCATCGCGTGGCATCCCCGCCCGCAATCGACTTGTACATATCTTGCGTAAGGTCGGCCTCCCGAAGAGCCGATCGCGCGGACTGTTCATAACCGACGACCGCGACGTTCCCAAATGTGATGAGGAGCGAAAACCCCGCTGCCAAGCCCCAAATCAGCGCTCCAACTAGCCGCATCGCTTACACCAACTAACCTCATCGCTTGCACAGCGTCTTGCGAAAGAAATTCCATTGACAGTGGAAACCGGTTTCGCGTCCGGAGTTACGTCAAAACAACGAGATAGACCGCAGTTAGCCCTCTTGGTAGTACGACTTGTATCGATAGGAATAATATTCCGACGAACCGTAGGATTCATAAAGCCTGGACTTGGCGGAATCCACTTTGTTCAAGATCGCGCCGGCACATTTGTCGAATACGGGTCCATTCTTCGCCAGTTCGTTGCGAACTGACTTTCTTGAAGTTACCCCCCATTCGATCACCAGGAGGAAACAATCCAGCTTGCTCGCGATCGCCCGGGCGTCGACCACCGGTCCAAGAGGCGGAAGATCGACGATGATATAGTCAAAATTTTCCGCCGCCTTGTTAAGGAGATTATCCATCTCCGGCGAACTTAAGAGGTCGGCAGAGTAGGGGATCTTATGTTTTATCACCGCCGGCAGAAACGCCAGTTTGGTCTCCGGATTGAAAAGTAGAGCATCTGGCAGATACGCTCTGTTTTGCAGTACTTCTATGATGCCGTCCCTGGCATTTTTGCCCAGCTTGCGGGTTGCGCCCGGATTTCGTAGGTCCCCGTCGATCAGGAGCGTCCTCGCACCCTGATTTGCGAGCAATTCCGCAAGGTTGATGGACAGTGTAGACTTGCCCTCTCCCGGCAGGATCGAGACCAATCCAACAACCTTTGGCCTCTTGCTACCCGTTTGAAGATCGACGGCAATCTTCGCGCTCCTGAGCGTTTCAGCAAATGACGAGAGAGGATTCTTCACGACGTAGCTTGTTACCGAGGAGGTGCTTACGATTGCTCTCGGGTGCACACTTTCGTTCTCCATGTCTGAAGCAACCGTGACCGACTTGATGGTCGGAACCATCCCGAGCGGGTCGAGGTTCAATTCCTCCCGGATATGTTCGGGCACTCGGAAAAACCGATCTCGGTATTCCCGGAAGGCAGCGAGACCAGCCCCAGTCAACAGCCCCAGGACAAGGCTCAAAAAGAGTGAGATTCCTTTCTTGGGGCTGGAAGGTGCCTCGGGCACTATTGCCGGGCTGATAACCCGCGCCTCGGTGACCGGAAAGGATTGCTGCTGAACGGACTCCTGATATTTTTGCAGGAAATTCTGGTAAAGGTTTTTATATGTTTCGGATTCTCGCTCCAGTTCCCGCAACTGTACTTGCGCGTCATTTGCGGTAATGGAAACATGTGTTGCAGCGGCAAGCTGCTGATTCAGCCCGGTCACACGCTCACGGGCGATCTGAGCTTCTACCTGATAGGTTTGTGCAATGCGCCCGAGCTCAGCAAAAATCAGTTTCTGATATTCCTTCATGTCCGAGCGGAGTTGTTGTGCTCTGATATGATCAGGGCCCAGACGTCGGGAGATGTCTGACTCAAGTTTCGACGCTTCGACAAACTTGCTGCGCAACGAATTGATCACCTGATTTTCGAGCGACTCTGTGACAGCGGAGTTAATGTCGCCGGAATCGATGATCGTCTTGATGCTCGAGTATTTCGCGTTGGCAGTCGCCAAATTGGACTGGGCGATAATGAGTTGGGCATTTGTTTGAGTAAGCTGCTGGTCGCTCAGAAGCGTCCCGTCAGTGGATATCAGCTGGTTTTCCTGCTTGAATTTCTGTACCGCAAGATCGGTGTCGAGGGACTTCTGCTTCAGCTCGGCTATGCGCTGCTGCAGCCAATCACCTGCGCGGCGGGTTGCTTCATATTTCGAGTTCAGCTGGTCGTCGAGATAGGCTTCTCCATATTGCCTCACGATCCTTGCTGCCAGTTCGGCGTTCGGAGACGTGTAAGAGACGCTCAAGACATAGGTTCGCCCCTTTCGCGCGACCTCGATGTGATCTGAAAGCCGGTTGACCGCCTCGCGCATCAACTTTTCACGGTCAACCGCAGGAGACCCGCCTTCAAACCAGCTCCTGAAGTTCAGCAACGACCGTAGTCCCCCGACAGCGAGCGCCAGGGGACTTGCTTTCACGTCCATAAAGCTCTTGTTGTCGATCAGCTCAAGCTTCTCGGCCACTGCTTGGGCTATACGATCAGACTTTAGAAGCTCAACCTGGCTAAGGATGGAAACGTCATCGTCTGCCACGCCCGAAATCAGCGACAGCTGATCAACGATCTTCTTATTGTTTGTATCGATGAGGAGTTCAATGGAAGACGTGTATAGCGGAACTGCGGTGAGGACATACGCAAATCCCAATAGAATTGCGGCCGCCACCGCAATCGAAACAACCTTCCATTGGCGCCTTGCAATGGCAAGCAGCCTGTCGATATTCGCGGATGTTTCATCTTTTTTAGAAAGCTCATCCCCAGTTTGCTGAGAATGCGTACTCAAGGAATTCAACACAGCGTTCCTCAGCCTTCAGGCAAAGCCAAAACGAAAGGCGAAATGGGCGGCTTCCATCCCCCCAAAAATGTCTCAGGACGGACTTGCAGGGACCGAAGCTGATCCAGTGCCGCTGAACGAAGTGCCGCTGCTGGCATTGCTCGACGCAGCCTGACTGTTCGCGCTTGTGTTGCTGCTGCCCGCAAAGCTGTTGGCCGCGCCGGTGGTGCCCCCGCCGTTCGTGCCATTTCCACCGGCTCCTGTTCCGGCCGCGCCTGTTCCGGAAGCGCTCGCGGACGTGTTGCCACCAGCACCGGTGTCGCTACCAGTCCCCGATGCGTTCGTACCTGTGCCGAGGGCAGCCGTTGCGACGGCACTCTGACCGACCGCGAACGTGGAGTTCATTGCACTTGCAATTTCCGCAGGCGCAGACGCGGCAATTGATGCAACGGAAGCCTGGATACTGGACGCGAGTGCGACATTGCCGGCCTGGGTCAAACGCGCCACGGCTTCGCCCATACCCTTCGACGCGGCCTGCGCCAACTCCTTGTTACCCGAATTGGCTGCCAATTGAAGAACGTTCGACGCAGCGTTCGCTCCCGCTGTCCCGCTGGAAGCCAACTGGCTTATTGCGCTGGACAGTCCTTCCGGGTTGCTTGCGAAATCGGCCAGCATCTTGCCGGGATCGCTTGTGTATTCTGCGATCTTCTCAGGTGTCAGAGCTGCGGCGGGCGCAGCCTGTTGGGTCTGCTGCGTCGTCGCCTGTTGGGTCTGTTGCGCGAATGCATATCCCGATGCAAGCGTCATGAGCACACTGCTCAGCAGAGCCATGGAATGCTTATTGCGGGTTCCAAAAGACATCTGAACAATTCCCTTTTTAAATATGTTTTAACTCTAGCTCATTGCACAATTTGCGGCAAGAAGATCACAAAGAGGCAGACTTATCGCGCAAGCGAGCGAACGGCATTGCGTGTGGTCAGAATGTCCGATGTGACATTCGAATGGGTGTCGGAAACGCCATTCACGAGGTTCATGAACTTTGTAATCTCGACAGAGTCGGAATTGGTGACGTAAATGATGTCGCCATCGCGCATCTTGAACTTCTGCACGGCGAAAAGCATCGACGGGTCGCGAAGGTTGGCCTTCATGACTGTCGGAATTGTTTCGCCTCTGAAACGTGACACATCGATACCCGCGTCGACAAGAGTCTTCCGAGCAACGTCACGATAGAGGAATACCTGCGAGGGATCGGCTCGACCGTCGAGGAGGCCCCCGGCCTTGGCAAGCGCTTCCCCCAAAGTCAGATCGGCTTCTTCGAAATTATACTGGCCACTGGCTCCCGTTGCGCCGAAAGCAAGATAAGTTCTGCGTTCCCGTTCGACATAGACGGTGTCATTCGGGTGAACGAAGATGTTTTCCTTGGGATTGGAAACGATCGTCTTGAACAGTGCGGTTGCCTTTTTGCCTCCGCGTTCCATTGTGACGTAAGATTCAACGCTGGGTGCGGCAAGACCGCCAGCCTTCGAAATCACATCCAGAACCCTGTCGCCGGTCGATACGGCCATCTGGGCAGGCTGATTGACATCACCCAAAATAGACAAATTCTGTGAAGCGCTGGAAACTGTGGTGATCACCACTTGCGGTTCGATGGCCCGACTGGCGAGCTTTTGAGCAATTTCGGTCTGTGCGGAAGCAACCGACCTGTTGGTGACCTTTACCGGGCCGGCGTAGGGAACGATAACTTCGCCCTTGCCATCAATCGTCTGCTTGGGCAGCGTCACATAATTGCCCTGCGTCGTTGTTGCACCGGCAGGAATGAAGAGGCCACCGGCCTGAGCCTCGAAAATGGTGATCTGGATGACGTCTCCCGGCCCCAGGTCGGTTGATGGCTTGGAATTCCCCATTCCGAAACCATCATAGAGCGAGTCATGGCGAGAATAATCGAAGTAAGGCAGCATCCTGCTGTTGATGTCGAGAAGCGCATACTGGAAGCGCGATTTCGACTCGTCGAGGTTGTTTGTGACGGTCGCGTTCCCGACGACATCCTGACGCGAGGGACCAGAACTCGGTAAAGCTGTACAACCTGTTGAAGTCACAAGCAAAACTGCTGCGAGTGTGCCTTTCAACCCATTGATGTTAAACATGAGTCCCTCGAAAAAAATTCTGAAATATGCATAGGAGGTAAATCAGATTTGGCCGCATTGCAACGCAAGATAGCTTCTTTGCCGTCGTTACCCGCGCTCTTTGATGCGGCTGTTGCTGCAGGGCAACATGCCATTAAATTCTGCCTGTTCGTAAGGCGTTCTCATCTAAGCGGATGAAATTATGTGCAGAAATCTTCCGCAAAAAATCAAATACCGAAGGAAACGATCTTTGAAGATCTCCACACGCCTTGCGAGCGCCGATCGAAAATGGGCGTGACCTTCAACAATGCTTTTGCATAAGATGAGTGCGCTGAGAGGCGAGGCACTCCGAAAGGACACGTTGGAAGACATTCAGCATGGATAATGTGGCACCGGTCGACGTTCATGGACGACTTTCGCTTGTTACGTGCCTCCTGCAAGGGATGTACGGTATCCTGGTTGTTCTCATACTCCTGCCCGAGGGGTCGGTAAGATCCGCGCCGCTCTATCTCCTGGCCATTCCGGTCTTTGTCCTTGCGGCAATTACTTTCGCTGCGACCTCGCCGGCCCGACAGCATCGGTTCATGCTGAAAGCGACTGTTGTCTTGGCGGCATTGCTGGCGCTGTGGGCATGCAGCCAGGCCCTTCGCTTTGAGGGTAATCCTTTTGCCAATCCGGTCTGGAAATCTGCCTCCGAGGTGCTGGGAGCGCTTCCGGGCTCCATTTCGATCGTCCCTGCGGATACGCTGGCCACGATAATCCCGGTTCTGTTGCCTTTTGCGGTCTTCACGACCGGAGTGCTTCTATTCCAGTCGGATGCATCCGCGACACGGCTGCTGCGGTTTCTTGCGATTTCAGGCGGTCTGGTTGCCCTTTACGGTCTCATTCAGTTTGAATTCTTTCCAGACTATCTGATGTTCCGAAAAAAGGACTATTATCTGGACGATCTGACTTCGGTCCTGGTCAATCGCAATTCCATTGCGACCTATCTGGGTGCAGCGTTGTTGATCAATGCCGGTTTTCTCTTCGACTCGCTTATTCCCGTGTCACCGCGCCGAGGGCGTGCAGGTGCAGCGTTTCATGCTCAGCGGCTCATTCAGGTGGACACCTATTCTGTCTTGCATGGCTTTCTGGCATTCGTGACTTTGCTCGCGCTGCTTCTGACGCGATCTCGGGGAGGCATTGCTGCAACCTTCGTTGCTCTCTCCGCGCTTTCTGTCTTTCTCGTCATCGACGGCTATTGGCGTATCGGCCAACGTACGAGGCGGCCGTCCAACGGCATGGCTCGCCCAAGCAAATGGGCTTCCGTGTCTGTCGCAGCG
This sequence comes from Limnomicrobium aquaticum, assembly GCF_040545545.1. NCBI lineage: Bacteria > Pseudomonadati > Pseudomonadota > Alphaproteobacteria > Hyphomicrobiales > Rhizobiaceae > Limnomicrobium > Limnomicrobium aquaticum. Next base: position 218,978 of record NZ_JBEPMB010000005.1, read on the forward strand.
GCATTCATTGTCCTGATCTTCTTCCTTCTTGGTGGGCGGGTTCTCATGCGCGCCGATATGCAGGGAGCGGAGGATGCCCGCTTCTGCGCCTATCCTTCTATTGTGCAGTTGCTGAAGGACAACTGGCTTTTCGGAACCGGGCTGGGAAGCTTTCGTGAGGCCTATGAGCGCTACCAGGATCCGCTTTGCGCTCACAACCGGCTTTGGGACAGGGCGCATTCTTTTTATCTCGAGGGCTGGATTGATCTTGGCGTCATCTTCGTCCCCCTCCTGTTGGTCGCCGTCGGTGGCTTGATCCTGATTTTCATATCCGGGATCAAGAACCGCAAGTCTCGCCGCTGGGCGTCTGCCTCGGGTGCATCAGTGCTTCTTCTGTTTCTGCTACACAGCATCGTGGACTTTTCGATCCAGATTCCGGGTGTTGCGGTCTTCTTCGCCGCCATTATGGCGGCAGCATCCGTTTTGTCGTTGAACCGTGTTCGCAGAAACGGGGTCCGTCAGAAACGTGGACCTGATGGTCCGAATTTTACCGGGCTTCACCAGACATCATGAGCGCCTCGCGGGCTGAATTCGCGCGGAACTCCGGCCTGTCAGGCCGGGTGGCATGTTGGCTCAATCGTCTACCCGCATCCGGGTCACTTCGTTTCGATTGTGACCTTTCTTGAACTCAATCGTCACATGCTGACCTTCCTTCGGCTCGGGGAGATTTGAGCCTTCGGGCAATTTATAGCGCGTGCCATCGCCCAGGATCACTGTTCCGTCGCCCACATAGCGAACCTTTCCGCGTGCATCGCCGGCGACCGCCATCCCCGCGGCAAACGTGTAAATAGCCAGTACCAACACGGAAGCGGCAAGGCCTGAAATCCTGCGCATCCTGCAACCCCTCTCGAGTCCAGATATCGTGACGTCTCTTCTACATGAGAGATAATGCGGGATTCTGCCCATTCAATGGAATTCCGGGTCTCAAAGTATGACAGGGCCAATCGACTTACATTTTCGTTCATGCACGTTGCGACGGCACCTTTCGACAGTCAACAGGCCGGTGACCTATTCCAGTTTGGTACAGAAAAGACCAGTTCGGTAAAATTTTAAGTTCCGATTTAAATGGCGTCAAAGACCTCTCCTGTAAAAATGTTTTCAAGAGGAAGCGATAAGGCCCTCATCAAAAACAACGGGTACAAAAAGTACTCGGGCGGAAGCAGGGTTGTGCCATGCGTAAATTCCAGCGGATTCTTGCCGGCTTTGTACTTGCAGCGGCCATGATGAATTCCATTCCCGCCTCGGCATTTTCGCTGGGCTCGCTGACCAGAAACCTTGGGGATGAGGCCAAAAGGGAGTTTATCACCGTTTCCCATCGCACCGTTGGTCCGTATGCGGGTGTCGTGTTCTGCCAGGCCAATCCGGGAGAGTGCTCTGCCAAGCGGACGCGGTGGTCCCGTCTTGAAGTCAGCCTTGATGAAAAGCGGTTTGCGCAGCTGCAGTCGGTGAACCTGAAGATCAATCAGGCAATCCGGCCGCAAAACGATGCCAATGGCCCCGGAGGCGATGTCTGGTCGCTGGCGCCGGAGGCCGGCGACTGCGAAGATTATGCAATCACCAAGCGTCATGAACTTGTCTCGCATGGCTGGCCGACTAACGCGCTGCGGCTTGCTGTCGTCTATACCGCATTCGGCGAGGGCCACATGGTGTTGGTGGTCAAGACAAATTCCGGAGATCTCGTGCTCGACAACCGTGTCGATGCCATTCGTCGCTGGGACAGGACGGGTTTGAAGTGGCTGATGATACAATCCGCATCGAATCCCAAAAAGTGGATGTCGGTGGCGCAGGCCAAGGTGTGAACTCCGCTTCAAGTCGAGCCGAAAGGCACTGGTCAAGCGCCAGCCATTGCTCGCCAACGTCGTAGAGCTCTTGTCGGCCGAGCGAGGCGATGTGCCTCAGAGTTCCTGTACGGAGCCCTCGGCGATCCTCAATATGCTGAGCCGACCCGTCGCGTATGCGCCGGTATCTATCCCGATGCGATTGCGACCATAGGTGACCGTGGTTTGGGGTGTGTGGCCGTGTACGACAGTGAGCGGCAGGGACGGTCCTTCTGTGAGGAAAGGCTCTCTGATCCACATGAAATCCATCGGATCCTGTTCCTCAATCGGGACGCCGGGCTTGATGCCGGCGTGGACGAAGAGCAGGTCGTCTCGCTGCGCCCAGAGTGGGGTCTGGGCGATAAAGTCGCGGTGTGACTGCGGCACATGTGTTCTGAGCAGGTCGAGCAGGACTTCGTCGCCCAGACGGCGATCCCGCGCGGGATCTAGAGCCAGGCCATAGGAACGCAAGGTTTCCCTTCCGCCCATGTCCAGCCAGCCCCATTCGTCAAGCGGACGATCGAGAAAGCTCAGAAAAACGTCGTCGTGATTTCCACGCAGGCACAGCCTCTCGAAGCGGGGAGCTTGGCGCTCGCGCAGACGATCGAGCACGCCGGCAGAATCGGGGCCGCGGTCTACATAGTCTCCGAGATAGACGGCAAGCGCGCGCTCGTGCTCAGCGATGTCTGCTTCAATCTTCAGCTCTGCTTCCAGCAACAGGTCCAGGCGGCCGTGGATATCGCCGATGGCGTAGATCTTGTCGAAGGAGCCAGCCGGAATTTCAATGCCTGCTGCATCGCGCCTGGGCTCCCGTGCCGAAGCCTTCGAGAGAAATTTCTTCACCCACCGCAGCATTTCTATTCCCATTCCGGGCTATCGGAGCCGATCGAACCGCACGCAACATATTTAGTGAGCCAGTTGGAGATTGCAAATCAGCGGTCTGTGATCTGAACCTTGATTGGGGCCCGTTCGGCAGTTCGACAGAACGTTTCCACGATTGGTCAGAATATGGTCGATCGGTGATCCGAAGAAGGGGACACCTTTGCGCACAGCCATGCGGGTGGGGGGTGCGATCAGTGCGGGTTGCTCGTGCAAGTCGCCGTCCGAGACGATTGCCTGGAAATTGGGATCCCAGCGGGTGGCGTTGAAATCGCCCAGCATCAGCACTGGCTCCGTCTCCAGGCGGACATAGTGGGCGACATCCCAGAGGTAATTGTCGCGTGCCCTCAGTTCGGCCCGTTCCTTCAGGGTTGCCGGGTGAATGCCCCACACGACCAGCCGTCTATTTTCCACATTCAATTCTGCGCGAACCATCGAATTGTTTTCAACCATCTTGTTCGCCTGCTTCAGGATGGGAAATTTCGTGAGAATCAAGACATCGCCGGCGAGTTGCGTGCGGTAGGGGAACAAACCGTAGAGTTCCGTGACCACACCCTGTTCCCGTCCGTCTGTTTCCTGGATTGCGACGATATCCGGTGCTTCCTGCTTCAGCCACTGATAGATGTCGCTGCGGTTGCGATCGTCGGCGAGCCAATTGAAGGTGATCACCTTCAACGTGGGACCCGTTGCGGGCCCGGCATTTCGGTACCAGTCTAACACGGTTGGGGAAACGAAATCCGCGGCCACGACAAGCGCCGCAAGTCCTGCAGCCAGCCGGAGGTGACGACGGAACAGGGCAATCCCCAGAAGGAAGACGATACTGGCTGCGAGAAAATAATCCCAGAACAAATAGGCCATCGACAGGATATGGTCCAGTTGAAGCTCATAACGGCGAGCCAGCAGCAGGAGGCCTATGATAACGGCGGGAGCCGTCTGAAGAAGTCTCTTTCGCATGCGGCCTTCCGTTTGGGCTTCTGTCGAGATTTGGCTTTGGTATCATCGCAATACGTCGGTTTCTTAGCGTGTCATAACAAAATCTGGGATATTTTCAGGCCTTGGAAGAGAAATTGTGGGGCGCTTCTCAGCATGCCCGCATGTTTGACATCGGCTGCCTGCAAGGTAACAAAGGCGATGAAGTTTGAGTTCGCGTTCGGGAGAGGGACATGGCTGGTCAAGGGATAGCACTCGTCACTGGTGGGGGCACGGGGGTCGGAAAAGCCATCGCCAAGGGGCTTTCCGAAGCGGGATGGACCCTGATGATTGCAGGGCGGCGGCCTGATGTTCTGCAAGAGGCATCCCAAGAGATCGCCTCCGGACGTTCCGCTGAAGTCCACACCGGCGTTGCCGATGTGGGTGATCCCGCCTCTGTCCGGTCGCTATTCGAAGACATCGAGCGCCGCTTTGGACGGCTTGATCTTCTTGTCAACAATGCCGGGCTTTCGGCCCCCGCTGTTCCTCTGGACGAGCTTGGGTTTGAAGACTGGAGCCGCGTGGTGTCAGCCAACCTGACGGGCGCCTTCCTGTGTACCCAGCAGGCCTTCCGCATCATGAAGGCGCAGAATCCCGGAGGTGGCCGCATCATCAATAACGGTTCGATTTCCGCCACGACACCGCGGCCGAATTCCGCCCCTTATACGGCCACCAAGCACGCGATCACGGGGCTGACCAAATCCTGTGCGCTCGACGGCCGCGCTTTCGACATTGCCTGTGGCCAGATCGACATCGGCAATGCCGCGACCGACATGACGGACCGGATGCGCGCAGGCATCGTGCAGCCAAACGGTCAAACCATGGTCGAACCAACGATCGATCCAAAGCTCGTGGCGGATGCTGTCGTCTACATGGCCGGCCTACCGCTCGACGCCAATGTTCTGACAATGACGGTCATGGCGACCAAAATGCCGTTTGTCGGGCGTGGCTAAGGGCGGTTGACTAAGTTCAAAACTCGTTGGAAATGGATCTGCCGGTCGAGAACGAACATCAAAGGACACCCCAGGCGCGGTAACGTCCACGGCCCGTCATTTCGCGCAGGTTCAGCTCCTTGGTGAGCACCAGCGCGCCTTGCGGCGTGATATCCAGCTCTTGCGCAATGAGACTGGCAGAAACCACCGGTCTGGCGATGACCAGATCGACGAGTTGCGGAAGCCGGGAATGACCACGCCGGTTGGCTGTGCGGCGCTCGAGCTGTGCGCGGGCAGCCAGGAGACGGTCGTGTTCCTTCAGGCCTGTGGCGGCCGTCTCCTCAAAGCTCTCCAGGATCGCCAGAAGTCGCGTCATCCGGCTTGGCGCGCGTCGGCGATCGATCTTGATCGCCTTGAGACCGACATTCAGAGGCGGCAGATGCGCCTTCGCGAGGCCTTCCTGTCTCAGCAACGAAGCGGCCAGTTGTCGTCCCAGTTCCGTGCGGTGCTGGAGGACCTGAAGCTGGTTCCACGCGTCGAGCGCAATGGCGGCTTTCAGGACGGGCGGCAGTTCGGCCACGGCGCGCAGGACATCAAACCATTCGTCCAGCCGTGCGTCCTCATCCCAATCGGCGTCGTAAACCAACGGGTCGCGGTCGCGCGAGGGCTTTTGAACGTGCCCCTTGTTGAGTGCGTCGTCGATCAGGGCGCTGCTGCGGCTAAGCAAGGCGTCGATTTCTGCAAATTCGTTGGAAACTTCGTCCGCTTCCGTCTCTTCCTCTGCCTCTCCTTGCGAGGCGACGGCCGGCGCTGGTTGCGCGGCTAGAGCTGCTTCGCCCTCGCGCGCCTCGCCTCGCAATCGCGTGAGGCCGGCGCTGCTGAGCGCCCATTCCGGATCGTGGCCGGCGATCTGGCGGCGGCTGCGCAGGACGGAATGTGCAATGGTCAGCTCGTGGGTCGGCGTGCGGGCGTCGCGTCGTGCATCGTGCAGCACCAGGTCTTCGACATGCACCAGTTCGCCATCGACCCACATGGAAGAGATCGCGTCCGCGAAATCCTGTCTCTCCAGAAATCCGCCCCGAATGTCCGACCGCGAAATGCATTCATCAAGCCGGGCAAGCGCTTCGGTCGCCCGACATGTGGGGCCGAACAGAGCCGGAAAATCGATTCGCTTCAGGTCATAGGACATTCACGAACGATAGGCCATTTGGCGTCGGCTGACTATCGCCGCCCGATTACGCCGGACGGCGTCCCCAGCAAATGAAATCCGCATTGGCGAAATCGCTGTCCGAGGACTGGTTTCGCTTGCCGTAAAATAGCGGATTGCCGTCAGGTCCGACGGTTGAGCCGCCTGCCGCGCGAACGACGGCGTCGCCGGCAGCGGTGTCCCATTCCATCGTGCGGCCAAAGCGCGGATAGATATCGGCTTCGCCTTCGGCAATCAGACAGAATTTCAGCGAGGAGCCCACGGAGCGATAATCGCGCACGCCTTCCTTTTCCAGGAACGCAACGGTTTCGGGACTGTTGTGCGACCGGCTCGCCACGGCGACAGGCTTATTGGGGCAGGGGCGCACGCCAATCGAATGACGGGACACGAGGCGTCCCCCTTCGCCAATGACGAGTTTTTCCGCTCCCGTCGCGTCCCCTCGATAGAGCACGCCCTTGGCGGGCGCATAAACCACGCCTGCTACGGGTCGACCGTCCACGATAAGAGCGATGTTGACGGTGAAGTCCTCGCTCTTGTTGATGAATTCCTTCGTGCCGTCCAGCGGATCGACAAGGAAGAAACGACCGGACCCGGTCGCAGGCATATGACCGGCGGCGCAGGCCTCTTCGGCGATCAGCGGGATATCGGGATACGCTCTCGTCAAGATGTCGGAGATGATGGCTTCGGCCTTCTCGTCCGCAATGGTGACGGGCGACTGGTCGCATTTGATGCGAACTTCCGGTCCGGCGCGAAACACAGTCATGATCACGGCGCCTGCCTCAATGGCGGCAGCCGTGAAAATCTCAAGCATGGGGTCTTTGGTTGTCATCATGGTTCTCGCGCCGGCAAGGCGCTGCCGACGCTTGTGCATATATTATCGACGGACTTTCGCCGCAAGCCGCCGTCCCCAGGGTTCGCGATCACGACAAGCGTCCAATCAGGGATCAAGCACTATTTTGCCTGAAACGCCGCGTTCCATCAACCGGGTCAGTACTTTTGGCGCTGCCGAAAGCGGTTGGCGTGCGCCAATCAGCGGTTTGACCTTGCCCTCGAGATACCAGCCAAAGAGTTCGCGAACATTCTCGGCATAGGTGGCCGGCTCGTGCTGCGTGAATGCGCCCCAGAACACGCCCACGAGGGAGAATTCCTTGACCAGCGCGAGGTTGACCGGCAATTGCGGAATGCGCCCGGCGGCAAAGCCGACCACCAGGTAGCGGCCATTGCGCCCCATGGTTCGGACCAGCGTGTCGAACGTGTCGCCGCCGACGGGGTCGAACACGACATCCACGCCTTTTTTGCCTGCAAGCTCGCGCAACTGATCCTTAAGGTTGTCGTAGCCGATGACATGGTCAGCCCCGGCCTGGCGCGCCGCATTCCGCTTCTCCTCCGAGGAGGCGATGGCGATGACTTTCGCGCCCATCGCCTTGCCGATCTGCACCGCGGCAAGCCCGGTCGCGCCGGCGGCGCCTGCAACGACCAGCGTCTCGCCCGGCTTGAGCAATCCGCGTTGCTTCAGGGCGTGATGCGATGTGCCGAAGCCGCACATCAGCGCGCAGGCATCCTGGTCTGTGACCTGATCGGGCAGGGGGATGCATTGCGCCTCGGCGAAAACGCCCTTTTGGGCGAAGGCGCCGGTGCCTGCGGTCGCGACAACGCGAATGCCCGGTTTCAGACGCGTCACCTCCGGACCGACGCTTTCGATGACGCCTGCCATTTCCATGCCGGGGATGAAGGGAAGCTCGGGTGTCGCCTGATACAGGCCCTGCACCAGAAGACCATCGGGATAATTGACGCCGATGGCGGCGGCCTTGATGACAACCTGCGAGCCTGTCGCCTCGGGCTCCGGTAAATCAACGAAGGTCAGCCCATCGATCGGGCCATAGGCGCTGCAGAGGATCGCCTTCATCAGACTTTCTCCTGCGTATGGCGCTTCAGTTCCTCGCGCGCGATCTGCCGGCGGTGAACGGCGTCCGGTCCGTCGGCGAAACGCAATGTGCGGACGTTGGTCCATGAGCGGGCGAGCGGCGTGTCCTGGCTGATGCCCATGCCGCCATGCATCTGCATGGACTCATCGATGATCTTCAGCGCCATGCGCGGTGCGGCAACCTTGATCTGGCTGATCCAGACGGCCGCCTCCTTCGGATTGCCCCGATCGATCATCCAGGCGGCCTTCAGGCAGAGGAGACGAGTCATCTCGATCTCTATGCGGGCTTCGGCAATGATGTCGAAGTTTGCGCCGAGTTCGGCCAGCTTCTTGCCGAAGGCCTCGCGGCGCAGCGCCCTCTGGCAGAGCCGCTCCAGCGCCATTTCGGCATGACCGATGGCGCGCATCGTATGGTGAATGCGCCCGCCGCCAAGGCGCCCTTGCGCAATTTCGAAGCCGCGGCCTTCGCTGAGTAGCAGGTTGGAAGCCGGCACACGAACATTCTCAAGCTTCAGATGCATGTGCCCGTGCGGCGCGTCGTCGTCGCCGAAGACTTCCATGGCCCGCAGTTTCGTGATGCCGGGTGTGTCGGCGGGCACGAGGATCATGGAGTGCTGCTCGTGCTTGCGCCGATCCGCGCTCGGCGTGTGCACCATGACGATATAGATCTTGCAGCGTGGGTCGCCGGCGCCGGACGACCACCATTTTTCGCCGTTCAACACATAATGATCGCCATCGTGTTCACAGCGCATGGAGATATTGGTCGCGTCCGAGGAGGCGACATCCGGTTCCGTCATCAGGAAGGCAGAGCGGATTTCACCGTTCAGCAGCGGCTTCAGCCACTTTTCCTTGTGCTCGGGCGCGCCATAGCGCTCCAGCACTTCCATATTGCCGGTGTCAGGCGCAGAGCAGTTGAAAACCTCGGCCGCGAGAAAGGACTTTCCCATTTCCTCGGCCAGATAGGCATATTCAACCGTCGTCAGTCCGTAGCCGTTCTTCGAATTTGTCAGCCAGAAGTTCCAGAGACCGCGCTCCCTGGCTTTCTTCTTCAGGCTTTCGAGAATTTCCGTCTGCCGCGGTGTGAATGCGAAACGGTTGCCACCCTCGGCCTTCCCTACCTCGGATAGATACTTCTCGTCGAGCGGCATGATCTCGTTGCGGATCATGTCGCGAACGGCGGCGTGAAGGGGCTTCAGGCGTTCGCTCATACCCAGCGGCATATTGTCTGCGCCTGCGACGATCTCGGACATGAATTCCTCCCGTGACGCCCGATCGGAGCCTCAAGCCTCCGCATCCATCGGACGAATAATCCTGATTGTGACGTTGATGCAGGTGAACATACTACCGAGTATGTTGTCAATCGCTCGCGAATGCGGCATTGATATTTCATCAGGGAGGAATTGAGATGGCAGACCAGCATCAGGAACCGCGCGCGCCCGGGAACGGAGCGGCAAACCCGACAATGCTTGATCTCGACGCACTCGGGCGCGAGCTCGCAGTTTCGATTCCGGGATTTGGCGCCCTGCAATCGGCGACGAAGTTTTCCGACGGCCAGTCCAATCCGACCTACCTTCTGCTGGCTGAGGGCAAACGCTATGTCTTGCGCGCCAAACCGCCCGGCCAATTGCTCGCCTCGGCCCACCAGGTGGACCGGGAGTTCCGCGTGCTGAAGGCGCTCCACGGCAGCGCCGTTCCCGTGCCGGAAGGGCTATATCTCTCGCCTGAACAGTCCTCTATCGGTCGGATGTTCTATGTCATGAGCCATGTCGATGGCCGCATCCTCTGGGACCCGGCATTGCCGGACGAGACAGTCGAAGGCAGGCGTGCCATCTATGACTCGATGAACCGAACTCTCGCCGCGCTTCATAATGTCGATGTGAATGCTGTCGGCCTGGCCGATTTCGGCAAGCCGGGCAGCTATTTCGAGCGCCAGATTGCACGCTGGGCCAAGCAATACCGCGCGAGCGAGACTGAAAAGCTCGAAGATATGGACTGGCTGATCGATTGGCTGGAAAAGCATGATGCGTGCGACGACGGGCAGGTGGCGCTGGTTCACGGGGACTACCGGATCGACAACATGATCTTTGCGCATCACGGCGCGGAGGTTCTTGCCCTGCTCGACTGGGAACTCTCCACGCTCGGCCATCCGCTCGCCGATCTCGCCTATCAATGCATGCAGTGGCGGTTACCCAACAGGGGTAATTTCCGTGGCATTGGCGGTCTTGACCGCGAGGCTCTGGGCCTTCCGCGAGAAGCTGATTATGTTCGCACCTACTGCGAACGGCGAGGGATCGATATCCCGCAAGACTGGATCTTTGCGCTGGCCTTCTCGTTCTTCCGGATCGGCGCGATCATCCAGGGCGTCGTGAAGCGCGCGCAGGACGGCAATGCTTCCAACCCGGAAAAGGCGCGCCAGCTTGCCGCAGCAGTGCCGCTTGTGGCGCGCATGGCGCGCGATCTCGTGAACAAGGGAGAATGAGGGTGAAGCAGTTCGAGGGATTGACCGTGCTGGTGACCGGCGCAACGGGCGGATTTGGCGAGGCAGCAGCGGAACGTTTCTACCAGGAGGGCGCCAATCTTGTGCTGTCCGATCTCACGGAAGAGGGCATCGATCGCATGGCAAGCCGCTTCGATTCCGCACGTGTTGCGACGCTGGCGGGGTCGGTGGGGGAGGAGAAGCTTTCCGAAGATCTGGTTCAACTGGCGTTCGACAGTTTCGGTTCACTCGATGTCGCAGTCAACAATGCGGGCATCGCACATCCGCTTTTGAGGCTGCCTCAGATCGACAGCGACGTGGCGCGACGGGTTATCGATATCGATCTGATGGGCGTCTTCTACGCCCTCAAGCACCAGCTTCCGGCGATGGAAAAACAATATCGGGAGAGGGGCCGCAAGGCCGCCATCGTCAACGTGGCGTCGGTCGCCGGCGTCGCCGGTGCGCCGGCTGCCAGCATTTATTCCGCCGCCAAACATGGCGTCGTGGGACTGACCAAATCTGCGGCGCTGGAATATGTCCGGCGCGGCGTGCGGATCAATGCGCTCTGCCCGTCTTTCGCCCGGACGCCCATGGTCACCAAAATGCTGGACGCGCAGGTCGAAAGTGGGCAGGCGAGCCGCGAGGAAGCCGAGGCGCATCTGACGCGCGGCATTCCCGCGAGGCGCCTGGGCGAGGTTTCGGAGGTGATCGAAGCGCTGATTTTCGCCGCGTCGCCGGCCAATTCCTTCTACACCGGCCAGACGATCCATGTCGATGGTGGGATGACTGCCACCTGACAGGATTTTCTCAGTTCCTCGCTCTCAGCTTTGCCAGGTTGGCCCCGGCCTCATAGATCGCGCAGAGGATATGGTAGAAGGTGCTTGCCGGCGCGGGTTCGTCGATCAGGGTTCCGTTCGGTCGTCTCTTGTCGAACCAGAGGCCACTGACAGGCGTTTTCAGGAATTCGCGAAATGCATCCGCTGCCTTGATGGCGGAGCCGATGTAGTGTGCCTGCCGTTCCGCCGTACCGACGAGGGCAAGTCTTGTCGCCGCTTTCAGCCACTCCGTTTGCGGCCACATGCGTGCAATCGGGTCATGGACCGAAAAATCGTCATAAAGGCTCATCATCGCAACTTTTCCGTCCCTTGACATGCCGTAGTCGACACCGATCTCGAAAAGTCGCTCCGCCTTGGCCATCGCTTCATTATCGGAGCGCAAGGCCGCCCATTGCGCCAGCAACCAGGACCACTCGAATTGATGGCCCGGCTCCATGACGCGGCCCTTGTCGGAGGGATGCGGGTTCCATTCGCGATCGAAGAATTCGCGCAAACCGCCCGAGCCGGGATCGATGAATTTCGTCAGGGCAAGATGTGCGATTTCGTCGGCCAACGCCGTCCAGGCATCCGGCCGCTCGGAGAGCGTTTCCCAGGCAAGTGCCGCCTCGAAGAGATGCATATGCGGATTGGAGCAGAGCGGGACCCCCGGCGGATCCGCGTGCTCGAAGCCTGCAAGGGGGTGCTTGTGGTGGGTGGTCAGAAGCCGTAGCAGCTCGGTCGCCTTCTCTTCCATCCGCATTCGGGACTCCGGAAAGCTCGCTGCAATCTGCGAAAACGAGAAGAGCGCGAATGCCTGATTGTAGAGATCGTATTCCGGTCTGATCAGGACACCTTGCGCATCGGCAAGGGCACCATAGAGGCCGTCGTGCCGCAGGAAGGTCTTTTCGAAATAGGTCAGGCCGTTGCGGACGATCGTGTCCCAATCGCCGGCAAGGCCACGCTGGTGAGCGACGCTGAAACAATAGATCTGCCGTGGCTGCACCCGCGAACGGCGGTCGTCATCCGCCATGGGGCGACCATCCTGGCCGATCCGTTCATGAAAGCCGCCGGTTGTCGGCTCGACACCCGCAGTGCTCCAAAGGGGCAGTGCCGAGCGCTCGAGCCAATCGCGCAACTCTGTGAGCGTGAGGTCGAGCCGGTGGAGCTGTTCGATGTTCAACATATGACCTTTCGGGGAAGGTGAGTGTGCATGATTGGGAATAACCAAGCGAAGTGCATCTCTGTTCCCTCGAACCACTACTTACCATGGCTGCACCGTCAAGTGTTTCGCTTGTTCGGGTAAAGGCTTCAATCCGGTGCGTATTCTGCATCCGTTACATGTTCGAGCCAGTCCACGGTCTTGCCATCGAGGGCTTCCTGCATAGCGATATGCGTCATGGCAAGATCCGGAGATGCGCCATGCCAATGGCGCTCTCCAGGTTCGAACCAGACGACATCGCCCAAAGTGATCGTCTCAACCGGGCCGCCCTCGCGCTGGACCCGTCCAACACCTGACGTAACGATCAGGGTCTGGCCGAGCGGATGGGTATGCCAGGCGGTGCGCGCTGCCGGCTGGAAGGTGACCGAGACCGCTGCAACGCGTGCAGGCGCTGCCGTCTGGATCAAGGGTTCCATGCGAACCTGTCCGGTGAACCATTCCGAGGGGCCGGGGCTCGAGCTGCGCTGTTCAAGGCGATAGATTTTCATGGCTGGTCTCCTGCGTGAGCGAGTGAGCCTTATCGCATCGTTCACCGTGGAGAGGCAACCTTACCCCTATTTTGCGAGTTCGTTCATCGGGAGGAGTGCCCCCCGATGCATGATGACCTGGAGGGAAACGGCGTGTCCGGCGGCAATTGCCTCGTCCGGTGTCGCTCCGCCGATCAGCGCCGACAGGAAGCCGCCATTGAAACTGTCGCCCGCGCCTGTTGTGTCAACCGGCTGAATACGTTCGATGGAACTTGTTTCGTGGCGCCCGTTCCGATCAGCGAAAAGCATCGGCCCCCCGCCATTCTTCACCAGTACCATCTTCGCGCCGGCTGCCAGATAACGATCGGCGCAGGCGTTGAGATCAGCATCGCCGAACGTCGCGGCTTCATCGTCGAAGCTCGGCAGCAGGATGTCGGCAACGCTGGCGGCCTGCATGGTGACGGAACGCATTTCTTCGGTCGAACTCCACAGGCGAGGGCGCAGATTGGGATCGAAGACGATGGTCTTGCCCGCCTGTCGGGCTGCCTTCAGTTCTCCCAGAAGATTGCTCCGCCCGCTTTCGGAAAGAATAGCCGCCGTAATGCCGGAGAAATAGATCGTATCAGCCGAAAGAAACGCAGCTGACAGGGTCGCCCTGTCATCTGCCAGGGTCTTTGCAGCCGATTGGTCACGCCAGTAGGTGAAGCTGCGCTCACCGTTGTCTATCTCGATCATGTAGAGGCCGGGGCGGCGCGTCGCATGTCTCTGGATCAGCCGCGTATCGATGCCATTGCTCTCGAAAAAGGCCACCATCTTGTCCGAATAGACATCCCGGCCCAGAGAGGTGAAATAGGCGACGTTCCAATCGTGAGGCGACAGGCAGGCCCGCGCATACCACGCGGTATTCATCGTGTCGCCGGCAAAGCCGAGGCGGAAATCCGCGCCACCCAGTGACGCCATTTCGATCATGCATTCGCCCACAGACAGAAATGTCTTCCGGTTCATCCTCAAGTCCTCTCCCAGTGCTCCGACCTCGTCTGGCACAGGGCTGACCACTGCGCAAGATGCGCCGGAAAAGCGCCGGAAAATCATCCATTCTCCCGCAGGAAACTGGAGCGTCGCGATTGCGATTTTGCCCATGGCTGATAAAGTCTGTTCAGTATTGAACTGATTTCGCGGCTTTCGCATAAATTTGCCCTCGCGGAGCTGCGCTATGGGAGAGAGACGCATATGACTGACCTGTTCGACTTTGCGGGCCAAACGGCCTTGATCACTGGCGGCTCACGCGGGCTGGGCCTGCAGATTGCGGAGGTTCTGTCCGATTACGGCGCGCGTGTCATTCTCGCAGCGCGTAAGCAGGCGGAGATCGACGAGGCGGTTTCCCATCTCACGGCACGCGGCGGCGAGGCTATCGGCATTGCGGGCGACCTGTCGAGGATCGAGGAGATTCCGGATTTTGCCGCCAAGGTTCTGGATACGAGCGGATCGGGCGTGCAGATCCTCGTGAACAACGCGGGGGCGACCTGGGGCGCGCCGGCGGAAGATTATCCGCTGGATGCCTGGCACAAGGTCATGAACCTGAACGTGACGTCGATCTTCATGCTCAGCCGGGAGATCGGCCGTCTTTCGATGATCCCTGCAAAATATGGGCGTATCCTCAATATCGCCTCCGTCGCCGGCCTCGGCGGCAATCGCGCCGACCTCAACATGAAGACGATCGCCTACAACACGTCAAAGGGTGCGGTGATCAATTTCACCAAGACGCTCGCCGTCGAATGGGGGCATCATGGCATCACGGTCAACGCGCTCTGCCCCGGCTTCTTCCCCACCAAGATGGCGAAGGGATTGATGGACCAGATGGGCGCAGCACTGCTGCCCTCGGTTCCCAATGGGCGCTTCGGTGGACCGGAGGACCTGAAGGCCCCGGCGCTCATGTTCTGCTCGAAAGCCGCCGGTCACATGACAGGGCAATGGCTGGCAGTCGATGGCGGGATGACTGCTTCGGGGTGAGGCGTCTTTCCACTGACCTGTTGTTTTCGGCTACACAAGGGGCTATATTGTGCTACACAAGGAGTTCCCCATGGTGCTGAATATTCGCAATCAGGAGGCCGACCGGTTGGCGCGCGAGCTGGCCGAGATGGAGCAGACAGGCTTGACCGAGGCGGTCGTGGTCGCGCTCAAGGAGGCGATAGAGCGGCGGGCGAGAGCGCAATCACCTCGGGACGCCGCCGCGCGGCTCCTTGAGAAACATTGTCTTGCATTCCAGCCAGAGCGAAAGCCTGTTTCCCCGGACGCTTATCATTCGCTCGATCACGATCTTTGACGAGGCACCGGATGTTCGTTGACGCCTGCGCCATTGTTTCGCTGATTGCTCGAGATGATGACAGCGAAGCCTACGAGCTAGCACTGATGGCTTCGGAGGCGCCGTTAACGTCCGCCCTTGCCGCGTGGGAAGCGATCATTGTTTTGTCGCGCCCCGATCAGCTGAATTGCCGTTACAGTCAATCTGAGAGAATTGTTGTTGAATGGCTGACGACGGTCGGCATCGCCTTGCGTGAGGCCGATGATCCGCGCCAGATTCTGCGTTACGCCGTTCAGGTTGCGGAGGAGCAGGGGATCGGGAAGCGTTACCTGAGCAATTTCGATTGCTTTCACTATGCTTACACGAAGGCCGCGAACGCGGGGATGATCACGAAGGACCGTCTGCTTAAGGCTACGGATCTCGTGACTTCGCCCTGACGAGGACTCTACGTCTCACGCCAGCCCTGCCGCCTCTATCTCGCTTGCCAGCCAATCCGACAGCCTCGCCGCTGCGGGATGTGGCTGCCGATTGGCGGGGGTTACAAAATAGTAGCTGCTGCGGCTCTCGATCGCCCTGTCGATCGCCTTGACCAGCGTTCCCTCCTGCAGTTCCGCCTGGATCAGGAAGAGCGGCATGAGGGCGACGCCAAGCCCGGCGATGCAGGCTTGCGAGACGTGCATGAACTGTTCAAACCGCATCCCTTCGCGATGTGAACGCTTGACGCCCAGGGTTGAGAACCAGTGCTGCCAGGCCTCCGGCCGCGAGGCCATTTCGAGAAGGGGCATCGAAATCAGCGCCTCCGGCGTCCTGACCGGGTTT
Organism: Limnomicrobium aquaticum; assembly: GCF_040545545.1. Lineage (NCBI taxonomy): Bacteria > Pseudomonadati > Pseudomonadota > Alphaproteobacteria > Hyphomicrobiales > Rhizobiaceae > Limnomicrobium > Limnomicrobium aquaticum. The sequence goes on from NZ_JBEPMB010000005.1 coordinate 234,843, forward strand.
TCCTTCAGGAATTGCGGGCTGCAGACCGGCACCACATGCTCGCGCATGAGGAAGCGGAAATGGCTGTCCGGCCAATCCGGTTTGCCGACATGGATGGCAGCATCCAGCCTCTCCTGATCGAAGTCCACGCGCCCGATGCGGGTCGCGAAGTTTACCGTCAGACCCGGATTTTGCTTCAGAAAGGCCGGCATTCGGGGCATCAGCCAGCGGGTGCCGAAGGTCGGCAGGATCGCCAGCCCGAAAACGGCGGAGGCGTTGTCGGACATCGCCTCGAGCGACAGCAGGCGCAGGCTTCGCAAAAGCGCGTCAGCACCCTCGGCATAACGGCGGCCCTTGTCCGTCAGCTCGACGCCGCGGTTGGTGCGGTTGATGAGGGCGACTCCCAATTGCTCTTCCAGCAGCGCGACATGACGGCTGATGGCGCCTGGCGTCAAGTTGAGGGCTGCTGCGGCGGCGCTCATGCTGCCGAGCCGTGCGACGGCGTCGAAGGCTGAGAGGGCGGCAGTTGAAGGGAGCAATCGGCGTTGTGTCGGTTCCATTGGCTTTGACTAAAGCTCAAAGCGGCGAAAGTAAATATGATTTGCGAAAGGCGGTGATTGCGGCGAAACTCGCGCCAACTATCGAGGAGCCGCATTAAGATGTCATCGACTTTTTCCTGGAACGACCCCTTTCTCCTGGACGACCAATTGTCCGACGAAGAGCGCATGATCCGCGACAGCGCGGCCGCGTTTGCCGAGGCCGAGCTGCTGCCGCGTGTCAATGACGCCTATCTGCATGAGACGGCGGCGCCGGAACTCTTCCCTCTGATGGGCAAGGCTGGTCTTCTCGGCGTCACGCTGCCGGAGAAATATGGTGCTGCGGATGCCAATTACGTGTCCTACGGTCTCGTCGCCCGCGAAGTCGAGCGTATCGACAGCGGCTATCGCTCCATGATGAGCGTGCAGTCCTCGCTCGTCATTCATCCGATCAATGCCTATGGCTCGGAAGAGCAGAAGGACAAGTATCTGCCGGGTCTCGTCTCCGGCGAACTGATCGGCTGCTTTGGTCTGACCGAGCCGGATGCCGGTTCCGATCCGGCAGGCATGAAGACGCGTGCGGAAAAGATCTCTGGCGGTTATCGTCTCAAGGGCGCGAAGATGTGGATATCCAATTCGCCCTTCGCCGATGTCTTCGTCGTCTGGGCGAAATCTGAAGCGCATGACGGCCAGATCCGCGGCTTCATCCTTGAAAAGGGCATGAAGGGTCTTTCTGCACCGGCTATCAAGGGCAAGCTGTCGCTGCGCGCCTCGACCACCGGCGAAATCGTTCTGGATGGCGTCGAAGTCGGCGAAGACGCGCTTCTGCCGAATGTCTCCGGTCTGAAGGGGCCGTTCGGCTGTCTCAACCGCGCCCGTTACGGCATTTCCTGGGGCGCGATGGGCGCTGCGGAAGACTGCTGGTTCCGCGCCCGCCAATATGGCCTTGACCGTCACCAGTTCGGCAAGCCGCTCGCCGGCACGCAGCTTTTCCAGAAGAAGCTCGCCGATATGCAGACGGAAATTGCGCTCGGCCTGCAGGCCTCGTTGCGCGTCGGGCGCCTGATGGACGAGCACAAGTTCGCACCGGAGATGATCTCCATCATCAAGCGCAACAATTGCGGCAAGGCGCTCGACATCGCCCGTCAGGCCCGCGACATGCATGGCGGCAACGGCATCCAGATAGAATACCACATCATGCGCCACGCGCAGAACCTTGAAACGGTCAACACCTACGAGGGCACGCATGACGTCCATGCGCTGATCCTCGGCCGTGCGCAGACCGGCGTTCAGGCGTTCTTCTGATGGGCGCCGCCCCGTCCTCGCCGCTTGCCGGCCTCAAGGTCATCGAGCTTGCCCGGATTCTCGCCGGTCCCTGGATTGGCCAGACGCTGGCCGACCTCGGCGCCGATGTCATCAAGGTGGAAAGCCCGGAAGGCGACGACACGCGCGGCTGGGGGCCGCCCTTCATCGAGATCGACGGCGAAAAGTCGGCCGCCTATTTCCATGCCTGCAATCGCGGCAAGCGTTCCGTGATTGCCGATTTTGGCAAGCCTGAAGATCGCGACTTCGTGCTCGCGTTGCTCAAGGATGCCGATGTCGTGATCGAAAATTTCAAGGTGGGCGGCCTGAAGAAATTCGGCCTCGACTATAAAAGCCTGAGCCAACTCAATCCGCGCCTCATCTATTGCTCTGTGACGGGCTTCGGCCAGACCGGCCCCTATGCGAGCCGGGCCGGCTACGATTTCATGATCCAGGGCATGAGCGGTTTTATGGACCTGACGGGTGAGCCGGACGGCCCGCCGGAGAAGATCGGCGTCGCGCTCGCCGATATCATCACCGGACTTTACGGCACCATCGCCATTCAGGCGGCGCTCGCGCATCGGCAAGTCACCGGCAGGGGACAACATGTCGACATGGCGCTTTTCGATACGATGAGCGGCGTGCTTGCCAATCAGGCGATGAACTTCCTGGCATCCGGTGTAGCACCGCGCCGTCTTGGCAATGCGCATCCGAATATCGTGCCGTATCAGACCTTTGCGGTCAGCGATGGCCATATCATCATCGCCTGCGGTAACGACCGGCAGTTTGCCGCCATATGCGACATTCTCCAACTTGAAGGTGTCGCGGCAGACCAGCGTTATGCGACGAACAGGGCGCGGGTCGACAATCGCCGCGCGGTCGCGGAGTTGATCGAAGCCAAAACCAGAACCTTCAGTCGCGACGCGCTTCTGGCGCGACTTGAGGAGAGGGCGGTCCCAGCAGGTCCTATCAATACCGTTGCGGATGTCTTCGCCGATCCGCAATTCCAGCATCGCGGCATGCGCATCGATCCGGCGGGCATTCCGGGGCTACGTTCGCCGCTCGTCTTTTCAGAAGCCGTTCTGGATACATCGCGGCGCGCGCCGAAGCACGGTGAGCACGACGCCGCGGTGCGGGCTCAACTGTCTCGGGACGCGGACGGAACAGCCGCCTGATCGGGAGGGCATGCGCCGCGTTAAGCCCGGCGGGTACAGCTTGTCTTCCGGTTTGGTCGCTTCAATCGCCCCTGAAGGCCCGGCTGATCTGATCGGTGGCGGGTTTGAGGAGATAAGACAGGATCGTGCGGTCGCCGGTCTGGACAAAGGCCTCGACCGGCATTCCGGGCACGAGTTTTGCGGCGCCCAGCTTGGGTAGCTCCGTGATCTCCGGCGTGATGCGGACGACATAGTATCCGGCGCCCGTTCTTTGATCGATGGTGAGATCAGGCGATATCTGCACGACATGACCGTTGATTTCCGGGGTTGTGCGCTGGTTGAAAGCAGAAAAGCGCATGATCGCCTTCTGGCTTTCGTACACCTGGTCAATGTCCTGCGGTGCGATGTGGACTTCCGCCAGAAGATTGTCCTGAACGGGAACGATCGTCATGATCGGTGCGCCGGGTGTAATCACCGCGCCGGACGTATGAACCGTCAGGTCCTGTACGATGCCACCCTGCGGCGCGCGGATTTCTATATGCGTGAGATCGTCACGGGCCGCGATGGCTCGTTCCTCATATTCCGCGATCTGCCCCTGCACGTCGCGAAGATCCGAGGCCGATTGGCTCTTCATGTCGTCGTCGATCTGCAGGCGCTGCAGCTCAGTCTCGCTGATCTTGCCTCTGGCTTCGGCGACTGAAGAGATCAGGCCGCCCAACTCGCCTTCCAGGCGCGCGGACTGGCTTTGCAGCTCGTGCAGGCGGGTGATCGACAAAAGCTGCTGGCCGACGAGCTGTCCGACACCGGAGGATTCCTTGGCGACAAGAGCTGCCTCCTTGCGCTTGCCTTCAATCTGCGCGTTCAGACCTTCGATCTGCTGTCCCAGCTGCACGATGCGCTGATCGAGTTGCTCCTTTCGGCGGGTCTGAGAGAGACGACGCGCCTCGAAAAGGCGGGTCTCACCATCAACGAGTTTCGCCAAATCGCTATCCGAGATGGCAAGGGCGGTCAGTTCCGACGGGAACGCGAGATTCTGCTGGCCGCCTTCTTCCGCCAGCAGCCGGACGGCCCTGACACGGAGCTCTTTCAGCCGCCTTTCCACGATGTCCAGACTGGCGCGGGTCTGTGTGTCATCGAGCCGGATCAGTAATTGGTCGGCCCGGATGCTGTCGCCGTTCGCGACAAAGAGCTGCGCGACGGTCCCGCCCTTCAAATGCTGGATCGGTTTCGGGTAGGAGGCGACCACAAGCCTGCCGGCGGTGACAACGGCACCGGACAGCGAAATCGTTGCAGCCATCCCGCCCAGGCAGACGACCAACAGGAAGAGCGACAGATAGGCGGCCGCGACAAGACCGGATGTGTTCGGCTGCCTTTCGCGGGGAAGGGACTGATCATGCGTGAAGACGGTCATTGCGGCTCATCCTGACTTGCAATCAAGCGAACGGGTCGCTGCCCGGGGGGCGCGGCCTGCCGTGTGACCTGTTGCAGGACTTCGTCCTTCGGCCCGAATGCCTGGATTCTTCCATTGCCCATGGCCATGACTTTATCGACGGCGAGAAGCGCGTTCGGGCGATGCGCGACGATGATGACGATGCCGCCGCGGCTGCGCACGTCCGCGATCGCCGCCGTAAGAGCCACTTCTCCGTCGGAGTCGAGGTTGGAGTTCGGTTCGTCCAGAACGACGAGGAACGGGTCGCCGTAGAGGGCGCGTGCCAGACCGATGCGCTGGCGCTGCCCGGAGGACAGGAACATGCCCTGATCGCCGATCTGCGTGTCGTAGCCATCCGGCATCTGCACGATCAACTCGTGCACGCCGGCAGCCTCGGCCGCCTTCAGCACCGCTTCAGAACTTGCCTGTGGATCGAAGCGCGCGATGTTTTCCGCTATCGTCCCATCGAAGAGCGAGACCGATTGCGGCAGGAAGCCGATGTGGCGTCCGCGCTCGGCCAGAGGCCATTGGTCGAGCGTGGCGCCATCCAGGCGCACATCACCGCGCACCGGGCTCCAGATGCCGACAAGCGCCCTCAGAAGGGTCGATTTTCCGGAGGCACTGGGTCCGATAATGCCGAGACCATCGCCGGCCCTGAGCGCAAACGAAGCGTCATGGACGATGGGGGTCTGGTCGCCAGGCGCGAAAATGCTCACGCCTCGAACGGTCAGCGTCTTGCTGGGTGCGGGGAGGGAAACTGCAGGTGCGTCTTCTGGCGGAAGGCTGGCAAGTCTCTTCAGGCGCGCCCAGCTCTGCCTTGCACCGACGAAACCCTTCCAATGGGCAATTGCCAGTTCGACGGGGGCAAGCGACCTGCTGAGAAGGATGGAGCTCGCAATCATGATCCCGCCGGTGGTTTCCTGCTGAAGCACGAGCACGGCACCCAGCGCGAGCATGCCCGATTGCGCGATCATGCGCATGACCTTGGAGACGGAACTGAGGCCACTGCTCCTGTCGCTCGCCGACACCTGCTCCGCCAGATAGGCGTCGTTGGTCCGATACCAGCGAGCGGCCAGACGCTCATAGAAACCCATGGCCCACAGAACCTCGATGTTCTGCCGAATGGTCTGCGAAATCGCGGTGCGTTCTGCCGCCTTTCTCGAAACCGCGGCCACGGGCTCCTTGGCCCGCAGATCGGCAATGATTGCCAGGAGCGACAGAAGGACCGCGCTTGCGAGAGCGAAAACGCCGATCCACGGGTGGAATAGAAAACTGATACCGACATAGATCGGCATCCAGGGCAGGTCGAAAAACGCTGCCGGGCCCATTCCCGACATGAAGGCGCGAACCTGATCGAGGTCACGCAGGGTTTGCAGGCCGTCTCCCTCGAGCTTTGCTTTCAAAGGCAGACGCATCGTTGCATCGAAAATGGGACCGCTCATCCTGCGATCGGCAAGCCAACCCAGCCGGGTGAGCAGGCGTCCGCGAATGACTTCGAGAATGCCATGGAAGACATAGAGAACGCCCGCCACGATGACGAGCCCAACCAGCGTGGGCATACTTTTGCTCGGGATCACCCGGTCATAAACCTGAAGCATGAAGAACGAGCCGGTCAGCGCGAGGATGTTGATGATCCCGCTCGAAAGCGCAATGGCCGTCAGCGTTGACTTTGCGCCAGTCAAAACTGCGGACAGGCTGACAAGTCGCGAATTTACACCCTGAGCGTGACGCATGTACTCCTCCGGACCAACCTTATCGGGGTCACACAACTTGCCCCTCTGAAGGCACATCGGTGGCCATAGAATTTGATCCATAAAGCAACGTCAACATGTCTCCGGTTGAGATACGTCCCACAAGGAAACAATTCATGCGAGGCGGATCGTGCGCAAATCCGGATCAAATCGAACTCAGGATAACGCTTCCGGTGGCCAATGACAGCTTTCTACTTCGATATATTAGAAGACTGGTTAATTGCGTAAGGGTGCACGCTTCGGCTCAACGGCCCGCCGGAGGATCTAATCGGGCCTCTACTGGAAAATTACGCTTGGAAAGTGAGGAAGTGCTTCATTAGCTGATCCGCATTCACTGCCGGTATTTCGATGGCCGGATGGGTATTGCGAACGCCGGCTCGACCCAAATAGCCGTGCAGTCTGGGGCCAGAGGCGTCGTCGAGGGATGGTTCCGGATGCGGATGCTGTCCTTCAGGCGGCCTTGATGCAATCTCGTCCTGCGGCCTTTGCGGCATAGAGGGCCCGATCGGTCTCGGCAAACAGCTCCGAAGCGGACAGGCGCTTGCCATCGTTTGTGCAAATTCCGACCGAGATCGTAACGCCGCCCGCGGCCTTGCTGTCCGGGTGGCTTCTGAGCGATCTCATGTCCCGCTGCAGGTTGGTGATGTATTGGGTCAGTCGAAGAGCGCAATCAGGGCCGGTAGCGATCACGGCGAATTCGTCACCCCCAAGGCGGATGGGAGTAATGCCTTCGCTCGCGTTGTCGAGCATGAAAAGCGCCAGCGAGCAAAGGATCTGGTCCCCGGCGGCATGTCCCATGTTGTCGTTCACGGCCTTGAAACGGTCGATATCGACGAGGGCAAGCGAGAGTGGCTCATGACCATGGACCAACCCGGCCAGCAACTGGTTGAACACGGACCGGTTCGGCAGGCCTGTCAAAGGATCCGTCGTGGCCAGCCGGCTCAGTGTCTCGTTTGCCCTTTGAACCTCACCATGAGCCTTCCGGAGCGAGACCGCCAGCTCGGTTGCTTGTCGTGTCGTCGCATGATTTCTGCAAAAGTTGCGCTCGCTGATGATGGCGATGCGAACCAGCATGCCCATCAGAAGAAAGACATTCGAAGCGACAACGATGTCGACGGTCTGCCCTTGCAATAGCAATTTAAAGATCGTGGAGAGAAGGATAGGTGCTCCAAAGGCCACCGAAATCCGCCAGTAGGCGAGACTTTGGATGATCGCGCCCGTTGTGATGCCGGCCATGATGAAGACAATGTAGGCAGTCGTCCGGCTCTCGATGGAGTCCAGGAAATAGGTCGGTAGCGGAACCCAGCTCAGCCCTGCCACGAATGCAAGGATCGTCAGATTGCGAAGCGCGGATTGTGGGTCGGAAAGAGAAGATATTCTTCTGAGTTGCCTTAGCCCGTATGCAAGCCGAAGCGAGTTGAGGGCTACAATGACGGCCAACCATGCAAATATGAGATTGCCACCCCGTTCGTCGTAGATCAGGAGAGCGGCTGAGCTCGCTATGAAACAGTTCGCTGTCAGGGTGACGACAATATTCGAGAGGCTGCTACGGAGCTGAGCCTTGCCAACCGGTTCCGATGCATATGCGTTGTTATTCGCGTCCACCAAACCTGCCTTCTTTCGACGTCGCTGTCTCGTATTCAGACATTCTTATAAACGAGAAGCCTTTCAAAATGTTTGAAATCTATTCGATGTTTTGACTGAAGTGCGAATTGTCGCCGCTTGTGTGTTCAGAATTCGGAAATTATTTCTTCATCAGATTTACGGCCACTGCCTCTGACGAGGGCACATAGTCCTGGCTTCGCGTGACGTTAATGGCAGCGAGCTCAAAGCCGATCTCAAGGCGCAGGTTAAGACGTGGCGCCTGATAGGTGATTTTTAGAGGAAGCGCTTGCGAATATCGAGAACTGAGAAAAGCCCGAGGATGGAGGCGAGGAATGCCATGCCGCCAGTAACGAGCATCCGCTCACGGAGGCCCATGGAACCCGGCTGCTCCAGCACGGACTGGCCGGGGCGGGCTGCGTGATCCATCAAGTGAGATGTCAGACGAGCATTAATTGACGCATCGATATCGTCTTTTTTTGCCCCTGCTTCTGGTCTTTCCGGTTGGATAGCCAAAATGTCCGCTCCGTTGCTCGCGCCCCATGCACTTCGTGACAGCTCGTTAACCATATTCGCAACTGCCCCATTTGGCAATCGCCCTGCCGGCCGGCGATGCGTGTCACTCCCGGTGCCGTCCGGTCGCCAGTCCGGCAAAGACGAGCTCGCGCAGGCGTGTCGCCAGCGGGCTCATGAGCTGATGCTTCCGTGAAATGAGATGATAGGGCGTGACGACGACGGAATCGGCGACGTCGAGAGCCGCGACACGGCCTCCGAAAACCTTCGGCCCGAGCAGTTCGACCACTTCCTGCGTGATCGGCGCAATTGCGTCGGATGTGGTGAGATAGGAGATCATGACCAGGAGCGAGGTGGTGTTGACGGTCTCTTGCGGTGAAGGCAGGCCCTGGCTCAGGAATGCTTCCTCGATGGCGTGCCGAAGCGGTGTGCGCGGAGCCTGCATCAGCCATTCATAGTCTGAAAGGTCACCGAGTCGCAGCTTCTTTTCGCCTGCCAGCGGATGGCCCTCTCGAACCAGAAAGCGAATGATTTCAACGCGTCCCGTCAGAATATTGAACTGTCTCGAATCGGTTCCGGGCGGGAGTCGAGAGAGGACGAAATCGTATTCCCCGTCGATCAGTCCCTGGATCAGGACGTCACTCGGCGCAACATCGACATAAATATCCGCCGAGCCCGCATTCGCTTTCAGCTTCTGGATGGCGGGCACGACGAAGGCGACAGCCCCGCCGGTCACAGACCCCACCCGCACGCTTCCGGACTTGCCGGAGGTGACGGCCGTGACCTCCTGAAGTGTCTGCTCGAGCCCGTTCAGGAGGCCGGCTGCATTGCGCGCAAGGATTTCACCGGCGGGCGTTGCCGTCATGCCCTTGGGGTGGCGAACGAACAGCGTCATGCCGACCAGCCGTTCGATGCTGGCCAGCATGCGCGAGGCTGCCGGCTGTGTCAGGGACATGCGCTCGGCGGCAATGGCCAGCTGTCCGGTTTCATAGATTGCCCGGATCAGGCGAAAGTCTTTGAGCTGAAGTCGGTTCTGGAGAACTTGCAAAGGGATCACTTACCAAAATTGATATGCAGATTGTCAGCATATGCAATTGAAAGTCAAGTTATGACTTTTCTAATTGGCGTCGGGATCAAACGGGTCTCAAGAGTGTCGCCATCGTGTTGTTTTTGAAAAACGATCGTGACGATCTCGTATCAATCCGGGAGGATTACATGAAGAAACTTATTTCCGCTCTGGCGTCGATTGCACTCGGCGCCAGCCTGATGGCTGCTCCTGCCTTCTCTGCCGACAAGGGCATGGTCGGCATCTCGATGCCGACGAAGTCGTCCACGCGCTGGATCTCCGACGGCGAAAGCATGGTCAAGAGCTTCAAGGATCTCGGCTACACCGCTGACCTTCAGTTCGCTGAAGACGATATCCCGAACCAGCTCGCCCAGATCGAAAACATGGTCACCAAGGGTGCCAAGGTTCTCGTTATCGGCGCCATCGACGGCACCACGCTGTCCGACATTCTCGCCAAGGCCAACCAGGCTGGCGTGAAGGTGTTCGCATACGACCGCCTGATCCGTGACTCGGGCAATGTCGACTACTATGCGACGTTCGACAACTTCAAGGTCGGCGTGCTCCAGGCTGAGTCGCTCGTGAAGGGCCTCAAGGAGCGCTTCCCGAACGTGAAGCCCTGGAACGTTGAACTCTTTGGCGGCTCGCCAGACGACAACAACGCCTTCTTCTTCTACGATGGCGCCATGAGCGTTCTGAAGCCGATGATCGACAAGGGCGAAATCGCCGTTGTTTCTGGTCAGATGGGCATGGACAAGGTCGGTACGCTCCGTTGGGACGGCGCTGTTGCGCAGGCCCGCATGGACAACCTGCTTTCGGCCAACTACACCTCGAAGAAGGTCAACGGCGTTCTGTCTCCCTATGACGGTCTGTCGCGCGGCATCATCTCCTCGCTCAAGGGCGTTGGCTATGATCCGGCCGGCAAGGAATTCCCGATCGTCACCGGTCAGGACGCAGAACTTGCTTCCGTCAAGGGCATGATCGCCGGCGAACAGTACTCGACTATCTTCAAGGACACCCGCGACCTCGCAGCAACGACCGCCAAGATGGTTGATGCCGTGATGCAGGGCAAGACGCCGGAAACGAACGACACCAAGACCTATAACAATGGCGTCAAGGTAGTTCCTTCCATGCTGCTCGCTCCGCATGTTGTCTACAAGGATGACATCGAGAAGGTTCTCGTTGGTTCGGGTTACTACACCAAGGACCAGATCGCCAAGTAAGCTTGGTTGAACGAATAGGGAAGTCCGGCGCGAGCCGGGCTTCCCAACACTCGACTACCTGACGCTCTCGGTGAGATGGTGGCCTTACCCCACAAACGGGGTGGGATGCGTCGGGCGGTCTCCAAGAGGCGACCGGCACCTATAATAATAACAACGCCCGCATCATGCCTGCGACAATGTTCGCAAATGTGCTACGATACGCCGGGGGAGAGAAATGCAGCCAATTCTCGAAATGCGAGACATCACGAAGACGTTTCCGGGCGTGAAAGCGCTGACGAATGTGAACCTGTCCGTGATGCCTGCAGAAATTCACGCCATTGTTGGCGAAAACGGCGCCGGAAAGTCGACGCTGATGAAGGTTCTGTCCGGGGTTTATCCGGATGGTACGTTCACGGGCAAGATCATGTTCGAGGGCAAGGAACAGAAGTTCTCGACCATCAGCGACAGCGAAGACATCGGCATCATCATCATTCACCAGGAACTGGCGCTGGTGCCGCTCCTGTCGATCGCGGAAAACATCTTCCTTGGTCACGAAACGGCAAAGATGGGCGTGATCAACTGGTACGAGGCCTTCGCCCGCACCAAGGAACTCCTCGCCAAGGTCGGTCTCAAGGAGAACCCCGATACGCTGATTACCAATATCGGTACAGGCAAGCAGCAGCTCGTTGAAATTGCCAAGGCGCTGAACAAGAAGGTGAAGCTGCTGATCCTCGACGAACCGACGTCGAGCCTGAACGAAAAGGATTCCGACGCGCTCCTGGAGCTGCTCATGGGGTTCCGCTCGCAGGGCATCTCGTCGATCCTGATCACCCACAAGCTGAACGAAGTCACGAAGGTCTCCGACCGCATCACTGTCATCCGTGACGGCTCCACCATCGACACGATGGACTGTTCCGACGGTACGGTCGACGAAGACCGAATTATCCGCGCCATGGTTGGCCGCGAATTGTCGGACCGCTATCCGCCGCGTCATGCGACCATCGGCGAGCCGGTTCTCGAAGTGAAGGATTGGTCGGTCTATCACCCTCATCACGCCGATCGCCATACGATCAAGGGCGTCAATCTGACCGTGAAAGCTGGCGAAGTCGTCGGCATTGCCGGTCTCATGGGGGCGGGGCGCACGGAATTCGCGATGTCGCTCTTCGGTCGCTCCTGGGGCCAGAAGATTACCGGTTCGGTCAAGCTGCACGGCAAGGACGTCGATGTCTCGACCATCCCGCGTGCGGTCGATGCCGGTCTTGCCTATGTGACGGAGGACCGCAAGACCTATGGCCTGGTCCTTATCGACCACATCAAGCACAATATTACACTCGCCAATCTCGAGGATGTCTCGAAGAAGGGCGTGATCGACGATATCCGCGAATTGCAGGTCGCCAACGGCTATCGCCGCGACCTCGGAATTCGTTCATCGAGCGTGTTCCAGAAGACCGGCAACCTCTCGGGCGGCAATCAGCAGAAGGTTGTTCTGTCCAAGTGGCTGTTTTCCGGTCCGGACGTGCTCATTCTGGATGAACCGACGCGCGGCATCGATGTCGGCGCGAAATACGAAATCTATGGCATCATCAACAAGCTGGCGGAAGCCGGCAAGGCCGTCATCGTGATCTCGTCTGAAATGCCCGAGCTTCTCGGCATGTCGGACAGGATCTACGTCATGAACGAAGGCCGCTTTGTTGCTGAAATGCCCGTCGCGGAGGCCTCGCAGGAGGCCATCATGCGCGCGATAATGAGATCATAGGAGAGAAACATGGCCCAGGCGACGGAAACATCGCGGGATAAGATCGATATTCTGCACTTCGTGAAGGCGAACATCCGCGACTACGCGCTGCTGATCTCCCTTCTCATCATCATGGCCTATTTCCAGTATTCGACCAATGGCACGCTGTTCATGCCGGTCAATATGACGAACATCATCCTGCAGAACAGCTACATCGTCATCATGGCGCTGGGCATGCTGCTGATCATCGTGGCCGGCCATATCGACCTTTCGGTTGGTTCGGTCTCCGGCTTCATCGGGGCGGTGGCGGCCGTTTTCATGGTGCAGTGGAAGATGGATACCGCGCTCGCGGTCATCATCTGCCTGGCGCTCGGTGCCATCATCGGCGCGCTTCAGGGCTATTTCGTCGCCTTCTACCGCATCCCGGCCTTCATCGTGACGCTCGCCGGCATGCTCGTGTTCAAGGGGCTCGCGCTGACCGTTCTAGGCGGCGCCTCGGTTGGTCCGTTCCCGAAGGAATTCCAGCTTCTGTCGTCGGGTTACGTGCCGGATGTCACCACATTCCAGCTGTTCGGCCAGCCCTTCAACGTGCTTGCCATGGCGATCGGCGTGATCGTGACGGCCCTGATCATCCGGGCGAACGTCAAGGAACGCAGCAACCAGCTTCAGCACTCCATGGCTGAAGAGCCGAACATGATCTTCCTCGGCCGTAACATTCTGATTGCGATCGGCTTCCTGGGCTTCACCTACCTGATGGCCCGCTATCGTGGTCTGCCGAACGTTTTGATCGTGATGTTTGCCCTCATTGTGCTCTTCACATTCATCACGACCCGCACGACCTTCGGCCGCCGCATCTATGCGCTGGGTGGTAACGAGAAGGCAGCCAAGCTCTCCGGTATCAACACCGAACGCCTGATCCTGCTCACCTTCACCATCATGGGTGCGCTGGCCGGGCTCGCCGGCCTCATCTTCGCGGCCCGACTGAACGTCGCGACCCCGAAGGCTGGTCTCGGCTTCGAACTCGACGTGATCGCGGCCTGCTTCATCGGCGGCGCAGCAACCACCGGCGGCGTCGGCAAGGTTGTCGGCGCAGTCATCGGCGCCTTCCTGATGGGCGTGATGAACAACGGCATGTCGATCATGGGTATCGGTATCGACCTGCAGCAGGTCATCAAGGGCGTCGTGCTGATGCTCGCGGTGTTCCTCGACGTTTACTACAAGCAGAAGGCGGGCTGATTTTTTCAGCCCGGACCTGGAGGAAGCTCCGGTCAAAGGCGCATCGCGCTTCTTGTGAATGAAAAGTGCCGTAGCGTTTCGGCGGTTCCAATCCCGCCAAATCACTTCTGCCATCCCTTACGAAACATAACCTTTCAAAGGTGCCCCATGACTTTCAAGCCTGCTCAATGGCCTAGAAAACTGCGTTCTCAAGAATGGTTCGGCGGTAACGGGCGAGACCAGATCTATCACCGCGGCTGGATGAAGAACCAGGGTCTTCCGCATCACATGTTCGACGGTCGCCCGGTCATCGGCATCCTCAACACATGGTCGGAACTGACGCCCTGCAACGCGCATCTGCGCGATCTCGCCGAAAAGGTGAAGTACGGCGTTTATGAAGCAGGCGGCTTCCCGGTTGAAGTTCCGGTCTTCTCGGCATCCGAAAGCGCGTTTCGTCCGACGGCCATGATGTTCCGCAACCTGGCGGCCCTCGCTGTCGAAGAAGCGATCCGCGGCCAACCGATGGATGGTTGCGTATTGCTCGTCGGCTGCGACAAGACCACGCCGTCGCTGCTCATGGGCGCTGCATCCTGCGATCTGCCGACCATCATGGTTTCCGGCGGTCCGATGCTGAACGGCTATTTCCGTGGCGAGCGCGTCGGTTCCGGCACGCATCTGTGGAAGTTTTCCGAAGCCGTGAAGGCAGGCGAGATGACTCAGGCCGAATTCGCCCAGGCCGAAGCCTCGATGTCGCGTTCGCCGGGCTCGTGCAACACGATGGGCACGGCCTCCACCATGGCCTCGATGATGGAATCACTCGGTATGACGCTCTCGGGCAATGCCGCGATCCCGGCCGTCGACAGCCGCCGCCGCGTGATGGCGCACATGACCGGCATGCGCATCGTGCAGATGGTCAAGGACGACCTGAAGCCCTCCGACATCCTGAAAAAGGAAAACTTCGAGAACGCCATCCGCACCAACGGCGCCATCGGCGGCTCGACCAATGCCGTGATCCACCTTCTGGCGATTGCCGGCCGTGTCGGCATCGACCTCACGCTGGACGATTGGGATCGCTGCGGCCGTGAGGTCTCGACCATTGTCAACCTGATGCCGTCGGGCAAGTACCTGATGGAAGAGTTCTTCTATGCCGGCGGTCTGCCGGTCGTCATCAAGCGTCTCGCCGAAGCAGGTCTCCTGCACAAGGACGCCATGACCGTTTCGGGCGGCTCGATCTGGGATGAAGTGAAGGACGTCGTCAATTACAACGAAGACGTCATCCTGCCAGCTGACAGGCCGTTGACGGCGCATGGCGGCATCGCGGTTCTCAAGGGCAACCTTGCCCCCAAGGGGGCTGTGCTGAAGCCGTCCGCTGCATCGCCGCATCTGATGAAGCATCGCGGCCGTGCCGTGGTCTTTGAAGACATCGACGACTACAAGGCCAAGATCAACGACGAGAACCTCGACATCGACGAAAACTGCGTCATGGTCATGAAGAACTGTGGTCCGAAGGGCTATCCGGGCATGGCAGAAGTCGGCAACATGGGCCTTCCGCCGAAAGTTCTGCGCAAGGGCATCACCGACATGGTTCGCATCTCGGATGCACGCATGTCCGGTACCGCCTATGGCACCGTCGTTCTCCATACCTCGCCGGAAGCTGCAGCCGGTGGTCCGCTCGCCGTCGTGCGCAATGGCGACATGATCGAGCTCGACGTCGAGGCCCGTCGTATTCATCTCGATATCTCTGATGCCGAGCTGCAGGCGCGTCTTGCCGAATGGAAGCCGCTGCCGGATCAGCCGGAGTCGGGCTATGCTTGGCTGCACCAGAACCACGTCATGGGTGCCGATACCGGCGCCGACCTTGACTTCCTCAAGGGCTGCCGCGGCGCCCCGGTCGGAAAGGACTCGCACTGATGGCCATGAAGCTTGCCCTTGTCGGCATCGGCAAGATTGCGGTCGACCAGCACGTTCCGGCTCTGAAGGCGTCTTCGGACTGGGATCTCGTGGCGACCGTGTCTCGTCACGGAACGGTGGAGGGCGTCGAGGCTTTCGACGACTTCCACAAGATGCTGGCAGCCCGTCCGGACGTGGAAACGGTTTCGCTCTGCCTGCCGCCCGTGCCGCGCTTTGACTATGCCAAGGCGGCAATAGAGGCCGGGCGCCATGTGATGCTCGAAAAGCCGCCGGGTGCAACCGTGTCCGAATGCCATGCGCTCGAAGCACTTGCCCGCAAGGCTGGCGTTTCGATCTATGCGACCTGGCATTCGCGCGAGGCCGAAGGCGTTGCCGCAGCCAAGGCGTGGCTGAAGGACAAGGCGCTGAAGTCGCTGACGGTGACGTGGAAGGAAGACGTTCGCCGTTGGCATCCAGGTCAAGCCTGGATCTGGCAGGCCGGTGGCCTCGGCGTCTTCGACCCCGGCATCAATGCGCTCTCGATCGTTACGGAAATTCTCCCTGTTCCGATCCATCTGAAGGCGGCCACGCTCTCCTTCCCGTCGAATTGCGAGACGCCCATTGCTGCGGACCTCACGTTCTTCCATCCGCAAGGGGCAGATGTCACCGCCGTGTTCGATTTCCGCCAGGAAGGCGAACAGACCTGGTCTATCGACGTCGAGACGGACGAGGGGACGCTCAGCCTCACAGACGGCGGCGCGAACCTCTTCATCAATGGCGAGCGTCAGGCGGCGCTGGAAGGCGGCCTGACCCTGTCAGGGGAATATCCGCGCTTATACGCCAAGATGGCTGCACTGGTGAAGGCCCGTGCCATCCACATGGATATTTCGCCGATGGCGCATGTTGCCGATGCCTTCCTGCTCGGCAAGCGCGTGACCGTCGAACCGTTTTACGAATAAGGTGCTTCGATTATGAAACATGTTTTGACTGGCATTCTGCCCGTGGCCCCGACGCCGTTCACGGCTGACGGTCGCGTTGATGAAGACGGCATGCGCCGCGTGCTCGATTGCATGATTGACCAGGGCGTCGATGCAATCTGCATTCTGGCAAACTATTCCGAACAGTTTGTGCTCTCCGACGAGGAGCGCGCGCTGCTCACCAAACTCTCGGTCGAGCATGTCGCGGGCCGCGTTCCGGTGATTGTCACGATCAGCCACTTTGCAACACATATCGTCGTGGAACGCGCCAAGTATGCCCAGAGTCTCGGCGCTTCCATGGTCATGATGATGCCGCCTTATCATGGCGTCGGCCTCGTGCCGGCCCCGCTCGGCATCTACGAGCATTTCAAGGCAGTATCCGACGCGATCTCGATCCCGATCATGATCCAGGACGCTCCGATCTCGGGGGCATCGCTCCCCGTGGACATGCTGGTCAAGATGGCGAAGGAGATCGAAAACGTCTCCTACTTCAAGATCGAAGTGCCGTTTGCGGCGGACAAGCTGGCGGCGCTCATCGAAGCCGGTGGTCCTGAAATTGTTGGCCCGTTCGACGGCGAGGAAGCAGTGACCTTGCTGGCGGACCTCGACGCCGGCGCGACGGGCACGATGACCTCGGCCATGTTCCCGGAAAAGATCCGTCCGATCGTGATCGATTATCGCGCCGGCCGGCTCGATGCGGCGCTTGCCCAGTGGCAGCGCTGCCTCCCGCTCGTCAACCATGAAAATCGCCAGTGCGGCCTGCGCGCCGCCAAGACGGTGATGATGGAAGGCGGCGTAATCAAGAGCGATTACGTGCGCCACCCGCTGAAGCCGATGACGGATCGCACCAAGCAGCGCCTCCTGTCACTGGCGCGTGACCTTGATGTGCTTGCTCTGAAATGGGGCAAGTGAGCCGGTTGAACTCCGGTTTATAGTTCTTACCTTCAGTGGCGAGCGGCCCGCTCGCCACTTTCCATTTCACCACCTTTCCATTTGACCGCAAGGAGCAAGATAATGCTGACTGGCAAACACCTGATCGCTGGCGAATGGGTCAGTTCTGAAAAGACCTTCAATTCCGCACCGGCCAAGGGCGAATCCCGCGCCTATTCCGATGGCGGCGCCAAGGAAGTTGACCGCGCCGTGCAGGCAGCCGAAGAGGCTTTCTGGTACTACGGCTACTCGACCCGCGCCGAGCGCGCCGCCTTCCTCAACAAGATCGCCGACGAGATCGAGGCGCGCGCCGACCAGATCACCGAAATCGGTTCGTCCGAAACCGGCCTGCCGGAAGCCCGTCTGCAGGGCGAGCGTGGCCGCACGACAGGCCAGCTGCGTCTCTTCGCCAGCCATATCGAAAAGGGCGACTATCTGGACCGCCGCTACGATCCGGCCCTGCCGGACCGCCAGCCGCTGCCGCGCCCGGATATCCGCCTGATCGAACGTCCGGTCGGCCCGGTCGCCGTTTTCGGCGCATCGAACTTCCCGCTTGCCTTCTCGACCGCCGGCGGTGACACGGCTGCGGCGCTGGCAGCCGGCTGCCCGGTCGTCGTCAAGGGCCATCAGGCCCATCCCGGCACAGGCGAAATCATCGCGCAGGCGATCGATGCAGCCATCAAGGCCTGCGGCATCCATCCCGGCGTCTTCTCGCTCGTGCAGGGGGTAACACGCGAGCTCGGCGCTGCAGTCGTTCAACATCCGCTGATCAAGGCTGTCGGCTTCACGGGCTCGCTCGGCGGCGGCAAGGCCCTCTTCGACCTTTGCATGGCACGTCCGGAGCCGATCCCGTTCTTTGGCGAGCTTGGCTCGGTCAACCCGATGTTCGTGATGCCGAACGCCGCTCACGCCCGCGCTGAAACCATCGGCAAGGGCTGGGCGGGTTCGCTCACCATGGGGGCAGGGCAGTTCTGCACCAATCCAGGCATCTCCATCGTGGTGAAGGGCGAGAGTGCCGACACCTATATCGACGCCGCCGTGAAGGGCCTTGAGCCCGTTGGCGCGCAAACGATGCTGTCCGACGGCATTGCCGAAGCATTCCGCCGGGGCCGCGACCGCGTCCGGGCGACTGCGGGCGTTCGCGAAGTGCTGACGTCGGTTTGCGACCTGCGCAACGCCACGCCGTATCTCTATGTCACGACGGGTCAGCACTGGCTGGGCAATCATGTGCTCAGTGAAGAAGTCTTCGGGCCCCTCGGCATGGTCGTTGTCGTTAACGATCTCGACGAGATGCGCAAGCTGGCGCTGAGCTTCGCTGGCCAGCTGACGGCGACGATCCACATGGACGCTGCCGACACGGCCGACGCGCAGAAGCTGATGCCGATCCTGGAACGCAAGGCCGGCCGCATTCTCGTCAACGGTTATCCGACCGGCGTCGAGGTCTGCGATGCGATGGTGCATGGCGGACCATATCCGGCGACGACCAACTTCGGCGCGACCTCGGTCGGCACGCTGTCGATCCGCCGTTTCCTACGCCCGGTTTCCTACCAGAACATGCCGATGGAGCTTTTGCCGGAAGATCTGCGCTAAGCAGATTAAACCCGGAAGGCTTTGCAAAGGCGGGGCGGAAACGCCCCGCCTTTGTCGTCTCGGAGGCCCATTGCCTCCTTTGCGGCATTCCGAATGCGCCAAACCGTGTCGGATGCGGAAGAGCCATGCAACGGCCCGGAGCGATACCAATTGAACATGCCGAACGGATACGCGAAAGACCTTGCAGTCTGCGTCTATCTGTCTAGAGAAGGATCGGCGGAGTTGAAGAGGGGCTCTCGGATATGAACAATTACGTTCTCACCGTTTCGTGCAAATCGACCAGAGGTATTGTCGCCGCCATCTCGGGCTATCTCGCCGAGAAGGACTGCAACATTGTCGACAGCTCGCAGTTCGATGCGCTGGATACGGGCAAGTTTTTCATGCGGGTCTCCTTCGTCTCTGAAGGCGGGGTCAGCGGTGACGAGTTGCGCAAGGACTTCAAGCCGGTCGCCGACAAGTTCGCGATGGATTGGGAAATCCACAGCCCTGAACAGCGCGTGAAAGTCATGCTGATGGTCTCGCGCTTCGGGCATTGCCTCAACGACCTGCTCTATCGCTGGAAGATTGGCGCGCTGCCAATTGACATTGCAGGCGTGGTTTCTAACCATTTTGACTACCAGAAGGTGGTCGTGAACCACGACATTCCCTTCCACCACATCAAGGTAACGAAGGAAAACAAGCCGCAGGCGGAAGCCCAGTTGATGCAGGTTGTCGAGCAGTCCGGCACGGAACTCATCGTTCTGGCGCGCTACATGCAGGTCCTTTCCGACGATCTCTGCAAGAAAATGTCGGGCAAGATCATCAACATCCATCACTCCTTCCTGCCGTCCTTCAAGGGCGCGAACCCTTACAAGCAGGCCTATGAGCGCGGTGTGAAGCTGATTGGCGCAACGGCGCATTACGTCACCGCCGATCTTGACGAAGGCCCGATTATCGAACAGGACATTGTCCGCATCACGCATGCCCAGAGCGCCGACGATTACGTGTCACTGGGCCGCGATGTGGAAAGCCAGGTGCTGGCGCGGGCGATCCATGCCCATATCCATCACCGCACCTTCATCAACGGCAACCGGACGGTTGTTTTCCCGGCGAGCCCCGGGTCTTACGCCTCCGAGAGAATGGGCTGATTGCACATGGTTCGACGGATAGAGGGAAAAACGACCGCTGCGGCCGTTATCGACAAGGTGAAGGCAGAAGCAGCCCGGTTGGAGCGCGACCACGGCGTGAAGCCCGGCCTCGCCGTCGTCATTGTCGGCGAGGATCCCGCGAGCCAGACCTATGTCGCGTCCAAGTCCCGCACCGCCAAGGAATGCGGCTTTCATTCGGTGCAGCATTCGCTGCCCGAGGGCACGTCGCAGGACGACCTGGCTGCTCTGGTCGACAAGCTGAACGCGGACCCCGCCATCCATGGCGTCCTTGTGCAGCTTCCGCTGCCCAAGGGGCTAGACTCCGAGCCGATTATCCAGGCGATCAAGCCGGAGAAGGACGTCGACGGCCTTCACGTCGTGAATGCGGGCAAGCTCGCGACGGGTGACCTGAAGACCGGCCTGATCTCCTGCACACCCGCGGGCGCCATGATCATGGTACGCATGGTGCATGGTCAGGATCTTTCGGGTCTTCACGCAGTGGTCGTCGGTCGTTCTAACCTCTTTGGGAAGCCTATGGGGCAGTTGCTCCTGAACGCGAACGCCACTGTAACCATGGCGCATTCGCGCACCAAGGACCTCGCCTCGATCTGCCGAATGGCAGATATTCTCGTGGTGGCTGTCGGACGGCAGCAGATGGTGAGGGGCGATTGGGTGAAGCCCGGCGCAACCGTCATTGATGTCGGCATCAACCGGATCGATGCGCCTGAGCGCGGCGAAGGCCGGACCCGGCTCGTCGGGGACGTGAACTATACGGAAGCTGCCGAAGTTGCGGGCGCCATCACGCCCGTGCCGGGCGGCGTTGGGCTGATGACAATTGCCATGCTGATGGCCAATACTGTCACCGCTGCCTATCAGCAATCTGGCCTAGCTGCACCGGACTTCGGCGCACTCTAAATCAGGGGCTCGCGCCGCAACGTCGAGGCGCATGACTTGAGAATAGTTATTGACTATAACTATTCTCCCTCCTAAAACCGATGCGTCGAACTCGGGAGGATGCCATGATCGATCTCGCCAAAATCCGCGCCATTGATTTCCACACGCATGCCGAAGAGGCCTGCGGTTGCCATGCGGATGATGGATATGACGAGCTTCAGACGACCATGGCGCGCTATTTCCGGGCCGCCTGGGAGCATCCGCCGACAGTGCCGGAAACGGCAGAGCATTACCGGAAGCAGAACGTCGCCGCGGTCATTTTCCCTGTCGATGCAGAACATGAGACTGGTTATCGCCGCTACAGCAACGAGGAAGTTGCTGAACTGGCCGCCGAATATAACGACGTTCTGATCCCGTTCTCTTCCATCGACCCGCACAAGGGCAAGATGGGCGTGCGCGAGGCACGCCGCATGATCGAGCACTATGGGGTCAAGGGCTTCAAGTTTCACCCGACCTATCAGGGCTTTTATCCGAACGACAGGCTGGCCTATCCGCTCTATGAGGTGCTGGCGGAATATGGTGCCATTGCTCTGTTCCACACCGGGCAAACGGGCGTCGGATCAGGTATGCGCGGCGGCAATGGCATGCGGCTGAAATTCTCCAACCCCATCCATCTCGATGACGTCGCCGTCGATTTCCCCGACATGCCGATCGTCATGGCGCACCCTTCCTTTCCCTGGCAGGAAGAGGCGCTGGCAGTCGCGACACACAAGCCGAATGTGTATATCGACATGTCCGGCTGGTCTCCGAAGTATTTCCCGCCACTTCTTGTGCGATACGCCAATACTTTGTTGAAGGACAAGATGTTGTTCGGCTCGGACTGGCCGATGATCTCGCCGGAGCGCTGGCTGGCGGACTTTGAAAAGATCGAGATCAAGGATGAAGTGCGCCCTCTGATCCTCAAGGACAACGCGGCAAAACTCCTGAAACTGACCTAAAGTTCCGCTTTGCGGGAAAAATATAGTGCTTGCCTGATCTGCCGGTCGCGGGCAAACTTTGGACATGTACGCATCGCACGGATTCCTGAGATCGGACATTGGTGACGTCGACGTGATCTTTCACGACGGGCTCTATCACCTTTTTCACCTTGTCCTCCCCAACCACGATTTCATCGCCCATGCCGTCAGCTCTGACGGCATGTCATGGCGGCGTGTGAAGAACGCGCTCTTTGTCGGCGATCCAGGGAGCTGGGACGACGACATGCTGTGGACCATGCACGTCACGCCCGATCCCGATCGGGAAGGGGAGTGGCGGATGTTCTACACTGGCCTTTCGCGCTCGGAATACGGTCGTGTGCAGCGCGTGGGGCTCGCCCGATCCAAGGATCTCTATCACTGGGAGCGCTGCGTCGATGCCAACTATCCGCTGGAAATTCGCGGACCCTATTATGAATCCAGCGTGGATGAGGGGCGTCAATGGGTGAGCTTCCGCGATCCCTTCTTCTTCATCGACGAGAACACGGGCGCGCGTTTGCTGCTTACGTCTGGTCGGGTCAAGAACGGACCGGTGATCCGCCGCGGATGTGTCGCCATGGCGCGGGAAATTGCACCGGATACCTTCGAATTCCTCTCGCCGCTTCACAAGCCCGGCCTTTATGACGATGTCGAGGTTCCAAATCTCTTCTGGCTGGGCGATCGCTATTATCTCATTGGATCGATCCGCGAGGATATCAAGATTCATTATTGGTATTCCGAGCGCCTGGAAGGGCCCTACGAAAACTTCTTTGAGAATGTATTGCTGCCATTCGGCAATTATGCTGGGCGTGTGTGCCAAAACGGCGGACGCCCACTGCTGTTTTGCTTCTTTGCGCGTACCGAAATCATCAATGGTCGCGAGGTTACAAAGAAGGTTTTGCCGCCGCCGAAGGAGCTGGTTCAGGGGCGTAGCGGACGATTGAGGTTGAAATCGTCAAGCGCGTTCAACAACCTCGTGATTGGCTCAGAGAAGATCACCGCCGTATCGCAATGCCGTTTCCTCTATGGAAACTCGCACGCCACTTTGAGCGATCTGGAGGGCGGCCTGAACTTTGCCTGCCGAAGCGGCTACGAAGCTGTGCTCCTTCCCGGGCATCACGCCGATTTCCGTTTGCGCTGCGTGCTGGCCTTGAATGGGTCGGGAAAGTGCGGTCTGGTGCTCCGGACAAACGATGATGGCGACGGCTATTATCTCGCGCTGGACCTGGTCAAAGGCGTTGCGCAAATTCGCGCCTGGGGCGCCAATCCAACCCCGGTCTTCGAGCATTCATTCCGTTACGACCAGCTTCAGGACGCGCATTTTCAGGAGGAGCAGCGCGAGAGCTGGTCCGTCGAAGTCGTGGCGCATGGCATGTATCTCGAGGTCTCGATTGGTAGCTACGTGGTGCTGAGCCTTGTCGACGAAACCTATGCCGAAGGTGCGGTCGGCTTCTACGCAGAATCCGCCTCTCTCGGGATCACAGACCTTCAGATCGAAAGCCTCGCAAGGCCGGTGTCGGAACATGCGTCCGAGATGGTCTATACGGCGACGCGGCCGGACAATTCAGACCGCGAGGCTGCGCGCTGATGTCTGCGCGGCAAGAAGACCAGTGGCTGATCGTCAGCGACATCGACGACACTCTGACAGGTGACAGGAATGCACTCGACTGCCTTTGGGAGACCATGCAGTCCTACCGAGGGCTGGTTCTGCTGGCCCTGAACTCCAGCAGACCTGCCGCGAGTGTCGATGCAACGATCCGCAGCGAATTTCCTCCCGATTTCGCGCCGGATGCCATTATCACCGGGTTGGGCACAGAGATCCGAATTGGGAGCGCCTTTATGGCTGACTGGTCCCGACAACTGGAGTCATGGCCACGACAGCAAATTGTCGATCTCGTTCTGCGCTTTGGACATCGCCTCCATCCTGACGAATTCCAGTCGCGTGGCAAGGCAAGCTTTGCCGTTCCCGATGCGCAAGCCGTGGACATCTTGCTCGATGCGCTTGCGGACGAGGGGCTGCCTGTTCAGGCACTCTATACTGGCGAAAGCGACCTTGATTTCATTGCGCCGGAAGCGGGGAAGGACAAGGCGATGATGTTTGTCGCCCGGCATTTTGGTGTTCCCCAAGGGAGGGTAATCGCCGCGGGCGACTCCGGTAACGACCTCGCCATGTTCGAGGCGGCGGATCGCGCCATCGCCGTCGGCAATGCGCGGCGGGAGCTTCGTCACAGGGCGCCACGCTACAAAACCTATTTCGCCCGCGCCGCGCATGCGGCGGGCGTGCATGAGGGGCTGCAGGCTTTCGGCGTTCTACCGTCCTGAGCGCAAATGCGGAACCTTGTCACCTGACAGACGTTAGCGCTTCGTACCGCACCTGTCGAACAAGAGGAAAAACGAACATGGCCGTACAACATGTCGGTTCGCTTCTGATGATTTCGCTGCATGGCTATGTCGCGGGTTCGCCGGAGTTGGGGAAGCCGGATACGGGAGGTCAGGTCGTTTTCGTGCTTGAGCTTGCCAAGCGCTTCTCGCGGCTCGGCTACAGGGTTGATGTCATGACCCGTCGCTTCGAGGATCAGCCGGGCGAGGATGAAATCAATGACAATCTGAAAATCATCCGCGTTCCCTTCGGCGGACGCGAGTTCATCCGCAAGGAGGACATGCACGACTGGTATGGCGACTTCATCACCAATGCGCTCGCCTATATCCGCAAGCGCAAGCTTCAATATGACGTAATCAATTCGCATTACTGGGACGCCGGCGTCAGCGGTCAGAAGATCGCCGAGGAGCTCCAGATCCCCCATATCCACACGCCGCATTCGCTTGGCTGGTGGAAGCAGCATGACATGGCTGGCGCCGACCCGCAGGAGATCGCCGGTTATCGTTTCGAGGAACGTATCCGTCGCGAATTCGTCCTCTATCGTAGTTGCGACCATGTGATCGCGACGAGCGAGCAACAAGTCGATCTGATCGCCGAGCAGTACGAGCTTCCGCGCGACCATATTACAATGATCCCGCCCGGCATCGATGAAGGTCGCTTCACCCCCGCGACGCCCGACATGGTGCGACGGGCCCGTGAGCGACTGGGTATGACGGAAAAGGACATATACATTGTTGGCCGAGCGGCCGAAAACAAGGGCTATGACCTTGCGATCCATGCCATGGCACATCTGAAGGCTCTGCAGCCCGAGGCGCGGCTGGTTCTGGCAGCCGGCGCAAACTCTGACAGCGATGTGGCGCTTCTCGACCAATACAAGTCAATCGCCGCGGATATCGGGGTGGACGATCGGATCGACTGGCGCGGCTATGTCGAGGACAAGGATCTGGCCGATTGCTACCGCGCGCCTGGCGTCTTCGCCCTCCCATCACGCTATGAGCCTTTCGGGATGACGGCGGTGGAAGCCATGGCCTGCGGGACGCCGACCGTGATGACAATCCACGGGGGACTTTACGAGCAGATCGAGTTCGGGCGTCATGCACTCGTTGCCGATCCAAAGCGACCCGAGGAATTCGCAGCGGTGCTCAACATGCCGCTGCAATACCCATGGATGCGGGAGACGCTGTCGGTCGAGGGCGCGCGCTTTGCGCGCCGCGCCTTCGGGTGGACCGGCATTGCACGCCGGACCATCAATCTGTTCGAGCATTTTCGCGGACGATACGACGCCTACAAGGCAGAGGACCTCACATCGCCTGCAGCGTGAGCCGAGATAAAATTAGATAATAAAACTATTATTATCTAATTAATTTATCCGTCTGATGCGCTGTCAGTCCACGGCGCCCGGCCCGCGGATGGCATTCGGCGGGCACTTGCCGAGGATGATCATGCCGAGAACTTCATCCTTGGTTACCTCGGTGGTCTTGGCATAGCCGACGACCTGCCCGTTCTTCATCACCGCCACGCGATCAGCGAGATCGAAGACGTCGTGAATGTCGTGGCTGATCAGGAAGATTCCGATCCCGTCCTTCTTCAATTCCTTGATCAGTTCACCGACCTGAGCGGTTTCGTGCGGGCCAAGTGCTGCCGTCGGCTCGTCCATGATCAGGATGCGGGCGTTGAAGAGGATGGCGCGGGCAATGGCAACCGACTGGCGCTGACCGCCGGAAAGCGCCTTCACAGGCTCCTTGAAGCGGCGGAAGTTGGGGTTGAGGCGGCCCATGACCTTGCGCGCCTCCGCCTCCATCGCGGCATCGTCGAGAGTGCCCCAGCTTGTCAGCAGTTCGCGGCCGAGGAAGAGGTTGGCTGCGGCGTCCACATTGTCTGCCAGCGCGAGCGTCTGGTAGATCGTTTCGATGCCATAGGCCTTGGCGTCGCGTGGATTGCCGATCTGCACTTCCTCGCCATTGATCAGGATCTGGCCACCGTCACGCGGATAGGCGCCGGAAAGGATCTTGATCAGCGTCGATTTGCCTGCGCCGTTGTGACCGAGCAGGCCGACAACTTCGCCGGGGAAGAGATCGACGCTGGCATGATCCACGGCGCGGATACCGCCGAAGGCGATCGAGATGTCGCGCATTTCGACGAGCGGCGTTGCGCCGGGGTGAGGATTTCCGATGTTGGCGTTCATGTTCATCCTCCTTACTTGATGCGGCGGCGATAGACGGTGTCGAGCCAGACGGCGATGACGAGGACGCCACCAACGACCATCTGCTGCATGGCAGCTTCGAAGCCGATGAGCACCATGCCGGACTGCAGCGACTGCATGACGAGAGCGCCCAAGACTGCACCCCAGATCGTGCCGGACCCGCCGGCGAGCGAAGTGCCGCCGATGACGGCTGCCGCGATGACGTAGAGTTCATCAATCTTGCCGAGGTCGGCCGTTGCCGAGTTGAGACGCGCGGAAGCAATAATGGCGGAGATGCCAACCAGCGTTCCCATCAGCGCGAAAACCATGACGGTCATGCGCTTCGTGTTGATGCCGGCGAGTTCTGCGGCTTCCGGATTGCCGCCGATGGCGAAGACATAGCGGCCGAACCGCGTCCGGTTGGCGATGAAGGTCATGATGATAAGAACAGCCCCTGCGATCAGGACCGGAATCGCGAAGCCGTGTCCGATGAAGAGACCACCTTCGGGGATCGTAAGGTTATGGGACGCGGCATATTGCTTCACGATGCCGAGGGGCCAGGGATAGTTGCTCGCGACATAGGCCGCCCCCAGAACCAATGCCGATGCGACCACGCCGATGAAGACTTCGGCCCAGACCGGACGAAGGGGAAAGCCGAAACGCTTGCGTTGTTTGCGGCCGGAAACCAGCGAGAGAATGACGAGGACGCAGACGACAGCAGCGACAATCCAGCTTGCGGTCGCGCCGATCGAGCCGTAGGGACCCCCGCCGATGAGAGCGAAGTTGGGGTCTACGGGCGAAATCGTTTCGCCGCGCGTGACCCACCAGGCCGCACCGCGCCAGACCAGCATGCCGCCCAGGGTGACAATGAAGGAGGGGATCTCAAGATAGGCGACGAGCATGCCCTGAAAGGCGCCGATTGCCGTGGCGACGACCAGCGCGACCAATACTGCGAGGATCCAGATCAGTGGGTGACCCAGTCCAAGCCCGAGAACCTTCGGAAAAATCCACACCTGCGCCGCGCCCGTGATCATGGCCGTGACGCCGAGAACGGAGCCGACCGAAAGGTCGATGTGGCGCGTGACGATGATCAGAACCATGCCCGTCGCCATGACCGCGATCGAGGCCGTCTGAACCGAGAGGTTCCAGAGGTTTCGATAGGTCAAAAAGGCGCCGTTGCCGTTGAAGATCATTCCATAAACGTGAAAACCGACCCAGATCAGGATCAGCGCGCCGAACATGCCGAGCATGCGCGCGTCGATTTCGGTGGCCCGCAAGAAGGCCGTAATCGGTCCTTCCCGGTCTTGTGTCGGGTGCGTTACGGCGGTCTGTGTCACTGCCCCTGCCTCTCAAACTGATTGTTCTTTTGATTTCATTGCTGTCGCATCCGTGCGCTAGGCCCGAACCGGCACGGCATTCAGCCGATGCCGCGACTTGGAAAAAACCGCGTCGCTGGAGCGACGCGGTTTCCGATCTTGAAGATCGTTTCAGGCGATCAATCGCAAGCCTTGACGCTGCCGGCCTTCACGCCTGCGCAAGCGGTTGCCTTGTCGATCCAGCCAGCCTTGATGACGTCGCCGAGCGTGTCCTTGGTCACGGCGAAGGGCTTGAGAAGAACGGCGTTCATCTCAACCTTGCGTGCGCCGTCCTTGAACTTCTGGACGTTCGGAACGGACGATCCATCCTTGCCGTCTGCGAGCATGAGGGCAGCTTCCGCAGCGGCCTTGCCGAGTTCGCGCGAGTCCTTCCAGATCGAAACGGTCTGGGTGCCGAGCGCCACGCGGTTGATTGCGGCAGCGTCGCCGTCCTGACCCGTGACCGGAACGGAGCCGGCGAGGCCCTGAGCGGAAAGGGCAGCCACAACACCACCGGCCATGCCGTCGTTCTGCGAGAGAACGGCGTCAACCTTGTTGTTGTTGGCTGTCAGGATCTGCTCCATGTTCTTCTGGGCATTTTCCGGCTTCCAGCCGTCGGACGAAGCCTCGCCAACGATCTTGATCGCACCGGAATCAACCTTCGGCTTGATGACTTCCATCATGCCCTTCAGCAGGAAGGCGGAGTTCGGGTCGCCCTGGTCGCCCTTGATGATGGCGAAGTTGCCCTTGTCCTTAACCTTGACGACTTCTTCGGCCATCATCTTGCCGACGCCGACGTTGTTGAAGGTCATGTAGAGGACGCTCGGATCTTCGATCTGAACGTCATAGGCAATCGTCGGAATGCCTTCATCCTTGGCCTTCTGAACGGCCGGCATGATGGCTTCCGAATCCCACGGAACCACCAGCAGAACATTGGCGCCCTGCGAGATGAGCGACTCGATGTCGGTCAGCTGCTTGGCAGCCGACCCCTGAGCGTCGGCAGAGATGTACTTGTCGCCAGCGGCTTCAACGATCTTCTTGATAACGGCTTCGTCGCGCTTCCAGCGCTCTTCCTGGAAGATCTTCCAGGACACGGCAATGGTCTTGCCAGCGGCAAAAACCGGGCTTGCCGCAGACATGACAAACACTGCGCCTGCAAGCGCAGCAGCAAATTTCTTCATGACGTCCTCCCAAATGCTCTCAAGCATCAAAAGCAACAATGGCGCAGGGACTCCTTACCCCGTGCCTTCGCTGAGACTTTTTTTTAGCCTCGAAAAAATAAGTGACATGCTTATTCTGATATGTCAAGATAAAAACACAATTGGCTAAGTTGCTGCAATGCAATAGATTTTTGCGTTGCGGCAGCTTTGAGGCCTAAACGGAGCCGCCTGGGGAGGTTCGCGCTCGGAGGAAAGCATGTCAGGGATTGTACGCCAGGACGACGTCAGGCGGCTGAATCAATTCGGGATTTTGAGGGCGCTGCGGCGGCACGGATCGCTGTCGCGTACGGCGCTGACATCGCTGACCGGTCTCTCTCCATCGACGGTGACCGTAATCACCAACAGCCTGATCGAACGCGGCGTTCTCACAGACCGTCTGCCGGAAGCGTCAACTGCCAACAAGCGTGGTCGACCGCAAGTTCTCATCGCACCGAACGGACAGCATGCCACTGTCGCAACCATTCGTCTGGCGCGCGGCCTGGTGGAGGCGGCACTGTTCGACTATGCCGCGCGAGAACTCGGTCGCCGCGAGCTTCGCCGCAGAACCTTGTCGCTGGTTCCGGAAAGCATCGTCCGTCTGGTCGTTGAACTCATCGACGGACTTGCCGAGGAAACCGGTTGCGATCGGGCGTCGCTTGTCCGGATCACCGTTGCTGTCGAGGGAATTGTGGACAGCGCGGGGCGGCTTTTGCTCAGCACCCCGTTTGCCGACGTCCACGAGATGGATATTGCCTCGTTGCTCGAAGCAGAGTTTGGCGTGGGCGCAGAAGTGATGAACGATTGCAACGCGGTTGCCGAGGGCCTCACTTGGACTGCACCGGAAGCGTCGGGAGAAAACTTCGCCGCGCTGCTTATGGCCAACGGCGTGGGTCTAGGACTCGCCATCAACGGGAAAATGCTCTCGGGGCCGAAGTCGTCCGGCATGGAATTCGGCCATATGATCTACAAGCCTGGTGGCGCCCGCTGTCGATGCGGGCGGCGCGGCTGCATTGAGGCCTATGCCGGCATCTACGCGATCAGGCGCGCCATTGCCGGCCAGGATCCGAATGTCGTCATAGAAGATGTGCCCGAAAATGACACCCTCATAGACATTGTCGAGAAGGCGCGGCGGGCGGATGGACCCGAGCGAAAAGCCTTGCAGGAGGCAGGCAGGGCGCTTGGCGACGGGCTTGTCAACCTCTTCACGCTCTTCGACAGCGTGCCACTGATCATGGCCGGTGCATCGACGATTGCTCTGGAATTCATGATGGACGAAATCCGTGCAGCCTTTGCCAACCAGAGCTTCGGGAGGCGGGTCGAGCCTGATATCGTCAACGTTTATCCGGACGCGCCGAAGTTGATGCGCCAGGGGGCGGTTCTGAAGGCACTGGCGGCTTACGACATGTCTCTGCCGGATCAGGACGAGCTCGTGCCGGAGGAGACGGTCTCGGCGAGTCGCGCGTGAAACGGTCTTTTCGAAAGTAAATCGGCGTTTCTTTGCGGGAGAATGCCATATGGCAGGATCTCTAACGCAGTTCAGAGTGGAGAAGTAACTTGAAGATCATTTACGATCCGGCGCCGCGTACGGCTGAGGAGATGTTCAGTCCTGAAGACTATGCCGCCTTTGTACGGGTACACGATGTGGCCGTCTATAATGGCGGTGATCGAGACGCGTTTTATGATCGGCACCTGCCGGATTGCGAAATCCTGATGAGCCAGCAGCCCATGGATTCGGACCGCCTTGCAAAGGCTCCGAAGCTTCGGGCGATTTTCAATGTCGAAACGAATTTCCTGCCGAACATCGATTACGAGACCTGTTTTCAGCGCGGCATCCATGTGCTTGCCCCCAGCGGGGTCTTCGCGCTGGCAGTCGCCGAGATGGGACTGGGCATGGCGCTGAGCCTTGCCAGAGGGATCCACAGTGAGCACTCCCGGTTCCTGCAGGGTACGGAACGCTACGGGCTTGAAGGAAACCGTGAAGCCGAGCTGCTGACCGAGTCCAACTTTGGCTTCATAGGCTTTGGCGACCTCGGTCGCGCGCTTCATGCATTGCTTCCGGGCTTTCGTCCGAAGGCGGTACGCGTGTTTGATCCGTGGCTGCCAAAAGGCCATCTGGAGCGACTTGGCGTCCAACCGGCCTCCCTGGAGGACGTCCTTTCCCAAAGCCGCTTCCTCTTTGTCGTCGCTTCAATCACCACAGAGAACCGGCATTTGTTGAACCGCGACAATCTCAAGCTGATGCAGCCTGGGGCGTCGCTCGTTCTTCTCAGCCGCGCGGCGGTGCTGGATTTCGACGCGCTCGCCGAACTCGTGGCGACAGGCAAGTTAAGGTTCGCGACGGATGTCTTCCCGGAAGAACCCGTTGCTGCGCACGACCCCATTCGTTCGCTTCCGAACGTCCTGTTCTCGCCCCACCGCGCGGGTGCGCTGACATCGGCGTTGCAGGAAATTGGCAAACGGGTGCTTGAAGACGTGGACCTGATCGGGCGCGGCCTTCCGCCCGTCGCCTGCCGCCGCGCCGAGCGGGAGACGGTGATGCGAATGCGCAGCAAGCCGGTCGACAAGACCTGATCAGCCGAGTTCCAGAGTGGTCACTGCAAAGACGCCCCGCATGTCGTTCACGGGCGGGGCACCCAAATACATCCGCGCCGTTTCGAAGCCACGCTGAAAGCCCCGCGCCTTGAGGTGCCGGGCAAATTCCACCTGCTCATCCGGAACATCGAGATGGACGGGTGCTGCTCCGGCCGTTCTGCTGCAGGCATTCAACAGGTTCTGAGCAATCAGACCGTCCCGAGCGAAGAGCGGACCAACCTTGTGTCCCTCTAGGCACTTTCTGATCACGGCATAGCCGGTGATGCGCCCGTCCTCATGCGCAACGAATGTTTCGCGCGGCGGTGCGAGCCAGGAACTCAAGAAAGCGGTCCGATCCTCCGGGAAGTTCAGTTTGTCAAATGACAGTATTTCCGGAAACTCCTGCGATATGGCTGCCCTGATGCCTCCAGCAGTCTCGTTTCCCGGAATAATGCCGCTCCAGCGCGTGCTGCTGTAGCGCCGACGAAATCCCATCTTTTCGTAATTGGCCTGCTGGGCGGGAACGCCATCAAGCCCGATTGTCCTGCCGGCGAGACGCGAGATACCGGCGTTCCACACCTTGAGGCCAAAGCCTCTACCGCGGAAATTCGGTCGAGTGATATAGAGGCCAATGAAGCCGAAGGTCTCTCCGTAGGCCACGGCGGATATTCCGGAAGCGAGCTCGCCTTCGACAAAGCAACCGATAAACCCTTGCGGATCGGCGGCAAAGAAAGCTCCTGCATCATCGGGTGAGGGGTTCCAGCCTTCATGTCCGGCCCATGCCGCCAGTTGGGTGACCTCCTCCAGCGTCAGGTTTCTGATTTCGACGTGCTGGCTCATCCGGCAAGAAGGTCCTGCGGCGCGAAAGAGGTGAGGGCGCCCAGATAGGGTTTGTGAACCGGCGTAGCGTAGGCGCCGCGTTTGGCGGTGCTGAGGCCCAGGGCGATCAATCCTTCGGCCTGCTTGACCGCTGCGGCCACACCATCGATAACTGGAATGCCAAACTCTCGTCGCAGATCCATCGTGAGGTCCGCCATCCCGGCGCAGCCGAGGACGATCGCTTCCGATTTGTCCTCTCGTAGAGCGGCGGCGATCTCGTTGCGCAGGCGGTCTCGTGCGTTGGACTGTGGATCTTCGAGCGACAGGACCGGGATGTCAGCCGCGCGGACGTTGCATCGGCCTGCCATGCCATAGCGGTGGACCAATCCCTCCAGCGGAAGGCGCGAGCGCTCCATGGTCGTCACGATGGTGAAGCGCTGGGCGATAAACGCGGTCGCTGAAAGGGCAGATTCGCAGATGCCGAGCACCGGGATGTGCGCCAGCGCGCGGGCGGCGTCGAGACCTGTATCGTCGAAACAGGCGATGACAGCAGCTCTGGCGCCGGCCTTTTCGCCTTTCGCGACTTCGAGTAATAGGCCTGGAAGCGCGAGAGCCTCGTCATAATAGCCTTCGATTGAGGCGGGCCCCATGCTGGATGTGACCGCTATGATGTCGGTTGTCGCGTTTCGCACGCGGTTGGCCGCGTCCGCGATCTTCTCCGTCATGGAAGCCGTGGTGTTCGGGTTGACGATGAGGAGTTTCATGGCTTGCCTGTCATGCCTTGCCGCGACGGCGGTTCATGACCACGATGATGCCGAGCGCGCTGGCTATGATGATGAAGGAAAAGAGCGTGGTCAGCGTTCCGAGCGCATAGAGAACCGGCGTCGTCACATTGGTTGTCATGCCGTAGATTTCGAGCGGCAGCGTATTGTAGGTCCCTGCCGTCATCAGCGTACGGGCAAACTCGTCATAGGAGAGGGTGAAGCCGAAGAGGCCGACACCGATCAGACTGGGCAGGATCATCGGCAGGACCACGAAGCGGAATGTCTGCCATGGAGTCGCGCCGAGGTCCCGCGCGGCCTCTTCGTAAGAAGGCGAGAAGCGGTTGAAGATCGCGAACATGATCAGCACGCCGAAGGGCAGGGTCCATGTCAGATGCGCGCCGAAGCCGGAGGAATACCAGGCCGGCGAAAATCCGAACTGCTGGAAAAGCACGCCAATCCCGAGGCTGATGATGATCGAGGGAACGACAAGGCTTGCGACCGCGAGGTAGAAGAGCGCGGTCGCGCCGTAGAACTTCCGCCGGAAGGCGAGA
Source organism: Limnomicrobium aquaticum (assembly GCF_040545545.1). Taxonomy (NCBI): domain Bacteria; kingdom Pseudomonadati; phylum Pseudomonadota; class Alphaproteobacteria; order Hyphomicrobiales; family Rhizobiaceae; genus Limnomicrobium; species Limnomicrobium aquaticum. The sequence goes on from NZ_JBEPMB010000005.1 coordinate 268,566, forward strand.
CCAGCCAGAAGCGAGACGACGACCGTCACGATCATCACCATGAAACTCAGCGTGAACGAGCGCTGGAACGCGCCGCCGAAATCACCGACCGCCTGCGTCTCGAACAGATTGGCGAACCAGTGCAGCGACGTGCCGTTCATCGGGAAGGTCAGGCCGCCATTCGGCCCCTGAAACGACAGGATGAAGATCGCCGACATCGGACCGTACAGAAACAGTACAAAGAGGATGAAGAAGGTCGCGAGGATGTAGAATTCGCGGGGGCGCTTTTCGGTATACATGGCTTAAAGCTCCTTGCGAATATCGACGACGCGCAGAATGGCAGCGACCATGAGCAGCACCACGACCAGCAGCACCACGGCATTGGCGGCGGCTGCCGGATATTGCAGCAATGACATCTGGTTCTTCATCATCAGCGCGACCGACGCACTCTGTCCGCCGGACATGACCTGAACAGTCGAGAAATCGGCCATGACCAGCGTCACCACGAAGATGGTGCCGATTGCCATTCCGGGCTTTGCGAGTGGAATAATGACATTTGTCAGCGTCTGCCAGGCTGAGGCGCCGCCGTCCCTCGCCGCCTCGATCAGCGATTTGTCGATGCGCATCAAGGTGTTGAAGATCGGCGTCACCATGAAGAGCGTGTAGAGGTGTACCATGGCGAGCACGACGGCGAAATCGGAATAGAGTAGCCATTCGATCGGCTCCGGCACGATGCCCGCCTTGACGAGCGCGGTGTTGACGAGGCCGTTTCGGCCGAGAACCGGGATCCACGAAATCATGCGGATGATGTTCGAGGTCATGAAGGGCACGGTGCAGACGAGGAAGAGAACCATCTGCATGGCGGCGGTGCGGACGTGAAAAGCCAGGAAATAGGCGACCCAGAACCCGATGACGAGGGTGAGCACCCAGACGATCGCTGCGAATTTCAGTGTATTCAGATAGGTCTTCCAAGTCACCCAGGAGCCCAACGTATCCAAATAGTTCATCGAAACGAAGTCGGGATACATCTGGGCGAAGTCGTAGTCCCAGAAACTGACCGTCACGATCATAAGGATCGGTAAAGCCAAGAACCCGCCGAGGATCAGCGCCAGGGGTGTCGCCTGCAGATAGGGCGGGAGCCAGCCGGGCAGGCGAAATTCGCGTTTCGGCTTGCCGTCGCCTGCGCCGATCAGCCTCACAGTCACCATGGTCCGACTCCGCTTTTGTCTCAAAAATGGCTGCGCCGCCCCCAATCGAGGAAGGGGCGGCGCGGATGGCATCAGGCAGCGATGAACTCGTTCCAGCGCTTCACCATGTAGCGGTCTTCATCCATGACCGAGTTCCAGCAGGCGACCTTGCCCATGCGGTCGTCGAAGGAACCGCCGTCGCGAACGGCGCCAGCCTTCTCCATGACCTTGCCTTCCGGGGACATGATGTCGCCCTTGGCCGGCTTGCCTTCGATCCAGTAGCCCCATTCGTCTTCGGACATGAACTGCTTGGCCGTTTCCATGCAGGCAGAGTAGTAGCCTTGGCGGTTGAGATAGCCGCCGACCCAGCCGGACGTGTACCAGTTGATATATTCATAGGCCGCGTCGAGTTCAGCGCCCTTGAGATGCGCGGCAAGGCCCAGACCGCCGCCCCACGAGCGGTAGCCTTCCTTCAGCGGCTGATACTTGCAGGCAATGCCCTTGGAGCGGACGGCGGCAACCGCCGGCGACCACATGGACTGGATGACGACTTCGCCGGAGGCCATGAGGTTGACGGATTCGTCGAAGGACTTCCAGAAGGCGCGGAACTGGCCGGCCTTCTTCGTTTCGATGAGGAAGTCGATCGTCTTGTCGATCTCCGCCTTCGTCATGTTACCCTTGTCGGCATATTTCAGCTTGCCGGCGGCTTCCATGATCATGGCGGCGTCCATGATACCGATCGACGGGATGTTGAGTATCGAGGTCTTGCCCTTGAAGGCGGGGTCGAGAATGTCGGCCCAGGAGGAGATTTCGCGGCCGACGAGGTCGGGGCGGATGCCGAGCGTGTCGGCATTGTAGATGGTCGGAACCATCGTGAACCATTCGGTGGGAGCCTTTGCGAACTTCTTGTCGCCGGGCTTTTCGACGAAGCCGACAGTGTGCGGCGCCGTGCCCTGCGCAATGACGCTATCCGGCTTCAGCTTGCCGGTGATGAAGAGCGGCACGATCTTGTCGAAATATTTCAGCTTCTTGGTGTTCATCGGCTGGATCACGCCGGCGGGGAAGACCTTCTTCAGGATCCAGTATTCGATGTCGGCGATGTCGTAGGAGTTCGGCTGAGTGACGGTGCGCTGGGCTGCAGCGTCGCTATCGAGAGCCGTCATTTCCAGCGTGATCCCGAGGTCCGCCTTGCACTTTTCGGCAATGGCATTGATGTTGGAAACGCCGGTGCCGATCTGGCGCAGCGTGATCGGGTTCTTGGCCCAGATTGTCGGGAAGCCGGTGATGACGCCCGTACCGGCAGCAGCACCGGCGGCGGCGGCGCCTGCCTTCAGCAGCGTGCGGCGTGTGATACCTTGAGACTTCGTGGTCATGCTCAGTTCTCCTTCAGAGGTTTGTTTATGTATGATTTTCAATCATTTTCTTGTTGTGACTTTTGGGTTCTTACCCGGCAACGCGACCGAGGATGATCGCATCGTTTCTGGCCCAGGACAGCGGCACGGCATCGCCGGCCTTGACCGGATTGCGGTAGTAGTCGGCGTCGCGCAGAACCACCGTGAAGTCCTCCACGCCGGCTCCTGCGACGCTGAGTTTCACCGTTGCGCCGAGGTCCTCGACGTTCTGGACGATCGCGGTGAAACCGAATCCCGGATCGTCGGCCGGTGCGAGGCGGATATGGTCGGTGCGCAGCGCGAAATCCGCATGCGGATCGTCATGAGTGGGCACGCCAAGGGCCGTGAAGCGACCGCCGCCGTTGACTTCAATCGTCGTCATGTCTCCCGTGCGCTCGACTACGCGGCCGGAAATGACATTGTGATTGCCCATGAACTGCGCGACGAAGGCCGTCGCGGGCCGCTCGAAGACCGTGCGCGGATTGGCCGCCTGTTCAATCCGGCCATCATTCATCACGACAATCAGGTCCGCCAGTGCCATGGCCTCATCCTGGCTATGCGTGACATGAACAAAGGTCATGCCGAGCGAGGTCTGCAGGCTCTTGAGCTCGGCGCGCATGCGGATCTTCAGGAAGGGATCGAGGGCAGAGAGCGGCTCGTCAAGCAAGAGCGCCTGGGGGCGGGTAATCAGCGCGCGGGCAAGGGCGACGCGCTGCTGCTGGCCGCCGGAAAGCTGCGCCGGGCGGCGGCTCGCATAGGGCTCCAGCTGCATGCGCTTCAGCATTTCGAGAGCCGTGTTGCGTCGTTCGGGTTTTTCTATGCCCTGCATTTTGAGACTGAAGGCGACGTTGTCGACCAGGTCGAGATGCGGGAAGAGGGCGTAGGACTGGAACATCATGGCCGTGCCGCGCCTGGCCGGTGGAAGATCGTTGACGATCGTGTTTCCCAGCAGGATGTCGCCCTCAGACACCGTCTCGTGGCCGGCAATCATGCGTAGTGTCGAGGTTTTGCCGCATCCCGAGGGACCCAGGAAGCAGCAATAGCTGCCGGCCGGAATCTTGAGGCTGATGGCGTGCACGGCTCGGGTCGATCCGTAGATCTTGGAAACGGAAGCGAGTTCGATTTCGGCGGCTTGGGACATGCATCATCCTCGTTCGTGGATGCGATGTTCAATGCACGTGGTGTGCCAGATGCCGTGGAGCGCGCTTAATAGTCTGGATTCGCTAATGTTTATTTTTGCAGTGCATCCAAATGTGTGTGATGAATTTTCAATCGTGCTCAAAAAATAAGCTAGTGTATGCAATAAGGCCGCAATTTTGTGCGCTAAATTTCAAACGGCTTGCGGCCGCACGGCTATTTTCTTTCGCGGCGTCAAAAGCTACAACATGAGGTAACAGGAAGCCTGATCATGAAACTCTCCGCAAAATCCAGTCTGTCCATGGATGCCAATCAGGAAGATCGCGCGCAGGCCATTCGCGATGCCTTGCGCGATGCCATTGTAGACCGACGACTGGCGCCCGGAACCAAGCTGTCGGAGGCGGAAGTGGGTGCGCTTTTTGACGTCAGCCGCACGGTTGTTCGCTACGCACTCCAGATGCTGGCTTTTGAAGGCCTGGTACATAGTGAGCGAAATAGGGGTGCTTTTGTATCCAATCCGACGCCGGAAGATGCGCGCCAGGTCTTCGCTTCCCGCCGCCTGATCGAAGCTGGGATTGTTGCCGAGGCGGCCCGCCGGCTGACAAAGGCCGACGTTGCGGCATTCCGTCGTCATCTGGAGGAAGAGGATCGCTACAAGGCAAGCCGTGGTCCCGAAGCGCGTCGTGCCGAGATCAAGGCGTCGGGCGACTTCCACATCATGTTGGCGCGGGTGGCTGGCAATGCGATTCTCGAGAAGTTCATGGACGAACTCGTTGCACGTTCCTCGCTTGTCATCGCGCTTTATGGCCGCTCCGGCGTCTCGAGCTGCGGTCACGACGACCACGCGCTAATCCTTGAGGCGCTGCAGACCGGCGATGTCGAGCGCGCCACCGAAATGATGCTGCATCACATCGGCCATATTGAGGCCGATCTCGATCTGCGGACAGGGGAAAGCCTGACGCTGAAGGAAGCGCTCAATCTTTGATGGGTTGATGGGTTTAGTCTGGCTGGTCTGACTAATTCCATCTATATAATTGATTTATATTGAAAATCCCGCCAATCTTGCCATCAGACCGGAGAAGTTCCGCACTTCGAACTTCTTGATGAGCCGGGCGCGGTAATCCTCGACGGTTCGCGGTGAAAGGTCGAGTTCGCGCGCGGTCTCCTTGCTGGTCATCCCTTTTGCCAGGCACTTGACGACCTGGCGCTCCCGATTGGTCATCGATATCGCCGGTCTGGTGTCGGAAATATCGGCGAAGGTCAGAATGGTGCGCGCCAGAGGCGCCTCCGCATCGAAGGTGAAGACGCGGACGCGACACCAGAAGATCGAGCCGTCTCGTCGCGGCATCAGCCGCTCATCCATATAGCGTCCGGCTTCCTTCAGCGCCTTGAAGCCGACATCGCGAATGGCCTCGAATTCACGGTTCGACGCATAGAGCATGCGGAAAGAGTGGCCGATCAGCTCGTCGCGCTGATAGCCGAACATGCTGGCGAATTGCAGGTTGCACTGCCGGATGACCCGGTCTTCTGTCAGCACGATCCCGACTGGCGCGAATTCAAACGCCAGCTTTTCGAGATCGTCAGTGTCGTCCAATGCCCCCGCCATGCTCATGCTCGTTCCCGTAGTTCTACAGACCCGTATTTTTACAGAATTGTGTCAGCTCCGATCTTTCGTGAAGCTGGCTTCATGCAAATAGATAGCGAAACTATTGGTAAATCAAGGGAATTTCCGCGCGATACCGCTTCGGCGATGCTATTGCGGGAAGTTGAAGCGCGGCGCGACGAACTTGTTGCGCTGACGTCCGAGCTCATTCGCATTCCGACGCTCAACCCGCCGGGCGAAGCCTATCTTGAAATCTGCGAATATTTGAAGCGCCGCCTGGAGCCGCAGGGTTTTGCGATCGAGATGATCCGCGCAGTCGGTGCGCCTGGCGACAGCGATCGCTATCCGCGCTGGAACGTGATTGCCCGTCGGGAGGGCCGCTATCCGGGCGAATGCGTCCATTTCAACTCACATACGGACGTCGTCGAACCGGGCAGGGGATGGACGCTGGACCCCTTCGGCGGTGAGGTGAAGGACGGCAAGGTTTATGGCCGCGGCGCGTGCGACATGAAGGGCGGTCTAGCCGCCTCGATCGTCGCGGCGGAGGCCTTCGTGGCGCTGTTTCCCGATTTTTCCGGCGCGGTGGAGATTTCCGGCACGGCGGATGAGGAGACTGGCGGCTTCGGCGGCGTCGCCTATCTAGCGGAGAAGGGTTTTTTCTCGCCCTCCCGCGTTCAGCACGTCATCATCCCCGAGCCACTCAACAAGGATCGCATCTGCCTAGGTCATCGCGGTGTCTGGTGGGGTGAGATCGAGACCTTTGGGCACATCGCCCACGGCTCCATGCCCTTCCTCGGCGATTGTGCCGTCCGCCATATGGGCGCGGTCGTTGCGGAGATGGAACAAAGCCTGTTCCCTGCGCTTGCCGCGCGCCAGACCGACATGCCGGTCGTTCCGCCACCGGCGCGGCGTTCGACGCTCAACATCAATTCCTTTCACGGCGGCCTTGATGAGCCGAAGGACGGCTTCTCAGGCTTCCCGTCGCCGCTTGTTCCCGACAGCGCCCGCATGGTGCTCGACCGGCGTTATCTGATCGAGGAGAGCCCGGAAGGCGTGAAGGGCGAGATTGTCGCTCTGCTGGAGCGCGTGAAGGCGCAGCGCCCGAGCTTTGACTACGAACTGAAGGAACTCTGGGGTGTGACGCCGACGATGACCGACAGGGATGCGCCGGTGGTGAAGACGGTCGCCAGCGCGATCCAGGCCGTCTTCGATCGCGAGCCGGAATATGTCGCCTCTCCGGGTACTTACGATCAGAAGCACATCGCCCGCATCGGCAAGATGTATAACTGCATCGCCTACGGACCGGGAATTCTGGATCTCGCCCACCAGCCCGACGAATATGTCGGGATAGACGACATGGTTGACAGTGCCAAGGTCATGGCATTATCCTTGCTGCAATTGCTCATGCCGGTCGAACTGGCTTGAGGCCTAACGGCCTTGAGGAATGACGATTTGACGGTTAGGGGTAATTCGTCGGCGGATACGCGGGACGATAAACGCTTATCGAGGGGAAGGAAGACAATGAACAGCCTGATGAAACTGATGACCACGGCGGCCATTCTGGTTGCCACCAGCGCGCTGACGCCCGCCTTTGCGGCGAACACCGCCATCACGGTCGGCATGGTTCTGGAGCCGCCGAACCTCGACCCGACCTCTGGTGCGGCTGCCGCGATCCGCGAAGTCACCTATGCCAACATTTTCCAAGGGTTGACGCGTTTCGACGCCAACGGTGCCATCGTTCCAGATCTTGCCAAGAGCTGGGACATTTCGGCGGACGGCCTGACCTATACGTTTCATCTGGCCTCTGGTGTCAAGTTCCATGACGGTACCCCGTTCAGCGCCGATGATGTGAAATTTTCGCTCGATCGCGCCCGTGCGCCTGACTCGACCAATGCGCAAAAGGGCCTCTTCGCGGACATCGCGTCCGTCGATGTCGTCGATGCCGCAACGGTAAAAGTCACCCTAAAGAAGCCAAATGGCAACTTCCTCTTCAACATGGCCTGGGGTGATGCAGTCATTCTCTCACCAAAGAGCATTGTCACCGAAGCCACGAATCCGGTGGGTACAGGCCCGTTCAAGTTCGTCAACTGGGTGAAGGGCGACCGGGTGGAACTCGCCAAGTTCGACGGCTATTGGGGCACGCCGGTCAAGCTCGACAAGGTGACCTTCAAGTTCATTTCCGATCCGTCCGCAGCATTTGCCGCGGTGATGGCCGGTGACGTTGACGCCTTCCCGCTGTTCCCGGCAGTTGAAACTCTCGAACAGTTCAAGGCCGATCCGCGTTTCGCGGTCATTGCCGGCAACACCGAGGGCGAGACGCTGCTGGCCATGAACAATGGCAAGAAGCCCTTCGACAATATCAAGGTCCGCGAGGCGGTGGCGCATGCTGTCAACCGCAAGGAAATCATCGACGGCGCCATGTTCGGCTACGGCACGCCGATCGGCACGCATTTCGCGCCGCATAACCCTGACTATGTCGATCTGACCGCACAGTCGAACTACGACCCTGAAAAATCCAAGGCACTGCTGAAGGAAGCCGGCTATCCGGATGGCTTTACCGTGTCGCTCAAGCTGCCCCCGCCGCCTTATGCGCGCCGTGGTGGTGAAATCATCGCGGCCCAGCTCGCCAAGGTTGGCATCAAGGCCGAGATCACCAATGTCGAATGGGCGCAGTGGCTGGAGCAGGTGTTCAAGGGCAAGGAATACGACCTGACCATCGTGTCGCATACGGAGCCCATGGACATCGATATCTACGGCCGCGATAACTACTACTTCAACTACAAGAGCGATGCCTTCAAGAAGATCATGACGGACCTGTCCGGCACGACGGATCCGGCCAAGCGCAGCGAACTGCTCAAGGCTGCGCAGAAACAGATCGCCGATGACTACGTCAATGCGTTCCTCTTCGAACTGCCGAAGCTGGGCGTCGCCAATGCCAAGATCGTCGGGCTGTGGAAGAACCAGCCCACGCCGTCGAACGACATGTCCGAAGTCTACTGGAAGGATTGATCCGAGCTGGCCGGAGGCGATGACGCCTCCGGCCATCCCCGATCGCTTGAACCCATGGTCCCCTATCTCCTGAAACGTCTGATCTCGCTTGTGCTGAGCCTCCTGGCCGCCAGCGTCGTGATCTTCCTGGTGCTTCAGATCGTTCCTGGAGACCCGGCCTCCTACATGCTGGGCATGAACGCGCAGCCGGAAACGGTGGAAGCGCTGCGACAGCAGATGGGGCTCAACGAGCCGCTTGCTTGGCGGTATCTGACATGGGTTGCCGGTCTCACTCATGGCGATTTCGGCGTGAGTTACACCTATAAAGTTCCCATCGGGGAACTGATTGCGCAGCGGCTTTGGGTCTCACTTCCGCTGGCGCTTTATGCTCTGCTGCTTTCCACGCTGATTGCGTTGCCAATCGGCATCATTTCCGCAGCGAAGAGAAATTCGGCAGCGGATTACGGCATCATGGGCGTTACCCAGCTGGGGATTGCCGTTCCCAACTTCTGGTTCGCCATGCTGCTCGTTCTTCTCTTTTCGATCACGCTGCGCTGGTTCTCGGCGGGGGGATTTCCGGGCTGGAATGCCGGCTTCTTCGTTGCGCTGAAGGCGCTGACATTGCCTGCCGTTGCGCTCGCCTTGCCGCAGGCCTCGATCCTCGCGCGTGTCATGCGCTCCTCACTGCTCGACACATTGTCTGAGGACTATATCCGCACCGCCCGAGCCAAGGGGCTAACGCAGGGGCAGACGCTGGTGCGCCACGCGGTCCGCAATGCAATGATCCCGGTCTTGACCATCATCGGCCTGCAGTTTTCCTTCCTGCTCGCCGGTGCGATCATCATCGAAAACGTCTTCTATCTTCCGGGCCTCGGACGGCTGGTTTTCCAGGGCATTACACAGCGCGACCTGATTGTGGTGCAATCGGTTGTTATGCTGCTGGTCTTTGCGGTTATCGTGATCACGTTCCTCGTCGACATGGCCTATGCGCTGGTCGACCCCCGCTTGAGGAGTCGCGGCTGATGAGTTTCGGCATACTGCCTGAAGCAAAGCGTGGTCTACTTGGCGCAGCCTTTCAGTCGAAGAGTTTCGCCTTGGGTTTTGCCGTGACCGCAGTGTTCATCCTCGCGGCATTTCTGTCCTTCGGCTGGACGCCATATGATGCGACAGCGCTTGCCGTTGCCGAGAAGCTGAAGGCTCCCTCAAGCCTCCACTGGTTCGGCACAGACCATTTTGGGCGCGATATATTCTCCATGATCATGGTGGGCGCGCGTACCTCAATTGCGGTGGCCTTCGTCTCCGTCGGTATCGGTATCGCGGCCGGCGTTCCTCTCGGCCTCTGGGCGGCTGCGAAGCGGGGATCGCTGGTGGATGAGGTTATCATGCGCGCCAACGACCTTGTCTTCGCATTCCCCGCGCTTCTGATCGCGATCCTGATCACCGCCGTGTTCGGTCCGAGCGCCATTAATGCCATCATCGCTATTGGCATCTTCAACATTCCGGTGTTTGCACGGCTGGCGCGCGGCGCGGCACTGACGCTGTGGACGCGCGAATACATCTTGGCGGCGCGTGTTGCGGGCAAGGGGGCAATCCGCATTTCCGCCGAGCATATTCTGCCCAACATCATGAACCTGCTGATCGTTCAGGGAACGATCCAGTTTTCACTGGGCATTCTCGCCGATGCTGCGCTCTCCTATGTCGGCCTCGGCGCCCAGCCGCCAACCCCGAGCTGGGGCCGTATGCTGGCCGATGCGCAGACGATGATCAGCCTTGCGCCACATATGGCACTGTTTCCGGGTGCGGCAATCGTGCTCACCGTGCTGGGCCTCAACCTCATGGGCGATGGCCTGCGCGACATCTTCGATCCCAAGCTCAGGAGAAGCCGGTCATGACGCTCCTCCAGATCGAGAACCTCAGCCTCTCCATTCTTGGATTGAAGATCCTGTCAGATGTCAGGTTTGACGTTGACCGTGGTGAGGTCGTCGGGGTTATCGGCGAAAGCGGATCCGGAAAATCCATGACGGCATTGTCCATCATGCAGCTTCTCCCGCATGGGACCGACGCGGCCGGCTCCATTCGGCTCGATGGCGAGGAGCTGATGACCAAGACTGAAAAGCAGATGTGCGCGGTGCGTGGTGCTGATGTGGGAATGGTGTTCCAGGAGCCGATGACGGCTCTAAACCCTGTCAAGACCATTGGTGATCAGGTCGCGGAAACTGTCATGATCCACCGCGGTGCAAACCATCGGGAAGCCCTGTCAATTGCCAGGGAAACGCTCAACCGCGTCGGCCTGCCGGAAGAGCGGTTCCCGCTCACGCGTTATCCGCACGAACTTTCAGGTGGGCAGCGCCAGCGTGTGGTCATCGCCATGGCCATCGCGCTCCGACCCAAGCTGTTGATTGCTGACGAGCCGACGACGGCGCTGGACGTGACGACGCAGGCGCAGATTCTCACCCTGTTGAAGCGACTGGTCGATGAGGATGGCATGGGCCTCATTCTCGTCACCCATGATCTGGCTGTTGTCGCCGATATCGCCGACCGCATCGTCATCATGAAGTCCGGCGAGGTGGTCGAAGCAGGCCCGGCGGTCGAGCTTTTCCGCGCCATGCAGCACCCCTATTCGAAGGCGCTGATGGCTGCGACCAGCCACCATCCGGTGCGTAACGCGCCAAAGGTGGCGCTGGATGCCGTGCCGGTGCTGGAGGTGAAGGAAGTGGTTCGCGAATATGCCCTGCCGCGCAGGTCACTCTTTGCGAAAGCGGGTGCGTTCCGCGCCGTCAACGAGGTCAGCTTCAAGATCCACAAGGGCGAGAATGTCGGTCTGGTCGGTGAAAGCGGTTGTGGAAAATCGACGCTCACCCGCGCCATCCTGGCCCTCGAAGGCACCCAGGCCGGTGAGATTAGGGTTGGTGGTGAACTGGTCACGACGAAGGCGGGCGCGAGCGCCGCGGCGCGGCGCAAGATGCAGGTCGTCTTCCAGGACCCCTATGGCTCCTTCAATCCACGTCACAAAGTGCGCCGGCTCGTTACCGAACCGTTTTATCTGATGGGCCGCGATGCGCCGACGGGCTCGGTGCTGGAGGCGAGGATTGCCGAAGCGCTGGAGAACGTCGGCCTGCAGGCTCGGGATGCAAACAAGTATATTCATGAGTTTTCCGGCGGTCAGCGGCAGCGTGTGGCGATTGCTCGGGCGCTTATTACGCATCCCTCGCTCATTGTACTGGATGAGGCCGTTTCCGCGCTCGACGTCTCGATACGGGCCCAGGTCCTCGATCTTCTGGCCGATCTTTCCGACCATCTCGATCTATCCTACCTCTTTATCTCACACGACCTGTCAGTTGTCCGTGCCATCACTGACCGGGTTTTGGTCATGAGGGCCGGAAAGATCGTCGAGGCAGGGGAGACCGAAACCGTTTTCTCCAATCCGCAACATGAATATACGCGGCAGTTGCTTGCCGCGACGCCCGATCTCGAGGCGGCGCTGAAGCGCCGAGAGATCGCCGCTGCCTGATCGCATCAAGGAGAGTTCCTCATGATTTTGCCGTGGTTTCCAACGGACAAATGCTTTATCGACGGCGCCTGGGTTGCGCCTCAAGGCAAGGATACTTTGCCGCTTGAAAACCCTTCCGATGGTGCTCTCATCGGCTCGATCGCCCGCGGAGGATCTGCTGATATCGATCTTGCCGTGGAAGCCGCGCGCAGGTCGCTGGATGGCGAATGGGGGCAAATGCCGGCTTTCGAACGTGGCAGGTTTCTTTCCAAGGTTGGCAGGGCGGTTCTCGAGAAAGCTGACGAGCTTGCCAGGCTCGAGGCTATTGATGTCGGCAAGCCCCTAAAGCAGGCGCGCGCGGATGCTGTGGCTCTAGCACGTTATCTGGAGTTTTACGGCGGCGCTTGCGATAAATTCCATGGTGAAACTATTCCATATTTAAATGGTTACACTGTCTACACATTGCGCGAGCCGCATGGTGTCACTGGCCATATCATTCCCTGGAATTACCCGATGCAGATCCTCGGACGGTCGGTGGGCGCCGCCCTGGCCATGGGGAACGCAGCGGTTCTCAAGCCGGCCGAAGAGGCCTGCCTGACGGCACTTGCCTTTGCAGACATCTGCCATGAGGCGGGCTTGCCCAAGGGCGCGTTGAATGTTGTTCCCGGCCTCGGGGAAGAGGCGGGAGCTGCGCTTTCGGGGCATCCCGGCATCAACCATATCTCCTTCACCGGTTCGGTCGGTGTCGGCATGAAGATACAGGCCGCCGCCTCGCGCAACGTCGTGCCGGTGACGCTGGAACTGGGCGGGAAATCGCCGCAGGTCGTGTTTGCCGATGCCGATCTCGATGCGGCGCTGCCGTTTCTCGTCAATGCTGGCATCCAGAATGCCGGCCAAACATGCTCGGCCGCCTCGCGCATTCTCGTGCAGAAGGATGTGTACAAGGACGTCGTCATCCGCATGGCCGAACGATATCGGGCGCTGAAGGTTGGCCCGGCGATCGCCGATCTGGACGTCGGGCCGTTGATTTCGGCGCGCCAAAAGGAAATTGTCGAGGGCTTTGTTGCACTGGCCGAGGAGGCAAGCGTTGCGGCCAGCGGCGTGATCGTCGCGGACGCGCCGAAGGGCGGTAATTATGTCGCCCCACGTCTCATTGCGGGGCTCGATCCCTCGCATAGGCTGGCACAGGAAGAGATTTTCGGGCCGGTGCAGGCCGTCATTCCTTTCGACACGGAAGAGGATGCGGTCCGCATCGCGAACGGCACGGATTACGGGCTCGTCGCAGGTGTCTGGACGCGCGAAGGCGCGCGGCAGATGCGGTTGGCCAAGGCGCTGCGCGCCGGCCAGGTCTTCATCAACAATTATGGCGCCGGTGGTGGCGTCGAGCTTCCCTTCGGTGGCACGGGCAAGTCCGGCCACGGCAGGGAGAAGGGTTTTGAGGCGCTCTATGGCTTTTCGGTCCTGAAGACCGTGGCCGCGCTGCATGGGTAGGGAGACAATCATGCGTTTGGAAGACAAGGCTGCTATCGTTACGGGCGGGGCATCGGGTTTCGGCGCGGGCATTGTGCGCAAGTTCATCGCCGAAGGCGCCAGGGTCATGGTGGCCGACATCAACGGCGCAGCGGCCGAAGCGTTTGCGAAGGAACTCGGCGAGGCCGCGATCGGTCATCAGGTAGATGTTTCGAAAGACGAAAGTGTTGCGGCGATGGCGAAGGCTGCACTGCTGGCCTTCGGTCAGGTGGACATTCTCGTGAACAACGCCGGCGTCACGCATCTCCCCGCTGCGATGGAAGATGTGTCGGAATCGGACTTTGATCGTGTTATTTCGGTAAACGTAAAATCTGTTTATCTCACGGCAAAACATCTTGTTCCGCACATGAAGGCGCGAGGGAAGGGCGCGATCTTGAACGTCGCCTCCACCGGCGGGGTGAGCCCGCGCCCTCGGCTTTCCTGGTACAATGCCTCGAAGGGCTGGATGATTACGGCGACCCGCGGCATGGCAATCGAGCTGGCACCTGCAGGGGTCCGCGTCAATGCTATCAATCCGGTGGCCGGAGAGACGCCGCTGCTGAAGAGCTTCATGGGTGAGGATACACCTGATATCCGCGCCAAGTTCCTCGCCTCCATCCCGATCGGCCGGTTCTCGACGCCGGAGGATATGGGCAATGCCGCCTGCTTCCTCTGCTCGGACGAAGCCTCGATGATCACGGGTGTTGCCATGGAAGTGGATGGCGGACGCTGCATCTGACTTTCGGATGACTTCCCGGTGTCGTCCGAGCATGCTAGCACTCTGTTCAAAGATGAACCGATTTGGAGGAATTGCCGATGAGTGACACCGTTCTCCTGGAGCGCAAGGGCCGCGTGGCTCTGCTGACGTTGAACCGCCCCCAGGCGCTAAACGCGCTGAATTCGGAGCTTTTGACGACGCTCTGCGCTCATCTCGATACGCTGAGCGAAGACGAGAGCGTCGGATGTGTAGTCATCACGGGGTCGGAGAAGGCCTTTGCCGCCGGTGCCGACATCAAGGAAATGTCTGACAAGACCTATATCGAGATGAAGAATGCCGACCATTTCGGTCGCCGCTTCAATGCGCTGAAGGACACCAAGCTGCCGATGATTGCGGCCGTGTCCGGCTTTGCGCTCGGCGGCGGCTGCGAGCTGGCGATGATCTGCGATTTCATCATTGCCTCTGAAACCGCGAAGTTCGGCCAGCCGGAAATCAAGCTTGGCGTCATCCCTGGCATGGGTGGCACGCAGCGGCTGACACGCGCTGTCGGCAAGGCGAAGGCCATGGATCTGGTTCTGACCGGCCGCATGATGGATGCGCAGGAGGCCGAGCGTTCCGGCCTCGTCGCACGGGTCGTGCCTTCCGACAAGCTTCTGGAAACCGCGCTCTCGGCTGCAGAAGCCATCGCGTCCTATTCGCGGCCGACGGTCGTGACGGCCAAGGAAGCGGTCAACCGCGCCTTTGAAACCACGCTGTCGGAAGGTCTGCATTATGAGCAGCGCGTCTTCTATCCGCTCTTTGCGACGGAGGACCAGAAGGAAGGCATGGCCGCATTTACCGAGAAGCGTCCGCCGGACTTCAAGCATCGCTGAGTCCTAAGCAGGTTCCGGAAAAGTGTCCCACGGTTTTCCGATCAGAACCTGCGTCAAAACAAACATCTAAGCAAACGAAGCGTTGGCCTGCCAATGCAAGTCTGCTTAGAGGCTGGCGATGAAGTCGAGAGTTTCGGCTTCTGAGACCACGTCCGCATATTTGGCATTCATGTCGAACAGATTGGCCTCATGCGGCGCCGGGTGACGGTCGCCGCAGGCGTCGCTCACCACGGTGGTGATGAAGCCGTGCGACATGGCATCTACGCAGCTCGCCCGCACGCAGCCGCTGGTCGTCAGGCCTGTCAGGATGACATTGTCCACGCCCATGCTGACAAGCAGCGGCGCGAGCGATGTGCCAAAAAAGGCGCTCGGATATTGTTTCGTGACCACGAACTCATCCGGATGGGGCGCAAGACCTTCCGGCCAAGCACCCAGCGGATTTCCGGCGGTGAAGCAGGTGAGCGGCTTTGCCTTCTGGAAGAAGCGGCCACCATCTCGACCAGACGGGTGGAGGACCACGCCGGTCAGGATCACGGGCATGGCCTTCGCCCGCGCGGCCGAACGGATCCGGAGCGCCGAGGCGAGCGCGGCATCGACCCCGGCATAAAGCGGGCTCGATGGCTCGAAATAGGCCTGCACGAAATCGATGAGGATGAGCGCCGGCTTTTTGCCAAAGCCGATCCGGTTGTTATAGGCGGCGGCGTAGTTGGCTTTCAGGTCGGTGTCGGTCATCTGGTCCTCGTTATGCATATGGGCTGCGCGCGCAGTCTATGAGCGGCGCAAGTCGCGCGGCTGCGGCGAGCAGGCTGGGGTCGCTGAAGCGCGGGCCGGTCAGCGTCACCCCGATGGGCAATGGTGCCTCCTGCATGAACACCGGAACGTTGACGCAGGGGACGCCGAGAAGCGTCCACATTGCGTTGAAAACCGGATCGCCGGGGTGACGACCTTCCGGAGCATGGCCCGGTGCGCTCGGCACAAGAATAACGTCGAATTCGGCAGCGAGCCTGTCGAACTGCACGCGGGCCTTCGCCGCAGCATCATAGGCGTCACGGAGTTCGCTCAGGCTGCGCCCATCTCGATTCTCGACCCTATGATGAAAATCGTCATGCAATTCGCTGCCGAAGCGGCGGGCGAGGTTACGGAAGGCTGCGGCGCCCTCGCGGTGCAGGATGGTGCGGTGGTAGTGGTCCAGCGCTGAGAATTCCGTAGGCAGTTCGAGGTGCGTTACATCGTGTCCGTCTTTTCGGAAACGATCTGCGGCGACTTGCATGGCTTGAACAGACTCAGGCTGGAGCCGGTCGCGGTAAGGGCCGAGGGTGATACCGATGCGCAAGGTGGCGGTGCCTAGCGCGGGTTTGATGGACTCCATCAGGCCGAAGACATCAGCGAGAAGCGAAAGATCCGCCACCGAGCGACCGTACCAGCCGACAGTATCGAGCGTGTTTGCATAGATCTTGAAACCCTCGCGGCTCACCACGCCGAATGTCGGCTTGAAGGCATAAACGCCACAGAAGGAGGCGGGGCGGATGGTTGAGCCACCGGTCTGCGTCCCGATGGAAAGCGGCACCTGGAAATCGGCAACCGAGGCGGCAGACCCCGCCGACGATCCGCCGGAGGAGAAGCGCGTGTCATGCGGATTGCCTGTGGCGGCATTGCGCCCTGCGGCGGCGAATTCGGTTGTGTCCGTCTTGCCGAGAATGATAGCGCCTTCGGCGCGCAGGAGATCGACGGCAGCCGCGTCCTGCCCGGGCTGGTGACCTTCGAAGTTCGGCGAATTGAAGGTCGTTGGCATGTCCTTCGTTTCAAAGACATCCTTGATGCCGATTGGCAGACCGTGCAGTTTGCCGCGCTGCTCCCTGGGAAGGGCATCGAGTTCTGCGGCCAGCCGAAGCGCATAGGGGTTGAGATGCAGCCAGGCGCGAACGTCCCCGTCGCGTATCTCGATACGCTGCAGGCAGGCTTTCACAAGATCGGTCGCGGTGAGGCGACCGGTTTTCAGTGCCTCAAGCGCCTGCGTCGCGGTCAGCCGGTTCGGCGCTACTGCGAATTGGGTGGCGAAGTCCTGTGGCGTTTGCAGGTTCATGGCTGTGCCTTCAGTCTGAGGCTGCGCCCGGCGGGACCAGGCAATGATGGGCTGTCACGGCTTGAAAGGCTGCGCCGACGCGAAGGCAAAGCGCCTCTGCATGGGGCCGGCCGACGATCTGCATGCCTGTCGGCAGCGCTGCGCGGCCAAGCCCGGTGGGCAGCATCAGGGCTGGGAAGCCCGTGAAGTCGAAAATCATGGTATTGCGGGAAATGAGGTCCTGGAAGCTCATCGACGTGCCGTTGACATCAACCGTCAGCGTCTCGAGCGAACCGGCTTCGCCGCCGATGCCCGGTGTGATCATCAGATCGACATTTTCCATGGCGCTGAGGAAAGTCTCCTGGGCTGTGACCCGTTCCTGAAGTGCGCGCGCGTAGTCCTTGGCGCCGAAGGCCATGCCCTTGCGCAGACGGCCGAGCATGCCGGGGTCCATGAGATCGGCGCGGTCTGCCCTGTCGGCATGCAGTGCTGCGAGTTCGCTCTGCAGAACCACCCAACCGGCTTCGTGGTAAGGCCGGACGTCGATGGGCGGCAGGTCGACCAGGAGACAGCCCAGATTTTCCAACATTTCCAGCGCCGACTTCCAGTTCGTCAACACGGCTTGGTCGGCATTGTCGGTAAACCAGCCGGTCGGGACGCCAATCCGCAGGCCGGAAATGTCGAAGTCTCCGAAGAGCGCGGCGCAGTCTTTCGCCAATTGCCGATCGGGCGTTGCCGTCATGAAGGGCAGGACGCAGGCGATATCCTGCGCCGAACGCGCCATCGGCCCGATATGATCGAGCGTCCAGGAGAGGGCGGCTACCCCTTCGCGGGAGACCTTTTCGCGCGTGGGTTTGAGGCCGGTTGTCCCACACCAGCAGGAGGGCACGCGGATCGAGCCGCCGGTATCGGTGCCGAGAGCCAGCGGCATGAGCCGCGCGGCAAGCGCCGCGCCTGAGCCGGTGGAGGAGCCGCCGGTCCAGCGTTTTACATCCCATGGGTTGGTAACCGCGCCGTAGCGCGGATTGTGCGGGCCGCCGCAGGCGAATTCGCTGGTGGCGGTCATGGCGAAAGGGATGGCGCCGGCTGCTCTAAGGCGCGCGACGACATGCGCGTCGGCAGGAGCAATCCGATGGCCGGTGAAATGGGAGCCGCTGGTCACTTCCGTCCCGGCGACATCGATGATGTCCTTGACGCCGAACGGTATGCCTTCCAGCGGACGGTGTGTGCCCGAGGCCCAGCGGGCAGCGCTTTCTTTCGCGGCTTCTGCGGCACCCGGCACGAAGCGGAGCACGGCCTCGCCGCCGGCGCGTGTGGTTGCAATCGAACTTGTCAGAGCATCAAGAACCGCGACGGTATCGAGAGTTCCCTCCGCATAGGCGGACAGAAGATTGCCAACGTCGGCCGCCGAAATGTCGTCCAGAGTGCCTGCTGCGATTGGCATCGCAACGCGTTGCTCACCCTCCACCGGGGTCGACGGGCGCGCGGAAAGACGCGCGTCCGCCTGACCCGGATCGATGAAGGAGGTCGGCTCCAGCACGTCCGTGTGGGGGAGGGGCTGGAGCACGTTCATCACTCACTCCGCAGCAATGCTGGTGACGTTGCGCGAGGCCATGAGAGGCTGGATGCGCTGGCCGAACTGGTCGAGCCCGATCAGGAAGTCATCGAAAGTCAGCATGATACCCTTGGTACCGGGGACGCTGGCGGCCTCGTCCAGCATGCGGGCGACGGAGGCATAGGACCCGACGATCGTACCCATGTTGAAGTTGACCGCACCTTCCGGCAGGTTGATGTGCTTGGCGGTCGAGGAGCTGTCGGCAGAGGCATCCTTGCTGCCCTGATCGGCCATCCAGGCGAGCGCGTCGACGTCCGCGCCGGCTCGATACTTCTCCCACTTGGCCTTGGCGAGTTCATCCGTCTCGTCGGCAATGACCATGAAGAGCACATAGGCGCCGACGTCGCGGCCGGTCTTGGCGGAGGCCTCAACGAGGCGGACATTGCCTTCCTTATGCGCCGTCGGCGTGTTGATGCCCGCGCCCATGACGAAGTTGTAGTCGGCATATTCGGCCGCAAATTCCATGCCGCGCGGGCTCTGGCCGGCGGCCACGATCTCGATCTTGTTGGCCGGCATCGGCATCATCTTGCAATCGTTCATGTGGAAATGCTTGCCGTCGAAGGTGCATTCGCCCTTCGACCAGAGTTCCTTCATGACGTGCACGTATTCGGACGAGTAATCGTAGCGATAGCCGAAATAGTCGTTGCCGGGCCAGATGCCCATCTGGTCGTATTCCGCCATCTGCCAGCCGGAAACGATGTTGACGCCGAAACGGCCGGGGGCGACATTATCGATGGTCGTCGCCATCCGGGCAACGATCGCCGGCGGCAGGGTTAGCACGGCGGTCGACGCGAAGAGCTTGATCCGTTCGGTGACGGCAGCGAGGCTCGCCATCAGCGTGAAGGATTCGAGGTTGTAGTCCCAAAACTCGGTCTTGCCGCCGAAACCGCGCAGCTTGATCATCGAAAGCGCGAATTCGAGACCGTATATTTCGGCCTTCTGAACGATCTGCTTGTTGAGTTCGAAGCTCGGCATGTATTGCGGTGCGGCCTCGGAAATCAGCCAGCCATTGTTGCCGATCGGAATGAAAACGCCAATGTCCATGATGTGCTCCTATGGTCGGGATGCTTGGGAAGGAATGCAGTATGTACGAACTAATGCAAAAAATTCGGAGGCTGTCCAGCCAAAAATGCCGCACAATTAGGCGTGCATAAAATAGGTGCAATTCTTTGTGGTTTCAGGCCGGGATGATGTGGAATTGGGCGCGCCGAAGCGCGCTCTGCAGCAGGATTGTGCAGTGCGGGATCGCGTCGAGCGGTGGCAGGGGACGGGATTTAGGTCTCTGCGCGCAGCGTCGTCGTATAGGTGAAGCGGTCTGCGGGGAGAATCTGGAAGGCGTATTCCAGCAGCCGACGGCCCGAGCCGTAATAGCGGCGGTTGACGATCAGGGCGAGGTCGCCGCCCTTGCCCCCGACCTTCTCGGCAATGTCTTCGTCCATGGCAATGGGGCGGACATCCTGCTGGATCTCGTGGATCTTCTCGCCGGTGAATTCCTCAATGTAATGGAAGATGGCGCGCCGGGCGACCGTGATATCCTTGACGGCCGCGGCCACGCGGGAGTCGATATAGACCTCGTTCCAAGAAAAGGCCTTTCCACGGTTCGCGGGATAACGTACGCCGGTAATGTGCAGGAATTTCCGGCCCGGCCGGCAGCCGAGATCGACGGCGAGCTTGCCCTGGGCAGAGACCATTTCGCGAAAGCCGATGACGAATTCCGTCTCGGCTGCGATCTCGAACAACTCGGAACGCGAATGGGCAATGAAGCGCGTGCTGCCGCTGGTGGCTTCGATCGCCTCCACACGCGTGCCAACACCTTTTCGTGCCGAAAGCCGGCCCTTGTTGCGCAGCAAACCGATTGCCTGGCGCACAGTCTGGCGGCTGACACCAAGCGCTTCGGCCAGTTCGTTCTCGGTGGGCAAGAGGGAGCCTACGGCAAAATCCCCGTTGGAAATACGGGCTTCCAGGTGGTGAGCCACCTGCATATAGAGCGGTGCTGTCGCTATCTCCGGCTTCCAGCCGTTTTTGATTTCCTGCGTGCTGCCGGTCATTTCCTCAGAAATCGCATTGCTCATATGTTCAGGCCTCCCGGCCCATCAATATGTTTTTTCTCGTAAAAGCAAACATATTTCGGCGTGGATGCAATTTCGCGCCGCGTCCTTGCGCTTGATTTCGAAATCAATTAGTACGTACATATACGAAAATCGCAGGACAGTTGCCTTTCATGTCAGACATCACCGTCGAAGATGCCTCGGGTTCGGACGCGCGCAAGTCCCATTCGCTGATGGTCACACTGGGTGCCGCCACGCTGATCCAGATCGTGGCAACTGCCAGCGTATTGGCGCTGACGGCGATTGCGCCCACCGTGGCTACCGACCTCGGGATCGGCGCGTATCTCATCGGTTATCAGATCAGTCTGATTTACGCCTCGGGCATGTTTTCCTCGGCTGTCGCGGGCACGCTGGTCAAGCGCTTTGGTCCTGTCCGTGTCGAGCAACTGGCGCTGGTCTGCTTCCTGCTTGGTTTCGTGGGGATCGCCATGGCACACGTCCTGCCGATCATCGTGGCATCGCTTCTCATCGGCATCGGCTATGGGCTGAACAACCCGGCCTCCTCGGAAATGCTCGGGCGCATCACCCCGCATGGCAAGCGCAACATCGTCTTTTCGATCAAGCAGTCGGGCGTGCCGCTGGGTGGCATTCTGGCAAGCTTCGCCTTTCCGTTTCTCTCGCGGCAGATGGATTGGCAATATGCGCTGCTGATCGGGGCGGCTGCACCGTTGGCCACCATGGTGCTGCTGGCCGCTACGCATGTCACAGAGCCGATCGATCGCAGTGTGCCCATGGGCTCGATGATGAAGGGTTTTCGCGACGAACAGGGCATTATCTGGAAGAACGCCAAGTTGAGAACGCTGAGCTTTCTCGGCTTTGCCTATTCGGCGACGCAGTTGTCGCTGTCCGCCTTTGCCGTCGTGACGCTGGTTCATGATGGCGGCTGGTCGCTGCTGGCCGCCGGTTCGGTTGCTGCGGTGATGCAGTTTTTCGGGGCCTTCGGGCGTATCTTCTGGGGTGTGGTGGCCGACAGGGTGGGCGGTGGATTCAAGACGCTGGCGCTGCTCGGTCTGTTGATTGGGCTTGGCTTTGCATCTCTGTTCTTCGTCGTGGATATGCCGGCATACCTCCAGGTGGTTGTCCTGATCGTGCTTGGCATGACCACGATCGGCTGGAACGGTGTGTTGCTGGCCGAAGTCGCGCACAACGCTCCGGAGGGGCGCATCGGGGCAATTACGGGCGGCGTGCTTGTCTACACCTTCATCGGCGTCATCGTCGGGCCGTCCAGCTTTGCGAGTCTCTATATGGTGACCGGACACTATGGCACGAGTTTTCTTGTTTTCTCGCTGCTGGGATTCTTCGGAATGATCACAGCGTGGCGCTCACACCGCGCAGCACGTGTCTGATCAATAAAGTACTGACATATTGACTGGTTAAATGGGGCTGCGGTGTCACTGCGGCCTCGTTTTCGTGTCTGCTTGCGTTGCGGACTGGCAACAAAAATCGCTGAAAATGAATAAGAAAATTGCATTTATTTGCCGATTGACCGGCATTTGCCTCATTATTTTGCACTGCAAAAAAATCTTGCAAAACCGTTGACGGATGCTTGAATATGTACGTACATTAAAGCCGTCCCGTTGCGACGGAGATGCGATCACGACCCCGGAAATGCGGGGCATCCAACAGGGGAATGTCAGATATGCGTGTGCTTCTACTCAGCGCTTTCGTTGCCGCGTCCGCCATTGCTGCAGTGCCGTCCGGCGCGCATGCGGATGCCATGGCCGACGCCAAGGCGATCCTTGAACAGCATAAGAAGATGCCCGTCTTCGATCCGCCGGGCGAAGCGTTTGACGCAAAGTCCTGCATGGCCGGCAAGAAGGTGCTCTCGATCCCGATCTCAATGACGATCCCGTTCAACGTCGAGCTTCAGAAGGCAATGTCGACCGCTGCCAAGGAAGTGGGCTTCACCTACACGACCTGGGACAACCAGCTGAAGACGGACCAGTGGATCCAGGGCGTCTCGCAGGCGATCAGCCAGAAATATGACGTGCTGGACCTCGCGGGTGGTCTCAATCCTGAATGGCTCGGCCCGCAACTGACGGAGGCGCGCAGCGCCGGCCTCAAGATCACGACGACACATCTTTATGACGTCACGCAGAAGTCCGCTCCGACGGTCGACTATTCCTCGCGCGTCGATTTCACCGAAGCCGGCAAGGTGCTTGCGGCCTGGGCCTTCGTGCAGACGGGCGGCAAACCGAATGTTTTGATTGTCGGCTCTTCCGACGTCCTGCCGTCGGTCCCGTTTGTCAAGGCGATCCAGGACGAGCTGAAGGCGCTCTGCCCGGAATGCAAGCAGAAGCATCTCGACGTGCCGGTCTCTGACTGGGCGACGAAGATCCAGCCCGGCACGCAGTCGGCGCTGCTGGCCGATCCGGGCATCAACTACATCATCCCGATCTATGACTCGATGTCTCAATTCGTGGTGCCGGCGCTGCGCATCACCGGCGCTCTCGGCTCGGTCGGCGTTGCCGGCTTTAACGGCACGCCTTTCGTTCTCGACATGCTGCGCGAGGGCCAGGTCAACATGGATATCGGCGAAAGCCTCGGCTGGGCCGGCTATGCGGCGATCGACAACATCATGCGCATGATCTGCGGCAAGCCGGAAGTTGCCAAGCTGAACGTGCCGCTGCTCATCTTCGACAAGGACAATGTGAAGACGGCGGGCGTTCCGGCCAACTTCAACGACGGCTATGGCGACGCCCATCTCGAAGGCTTCCGCAAGCTGTGGAAGCTGAAGTGAGCTGAGCAACGTCGAAGCCAAAACGGAGCCGCGCCATGACAGACACTGCCATCACCGACAACGCAGTCCTTGTGATGAACGACATCAAGATGAAGTTCGGAAGCAATTATGCGCTCAAGGGTGTCAGTGTTGCGGTCCGGCGTGGCGAGGTCTTCGGCTTGCTCGGGCAGAATGGCTCGGGTAAATCCACCCTCATCAAGGTTCTGGCTGGTTTCCACCAGCCGGAAGAGGGCAGCGAGGTCGTGCTGTGGGGCGAGAAAATGGCCCTTCCGCTCGACCCGATGCTGATCAAGAAGCGCGGCGTCGCCTTCGTCCACCAGCATCTCGGCCTCGTGCCGTCGCTGACGGTGGCCGAAAACATGCGCGTGACGTCGCTCGGCCAGAAGAACCCCTGGTTCGTTTCCTGGCGCAAGGAGGCGGAGCGGCTTTCGGCGCTCTTTGCCGAATTCAATCTCGATATAGATCCCCTGGCGACGGTGGCGAGCCTGCCGCCGGTCGAGCGCGCCTTCGTCGCCATTATCCGAGCCTTCGAGGACCTGCGTGCTTCAGACGCCGGCTATGGCGGGGAGGGGATACTGGTTCTCGATGAGCCCACGCCCTTCCTTCCGGGGGAGGATGTGAAGCGGCTGTTCGATCTAGTCCGCTCCATCGTCAAGACCGGTGCATCCGTCATCATCGTGACGCATGATATCGACGAGGTCCGCGACATTACCGACCGTGTCGCCGTGCTCCGCGACGGGCAGCTGGTCGAAGTACTCGATACCAAAGCCTCGAGCCGGCAGGCCATTCTCGATACCATTGTCGGTTCGCGCATTGATGCCTTTGCCAAGCAGCGCATGGCTGCGGGTGCTGCACCCGTCGCAATCCGCGTGGACAATCTCACAGACGGCAAGACACCGCCCTTCAGCCTGTCCATGCAGGAAGGCGAAATCCTCGGCGTCACTGGCCTCATCGGCTCCGGCTTTGCCACCGTCCCCTATACGCTTTATGGCGCGCGACGCGGCGCCGGTACGCTGACCGTGGCCGACCGGAAAATCGATCTGGCGACGATCACGCCGCTGATGGCGCAGCGCATGGGCGTGGCGCTTCTGCCCGGTGACCGGCTGGGCGCGGCGGGCATAGGGTCGCTTGCGGTCACCGACAACATCACGCTGCCCATTCTCGATGAACTTTCGCATCTCGCCGGGCTCGATCGCGGCGCGATGGTCAAGGAAGCTGGGCGGCTTTCCACCATGCATGACGTGCGCCCGCATAATCCGGCACTGGCCCTTGGGTCTCTGTCAGGCGGCAACCAGCAGAAGGTTCTGCTCGCCAAATGGCTGCGCATCCAGCCGAAGCTGCTGCTTCTGGACGAGCCGACGCAAGGGGTGGATTTCGGCGCGCGCCAGCAGATTTTCAAGGCGCTGGACGGGGCGGCGAGAGCCGGAACCTCGATCCTCTGCGCTTCTACCGACAATGAACAGCTTGAGCAGATTTGCGACCGCATCCTCGTCTTCTCGCGCGGGGTGCCGGTGGTCGAGCTCAAGGGACACGAAATCAGCCGCAAGGCAATCACCGAAGCCTGCTTCTACAGCACCGATGCGGAGGCCGCAGAATGACGACGATCGACATGCCCGTTCAAAAGCCCGTTTCAGCGCTGAGGTCGCGCTTCACACTCAAGACCGAGGTGGAACGCTTCGCGCTGGTGGCGGCCTGGCTTTTCCTCATCATCCTCTTCGGCATTCTCATGCCGGACAGTTTCCTGAGCTGGCGCAATTTCTCCACCATGTTCGGCTCGCAGGCCGTGCTGGTCGTGCTCACACTCGGCATCATCATTCCGCTCACCTCCGGCGATTTCGATCTCTCTGGCGCGTCGATCCTGACCATGAGTTCCATGGTCATTGGCGTCTTCAATGCGCAGATGGGCTGGCCGATCTTGCCGGTTCTCGTCATGTCGCTCGCCGTCGGCGCGCTGATCGGGGCGATCAACGCCTTCTTCGTCCTCTATTTCCGCATCCACTCGCTGATCGTCACGCTTGGCGTCGGCACCTTCGTCAACGGCGTCATTCTCTGGATGAGCGGTTCGCAGACGATTTCCGGCGTCTCGATGGAACTGGTGTCCTGGGTCATCATGGGCCGGCTCTGGGGCATTCCGCTCGCCTTCTACTATGCGCTGATCCTCGCGGCATTGATCTGGTACGCCTTCGAGTTCACGATCCCCGGCCGCAAGCTGCTTTTTGTCGGGCGCGGGCGCGAGGTGTCGCGGCTGAACGGGATCCCGGTCGAACGGGTGCGGGCGACCTCGTTCATCCTCTCCGGCCTCATCTCCGCCTTTGCCGGCATTCTCTATTCCGGCATGACGGGTTCGGCCGATCCGCTCTCGGGTCTTAACCTGCTGCTGCCCGCCTTTGCTGCCGCCTTCCTGGGTGCCACGACCATTGCGCCGGGCCGCTTCAACGCTTTCGGCGCCGTCATCAGCGTCTACTTCCTCGTGACCGGTATTACAGGGCTCACCATGATGGGCGCGCATGCTTATGTGCAGAACTTGTTCTACGGCGGCGCGCTGGTGATCGCCGTGTCGCTGAGCCAGCTCGTGCGCAATCGCCAGCCGCAGGATTTCAGTTGATGGTCGAGCTCAAGGAAATTGCCGATACGCTGGCGCTCCTCTATTGGGCGCGCCCGGCCAACGAGGCTGAGATGGTCGCCATGGCGGGCGAGATGCAGCGGGATAGTGCCGCGATTGCCCCGCCGCGCGCTGGCGAGGGGAATGTGTTCTTCTCCATCGAGCCCGCGACCTATTACGCACTGATGTCGAAGGAGGCCGACGCATGAGCGAGCTCCAGCCACAAACCCTCGTAGAGGCTGCCACCCTGATCCGCAGCGGTGCGGCGACCTCGGTGGAACTCACCCAAGCCGCCATCGCCCGCGCCAGGGCCTCACAGCCGCGCATCAATGCCTTCATCGCGATTGAGGAGGATGCGGCCCTTGCCGCTGCCGAGGCGGCCGACCGCTGGATGGCAGAGGGAAAGCCGCTCGGGCTCCTTCACGGAGTGCCGTTGGCGCACAAGGACATGTATGACCGCAAAGGGATGGTGACGGGTTGCGGCTCCAGGATCCGTGCGGATCATGTTGCGGCTTCAACCTCCACCGTTATGCAGCGCCTGGAAGTAGCCGGCGCGATCTCAATTGGCCGGCTCAACATGAGCGAATTCGCCATGGGGCCGACGGGTCACAATGCCCATTATGGCCGGGCGCGGAACCCGATCGATCCGGAGCGCATCACGGGCGGTTCCTCCAGCGGTTCGGGCGCTGCCGTGGGTGCAGGCGTGGTGCTGGCGGCACTCGGTTCAGACACCGGCGGCTCCATCCGTCTGCCGGCCGCCTGCTGCGGCGTTGTCGGGATCAAGCCGACGCAGGGGCGCGTCAGCCGGCACGGCGCCATGCCGCTTTCCTTCTCGCAGGATTGCGTGGGGCCGCTTGCCGCAAATGTCGAGGACGCCTACACGATCCTGCAAATCATCAGTGGGGAGGATCCCCTTGATCCGACTTGCGAACGCATATCTCCACCTGGTGACCTTCTTGATAATCTTTCCTCCATTCGCGTGGGCGTGCTCGGCGGTGTCTTCGAGAAGGACCTCGCAGCAGTCGTGGCGGAAGGCGTTTCCACCGCCATGTCGGCGCTTGCTCCGCATGTCGCGTCCGTCGGCCAGGCAAAGCCGTCCGACCTATCGACTGTGGCGGAACTCGCCAATGTCGTGGCCATGGCTGAAGCCGGGACCGTGCATTTCGACTGGATGCGCGATCGCCCCAAGGACTACGGTCCACAGATCCGCATGCGCCTTTCGCAATCTCTTGCCATGCCCGCGCCGATCTATATCCGGGCGCTGCAGATGCGCAGCCTCATGCTCGCCGAGTTTCTCGAGACCGCCTTTGCCGAGGCTGACGTGCTGATCGCGCCGGTGATGCCTTTCCTGCCGCCGCGCTCGGCCGACGTCGATATCGGCACGAGCCCGGAGATGAACCGCGTGGTCAGCGCCATGACGACATTCACGCGGCCATTCTCCTATCTCGGTCTGCCGGTGGTCACGCTGCCAGTTGCCGTTTCGTCCGAAGGGCTGCCGGTGGCGGTCCAGATCATCGGCCGGCCCTGGCGCGAGGCTCAGATCGCCTCGGTCGCCCGCCGCCTCGAACGCGAACTTTCCCTCAAACCCTTCATGCCGCAGAGCGCGCCGCTGGCGCAGTCGGCATGAGCGCACCTTGAAAGGATGTCTCTGATGACCCTCAATCCGTCTTTCGCCCATGACGAAGTCGTTGCGGATTCCGTCTCGCCGCAGACCTTTCGTGAGGCCATGTCCAAAATGGGAGCGGCCGTCAACATCGTGACTTCTGATGGTCCGGCCGGCAAGGTCGGCTTTGCGGCGACGGCCGTCTGCAGCGTCACCGATACGCCGCCGACGCTGCTCGTTTGCCTCAACCGCTCTGCCTCCGTATTTAACGCCGTCATGGAGAACCGCACGCTCTGCGTGAACGTGCTCTCCAGCGGGCATGATCGCCTGTCGAACCTCTTCGGCGGCAAGACGCCAGTCGAGGAGCGCTTCGCGGCGGCCAGCTGGCACCGCGGCGCTTCGGGTGCGCCGGTGCTTGATGACGCGGTGGTTTCCTTCGATTGCGTGGTGACGGAAAGCATGGATGTGGGCACCCATCGCGTGCTTTTCTGCTCGGTGCTGCAGGTCTCTAATGGCGATGAGGCGGAGGCGCTGATCTATTTCAAGCGCGGCTATCATCGGGTGGGAATGGCTGCGGCGGTCTGAACTGCCAGCGCTGGCCGCGGTCGCCACGGCCGCCCGCTGGTTCCTCCGTGATCACTGCGTTCCCTGCCCGGTCTTCTGCGTGTTCGGTCCCGCCTTTACGGCACGGTTGAGGTTTGCCACCGTGCCGAAATAGGCAAGCGCTGCGACAATGAGGATGACAAGGATGACACCCCAGACGATGCGGTTGTTGTTCATCTCTCTCTCCCTGATATGCTGGCCGAACCGGCTGCCACACCAAAGGTTCCGGTGCGAGAGGCGGCGGAACTTTGGCAGGTGCCGGCCGTTCAAAAGCTGAACGAAAGCCAGGGAGGGCATCATGGAAAACGCCGAAATCACCAAGCTCCGCGGGCGCTTGAATGCACATCGCGAACTCCTCATCGAATTGACATCGCTGCTGCTGGAAGAGCGTGGGCGCGTGCCCGCTGGCGCGCAGGGCGGGCCGGGCGAGGATCTTTCCATCTACGATCAGGAGGAGGATCCGGGCGTGATCCCCACAGACGGCTTTGCTGAGCAGGCGGAGTTCGCCTCCGAGGTGCGCGCCATATTCGATGCGGCACGCGCACGCATGGAGGCGAAGTCCAGGAAATCTTGAAAGCGCGGGAACCTAAATCGGTCGCGAAGGTTGTTATCACATGACCCAGAACCGCGACCCGAAAGAGTATCGCCCGGAGACCGAAGAAGAAGCTCGGCAGGTGCCCCTTGCCGAGGCGATGGAAGAGGCGGTGCCACCCTTCAACCTTCCGCCTTTGCCGAAATCGCGCCGCGCGGAAATCCGCGTTCCGGCCTCGATCAACGGACGTGATCTGTCGCAGGGCCAACCTTAATTTCACGACATCTTTCAGCAAAAGGAGCGACCCATGGCCGAGCGCACCACACCGCCTGAAACGGCACGCGAAGAGGATTATCGCGACTACGACAAGCGCAATATCGGCGACGGCTGGCCCTATGCCGATGAGGATGGTCTGCCGGCGGATCGCAACGCGCCTTACGGCGGAACCGGCTCCAATTTCGACGAGTCCGGCCGCGTCGGCGTGGAAATCGCGCACCGTCCGGAAATTGTCAGTGATGGCGGTCCCTCCCTTTCGTCTGCGGGCGAGGAGGATTCGATTGAGGACGATGTTCTTGAAGAGCGCATCACCGACATCCTGGCGGAAAAGGAAAACTTCGCGATCGAACTGATCACCGTGACCGTCCATGATGGTGTAGCGACACTGACCGGTGAGGTCGAGAGCGCCCATGATCGCGCGCTTGCAAAGACGCTTACACTCGCTGTTCCGGGAATACGCGGCTGTGTGAACGAATTGGTCCTGATCGGCCTCGACAGCCACATTCCTAGCGACTCCGACATCTGAGCCGGAGCCCATTATCTTCCGACCTGCGTGTTCTCTTGTCTCACTGAGAGAACACGCCATTTCGCTGTCGGGTCATAGAAAGTCTTGCCCATGCCCAATGCCATGAACTCGCCCGAGGCCCCGGAAAATGGCAAGCCGCGTCCTCATCCTCTACCGGAGCAATCGAGGCGCCGACTGTCCAGGAACCAGACCGGGTTTGCCGGGCTGCTGGTCTTGATTGCACTCATCATTCTCGTTTGGATTTTCATTCCTCATTGACCGGAACAACCCTTCGCCAAATCGGTTCCGGCCTTGTTGAAACGGAAAGAAAAGGTGCCGGGATGTTGAAGGAAATTCCATCCGAAGAGGCGCGGCAGGGTCGAAACTCTCTGCGCATGCTGATTGTTCTGGGGGTCTCGTTCTGCCTCGCCTTTGGCATTCTGACCCTGCTTTATCTGTATGTTTTCACTGGCTCCTATCCGGAGCACCCGTTGAACAGTCAGAACAAACCGGCTGCCACCTCCCAGCAGCAGCCGTGAAAAGAGGCACCGGATCAGACCGGATCCGACGTTTCTTCGCCGCGCTGCAGGCCGATGTCATTGTCGACCGCCTCGACGCCATTGAGCGACAGCGCGATTTCCGTGCAGCGCTCGATCTCCTCGATACTGTGGACGTAGCCGGCGAGGCGAATTCGCCGCCCCAGCGCCGTGACGGTCACGCCGGAGGCATCGACCGAGCCGCTCGTTGCGAGAAGACTGGCGACGAGGGTTTCAAGGCCCGCTTCCACGGGATGCAGAACTTCAACCTCCGCCAGCGTGTCATGATTTCGTCTGGGCTTGTGGACCATGGCGTCGGCTCCTCAATCGGATTTGTGCTCGGGCTTGCCCTTGCGTTTCGTGGAGGCGAGATCTTCGAGTTCCTTCTCCGACATAGACTTCTCCATGCTGCGGGAGGCGCCCTTGAGCTCGCTTTTCTTCGTGTCGCCGCGCTTTGCCGACAGGGCGGCTCCTGCGGCCTTTTGCTGTGCCTTGGATTTTGCGGGCATGACGAATGCTCCTATTGCAAGTGTCAAAAAGAGCCCCGGCTTGCAATCAGCAGGGCCGTGCATGTCGGGGCGAGAGGTTTCATGGAAGCGTCTCCTTTCTTGCCGCCACCCAGCAGGTTGCAAGCAGCAAGCTTCCGCCCGCTTAGTCCTCTACGGCTTCGCCCATTTCCTCTCTCAGACGTTGTCGCGCCCTGTTAAGCCTGCTTTTGACCGTCCCGACCGCGCAGTCGCAGATCACCGCGGCGTCCTCGTAACTCTCACCCTGAATGACGATCAGCACCAGGATTTCCCGGTATCGATCCGGGAGCCGCATCAGGGCCGTGTACACTTCCTTCGCGCGCGCCGACCACTCCTGATCGGGCTGCGTCACCAGTGTGTTGGTACTGTCTGGGGGCAGCCCGATCACCTCGCGCTCCCGCTTGCGATAGCGCGTGTTGAACGTGTTGCGCATGATGGTGAAGAGCCAGGACTTCAGCCGTGTCCCTTCGGTATACTGGTTGAGATTTGCGATTGCCTTGATGAGCGTTTCCTGCACGAGATCGTCCGCGTTTTCCGGCTGGGGACACAGAATTCTAGCAAATGCACGAAGTGCAGGAATGAGCTCGACAACTTGTTCACGGCTCATGTCGATTTCCACGCCTGAAGTCGTCCGAGGGTGACAGGTAAAGACCGGGCCAACTGTTTGAGCGTTTGTGTGTCATCTGGCGATGACGCGCACCAGGCGGCAAAGCAGGCGTGAACGCTTCATCGTGCGCCTCTGGCAAGTCTGTACGGTGGACGCAGAAAAAGGGGGCTCCAACTCACACATGGACACTTATCCTCCCGGACTGGGTCATGACGACCAATGTCAAATCTGCGGAAAGAATGTTTCGGGGAGCGCCATTGTTCCGGATGAATGCCACTAAAATTAGTGATGTCTAAAATTTTGCGGAAAATTTTGGCGGCGATTTGATCTGCCGCATGAAACCGTTCGTTTTAAGAGTAGTTAGTGCCCGAACGAGAACACGTCTCCGCGAGGTTGAAATGGCCGATGATTTTGATGAGAATGCCGGTCGCGCCGCCGATTTGGAGGTCGAACGGCTTTTCGATCAGCTGGTCTCGGAGGTCGGTGCCACAGAAATACCGTTCGAGATCCGTCGCCTCGCTTTGAAACTCCAAACGTTGATCGATGCGCGGAAAGACCATGCACCAGTGCCTGCCTGAACGGGATTTCGGTTAAAGATGTCGACGCCGTCCGAACCGCGTTCGTCTTCAAATGTTCCCAGTGTTTCATCCTGCCGGATTGGATGGAACAAGCTCTCGCTCAAGCAGTTTTATGTTTGCACGCATGTTTGGCGCGCATCAACAGGAGAGGGGATACGGGATGCCAGAAGGCTCGGAACGAAAGACGACCCCTGCGCTTGAAAGGCTGGCGCGAAAGGAGCGTGAGGAATTCCTGCGGCGCTCATCGACGCAGTTTCTGGAATGCGCGATCCATCTGTGCGCGACCCACATGTCGCTTGACGATGTTGAGGATCTTCTGGAGCAAGAGGCACGGCTATTGCGCATCTATCAATAGGACCGATGCGCGGGATCGCCAATGTCCCGCATACCTTTTCCGCGTAAGGGAAGAGGTGATGCCGGAAAGGGGCGGACGACGGCGCTGACGCCGCCGGATGAGAGACCTGAGACGAACTCAAAGAGGGCGTTTAACCTGCGAGATCAGCCGTAAACGGTTGCGCATGACAGATAAGTCATTCACCCCGTTCTGGTACATCTTGATAGCCTGTCCGGCAATCTGGCTCGAATGGGAACCGTCATGATCGTCAACGTCAAGGCACACATCCTTGACGACCTTTTCGATATCCGAGAGTTCCGAGGGAGAAAAATAGCCGGAATAGCGCAGAGCTGTAGTCGTGGACATTTACGCCTCCTTTCAGTGAGAGGCTCATTAAGTCATTTTTGACTTCCACAACTTCAATGTAGTCCATTCACTCAGCCCCGGCAACCTTTGGCCATAGAATTAACCAGCAAGGTTTCCTGAGTATGAGCGCGTTGGGCCCTTCAAATATGTTGAATAGGGCGGGAGCTATTCGTCTTCGTTGCCGGTATCCTGGGTCGTTTTTCCCACATCAGCCAAGGTTTTTTCGCCGCGGGTCGCGCAGCTTTTCCTCGAGAGCGTCGCGGTCACTTTCCGGATTGCCCTTGGCTTTCAGGTAACCGCGCGGCGTATTCCCCTGGGGCTCTTCCCGGCGGGGAGGCTGCTCGGTCATGCCGGGTGCGCCGTCCTGTGGCTTTTCGATCGTGATCTGTCCCACTCCCTCCGATGTCGGCTTCCGAAGTTCCTAACCAGATGTTCCGCCATCGGTTCCCCCGGACGACAGACCGACATACTGCTTTACGAGACGCGGCAGCGTGAGTGTCTGCACGATTACCGAGAACACGATGACGGCATACCCCTGGTCGAACCGGTCGCCGTAACCGAATTGGCTGCCATAACGCGGCACATCGTTGCCATAACGACTGTCGCCATAGCCGCCACCCACCGGGCGAGAGCGCGGTTCGCGCTCCGGGTGGCCGGCAACGATGGGGCCTCGCCGGCGGCCGAACTCATAATCCCGCTCGTCCATGTCTCGATCTCGTCTGTGTGATATTGCTTTTAGCTGTCGAACGCCCTGTGCCTGCGAAAGTTCCGGCCGGGAAGCGGCCAGCAAGTTCAATTCGACCCACCGACGTCCTTGCTCTTGCCTTCGTTCAGAGGTTCCGGCGACCGGTTGTGAATTGTCGCGTCTTCGGAGGGGTTGATCACACGCGGCTTGGCGTCCGCGACGCCGTTGTTGTGGCCGCCCGCCTGCGTCGGAGCGAACTGGCCTTTCGCATCAGCCTTTATCGCGCGCGTCTTGTCGGTCTTGGGAGAGGTGGACAACTGGGTCTCCTTTCTTGTCTGCAATCCTGCCCCGGATGCCGTGGCAAGATCCCGACAAAGCCTCGCTGGCTAGTCGCGCTCAATGAACTTGTTGAACCGGCTCTTTTCGCCGCTGGCAGTTTCTTCCTGGAAAAGAAAGGCCAGATGAGACTCCTCAAAAATCCGGAAGAATTCGTCCCATCCGATTTCGTTCAGATCCTCATCCTTTTCTCGAAAATCCACCCGCAAAATGCCGCTTTTGCCGTTCCCTGCCACCTTGGAGGGGCGGCCCTTGCGGGCTTCGATCCAAGTCTTGATCCTGTCGTGGTCCGTTGTCTGATGTGCTTTTGCCATGGTTTCCTCCTTGTCTGCAGGATCTCCGTCCTATGGGGCAGGGGGCGTTCAGGATGCGGCAGCTACGGCTGTCGCGGTGCCGAAGGGGCAATAGCGCTCCCGCTCTCGGAGTCGGTTGCCATGCCCGCGCCCTTGAAGTTTCGCCTTTTCGGTCATTGGGGAAATCACCCTGCTCGACATCTTAAACTCGGCAGGATGGGCAAGGGTTCCGAACGGCGTCGAAGTCAACAGATCGGCCGTCGTTGGAGTGCGCAAACAGCTTGAGAGGCCGGAACAAATGCTCTCATTCGATGTTCGACGAGGGCACGGAACATCACCCAAGGAGACTTTGCAATGGCCGACAAGACACTCAACGACCTCTTCCACGAAACGCTCAGGGACATCTACTATGCTGAGCGCAAGATTCTGAAAGCGCTGCCGAAAATGGCCCGAAATGCGCAGAGCGAGCAGCTCAAGAATGCCTTCCTGAAACACCGCGACGAGACCGAGGGCCAGGTTGAACGGCTGCAGCAGGTCTTCGAAATCATCGGCAAGAATGCCCGTGGCAAGACCTGCGCCGCCATCGAAGGCATTGTCGAGGAGGCGGAGGAGATCATGGATGAATTCAAGGGAACTCCAGCACTCGATGCCGGCCTTCTCGCCGCCGCGCAGGCTGTCGAGCATTATGAAATCAGCCGCTACGGAACGCTTGCTACATGGGCACGTGAACTGGGCCTGAAGAACGCCGTGACGCTTCTTGAGCAGACATTGGCCGAGGAGTCGAAAACCGATGAGGCGCTGACGAAGCTTGCCGAAACCGCCGTCAATCAGGCTGCCCGGAAGAAGGCCGCCTGATCATCCGGCGTTTGAACGCATCGTTGATTGAAAACCCGGCGGTGTGGCAACCGCCGGGTTTGTTTTGTTGGCGCATGCTACGAGCGAACCTTGAGTCTTAGGTTCAGACGGCTCGTTTGGGGAGCGTCGAGGTCACGACCGTAGCAACCGGGTCGCTCGCGGGGAACGAGTCCTCCAGACCCTTGTTAAGCTGGTCTTCCAGTTCTTCAGCGTTCTGAGCGCTGCGGGCACTCGCGGCTCCGCCCTTGTTGGTACGGTGATCGTGCTCTGCACTGGCCGCAAGCCCCAAGGCCACAAGCGCGCTGAGCGCGCGATTGATCGGATCGTTATGCTCTTCAGACGCGGAGAGGGGCAGGTTGACGACGAGGGTGATGTGATCGTCGGTGGTGATTTCGACAACCGGGCCGTGCCAATCGTCTCCGGGGTCGGCAAGACGGGTCGTGGCGATCTTCATGTTCATGGCTTTTCCTCCTTCGTTAGGGGCGCGATGCGCGGACGCGGGCGCATAGCCCCGCTGAATTCAGAACGCGAGGTTGGCGGTTTGGGTTCCTCTGGCCCAGTCAGCGAGGGAACAAGAGGGCAGGGGGTAGGGTTCCTGCCCAAGCGCAAAAGTGGAAACGGAGGACAATATGCACATCTACAGGTTAATTCCCGCCGCAGGTCCCGAGGATCCCAACTGGTCGTTGTCGCCATGTCAGGGCGAAGTGGTCGTGCGGGCAAAGAGCAGCGGCGATGCGCGAATTGTCGCGACGGAGGCTGAAGCCGATTTTCCGGAAAACCGGGCAAAGCCAGCCGAGGGCGTTTCAACGGCGAATGCTTCTGCCTTTCGAAACGAAAAGCTTTACACCGTCATCGAGGACATAAGCGGTCGATATTCAGGTGACGGACCGCGGGCAATTCTCAGCGGTTCTTTCGATCACAAGGTCATTCTGCCGCTCGTGGCGCGCGATCCGTGACAAATATCATCAATAAAGAACCCGTTGAGGAACCTTTGCCTCTGGCAGAAGTTCCAAGGGCTGGAGGTAGCACACATGCTCACATTCGATATCAAATGGATTTCACCGATCCGCGTCGCTCTTCTCGATGATGACGTCAATGTCGTCGAGGGACCGATGCAAGCCTTGGCGCTTTTGCACGAAGACTGGCCGACAGCGGGGGGAAAACATCACCAGGCAGCTTTGCAGGAGTGCAAGCTGGCCTGCCACGAACTGGGTAAATCGGAGAAGGCCCGAGAGGCGTTCATGGCGGCGGCGCTCGAAGCGGGCATTCTTATCTTCGCGCAGTCAAAAGGCGGCCAGCGCAAGCGTATCCCGATGGATCGCGGACTTTCGCCCGGCAAAGGTTATGCCCTGCCGCTCTGAAGATCCAGAAACATGATTTGAGACGCTCGGCCCGCGTTCCTGCGCGGGCTGATCTTCGTTTGACGAGGAAAAGGCGTGCGGAACGTCTGCTCCTTGCAACGGTATAGGTCCGATCGACGTCTGGTTCCATCCTCCTGAAATCATGGCCATTATCGTCTTCGTTGCATTTGAAAATGGAATCTGCCCCCTGGACGCGCTAGCCCAAGTGCGACTTTGGTCGGCGTGACAGTTTCTCGGTTCGGTAGCCATGTCCGATAACATTGGCTCGGAAGACCTCGGCAGGTGTTCGAAAGCCGAGGCACTTTCTTGGGGTTGCGTTCAGTCCAGCACAGAGAATGCGCAGGTCGTCTTGCGTAAAGCTCTCTGGATCGGTGTCGCGGCAGATAAAGCGCCTGAGCCGCTTGTTTGCATTTTCTATGCTTCCTTTCTGCCAGGGCGATTGCGGGTCGCAGAACCACGT
>NZ_JBEPMB010000006.1:0-249046 GCF_040545545.1 Limnomicrobium aquaticum
GCAAGGTTCTTGCCGAGGACATGCTGGACGAGTTCCATGGCGCCTGGAAGCAAAGCGTCGAGCCGGCGTTCGAGGCCTGGCAGTATTGA
Organism: Limnomicrobium aquaticum; assembly: GCF_040545545.1. Classification (NCBI taxonomy): domain Bacteria; kingdom Pseudomonadati; phylum Pseudomonadota; class Alphaproteobacteria; order Hyphomicrobiales; family Rhizobiaceae; genus Limnomicrobium; species Limnomicrobium aquaticum. Next base: position 90 of record NZ_JBEPMB010000006.1, read on the forward strand.
TGGGGCCGCCCGGATCGGCGGCCTTTCCATCAAATTGAAATTTATGCGGAGATGACGTTCTCCGCCTGCCCGCGATATCGGCCGCGCGTATCAACAATCAGCTTGGCGTGACGGAGGACCATCTCGTAATCGAAATCGTCGTGGTCCGTAGCGATCACGACACAATCCACACTGCTCAAATATTCAGGTGTCAAGGCGACACTCTGAAGATCGAGATGGTGTTCACGCATCTTCGGGAAGGTTGGCAGATAAGGATCGGAGTAGGAAATCACTCCACCCTTTGCCTTGACGGCCTCCATAAGCCAGATTGAGGGCGATTCGCGGGCGTCATCGATGTTCTTCTTGTATGCGATGCCGAGGAAATGAACCCGGCTTCCGTTAAGCGCCTTCTTCTGGCCGTTCAGGCCGTCCATGATGCGACCGAGAACCCAGTTACGTATATCGTTATCAATCTCGCCCGACAGTTCGATGAAGCGGGTATTCAACCCGTATTCGCGGGCCTTCCAGGCGAGGTAGAACGGGTCGATCGGAATACAGTGGCCGCCGAGGCCCGGACCCGGGAAATACGGTGTGAAGCCGAACGGCTTGGTCGCGGCGGCATCAATCACCTCGAAAATGTCAACGCCCATCTTGTTGGCGACTATCTTCATCTCGTTCACGAGGCTGATATTGACCGAACGGTGGATGTTTTCGAGGAGTTTGGTCATTTCCGCAGCACGCGTGGAGGAAACTTCCACGAGACGCTGCACGATAATCGAATAGACTTCCTTGCCCTTGGCGAGGCAGGCCGGCGTCGTTCCGCCGATAACCTTCGGGATGGTTGCCGCGTTGAACTTCGCGTTGCCCGGATCTTCACGCTCCGGCGAATAGACGACGTAGAAATCCTCGCCGATGGTGAAGCCTAGCTTCTTCACGAAGCCACAGATTATCTCGTCCGTCGTGCCCGGATAGGTGGTGCTTTCGAGAGACATCATCTGCCCCTTGCGCAGATGCGGACCGATGAGGTCAAGCGTCGACAGGATGAAGGTCATGTCCGGTTCGCGCTGATGGGTCAGGGGTGTTGGAACGCAGATAATAATTCCATCGACAGCGCTCAAACCCGCAGGATCATTGCTTGCCGTGAGCTTCGCATTCGCCGCGGCGATGCGTTCGTTCGGGATATAACGGATCGGGCTGCGGCCTCCGTTGATCATATCCACCTTGGTCGAATCGATGTCGAAACCATAGACCTCGGTCCCCGCCTCTGCAAAATGGAGGGCAAGAGGCAGCCCGACATAGCCCAGTCCAATAATGCCGATCTTCATGAATAATGCTCTTCTTCATCGCGGTTGGATTTTGCTGTGCCATAGCCGACCAGCCGCGCGGTGTAAAGCCGACAGGAGCAACTTCACAAAGCTTGATAAGTGCTTTTGATCGTGCCAATACACCCTCGCCTTATGAATAAGGCAGCGGATAGAGGCGAGCCCATCCAGGCGTTTTACAAGGGCAGTATCAAGCTTGAGAATTTGGCTGGCGACGGTGGGGGAGCCACTTCCGATCGACGAGGGCGGACAGAGGTTGCTTCGTACAGGGCAATTTGCCGATTGGCTCTCTAGGCGCGGGCATGATGTCGTGTTTTTCACGGGAACCATGGACCACTACGCGCGGAGATTGCGATCTAAAACAACGGCCGAATACCGGATTGACCAGAACTATCGCATCATTGTCTTGGAGGGCAGGCTTTACAGCCGTTCGATTTCCTATTCGCGCTTCATGAACCATCGTGATGTTGCCAAAGCGTTTCGTACCATGGCGCCCAACTTGGAAAAACCCGATGTGGTTCTTTCCTCCTATCCGACGGAAGAATTGTGCCGGGCCATTCTCGACTATTGCGAACCGAGGAACATTCCCGTGGCAATCGACGTGCGGGATTTCTGGCCGGACATTTTCTCGGAGCTTCTGCCAGAGCCGTTCCGTTTCACGGGTGACCTGATCTTCAGCCCTTTCCGCCATGCCGCGCGCAGCACAGTCAGGCGGGCGGCGGCCCTGTCTGGCATGACGCAATCCGCCTTGAACTGGGCGTTGTCCCTGGCTGGGAGACAACAATCGAACGCAGATTTCTGGTTTCCGTTCAGCTACAAGGCACAGCAGCGAGGCGGCGCACAGGAACATGACGGCGTGCGGCTTTGCTTTATCGGCACCCTCTCCCATCGCAGCAATCTGGAAATCGTGGTCGACGCCATGAGACTTCTCTCCGGACGCAACGTCAAGGCGCATCTGGACATATGCGGGACAGGAGAAGCTTCGGACTCGCTGAAGGCGCGAGCATCCGGGCTCACCAACGTGACCTTTCACGGCTGGCTGTCCGCATCGGAGCTTTCCGACATCATGAAAGCCTCAGACCTGGGTGTACTCCCCTATGATCGGCCCGACTTCCATCTGTCGATCCCGAACAAGTTCGTTGAATATCTTGCAGGCGGGCTGGGCGTCCTATCTTGCACCGAAGGTGAAGTCCATCGGCTTATCGATGAACGCGATTGCGGCGTCTGGGTAGAGCCGTCAGCAACCAACATCGCGGCGGTGGTTTCGCAAGTGGGCACTGAGAGGCTCACCGGCATTCGTCGTAACGCTGCCGAACTTTTCGCGAACACGTTCGAGGAAGATCGGGTTTTTCAACGCGCGCTGAACGGTCTCGAAAATCTGGTCATCTCAAAGGACGCCTCAGAAAGGTAGCGCACCCGAATGCAGACGCCTTTGCGACTTTTTGGGTGTTGCCTTTGGCAAGCGGAGGATGCTAAGCGCGCTCAATGGTATCCATCGTGGCCAGCATTGACCGAGATGGCATACCTGGCATCCGCTGAAGCAACCCGCTCTATTCTGGATATTAAGTCATGGCGATCAATTTCATCGATCTGGCGGCACAACAAGCCGGCATCCGCGCAAAGCTAGACACGGCGATTGCCACCGTTCTGGATCAGGGCAACTACATCATGGGGCCGCAGGTCAAGTCCTTCGAAGCAGGGCTCTCAGACTTCTGCGGGGCAAAACATTCTCTTTCATGCGCAAACGGAACAGACGCCCTTTCGCTGGCCCTGATGGCACTGGGTGTCAAAGCGGGCGATGCCGTGTTCGTTCCATCCTTCACGTTCGCCGCGACGGCGGAGGTTGTCCCCTTTATTGGCGCGACGCCGATTTTTGTCGATGTTCATCCGGACACGTTCAACCTCGATACCGCAAGCCTGAAGCGCGGCATCGAAGAGGCAGGGCGGCTCGGTCTTACTCCGAAATGTGTGATCCCGGTTGATCTTTTTGGCCTTCCCGCAGACTTCAATGGCATCATTCCGATTGCCCGCGAAAATGGCATGTCGGTTATTGACGACGCGGCCCAGGGTTTCGGCGCGCGCTATCACAATCGGGTAGTCGGCTCGCTGGCCGACATTACTACCACATCGTTTTTCCCCGCAAAACCACTCGGCTGCTATGGCGACGGCGGCGCCGTGTTTACCGACAACGACGAGACCGCAAAGCTCATCGACTCCTATCGCGTCCACGGCAAGGGATCGCACAAATATGATAACGAGCGGATCGGCATGAACAGCCGCCTGGACACTCTTCAGGCCGCCATCCTGATCGAGAAGCTTGCCATTTTTGCCGACGAGATCGACAAGAGACAAGCTGTGGCCAAGCGGTATTCGGACGCCCTGCGCGGCACTTTCGAGGTGCCTCATATTCCGGACGGGCTGGTCAGCACCTGGGCGCAATACACGCTCAAGACGGCCTCGGAAGAAGCCCGGACGGCTTTTCAGGATAAGGCAAAAGCCGCGGGTGTACCGACGACAGTATACTACCCGGTGCCGCTGCACCTTCAGACTGCCTTCAAGGCATTTCCGCGCGACCCGAATGGCCTTGCGGTGAGCGAAGACCTCGCGAAGCGCGTGATCAGCCTCCCGATGCATCCGTATCTCGATACGGAAACGCAGGACACCATCATCAACGCGATCCTCTGATCGTCTTCTGCGAGAGCGCCAGCCCATGAAAATCCTCACCGTCATCGGCGCAAGACCGCAATTCATCAAGGCAATTGCGCTATCTCACGCAGTTGCCTCCACCGAGGGCGTCGAGGAAGTCTTGCTCCACACCGGACAGCATTACGACGACAACATGTCTGCCGTCTTTTTTCGGGAACTCGGGCTTGCGGAACCCAAGTACCGCTTCGATCTCGGCGGCGGCAGCCATGGACACATGACAGGCAAGCAGCTTTCCGCCATTGAGGATGCGCTTGTTTCCGAAAGGCCGGATGTTTGTCTGGTTTATGGCGACACAAACTCGACCCTCGCGGGCGCGCTCGCCGCTGCGAAGCTCCATGTGCCGGTCGCGCATGTCGAGGCCGGTCTGCGGTCGTTCAACAGGCGGATGCCGGAGGAGGTCAATCGTGTTCTTTCGGATCACGCTGCGACCTGGCTCTTCGCGCCCACTCAGACTGCGGTCGAAAATCTCGCCGGTGAGGGCATAAAGGGCGATCGCGTCCAGTTGGTGGGCGACGTGATGTATGACGTAGCGCGACTGGTCATTGATAACCCGGCCCGTAGAACGGATATCGTACGGCGGCTCGGGCTGGAAGGCCGACCTTACGTAGTATCCACGCTACATCGCCAGGAGACAACCGACGACCCAGCCAGACTTGTCGCCATCCTTGACGCGCTTGCTGAGACGGCAAAGGTGATGCCTGTAATCCTACCGCTGCATCCTCGCACTCGCAAGACGCTGGCCGGCCTGCCGCAGGCTGAAAAGGCAGCGTCGGTCTTGACAATGACCGAGCCGCTAGGCTTTTTCGACATGGCCTCACTTCTTGCAGGAGCGCGCCTCGTCGTAACGGACTCCGGTGGCCTGCAAAAAGAGGCGTTCTTCCACAAGGTTCCCTGCGTCACAGTGAGAGACGAGACGGAATGGGTTGAACTGCTTCAGCTTGGCTGGAACCGGCTTCCGGAATCGTTTGACGTCCAAGGCATTCGAACTGCCATTGCCGGTGCGCTCGCAAGCGCGCCGGGTAATGCCGGTGAACCCTATGGAGACGGACATGCTGCAAAGCATATCCTTCGATACCTGATGCAGACCTGCAAATAAGCTCGAGCATCCAGCGGAAATCATCATGGCTAACGTCGTCCACGTCACCACGGTACATCCGCGCTACGACATTCGAATCTTTCGGAAAGAGTGCCTTACGCTTGAGGCTGCAGGCTTCGATGTCCAGCTTGTGGTTGCGGATGGCAAGGGCGACGAGGGCCAGGACGGCGTGACGATACACGATATTGGTCTCGTTCGTGGTCGCTTGAAGCGCATGACGTTGTTGCCCATGCGAGCATTCTTTCATATCCGGAGACTGAAGCCCTCGCTGGTCCATTTTCACGACCCTGAATTTCTTCCCGTCGGGTATCTGCTTCGCCTCTCGGGGCTTGAGGTCATCTATGATTCACACGAAGACCTCCCGCGGGCCATCTTGAGCAAGGAATGGATCCGCCCAACGCTGCGTAGAGCCATTTCTGGACTCTCGGAGACGATTGAGGATTTCTGTGCGCGGCGAATGAGTGCCATTGTTGCCGCAACCCCGCACATCGCGTCGCGCTTCGATCGCATCAATCCTCGGACGATCAGCGTCACCAATTATCCCGTGATTTCCGAGAATGACGCTTTGCCCGAGCGGAAGCCCGAGAATGCGATGTTCATCTATGTTGGGGCAATTTCTCGCAAGCGCGCCGCCCTTGAAATGGTCATTGCTACAAAGCTAGCTGGAGCAAGACTTTATCTCGCCGGTCCCTTCGAGGATGCCGCTCTTGAAGCCGAAATGCGCAAACTACCGGAATGGGATTGTGTGACCTATCTGGGCTATGTCGATCAAAGTGCGCTGGCGCCATATCTAAGCAAATCGATGGCGGGGCTGCTGATGTTCTATCCGGAGCCCAATCACATCAACTCCGTCCCGAACAAGATGTTCGAGTACATGGCATCGGCGCTTCCGATCCTTTGCTCAAATTTTGAAAGCTGGAAATCAATCGTACTGGGCAACTCGATCGGCCTTTTCTGCGATCCGACATCTCCCGAAAACATCGCCGGGCAAATGAAATGGATCATCGAGCATCGTGACGAAGCCGAGGCGATGGGGACCAAGGCGCGCGTGATCGTCCATGAAAAATACCGGTGGCAGAACGAGGCATGCAAGCTCGTCGCTCTCTACAATCGCATTCTTGGCAAAATCTGACCGAGATCGAGCGGCAGAGCAAATCACTCTGTGAACTCCCTCCTTGTGGTCAGCTTCGGAATAAACCCGGCCGGAAACAGCCGACAGCTTGCAGCTTATGGACTGCTCGTATAAACCAGCGCCAGATTGAATTTGGGAGCGGGATAGGCGGCCGGGCGCATGTTCCGTTGGCTTCCCGGGCAAATGGTTGGTGGAAGGGTCCTTCTGGCAACGATGACCTCGCGGCTACTCAGTAAGATAGAGCTGATCTGGAGACTACCATGCAAGCAGTGAACCCTCGCGTTGCCGTTATCGGATGCGGCGGATGGGGCAAGAATATCGTCAAGAACGTTGCAGCTCTTGGCGCCTTGACAGCGATCTCCGATGCCTATCCGCAGACTGCTGCGCAGTTCGCAGCCGAGTACAACGTGCCAGCACTGTCGACGGACCAGATTGCCGGCAATCCCGAGATCGATGCCGTCTGTGTTGCGGTTCCGGCGGAGCTTCACCTGGCCGTTGCCAAGCAGATGCTCGAGGCAGGAAAGCATGTCTTCGTGGAAAAACCGTTAGCCCTGTCGGTCAAGGACGGGGAAGTCCTCGCGGAGGTCGCCCGAAAGACAGGGCGTACGCTGATGGTCGGGCATCTTCTGCAATATCATCCGGTTTTCCGGAAGCTCCTGTCCATGGCAAGGGCAGATGATTTCGGTACGCTGCGCTACATCTATTCGAACCGGTTGAGTCTTGGCAAAGTCAGACAAGAAGAAAACGTCTTGTGGAGCTTTGCGCCGCACGACATTTCGATGGTACTGGCGCTTGCCGGCGCGGCGCCGACAAGTGTGAGCGCAACGGGAACGGCGTTCGTGACCCCAGGGCTTGCCGATTTTGCGACCACCCATCTGCGTTTCGAAAGTGGTCTCGATGCGCATGTACTGACGTCGTGGATGCATCCATTCAAGGAACAACGCATCGTCGTCGTCGGAGACAAGGGAATGGCCGTGTTCGACGACGTCAGGCCGTGGCAGGAAAAGCTCGAAGTTTTCGACAATCACATAGAATGGAAGGATGGACGTCCGGCTCCGACGAAGGGCGCCGGAAAGTTCGTCTCTGTGGAACAGGCCGAACCGCTCCGTGAAGAAATCCGGCATTTCCTGCAGGCGGCTTCAACCGGACACCAGCCCCTGACAGATGCCGCCGAGGGTCTGAGGGTGTTGGCGGTTTTGGAGAAGGCCGAGGCGGATCTCCGAAAGAAGGTCGGCAGCACTGAGAAGCCTGCCTATTTTGCCCATTCATCGGCAGTGATCGACGACAATGTGACGGTGGGCGAAAACTCCAAGATCTGGCATTTCAGCCATATTCTTTCGGGCAGCAATCTCGGGCGTGACGTCGTGGTCGGTCAGAATGTGGTCATCGGCCCGGCGGTGAATGTCGGGAACAATTGCAAGATCCAGAACAATGTCAGCCTTTATAACGGCGTTGAGCTTGAAGACGACGTCTTCTGTGGTCCTTCGTGCGTCTTCACCAATGTCAAGACACCCCGCGCCCATATCAGCCGAAAACACGAGTTTCTCAAGACACTCGTCAAGCGTGGCGCAACCATCGGCGCGAATGCGACCATCGTCTGCGGTAACACGCTCGGTGAATATTGCATGATCGGTTCCGGATCGACGGTGACCAAGAATGTACCTCCTCATGCACTCTGGGTCGGCTCGCCAGCGCGTCACCTCGGCTGGGTCTCCCGCCGTGGCGTTCGTATGGGCGATGATCTCGTCTGCCCGGAATCGGGCGAGCGCTATGAACTGGACGAAACGACCGGCGGTCTGAGGCTCATTGGATGACCGAAATTTCACTGATCATTCCCGCCTACAACGAGAACGCGATCATCAAGAAAACTGTCAGCGAGCTCGTCTCCTTCATGCGGGCCGAAATGCCTGGGCGCAGCTTCGAGATTATCGTTATCGATGACGGCTCTACCGACGGCATGGCAGATCGGCTCGCCGAAATCGCCATGGATAACCTCAAGGTGGTGCGTCATTCGCGCAATCGCGGCCGCGGCGCGGGCGTTCGAACCGGGTTCGACGCCGCAACGGGCGACTATGTGGTAACGCTCGATTCCGATCTTTCTTATGCGCCGAACCACATCCCGCGCATGCTTAAGCCCCTCGAGGAAGGCAGGGCGGATATCGTTCTGGCGTCTGCCTACCACCCCCAAGGTATCGTGCGTAATGTCCCCTGGATGCGTGCGAAGCTGTCCTACTACGGAAACAAGGTGCTCAGCGCGGGCGTGCGTGGCCAGCTCCACACACTGACCTGCATTGTTCGCGCCTATCGAAAAGAAGTGGTGAAATCGCTCGAATTGGTCAGCGACGGAAAGGATCTCCATATCGAGATCATCCAGAAGGCGAATCTGTTCGGCTTCCGTATCGCGGAAGTTCCCGCAACTCTTGACTGGCGCGACAAGTCGAGAGCAAAGCGTGTCGGCAAGGGCGGGGCATTTCCGCTTCTCGCCATGTCCGGAACGATTGCGTCCCACCTGGTATACAACTACGTGCTGAGACCCGGCGCGATGCTCTTCGTGCCGGTCTCCATTCTCGCCATCTCGGTGTTTCTCGGCCTGTTGACGCTGTTCATCAACTGGATCCTGGCGATCGGAAGGAGCATCGACCAAGGCATTTTCTTTGCGCTTTATGAAGGTCTTCGGGAAACTCTGCTCAAGGGCAGCTTGACGCTGGCAATCACAGGCGCCAGCGGAGTCGTTCTGCTCGTCTTCGTCGCTTTCTACTTCCAATCCCTGCAAAGCAAGAAGCAATTCGAAGAGCTCTATCTTCTGATGTCGCGGATGAACGAAAAGCTGAAGAAACTGGAAGCGGAGAAAGCGGACTGATGTGCGGCATCTGCGGCATTCACGGACCGGGCGCGTCGCTTGATCCTATCGCCACGATGCTCGATCAGATGCAACATCGCGGACCGGACGGGACCGGGCAATGGGCCGCGCCGGGAATAGCGCTCGGCCATCGCCGCCTTTCTATCGTTGATCTTTCCGAACGCGGCCGGCAGCCGATGTTTTCTAGCGACGGAAACATCGTAATTTCGGTAAACGGTGAAATCTACAACTATCATGAGCTTCGGGCCGAGCTGGAAGCGCTCGGTTGCATTTTTAAATCGGATTGTGACAGCGAAACCGTCATCCACGGCTGGGAAATGTGGGGCGAAGCAAGCTTCTCCCGCTACAATGGTATGTTCGCGATCGCCTTGTGGGATCGGCGCAGCCAGGCGCTCTATCTCGTCCGCGATCGTATGGGGATAAAGCCCATCTATTATTGGGAACATTCGGGAACGACGCTTTTTGCGTCTGATCTCAGAGCGATTGTGGCAGCGAGCGGCCGCGCCGAATGGAGAATGTCAGGAACCGGGCTTGCCCAGTATCTCAAGTTCGAGAACCGTTTTGGGAAAACAACCATGCTTGAAGGGGTCAGCATGGTTGAGCCGGGGCACATGCTGAAATTCGATGCCAATGGCATACAGGACAGGGTTTATAGCGACGCCCTTGCCTGCGAACCGCGGGAGGCGGACTTCTCGACCGCGCTGGCGGAGTTTCCGCTGAGGTTCGGCCAGGCGATTGACCGACATCTGATGAGCGACGTGCCACTTGCTTCTTATCTGAGCTCCGGCATCGACAGCGGGATGGTCACGCTTTATTCCGCGCGTAGACTGACGGCGGGACAGGCGACCAAGGGTCCTGCGGCATTCACGGGAACGTTCGATGCCGGCGGCTGGTATGACGAGGTCTCCGGCGCAGCGCTGGTGGCAGGTTCCGCAGACTTGCCGCACACCCGTGTGACAATCGGAGCCGACGCCTTTCGCAACTATTTCGACGAACTTGTTTTTGCGCTCGAAGAACCGCGCATGGGAACGGGCGCCCTGCCCCAATACCTCGTGGCGAGGAAGGTGGCCGAAACGCATAAGGTCGTGTTGACCGGTCACGGGGGCGACGAGCTTTTCGCAGGATATCCGGTCTTCAAATTCGTTGCGATGATTGAGGCCCTGAAGCAGGGAGACGGACGTGTGTTGCTTCGCCTTGTCCGGTCATTGCGGATTTCGGAGCTTCCGCACATCGCCTACTTTGCTCTCAGAGGTCTGATCGGGGGAAGCGAAAGGCCCTTCCTGCCGCGCCTCTTTGGACAGACAATGCTCCGGAGGTTGCTCAAAGCCCCAACCTTCGACGCCGTCCAACGGGAGGAAGGCCGCAACACGGTTTCGAAAGAGAGCGGCCTTGCGGCACTCATGCGCCAGCATGTCCAGGATTACCTGCCGGGGCTTCTTGTCGTGGAGGACAAGGTCTCGATGGCCCATTCGCTCGAGTCCCGAACGCCGTTCCTCGACAATGAACTGGTGGACTGGGCGTTGTCGCTCTCACTTTCGTCGAAACTCGATGGCGGAAAGTTAAAGGCTATCCCGAAGGCTGCGGCGCGCGGCCTCCTTCCCGATGCAATATTCAGCATGCCAAAGCGCGGCTTTCCAAACCCCCTCAGCCAATGGCTGAGGGGCGATCTTGCACCATGGGCTGCCGAACGTCTCTTTGGCCCGGAGAGCGAGCTCGGCTTGATCTTTGAAACCTCGCAAATAGAGCGGTTCTGGAAATCCTATGAGCGTTCCTGGTTTCGGCGATTGAGACCGCTGGACGAGATCGCCACGCACCGTATCTGGATGCTGCTTTGCCTTGAGAGCTGGATACGCCAGTATCGGACCCATCTGGGGGTGCGTCTCGTTGCCCCCTGCGGTGAGGAACGTCGTTGAACATTTTCATATCCCCGACGCTTGCGGCCAATCCTTACGCTACCGAGATCGAAGCGGCGCTACCCCGCGTTCTCGCAATGGCAGACACCGATCCCCTTAACACGACCCTTGGCCTCGGAGATCGACAGTACTGGGCATGGAAACTCATAGATTTCCCGAACGGCACGCTTCAAGGTCCGGTCAACGGGCTCTCGGCGCTCATCGCCGCCGGTGCCTTTGCGTCAGGGGTCGATTTGAAGTCCTTACGGCGACGAATCGAGGACGGGTTTTCTGCAACCTCCCGCATCATGCGCCGGGACGGAAGCTTCGAGGAAGCGCTTCCCCTCGAACAGTCCTACTGCGTGACGGCGCTGGTGCTTTACGATCATCTGCAGGCGGCCCGTCGCCTTGGCGGCGAACTGATCGCAAGGACTGGCGATTTCGCACCTGCTGTGGACTTCTTGGTCAAGCGCGATGAGACCCACGGCTTTATCTCCAATCATCTTGCAACGGCTGCCGCGGCGCTGCTGATGTGGGATCGCATGCATGGCGACACCAAGGCACGGAACAAGGCGGTGTCCCTGATCGACAGGATCGTCGGACGGCAGTCCGCCGAGGGATGGTTCGACGAGTATGGGGGCGCCGACCCGGGCTATCAGACGCTGTGCATGACGCACCTTGCCGAAGCCGCCCAGATGCTGGATTCGCCGAAGCTTTGGCTGGCGCTGGAACGCGCATGCGATTTTCTGGCACATTTTGCGCATCCGGATGGGTCATTCGGCGGGATCTATGGAAGCCGCGCAACGCGGATATATTATCCGGCAGGCATGGAGCTGCTAGCGGCGCGGTTTTCGTCGGCGCGCGCGCTTGCCGAATGGATGCGCCCTGCCATCGCCCGCAAGGCGGCGGTTACCCTCGCCGCGATCGATGCACCGAACCTCTCGCCGGTCTTCAACAATTACTGCGAAGCACTACTCAACGCTGGCCATCTGATGGAAACTCTCCCGTCAACGCCGGCACCGGAAGGCCGTCACATCTTCCCGGATGCCGGCCTTGTAGTCGATCGCGGCGCACATCACTACTCCATCATTTCGACGCGCAAGTCTGTCATTTATCATTGGCGTGACGGGAAGCTCGATATTTGCGATTCGGGCCTGGTCTTGTCGGATGACCGCCGGCAGGTTTTGACCAGCCAGGGATCGAAGGACACTGCCGTCGAGATGCTGGACAACAAAATCATCTTGCACGGCACCTTGGCCAAACGTTCCGTTCCAACTCCCAACCCCTATAATTTTCTTGTCTTGCGGTTCCTTACCCTGTCGATCATGCGCATCCCCTGGATGAACGGTTTCATCAAGACCATGATCGCCCGTCTGCTCGTGCAGGCCGGGGGCAGTTCTGGCGCGCGGTTCCGCCGCACGGTGACTTTGGGAATGGACCTGTCAGTTTCGGACGACTGGGAACCGCGGGAACTGAAGAAGGTCAGCCTGGACCGGCCGTTCTCGGCAATTCATATGGCCAGTTCGGGCTACTGGCAGCGCAGCGACACGGAGTTGAGGCCGAAATGATCCCAAGGCTGCGACCTCAATTGACCCTCTGCGATCTCGTTGCCGCGTTCGCCGGCCGAAACTCTGTCGAGGAATTCGAGACCGTTTTTGCCGAGACGATGCAACAGGCGCATGCGGTTGCGTTCCCCTATGGGAGAACAGCCCAGTTGCTTCTTCTTGAGGCCATGGGATTGAAGGATCGCGAGATCATTCTACCGGCCTATACATGCGTTGTCGTTGCCCACGCGATCGTGCTTTCCGGAAATCGACCGGTCTTCATCGACAGCGAACCCGGCGGCTTCAACATGGATCTCGACCTCGCCGAGGCCGCCGTGACCGAGCGAACCGCCGCAATCATGGCAACTTCGATTCACGGCTACCCCGTCGATCTGGATCGCCTGGATGCTATCCGGGAAAAGCACCCTCATGTGGCGATCCTGCAGGATTGTGCCCATTCCTTCGCCGCGGAATGGCAGGGGCGCCCGGTGCAAAAGGCGGGACTTGCCGCCATTTTCGGATTGAACGTCTCGAAGTTGATGACATCGATTTTCGGCGGAATGATAACGACAGACGACAACGAACTTGCTGCGCGTTTGCGGGAAATAAGGTCGCGCCACCTGATGCGCGAAGGTGGACGGAACCTCGGTCGAGCGGTGTACCTCACAGCCGCCGCAGCGGCGCTTTCACCGCCTGTTTTCGGAATGGTCAAGCGGATTTCCGAGATGGGACTGATCGACCGGTTCATCCGGTATTATGATGAAAGCCTCATAGATATGCCCAAAGACTATCTCAGCCAGATCGGTCGTGCGGAAGCGAGTGTTGGCGTTCGGCAGAGTCGCCGCTACCGCGTCAACATCCAAAGGCGTAGGGACCTTGCCGCCTACTATGATGCATCGCTCGGGGATATGATGCCAAACGCGCTTCCTCCGCTCATCGATGGCGCAACATATTCGCACTACGTGCTCAGAGTGGACGATCCAGAAACATACTGCTCAGAGGCCCTGAGGCGCGGCGTGGAACTCGGACGGCTGATCGATTACTGTGTGCCCGACATGCCGTCCTATCGCGAACTGGCGCGCGGCCAAGGCCCATTCCCCGAAACACACCGGCTGAATAGAACGGTCCTCAACCTTCCTATCTGGGGTGACAAGGCCAAGGCGGACAGGGTGATCGGGGTGGTAAAGGACATTGCGCGGAGCAGGTTAGTTCACCACTCGTCAGCTTATACCAAGGATCATTGATTAGAACCCATTTGACCGGATCGATTTTGACTTCCGGCTAGGAGAAAACCGCAGTCGGACCACAAGGTCCGGCGAGGATTTTAGACGACGTCCGGAAGCCAAAAGCGACCGGCCCCACTCGCCAGGCCGCTTTGCTGAAAGCAAAGCGATTGCACTGGCGAGCAGCTTTATCCGTTTGCAGGATTGCAATCGCAATCCTGCGGGCGGGTGGCATGGAAATCGGCCACCGGAGGGCGTCGAAATCCTCGACCGATGCTTTTGCATCGCTCTCCGGTTTCTCCTACCCGGATGTCCGTTTCCAAGCCATCAAATGGGTTCTAATCAATGATCCTTGGTATTAGTGTTGATCGATGTGACCAATGCACCTATGAACGGCATCGAAAGTCCAGAATGCCCTGTGAGTTTGAGCTTCCAATGGTACGAGACACATCGATATTCGCCTGCCCTCAGTGTGGCGGGACTCTGGCGAAGCAAACGGGAGGATTGTCATGCGTCGAGCATGGAATGTATCCGTCAGAAGAGCATTTTTTTGACTTTTTGCCCAACCATTCGAATAACTTTGACGATCACTGGACGGGAGCCTCCTCGAGCCAACGCGCGGAGGCAAAAGAAAAGGTAGCGAAGCAGTTCCTTGCGCCGATCAGAAATATGATCGAAGAAGGTGGTCGCCTCCTAGACGTGGGATGCGGAGATGGAGTCCATATCAAGCTTATTGCCGGCACAGGAAATAAGACCCAATTGTACGGGTTGGACATGTCAGTAACGGCTCTTCGCAACGCCTCTGAAATACACGGAAGCTGGAACGCCGTTCACGCAGACGCGCAGCACCTGCCGTTCCACGACAGAACCTTCGACATTGTCATATCTTTCGGAGTTCTCGCCTACCTCGAAAATCCCCGGGAAGGCTTGGCGGAAATCTCCCGTGTCGTGCGCTCCGGCGGGATGATCGGCCTCTGGATTGCTCCACCAACAAAGGGTTTTGCCCAATTCATGCTTAGACTAACCCGGTCGATCGCCACCAGACTGCCATTGTTCTTTCAGAAGCGTCTGGCTGACTTCATAGTTCCGTTTCTAACCTTCCTGCCGACCGTGTCGAAACTAGACCTACGTACCGGAACTTGGCGCGAGTGCCGAGAAGTAGTTCTAGTCAATATTGCACCACCGAGACTCGCTTTTCCCAAAAAGGAGACTGTGGAAAGTTGGCTGATTTCCGTCGATTTTGAACCGATACATCGCATCGGAGCTATTCCAGGTGAATACTGGGCTAGAAAGAACTGATATGAAAATTGTAGTTCTGACCAACAATGATCTCACCGGAAATTTGATATTCTCTGAATTGTTCAATGCTTTAGGAATAAATATAGAAGCGGTATTTTTTAGCAAAAGCCCAGTGAAAAAGAAAGACAACGTGGTCGCGGCTGCACTTTCGCTACTCAAACGGATGGATGTGCGATATTGGCTTTTCCTCGTCGTAACGAACGGATTTTTCTCTATATACTCAAATTTGACCTCTTTCTTTCGCTTGACACCGGCGTTTGGGCCCTTGCGCGACTTGAAAGCCTTATCGCTTGTGCGAAATGTAAAGCTATTCAGCAGTATCAACTTCAACGACAAGGAAACCAAAGAAATCCTGCGGGCCCTCGAGCCGGATCTCTTGCTCATTCGTGTAAGCACCATCCTTGACGCTGAAATTCTATCGATTCCGAAGCTGGGCACATGGTGTGTCCATTCCAGCCTACTGCCCGCGTATGGTGGCATCGCAGGGGAATTTCAGGCACTTCGGGAAGGCCGCCTCAGCCTTGGCTCAACGGTCTTCAAAGTTACGGTCAAGCTCGATGAGGGGCCACCTCTTGCCCAAGTCGCCTTCGAAAGCGACCCCAAGGCTTCTCTCTTTTGGCATATCGTCGAAAATAATCGTCGTGCCGGGCAGCTTCTTTCGGAGATGGTGAGCAATTTGGCCCTCGGAAATCCACCGGACAAGCCGCTCTTGAATCAAGGCTTGGAACCCAGCTATTACTCTTGGCCTGATGCCAGTCAGGTTGACGAGTTTCTGGCTACGCGGCGCCCCCTTCTGGGATTCTTCAACTTCCTTCTCCTTCTTGCAGCCTCAATGAGAATTGTGAGACCTAAATTCAGGTGAACTGATTGAAAAACTCACCAAATCCAGAGCCAGTGAGGTTGTCAGGAAACCGCGTGCTGTTGCTCGTTGGAATATTCGCCTGCCTCCTGGCTGTAGTCTTCGCCTTGGCCTACCGTTCGACTTCAGCAAAGGCAACAACGGGTGCATTTGGTCTTTCGCTTCTGGCGTTGCTTCCATTGTCATTTACATCATTTTACGTTCAAGCGCCGCGCTTGGCGCTTCTTTGCGGCGCATCGGTGCGAGTCTATTCGGCCTACGTGGCCAATTCCGTTTCTGCCAGCCTTTTTCTCGTTCTTCCCGGTCGCGCCTCGGAATTTCTTAAGCCCGTGGTGCTTCATTTCAGAGAGGGCCTGCCTTTCAGCCGGGGGATCGCCGCTCTCGTGATAGAACGTGCCATGGATGCCGCCTGTGTGGCCTTCCTGGCAATATGCGCGATTGCGCTTACGGCGGCGAACAACGTTAGCTGGGTGCAAAACGGGCTGCTGATACCAATTTTCACAGCGCTTGTGTTTTCATGCGCTATCATCCTGTTGCTGAAATATCCACAAATACTTGAAAGACTGGTGAGAGCTATTCCCTGGGGTTGGGCACAAAAGAATAGCCATGACTTCATCTCTGCGATCAAGAGCGTCGGGCGACCTTCCACGCTGGCTTTCGCCGCGGGCCTGACGCTCATGACTTGGCTTGCCAGTTGCGGCAATGTCGTCGTCGCTGGCATTCTGCTAGGCCAGCATCCACTATCACTGGCGCAAGCGCTGGTGGTGTTCGTTGCGGGAACATTCGGGATGGTGATCACAGTCGTTCCAGGTGGGCTGGGGACGTTCGAAGCCGCAACGGTTGCCGCGTTGACGACGTTTGGCTACGAAATCCCTGACGCTATCCTTTTTGCAGTCGCATTGCGCCTCTCAACCATTGCCCCAGCGATACCGTTGGCGCTTTGGGAAGTTTCTCAACGCTGGGCTGACTTATCTTCAATGCTCAAAACTAGGACGCGGCGCGATGCAGACGGGTCCTGACTCAGAGCAATACAAGGAAGTTCACGCAGAAAGACAATGGATTTGGGATTGCGGAATTGTCTACTGGCCGAGGAATCGTGGAAAGATAGAGGCGCTTCCAGTTCCGGTTCAACCAGGTGTTTTCAACGCCGGTTTCGGGCCTCGACTCATCACGCTGCCCGCCTGGGGAGAGACGTCAGGCGTAGAAAATCATCTGCTTGCGTTTGAAGAGTGTATAGCCCCTGGAGACGGACCTGAATGGCAGCGCTGCGACTGGATTTCCGTAGCTTATCATTTGCTTTCCGGCACCATGGAAAGAGTTGTGGAGGCCGAGAAAGGGCCGGTTCTTTCCTACTCCTTCAGATTGCCCGAGAGTTTCGCCGTCGTTTTCGAACGCGCCTGGGTCAACCGTATCTTCATGTTTCTACGCGCCTGGGCAGCGCAGATTGCGCAACGCCCTGAAGAGGAACTCTTCGGGCCGTTCCCCATGGCCAGCATTGAACTCACCCACGACATAGACGCACTTCGGCTCACTCCAGAAATCCGTCTCAAACAGACTGTTTTCCAGCTTTTCAACGCGGCGCGCGGCATCGCAACCGGTGACGGGGGCGCCACAGCGGCGCGGCTGGCCGACGCAAGGCGCTACCTCCTTTCACGTGGAGACTTCCGGACACTGAAGCGTCTGAGGGAGATGGAAGCGGCCGCGGGCCTCAGAAGCACATTCCACTTTTATGGTGGCCCACCGGGCTGGAAGCGCATCACACCAAAACGCATACTCATTGACCCGGCCTATGACATTCTCGACGCGGATATGGCGCGCGAACTTGCCGCATTGGCTGACGGTGGCTGGACGATCGGCCTTCACCAGTCCTTCGACGCC
The DNA here is from genome assembly GCF_040545545.1 of Limnomicrobium aquaticum. Taxonomy (NCBI): domain Bacteria; kingdom Pseudomonadati; phylum Pseudomonadota; class Alphaproteobacteria; order Hyphomicrobiales; family Rhizobiaceae; genus Limnomicrobium; species Limnomicrobium aquaticum. The sequence continues at coordinate 17,880 of NZ_JBEPMB010000006.1, forward strand.
TGGCAAAGCCCTGATCTGATGAGGGCTGAGAAGGCCCGCGTTGAAGCGGCGGCGCGCCAGCATATCATCCACTGTCGGCAACACTGGCTACGCTTTTCATGGCGCGAGACATGGGCAGCACAAGCGGCGGCTGGACTAAAGAGAGATGCCACACTCGGGTTCAACGATCGCCCCGGTTTCAGGTCAGGGCATGCGCTGGCCATCGCTCCGTGGGATCCCACTGCACGCAAACCCATAGCAATCGAGGCCGTGCCGATGGTCTTCATGGATTCCCATTTCTACGACTATTCCCACTCCACCGCGGAGCGGTCGCCCGGGAACGCCATGCGGCACTGGATCGGCGAAATCCGCGCGGTAGGCGGTCAGGCTACCGTCAATTGGCATAACCACACCATCACATCCGTGTATGGGTGGGGAAGCGGCTTCGAATCTCTGCTTGAACAACTGGCATGACTCGCTTGTCCGACGTGGTCACTGCGGTTGAACGACAGCGTAATCGTTATTCTGGTAAACGACATCCAGCGAGTTCAGGTTTTCTCGCCCAGCCCGGTCAAACACAAAGTAACTGATACCATTGTCCTTTGCCATGCGCTGAATTGAGGATGCATCTAGGCCGTTGAATGCTTTCGCTGCCCGATCAGCAATCCGTGCGCGAGCGTCATCCGGGCTCTCTCCGGGCCTAATCGCAAGGTCGTCGCTTGACAGACCCAATAGGCCAGCCCGACGCAGCCCTTCATTGAGTATTTCTGGCTTCGGGTTATAGATCCAGCCGGAATAAAGCCATTCACGTAGTACCCCGAACGACGGTCGCTGCGAATATTGCCTCCAGCCATATGAACCGGTCGGATCCAGCATGAAAAGCGATCCAGGCGGCGTGGCCTTCCTCGCCCATTCCTGAACTTCCAGAAAAGCTTGGGCCCGCTCGCGCGTTTGAGGGTCGCGCATCGCATCGACCTGCGGCAGCCAGAGATAGCTGCCTATTGCAAGAGCGACCGCGACCGGAATGGGATTTCGGATTATCCGGGCTAGGCCGACGAGGAAGAAGGCAGCGAGAAGCCGATAATTCAGCAAACCGTTGAAGGTCTGCCGAATGTCTATCGACACAGCGCCGAAGTCGCCACCTGCGATCAGCCAAACACACACGCCCACCGCAGCAAGAATACCTGTCGCGAGGGAGAACTTTGAGGCTGGCTTCGGGGCGCCGAGGGCCCCACACTGCACTGCAATGCCAAAAACGATGGCAACGGATACAGGGATCCCGTGGCTACGCCAGAAAGGGGAGAGCAAGAGCAAAGCAACGATCGGAAGCAACCATAGCGGCCCGTTCGTCAGCAACACGAAGAGCCTTGGAGCAGCCAAGGCCATCCCAACAATGAGAAAGACCAGACTTGCCCTTTGGAGGGCGAGCTTGATCAGGAACGGATTTTCCGTGATTTCAGAGAGCAGCAGGCCCAGCACGCTGACAGCGAGCAGCGCGACAAGCGCGGCTGCGATTTGCCTTTCCGGGAGAGAGGTCGCCGGCGAACCGAGAGGAATCGTTGCAAGGATTATGAGCACGGCCGCGGTAAAGGGCAGCAGTACTTCCCAGGCACGAGCCCCAAAAACTTCAAGTTCCAATGGAAACCAGTGAAAGCTCATCAGCCGCGTCAAGGCAGCATAAGCATGATGATCGACGGCTCCCCCACCTATTGCGGCGCCACGGAACGCGACCAGATACCAGATCGCAAATACGCTAGCTGCCGCCAACATGCCCGATGCAACCGCAGCAAGCCGGTAGTTCGGCAAATCGGCAACCACGACAGCGGCCATGGCGACGCCACAAAAAAGGCCTATGATGGGGTGGACGGCCAACGCGACACCAACTAGGAAACCAGACAGAACCATCTTACGGCCCATAGCCGCAGCTATCGCGGCCAGACCAAGACCGTAGGCAAAGTTATAGACGGATCCATAATACGGGTGGAACCAGCGGCTAAAATCCGCGCTGACAAACGACCCAGCAGCGAGCACAACCGCAGCAGCAACGCAGGTCCATCGCGGCAGGTCTGCGTTAAGGCGGCGAGCCAAACTGTAGGTGCCGCCCAGGAAGACGATCACCTCAAGAAAGATAACGCCAAAACTGCCATTGAAGTCCAAAACATTCAGCTGGCCGATGGTCGCATAAAGCCATCCCACCAGCGACTTCATCATCTCCCCTTCGCCGTTTGGAAAATCTAGCCCGAATCCGACAAAGGTCGATACCGGGTGCATCATACCAACCGGAGAAAACCCAAAATAAGCTGTGGCAAGCTCGACATGCTTGCTTGCCTCCCAAGCAATTCCGCATGCCAGCAAGAAGCACAGAAACGCGAAGGAAACGAGGTGGCCCACCTCGCGATCGTGAGGTGAGCTATGCTGGCGGCCAGCTTGCATGAACTGTCTCGATTCAATCTTGGATTTTTGACGCACGAGAAAGGGCTATTCGTGCAACGACATAAAAACACGCCAGAATAAAGCCGCTCAACGCTCCGATAATCAAGATCTTCGTCATTGCAGCCTGCGATAGCGAGGGAGAATTGACTGGCCGCTCCTTCACCGGGCGCAAAGGCCCCACATCGACAAAGCGCAATGTTCCGTCGCGAACAGCCGGCAATGAAAGAAATTGCCGGAGTTTGAATTCCTGCAGGGCCAGCGCATCAGAAGAGCGAGCCGGCGCCTCGAGCCCCATCTTTTGTATCAGGGCCACATCGCCGTTTACCTGCTGGACAACATCGCCAAACTGCGCAGATGAAGCTGCCACGAGAGCATTGCGGAAACCTTCCGCATCCTGGCTTCCCTCTCCGACCGTGTTGATATAGGCGAAGAATGTGCCGCCCGATGGGCTTATGGCATAGCTTTTGACAGACTTCGTCACATCCTGCGAAACTTCGGCAAGATTGTCGAAACCTGCCTTGTCGAACGACCGGATCCGAAGGGAAAAATCACGCAGCACGGCGTCCCGGTCCATCAGATAGGGATGGGAGGAGATAACCGGGTCGAGCCGAACTACCCAGCCTCGGAGCGCGGAGGGACCGGCATTCGTCGAGCCCAACTCTCCGCGCTTTCCGAGCTGAATGGCACCGGCGAAAACCGCAGTCGTGATCACTATAATCCCAACAAACCGGAGTCTGACCCGCCAGATCTCGGCCAGGAACTCCAGAAGATCGATACCGTCTGTCATCTGTCGGGACATGGTTGTTCTCTCTCTAGGCTCAGGAATATACCGAAACACGGCGCCCGAGGAGGCGCTCAACAAAACTTTGGGCCTTCTTGGCGACCCGATAGCGCCCATCCCACGTCGGGAAATCCGCATGCTGACGGTTCGGCGCGGCTAGCAGGTCATCAAATTCCGCACGCGAGATCCTCAGTTTTTTGCAGAAGAAGGCGATATCCGTTTCCAGTTCGCGGGAATCGTAAAGCGGCTCCGATAGCTTCCGAAGGGCCTCGTCACGCGTCATCTGCCCGGACAGGATCATGCTGGAGTAATGGGGAAGTCTCTTGTCGTAGCCAAACTTCTTCGGCAGATAATAATTCTGGAACAGCTTCGTGAACAGCGATTCACCGTGCTTGCGATCATAGGGCTTATAGCCAAATGTCTGTGTCATTTCCTGAATTGCCGCCGCCTTATCGTAAGGCATATAATTCAAGGGCCGAACCGTCCGCATCTTCTTGAAGAATGGATACCAGAAATAGTACTTCAGGAAGCTGATCGTTGAGTAAGTCTTCAGCGGGCGCGAACCGAACCTGGAATGGATCGCCTTCAGATTGATCACGTCCATAGCCGAGCCGTGCCAGCTCCTGGGAAAGACCGCTTCGGTGGCAAGGTTCCCGCCGGAAAAAATCGCGCGAATGCCGTTGGCCGTTGCAAAGTTATACAAAGTGGCAAAGAACACGTGATCTTGGGGTACATCCTGGTTGGGTACCCCCGCCTTGAGATAGGCAAGATGCAGGTCACGCATCTCTTCCCAGTCGACCACATGGGTGTGGAGATCATAATTGCAGTACTTCACCACTCGTTCGATATTGGCCACGGCCAGCTCGCTGTTCCATCCGGCGTCGACGTGAACGACGAGGGGGCGGAGTCGCCATTCCTTCATCTTCATGGCCAGATACGTGCTATCGGCTCCGCCCGAGAGACCCAGAATGCAGTCGTACTCCTTACCGGCTCCTTCACGTCGAACTCCATCCAGAATGGCCTCAAGCCGACGACGTCCCACTTCGTCCGGGAACCATTGTGTGCCGCGCAAGCCGTCAAACTCATGGCAATGATTGCAAACACCCTCGGCGTCGAACGTAATCTCTGGGTCGGATGTATCCATCACACAGCGCGTACACTGCCGATATCCAAGGTTATGCATCTGGCGCCTCTTCAAGTGTTTGTGCATGCCGCGACGGATAGGAAAAAAGTGTCACCAGTGCAAGGGTTACAGCCATGCCTGAAGTCAACAAGACAGCGGTCCACGATTGCTCGGAGAGCAAGACCGCAAACAATGCAGCCGCTCCGAGAAAACCAGGACTGCGTGTTTCCTTCCAGAAAATATCCATTGCAACATAAATCAACGAAATAACGATACTGGCCGCCATGTATGCGGGAATTCCGCCCCGCGACAGTTCGTAGAAAAACGCATTGGTATTTGCATTGCTCAATTCGTTGCCAAGATAAAGATAGCCGATTTCGAAAGTAGTATCCGACAACGCATGGGGCAAAGCGCCCCTGATGGACGGTATTTTCGTAAAATAATCGAAATAGAACTCCTGCAGCTGCGGCTGCACCATTGAAATTCGCCGGACGAGATAATCGGCCAAGAAGGTATTGTTCCTGATGATCACCAAGAGCAGAGATAAGGCGTAAACGACAAAAATTCCCAACAGCAGGAGCGAGACCAGATTTCGGCGGCAAAATGGAATGCTGAGGAACAATCCGAGCACTCCGAGCCCGACGAAGTTCACTGCAGGCGCTTTGAGGCCCAGAAGGAAAAACATCAGTCCCACGAAGGCAATGCAGAGGAGAGCAAGCTTGAGCGAGCGCCGATAGCCCACGAAAAAGCCGCACATGGGCAGCGCGCTATTCGTGGCCATGTTCAGCGCATATCCAGCAAGCACGTGATTGGCATAGAGATCGCGACCTTCGAGCCTGCGTGCATACATGCTGTCCCAGTCAAAGCTACCGCCTCCGACCACCATGACTGCCGTCACCGCTCCTACGACGAGCAAAGCGGCGAAAACCAGCGGCAGTTGGTCCTGCTGCGCCACCATGACCGGCTTCAGCACCAGAGCCATGCGCTGGGTGAGTATCGTGCGAAGCAAGATGACGCAGACTGGCGGGAGCATCAACAGTGCAAAATACGGAAGTACGGTCTGCAACGTAACTAATCTTGTCGCACTCCAAATAACGGAATTCCAAAGGACACAGATGATCACATAAAATAGCAAGAAAACATCCGAAGGCTTCTCAATACTCGATGGAAATATGAAAGACATGGCGCAAATGCTCACTGCGAACACGACAACAAAAGTCAGGTTCATTTCAAGCGGCAGCATCCCTTCGTTGGCATAGAGCCCTACAAGGCAAAACTGGTAAGTCGCCAAGAAAACGAGCGCGAGTAACGGCAAGAGCAGGTGTTTCGGGCGCAGCGTCATATGAATTCTCAGGCCGTCAGTTCGGAGCTGTAGCTAATCAAAACAGCGCGGTGCTTGCCGTGGAACACAAACATGCTGCCGGCTGCTACCGCAGTTGCGCCTCCCTGCGCCAGCGCGGCCTTCAGGTGTTCTCTATTACCCGCACCACCGCAAGCGACGACGGGAACATTGACGCAATCAGATATTCGTCTGACGAGCTTCAGATCGTATCCCTCCATGGTTCCATCATGGTCAATATCGTTTACGAATATTTCGCCCGCTCCCGCCGCGACGAGCGCCTGAGCATGGTCCTCTGGCTTGAGAGCGGTCTCCACCGTGCCTGATTTTGCGACCACACGATAGCCGCGCAGCACGCTTTTCCTCACGTCCATCGCGCCGACAACAGCCTGGCTGCCGAATGCGGCAGCCGACGTGGAGATGACGTCCATGTCGCCCATCGCAGCCGCGGAATTGATCACGACCTTTTCCACGCCCGATCGGATAAGTTGACGAACCTGTTCAAAACTAGTGATGCCGCCGCCATAGGCCATCGGCATGAGGCATTCGCCGGCAATCTCCTCGACAAGTTCGAAATTGGGACCTCGTCCCTCCCGGGAAGCGTCAATGTCCAGTATCACGATCTCGTCGGCTTCTTTCTCGGCAAAGATCCGAACGGCGTTGATCGGATCCCCGATATAAACTGGATCCTTGAACTTCTTCGTCTTGACGAGGCCATGGCCCCGCAGCAGCAAAACCGGAATGACACGCGGACGATACATCAGCTTTCGCCCTTCGCAAAATTGGACAGGAGCATCTTTCCGAAACGATGGCTCTTTTCGGGGTGGAATTGGACCCCTGCGATATTGCCTTTGACGACACCAGCGGCAAAAGGAATACCATAATTCGCCGAGAGCAACGTATCGACACTCGCTGCCGGAGAAAGATAGTAGCTGTGCACGAAGTAAAACCTGGCATCATCACCCAAAGCTTCCACAAGCGGATGATCAGGCAGCGGCTTTCCGACTTCACTCCATCCCATGTGGGGAATGCGTAGCCCCGGCAGCGACGGAAAGCGCTTTACCGTGAGATCAAGCCATCCGAGCCCCGCCTCGGCACCCTCTTCACTTGAGTGACCCAGCATCTGCGCTCCCACACAAATTCCAAGCAGCGGCGTCTGCTGGCGCAGCACCTTTTCCTCAAGCAAAGGAATGAGCCCCGTGGCACGAATATTGCGCATACACGTGTCGAAATGCCCGTTCCCTGGCAGAACTATTCTGTCTGCCGCGGCAATCACATCGGGATCCGCGGTGATCGTACTTGGATAACCCACCCGCTGGAACATGTTATACACGGCCGCAAGATTCCCAATATCGTAATCGATGATCGCTATCATCACACCCCCGTATCGGCTTGGTGGCCACCGCTCAACCAGTAGGTGAGCCCGAGATAAATGACATAAAGTATCCCGTAGCCCAGAGCATAGGCAGACAACGTCGCCTCGTAACCCGGAAATAGCACCAGGGTAGCCAGAGTCACTGCAAAGAGGCAAATTTGCCAGATGAGATCAAGATTCTGCTTTTCGGCGATATAGAGCGTGTAGCTTAGCGGGCTTGCAACGAAACGTAAGGCGAAAAGAGGTAGCAGGATCACGGCTGCCGCACCAGCCGGACGCCACTTTTCACCAAAAGCGATTGTAAAAAGCTGCTCGCCCATCAGCCAAAAGACGAGCGTGGCTAGAGCTGAACCCGCAGCGAGAACCATAAACGTTTCGATATAGGTTCCGCGACATGATCCGGTTAACCGCCAGCTTTCGGATGCCCGGCGCTTAAAGACGTCCAAGACAGCAGATCCCATAAGCGAGATGGGAGCCCCCAACGTGCGAAAGGCGAGCGCCACGAACCCCGCAACGTCAGGGCCAAACCGCGTGGCGAGAATTGCCAGCGGAAGCTGGCTTGCCGCCGTATTCACGGTATCGGCCGGCAGAGCGTAAATCGGAAATCGACGATATCTCGACCAGAATTTCTGAAGTTCCGCACGATCGACTGTCAAGGATGGGAGAGGCAGATATCGAGCAATAAATGCGACGCCCGCCATAACGCCGAGAAACTGCGCCAAGGCAAGCGTGACAGCAGACGGATAGAGAAGTCCCCCCAAAAGTTGCAAGCCGGTAACGGCACAAGCCTGGACAATGCGCATTCCCGACAAGGCACGAAACCGTCCCTCCGCCGCCGCCCACGCTTGCCATATCTGCGCGCCGGCCGAGGCCCCCACGGTCGGGATGAACAATCCTACCAGACCGTTGCCAAAGCGCTCGCGATAGATGGGAAAAACGACTGCAAACAGCAGGCCGAAAATGGCCAGCACTCCGATGACCAATACAGTCGTGAGCGCGGTTGCCGCGGCGGCTTTTGCCCTTGGCAAACCGTCGGGTTCGAGAGCAAGCGCCATCTCAAAGCGCGCGGTCGAGAACACGGCGGCAAGGGAGGTTGCACCGAGCCACGCCATGAAAGTTCCGAATTCGGCAGGAACGAATATACGCGCGATCGCGAGCGAACCGACAAGTGGGACCACCTGCGCCATTGCTGTCCCGGAGAAAACCAGGGCCACTGCACGCCAATAATCCCGCCGTTGTAAGGTCATTGCGGCGGACTTGCCGGTTCAAGCGCCTTGTCGCGTCGTGCAGCCTCGATCAGCCGGCTTTCAGCTCCGAGCGAGCGCAGAATACTCTCAACGCCAGCCAAAGCCCTCTGCTTGTCAAGGATGGCAACGATCGTCAGAAGGATCAGTCTGATGTCGAGGAAGACGCCTGCATTTTGCGCATAGACGAGCCCCAGACGACTTTTCCAGGGCCTGATCAGCTTGTCATAGGCATCGTCCGGATCGGGAGCATCCTTGATGATGTCGCCCTCATCGGAAAAAACGATCGATGCGATGTCGGTGATCCCGGGGCGCACGTTCAGCAGGCCACGCTCGGCGGCCGTGTATTTGGCTACCTCCCGAAGCGTGTTCGGCCTCGGTCCGACCAGACTCATATCGCCTTTTAGGACGTTCCAGAGCTGCGTCGTTTCATCCAGCTTGTAACGACGAATGAAATGTCCCAGGGGCGTAATGCGGTTGTCGGCTGCTCCGGTCGATTCAACACCGCTACGATCGGCCCCGACGACCATCGAACGAATCTTGACCATCCAGAACGAACCGCCGCCGCAGGCCGCGCGCTCTCCGAGGTAAAACGGCGAGTGTCGATCCTGCAGCCACACGCGAAACAGCACGACGGCCAGGATCGGCGAGAGCACGATCAGGCCTATCGCAGATGCGACAATGTCAAACAAACGCTTCATGACATCTCTCACGCGAACAGCCCGCGGATGCGATCAGCCACCGTCCGTGCCGTCGGGTAATAGAGTTTTTCGAGTGGCGCGCTTGTCGGTGCGGGGGCAGCGGGTAATGTCACGCGAGCAAGAGGCGCCTTCAGCTTTGACGGCACCACGCTTTCGGCGACGCAGGCGATAAGTTCCCCAGCAAGCCCGCACGTGCTCCAGCCACCATCCACGGCAACGAAGCGGCCCGTTCGCGCTGCAGATTCGACGATCAATGCCGGGTCGAGCGGGTTGATCTGCCGGACGTCGATGACTTCCACATCAATCCCTTCCCGGGCGAGTATCTCTGCCGCATCAAGCGCCAGCTTGAGCGAGAAGCTCGCGGCCGCGACGGTCACGTCCCGGCCGGCCCGCCTGACCAGCGGCACGATCGAGCGGATATCAACGTCAGCGGCAACCGTTACGTCCTCCGTAAGTTCATAGCACCACCGGTCGTCGATATACATGACCGGATCCGGGCTCTGTGCTGCGGCAATGAGCATGTCCCGCGCGTCGGCTGCCGTACCCGGCATGAGTACCCGGAGGCCTGGGATATGGGCATACCAGGAGTGTAATGCCTGACTATGCTGCGCGCCCTGTTCACCACCGCGATTGATAATCCCGCGTATCGTAATGGTCGGCGACACCTTGCCGCCCAACATGTGACGCCACTTGGCCGCCTGATTGACGATCTGGTCGGCAGCCAGGATCATGAAATCCATGCGCGGATGAACAACAATCGGATGATAACCATTCAGGGCAGCGCCAACAGCAGCACCCGTGGTCGCGAGTTCGGACACCGGCGTGTCGATCACGCGCTCCTTGCCGAACTTCTTGTCCAGATCCTTCATGGAGTTGCCGACATACCAAGGGCTCCACAAACCCTGGCCGATGGCAAAACACTTGGGATCGCGTTCCATGGCGTATTCAAAACCCTGACGAATGCCGTCGGCATAGGTCAATCTTTGCGTCGCATGGCTCATGCGCCTGCTCCAGCGTAAACATAATCCATCAGCACGCGGTCCTCTGGGAAACCCGACCCTCGCGCAAAGGCGACAGCGTCGGATACCTCGGCATCAATTTCACGGTCGATATCTTCCAGAACAGAAGTATCCAAATTGCGATCGTGGATCAGCGCATCCACCAAGCGGCGGATCGGATCGCGCCGCTTCCAAGCCTCCAGTTCTCCGGGGCTACGATGCACGCCCACATCGATGTCCGCATTGGGGCCGACGTGGCCAAGCCAGCGGAACGTCACGGCTTCAAGGAAGGCAGGGCCCTCGCCGCGACGGCAGGCACCTATCAATTCGGACGCAGCATCGGCGACTGCCATGACATCATTGCCGTCCACGACCCGCCGCGCGACGCGATGCGCCTCGGCAATGCGTGCCACGCTATTGGAAGGCTGGCGGAGGTGGATATCAAGGTGGCTGGAATAAAGATTGTTCTCGCAAACGAACAGGACCGGGAGGTCCATAACGCGAGCGAGGTTCAGTGATTCGTGAAGTACACCCTCCTCGCACGCGCCGTCGCCGAAGTAGCAGACGGCGACCTGTCCGCGACCGTCCATCTTGCAGGCTATCGCCGCTCCCACGGCGATCGGGATCGTTGCACCCACGATCGGCACAGAGCCGTGGAACCCGGCTTCCGGCGCGAAAAGGTGCATAGATCCTCCCATGCCGCCGGAGGCCCCTGTCGCTCTCCCCAGAACCTCCGCCATCAGACCCTTCATGGAAGCATGCATGGCGAGATAATGGGAGTGACCGCGGTGGCCACTGTAAATTCGGTCGCCATCATTCAAATGGGCGGAAACGCCCACGGCCACAGCTTCCTGCCCGATCCCCAGATGGACCGGCGTCAATGTCTCCTTGGCACTGTAAAGCGCCGCGATCGTTTCTTCTGCACGGCGAATGGCGCGCATGTCGCGGTAGCAACCAAGCAGCCAGTCGGTTGACGCGTTTCTCAGCTCCAGGGCTGACGTGAGCTGCTTGGGATCGGCAAGCGGTCCAAGGCTATCCTCGAAGTTTCTCAAGCTTCACCTCCAGAGAAGAAGTCCGATAGCGCCTTCAAGACATGATCAACCTGCTCGTCAGTCAGAATATGATTGAGCGGCAACAGCAAGGATTCCTTGAAGAAGCGGTCGGTCCTTGGCAGATCCCGCGCCATCCCGAGACCGTTCAACTGATGAATACCGAAGCCGCCCCACTGGACAATCGTTCCAATGTCCCGCCCGGAGAGGTATTTGCGGAGCGCATCGCGCCGCGGATGGCAGAATTCGTAATTCTGGTAGATGTCGAAGTACCGGTCGTCCGCATCGGGCGCCGGCGGCAATCGCACGCCTTCTACCCCCTTCAGGGCCTCGTGATAGCGGCCAGCGATCTCGCGGCGGCGGGCGATCGCCTCATCGTAGTACCCGAGCTTATAGTTCAGGATCGCGGCGTGAAGATTGTCGAGACGGGCATTGGTGCCCCAGACATCGACGTCGAGCGGGATCGACTTTTCCTTGTTTGCACCGTGGTTGCGCATGGCGCGAACACGCTCGGCGATCTCTTCGTCATTGGTGACGAAGCCGCCGGCGTCGCCAAAACAACCAAGGGTTTTCGACGGATAAAACGAAAACGTGCCCCAGCGGCCAATCGTCCCCGCACCCTTGCCGTCGAAACGGGCACCCATTGCCTGAGCCGAGTCTTCAAAGACTTCCAGGCCGTGACGTTCGGCAATCTCCAGGATACGATCCATCTTGCAGACACGTCCATTGACGTGGACCGGCATGATGGCCTTGGTTTTGGGGGTAATCGCAGCCTCGATGGCTTCCGGAGAAATCAGCCAATCGTCTTCATCCAGTTCGACCGGTACCGGAACGGCGCCCGCAAAGTGAATTGATTGTGCAGCCGCGATGAACGAATGACCGGCGATGATGATCTCGTCTCCGGGCTTTACGCCCGATGCCCGCAGGCCTAGCAGGATCGCGTTCGTTCCATCCGACACGCCGACGGCATATTTTGAGCCTACATAGCGGGCGAGGTTGGCCTCGAACTCCTCTACATCTTTTTGAAGGATGAACCCTCCACGCGACAATGTCTGATGGGCAATCCGCGAAAAGTCGTCCGCGCGCTCGTTATACAGACCGGCCCAATCGAAAAAAGGAACTTTAACCATCTCTATTCTATCCCAACCAGCGTTCTTTCACGCCCGTTTCGTTAACTGCTGCGCGATGTGCCGCTGAAACGGGCTGCGCAATATATGACCTTGAACCGCTTGTCTGCCCGATCGGCGGGAAGGCGCGTAGGCTCGACATATTTCACCGGCGCCTCCAGAATCGAGGCCGGCATCTTGACGAGGCGACCGAAAAACAGCCGTTTCAACAGCTCCTTGCTTCCCATGGTCTTGGGGATCAGCCCCAGTCGCGACGCTACAGACTTTATCGGTCGCAGAGTACGTTGCCGCGCAGACACCGTGGCAGTGTCCACATATCCCCAGAATTCAGCTGAGAATCCGTGCTTGCCGACAAGTCTGGCCAGTTCCTCTACGCCGTAATAGTCGACGGAAAACGGGGACGGGACAAAATCATAAAGATCCTTGTTCGCCGTCGCAACCAGCAGATATCCGCCAGGGCGCAGAACGCGTTTAACTTCGCGAATGAAGGCATCGACATCGGGCAGATAGTAGATCGCCTCAAAGAGAATAACAGCATCAAAAGAACCATCGCCCCAAGGCATGGCCGCCGCGTCAAAGACTCTCAGGTCAAATCTGTCGCCATAGGTGCCACGCGCACGCTCAAGAACCTCGGCAGAGATATCTCCAGCCGCGACCGACCGCGCATGCAATGCCAGATAATCCAATCCCTGGCCGGCACCACACCCGGCCTCGACCAGATCACGTCCCTCCACGAACTGGCGCGCCCAGTAGTAACGGTTGCACATGCGATCAAGCTGTTCGGCAGAGATCATTTGGCCGGCAATTTCGGTGACATCTACAAACTGCTCAGTACCCATTGTCTGCTTCAATCACTTCTTTTGGCTGCCGGTTTTCGTCGACAGTCCCCGACCCTCGACATACATGTTTTTATCGCTCAGATAGCGCATGGCACTGCGGAATTTTAACCATCAACAGGAGGTCGCTCTACCCGCCTATGACCTGCAGGTCAAGTCGCGATCGGAAACGGCTGAGGCCAAGTAACGACAGCAATCTGAATCCGTTCGTCCGCCTTCGCTTTCGCTGGTCTGGCGCGGTTTTTCCCCAGCGACAGTTGCAACGGCGGCACAAGTTGTCTAGACGGTGGAGCCAGCTAATACGGTCGGTAAATAACATGAATTAGTCATGGAGCTCCGCATCGCAAGGCGTGGCGATGCCAATTTTCCATCGATTGAACTCTTGGTCTCGGACATTGATAATGGTGTTAAGACGTCTGGACAAAATGGCAGCGCCATTGTTGGGCCTGCCACGCGTCACCAAAAGGGTTATGGCCCTGGCCCTAGACGCGGGAATGTGCGTTCTGACCGTTTGGTTCGCCTATTATCTGCGTCTGGGGGAGGTCATCAGTCTATATGGCAAACCGCTCTGGGCTGTCGCAGCTGCGATTGCCCTGTCGCTGCCTATATTCGTCGTCTCGGGATTATACAGAGCCATTTTTCGCTACAGCGGCTGGCCCGCATTGCAGGCTGTGACGCAGGCCGTTGGCGTTTACTCCGTTCTCTACGGGGCGATATTCACCGCAATCGGTGTTGACGGCGTTCCGAGGACCGTTGGAATCATTCAACCAATACTGCTCTTGCTTTTCGTAGGCGGAACCAGAGCGCTGGTGCATGTCTGGCTTGGCGGCCATTACGAGAACATGCTGCGGCGGGCGAAGCGGCCGAAAGTGCTGATTTATGGCGCAAGCCAAACCGGCAACGAACTGGCGATTGCGTTGGCAAACAGCCCCGAGATGCAAGTCGTGGGCTTTCTGGATGATGATCACCAGCTTCATCGCAGGTCTCTGAATGGTCTTCCGGTCTACGATCCTGCGGATCTGGAATTAATTGTCGAGCAGATGAACATTGCTCACGTTCTCCTGGCTGTGCCGAATCTTCCGAGGAAACGTCGCAACGAAATCCTCGCACAACTGAGAGGCCGGCAGGTGTCGGTCAGAACCTTGCCCAGCCTTTCGGATCTGGCTCAAGGTCGGGTCACGGTTTCGGATCTGAGAGAACTCGACATTGATGATCTCCTGGGCCGGGAGCCGATTTCGCCGGATCCGGTCCTGTTGAGACGGAATATCGAGAACAAAATCGTTCTCGTGACGGGAGCCGGGGGATCGATCGGAAGCGAACTTTGTCGACAAATCATGGCTGCAAAGCCGAAAGAGCTGCTGCTAGTAGAGCATAGCGAGTTCGCACTCTACGCAGTACATCAAAATCTCGAGCAGCACTTTGAAGGGTCTGGCGTTTCATTGGTCCCGCTGCTCGCCTCGGTCACGGATCCGAGAAGAATCGGACAGATCCTGCAGACCTGGCGTCCGCAGACCGTGTATCATGCAGCGGCCTACAAACACGTTCCACTTGTCGAGCACAACCCCGCTGAAGGTGTTCGCAACAATGTCTTCGGAACCCTTTGCGTTGCTCAAGCTGCCGCGAAGAATGCTGTATCGGATTTCGTGCTGATCAGCACCGATAAGGCAGTCCGCCCCACGAACATAATGGGCGCCAGCAAGCGCCTTGCAGAAATGGTACTGCAGGCCATTGCGGAAAAGTGCTCGGGAACAACGTTCAGCATGGTTCGCTTTGGCAATGTGCTCGGCTCTTCCGGGTCTGTAGTTCCGAAGTTCAGGCAGCAGATCAGAGAGGGCGGACCCGTTACTCTAACTCACCCTGAAATCACGCGCTATTTCATGACCCTGCCCGAGGCTGCTCAGCTTGTGATCCAGGCAGGAGCCATGGCGACGGGCGGCGACGTCTTCGTCCTTGACATGGGCGAGCCGGTTCGAATCATCGATCTGGCCTGCCGGATGATTGAGCTTTCCGGTCTCAGTGTGAAGGATAAGAACAATGCGGACGGCGACATTGAAATCGAGGTATCAGGCCTCCGCCCAGGAGAAAAGCTTTACGAAGAGCTGCTGATCGGAGACAATCCGGAGCCAACACCGCATCCCCGCATCATGAAGGGACACGAGCACTTCCTTTCTTGGGACGACCTTCAGCCAAAGCTGACAGCTTTGGAAAAGATGTTGAACGACAACGACGTAGAAGCCATAAGGCATCTGATACGCGAGCTTGTTTCCGGCTACTATAGCGAGAGCGAAATTGTCGACTGGATTTATCAACAGGAAGGCTCAAGCGCGCAAAAGAGCTGAAATGTTGCGTCTAGCAGCACTCAGCAGTCGATTTTGGCGCCAGACAGCACTGTTGTTTTGATCTAATAATTACAGAGAACTTCAATCGCAACTCAGTATATCTCTCAAACCCGGATAGCCAGTTGAACAATTCATTGAAAGCACGCACGGTCCTCTTTCTGGACATTCTCTTTGTTGCAGGCTTTGCATTCGCGTCGTTCCTGGGTGACAAGGCTACCGGGCTATTCATCGTAGCGGGCCTCTTGCCGATCCCCTTTTTGCTCAAGATCGTGCCCATCGAACCCCTGCGTGAGCCGCTGTGGCGCTTGGCAGCGCCTGCAGGCCTTTATTTCGGCTACTGCCTCTGCACCTATTTTTTCTTTACTGGCCTCGCGCCAAATGAAAAACGTCCGGTCAACCCGGACCTCGAACTCTACGTGCTGGCAATTGCGCTTCTCGTGACTGGAACCCTCCGGGGCCTCCTGATCCCCAATCTATCGCATTATTTCCTAAGAGTGATGCCGTTTGCGCTGCTTTGCTCCTTCGCCGTTCTTGCAGCATTGTTTCTGGTCACACTTCCGGAAGGATGTCAGCGCGTAAAAGGTCTTGCAGCGTGGCCGTTTATCCCTGCTCTCATCTTCTGCACTTTGAGTTTTCTGACCATGTTGCAATGGCGCAACAAGGACAGTTTCCAGCGTTTCCTTTGCCTGGCCTTGTTATCGCTGAACTCGGTGGTTGTTTTAACCTTCACGGCAGCGCGCGGCAATGCGCTGGCGTTTTTCGTGGTGTTTGGCGCCTTCTGCCTGCTAACATTCTTTCCCCGATTCAGGGGAAGACTTCCATCATGGAAACAGCTCCTGGGCGCCCTTGCCATCGGCATATTGATGAGCGCCTCTCTGGGCGTAGTCACCGGTTGCGGCGCAAGGATGATCTCGGTCTTTTCCGTTTTCCAGGTGCTCTCCTCCTCGGCGCCGCAAGTGTCATCACACTTCCAGATCAGCGCTGCTGAGGCAGCGATGCCCGGGGTTCCATCGTCATACGCGCCCGAGCAGAGACCATCCTCTGTTCAGCAAGCTTCCCAACCGGACATCATCACAGCAGCAAGCTTCGATGATTTCAAACACGCGGACTTATCAGCTGGTGAACGATTTGAGATGTGGGCGACGGCGTTGGGGTCAATTCGCGAGGCTCCCCTATTCGGGCACGGCTCGATGTATCTGCAACACTTGATAACTGAGCGATATGGTTACGAACACAACCACAATCAATACCTCTCCTGGCTGGTCACAGGTGGGCTTCTTCAGTTGAGTATCGGATTGCTCTTCCTCGGAATACCATGGTTGATTTCCTCAGGGCTCGAATTTTCCGATCGCCTTGTGATTACGCTGTCGGTCAGTCTCGTCTGGGGCATATCAATGATATTTGACTCTTACTTCAACTTGAAGTTTTATACACACTACTACTGCTTGTTGATTGGCCTCCTCTACGCAATCGTTAACGATATGCTCATAGAAGCGAGAAAGGCAGATAAAACATCGTGATCAACATGCGGGGCCATACCTTCTACGACCTCACAGAGGCCCTGCTTTCGGCATCTGCCAAGCGGGTTCAATATTACGGGATAGCCCGCGTCGTCATTGAGACGGCGCGCGAGGTGGCTCTGCTCGATCCGAACATCCGCTTCGTCGTCTTCTCCTTCGGCAAGAAGGCCTTCTATGAGATCGAATGGGCGCGGGCTGAAGACGGCAGCGTCGAATTCCAGATTCCGAAGGATGTCGGTCAACGCTGGTTCCGCACGCATTTCGGCGGCGCGGGCGTGATCGGGCTTTTCATGCGGTTGCTCAACGCCTCCGTCTCCAAGCGGAATGTTCGCGTCTGGGACGAACGAGCGCCGGGGTTGAAGAAGGCGGATATCCGGGACGGCATCTTCGTCTCCGCTGCGCGGCCTAAGATGATTGTCGACATGATCGAGGCGCTGAAGCGCGCCGGGTCGAAGACGCGAATCGTGCCGCTCGTGCACGATTTCATGCCGCTGCATAACGGCGCGACGAAGCGCTTCCGTCGTTTCGACCGCAACTTCATGCACGACAATCGCTACCTCATTCAACATTCCGACATGATTCTCACGAACTCGGTCTTCACCCTTGACGAACTCAATCGCTTTGCCGGCTCCGACATGCTTCCAAAGCCGGGACCCGTGACGGCGATCCCCCTTGTTCACGAATGTCCGCCAGGCGTCGAAGCCCCGGAAATCGATTTGCCGTCCTCGCCCTATCTTCTGACAGTGGGGCTCAATCTCGGCCGCAAGAATGTCGAGATCGTGCTGAATGCGTTGCTGATCATGGCAAAGGCCGGTAAAAGCATCCCCAATCTCGTGCTCGCGGGCGCGCACCGCAAGCGATTGAAGCGCTACGTGGAGCGCAGCGATCTGCAGCCGATCCGCGACCGTATCGTCTTCGTCAACAACCCGAACCAGACCGACCTTGTACGGCTCTACGAGAACGCGCTGGCGCTGATCATCCCGAGCCGGATCGAAGGCTGGGGCCTGCCGGCAGGCGAAGCGCTCTGGTGTGGCACGCCGGCGCTTTGCTCGACGGCGCCCGTCTTCTATGAGGTCTGCGGCGAACTCGGCCTTTATTTCGATCCGGACGATCCGGAGACGCTGGCCGGTCAGATCGCGCGGCTCAACGAAGATGCGGCCTATCGTGAGGAACTGCGACAGCGGATTGAGGATGCGAAGCCGCAACTCAGAACCTGGAAAACGGTCGCTGTCGAAATGCTGGATGCACTTTCGGATTTGCGGAACGTCTAGGCCTTCGCCTCGGCCGCCTTATACCATTGCGTTATAGACAAAGCGCCTGGCGCCGAACCCTGCGGCCTGTCGGGCCGGACTCACGAGTGATGACCGCGGTCGCCGAGCTCTGCCACTTGGGCGTTTCCAACGAATCCCTCAACACCTGCGACCAGTCTCTTCAAAAGGCTGACCAATGCCTGCCTTGCGTTTCGCTCACTCCGCAGCACCTTCGAAGCTTTCCTTGCCTGGCAGCAACTGCAGTTCATAAAGCCGCTTGAACGGGCCGTCATGCGACAAGAGACGGCCAAGTTCGCCCCGCTCGGCCACCGCGCCGTTTTCCATGACGACGACATTGTGGGCGGTCGTGACCGTCGAAAGGCGATGCGCGATCGTGATCGTCGTGCGGCCCGTCGTCAGGCGCGCCAGCGCATCGCGGATCTGAGCCTCGGAATCGGAGTCTAGCGCGCTTGTCGCCTCATCCAGGATGAGAATTTCCGCGTCTCGCAGCATGGCCCGCGCGATGGCGATGCGCTGCTTCTGGCCGCCCGACAGGTTACCGCCGTTTTCGCCCGTATCGCAATCGTAGCCGCCAGGCAGCGCCATGATGAAATCATGTGCGTTGGCGGCCTTTGCGGCGGCGATGATCTCCTCATCCGTCGCGCCCTCGCGACCCAGCGCAATATTGTGGCGGATGGAGCCCGAGAACAGGAACGTGTCCTGGCCGACATAGGACATGCGCTCGCGCAGCGACCGGAAGGTAGCCGATTTCAAATCCTGCCCGTCGATGGTCACAGATCCGCTTTCGGGATCGTAAAGCCGCATCACGAGATTGATGATCGAGGACTTGCCACCGCCGGAGGGACCAACCAGCGCCGTCGTCTTGCCGGCCGGGAATGTGATGTTCAGCTTGCGGAACAGGCCCTGCCCCTCACGATAGCCAAAATCGACATCGTGAAAGCGGATTTCGCCGGGACCGGCAACGAGGTCGCGCGCATCCGGACGCTCCGTGAGATCAACGGGGTGATCGAGCAGCTCGTACATGAGGCGGACGCCCACAAGGCCGGACTCGAGGCTGATGCGCACGCGCGCCAGCCGCTTGGCGGGCTCGTAGGCGAGTAGCAGCGCCGTGATGAAAGACATGAGTTCGCCGGGCGTATTGCCCTTTTCCAGCACCCAGACACCCGACAGAGCCACCACGGCCGCAATGGCGAAACCGGAGAGCGTTTCCATGATCGGACTGGAGGCGGCCTCGAGTTTCGCAATCGCATTGGAACGCGCCTCGACTTCCTCGACATGGCGGTCCATGCGCGCGCCCATAAAATCCTCAAGGTTGAAGGCCTTCACTACCTTGATGCCGGACGATGTCTCCTGAACGTTGCGGATGATCGCGCCGAGTGACACCATCTCCTGCTCCATGATCTTGCGCACCTTTTTCGACAGGCGACGCACCCCGAAAATGGCGGCCGGGCCGATGACGGCGGAGATCAGCGACAGCCAGGGCTGCTGGATGACCATGACGGCGATGAGGCCGAGAAGCGAGAAGAGATCGCGAACGAAGGACGTCACGATCAGATCCATCACGTTGCGGGCCGCCTGCGCATTGTTGGTGATGCGCATCAGGAGTTCAGACGAGGCGAACTTCGAATAGAAACCGATGCTCTGGCCGAGCACGCTGCGGAAGAGCTTCTTCTGCGTCTCGGCGATGATGTTGTTGCCGGCGCGGGACAGGAAGACGGTCTGGACATAGGTCGCGATGCCCTTGACCGCGAAGATCGCGGCAACCGCGATGGCAATCATGAAGACACGGTTCAGGTCGCGCGAGACCACGGTCTCGTTGACGATGTCGCGCATGATCCAGGCGCTGGCCGAGGTCATCGCGGCAACGACAAGCATGGAAACGATCGCAATACCGTACCAGGGAGCCTGCTTCTTGAAATTTTCGGAAAGCAGGCGCGCAACAAGCGTCTTGTTGGTGCGGGAGATGAAATTGTCCAGCATGGATGAGGTGTGCCTTTTGATCGGGCCGGGGACGCCATGAACGCCAGCGCCCAAGCTGCGGAGTCAAATTGCTCCGGGTCCCAGTGTCGCGCCTATTTGGACTTCAGGGCTTTAAAATGCAAGAGTTTTGCGAGCCAGTGCTAAGCTGCGATGACGTCAGCACGGAAATCGACTTAGGCAGCATTGGTGATGTCGATTTCGGAAGCCATCTGCAGGCCACCCTTCCCTTCTGCCTTCACCCTGTAGAGCGCCTTGTCCGCCTGAGAGAAGACATCTTTTGCTGCGATATCGCGATCGATCAGCGCGGCTCCAACCGATGCCGTCAGCTTGAGTTTATCGGATCCACGTCCCCACCAATACTCCAGAGCCTCGACGATCCGATGTCCCGCCCCTCGCAAAGCTTCCGTCGTTTCACAGGGATATAGCACCGCGAATTCGTCGCCACCCAGGCGGGCGATCAATCTTGCTTGTGGGAGGGCCTTCAGGAGTCTTTGGCCCGCCATCGCCAAGCATTGATCACCGGCCTGATGACCCAGTCTGTCATTGACCGCCTTGAAGCCGTCCAGGTCGATCAGAAGAAGGCCATACGACAACGGATCACGTCCAGCATAGATATCGCTGAAGACGCTGTCGAACTTGGCACGAGAAGCGAGCTCGGTGAGCGGATCGACCTCAGCTGCATAACGAACTTGCTCGAACATCATCTTTTCGGCGGTAATGTCCTGCTTCATGCCGAACAAGCGCGTTGCGATGCCATCAACGCGTTCAACGATGGCGGTGATCCGGATCCAGCGTGTCCTGCCCTTGCCCGTCACGATCTCAGCATCAAGAGTGAACCCTTGCCCGTCCGCGATCGCCGCTGAGCGCAGTTTGCCGAGTGCCTCCCGCGAACCCGGAGTATAAAGTGCAACAATGTCACTGCGACGAAGAGGCGACTGCGGATCGAGATCGAACAGATCGAAGACCGTGTCGGTCCAGGTCAGCTTTTCATCCGGAAGCGTGCAAACCCATATGCCGACACGTGATACCCTGAACGTCTTGTCAAACAGATCCTGAATACGGTGGAACTGCTCGAGGCTCGTTGCAGCCCCGGCTGCAATATCGCCTGTCGTTCCTCGTGCGATGAGTTCAGAATACATCTCCGGCCTCGTTGGCTTCCTCGCGCTTCTAACATCGTCGCGCTGGATTCCATTATGCGTACGGATCGTTAGCTTATGGTTTCCGCGGACGAACTGTCATGGGAGCGATTATCGGTGCCTGCGCGCGAATCTTCGAGGCCGGGCTCCGTTGAGCAACGGTCGTGTGCGAAACCTGCTTGAAAATGCTGGCTGGGGCGCCAGGATTCGAACCTGGGAATGCCGGTACCAAAAACCGGTGCCTTACCGCTTGGCGACGCCCCAATGCCTGTTTCGCCCTTTTTATGTTTCGGCGCGGCCCGTGGCCGATCCGAAGGGGCGAAACATCCAGTTGCGGAAGCGCTCTTAGCAAGAAGTGGACGGCACGGCAACGCATATTCGCGGTTAATTGCGATCCGCACCGGCTGGCGCGGCCAAGGGTTTTCGGCCCGTAGAAATCGACTATAAGGGGGCATGAGCGATGATCTTCCGAAATTCGAACTGGCGTTTCAGCCGGCTTATGGCACGGCGGTCGATGTGGCACCGGGCGTGCAGCGCGTCACGGTCAACAACCCCTCCCCTTTCACCTTCCACGGCACGAACAGCTATATTGTCGGCGACCGTTCCGTCTGCGTGATCGATCCCGGGCCGGAGGACGCGGCGCATTTCGAGGGTCTGCTGCGGGCGCTCGACGGCCGCGAGGTGACGCATATCGCGGTGAGCCATACCCACAAGGACCACTCGCCGCTTGCCCGCCGGCTCAGGCAAGCGACCGGGGCGCTGATTGTTGCGGAAGGCCCGCATCGCGCGGCGCGTCCCCTTCACGACGGGGAGACCAACCCGTTTGCGGAAAGCTCCGATGTGGATTTCGTGCCCGACATCGTGCTTGCCGATGGCGGCACGGTAGAGGGCGACGGCTGGGCGCTTTCCGGCATTGCGACGCCCGGCCATACCGCCAACCACATGGCTTTCGGCCTTGAGGGAACAGGCATCGTGTTCTCGGCCGATCACGTCATGGCCTGGGCGACCTCCATCGTCGCGCCGCCCGATGGCGCCATGGCCGATTTCATGGCCTCGCTGGAACGGCTCCTGCAGCGCGATGACCGGCTTTATCTGCCCGGCCATGGCGGGCCCGTCACCTCGCCGGCGGCCTTCTGCCGGGGCTTGCGCACGCATCGGCGCATGCGCGAGCGCGCCATTCTGGAGCGCGTGAAGGCTGGCGACCGGCTGATTGCGGACATGGTGAAGGTCATCTATCGCGAGACCGACCCGCGCCTGCATGGTGCGGCCGCCCTTTCGGTGCTGGCGCATCTGGAGGATCTGACCGAGCGCGGTCTCGTGCTGACGGACGGCCCCGCGCGTCTCGGCGGGGTGTATCTTCCGGCCTGAAGCACCGGCCGACCCCTTGCCAAACGTTCTTTCCGCAAGCCCGGCTCCAGTGCGGCGCGCTATCAAGCTTGCTCGCAAAGGGACCCGCCATGGCGAAGCTTTCCATCTGCGTGCCGTCGCGCAACAGGCAGATCTGGTTTCAGGAGACGATACGCGCGCTCCTAGACAGCCCGCGCGACGACGTCGAATTCGTGTTCGCCGACAATTCCGACGACGCCTCCATCATGGCCGATTTCATGCGCGCCCATGCGGGCGATCCGCGGGTCGTTTTCCTGCATCCCGGCCCGTCAGTCTATTCCATGGTCGACAACTGGGAACGGACGGTCGCAGCCTCGAGCGGCGACTGGGTGACGGTCATCGGTGACGACGACTATGTCGACCCGGAACTTGCCTCGGTGCTCCGCAAGGTGGAATTGATGCTGCCGGACGTGGAGGCCTTTGGCTGGACCTATGCCAGCTTCACCTGGCCGGGCAGCGAACGCGCGCCCGAGACCAACATCGCGCTCGATCTCACGCACCATTTCATCGAGCTGCCGAAGGACTGGCTCACCCGCCGGGCCTATCTCTGGGTGGACGCAACGACCACGCCCACGCATGGCTTCTCGATCTACCATTCCGCCCTCTCGCGACGGCTCATCGAGCGGATCAGGCGGCGGTTCAACGGCCGCTATTTCGAACATCCGACGGTCGATTTCGATTCGAGCTTCAAGGCAGTCCTTGAGGGCAACCGCTTTCTCATGTGGCAAAGGCCACTCTCCGTACACGGCGTATGCCCGGCCTCCATGTCTGCGGATGTCTACAATATCGGTGGTTTCCAGAGCAAGAACGCGACCTTCATGGAGGAAGTCGGGCGCAACATCTCAAACGATCCCGCCATGGAGGGGGTGCCCTTCTTTTGTGACATGGGTGTAACGGCCTCGGTTCTGGTCACGCAGCAGTGGATCAAGCAGAGCGCCGGGTTCGAGATCGACGGCTGGCAGGAGAATTTCGCGCGGGCCTGCGCCTACTACTGCTCCCGGTTTCGCAAGCGCGAGGACTTCGACACCATCACCGAACTCTACCGCTCATCCTTCGCGCGCTGGGACGGCGGGCGCTATGGCCACGCCTTTCGCCCCGTCTACAGGGAGCTTCCCACCCATGTCGGCGCATTCTCAGGAATCCGGGACGGCAAGATCTACCTCAACAACCGCAACACCGGCGCCGGCACGCCGCGCGAGATCTACGAAATCATGTCGGCCATCGCCCCGCCCATCGATGACATCGTGATCGACCCGACCATGCTGAGGCGACCGGCGGATGCGGCCGCCGCCCCGCCTGTGGCGGTGCCCGTGCCGGCGTAAAGCGATTTACTCGTCGGCCGAGCCCAGCATCGCCTCGTCCAGCGCCTTCAGGAAGGCATCGGCGATTGCGGCGGTGACGCCGAGATCGGCGCGGCCGTATCGCGCCGAAACCCGGATGTCGGCCAGCGTCGCGTCACCCGCCTCGCGGGCGCGGATGACGACATCATAGGGAAAGCCGGTGATGCGGTTGATCACGACGCCCTGAAAGATGGCGATGGCGTTCTGTGGCTTCGGCAGGGCCGCCCCCGGTATCGTGATGACACTGGACGGCCGCCGGCGCGGCACCGGGATCCCGCCCAGTACTTCAGGCTGGGGGACCGCCTCTTCCTGCTCGCGCTCGCGAATGGCGGTCGGGACATCCTCTTCCACAAACCTGATGCGGCGATCGGCCGCCGCCTCGCGGAGCGCCTTGACGACACGATCCAGCGAAGCGTCGTAGCGGTGGGTGATCAGGCCCGGATAGGCTACAAACTGAGCCTGTCGCATGGTGGTATCGGCCGTCAGGCGCGGCCCGAGCCAGAGCTGGTCATAGTTTGGTTCCCTGATCCAGGCGGGCGGATCGGAAAGATCGCTCGTCACCTCATGGATCTTCGGATGCGACTTGTAGAGCCAGCCGGCATAGGCTCCCGGCAGCAGCACGGGAACGGCAAGGGCAACGGCGGCGATAGCGGATTTGCCGCCCTTGGCACCGACGCGCCAGAGATTGACCAGACCAATGAAAGCGCCGAGAAGCGCCACGCCCGCCAGCCCGCAAGCCGCCAGGTACAGCGCCAGGAAATGCACCTCCAGCACCGGACCGAAACGTGTCGCGATCCAGGACGCCAGCATCAGCATCAGCGCGAAAAGCGCGATCCGCCGCGCCCAGAAGGCGGCGTAGGAAACCGGTCTCAGATATTCGATGGCCATGTCTTATCTCGCTGACAAGCCGGTCACGGCCTGGGCTGCGGCAAGGCGGGCGATCGGCACGCGGAAGGGCGAGCACGAAATGTAGTCCAGCCCGGTCTGCTCGCAGAAGCGGATCGAGGCAGGGTCGCCGGCGTGCTCGCCGCAGATGCCGAGCTTGAGATCGTTGCGCGCCTTGCGGCCGCGCTCCGAGGCGATCTTGATCAGTTCGCCGACGCCGTCGAAATCGAGCGAGGAGAACGGGTCCTGCTCGATAATGCCCTTGCGCTTGTAGGTCGTGAGAAACCCGCCGGCATCGTCGCGCGAGATGCCGAAGGTCGTCTGTGTCAGGTCGTTGGTGCCGAAGGAGAAGAATTCGGCAGCCTCGGCGATTTCCTGGCCGCGCAGGGCGGCGCGAGGCAGTTCGATCATTGTGCCGACGAGATAATCAAGGAAGACGCCCGTTTCTTCGGCGACCTTGCGGGCTACACCGTCGATGGCAGCCTTGACGTAATCGAGCTCGCTGCGCAGCGAGACGAGCGGCACCATGATTTCCGGCACGACGGCAGCGCCGGTGCTTTCCGCGGCCTTGACGGCGGCCTCGAAAATGGCGCGCGCCTGCATTTCCGCGATCTCGGGATAGGAGATGGCGAGCCGGCAACCGCGATGGCCGAGCATGGGGTTAAACTCGTGCATGTCCTCGATGCGGCGTCGAAGCTTGTCCTCATCCATGCCGACGGCGACAGCAGTCTCTGCGACGTCCTCATTCGCCTTCGGCAGGAATTCGTGCAGCGGCGGATCGAGCAGGCGGATGGTGACGGGAAGCCCGTGCATGATCTCGAAGAGTTCAATGAAGTCGGAGCGCTGCATGGGCAGAAGCTTCGCAAGTGCCGCACGGCGGCCGTCCTCGTCTTCCGCGAGGATCATTTCGCGCATCACGTTGATGCGGCCTTCTTCGAAGAACATGTGCTCGGTGCGGCAGAGGCCGATGCCCTCGGCGCCGAAGGACCGGGCGCCCCGCGCGTCCGCCGGTGTGTCGGCATTGGAGCGGACGCCGAGACGGCGGATGGCGTCCGACCATTCCATGATCTCGGCGAAATCGCCGGACAGTTCCGGCTGGATCATCGGCACTTCGCCATTGATGATCTGGCCGAGTGAGCCGTCGATAGTAATGAAATCGCCCTTCTCAAGGGTGACGCCGAACCCGGTCAGCGTGCCAGCGGCGGTGTCGATGCGCAGGCCGGAGGCGCCGGCGACGCAAGGGATACCCATGCCGCGCGCCACCACGGCCGCATGGCTGGTGACGCCCCCGCGCAAGGTGAGAACACCTTCCGCCACATGCATGCCATGGACATCTTCAGGGCTCGTTTCAGCACGCACGAGGATAACCTTGCGGCCTTCGCGATAGGCGGCAACGGCATCTTCGGAGGTGAAGACGATCTCGCCGGAAGCCGCACCCGGCGAGGCCGGCAGGCCCGTGCCCATGACATTGCGCTCGACGGAGGGGTCGATGGCCGGATGCAGCAATTGTTCGAGGGAGACGGGATCGATGCGGGAGATCGCCTCTTCGCGGGTGATCAGCCGTTCGCCAACCATTTCGACGGCGAGCCGGAGACTTGCCTTAACGCTGCGGCGGGCGGGCCGCGCCTGCAGCACGTGCAGCCTGCCGTCGTCGACGGCAAATTCGATATCCTGCATATCACGATAATGGGCTTCGAGCCTGGCGGCGACGTCGCGCAATTGCGCATAGGCTGCCGGGAACTGCGCCTCCATGGAGGTGACCCCGGCATTGCTGTTGGCGTGGGCGCGGCCGGAGACCGGATAGAGCTTGCGCTCGCCGAGTGCCAGTTCGCTGCCTTGGGAATTCGGCAGATAATCGCCGAACAGTTGCCTTTCGCCCGTTTCCGGATTGCGCGTCAGGACGATGCCGGAGGCAGACGCCGCGTTGCGATTGCCGAAGACCATGGCCTGCAGGTTCAGCGCCGTGCCCCATTCGACGGGGATGCCGTGCAGAGCACGATAAGCGCTGGCGCGCGGCGCAAGCCAGGCCTGATAGGTGGCGGAAATCGTCGCCCAGAGCTGTTCGCGCGGGTCTTGCGGGAAGGCCTCGCTCATCTCCTCGAAGATGAGTTCCTTCATGGCCGCAACAATGTCGATCAGCGCTTCGGCATCGAGATCGGTATCGAGGCTGACGCCACGGGCGCGCATTTCGGCCTCGGTCAGATCCTCGAAATAGCCGCGGTCGAGACCCATCACGGCATCGCCGAAGCTGCTGATGAAACGGCGGTAACAGTCATAGGCGAAGCGGCGGTCGCCCGTTTCTTCTGCCAGTGCCTCGACCGTCTCGTCATTCAGGCCAAGATTGAGGATCGCCTCGATCATGCCGGGGATCGGCACACGCGAACCGGGACGCACGGCGAGGAAGAGCGGCTTGGTCACGCCCCCGAACCTGCGGCCGGACATGCGCTCGATTTCGGCAAGCGCCTGATCGATCTGCTTGGGCAGGGATTCGGGAAAATGGCGTTGATGGTCGGCAAACCAGGTGCAGGCCGGGGAAATGATGGTCGCACCGGGCGGCACAGGAAGCCCGAGGCTCGCCATTTCGGCGAGATTGGCGCCCTTGCTGCCCAGAATATCACGTTCGCCGGCACTGCCTTCGGACTGGCCGTTGCCGAACGTATAGACCCATTTCCTCATTCTCGCCTACCTGCTCCCCGCCTCCCGCAGTCAAGCATTCCGCCGCCGGACTCAGCTTGAGAAAAGCGACACTAAGGTATGGCTATAAAAAAGGAAATGGGAAGTTGCGAGGAATTTGCTGCAGCGCACAAATCACTCGATCCGTGCGCTCATCACGCATCGGCGTGCCGTGCATCCACACGGACGCACGGCACTCAGGTCACGCCGCTGCATCAACGATGACGTGCGGCAGGCCTTGGGAGCAGGTTTCGATGCGGGCGTCGATCCGGTAGGTCTCGCGCAGCATTCGCGCCGTGACGATGTCTGCGGTACGGCCGGAAGCAATCAGCTTTCCATGGGCGATCACCAGCGTCTGGTCGCAATAGCGCAGGGCATGGTTCAGGTCGTGAATGGCGATCAGCACCGCCATTCCGCGCTTCGCCGCGAGACGACGCATGAAATCCAGCACCTCGATCTGGCGATGCAGGTCGAGCGCCGAGGTCGGCTCGTCCATCAGCAGCACTTCCGGATTGCGGGCGAGCGCCTGGGCAATCGCCACCAATTGCCGCTGGCCGCCCGAGAGTTCGCCGAGATTGCGGAAGGCGAGATTGGCGATGTTGAGGCTTTCCAGCAGCCGGTCGATTTCGGCGAGGTCCCCCTCCCCGACGCGCCAGCCGGCACCCTGTCGCGAGGCGAGAACGATGGATTCGTAGACGGTGAGCACCGCGTTTGCCCCGGTGTCCTGCGGCATGTAGCAGATGCCGTCGCGGCCGCGCTTGGAGCCTTCCAGCGTTGCCTTGCCATCGCCCTTGATGAGGCCGGCAATGCGCTTGAAGAGCGTCGACTTGCCGGCCGCGTTGGGTCCGACGACGGCTGTCAGGCAGCCGCCTTCGAGCCTGCCGGTCGTGATGCCGTCGAGAATACGGGTTCGGCCATAGGATGCGCCGAGATTGTCGAGCGTCAGGCTTACCATGCGCGCCGCCTCTGGGTGAAAATGAGCGAGAAGAAGAAGGGTACGCCGACCAGCGCCGTAATCACACCGATGGGCAGAACCGCGCCGGGAATGAGGATCTTGCTGACGACGGAAGTGGCCGACAGGAGCAGCGCGCCGCAGAGGATCGAGCCCGGCAGGAAGAAGCGCTGGTCCTCGCCGACCAGCATCCGGGCGATATGCGGACCGACGAGGCCCACGAAACCGATCGTCCCGACAAAGGAGACCGGAATGGAGGCGAGAAGGCTGATGATGATCAGGGCTTCAAGACGCAGGCGGCGGACATTGACGCCGAAGCTGGCCGCCTTGTCATCGCCCAGCCTCAGCGCCGTGAGCTGCCAGGCTTGGCGCGCGAAGAGTGGCACACAGACGACGAGAATGGCGCCCGTAACGGCAACCTTCGTCCATGTCGCCTTGGTGAGCGAGCCCATGGTCCAGAAGACGACGGCGGCGAGCGCCTGTTCGGACGCGAGATATTCCATCAGCGACAGTGCCGCATTGAAGGTGAAGACGAGCGCGATGCCGAGCAGCACGATCGTCTCCACCGTGACGCCCCTGAGCGTCGAGACGCCGTAGATGAACATCGAGGCGACCATGGCCATGACGAAGGCATTGATCGGCACCATGAGTTCGACCGCGCCCGGGAAGAGCGCCACTCCGCCGACAAGGCCGAGCGCTGCGCCGAAGCCGGCAGCCGCCGAAATGCCGAGCGTGAAGGGGCTGGCGAGCGGGTTGGCGAGAATGGTCTGCATCTGTGCGCCGGCGAGCGATAGCGATGCGCCCACCGTGATCGCCATGAGAGCGATGGGCATGCGGATATCCCAGATAACGACGCGCAACTGTTCTGCAACGGCCGATGGGCTTGTGAGCGCCGAGAGAACCTGCGCCAGCGTGTAGCGTGCCGGGCCGAGCGCCATATCAAGCGTGAGCGTCAGGCAGAGCGTGAGCGCGATGCCGACGAGGATCAGGATGCGGCGCATGACGAGGGCGCGGTATTGACCGCGCCCCGTGATTGCCCCGCTCGCCGGCGTTTCGGCCGCGATGCTTGCCATGGTCTTATTCTCCGGCGTTCAGCGAGACGAAGTAGCCGCTGCGGTACTCGACCGGCAGGAAGCGCTTGTGCAGCTCGGCAAAGGTCGCTTCCGGATCGAGGTCCTTGAAGAGGTCCGGATGCAGCCACTTGGCGAATTGCTGGATGGCGACGAACTGGTACGGATTGTTGTAGAACTGGTGCCAGACGGCGTGGACATTGCCATCCTTGACCGCCTTGATGCCGGTGAAAGCCGGGCGTTGCATGAGGCCAGCAAGCTTTTCGCGAGCCTTGACCTTGTCGGCACCAGCTCCAACGCCGACCCACTTGCCGCCCGGAACATAGCCTTCCCAATTGGCGCCGGTGACGATGACCTGATCGGGGTTCGAGGCGATGATCTGCTCGGGGTTCACATTCCCGAACGTGCCGGGAATGATGTTCTTCGCCAGATTGATGCCGCCGGCCATTTCGACCATCTTGCCGAAATTCTCGTTGCCGAAGGACATGCAGCAATCATCCGAATAGCCGCCGGCGCGCTCCATGAAGACGAGCGGCTTCTTGGCTTCCGGATGCCTGGCGAGAACGTCCGTCACTTTGGCGATTTCTTGCGCCCGGAACTTGATGAAGTCCTCGGCGCGTTGCTCCTTGCCGAAGAGCTTGCCGATGACGCGCATGGATGGCTCGGTATTTTCCATCGGCTTTTCGCGGAAGTCGACATAGACCAGCGGGATGCCGACCTTGGCGAGCTTTTCGATATAGCCGCTTTCTTCCGTCGCCGACTTGGCGTCGATGTTCATGATGATGACGTCGGGATGCAGGGCGACCGCCTGCTCGATGTCGAACGTGCCGTCCTTCATGCCGCCGAAGGTCGGGATTTTGGTCATCTCGGGGAACTTCTCGAGATATTCATTGTAGCCGTCGAGATCGGCCTTCTTGAAGTCATCGCGCCAGCCGACGACACGCTTGAAGGGGGCGTCGGTGTCGAGCGCGGCGGTGAAATAGATCTGCCGGCCCTCGCCCAGGATCACATGCTCGACGGGCAACGACACCGTGACCTTGCGGCCGGTAATATCGGTCACTTCCGTCTTCTCACCTGCAAAGGCGAGGCCGGAAAACAGGACGAACGAAGCCGAGGCGGCGAAAGCCACCTTGTTGATATATTTCATGTTTCTATCCCTCAAGTCGCCGCTTGATGCGGGCGCTTTATCTTGATAAATGCGATCATGTTTTGACTAGATAAGTTGATATTCTCAGTCAAGAATTATCTTTTGGAACGATTCCAGGCTGCGGGTGACGACATGGAAAATGCGACGGGCAATACGATGGAGGGCGCGAATTTCTCGCTGCGCGACGAGATCAAGGCCTATTGGTCGGCGCGCGCTGCGACCTTCGATGAACAGCCCGGCCACGAGATTTTTTCGGAGGACGAGCGTCAGGCATGGCGACGGCTTTTCATGCGCCATCTGGGCACAGGCGAAGGGCGCAAGGCGCTGGATCTGGCGAGCGGCACCGGCGTCGTCTCGCATCTCCTCGACGGGCTCGGCTTTGCCGTCACCGGGATGGACTGGGCCGACCCCATGCTGGCGCTTGCCCGCGCCAAGGCGAAGCGCAACGGGCGGCCGATCCGCTTCGTCATGGGCGACGCGGAAAACACGATGGAGCCCGACGAAACCTATGACGTCGTCACAAACCGGCACCTCGTCTGGACGCTGGTCGATCCGAAAGCCGCCTTTGCGGAATGGCATCGCGTGCTGAAGCCGGGCGGCAAGGTGCTGGTGGTGGATGGCGATTTCGTCAATCCGGGGCCGGTGGCCAGGCTTGTGAGAAAGATTGCGGCGCTGGCCGCCCGTTTCGGCCTCGCCCGCGACAAGCACCATGGCCCAGCGACGTCCGACATGGCGGCGACGCATCAGAGCATCCTCTCGCGCGTCTATTTCTCGCAAGGCGCACGCGCCGATGCGGTGGCCGACTTGCTGAAGGAGGCGGGCTTCGAAACGGTGGTGATCGACACCGACATGCGGGCGATACACAAGGCGCAGCGGAAAAATTTCAGCCTCTTCAAGAGCCTCGAGCGGGCCACGCAACACCGCTACGCCGTGGTCGCGACGAAAAGGGCGTGATAGCTTCTTTCATCATTTGAAGAAGGATTCGCTCTGCATGTCCCGGACCGTTCTGGCCCTCGCATTTGCGCTTGCCATGTCTCCCGTGGCCACATCCCCGCTCGCTGCACAGGAGCCAAGCGGCTGGAAGCCGACCGAAAAGATCGAGCGCTACGCGATATCCGGCCAGAGCGAACTCGATCTCTACAAGTCCATTGGCGACAAGGGTCCGATGGTGCGCGGCGGCAAGGTGCGCGCCATTGCCTATACGGATTTCAAGCTGACCTGGGACCGCGCCTACGAGAGCGACGCGACCGGAGCCTGCCGGTTGGCCCGGAACATTCCCAATGTCACCATCATCTACCGCTTCCCCAAGCCCTCCGGAAAGCTGGCGCCTTCGGTAAAGGCCAACTGGAACACATTCGAAGCCGGCATAGAGGCGCATGAGCGCCAGCACGGCCAGTTCATCATGCAGATGGTTCGTCGCATGGTGGCGGAGACCTCGAACCTGAGTGCTGCGAACGATCCGACTTGCAAAAAGGTCCGCGCGGAACTGACGCGTCGCATGGGCGCAGCCTTCAAGGAGAAGAGCGGCAAGGACGCGGCGTTCGATAAGACGGAGATGGGCGATGGAGGCAATGTGCGGCAGCTGGTGATGACGTTTGTTTATGGGGGATGAGCGGTCAGGCCGCCTCGATCTCGCGGATCGCAGCAAGCTCCTCCGCCAATCGCTTTGAGTCCACCTTCAATTCATAAGCCGATTGAAGGTTGGTCCAGAATTCCGGTGACGTGCGGAAATATTTCGCCAGCCGCAGCGCCGTATCCGTCGTTACTCCCGATTTCTCGGCGACGATCCGCTCTATTCGCGTGCGGGGAATGTGAAGCTGCTTCGCCAAGGCATAGGGCGTCAGCTCCAGCGGCTCCAGATAGAGTTCCCGCAGGATTTCACCGGGATGTATCGGGGGCAATTTGTCAGCCGGCTTCATCGTTGTTCCTCAGTGATAGTCCACAATTTCGACATCTCTCGGGCCCTGCTCCGTCCACACAAAACAAATCCGCCATTGTTTGTTTATCCGGACGGAATGCTGCCCTTCCCGGTCGCCGGAGAGCTTCTCAAGACGATTTCCAGGTGGCGAACGAAGATCCCCTATGGATGTTGCCGCTTCCATCACGGCAAGGAGCTGTTGCGCACGCCGAACCATCTCCATGGGAAAGCCCTTGCGAACAGTTCCATCGGCAACGGCGGCCGCCTGCTTGTCCTTGAACGAAACGATCATGCGACGACACCAAAGAATTTAGTATCATTGCTCGATACCAAAGCATTCGTCAAGATGACGGTTCGGGCGGCCATGCCTCGTCGTCAAGGCTACGACGTTTGGCAGGCTCCACAACAGCGGCCTTCCAGAATTCAGCCCCGAGTGAGTCAGCCGCGGGCGCATTCGGATCATGAAAAAGTTCGCGCCTCTCCTTCATCAATCGCAATGCCTCCAGTGAGGCCGTTCTCTTGTCCGATGCGTCCATCGGCCTCACCCCGCCTCGCGCAGCTGCTCCGCCGTCTGCAGGTCCACCGAGACGAGCTGCGACACGCCCTGTTCGGCCATCGTCACCCCAAAAAGTCTGTCCATGCGGGCCATGGTGATGGGGTTGTGGGTGATGACGACGAAGCGGGTTTCGGTGGAGGCGGACATTTCGTCCATGAGGTTGCAATAGCGCTCGACATTGTGATCGTCGAGCGGCGCGTCGACTTCGTCCAGCACGCAGATCGGCGCGGGATTGGTGAGGAAGACGGCGAAGATGAGGGCGAGCGCGGTCAGCGCCTGTTCGCCGCCGGAGAGCAGCGTCATCGTCTGCGGCTTCTTGCCCGGCGGGCGGGCGAGGATTTCCAAGCCCGCTTCCAGCGGATCGTCGCTTTCGATGAGTTGCAGTTCGGCCGTACCACCGCCGAAAAGATGGGTGAAGAGGCGCTGGAACTGGGCGTTCACCACATCGAAGGCGGCAATCAGCCGTTCGCGGCCTTCCTTGTTGAGATTCTGGATGGCGGCGCGCAGCTTGCGGATGGCATCCACCACGTCGTCGCGCTCGCGGATCAGGGCCTTCAGGCGATCGGAGAGCTCGATCTGCTCCTCTTCGGCGCGGAGGTTGACCGCGCCCAGCCGCTCGCGCTCGATGCGCAGGCGGTCGAGTTCGATTTCCACCGTGCGCGGATCGGGCAGCGGCGCGCCGTGCGGACGGCCGGTGAGGCGGAAGACCTCGTGCGGCTCGATTTGAAGTGTGTGGCGGATGCGGTTTTCGACATCCTCGCGGCGCTCGCGGGCGGAGACGAGACGTTCTTCGGCGCGGCCGCGCTTTTCGCGCGCTTCGGCGAGCGCTGATAGGGCCATGGCGGCGGCCTGATCGGCATCGCGGCCGGCGGTTTCGGCGAGAACGAGGCGGTCGGCGGCGGCCTTGCGGGCAGCGTCTGCCTTCACCAGTTCGTCGAGCAGGCGGCGGCGCTTGTCGTCGAGTTCTTCCGGAGCGTCTTCCAGCCCCTCCAGCTCGTCGCGGGCCTCTTCGCCGCGCGCCTTCAGCGCCGCGATCTGCGTCTGCGCATTGGCGGCGCGGGCGGTCCAGGCGGCGCGCTCCTGCGCAATCGCGCCGATACGGCGGCGGCGCATGTCGTTTTCGCGGGCGAGACCGTCATGCGCGGCGCGCGCTTCGGCGAGCCGTCCGCGACCGGCGGCGACATCGGCCTGCGCCTGCGCCAGCTTCAGGTCGAGGCCGGAGAGGTCGGGCGTGTCGGCTATGGCTTCGCGGGCCTCGTCTTCCTGAACCTTCAGGTCCTCGATCTCGCCCTTCAGCCGCTCGACATTTTCCGCCAGCGTATCGCGACGGCGGGCGACTTCAAGCGCCGCGCGTTCGGCCCTGGAGAGCGCATCGCGGGCTTCGACGAGACGGCGCTGGGTGTGGCGCTCGGCCTCGCGGGCGTCGCGCAGTTGCGCCTCGGTGAGCGCCACGGCTTGCGCTGCGGCGCGGTGCGCGGTCTCGGCGGTCAGCAGCGTCTCGCGAGCGGAAACGATCTCGTCTGCCAGCGCTGCAAGCCGGTTCTTCTGTTCCAGCCGCAATGCCGCCGCGCCCGGCGCGTCTGCCCCTGACACGAACCCGTCCCAGCGCCAAAGCGCACCTTCCTTCGAGACCAGCCGCTGGCCGGGTTTCAGAAGCGCCTGTTTGGACGCCCCCTCGCCTGCGGCCACGACGCCGACTTGGGAGAGACGCCGGGCAAGCTCTTTTGGCGCACGGACGAAACGGATAAGCGGCGCAACGCCTTCGGGCAATGCGGGATCGCTTGCAGCGCTCAGTGGCGCGCCCCAATGGCGGGCAGCGCGGGCGTCGGCGGGCGCGTCGATGTCTTCGCCGAGTGCCGCACCAAGTGCTGTTTCATAGCCGCGATCGACGGAGAGGAGATCGGCGACGGGCGTATGATCGCTGCCGGCGGAGCCGGCCTCCAGCATGCGCTCGATGGTGCGCGCCTCGGTTTCCAGACCGTTGAGTGCCTGGCGGGCGTTTTCGACGCCGCGGCGGGCCTCCGCCTCGCCTTCGCGCGCGGTGGCAAGGGCATTCTCTGCAGCGGCAATCGCTTCCGCTCCCTCCTCCAGCGTGATCTCCAGCTCCGCGACCTCCTCGCGGTGGGCGGACGGGTCAGGCATGTCGGCAATGGCGCGCTCGGCGGCGTCGAGGTCGCGGGCGGCGTCCTGCAGTTGGCGCGTCAGGCGGCCGGCGCGTTCGGTCAGGTCGAAGAGCCAGCGTTCCATCTGCTGGCGCGAGGCGGCGGCTTCGGCGCGCTCGGCGGTGAGGCTTGAAAAGACGCTTTCGGCCTCGGCCAGCGCGCCGCCGGCCTCGGCCACGGCAGCGGCCAGCTCCTCGGCGCGCTCTGCCGCAGCTTCCACTTCCGCAGCAAGATCTCCCTCCTCCGCATCGAGTTCGGCAAGGAAGCGGGCATTGTCGGCCAGCAACTGCTCTTCGCGGGCGATATCGCCCGAAAGCTGAAGCAGACGGCGCTCCAGTTCGTCGCGGCGGCGGGCCATGCGGGAGGCTTCTTCCTCCAGCTGCGTGCGGGCGATCTGCAGGCGTTGCAGCGCGGCGGCGGCGCGGGCTTCATCTTCACGCAGTTCCGGCAGGTGAAGACCGGCCACCGCCTGGTTCTTCGCCATCTCCGCTTGCGCCTGCGCGCGTTCGGCGACGATGGAGGTGACCTCATTCAGGGCGGAAGTTGCTTCCGTCTCGGCCTGTTTCGCATCCGTCCACTGGATGTGATAGAGCATGGCGTCGCGGGCACGGATATCGGCGGAGAGCTGCTTGAAGCGCGTCGCCTGACGGGCCTGACGCTTCAGGCTCTCGATCTGGCTTTCGAGCTGCGCCGTCACGTCATCGAGACGTTCCAGATTGGTTTCGGCGGCGCGCAACCGCAGTTCCGCCTCATGGCGGCGGGAATGGAGGCCGGAAATGCCGGCAGCCTCTTCCAGCAATTGCCGGCGCGCCTGGGGCTTGGCCTGAATGAGTTCGCCGATGCGGCCCTGGCCGACCATGGAGGGCGAGCGCGCGCCGGTCGAGGCATCGGCGAAGAGAAGCTGCACATCCTTGGCCCGGGCTTCCTTGCCGTTGATGCGATAGACGGAACCCTGCTCGCGCTCGATGCGGCGCGTCACCTGGATTTCGTCGGCATCGTTGAAGGCGGCGGGCGCGGTGCGGTCGGAATTGTCGAGATAGAGGCCGACTTCCGCCGTGTTGCGGGCCGGACGATTGCCGGAGCCGGAGAAGATGACGTCATCCATGCCCGAGGCGCGCATGTTCTTGTAGGAATTTTCCCCCATCACCCAACGCAGCGCCTCGACAAGGTTCGACTTGCCGCAGCCGTTCGGGCCAACGACGCCGGTGAGGCCGGCTTCGATGACGAATTCGGAGGGCTCGACGAAGGATTTGAAGCCAAGGAGGCGGAGCTTGTTGAATTTCATGGGGCCGCTCCGATGGCGTGCCGTGGGGCACCCCCCTCTGTCACTGCGTGACAACTCCCCCTCAAGGGGGGAGAGTGGAGCGCGCGGACAGCACCTTCGCGCCATTGAACGCCACTATCCGTAGCAACCGTAGCAACGGTTGATCGTTCGTGGGCAGCGAGCCTCAGACTCCCGCTCTCCCCCCTTGAGGGGGAGATGTCAGCGAAGCTGACAGAGAGGGGTGCGCCACATACGCTGCGTCCAGACAACGAAAAACCGGGCGCGCGGCTACCGCCGCGGCCCGGTTTCCCAAAATGACTGCGCTTAAAGCTTGCTGTCGATGATGGCCGACATCTGGTCAACCGTCATTTCCCCTGCATAACGCGCGCCGTTGACGAAGAAGGTCGGCGTTGCGTTGACGCCGAAATCCTTCGCGCCCTTTTCGCGAACCGCGTTCACATCATCCAGAAGCTTCTGGTTCGTCAAGCAGGCGTTGAAGCTCTCCTGTGTAAAACCGGCAAGCTTGGACATCTGCATCAGCGAGGCGCGCTTGTCGTCGGCTGCCGCCCAGCTCATCTGCTGCTGGAAGAGAACATCGACGAAGGGGAAATACTGTTCCGGCGGAGCGCAGCGGGCCAGCATGATGGCGGCGGCAGCGACCGGGTCGAGCGGGAATTCGCGCAGGATATAGCGCACCTTGCCGGTGTCGACATACTTCGTCTTGATGCCCGGGAACGTATCCTTCTGGAAGCGCGCGCAATGCGGGCAGGTCATCGACATGTATTCGACGATGGTGACTGGCGCATCGGCCTTGCCGATCGACATTTCCGGCAGAGCGCCCGGCGCCATCAGCTTGGCCACATCGACGGAGCCGTCGGACTTCGGAACATCCGAGGTGGAGGCGGTCTTGGTGTTGTCGATGCCCGGATTTGCATCCTTGGCCGCGCTCTCCTTGTTGTCGTCCTTGCCGTTGCAGGCGGCCAGAACGGCAGCGGAAGAAGCAAGAGCGATCCCGCCGAGGAGATGACGCTTGGTCAGCATGAGGTTGTTCATCGTCAAATATCCAGTTGTTTGAAGCATTGCTTCTCTAAAACGGACCATTTCCGCTTTCAAGTCGCTCTGATCTGCACCTTTTGCCGATGGGTGCCGGCAAGTCAAAGCACAAATCATGAAAATTAAGACAGGATTGCGGTGACCGAGGAGACGCGGCGCCGCGAAACGCTGAAAGCGTTCAAAATCCGGCATTGCGCGCGGCGTTCAACTCAGGATCACGTTTTCTTGAGAGAATACAATTTTCCGACTTGTCTGTCGGTTCCGCTGGCTTACTAATGGATATTACTGCTTCGCGGCCCTGACGTGGCCGGATGCGGACACGGTTCGAATGCACATCGGATGAGGATACGATGGACGCCAAGATGGCGATAGCATTCTGGCTCATGTCGCTCGTCTCGAGCGACTATGAAGGAAATTCCTTTTCCGTAAAGCATGGCGACGCAGCCAACCGCGTGACCTTCACGCAAGGGTTTCTGCAATCGCGCGGACGCGTCGTCGGCGGCGAAGCGCGCGTGTCCTACAGTTTCGCACGGGTGCTGAACCGCTTTAACCCGATCGTCGATTTTTCCGTGGGCACGGGCGGAGCGACCTTTGTTGGCGCTGGTCTTTACCAGCAGACGAATTTCTCGATCGGCGAGCGCGACTTCTTTGCGGGTTTTTCCTTCATTCCCGGCCTTTACATGAAAGGCAACGGCTTCGACCTCGGCTACCCGCTGGTCTTTCGGTCCGGAGTGGAGCTGGGGTTTGTGACCGATAATGGAGCGCAGCTTTCCATTTCCTACGATCACCGTTCGAACGCCGGGCTCGGACGCAAGAACCCCGGCATCGAAAGCATTCAGCTGAGGTTCTCGAAAACGTTCGAATAGGCGGGCGACTTGCACTCGCCGCCCGCCTCCTTGCATGTCAGACCAGTTCCGCCAGCGCGGAGGGTTCGAATCCGGCCAGGTTGCCGAGTTTGCCGGTGCGGACCTTTTCGACCCAGTTCGGATCGCTGATGAGGGCACGGCCGACGGCAATCAGATCGAACTCGTCGCGCTCCATGCGGGCGGTGAGCTGCTCAAGGCCGGTGGAGGCGGCGTTGCGGCCGGCAAAGGCGTTGAAGAAGTCGTTCGACAGGCTGACCGAGCCGACGCTGATCGTCGCGGCACCCGTGAGCTTCTTCGCCCAGCCGGCGAAGTTCAGGCCATTTTCGCCGTCGATTTCAGGGAATTCCGGCTCCCAGAAGCGGCGCTGCGAGCAATGCAGGAGATTGGCGCCCGCCTCGACCAGCGGCACAAGCCACTCGGCCATCGCATCCGGCGTCTCGGCGAGACGCACCGCATAATCCTGCTGCTTCCACTGGCTGACGCGGAGGCTGACCGGCAGGTCGGGACCGACGGCGGCGCGCACGGCGGCCACCACTTCGGCTGCAAAACGCGAACGTTCCTTGAGCGTCGCGCCGCCATAACGGTCGGTGCGTTCATTCGTGCCGGACCAGAAGAACTGGTCGATGAGGTAACCATGAGCGCCGTGGAGCTCCACCATGTCGAAGCCGAGGCGCTTCGCATCGGCGGCAGCGCGGGCGAAGGCGGACACTGCGTCGGCAATCGCCTCCTCGCTCATCGCTTCGCCGCGGGGCTTGCCGGGGGCGAGAATACCCGAGGGGCTTTCGACCGGATGACCCGGGTCCCAGTCAGGCTTGCCGATCGTCGAACCGGTGTGCCAGATCTGCGGGCCCATGCGGCCGCCGGCGGCATGGACGGCGTCGATCACCAGTTTCCAGCCTGCAAGGGCCTCTTCACCGTGGAAGAACGGAATGCCGGGATCGTTGCGCGAGATGGGCCGATCGATGACCGTGCCCTCCGACAGGATGAGACCGACATTGCCCGCGGCGCGTCTGGCGTAATAATCGGCATTGTGGCGGCCCGGCACCCCTTTGGGGGCGAATGAGCGGGTCATGGGAGCCATGACGATGCGGTTCTTCAGCTCCATGGAGCCAAGGCGGAAGGGGCGGAAAAGCGTTTCGTTGGGAGAAGTTGTCATGCGGGCGTACTCCATCGGTCGGAGCTGCTTAGGTATGTCGCCAGCTTGAAAGGTCAAGCACCCTTACTTTCTTGCAATCAAAATTTCACAAAGAGCCGGTGTCATCTCTGAGGGCGTTTGCGGCTGGAAAGCACGCCGCGACCGAGACGCATGATCGCCTCCTTCAGCCGACCGTCGTCCATGCCATCGACCATATCTTCCAGCCTGGAGGCAGCAATAGCGTCCAGCGGGCGAAGCGGCCGGCTCTTCGGCTGTGGCGCAACGGGCTTCTGCACGATGCGCAGTTGCCGGATGGCGGCGAAGCCGAAGAAGGAATTGATGCGGGCGATAAGCTCGCCCTGTGCATGGGTGAGGAAGAGGGCGCGCGACCCTTCGCAGGCGACGGTGAGGACCCCCGGCTGCGGGCGACCGTCTCCGGCCTCGTCGCGGCGCGCCCAGGCGATCTTTTCCGGCCGGGTGCAATCGGCGAACTGGGGGCCGGCGATTTCCGGCCATGAACTCAGCAGCGCCGTATTGATGCCGGCACGGCGCGCGAGAACGGGATCGATGAGGCCATTGGCCACATTGGCGATCTGCTGCGCGCCCCGTCGTCTTTCCACCATGTTCTTGGCCCCTGGCGCCGGTTCTTCTTGAACCATGCGGCTTGCGTCGGCACATATAACGCAATTCGGCCGAAAGTGCGAACCGGATTCGTTTGTGGAATTGTGTGAAAACAAAAAGATAGGCGTCCCGGTTGAAGCGGGCGCAGATCGCCGGCCTGACGGCTGAAGAGGCGACGGAGCTCCAGACCTTGCAGAAAGACCTCAGTGACGTGCTCGTCGCCTGGTATGACCGGCACCATCGCGAGCTTCCCTGGCGGGTGAGCCCGGCTGCAGCGCGGAAGGGTGTCAAACCCGATACCTATCGCGTCTGGCTTTCGGAAGTCATGCTGCAGCAAACGACCGTCCAGGCCGTGAAGGCCTACTTCGAGAAATTCACCGCGCTCTGGCCGACTGTCAACGATCTCGCGGCGGCACCGGTCGAAGATGTGATGAAGGCCTGGGCGGGGCTTGGCTATTACGCGCGTGCCCGCAATCTGAAGAAATGCGCGGAAGCGGTCGCCAGCGATCATGGCGGCGTTTTTCCCGATACGGTCGAGGGCCTGCGCGCGCTGCCGGGCGTCGGCGACTATACTTCTGCAGCCATCGCAGCGATTGCCTTCGACCGCCCGGCGGCGGTGATGGACGGGAATGTCGAGCGGGTCATCTCGCGGCTCTACACGATCGGCGAGCCCCTGCCCGGTTCGAAGCCCCAGATGAAAATGCGCGTGGTGGAATTGACACCCTCCGATCGGCCG
This sequence comes from Limnomicrobium aquaticum, assembly GCF_040545545.1. Classification (NCBI taxonomy): domain Bacteria; kingdom Pseudomonadati; phylum Pseudomonadota; class Alphaproteobacteria; order Hyphomicrobiales; family Rhizobiaceae; genus Limnomicrobium; species Limnomicrobium aquaticum. Next base: position 58,875 of record NZ_JBEPMB010000006.1, read on the forward strand.
GGTGATTTCGCTCAAGCCATGATGGATCTCGGCGCGACGATCTGCACGCCGAAGCGGCCGGCCTGCGTACTCTGCCCGCTGACGGATGACTGTCAGGCGCTGAAAGAAGGTGAGCCGGAACTCTATCCCGTGAAGGCAACGAAGAAGGCGCGGCCCGTGCGCGTCGGATCAGCGTTTGTGGCCATCAACGGCAAGGGGGAAGTCCTGTTGCGTACCCGTCCGCCCGAGGGTCTGCTCGGCGGCATGGCCGAAGTGCCGGGCAGCCGCTGGACGGCACGCGAAGATGGCGCGACCGATTTATCGGCCGCGCCTTTTCCTGCGGATTGGCGGCCGGCCGGCGTGGTCACCCATGTGTTCACGCATTTCGAATTGCGGCTGACGGTTCATGTCGCCGAAACGGAAGGCAAGGCGGTCGATCACGGCTTCTGGCGCAAAATCGAAAATCTTGATCGCGAAGCGCTGCCGACTGTCATGAAAAAAGCAATCGAGGCCGCTATTCCCGGCGCGTTCTGATACCGGGCATTGCTTTGGCCCGACAGGTTTTTGAGAAAGGTTCTGCATGAAACCCGAAATTCGCCACATCGTCTTCGACATCGGCAAGGTCCTGATCCACTACGATCCCAACCTCCCCTTCAGCCGATTGATTCCGGACGAGACCGAGCGGCGCTGGTTTTTCGACAATGTCTGCACGCATGACTGGAACGTCGAGCAGGACCGCGGCCGCACCTGGGCTGAAGCCGAGGCGCTGCTGATCGAGTCCTATCCAGAGCGCGAGGAGCAAATCCGCGCTTTCCGCAAGCACTGGCATGAAATGGTGCCGCATGCCTATGACGGCAGCGTCGCAATCATGCGGAAGCTGATTGCCGACGGTCATGACGTGACGATGCTGACGAATTTCGCCGACGACACGTTTGCGGAAGCGCAAGACATGTACGACTTCCTGCATGCCCCGCGCGGGGTCACGGTTTCGGCGCGCGTTGGTCTGATCAAGCCGGATGCGGCGATCTACGAGACCCATGCCAAGGCCTTCGATCTCGATCCGAAGGCGTGCCTTTTTATCGACGACAGCCCACCGAATATCGTCGGCGCAAAAGGCTGTGGCTGGCAGGCGGTTGTCTTCACGGGCGCGGACAAGCTGCGGCAGGATCTCGCGGAATACGGGATTGCGGCGTAAGCGGCAGACTCAGGACTTCTTTCGTCGCGCAGATGCGGCCAGCATTTCGCGACGAAGGATGGCGTTCAGGCGCGACTGATAACCCTTGCCCTCGGACTTGAGCCAGTCCAGCACGTCAGCATCAATGCGAGCCGTTATCTGTTGCTTCACGGGGCGGTAGAATCTGCCCCGAACAGCATTATCGAACCGCGCTGGATCCAATTCCGCGATATCGGAAAGATCGGTTTCCGCATCCGGCTGGTCGCGCAGCGCCACAAGGCGCGCCCGGGCCTCCTCGGACAGCTGGGGAAGCGTTGCGATCGTGTGGCTAATTGTTTTCGTCATCGCTCCAAATCTAATTGCCGATCGTCCCTCCGGCGAGCACCGTTGCCTCAAGCCATAGTTTCGTCTAAAGGGCGCGCTTGTTTGGCGGTTGCCCGCACAATTCCCGTTTCCATTTCACGTCTGGACCATCATGAACGGCTTCGACCTCATCATTTTCGATTGCGACGGCGTGCTCGTCGATTCCGAGATCATCGCAGCGCGGGTGGAATCCGCGCTTCTGACCGAGGCCGGTTACCCGATCTCGGTGGAGGAAATGGGCGAGCGCTTTGCCGGCATGACCTGGAAGAACATTCTTCTGGCTGTCGAGGCCGAAGCCTCCATTCCGCTTTCAGCGTCGCTGCTGGACAAATCGGAGAAGCTTCTGGACCAGAAGCTTGCCAACGAGGTGAAGATCATCGACGGCGTGAAGTTCGCGCTCTCGCGGATCACGCTACCGCGCTGTGTCTGCTCGAACTCCAGCACGCAGCGCCTGGACGCCATGCTGACGCGCGTCGGGCTGAAGCCCTATTTCGAGGGGCATGTCTATTCGGCGAAGGATCTGGGTGCGGATCGGGTGAAGCCGAAGCCGGACATTTTCCTGCATGGTGCGGCGCAGATGAATGTCAGCCCTGCCAAGACCATCGTCGTTGAGGATTCGGTGCATGGCGTGACCGCAGCCCGCGCCGCCGGCATGCGCGTCGTAGGCTTCACCGGAGCGTCGCATACCTATCCGTCGCATGCCGACAAGCTGACTGAGGCGGGTGCGGAAACGGTGATCGCACGCATGAGCGAACTGCCGGCGACAATCGAAGCGCTGTCAGGCTGGCACGAACTGGTGTGACGACCGCCGCAGGCGGTCAAACCTGAAATGTAAAAAGGGGCGTTCGATCACGCCCCTTTTTTTGGTCCAGTCTGCGACCGTTCGCTGAAACAGCGAAGGCCGCTTACTTCTTCTTCTTTTTCGTAGCAGCCTTATCGGAGCCGTTGTCGAAGCCGACATAGATCATGGCGGTGTCGGCGCCGACAGGAATCATTACGTTGTCCTTGGAGAACAGGAACTGGCTCGCCGGCTCGCTGGTCGGAAGTGCTGCCTCGAAGGGCACGAGTTCCGAAAAGAGAACCTTGTCGCCTTCGGTGACGGCGACGCGGATCGGCAGCTTGGCGTTGCCCTTCGCGCCGGCCTGTCCGAGGACGATGCGGCCCGCGACCTGGACGGTAATCGCCATCTGGCCGCCTTCGAGGCGGCACTGGCGGGTCGTGTTGGCAATGGAGGCCTGGTACATCAGCTTGGCCTGATCCATACTCCCGTCGGGAGCAGCCTTGGTGCCGCCGACATAGACGTCGTGATAGGCCGTTCCGTCACGCAGAACGATGCGCGGGCAATTGCCCTGCACGACCGTCGGCTGGGGAGCGGACGCCTGCGTGGCGCCGAGACCCAGCGCGCTCTTCGTATCAGCCGTACTGCACGCCGCCAGCATCCCGAGGAGCGATGCGGCAACCAAACCCTTCGAAACCAGACCAAACGCTGTCATGTCACACCTTCACGAAACCTCGCCGGCATCATGCCGGCCCTGCGCTCTGTTCAATCGCAATCCGAAGGCAAAGGCATCATGACTTTGCCCGGAATTGCATCAGGCTTTCGCCGTTGCCTCTGATTTATCGCGTCCTTTGACGAAATGGAAGCTGTCGCCCCGGTTATACCTGACCCAAGTCAGGCATTTCCCGCGGAAATACCAAGGATAAAGCGCTTCCAGCCCGCGCGGAAAGTCTTTATAGCAGCAGTCGAAAATTGCGGGGCGGCGCTTCGTCCCGGCACGCTGCCTTACTGTGAGGACTTGGGAAGTGAAATACATTTCGACGCGCGGCGATGCGCCCGTTCTTGGCTTTTCGGACGCGCTTCTGGCGGGCCTCGCCGCCGATGGCGGTCTTTATGTCCCGAAGGAATGGCCGCATTTTTCCAAGAAGGACATCCGCAAGCTGCGCGGCAAGTCCTATCAGGACATTGCCGAAGCGATCGTCACCCCCTTTGTGGGCGGCGACATCGAGAAGGCCGACCTGCGCCGAATGATCGATGAGGCCTATGCGACCTTCCGCCATCCGGCCGTGACGCCGCTTGTGCAGACGGATGCGAATGTCTTCATCATGGAACTGTTCCACGGCCCGACGCTCGCCTTCAAGGATGTGGCGATGCAGTTGCTGGCCCGCCTGCTCGACCATGTGCTGACGGAGCGCGGCGAACGCGCCACCATCGTCGCCGCCACCTCTGGCGATACCGGCGGGGCCGCGATCGACGCCTTTGCCGGACGCGACCGGACCGACATTTTCGTGCTCTTCCCGGAAGGCAAGGTCTCGCCGGTGCAGCAGCGCCAGATGACGACGGCTGGTGCCGCCAACGCCTATCCGGTCGCCGTGAAGGGCAATTTCGACGACTGCCAGAACCTCGTGAAGGCGATGTTCGGCGATGTGAAGTTCCGCGACAAGGTGCAGCTTTCCGGTGTGAACTCCATCAACTGGGCGCGCATCATGGCGCAGGTGGTCTATTACTTCACCGCAGCGCTTGCCGTCGGCAGCCCGGACCGCAAGGTGTCCTTCACCGTGCCGACCGGCAATTTCGGCGATATCTTTGCCGGCTATGTCGCCAAGCAGATGGGTCTGCCGGTTGCCAAGCTGGTTATCGGCACAAACGAGAACGACATTCTCGCCCGCACGCTGAAGACGGGCCGCTACGAGATGCGCAGCGTCAAGGCGACAACGTCGCCCTCGATGGATATCCAGATCTCCTCGAACTTCGAACGTCTGCTTTACGAAGCATCCGACCGTAACGCCGGCGAAGTCGTGCGCTACATGAGCGGGCTGAAACAGTCCGGCGCGTTCGACATCGAAGAGAGCACCCTGAAGGCCATCCGCAAGGCCTTCAAGGCGACGCGGGCCTCCGAAGCCGAGGTCAAGAAGACGATCAAGACCGTGCTGGCCGAAACCGGCTATCTGGCCGATCCGCACACGGCTGTTGCAATTCACGCCGCAAAGCGCAATCTAAAGGCGGATGCGCCGATGATCGTCCTCTCCACCGCCCACCCGGCCAAGTTCCCGGCGGCAGTGAAAAAGGCCAGCGGTATTGACCCGGCGCTTCCGTCGTGGCTTGCTGGTTTGATGGACAGGGAGGAGCGCTTCGACGTTTTGCAGGCTGAGCTTGATGCCGTCGAGGCCTATATCGGCGGAAAAGCCCGGATTGCCGGACATTGAACGCCGGAAAGTGTGTTGATGAAAGTTGAGTGCACCAAGCTTCCGTCGGGTCTGACGGTCGTCACAGAAAACATGCCGCATCTCGAAAGCGTTGCGCTCGGCGTCTGGGTCAAGTCCGGCTCCCGCAACGAATTGCAGGATGAGCACGGAATTGCCCATCTTCTCGAACACATGGCCTTCAAGGGAACCGCAAAGCGGACCGCCCGTCAGATCGCCGAGGAAATCGAGAATGTCGGCGGCGAAGTCAATGCCGCCACCTCGACCGAGACGACCTCCTATTACGCCCGCGTACTGCGCGACGATACCGCGCTCGCGCTCGACATTCTCGCCGATATCCTGACGGAATCCTCCTTCGAGGAGGAAGAGCTGGAGCGCGAGAAGCACGTCATCCTGCAGGAAATCGGCGCGGCCAACGACACGCCCGACGATGTGGTCTTCGACCGTTTTGCCGAGACCGCCTTCCGCGACCAGACGATCGGCCGTGCCATTCTCGGCACGCCGGAGACGGTGCAATCCTTCACGCCGGACCAGATCCGCGCCTATCTCGGCCGCAATTACACGACCGACCGCATGTTCGTGGTGGCCGCCGGCGCCGTCGATCACGATGCGATCGTGAAGCAGGCCGAGGAGCGTTTCGCCTCCATCCCGCAGCGGCCGACGCTGCTGCCGGTCATGGAGCCGGCGCGCTACACGGGCGGTGATTTCCGTGAGACCCGCGACCTCATGGACGCGCAGGTTCTGCTCGGATTTGAAGGCCGCGCCTATCATGTGCGCGACTTCTATGCCTCGCAGGTTCTCGCCAATATTCTCGGCGGGGGCATGTCGTCGCGCCTCTTCCAGGAAGTGCGCGAAATCCGCGGGCTCTGCTATTCGGTCTATGCCTTCCACTGGGGCTTCTCGGATACCGGCATTTTCGGCATTCATGCCGCAACGGGTGCGGAAGACATGAGCGAACTGGTGCCGGTCATTCTGGAGGAACTGCGCAAGTCGTCCGAGAATATCCGGCAGGAAGAAATCAACCGGGCGCGGGCACAGATCCGCGCGCAGCTGATGATGGGTCAGGAAAGCCCGGCCGCGCGTGCCGGCCAGATTGCCCGGCAGATGATGCTCTACGGCCGTCCGATCTCCAACCCGGAGCTGATGGAGCGCCTGTCCGGCATCACAACCGAGCGGCTGACGGACCTTTCAGGCCGGCTGTTCTTCGACACGAAGCCGACGCTTTCGGCCATCGGGCCGCTGGAGAAGCTTGCGCCGCTGTCGGACATCACATCGTCGCTCTCGCACAACATCGCCAAACAGAAGTCGGCGTAAAGCCGCACGGCCCGGTCTCGGCAAGCGAAGACCTGACCAACAGAACCTTTTGGGGGTCCGAAGTCATCGATGCAGGGGTCCATGTTCCGTTTTCTCACGCGCCCTAACGGTGCGGTGAAGCTGAGCGACGGCAAGCATCTGCTGCGCATGCCCCGCTTTGCCGATTTCGATGCATGGTGGGCACTGCGCCGCGAAAGCCGGGCGTTTCTGCAGCCTTGGGAACCGACCTGGAGCGCCGACGACCTGACCGAACGCTCCTTCCGCGCGCGGGTGAACCGCTACGAACAGGAATATGCAGCAGGGACGGCCATCACGCTCTTCATCTTCGGCGAGCATGACGACCTGATGGGCGGCATCACCATCGGCAATATCCGGCGCGGCGCATCGCAATCCTGCATGATCGGATACTGGATGGGCGAGCGTTTTTCCGGCCAAGGCCACATGAAAGCCGCATTGAAGCTCACAGTCCACCACATCTTCGACCGGCTTCAGTTGCACCGCATTGAGGCAGCCTGTATCCCGGAGAACCATCGCAGCATCGGCCTGCTCGAAGGCGCCGGTTTCCGGCGCGAGGGCCTGTTGCGCGATTACCTGAAAATCGACGGCCGGTGGCGCGACCATGTGCTGCTGGCGCGTCTGGCAAACGACGATATTGGAAAAGACTTGCTTGATGATTCCGGCCTCTATCGCGCGAACAGTCATGCGTAAGCTGCCGCTCCGGGCCCCGTTTCTGACGTTGTTTCTGACGTTTCTCCTTGCGGCCTTCGCGTTGCAGTCCATGGCTCCGGTCTTTGCGGCGGAGCCGGTGAAGATTTCGCGCGAGGACAATGCGCTCGATCTGACCAAGACGACCGAAATCTATCGCAACCAGGGCAATGTGTTTCAGGTTTCGACGGCGGCGGGCGCCGACGGGATCGTGCGCCGCATCGAGGTGCGCTCGTCCGACAACAAGCATCAGGGCGACTGGGCCGTCTTTGCGCTCGCCAACGTGTCGGACCAGCAGCTTGACCGGGTGATCGTCGCGCCGCATTTCCGCCTCGTCAATTCGCGCCTCTTCTGGCCGGACCTCGGTTCACAGCGCATCATTTCGATCACCCCGTCGGAAGGCTTCGCACTCGACCGGGAGGCGAGCACGGAAGCAGACGTCTTCTCGATCACGCTGAACCCCGGCGCGGTCGTCACCTTCGTGGCGGAACTTTCGACGCCGGACCTACCGCAGCTCTACCTTTGGGAGCCCGATGCCTACAAGGATACGGTCAACGCCTTCACCCTTTATCGTGGCATCGTGCTCGGGATTGCCGGTCTCCTTGCGCTGATCCTGACCATTCTGTTCGTCGTCAAGGGCACGGCCATGTTGCCGGCGGCGGCAGCCCTCGCCTGGGCGGTGCTGGGCTATATCTGCGTGGATTTCGGCTTTCTGGAAAAGCTCGTCAGCCTCTCTTCCGGCGACCAGCGAATATGGCGGGCGGCGACCGAAGTGGGCATGGCGGCGAGCCTCGTGCTCTTCCTCTTCTCCTATCTCAATCTCAACCGGTGGCACACCAACCTTGTCTATGCGACGCTGGCCTGGATCGGCGGCCTTGGCCTTCTGGCGGGCGTTGCGGTCTACGACCCGGCGATTGCGGCAGGCGTGGCGCGGCTGTCCTTCGCGCTGACAGCAGCGGCCGGCGTGTTTCTCATCCTCTTCCTCGGCATCAAGCGCTATGACCGCGCGATTCTTCTCGTGCCCTCCTGGGCGCTACTGATCGCCTGGCTGGTAGCGGCATGGATGACCGTGACGGGGCGGCTCGACAACGATATCGTGCAGCCCGCGCTCGGCGGCGGCCTCGTGCTCATCGTGCTGATGATCGGCTTCACCGTCATGCAGCACGCCTTTGCGAGCGGCGGCTTCCACAACGGGCTATTTTCCGATCTTGAGCGGCAATCGCTGGCGCTGACCGGCGCGGGCGATACGATCTGGGATTGGGACGTGGCGCGCGACCGCATCGTCACCATTCCCGACATCTCGGTGCATCTGGGCCTGCAGCCGGGCGCCCTGCACGGGCCGGTGCGCAACTGGCTGCCGAACCTTCATCCCGACGACCGCGACAGGTTCCGCGCCACGATGGATGTGCTGCTGGAACATCGGCGCGGCAAGCTGAACCACGAGTTCCGCGTCCGGGCGCAGGACGGGCATTATCACTGGCTGGCCGTGCGGGCTCGACCTGTCGTGGGCTCGACGGGCGAAGTCATCCGCTGCGTCGGCACGCTGATCGACGTGACGGAGGAGCGCAACTCCATCGAACGGCTGTTGCGCGATCCGCTGACCGACAATCTGACCGGTCTGCCGAACCGCCAGCTTTTCGTCGACCGCATCCAGTCGCTGCTGTCGATTGCCAGCGAGCAGAACCCGATCCAGCCGACCGTGCTCTCCATCGGCATCGACGGCTTCAAGAGCGTCAACGACCGGCTCGGCATCGCCGCCGGCGACAATATCCTCATCGTGCTGACGCGCCGCCTGCGCCGGCTTCTGAAGCCGCAGGACACGCTGTCGCGCATTTCCGGCGACCGCTTCGGGATCGTTCTGGTCTCGGAGACGGAAACGCAGAAAGTGGCCGACTTTGCCGACGCTATTCTGCGCAGCATCTCGACGCCCATCGACTTTGCCAATCAGGAAATCGTATTGACGGCCTCGATCGGTCTGGCCTCCTGGCTCGACCAGTCGCAGGACGGCGCAGGCCTTCTTGCCGATGCGGAACTCGCGATGATCCGCGCCAAGCGCGAGGGCGGCAACCGGGTCGAGCCGTTCCGGCCTGCGTTCCGGACCGCCGGTAGCGACGCGCAGGAACTGGAAGTCGACCTGCGGCGGGCGCTTGAGCGCAAGGAACTGACGATGGTCTACCAGCCCATCGTCGATCTCGCCTCGCGCCGCATTGCAGGCTTCGAGGCGCTGATGCGCTGGGAGCATCCGCGCCGCGGCGATGTCTCGCCCAACGAGTTCATTCCCGTGGCGGAAGATTGCGGACTGATCCATCAGGTCGGACTGTTTGCACTGGAGCGCGCGGTGGCCGATTTCAGTCTCTGGCAGCAATTGGGCGGCGATCTGCCGATCTTCATTTCGGTCAACATGTCGAGCGCGCAGCTGATCAACAGCAGCATTTGCGACGACTTCCGCTCGGTCGTCGCCAAGAACCGCTGTCAGCCGAGCCAGGTGAAGCTGGAGCTGACCGAGACCGTGCTGATGGAAAATCCCGAACAATCGCGGATGATCCTGAACCGGCTGAAGAGCATGGGCTTTTCGCTGGCACTGGACGATTTCGGTACCGGCTATTCCGGCCTCGGCTATCTCACCAAACTGCCCTTCGACACGATCAAGATCGACCGTTCGCTGGTGGTCAACCAGACGCCGACGGGCCGCACGATCCTGGTGTCGCTGCTCAACATGATCAACAAGCTCGATATGGTCGCGGTTGCGGAAGGCGTCGATACGGACGAACTCTCCGCCAAGCTCAGCGAACTTGGCTGCGCCTACGGCCAGAGTTACCTCTTCGGCCCGCCGATCACCGCAGACATGGCACAGAGGCTCCTGCGTGAGCGCTTCCCTCTCGTGGGGGCCAAGGCGTAGACGCTCAAGCTGCCACTTTCGCGGCCTTGCCCCATCAACGGAGATTTGCAATACTGCGTATTACAAATTTTGGAGGTGCGGATGGCAAAGCCTGATCTCTCTGACCCGATCACTTTGAGAATGCCTGTCGATGTTCTTGCCGACATCGAAGCGATCGCTGAGGCGACCGAGCGCTCGAGAAGCTGGATTATCGTTCGCGCGTTGCGGACCTATCTGATGAATGAGGGTGCTGATGTGCTGGCGGCCATCAAAGGGCGCGAAGAAATTGCCAACGGCGAGCATGCCAATATCGATGACGTCATTGCCGACATAGACCGCATCATCGCGGGCAAGGTTGCATGACACAAATCCGGCTTTCGTAGCTCGCCGCCGATTACGTCCGCCAAGAGGCCGAATATCTCCGTCTGCGCAATCCCAGCGCCGCTCGCAAGTTTGCGTCAACCGTCAGGGAAGCGAACACTCGAGCGCTTCCCCCATGCCGGCAGCAAAACGCACGGTCTTCAGATCGCCGGAGGCCGCACACTCGTCGTCGGGGACTATCTCTTTCATTATCTGTTGCACGGCAATCTGATAGACATTGTCGTCATTCGCCACGGCAGAACGCAGCATGCCGCGCCTTCGACCGAACTCGACAGCGACCTGTAGCCTCCGTCAGGCGTGGCCCATTTCGCTGGAAAGCATTGATGGCGAGATGCCCAGCAGCGCCATGGCGCGCTCGTATTTCGTGTCCAGGTCCCAGTCGAAGATGAGGGCTTCGCTCGCCGGGCAGGTCAGCCACGCATTCTGCGCGATCTCGTTTTCAATCTGGCCGGCGCTCCAGCCGGCATAGCCGAGCAGCATGGTCGCGCGGGTCGGACCGCGCCCGGCGGAGATTGCGCGGATGATGTCCTGCGTGGTGCTGAGGCAGAGCTCCTCGCTGAGCGGGATCGAGGAGTTGCAATGATAGTCCTCGGTGTGGAGCACGAAGCCGCGGCCATTGTCGACGGGGCCGCCGGACAGAACGGGGAACTTCGAAACAGCCAGCGGAAGACGATCGACGGAGTCGTCGGTAGCGATCTTCAGATGGACGAGAATTTCTGAGAAGGAAACGTCCTGCGCGCGATTGATGACAAAGCCCATGGCTCCATCCTCGGAATGGGCACAGACATAGACAACCGTGCGCACGAAATTCGGGTCGAGCATCGAGGGCATGGCGATCAGGAACTGACCGTCCAGGAACCCTTTGTCCTTTCTGCTTCCCATTCCCAACATGTTCATCATGGAGAGCAGCCTAGCAAGTCGGGTGAAAATGAAAAGGGCGAAACGCGATAAATTTTTCTCTCCCCGCGCGCCTCACAATCAAGTGAATTTGAACGCCCGGCCGATGCTCGTGTCTGGCATAAGCAATGCCAAAGACTTATCGATGATGCATGACAACGAGATTCAAGATGCTGACAAAGCGATTCATGATGGCGGCGCTGCTTGCCCTGCCTTCTCTCTGCACGATGACACTGCCTGTCTGGTCCGCCAGCTCCCCGTGGATCGGCACCAAGGGCGGCAAGCTCAGACTGGTGGCGCTGCCGCCGGATGGTGAGGGCACCATTCGCGGTTTTGTGGAAATCACGCCCGAAGACGGCTGGCACACCTATTGGAAAGTGCCCGGCAGCGGCGGCATCCCTCCGCAGATTTCGCTGAAGGAAGGCGGCAATGCCCGGCTCGAGAAGGTCGATTTTCCGGCGCCCCGCATCTTCGATGACGGCAACCTGCGTGACTTCGGTTACGATGCCCGCGTGATGCTTCCCGTCACGCTGAAACAGGACAGGCCGGGCCAGCCATCAACCATCGCCGCCTCTGTCTTCATCGGCCTTTGCGCCGATATCTGCGTTCCCTTCCAGGCCGAGGTGTCTGCCAAGGTTGCGCCGGACGACAAGCCGAAGCCGGCGGAGCTTGCACTGGTCAACGCGGCCAATGCGTTGCTTCCGGAAGCGCCGGGGACGGATTTTTCGGTCGCGGAAGCCAGCGCGACGGCCGATGGTCAGGGCGTCGTCATGAAGCTGCGTCTGCCTGCCGGCGCGGATGTCACGACGGCCGATATCATCGCGATCGGTCCCGACGGACAACCGCTGAGCCGCCTGATGCGCAGGACTTCGGAAGCGGGAACGCTCTTTGCGGAGGCAAGGCTGCAGGGTGGTTCGGCCACCAGTCTGGCAGGCAAATCGCTGACCATTCTGGCGCTCGCCGGAAGCCGGGCGATGGAAACGACCGTTGTCCTGAAATAACAGGCACCCGCCGCAATCCATTATCATTCGAAAAGCATATTACCGACTGATCGCCTCATGCCTTGAAATCGGGCCGGCATTCCGCTTTGATCCGCGCCAACATCAAACCCAATAATGGAGAGACACCATGACCATCGAACCCGGCAGCCAGATCCCCGACGTTACGCTGATGGAGCGCACGCCCGATGGCCCGGCCAAGATGTCTTCGAAGGAATTCTTCGATGGCAAGCGCATCGTGATCTTCGGCGTTCCCGGCGCATTTACGCCGACCTGCTCGCTGAACCACCTGCCCGGCTATCTGGAAAACCGCGATGCGCTTCTCGCCAAGGGCGTGGACGACATCGCGGTCATCTCCGTCAACGACCACCATGTGATGAATGCATGGGCCAAGGCGACCGGTGCTGAAGGCAAGATCCGCTTCCTCGCCGACTGGGACGCCTCTTTCGCCAACGCCACCGGCCTTGCCAAGGACCTGAGCGCCGGCGGCCTCGGCGTCCGTTCCACGCGCTTCTCCATGCTGGTGGAAAATGGCGTCGTGAAGTTCGTCGAGGTCGAGGAAAATCCCGGCCAGGCGACGGTTTCGTCGGCTTCGGCTATGCTGGAACGGCTGTAAGGGGTTGCGGCTCCATCCATCTCCCCCCTTGTGGGGGAGATGGCGGCAACCAGAGGGGGACTTTACCGCGAACACCTGAGCAAGCGGATAGAAGACCCCTCCCCAACCCTCCCCACAAGGGGGAGGGAGAGTGACCGACTCACTCCCCCAACCGCGAGGCCGTGACCACGCTCTGGTAGAGGGCTTCCACCTGCCGCGTCAGTTCCTCCGTGTCGAAGAGCGGCGCGGTGTCGCGGGCGGCAACCAGCCGATCGTGCAGATCGGTCAACCGCGCGGGATCGCCCGCTACCTCGATGGCCATGGTCTCAAAACCCGCCAGATTATCCGCCACCAGTTCGCGCAAACCCACCGCATTGAGCAGGCTTTCGGACACGCGACCGGCGAAACTCGTGCCCTTGAACGATAGAACCGGAACGCCGGCCCAAAGCGCGTCCGAGGTCGTCGTATGGCCGTTGCAGGGGCCGGTATCAAGCGCCAGATCCGCCTGCGGCAAGCGGCGGAGATGATTGCCCGGGAGCGCGAGATCGGCGAAAATGAGCCGCTCCGGAGATATCCCGCTTTTTGCGGCAGCGGCGCGCAGGTTCGCCTGCGCCAGAGCGCCCATCGGGTAAAGCCAGAGCACCGCATTTTCGACAGCCGAAAGGATGTGCATCCAGCTTTCGAAAACCGGAAGGCGGATCTTTGCCGGGTGATTGAAGGCGGCAAAGACGATGGCATCCTGCGGCAGGCCGTGGTCGGCGCGGTCCCCTGCCCGGCTCACCCGCTCGCGCGCAGCATCGTTGCACTGGTAGGAACCGGGAAGCCGGAGCAGCTTTTCCTGATAATACGGAATGCTGGTGTCCGGCGTGACGATATGATCGGTGATGGCAAACTGGATGCCCGCGCCCGTGACGGAGCCCGGATAGCCGAGCCAGGTTAGCTGGATGGGCGCGGCGCGGCGGCAGAAGATGCCCAGCCGCGACCCTTGCGTGAAGCCCTTGAGATCGACTAGGACATCGATGCCAAGGCTGCGTATCGTCTCGGCGGCCTCGGCGTCCGTGAGGTTCAGGATGTCGATGTAATAATCCACCGTGTCGAGCATGCGCTCGTGCATCGCATCCTCTCGGCGGGATGCCGGCGTGTGGCAGAAGGCGAAGATTTCGAAACGATCGCGGTCATGCGCTTCCAGAACGCCGGCCAGCAGCGACATGGTGGCGTGGTCGTAGAAGTCGCAGGAGACATAGCCGACGCGGATGATTTCCGGGTCCTTGCCCTCGACCTGCGTGTCGAACCCGACCGCCGGCGCGACCGGCGGCAGCATGACATCCGCCGTGCGCCTAGCATAGCGCGCCAGCAGCGCCTCGTCGCCCGTCCACATCAGGGCCCGGAAGGCATTCTCGCGGATATCGGCGGCATCGCCTTCTTGCGTATAGGCCGCCTCAAGCCTTGCCTGTAGGGCGGCGGAGGTTTCGAGATCGCAGACATTGGCGGCGGCCCAGAAATATTCCGACAGCGCCAGCCGCTCGTCCGGACGCTCGGCATGCGCGCGGGCAAGCGTTGCAAAGGCCTCTTCGAACAGGCCGAGACCGTTGAGGATGATGCCTGCGGAGAGGCACGCATCGAAATCCGCCGCTGTCGTCGCCAGTTTCAGCGCGGCATCTCTGGCCAGCCCGTAGTCACCCATCTCGCGGGCAAGCCCGCAAAGGCTCTGGAGAAGGTCCGGATCATCCGGCAGGTCCGGCTGAAGCGCGTGGAGCACCTGAAAGGCCAGCGGACGCTCGCCCAGTTCCTCGAAGAGGCTGGCGGCGCGGAAGGCGATGTCCTTGCGCCGCGCCGTCGCCTTGCCGGCGGCCTCGGCATAGAGCATGGCGGCTTTGCGCTTTTCACCCCCCTGTTCGAGGATCGTGGCGGAAAGCAGCAGAATATCGGCATCGGAGCGATCGAGCGACAGGATGCGGTCACACACGGCAAGGGCCAGCGCGGCATTGCCCGAGCGGAATGCCGCGAGCGCCTGTTCGTAAATCTCGGACGCCAAAGCCGCCTCCCTTGCAAATTTGCGGGAGCATAGGAGGAAGGTCTTGCGTCAGGCTGGCAGGTTCAAAGCCAAGAAGAAAAGACAACGCCCGGAGCTTGGAGGCTCCGGGCGGGAAATCCGGTGGCGCTGGACTGGAGGTACAGGCGTCGTCGGTTGGCTTCAGGGCAAAAGCGGTGTCAGGGGTTACCCCGCCTTGGCCATGTCTTCCCTGATGAGAGAACGCAATACATCGATGGGCTTCAGGGACTGCCCATCGTCGAAGTGCCAGTAGGTCCAGCCGTTGCAGGCATCCAGGCCCTGCACGCGCGCACCCACCTTGTGAATGGAACCGGCTTCCACACCCGAAACCAGCGTGCCGTCGGCGCGCACGATGGCGCTGACGCGGCGTCTGGCGTCGGACAGGATCGTGCCGGGCTTCATGAGGCCGGATTCGATCAGCGAGACGAAGGCGACGCGCGGTTCGGCCTTCTTGCCGGTCATGACGGTCAACTCAGTCGCACCCAGCGGCTCGACCGCATCGATGCGCGCCGAAGCGGCATCGATATAGTCCTGCTCGCGCTCGATGCCGACGAAGTTGCGGCCGAGACGCTTGGCCACAGCCCCTGTTGTGCCGGTGCCGAAGAAGGGATCGAGCACGATATCGCCGGGCCTGGTCGAGGACATCAGCACACGCGCCAGCAGCGCTTCCGGCTTCTGGGTCGGATGAACCTTGTCGCCGTCGTCATTCTTCAGGCGCTCGCCGCCGTTGCAGATCGGGAAGAGCCAGTCGGAGCGCATCTGCACGTCCTCGTTGGCGGCCTTCATTGCCTCGTAATTGAACGTATAGGCCTTGGCGTTGGCGTCGCGGGACGCCCAGATCATGGTCTCATGCGCGTTCTGGAACCTACGCCCCTTGAAATTGGGCATGGGGTTCGTCTTGCGCCAGACGATGTCGTTCAAAATCCAGAAATTGAGATCCTGCATGATGGCGCCAACACGGAAAATATTGTGATAGGAGCCGATGACCCAGATCGTTCCGTTCGGCTTCAGGACGCGGCGGCAGGCGAGCAACCATGCCCGCGTGAACGCATCATAGACCTCGAAAGAGGCGAACTGATCCCAATGATCGTCACAGGCATCGACCTTGGACTGGTCGGGCCGGGTCAATTCGCCGCCGAGCTGGAGGTTATAAGGCGGGTCGGCGAAGATGACATCGACGGACTTGTCCGGTAGCGCCTCAAGCGCCGCCACGCAGTCACCCTTGATGATCGTGTTGAGCCAGTTGCGACTTTCCGGACGGCCGGAAACCTCGCCAAGCGAAAGAACTGCAGACATCGGATACTCTTGGTTACGCTTACTCGGAACACTTCAAGACACATCCAAACAGATGCGCTTAACTCCCGGTTAGGGTTACCGATTTTGGTTACCAAAAGCTGAAGGGGACGCGTGTTTGGGGAAATAAATCCTCTGGCCTCTTGCGCAACTGTGACCTTCGCGCGCGCAGAAACGGCAGACGGCATTTTCCGAAATTATATATTAAATCTATAGACAAATTGGAAACAGGATTTCTCGCGTGAGGGCCGGTCTGCGGCGAGACTGGCATGGTCACGTCTCAAAAGGATCGTTGCGATCCACATGATGGAAGGAACCAGCCATGACCGCGCATGCCGAGACTGCCGCAAGCTCCCCCTATTCCGCAGCGTCTGCACCCGTGGCGCGCACCTTCAACGCCGATCACTACCATTTCATAGAGGTGCGCCGGGCCTCCCCGTTTGTCGGCGCCTATATCTCAGGCGTCGATCTTTCGCAGCCCGTCAGCGATGCGGTGTTTTCCGAGATCGAGACGGCGCTCGCCGCGCATGGCGTCATCTTCTTCCGCGATCAGGATCTGACGCCGGAGCAGCATATCGCGCTCGCCACCCGCTTCGGCGAGATCGACGTCAACCGCTTCTTCCGCGCGGTCGAGGGCTACCCGCAGATTGCCGAAGTGCGCAAGGAGGCCGGGCAGAAGAACAATATCGGCGGCGGCTGGCATACCGATCACAGCTATGACCAGATCCCGGCGACCGCCTCGCTACTCTATGCCCGCGAACTGCCGGAGCTTGGCGGCGACACGATCTTCGCCAGCACGGTCGCAGCTTTTGAAGCGCTGTCGCCCGGCCTGCAGAAAACACTCGAAACGCTCGATGCCTTCCATTCCAGCCGCCATGTCTTCGGCGCGGCGGCCAAGGCAAAGGCCAATAACGATCTCGGCGAGCGGATCGGCAATGCGGAACTGGCCACCCAGGACGCCATCCACCCGGTCGCCTTCCGGCATCCGCTGACCGGGGATAAATCGCTCTATGTCAATCCGGGCTTCACGCTGCGCATCAACGGCTGGACCGAACAGGAGTCACAAGGCCTGCTCTCATCGCTTTACGAGCATATCAAGAAGCCGGAATTCGCCCATCGTTTCGCCTGGGAAGTCGGCTCGCTCGCCATCTGGGACAATCGGACCACCTGGCATCTCGCCGTGAACGACTATTCCGGCGAACGCCGCCTGCTCCACCGCATCACGGTCAGGGGCCGCTAATCCCGCAGCCCGACCGCCTCGCGAAGCCGGCAACCTCCCCGCCGGCTTCGCGGGGGAGTGCATCAGAGGTCCGACGCCAAAATATCGGCCACGCCTTCCGTTTGCTGCTGTGCTTCCGCAACAAGCGCCGCCCAATCGTCAGGCGGATTGCCGTTTTTCAGCATACGCGCGAAGACGGCATAGGCATCTGTCTTGCTGTCATAAGCGCGCTTGGTCTTCTCATCGTTCACCCAGGCAAGCACGATGACTTTCCGTTCCTCGTGGTAGCGGAAAAAGAGGCGGTATTGCTGGACATATTTGCCGCGGAACCAGTGCTTGTAAGCGTCACCCAAGGTCGATCCCTGCCGGAATTTCGGATCGGCGGGATTGGCGGGGATTTCCTCGAAGGCCATTTTCCGGGTGGCGGCCAGCAGCTTGGCGGCGCGCTTCTGGCGGTAGTTCTCCGGCTCCGCCGCGCGGGCCTTGCGAACCTCATCCATCATGGCGTGGAGCGCATCCGCGAAGAGCGGATGCAGATAGATTGTCCAGCCATTGATCTTCAGATTACTCATCGGGAATCGGCACGTCCAGATCGATCTCGACACCCTCGATCAACGTATCGATCTCGTGGAGAAGGCGCGCATCGAGCGGCTTGATCGTGGCATTCGCCGGGATGTCGCGCTCCAGAAAGGCGAGGAATTCGTCCAGAACGGGATCGGCTTCGTCGGCCTCCAGCTTCGGCTCGATCACGACAGTGCCATCGGCCAAGCCCTTGAAAACGATGCCGCCTTTGCGGACGCCGAGCATCTTGCGGATGGCGGCAGGCACGGTCGTCTGCCCGCGTTCGGTGATGGTGGCGTCGATTTCGATGGTTGCGCGGCTGGCCATGGCAAGCTCCTTTTGAGCGAAGGTAATGCAAATGCATTGCATCGTCAATGTTCAGCGGGTCAGCACCGCAGCCGCCCCAGCCACCGCCTCCCCTAGAGCCTTCAGCAATCCCGACGGCAAGCGGCTGACCTGCCAGAAGAGCGGGATGTCGAGGGTGGCGCCGGGAACGAGTTCTACGAGCGTCCCATTCGCCATGTCATCCACCACCAGCATATCCGGATTGCAGCCCCAGCCGAGGCCGAGGCGGCAGGCGATGACGAAGCCGTGGGGGGACGGGACCCAGTTGAGGGGCGGTGTCAAGTCGCGTCCGAAATGTCGTTGCATCCACTGGCTTTGCAGCCGGTCCTTGCGGTTGAAGGCGAGCGATGGCGCGAGCGCCAGTGTCTCGGGCGTAACGCCATCGGCGAAGTTTTGCGCCATGAAATCCGGGCTGGCATTGGCGCGATAGGTCAGGCTTCCCAGCGGCTTGACGCGGCAGCCCTGCACCGGCTTGTCCTCTGACGTGACGGCGGCCAGAACCTCGCCGCGCCGAAGCCATTCGGCCGTGTGATCCTGATCGTCCACCTTGATCTCCACGAGATGGCCGGTCTTCTCAGAGAAGTCCGCCACCGCCATCAGGAACCAGCTATCGAGACTGTCGGCGTTCACAGCCACCGGGATCGTCGCCCTGCCCTCGCCTTCGAGGCTGAGACCCGGCAAGTCGGCAGAAAGCTCGCCTTCCAGCGTCGAGACGGCATCGAAATGGCGGCAGAGCGCGCGACCCTGTGGCGTCGGCTCGGCCGGCTGGCCCCGGCGGACAAGAACCGCGCCGACCTTTTCCTCCAGCGCCTTGATCCGCTGCGACACCGCCGAGGGCGTGACATGGAGTGCGTGCGCGGCGCGTTCGAAGCTTCCCTCCCGCACGACGGCGGCGAGCGCGGCAAGGGCGGCATAATCCAGCATCTTCAGTTTTCCTAATCTCAATTTAGAAAAGTTAGTTTTACTGAAGCGCGGATGTGGGAGAGAAGGCAAGCCTCATCATCCGGAATTGTCCATGCTTTCGATCTTCGCCACCGGCTTTGCCACCAGTCTCGGCCTCATCGTCGCCATCGGCGCACAGAATGCGTTTCTGCTGCGGCAGGGACTGCGGAAGGAGCACGTGCTTGTGCTCTCCTCCATCTGCGCGGTGTCCGATGCAGTGCTGATTTCGGCCGGCGTGGCGGGCTTCGGCGCGGCCATGCAGGCGCTGCCATGGCTCGAACCTGTGATGCGCTATGGCGGCGCGGCCTTCGTGGCGCTTTACGGGTTGAAGAGCCTGTGGTCGGCTTTTCATGTGACAAGCGGCCTGAACCCTGCGGATGCGCCGGCCATGCCGCTCATGACAGCCGTGCTGACCTGCCTGGCGTTCACCTGGGCCAACCCGCATTGTTATCTCGACACGGTTGTCTTTGTCGGCTCGATCTCGACGCGCTTTGCGCCGAACCAGTGGATTTTCGGCGCGGGCGCTGCGAGCGCCTCGGTCGTCTTCTTTTTTGCGCTCGGCTATGGCGCGCGGCTGGCGGCCCCGCTGATGGCGCGACCGGCGGCGTGGCGTGTGCTGGATGCCGGCATCGGTGTCATCATGGGCGCGATTGCGCTGCGTCTAGTCACGCTGCAGTAGGTTAAACTTTCTCCACAATCGCATTTGCCCTCTTTACGTCCGATTTGTTATATCATAACACGTAACAATATAACATTTAGGACTTTGGAATGCATTCTCATGCCACCCCGCCGCGCGCCACAAGCGATCGCGTCAGTCTGTTGCAGCACTCGGCGCTCTTTCGCGTCGGGCTGGCTGCTATTGCGCTGGGCGGGCTCTGGCTTGCGATTGCCTGGGCGATGTCACTGTCATGACCCAAGCTGCGATTTCCCTCGAAAACCTCACGGTCGCCTATAACCGGCATCCGGCTGTGCATCACGTGTCTGGTTCGCTCGCGCGCGGTAGCCTGACGGCAATCGCCGGCCCGAACGGTGCTGGCAAATCGACATTGCTGCGCGCCATCATGGGCGAGTTAAAGCCGGCAGAGGGCGAAATTCGCCGTGCTGTCCCGAGCCGCGATTATGGGTATCTACCGCAGGCAGCCGATATCAACCGGCGCTTCCCGGTCTCCGTCATGGACACGGTTGTGACGGGGGCCTGGAAGCGTGCCGGTGCATTTGGCGGCATCGGACGTGCCGAGCGGCGGAAGGCATCCGAGGCGCTGGTCGCGGTGGGGCTCGAAGGCTTCGAAGCGCGGCCGATCGGCTCGCTTTCGGCCGGGCAGTTCCAGCGCACGCTTTTCGCGCGGCTTCTGTTGCAGGATGCCTCCGTGATCATTCTCGACGAGCCCTTCACCGCCATCGACAGCCGCACGACGCAGGACCTGATCGACATCGTGTTGCGCTGGCATGGCGAGGGCCGCACGGTCGTTGCCGTGCTGCACGATCACGAGCAGGTGCGTCAGCATTTTCCGCAGACGCTGCTCATTGCGCGCGAACTCATCGGCTGGGGGCCGACCGAAGAGGTCATGACCGACCAGAACCTGAAACGCGCCCGCGCGCTGGCCGAGCGCTGGGACGACAACGCTCCGGTCTGCGAGGTGCCGGCATGAGCGTCTACGATCTCCTTGTCGCGCCCTTCATGGACTACGGCTTCATGCGCCGGGCGCTTGTCGCCTGCCTCTGCCTGGCACTGGGTGCCGCGCCGATCGGCATGTTTCTTTCCATGCGTCGCATGAGCCTGATGGGCGATGCGCTGAGCCACGCAGTCCTGCCGGGCGCGGCCATCGGCTATCTCGTCGCCGGCTCGCTATCCCTGACGGCAATGGGCATTGGCGGGCTGATCGCGGGCTTGTCCGTCGCGCTGCTTGCCGGCGTCGTCAGCCGCATGACGGTGCTGCAGGAGGACGCCAGCTTTGCGAGTTTCTATCTGATTTCGCTCGCCGCCGGCGTGCTCATCGTGTCGCTGCGCGGCTCCAATATCGATCTGCTGCATGTGCTTTTCGGCACCATTCTCGCCATCGACAACGATGCGCTGATGCTCATCGGCACGATCACTTCGCTGACGCTGGTGGCGCTCGCGGTAATCTACCGGCCGCTGGTCATCGATTGCTTCGATCCCGGCTTCCTGCGGGCCGTCGGCGGGCGCGGGCCGCTCATCCATGGGCTGTTCATGCTGATGGTCGTGCTCAATCTCGTGGCGAGCTTCCAGGCCCTCGGCACGCTGATGGCAGTCGGACTGATGATGCTGCCGGCGGCGATTGCGCAGCTCTGGGCGCGCACGCTTCCCGCCATGCTCGCCATCTCGGTCGTGACGGCCTTCGTCTCCGGCTATGCCGGGTTGATTGCCTCCTACCATCTCGAACTCGCCTCCGGCCCGACAATCATTGTTGCTGCGGCGATCATCTACGCCGTCTCGCTGGTCGCGGCCCCATCGGGCCTCATGAGCCGGTATATCCGCCGGCCGCATCTCGCCAACTGATCCCATTTCCCAACTGAACAGGAGTTTTCTCATGCAGAAACGTCTTCTCCTCCTCGGCCTCGCGCTCCCCTTTGCCTTTGCAGGCGCGGCTTCGGCCAAGGACCTCAACGTGGTGGCCTCGTTTACCGTTCTGGCGGATGTCGTCCATCAGGTCGGCGGCGACAAGGTCAAGGTGACGAGCCTTGTCCAGCCGAACGGCGACCCCCATGAGTTCCAGCCGTCGCCGGCCGATGCCAAGCACCTCAAGGCCGCCGATGTCGTCTTCGTTTCGGGCGAAGGCCTGGAAGGCTGGATGGACCGCCTGATCTCGGCGTCGGGCACCAAGAACAAGCCCGTCACCGTTTCGGAAGGCATCAAGCTCAACCAGATGGAAGAAGGCGGCAAGACCGTGACCGACCCGCATGTCTGGAACAGCCCGGTCAACGTCAAGGTCTGGGTGAAGAATATCGAAGCGGCGCTGAAGGCCGCCGATCCGGAAGACGCCGCCGTCTTCACCGCCAATGCGGATTCCTACCAGAAGAAGCTCGACGCGATGGACGCCTTCGCGCATCAGAAGATCGACAAGATCCCGGAAGATCGCCGCAAGGTTCTGACGAGCCATGACGCGTTCGGCTATTTCGGGGCGGAATACAAGGTGAAGTTCCTGTCGCCGCTCGGCGTTTCGACCGAGACGGAAGCCTCGGCCGCCAACGTTGCCAAGCTGATCGACCAGATCAAGTCGGAAGGTGTGAAGACCTACTTCTTCGAAAACTCCAACGACCCGCGCCTCGTCAAGCAGGTCGCCAAGGCCACCGGCGCGACCTCCGGCGGCGAGCTCTATGTCGAATCGCTGTCGAAGCAGGACGGCCCGGCTTCGACCTATGAGAAGATGTTCCGCTTCAACGTCGAGCAGCTTTCTGCTGCCATGCAGAAGAACAGCTAAAGCGCCGAAGCCATCAGTTCGGCCGACAGTTCGGGTCCCTCCTTGCCGTCGGCCTGCCCCTCCCAAGCCCCCGGGAGGGGCACCCCACTTGGGTGCCCTCGTCAGCCCGTCACGGCATCGCGGCTGGCGGCCAGAATTTCATCCTGCACATCGTCACTGACGACCGCACGCGCCAGCACCATGGCGCCGACGATCTGGGACAGGAACTGCCAGGCTTTGTCCTTTTCGCCCAGTCTCTCCGCAATCTCCCTCTGTGCCTGCTTGAGCTGATCTTCGAAAACCTGCCGAGTGGGTGCCGCCGCGCGGGCCACATCCGCGGCCAAAGCCGGCATCAGGCAACCGCTTTCGGGATGATCGATATGGGCGCGGCTGAGATAGCGCGCCACCTCTTCCGCGGCCCAAGTCTCAACTGATCGTTCGGGATTTCGTGACCAGCGGGCGCGGCTGCGCTCCATCTCGTTGACAATCACCGCATCCAGCAGACCGGCCTTGGAACCGAAATGGGCATAGACCGCGCCGGACGTGACGCCAGCGGCTTCCGCCAACGCATCGACGCCGGTGGCGGCGAAGCCCTTTTTCTTCGCGGCAGCGCCAGCTGCCTTCAGCAGCTCGCGCCGCTTCTGATCCTTGTAACCATCCTGATAGCGCATGCCCGCCTCGCCCCATCGTCCTTGACAGGTCTCCTTCATATCACATAACGTTCGTTATTGTAACGGTCGTTATCAGGGAGGAACCGATGACGGACCAGACGGGCCGGAAGGCCGCGCTGATCATTGGTGCGGGCGATGCGACGGGTGCTGCGATTGCCAGGCGCTTCGCGCGCGGCGGCTATGCGGCCTGCGTGACGCGCCGGTCTGCGGACAAGCTTGAAGGGCTCGTCGAGGCCATACGGGCAGAAGGCGGAGAGGCGCATGGCTTTGCGGCGGATGCGCGCAAGGAAGACGACGTCGTGGCGCTTGTGGAGCGGATCGAGCGCGAGGTCGGGCCGATCGAGGTCATGGTCTTCAACATCGGTGCCAATGTCCCCGCAAGCATTCTGGAAGAGACCGCGAGAAAGTACTTCAAAATCTGGGAGATGGCCTGTTTCAGCGCGTTTCTGAGTGGCCGCGAAGTCGCCAGGCGCATGGTGGAGCGTCAGCGCGGCACGATCATCTTCACCGGTGCGACGGCATCGCTTCGAGGGTCTGCAAACTTCGCCGCCTTTTCCGGTGCGAAACATGCGCTCCGCGCGCTGGCGCAAAGCATGGCGCGCGAGCTGCAGCCGAAGAACATCCATGTCGCCCATGTCGTCATCGACGGGGCGATCGATACGGATTTCATCCGCGAAAGCTTCCCCGAGCGATATGCGCTGAAGGACCAGGACGGCATTCTCAATCCCGATCACATCGCCGAAAACTACTGGCATCTCCACACTCAGCCGCGCGACGCCTGGACGCATGAACTGGATCTGCGCCCCTGGACAGAGCGCTGGTAGCCCCCTCACCTCACAAGGACCATCCTCATGAAACAGGTGGAATTCTTCTTCGATGTCGGCAGCCCATTCAGCCATATTGCGTGGCGGGCGCTGCCGGAAATTGCGGCGCGCAACGGGGCGGAGATCGTCTGGCGGCCGATCCTGATCGGCGGCGTCTTCAAGGCGACGGGCAATGTGAGCCCGATGACGGTTCCCGCCAAGGGCAGCTATTCCACCATCGATCTCTATCGCTGGGCGGATTATTACGGCATCCCCTTCCAGATGAACCCGCATTTTCCGATCAACACTCTGCCGCTGATGCGCGGCGCGACCGCCATGCTCAAGCGCGGCCCCAAGGCGCTGGAAGACTATCTCGATGCGATCTTTCCGGCGATGTTCGAGCAGCCGGTCAATCTCGGCGACGTGCAGGAGATCGGCAGGGTGCTTGCCCGGGCCGGCATCGACCCACAGGCACTGTTGGCCGAGATCGCCACGGATGCAGTGAAGGACAAGCTGAGAACCGACACGGACGAAGCCGTTCAACGCGGCGTCTTCGGCGCGCCGACCTTCTTTGTCGGCAAGGACATGTTCTGGGGGCAGGATCGGCTGATGTTTGTCGAGCGGGCGCTGAAGGGGTAAAGGACTTTCGAGGTTGACAAAGCGTGGTCTCTCGCCAAACTTCCAAGCAACTGATGGAGGTCAGCCATGCCGGGCAGTATTCAGGTCAAGGTCAGCGGGAAGCTTGAAGACCATGTTCGCCAGCAGACCGAAAATGGCCTCTACGAGGATGCGGGCGAATATATTCGTGCGCTGATCCGGCAGGATTTGCAGTCCGAAGAAGACGGATGGCGTTTTCTCGAGGATGAGTTGGCCCCCGCTCTCGCCGCTTCAGACGATGAATATGTGACCGTTCGCGCCGAGGACGTCATCCGTCGCAACATTCGGCGATGACATGGCGGCCTTGAGCCGAGATTGCCCCTCACCGCGTCTTAAACGGCGCCATGCCCATCCGCGCCAGTTCATCCGCGCGCTCATTCTCCGGGTGGCCTGCGTGGCCCTTGACCCAGTGGAGCGTTACCTTGTGGCGGTCGCGGGCGGCCTCCAGTGCCTGCCAGAGTTCTGCATTCTTGACCGGCTTCCTGTCGGCGGTCTTCCAGCCGTTTTTCTTCCAGCCGAAAATCCACTTGGAAATGCCGTCCTTCACATAGGCGCTATCCGTGTAGAGATCGACCTCGCAAGGGCTCTTCAGCGCGTTCAGCGCTTCGATGGCCGCCATCAGTTCCATGCGGTTGTTGGTCGTCTCGGCTTCGCCGCCGGACATTTCCTTTTCCTTGTCGCCATAACGCAGGATCGCGCCCCAGCCGCCAGGGCCGGGATTGCCCGAACAGGCGCCATCGGTGAAGATATCGACATGCTTCATGGGAATGCTTTCTTACAAGCCGTAATCGGCGGCGCTTTTGACATGCGCGTGGAAGCGCAGCTTGCGCAGATATTCGAGCGGGTCCTTCTTGACCACCAGCGCGCCCGGAGGCGTTTCCAGCCAATCATAAAGTCGCGTGAGGAAGAAGCGCAGCGCCGAGCCGCGCGCGAGGATCGGCAGCGCGGCAGCCTCCGCCTCGGAAAGCGGACGAACCTCCTGATAGCCTTCCAGAAGCGCCATGCCCTTGGTGAGGTTGAACGAGCCATCCTTCTCGAAGCACCAGGCGTTCAGGCAGATCGCCACGTCATAGGCGAGGAAATCGTTGCAGGCGAAATAGAAGTCGATGAGGCCGGAAAAGGTCTCGCCGAGGAAGAAGACGTTATCCGGGAAGGCATCGGCATGGATGACGCCCGCCGGCAGGCCCTTCGGCCAGTTGGCTTCGAGAAAGGCCAGTTCGCTGGGGATTTCATCGCGCAGCGTCGCGTCGATCTCGTGGACGCGGGCTTCTGACTTGTCCCAGAGCGGCCGCCAGCCGGCAACGGAAAGCGCGTTTCGCCGGGTGATTTCGAAGCCCTCGCCGGCGAGATGCATGGCCGCGATCGCCTTGCCGGTCTCGCGGCAGTGCACGACCGTCGGCTTGCGCGGCCACATGCCTTCCAGGAAGGTCACCATCGCAGCCGGGCGGCCGGCGAGCTGGCCCAGCATCCCGCCATCCCTGCGGATGAGCGGAAGCGGACAGGACAGACCGTTCTTCGCCAGATGCTGCATCAGACCGAGAAAGAAGGGCAGATCGGCAGGATCGACGCGCTTTTCATAAAGCGTGAGGATGAAGGAGCCTTCTGTCGTGTGAAGCAGGAAGTTCGAGTTCTCGACGCCCTCGGCAATCCCCTTGTAGGAGGTCAGCCGGCCGGCGTCATAGTCGCCCAGGAAGGCGGAAAGCTCATCTTCCGAGATGTCGGTGTAAACGGCCAAGGCGGGGCTCCTCGCAGGTCAATCACCGCTCTCATGCCCCGAATCGGGCGTGAAATGCAACAGGCATGCAAGGCCGTTCGGAAGTTCGCAACGCTGCGCCGATGTGGTGATCAGGCGCGGCGCAGTTTCGCCGGCAGGCGGCTCGGCGAGCCTTCGCCAGTCTCGGGCTGCTCGCTTTCCATGGGGACCGGATGGCCCAGCCGTTCCTGAAGGAAACGCCGCGCCGCTTCCGCCGGCATCGGCCTGCCGAGAAGATAGCCCTGGCCGATGTCGCAGCCCAGCGAGCGCAGGTAGGCGAGCTGCTCTTCGTCCTCGATCCCTTCGGCTGTCGTCTTCACGCCGAGGCCGGAGCCGAGGGCCACGATGGCGCGGATGACCTTGTCCTGGCGCTCGCCCTTGTTCATGGCGGTCACGAAGCTTCGGTCAATCTTGATCGTGTCGAAGGAGAAGCCGGAAAGTTGGGAGAGGCTGGAGTAACCGGTGCCGAAATCGTCAAGCGCGATACGGGCGCCCGCCTCCATGAGGTCGCCCAGCACCTTTTGCGCGGCGGGATAGTCCTTCATCACGCTGCTTTCGGTGATTTCAAGCTCCAGCCTTGTCGGCGAGAACCCCTCTTCCGACATGATTCTGATCAGGCGGAGCCCGATAACGGCGTCGCTCAGGAGAACCGGGGAAAGGTTGAACGCGAGGCCGACATGTTTCGGCCAATTGCGCGCCTCGGCACAGCAGAGCCGCAGCAGATGCTCGGTCAGCGGGACGATCAGGCCGGTTTCTTCCGCAAGAGGGATGAATTCGCCGGGCGATACGAATTCGCCCGGCTGCAATTCCCAACGCGCAAGCGCCTCAAAGCCGTAGACGCTGTTCGTCCTGAGATCGATCAGTGGCTGGAAATGAGGGATGATCGTGCCTTCGCGAACGGCGCGTTTGAGGGCGCCTTCCAGGCGGGCCCGTTTGTAAACGTCCTGCTCCATGAAGGGAGCAAAGGCCACGGCCCGGTTGCGACCGGAAGACTTGGCGGCATACATGGCATAGTCGGACTGGAGGATGGCGGCATTCAGGCTCTCAGGGCTGCCAGAGGCCAATCCGTAGCCGACGCTTGCGCCGACATCGACCGTCATGACGTCCGCATCAATAGGCGCTGTCAGTTGCTGGACGATCCTTTGAGCGGCTGCCGCGGCCTCTTCGGCGTCAGCCCCGTCAGTGATCACCAGGAACTCGTCGCCGCCGATGCGGTAGATCGTGCCTTCTGGGAACGAACATTTCAGACGTTCTGCAACCGTCTTGAGGACTTCATTTCCGACCGCATGTCCAAAGAGGTCGTTGACGCGCTTGAACCCGTCGAGATCGACCGAGAAAACCGTCTTCGGCGAGCTCCGACCGCCCCCTGCAGCGGCGATTTCCCGATCCAGAAGGCGCCGGTTCGGAAGTTCTGTCAGCGCGTCGTGTGTCGCGATCCATTCGACATTGCGTTCGGCTTCACGGCGCCGGCGGTTCTCCAGGGTCAGGTCCTTGACGCGCAATACGGAATAGATCAGCCCGATCAGACCCGCAATGTTCAGGGAGACGAAGAGGTCGTCGAAATAATACACGCGGTAGGCGTCGAGAAAGCCGTCAACATAACGATGAAGATGCAACTCGATCGCAACGAAAGCGACAGACGTGAACACGGTGGCCCAGCCGATCACCTCGCCCAGAACTTTCCTGCCGCTCTTTTGCCCCATCAACTCGTCCCACCCAGGCGGTGCCAAACAGATTATGTCTGCTTTATGGCAAGTTATAGCCTTCTAAAATTTCATAGAAATTAAAGACTATCATTTATTTCGGGTAAACGACGCAATCGGACGCATTGCTACCCCAAAAAAACGCTCAGCCGTTGACAAAAGCCATGTCCTGATTGGTGAGTTCCACATCGCGCAGCTCGCGATTGACGAGGAAGTGTTCGTTTTCCTCTGCCGTCACCGCGAGATCGACAGTGGCATCGAATCGCGACTTGAAGGCTGCGATGATCTCGTTGACGATCACTTCCGGCGCGGATGCTCCCGCAGACAGGCCGACGACCGAGATGTCGCCGAGATTGTCCCAGTCGATTTCCGAGGCGCGCTGCACGAGCAAGGACTTCCTGGCGCCAGCTTTCTCGGCGACCTCCACGAGGCGCTTGGAATTGGACGAGTTCGGCGCGCCCACGATCAGGAAAAGATCGCATCCGGGAGCCGCATGCTTGACCGCTTCCTGCCGGTTGGTCGTGGCATAGCAGATGCTGTCGGCGGCGGGTGCCGAGAGATTGGGGAAGCGCTCCTGCAGGCGCGCGATCACGCCGGCCGTGTCATCGACCGAAAGCGTGGTCTGGGTGACATAGCCCAGGTTTTCAGAATCGGCCGGCTCATAGCGATCGGCATCCTCAACCGTTTCGATGAGCGAGACGGCGCCCGGCTCGAGCTGGCCCATCGTGCCGATGACTTCAGGATGGCCGGCATGGCCGATCAGCACGACATGGCGGCCGAGGCGCTGGTGGCGCATGGCCTGCTTGTGCACCTTGGAAACGAGCGGGCATGTCGCGTCGAGATAGAAGAGGTTGCGCGCCTCAGCATCCGCCGGCACCGATTTCGGCACGCCATGTGCGGAGAACACCACCGGCTGCATGCGATGTTCGGCCGGGATTTCGTCCAGCTCCTCAACGAAGACCGCGCCCTTGGCTTCCAGCCCTTCCACGACGAACCGGTTGTGCACGATCTCGTGGCGGACATAAACGGGCGCACCAAAGCGCTTGAGCGCCAGAACGACGATCTGAATGGCGCGATCGACGCCGGCACAGAAGCCGCGCGGTTCACAAAGCCGGATTGTGAGCGGACGCTTCATGGAAACCTCAGACATGCACGCCGGCAATCAGCACGGCGATCATCGCGATGATGGCCGGCATTCCTTGCGTGAACAGGATCTTCCTGCTCGCCGACCAGGCGCCATAGACTGCGGCGACGATGACGCAGGCGAGGAAGAAGACCTTCAACTCATAGGCAAACATGGCCGAGGGATGGACGAGGCTCCAGAAAAGACCCGCGGCAAGAAAGCCGTTGTAAAGCCCCTGATTGGCGCCGAGCACCTTTGTCTCCTCGGCCTTTTCCTGTGTCATGCCGAAGGTGCGCAGACCTGCCGGCTTCGTCCAGAGAAACATTTCGAGATAAAGGATATAGACATGCTCGAGAGCGACAAGGGCTGTCAGCACGGCGGCGGCAATGGTCATTTCTCACTCCCCGATTTGCGTTCGCGGAACCAGAATATCGCGACGACGACGGCCAATGTTGCTGCAAGGCCATACCATGTCACCGCATATTGTAAATGATTATTGGGAAAGTCGAATTGGGTGACGCCGCCAATGGGCAGGCCGCCCGGATTGGGCGCATCATTGGCATCGATGAAGAACTGCAGGACGCGACCCTTGGTGAGCCCCGCATGGGCCGTCATGGCGTCGAGGTCTTTCCAGTAGAATATGTTCTTCGCCAGGTCGTTCTCCGGCACCATCATCGATGGCTTGCCATCGAGCCGTGAGCGAGCAAGGCCGGTGACCGTCACTTCACCCGCAACCTGCCCCGTCATGCGCGTGGCCGGCTCCTTCCTGTCGTAGGGCACGAAGCCGCGATTGACGAAGATGAACTCACTGCCCGCAAGCTTCAGCGGCGTATAGACATAATAGCCGGGCTCGCCGTCATGCGTGGCGAAGAAGTACTGCTCATGTGCGTGATCAAATGTACCCGACACGTTGACGGGGCGATAATCCACATCGTCGCCGGAGGCCAGTACCGCTCCGAGCTTGTCGACACCGACCGGGGCCATGGCGCGCCGTTCGGCAATGTCGGACAGCAGCTCTTCCTTCCACTGCAGACGATGAACCTGCCAGGTGCCCAAAGCGATGAGAACGGTAAAGCTGACGGCCAGCAACACGAGTGTCGCTATCCGGCGGACCCAGCGCCAGAAAGGGCGAGCCGCGCGACGGCCGTCTGCGATATTGTCAGCCACGGTCGATCTCGCCCGGCCTTGCGTTGTTGGCATATTGCAGGGTGATGAGCACGCCCTTGAGCGAACGCATCAGCGCGAGCCCGGCGATGATCATCAGAGGTATCCAGAGCACGAATTGCAGCCACATGGGCGGTTCGTAGGTCACCTGCATCCAGAAGGCAAGGCCGACGAAGATGAAGCCTATGATCAGCAGCACGAAGACCACCGGGCCGTCGCCGGCGTCGATGAAAGAATAGTCCAGACCGCAATTCGAGCAGGCGGGCTTGACCTTGGTGAAGCCCTCGAACAGCGCCCCCTCGCCGCAACGCGGGCATCGGCAGCGCAGGCCGGCCGAGATGGCATTGACGGGAGGATAGATCGCCGAATCGTTGTTATCTGGCTGCACGACTTGATCCTTTGTCAAAACGTTCCCAGAGCATTTCCGGTGAAATCCGGATCACCTGAAATGCTCCATCCATTTGTTTTTCCGCAGTCCGGACGCCAAACAGGTTTCCACTTTCAGCTCGGAATTGCTCTAACGCTTACTTGATCACGTCCGCCCATTCCGGGTGGCGCAGCGTCTGCGCCTTGAAGAAAGGGCAGAGCGGGATGATCTTCCAGCCGCCTTTTCGCGCCTCTTCCACGGCATGCAGGGCCAACGCCTGACCCACACCCTTTCCGCGCAACGCATCCGGAACGCCGGTGTGATCGATGATGATCAGTTCCGTCGATGCGCGCGAATAGGACATTTCCGCTTCATGGCCCTCAAGCGTGGCGACATAGCGACCGCCGGAGCCCGATTTCTCTTCGCGAATGTCCATGGGAAGCGTCCTTTTGAAATGAAAGCGGCGCGGACCAGCCGCGCCGCCGGATATTCGTTTTTCAGCCTGCCTCAGCCATGCGCCAGCGGCGCACCCCAGCCACCCCAGATGTAGATGGCGAAGAAGAGGAAGAGCCAGACGACGTCAACGAAGTGCCAGTACCATGCGGCGGCCTCGAAGCCGAAATGCTGCTTCGGCGTGAAATCGCCCTTCAATGCACGCACCAGGCAGACCAGCAGGAAGATCGTCCCAACGATGACGTGGAAACCGTGAAAACCGGTCGCCATGAAGAAGGTCGCGCCGTAGATCGAGTTCTTGAAGGCGAAGGGAGCGTGGGCATACTCGTAGCCCTGCACGAAGGTGAAGAGCAGGCCGAGCAGCACGGTGAGCGTCAGGCCGTTGATCAGGCCCTTTCGGTCGCCGTGAAGCAGGGCATGGTGCGCCCAGGTCACCGTCGTGCCCGAAAGCAGGAGGATCACGGTGTTGTAGATCGGCAGGTGCCATGGATCGAGAACCTCGATGCCCTTCGGCGGCCAGTGACCGCCGGTGAAGGCGGTGCGAGCAGCCTGGATAGCCTCGCCCGGGAACAGGCTGGCGTCAAAGAAGGCCCAGAACCAGGCGACGAAGAACATCACTTCGGACGCGATGAACATGATCATGCCGTAGCGCAGGTGCAGCGATACGACGCGCGTGTGGTGACCTTCGTGAGCTTCCTTGATCGTGTCGGCCCACCAGGCAAACATGGTGTAGAGCACCAGCACGAGGCCGATGAAGAAGACCCACGGATTGGCGAGGTTCACGCCAAACAGTTCGAAGGGCTGTGCGGAAAGATAGCGCATGTAGGACACGCCACCGATCGCCATGATGAAGGCGCCGATCGAAGCCAGGAACGGCCACGGGCTCGGATCGATGATGTGATAGTCGTGTTGTCTGTTATGTCCGTCTGCCATGTCAGTCTTCCCCGGATTTCAATCCCGCCCCGGATACCCGAGGCTCTCCTCATGAAAATTCAAAGCTTCTTCGCCGCATCCACCGGCTTCTTCGCATCGGCGACCGGGCGGGTCTTCTCATGCGGATAGAAGGTGTAGGACAGCGTGATGGTTCCGATGCTCTTGGTCTCGCGATCCTTGACGATGTCAGGATCGACGAAGAAGAGCACCGGCATTTCCAGTTCTTCCCCCGGCTTCAGCGTGGTCTCGGTGAAGCAGAAGCACTGGATCTTGTTGAAATAGGCCCCGGCCTGTTCCGGCGTCACGTTGAACGTCGCCTGGCCGGTCAGTTCCTTGTCGGACGTGTTCTTCGCGTGGAAGAAAATCTGCTTTGTCTCGCCGATCTTCATGACGACTTCGCGCTGATCGGGCTTGAAGTCCCACGCAAGTCCAGGTGTGACGTTGCCGTCGAAGCGGACCTTGATGTTCTGGTCGAGGATCACGCTGGAGGCCTGCTCCACCGTCTTCACGGTGCCGCCATAACCGGTAACCTTGCAGAACATGCTGTAGAGCGGCACGGCGGCATAGGACAGGCCGATCATGCCGAAGAATATGCCGAGGCAGGCCGCGACGACGACGCCGTTGCGTCTCTGTTGTGTTCCTGTCGCCATGATCCCCTCCCCTGTTCCCAGTCACACCGGCTTGCTGCCGAACTTGATGATCGTGATCACGTAGAACACGGCCACCAAACCGGCGAGGACCAGACCAAGCGCAATGTTGCGGCCCCGGCGGGATTTCTGCTGCGCTTCCGTGAGCTTCACCGTTTCGATGTCCATCAGATCAGGCCTCCCAAATGCGAGATGCTTGCCGCGTAATGGTCGACCATCAGCGCGGAGAAGATCACGAAGAGATAGAGGATCGAATAGGCGAAGAGCTTCTTGGCCGGCATCATCTTCTGGTCGTTCTCGTCCATGCGGTAGACGCCGATGGACATGGCGACGAAGATGAGGCCGAGAATACCGGCGAAGGCGCCGTACCAGACGCTGGCGAGCCCAGTGAAGGTCGGCGAGACGCCGGCAATGGCCGTCAGGACCGAGTAGAGCACGATCTGTGTCTTCGTCGTCGCAACACCCGAGACGTTGGGCAGCATGGGCACGCCGGCCGCGCCGTAATCCTTCATCTTGAAGAGTGCCAGCGCCCAGAAATGGGCAGGCGTCCACAGGAAGATGATGAGGAAAAGACAGATGCTGTCGATTGATACGCCGCCGGTCACGCAGGCCCAGCCGATCATGGGCGGGAAGGCACCGGCAGCACCGCCGATGACGATGTTCTGCGGTGTCGAGCGCTTGAGCCACATCGTATAGATGACGGCGTAGAAGAAAATGGTGAAGGCGAGCAGGCCGGCAGACAGCGTGTTGACGGCGAGGCCCAGAATGGCGACCGAAAAGGCAGAGAGCACGAGGCCGAAGGCTAGCGCTTCGCTCGGCACGATCTTGCCGGCGGGGATGGGACGGGTTGCCGTGCGCGCCATGACAGCGTCGATATCGGCGTCATACCACATGTTCAGCGCGCCGGATGCGCCGGCACCGACAGCGATGCAGATGATCGCAAAGAGCGCCATGACAGGGTTGATCGTGCCAGGCGCCAGGACCAGTCCGGCGAAGGCCGTGAAGACGACCAGCGACATGACGCGCGGCTTCAGCAGCGCAAAGAAATCCCCGGCAGAGGCTTCGGAAATCCGGGACCCTGCCTCAATGTTGGAGATTTCGCGGTTGTCGACCAGAGACATAAACTGAACCTGCTTTTACCCTGTGCACCCGTCCGGAAACGGATTCATGAAGAAGGAAGCGCCGCCATGAAAGCGGCGCTTCGTTTCGTTGTCCGCCTACTTGATGCGGGGCAGCTGTTCCCACTGGTGAGTCGGCGGCGGCGAAGACAGCTGCCATTCCAGCGTATCGGCGCCAGCGCCCCACGGATTGTCGCCAGCAACGCGCTTCTTCATGAAGGCCTCGATGATGCAGATGAAGAACACGACAACACCGGCGGCCGAAACGTAGGAGCCGATGGACGAGACATAGTTCCAGCCGGCAAATGCATCCGGATAGTCGATGTAGCGGCGCGGCATCCCCGCGAGGCCGAGGAAGTGCTGCGGGAAGAAGACCATGTTCACGCCGACGAACATGATGAAGAAATGCAGGTTGCCCAGCGTTTCATTGTACATGTATCCGGTCATCTTCGGGAACCAGTAGTACCAGGCGGCGAAGATCGCGAAGACGGCGCCGAGCGACAGAACGTAGTGGAAGTGGGCCACCACGTAATAGGTGTCATGCACCGCGCGGTCGAGACCGGCGTTTGCCAGCTGCACGCCCGTCACACCGCCGACGGTGAACAGGAAGATGAAGCCGATCGCCCAGATCATCGGTGTGCGGAACGAGATCGAGCCGCCCCACATCGTTGCGATCCAGGAGAAGATCTTCACGCCCGTCGGCACCGCGATAACCATCGTGGCGAAGAGGAAGTAACGCTGCGTGTTGAGCGACAGACCGACCGTGTACATGTGGTGCGCCCACACGATGAAGCCGACCGCACCGATTGCCACCATCGCGTAAGCCATGCCGAGATAGCCAAAGACTGGCTTGCGCGAGAAGGTCGAGATGATGTGGCTGATGATGCCGAAGCCGGGCAGGATCAGGATATACACTTCCGGGTGACCGAAGAACCAGAACAGGTGCTGGAAGAGGATCGGGTCACCGCCGTTTTCCGGCGCGAAGAAGGACGTGCCGAAGTTGCGGTCGGTCAGGAGCATGGTGATGCCGCCGGCGAGAACGGGCAACGACAGCAGCAGAAGGAAGGCGGTGATCAGAACCGACCAGGCAAACAGCGGCATCTTGTGCAGCGTCATGCCGGGAGCTCGCATGTTCATGATCGTGGTGATGAAGTTGATCGCGCCGAGGATCGAGGATGCGCCGGCGACGTGAAGCGCCAGGATCGCAAGGTCGACCGCCGGTCCGGGTGTTCCGGACGTGGCAAGCGGCGGATACATGGTCCAGCCGCCACCCACGCCGTAACCGCCAGCCGGCCCTTGCGCGAACATCGAGAGGATAAGCAGCAGGAAGGCAGGCACGATCAGCCAGAACGAAATGTTGTTCATGCGCGGGAAGGCCATGTCCGGCGCACCGATCATGATCGGGATCATCCAGTTGGCGAAGCCGCCGATCAGCGCCGGCATGACCATGAAGAAGATCATGATGAGCGCGTGCGCGGTCGTGAAGACGTTGTACATCTGCTTGCCGCCGTCAATGGCGGCATCGCCTTCGAAGCCGTAGACCATCGAGGCCAGACCGTGGAAGATCTGGATGCCCGGTTCCTGCAGCTCCATGCGCATGACGACGGAGAGTGCGCCGCCGACGACGCCGGCCATGATCGCGAAGATCAGGTAGAGCGTGCCGATGTCCTTGTGGTTGGTCGAGAGGAACCAACGCGTGAAGAAACCCGGAGCGTGGTGATGATCGTGGCCCGCATGGTCGTCGTGACCGTGGGCGTGATCATGGGCGTGATCGTGATTGCTAGCCATCCTGATGTTCCCCCTCCGGATTAATTGGCGCTGGAGGCCACGTCGACGGTCTTCTTGCCGTCGGTGGCTGCCATGAGGGCCTTGTTGGCCGCACCGAGATTACCGGCGGCGGCGGTCAGCCACGTCTTGTACTGTTCTTCGGTCACGACGCGAATCGCGACAGGCATGAAGGCGTGGTCCTTGCCACAGAGCTCGGAACACTGGCCGTAGTAGAGACCTTCCTTGTCCGCCTTGAACCAGGTTTCGTTCATGCGGCCTGGAACGGCGTCGATCTTCACACCGAAAGCCGGCATTGCGAAGGCATGGATGACGTCGGCGCCGGTCACGAGAACGCGCACCGTCTTGTTGACCGGCACGACGAGTTCGTTATCCACAGCCAGAAGACGCGGATAGGCCGCCTTGTCGTCCTTGCCGAACTTGGAGCGGTCGGCGTCCTTCAGCATCAGCGAATCGAATGCGAGTTCCTTGCCGCCCTGATATTCGTAGGACCAGTACCACTGGTTGCCCGTGGCCTTGATCGTGAGATCCGTGTCCTTCGGAATGATCAGTTCGTTCGAGAGCAGCTGGAATGACGGGATTGCGATCAGGAAGAGAACCACAACGGGGCCGAGCGTCCAGATGATCTCGATCAGTGTGTTGTGGCTGGTCTTCGAAGGAACCGGGTTGGCACCGGCGCGGAAGCGCAGCGCAACAATCACCAGCAGTGCAAGAACAAGCAGTGTGATCGGCACGATGAACCACAGCGTATATTCTTCGAACCAGCGTATTTCATGCATGATCCCGGATGCAGCCGGCTGCAGATCGGTCTGCCACGGCGTCGGTTGGGCGGCGAATGCCGCTCCAGCAAAGAGCAAACTGGCGGCCGACGCCATTGCTGCAATAGCCTTATTCCTCACGAAACTCTCTCCCCTCAGTGTTTGGTCCCCGACACTTGATCGAGATCAAACCGTCTAGCAGAATCCCTGCTATACTAACTGTTTCAAACCACAGTTTAGCCCCAATCGCAACCGTCGTCACCCGCAACGCATGCGTCATTTTTGCGCAAGAGCCGGGGGTTGACTGGCATTTATCAAATTAGCTTTCGATTGCGCCTGAAATTGTGAAGGTTTGCGGACACTATTTTTGCCGCTTTTCACGCCGATCAACACCCATTAAATGCAGCCGGTGCAGGCATGAGTGGAGTAGGTCCGGAGCACTCCGGAACTCACCCCTTGATGCCGGCGCGCTTTGACTGTTCAATGAACCGTGTTTCGGCGCTAAACGAGATGCGGTAAGCGGAAGAATGATTCGAGGACGTTCATGATATTCAGCCAGTTGAAGCGTGCCGCGGCCGCACTTGCCGCACTGGCGGCGCTCGCCGTCACGCCGGCACTCGCCGCGACCCAGCCGCCGCCGGCTCCCGGACAGGGACAGGGCACGGTGCGGTCAACGCATGGCGCATGGTCGATCATCTGCGACACGCCGGCGGGCGCTTCGGAGGAGCAGTGCGCGCTGATGCAGAACGTGATTGCCGACGACCGTCCGGAGGTGGGCCTGTCCGTCGTGGTTCTCAAGACCGCCGACCGCAAGTCGCGAATCCTGCGCGTTCTGGCACCGCTCGGCGTGCTGCTCCCCAACGGTCTGGGGCTCAACGTCGATGGCAAGGATATCGGGCGCGCCTATTTCGTGCGCTGCTTCTCCGACGGCTGCTATGCGGAAGTCGTGCTGCAGGACGAACTCTTGAAGACGCTGCGCGCCGGCACCCAGGCAACGTTCATCGTCTTCCAGTCGCCGGAAGAAGGCGTCGGCATCCCGGTCGACCTCAAGGGCTTTGCCGACGGCTACGACGCCCTGCCGTGACGAAAGTACGGTTGGAAAACGGCGTCGCGACGCCTATCTGACGTTACGACACATCATCAATTTCGCTGAAAGGCGCCTCTCATGAACGACGATCTCCTGAAGCTTTTCGATGCAGACGAAGGGGCTGTAAAGGACATTGTCGCCGAGGCGCTGAAGGACGCGGACGACGGCGAGCTTTATCTCGAACACGCCCAGGCGGAGGCCCTGACCTTCGATGACGGGCGCCTCAAGGCCGGCACGTTCAACACCGACCAGGGCTTCGGCCTCCGCGCCGTGGCCGGCGAAGCTGTCGGCTATGCCCATGCGGGCGATCTTTCGCTGAGCGCGCTCAAGCGCGCGGCGGATGCCGTGGGCGCGGTGACGCGCGGCTATTCCGGCTCCTATGCGGACGCGCCGCAGGGCACGAACAAGCGGCTTTATTCGGCCGAAAATCCGATCGGCGAGCCGAGCTTCGAGGCCAAGGCGCAGCTCTTGCAGGAAATCGACGCTTTCTTGCGCGCCGAAGACCCGCGCGTTCGTCAGGTCACGGCCTCGATTGCCGCCAGCTGGCAGATTGTCGATATCATCCGCCGCGACGGTCATCGGGTGCGCGATATCCGGCCGATGACGCGGCTCAATATTTCCGTCGTTGCCGGCGAAGGCGACCGGCAGGAGAGCGGCTCCTTCGGCACGGGTGGCCGCAAGGGCTTCGGCGATTTCATCCTGACGGAGAACTGGCAGCTTGGTGCGCGCGAAGCGCTGCGCCAGGCGCTGGTGAACCTTTCCGCGATTGAGGCGCCGGCCGGCACGATGGATGTCGTTCTCGGTTCGGGCTGGCCGGGTGTCATGCTGCACGAGGCTGTCGGTCATGGGCTGGAAGGCGACTTTAACCGCAAGAAGACCTCGGCTTTTGCCGGCCTGATGGGCGAGATGGTCGCCGCCAAGGGCGTGACTGTTGTCGATGACGGCACGATCGAATCCCGCCGCGGTTCGCTGACGGTCGATGATGAAGGCACGCCGTCCGGTTACAATGTTCTGATCGAAGACGGACGTCTCGTCGGCTACATGCAGGACCGGCAGAATGCGCGCCTGATGGGCATGAAGCCGACCGGCAATGGGCGTCGCCAGTCCTATGCGCACCGGCCGATGCCGCGCATGACCAACACCTACATGCTCTCCGGCGACAAGACGCCGGAAGAGATCATCGCCTCGGTGAAGAAGGGCATCTATGCCGTCTCCTTCGGCGGCGGACAGGTGGACATCACCTCGGGCAAATTCGTCTTCGGCTGCACCGAGGCCTACATGATCGAGGACGGCAAGATCGGCGCGCCGGTCAAGGGCGCCATGCTGATCGGCAACGGTCCGGACTCGATGCGCCGTATCTCGATGATCGGCAACGACTCGAAGCTCGATCCGGGCATCGGCATGTGCGGAAAGGCCGGCCAGAGTGTGCCGGTTGGCGTCGGGCAGCCGCATCTGCGGATGGATCAGGTGACCGTCGGCGGGACGCGCACGTAATTGCGCGCCATCGCGAGCGAATGGCAGATGCGCGTCGTTTATCCAGCCAGCACATTCCGGTCACAAGCGCGTGACTGGAGGTTGTTTGAGGTCACAAACCGGTGGACGGTGGCAGAGATCGGACGTAGTGTTTCAGCCGGAATTCGGCTTTGTCACGGGCATGATCTCCATGGAGGATAAAACGCTTTCTGGCGCGGACCCTGCAGCAGTACCGGGAGCCCCGGCTGCGGCACTTTCCGATGTGGAAGCGCGCATTCTCCTGTCATTGCCCGACATCGTCTGGTGTCTGGACCAGGATCGCCGCTTCCGGCTTTGCAATGCGGCTTTCGAGGCGTTTACGGGCAGAACCCAGCGGGACCTCGCCGGAATGACGCCGCCTTACGAGGGCGCTGAGCTGCCCTCGTTCATCCGCAGCTTCATGCAGGGCTCGACCGAATGCAAGCTGGACCGCGAAGAGCATGCGGTGCGCAGCCCGAAGACCGGCCTGCGCATCTACTTCGAAACAACCCAGATCGCTCTGAAGAGACCCGACGGAACGCCTGACGGATATGTCTGCATCGCGCATGACATGACCCGCCGCAAAGCCCTCGAACTCGAGCTGACGGCGAGCCGCAATGAACTGTTCCAGCATGCCTATTACGACCCGATGACGGGACTGGCGAATTTGCGCCACCTGACCGGCAAGCTCGCGGAGGCGGCAGCGGTTGCCGGTTCGGGCGGAGCAGGCGGCGCTGTTCTCAAGATCGACCTCGACCGTTTCAGCGCAATCAACGAGACCGTCGGTCGTGCGTCCGGGGATCAGGTTCTGCTGGAGCTTTCCAAGCGCCTGCGCGAAGAGGCAGAGCGTCACGGCGATTTTCTGGCCCGGCTGGATGGGGCGAGTTTCGCCATGATCCTGCAACGCAAGACCAGCCACGACGATATTGCCCGCGATTGCGAGCGGTTGCTCACCCGCATCTCCCGGCCGCATTTCGTCGAGCAGAAACTCCTGACGGTGACGGCGAGCATCGGCGCCTCCTATTTCCCCGAGCATGGCGACAGTTCCGAGCAGCTTCTCGCCCGAGCCGACAGTGCGCTTCTCTCCGCCAAGCGTGAAGGGCAGAACACCTGGCGCATTTTCGATGAAAGCCTGCTCGACGAAGCGCGCGAGCGTTTCGAGCTTGAGGCCGATCTGCGCAAATCGATCGAAGGCGACAACTTCACTGCCCACTTCCAGGCCAAGATCAACCTGCAGACGGGCGAAATTGCAGGTGTTGAAGCGCTGATGCGCTGGAACCATCCGGACATGGGCTCGATCCCGCCCGGCGTTTTCATTCCCCTTGCCGAACAGACGGGCCTGATCATTCCGCTGGGCGAACGCATCATGACAGATGCCTGCCATTTTGCCCGGCACTGGAACGACGGCAACCGCAAACCCATACGCGTGTCGGTCAACCTGTCTGCCCGGCAGGTGATGCTGGACGACTTCATTCCCATGCTGAAGGGCTGTATTTCCCGTGCCGGCTGCCGCGCGGAATGGCTGGAGCTGGAAATTACCGAAAGCATGCTCATGTCTGATCCGCAGCGCATCGACGAACTGATGCGCGGGCTCTCGGCACTCGGCGTTGCCGTATCCATCGACGATTTCGGCACTGGATATTCCGCAATCAGCAGCCTGACGCGCTATCCGATCGCGACGCTCAAGATCGACCGCAGCTTCGTCCACACCCGCGTCAATGACGGAAAGCCCTCCGCCATTGCGCGTACCATCGTCGCCATGGCGCGCGAACTGGGCATTAAATGTGTGGCAGAGGGCATCGAGCTTGCTGCCGAAGCGGACATGCTGCGCAAGATCGGCTGCGACGAAGGTCAGGGCTTCCTTTGGCACAAGCCCATGCCGGAAGAAGAATTCTTCCGCTGGGTCACCCGCCATGAGAAGAGTGCAGCGGCGCAATAGTTTCACGTTGCTTCAAGAGCTTCGTCCAACACTGCCTTTTCTCAATCCATTTTCAATCTTTGCATTCTAGTCTCGCCTCGGAGTTGTCCGGAGCATGCTCGGTTTTACCTGCATGTCTCATGGACGAGTACTGGAGACGATCAATGACGGGCGGATTGAAATTGCTGGCCAGACAACAGGCCAAGCGACTGGGGATTGCAGGCGGGCTGGAGGCTTCTGCCATGCTCAGCAGCCTCGGGCTTGGACGCAGCATGGCCGGCCGCGGTGTGATCTTCACACTGCACCATGTACGCCCGCATGTACCGCGCGCCTGCGAGCCCAACCGCCACCTCGAAGTCACGCCGCAGTTTCTGGACGATGCGATCAATGCCGTGCTGGAAGACGGCTATACCCCGATCGCCTTGTCACAACTGCCGGACTGGCTCAGGCATGGCGATCCGTCGAAGCCGGTGGCCATCTTCACGCTCGATGACGGCTATCGCGACAATGCGATCCATGCCGCCCCGATTTTCGCGCGCCATGATGTGCCTTATACCGTTTTTGTCACCCGTGGACTGACCGAGCGAACCCATACGCTGTGGTGGGAAACGCTGGAAGCACTCGTCAACGCCACCCCGGAGATCGATTACGATTTCGGCAATGGCGTCGAACTGGTGGAAACGGCAACACCGCATCAGAAGCTTGCTGCTTACAAGCGCATAGGGGCCGGGATCATTGGCTGCAATGAGGCGGAAGCCATCGCGCAATTGAATGAATGCGCACGGGCCTACGGGGTCAATGCCGACGCCATCGTTCGCGACCTCGTGATGGACCGGAAGGAACTTCAGGCGCTCAGTTCGCAACCGATGGCGCATCTCGGTGCTCACACGATTTCCCACCGGGCGATGGCGCATCTCAGCCGCGAGGCAGCCGTCGACGAGATGACGGCCTCCGCAATCTATGTGACCGGCATCACCGGGCGTCGAAATCGTGTCTTTGCCTACCCTTACGGTTTTTCCGAA
Organism: Limnomicrobium aquaticum; assembly: GCF_040545545.1. NCBI lineage: Bacteria > Pseudomonadati > Pseudomonadota > Alphaproteobacteria > Hyphomicrobiales > Rhizobiaceae > Limnomicrobium > Limnomicrobium aquaticum. The sequence goes on from NZ_JBEPMB010000006.1 coordinate 100,645, forward strand.
GCCGTATCGAAACGGGACAGCGATCTCGCGCTCGAATGCGGCTTCGACCTTGCCGCCACCACGACGCCCGGCACTCTGACCGCGCGGGCCCTGGCGCATATGGGCGCCCTGCCCCGCGTGTCGCTGAACGGCTATTACCAGAAGGCGCGCTATGTGAAGGCGCTCGCTTCAGGAATCCCGTTCAAGCTGGTGAATTGACTTTTTCCACGCAATTTCGGACGTAAAACCGCTGCACACTTTTGCTGGAATTGCCTGGATCACGGATACATCCGCACCTTGTCCCAACCACCCTCGGTCCGCTTGAATTCGACGCGGTCATGCAGGCGGAACTTGCGGTCGTGCCAGAATTCGATCGAGCGCGGCTTCAGGCGGAAGCCCGACCAGTGCGACGGGCGCGGAATGTCGCCGAGACCGAATTTCGCAGTATATTCAGCGACGGCCTTCTCCAGCGCGAAGCGGCTTTCCAGCGGGCGCGACTGTTTTGACGCCCAGGCACCGATGCGGCTACCGCGGGCGCGCGAAGCGTAATATTCGTCTGCCTCGGCATCCGTCACCGTCTCGATATCACCACGAACGCGGACCTGACGGCGCAGGCTCTTCCAATGAAAACACATCGCTGCCTTGGGCGCGCTTAAGAGTTCCCTACCCTTCTGGCTCTCGTAGTTCGTGTAAAAGACAAAGCCGTCCTGATCGAAACCCTTCAAGAGGACCATGCGCACATTGGGCAGTCCTTCGTCATCGACCGTGGCAAGCGCCAGAGCGTTGGGGTCGTTCGGCTCACTTGCCGTTGCGTCAGCCAGCCACTGGGCGAAAAGTGTGAATGGTTCACTTTCTTCGGTGAAGTCACTTGTTATTAACCCATTTGCGGTCATTCTTGTCGCAGTCCTCGTTTTTTCGCGTCGGGATATGTAGTCGTGCAACCAATAACAAAGCAGGCATGGGAAAAGAATAGCCGCTCTGCCTGCGGAGTCGTGAAACTTGTCACGGTGGCAATCCTTTGCCTGCCGGTGACGGGGTGCATGGGTACCGGACTTGGCTTTGCCGACAATGTCGATGCCGGGCTGACGACACAGTCGACGCCGGCCGCACAGCGCAAGCCGGTCGATTCCGACGAAAACACGATCCGCAATGCCGTCAGCTCTGCCGATCTTGGCCGCCTGAAGGGAGAGCCGCTGCCCTGGGCCAACACGGATACCGGCAGTGCCGGTGTGGTGACGGGCATTACCCAGACGCAGGCCGGCGAAGTCACCTGCCGCGACTTCACGACGACGAGCCATAGCTTCAAGGGCGTATCCAAATATAGCGGGACGACGTGCCTGACGCCGTCGGGCGAATGGAAAATCGTCAGCTTCGCCAAGCAGGACTGATCCTCCGCTGAGTTGTCTTTGCGCAAGCCCAAGGTAAGGCCTGCGATCTATCTTGTGCGCTCTGGGATTCATGTGAGAGTTCCGAGCCGGCGCGATGAATGCGAAACGACCGCATGCGCAAGCCCGTGGCCTTTCCACACTTTTCCCGATGAAATGGAGCAGACCTTGATCTGCTTCAATACGTGGTTGGATGGCTTTCGGATGCGTGATCCCTATAGCGTGCTGGGCGTGAAGCCGACGGCAAGCCTTGACGAGATCAAGGCCGCGTGGCGGGCGCTTGCCAAGGCGCTGCATCCCGACCGGAACCAGAGCGATCCGACCGCACACCTGCGTTTTGCGGAAGTGGGACAGGCTTATCAGCTCCTGAAGGATCCGGAAAGCCGGCAGCGCCTGGATCAGGAACGCCGGATGGCCGACGAGGCGCGTCGGCGCGAACAGGCTGGCGGTCAGCGCAGTGCTGAAAGACAGGCGAAGGCGGAAAGCGGCGATAGCAGCTTATTCTCCAACCTCTGGCGCAATATGGCAGGCCAGGCCAATGCGCCCGACAAGGCCCCCGATCTTGCGCTCGACGCGCAGATTTCCATCGAGGACATTTTTCAGAAGGCCAAGGCGCTCGTGCAGCTTCCGGACGGCAAGACGCTGCGGGTGGCGTTGCCCGAGGGTGTGACGGATGGCAGGCAAGTGCGCATCGCCGCGCAGGGCCACCGCGTCACTGGCCTGAAGCGCGGCGATGTCGTCGTCACCTTCCGGATCGCGCCGCATCCGGTGTTCCGGGCTGAGGGCCTCGACCTCTATACGAACCTCCCGGTCGATATCGAAAACGCTGTTCTCGGTTGTGAGACCATTGTCGATGCGCCAGACGGGCCGATCCGGGTCACGGTGCCGGAATGGTCAGGCTCGGACCGGACGCTGCGGATCAGAGGCCGCGGCCTGCCCGGACGCGAGGGCGAACGTGGCGATCTCTACGCCGAAATCCGCGTCATGCTCTGGGATCATCCGGACGACAAGGTCAAGGATCTGATGCGCAGCCTGCGCGAGGGACTGTTTTTGTGACTGCATATAATCTGCGTGCAAAAAGCGCACAGATTATTACGATTGCTCGCATTTCCTGACCATTCCACTTCTTGAACCTTCACTCCCGCTGTGCCATAGGGCTCGAAATCATTGAGACGGAGAGCATTTCCATGGTCCAAACTGGCGGCCTGATGCAAGGCAAGCGCGGCGTCATCATGGGCGTGGCCAACAATCGTTCGATCGCCTGGGGTATCGCCAAGGCCTGTGCTGACGCCGGCGCCGAGATCGCGCTGACCTGGCAGGGCGATGCTCTGAAGAAGCGCGTCGAGCCGCTGGCCGGCGAGATCGGCGCCTTCCTGGCCGGCGATTGCGACGTGACTGACATGGCCTCCATCGACGCTGTCTTCGATGCCGTCGAAAAGCACTGGGGCAAGATCGACTTTCTCGTGCATGCCATCGCCTATTCCGACAAGGAAGAGCTGACCGGCCGCTATGTCGACACGACGCGCGAGAACTTCCTGAAGTCCATGGACATATCCGTCTATTCGTTCACGGCTGTCGCCCAGCGCGCCGACCGTATCATGAACGATGGCGGCTCCATGGTGACGCTGACCTATTACGGCGCCGAGAAGGTCATGCCGAACTACAACGTCATGGGTGTTGCCAAGGCAGCGCTTGAGGCGAGCGTTCGCTACATGGCGGTTGATCTCGGCGGGCGCGGCATACGCGTCAACGCGATTTCGGCGGGTCCGATCAAGACGCTGGCCGCCTCCGGCATCGGCGACTTCCGCTACATTCTCAAGTGGAACGAATATAACGCGCCGCTGAAGCGCAACGTCTCGCTTGAAGAGGTCGGGCGTTCCGGCCTCTACCTCCTCTCCGACCTGTCGACCGGTGTCACCGGCGAGGTCCACCACTGCGATTCCGGCTACCACTCGATCGGTATGAAGTCGGTTGATGCACCCGACATTTCTGTGGTGAAGGACTGAGATCGCGCCCATGGTTCCCGACGTTCCGATCTACCTGATCCGCCACGGACAGACGGACTGGAACGCCGAGGGCCGTTTCCAGGGCCAGCACGACATCCCGCTGAACGACATTGGACGCGGGCAGGCAAGCCGAAACGGTATCCTGTTGCAAAAGCTGATCGGCGACCGCGTCAGCGACTTTGCCTTCGTGTCCAGCCCGATGACCCGGACGCGGCAGACGATGGAGCTGGTTCGCACTTCCATGGGGCTGGAGCCGACCAGCTATGGAACCAACGACGCGCTGATCGAACTCTCCTTCGGCGACTGGGAAGGCCACACACTGGCCGAACTCAAGGTGCTTTTTCCGGAAGCCATGCATCGCCGCGAGGCGGACAAGTGGAATTTCGTGCCGCCTGGCGAACGCGCCGAGAGCTACGAAATCCTGTCATGGCGCGTTTCGGGATGGCTTCAATCCGTGAGTGAGCCGACCGTTTGCGTTACCCATGGCGGCGTGATGCGGTCGATCATCAAGCTCTGCGCAGCCAGCGGAGCGATCGAGGCCTCGGAGACCGACATCCGGCAGGACAGCATATTGAAGCTCGATACCGGCACCCTGACCTGGATTGCGGCCTGAGCAAGCTTAGCCTCACTGCGTCTGCAGATCGTCGATCACGCGCTTGCCATCGTTCGTCGAATAATAGATGACCACCTTCACGCCCGGCTTCAGGCCGTCGAAATTGAATTCGGATGGCGTCATGTAGGTCTTGCCGTCGCTGAGCGTGATCGAGCCCTTGTCCTTGTCGATCGCAGTGATCTCGCCAGACGTGTCGTCGCTCTCTGCCAGAGCGAATGTCGGCAGAAGCAGCATGGCAAGAGACAGGGCAATGGCGGTTCTTTTCATCGAAGGCTCTTTCCGGGTTCGTGAGCAAGGCCGGGCGTCGAAAACTCTTACAGCGCGCAATCGGTCTTATCTATCGGGGGCCAGCCCCGGAGGCCGACGTTATCCCCGGATTTCAGGCATGCCGATTGATATCGCGAGTGTTTAGTGCGTGGCGATTGTGGCGGAATTTATGCACGTCGACCGTCGCGTCTGCGGGCAGACAGGCCCGCACAACCTCAAAATGCAAGGGCTTCTTAACGTCCGACCAATAATAATCGTTTCTTCAAAGATACCTTAATCTAAGATGTTGCAGACGGGACCGCGACGACCTTGCACCAGATGGCGAACCAGAAGCTTGGCAGTGCCTGGCTGATTTATGCGCAAGTTTTTGTTGCGGCGGCATCATTGTCGTTGGCCGCTTATTTCCTCGATCGCGATTACGAGGCTGCGCACCGTGCCAGTCTGCGGCTGGACACGGCGGCAGCTGTTGGCGCACAGGTGGAAACATTCCAGAACCGGGTGCGATTTGAAATCGCCTCTGTTGCGGCCATTCAGAAACAGCTGTCCGAAACTCCGGATCTCGACCCCGGCTCGTTCGAAAGGCTTGCCACCCCGATCCTGGAGAATAATCCGGACCTTCTCTACATCGCCACCAGCGACGCTGCCGGACGTGCCTTGACCCATGGCCGGGGAGATGTCGTTCCCGAGCCGGCCGGTCTCCAGATGCAGGCCGTGCAGCAAGAGCCGTTGACCGCGATGCTGCAGACCCCCGGCGGGGCCGGGTTCGGCCCACTCGTTCGCATGAGTTCAGGTGCCCATGCTCTCGAGATCAGGGTTCCTGTCCTTGCTAACCGAAACGGCGCCATGGTTCATTGGGGAACCGTGACTGGCTATATCGACGCATCGAGGTTCTTCAGGAAAACCGGACTCACGCTGACCGACGACAGCCATCGTCTGGCTGTGCGGCTCGCCGGTCGGGCAAGCAACTCGCTGGAGCCTTTTTTTGACGCCTCGACCGTCGATAGCCTGTTCTCCCCGAAAGCGCATGCGGTGAAGACGTCGGCAAACGTCGTTTCTGACACGTGGGAATTTGCCGCAGTGCCCGCCAGCGGCTGGAACCGCTCACCGCGAGAGGTATGGGTGCCGCGCAGCCTCTTTTTCGGCATCGGCATCGTCGTCCTCATCCCATTCTTCCGCAGCATCAGGCTCATCAAGCTCAACGCGCGGAACCAGTCGGCGCTTGCCAGACGGGAAGCCCTGCTGCTCCGGCTGACAAAGAGATTGGATCTGGCTCTCGACAGTTACAAATGCGGCGTCTGGGAATCATCCCTCAGCGTCGACGACACGCATTGGGACGAGCGAATGCTGGACCTGCACGGTGTCAGCGGCATGCCCGAATGGGCTCATCGGAAAAACTGGTTGAGCATTGTCCATCCGGACGACGTTGACCGGGCCAAGCAGGCCCTTCGAGAGGTCATTGCCGACGGCAGCGGTCTCTCGCTGACCGTGAGGATCGTTCGTCCCGACGGGGCGACACGTTACATTCGATATGTGGCCCACATGCAATTCGGCCAGGATGGCCTGCGACGCCTCTTCGGCATTGCAATTGACGTGACCGAAGACACGATCCTGGCGGAGAGGCTTTCCGCCGCAAAACAGGAAACCGAAAGGAAAAATGCAGAACTGGAAATCGCGCTTTCTCGTCTGTCAGCCAACGAGCGCAATCTGAGGGCCGTTTCGGAGCGTCTCAATCTCGCAACCCAGGCATACGGATGCGGTGTGTGGGAGAGCAATCTCGACACGCAGACGCACTATTGGGACGCGCGCATGCACGAATTTTACAACGTGCCGGTGACTGACGGCAAGACAAACCGTGAAATATGGCTCTCCCACGTTCATCCGGAAGATCGGGACCGCGCCCTTGCCGGACGCATGGAGGCCTTCGCGCGGGGAGGCCATTATTCTGCGACATACCGGATCATGCCAACCCCGGACACCATCCGCCACCTGCGGGTCGTCGGCACCGTTCATGCACAGCCCGGCGAAGACAGGAAAATGATCGGTCTTGCGGTCGACGCGACCGAAGACATCGAACTGCAGCAGGCGCTTGAGGATGCCAAGCGGGAGGCGGAAGAGAAAAACCGCGAGCTTGAGGCCGCCCTCTCACGCCTGTCGACGCGGGAGTCGGACCTGCAGGATCTGACGCAGCGCTTCCAGCTGGCGATCCAGGCCTATGGCTGCGGGATCTGGGAGGCGAATATCGGCACCGGCACGGCGGTCTGGGACCGCCGCATGCACGAATATTTCGGCATTCCGTATGTCGACGGCCAGGTCGATGACAGCATCTTCGTCAAACACGTCCACCCCGATGATCTCGCCCGTGTCGAGGCAACGATTGCCGAAACGGTCGAGATGGGCAAGCATTACTCCTGCAGTTATCGCATCGTGACCGAGAACGGCACGGTCAGACACCTTCGGGCCATGGGGCAAACCCACCGGACGGCCGATGGCATGCTGAAGTTCATCGGCATTGCGCTCGACATCTCGGATGAAATCCAGAAGAGCGAAGCCCTGCTGGCCGCCAAGAACGATGCGGAAGCCAGGCGTGCCGAGCTTGAGGCGATGCACGCCATGCTGCAGCACAACGCCACGCACGATCCATTGACGGGCCTGCAAAACCGGCGTGCGCTCGATGATGTGCTGGAGCGTCTTTCGGGAGAGCCATCAGATCCCCTCAAACGCGTCACCCTGCTCCATATCGACCTCGACCGCTTCAAGCAGATCAACGATACGCTCGGTCACTCAGCCGGCGATGCGATGCTGGTGCATGCGGCCGACGTCCTGCGCCGCAACACGGCGCCGGGTGACCTCGTCGCACGGATCGGCGGCGATGAATTCGTCGTTCTCCTGCAGAACAATGCCACGCATCGCGAAATCGCAGCTCTCGCCGGCGGGATCATCGAGAGCATGAACGTTCCGCTGGATTATCAGGGTCACGAGTGCCGTTTCGGCGTATCGATCGGGATCGCTCGCGAGCAGACGCGACGCAGCTCCGTCAGACAGCTTCTCGTCAATGCCGATATCGCGCTCTATCGCGCCAAGGCGCATGGCAGAAACCGGTTTGAATTCTTTACATCGAACCTGCAGGCGGAAATCAAGCGCAGCAAGACGCTCGCTGACGAGATCCTGCGCGGCCTTGAAAACCGGGAATTCGTGGCCTGGTACCAGCCGCAGTTCTGCGCCAGGACCCACCGTCTCACCGGCGTGGAAGCGCTGGTTCGCTGGGACCATCCCGAACGCGGCATTCTTACACCGGATCATTTCCTCAACACCGCGGAAGAGATCAACGCGCTGGCGACGATTGACGGGCATGTGCTGGAACAGGCGCTCGCCGACCGCCTCGGCTGGGTCGCCAGAGGCCTCGTCGTGCCGAAGATTTCAGTCAACGTTTCGGCTCGGCGGCTTCGCGATGACCAGCTTCTGAAGTCGCTGAGGGAACTTGCCATCACTCCGGGCCAGATCGCCTTCGAGCTGGTCGAGTCGATCTATCTCGATGACACGGACGACATCATCACGCGCAATATCCGCCGGCTGAAGAGCCTGGGCATCGACATCGAGATCGACGATTTCGGCACCGGTCACACCTCCATCGTCAGCCTGCTCAAGCTGGAACCGAAGCGCCTGAAGATCGACCGGCAGCTCGTCCAGCCGATGCTGACCTCGTCGCGCGAATTCTCGCTGGTCCGGTCGATCATCGATATCGGCACATCGCTGGAGATCGAAACCGTGGCGGAGGGTGTGGAGAGCATGACGCATGCGGTGCGGCTGGAGGAGATGGGCTGCTGGACCCTGCAGGGCTATGCTTTTGCAAAGCCGATGCCTGCCACCGATCTCGTCGACTTTGCGTCATCCGCCCCCTGGAAGGCCATGCGCGAAACACCGTCCCTGGCGACCGCGATCTGACACGCCTTGCCGCTTTTCTTTTCGAGCTTGGCGTTTAGAGCATTTCACCGTTTCACAGAAACGCTGAAACGCCCTATCTCGTTCTTTTCCGCAATTCCGGACGCGAAACCGGTTTCCACTTTCGCTGGAATTGCTCTAAGAGAGGCGCAAATTCTCATTATCACTCAAGCAGGCTCCTCATGTCGCACAACACGTTCGGACATCTTTTCCGGGTCACGACCTGGGGCGAAAGCCACGGGCCGGCGCTGGGCTGCGTGATCGACGGCTGCCCGCCCGGCATCCGCTTCACGCTCGCCGAGATCCAGGCCTTCATGGACAAGCGCAAGCCCGGCCAGTCGCGTTTCGTGACACAGCGTCGCGAGGAGGACCTTGTGAAGGTGCTCTCCGGCGTGTTGCCCGAGGATGATGGCGAGACGCTGGTGACGACGGGAACACCGATCTCCATGCTGATCGAGAATACCGACCAGCGCTCCAAGGACTATGGCGAGATCGCCACGCGCTATCGCCCCGGCCATGCCGACTATGCCTATGACATCAAATACGGCATTCGCGACTATCGCGGCGGCGGGCGCTCGTCTGCCCGCGAGACAGCGGCACGCGTGGCGGCTGGCGCACTCGCCCGCAAGGTCGTGCCCGGCGTGATCGTGCGCGCAGCTCTCGTGCAGATCGGCAAGATCAAGATCAACCGCGACAACTGGGATTGGGAACAGGTCGACCAGAACCCGTTCTTTGCTCCGGATGCCGCCATCGTGCCGGTCTGGGAAGAGTATCTCGACGGCATCCGCAAGGCGGGGTCTTCCGTCGGCGCTGTCATCGAGGTCGTGGCGGAAGGCGTGCCGGCAGGGCTCGGCGCGCCGATCTATGCCAAGCTCGATCAGGACATCGCCTCGAACCTCATGTCGATCAATGCCGTGAAGGGTGTCGAAATCGGCAACGGCTTCGGTGCTGCCGAAATCACCGGCGAGGAAAATGCCGACGAGATGCGCATGGGCAATGACGGCACGCCGATCTTCCTGTCGAACCACGCCGGCGGCATTCTCGGCGGCATTTCGACCGGCCAGCCGGTCATTGCCCGCTTTGCCGTCAAGCCGACCTCGTCGATCCTGACCGAGCGGCTTTCGATCGACAAGGACGGCAACAATGTCTCCGTCCGCACCAAGGGCCGCCACGACCCCTGCGTCGGTATCCGCGCGGTGCCGATCGGCGAGGCCATGGTGGCCTGCACGATCGCGGATCACTTCCTGCGGGATCGCGGGCAGAACGGGAAAGTGCGGTAAGGATTTTCCATTGAGGCCAGCGCTTGCGGCTTCCCCCTCTGGCTGCCGCCATCTCCCCCACAAGGGGGGAGACGGATGGAGCGCTGATGACGACCCCATTCAGCGCACCCATGTTGGCTATGTCCAACGCAAGGTATTGAAGCGGCAGTCTCGACGCTCGCTCTCCCTCCCCCTTGTGGGGAGGGTTGGGTAGGGGCATTTATCCGAGCGCTGACGCTTAACGCGCCCTTGCCTTCTTCCCCGCCGCATGCAGCGCCAGCAGATCGTTGGCAATCGTCGCGCCGGCCAGCGCCGTGATCTCCGCGTGATCGAACGGCGGCGAGACTTCCACCACATCCATGCCGACGACGTTCAGCCCGGCAAGGCCGCGGATGATTTCCTGCGCCTGATAGCTCGTCAGCCCGCCGACGACCGGGGTGCCGGTGCCGGGTGCGGCCGACGGGTCGAGGCAGTCGATGTCGAAGGTGACGTAGACCGGGTTGTCGCCGACGATGGTGCGAACCTTTTCAGCAATCGCCTCCGGCCCCTGCTTGTGAACCTCGATGGCGTTGAAGATGTTGACGCCCATCGGGTCGTCATTGTGCGAGCGGATGCCGATCTGGGCCGAGCGCGAGGGCACGACGAGGCCTTCGTGGATGGCGTGCCAGAGCATCGTGCCGTGATCCAGCCGCTCGCCCTCATCCGCCCAGGTGTCCGTATGCGCGTCGAACTGGATGATCGAAAGCGGACCGTGCTTGGCCGCATGGGCCTGCAGCAGCGGCCAGGTGATGAAATGGTCGCCGCCGAGCGTCAGCAGCGCGGTGTCGGTCGCCAGCACGTCTGCGGCTGCCTCGCGGATCGCCTTGGGGATCTCCATCGGCCGGCCGGGATCGAAGAGGCAATCACCGTAATCGACCACCGCGAGGTCTTCGAACACATCACTCTCATACGGCCAGGGGCGCGACCAGGCGAGATGCGAGGAGGCAGCGCGGATGGCGCGGGGGCCAAGGCGGGTGCCGGGGCGGCCGGAGGTGGTGAGATCGAGCGGCACGCCCATGACGGCGACATCGACGCCCGTCAGGTCGCGCGTGTAGCGCCGGCGCATGAAGGAGAGCGCGCCGGCAAAGGCATTTTCCATGATCGAGCCATAGTGGCTGTCACGGGTGAAGGCGAGATCGCCGATCTTCGGCATGACTTCGATGGGGGCGCTCATGGGTGATCCTTTGCGTCGGGGTGGCCTGGAATGTCGGCGCATATCAAACACGTTCCACCTGCCCTGAAAAATCCGTTAAAGGCATACGCCTTTGGTGGTATATGGGGATCATGACTGAGGATCTGACGCTACTTTCCACCTGGTCGCCGCTGGCCGCGCGCTGCGTTGCCGCCATCGGCACCGAAGACTTTCCCGTGGCGCTGACAGCGGCGCTGAGGCATCTCGCGCCATTCGACACGCTGATGACGACCTTCTATCGCGGCAGCGCGCAGCCGGAGACGGTCTATCACGATCTTGATGAGAGCCAGGCGCTGGTCAATACGCGCTTCTATGAGAGCGGGCCCTATCTGCTCGACCCGTTCCACATCGCCATGCGCAACGGCATCAGGCCGGGCGTGCACCTGCTCTTCGATCTGGCCCCGGACGGGTTCGTGCGCTCGGAATACTACCGGACCTTCTTTCGCCGCATCAAGATGACGGACGAACTCGGGCTGTTCGTTGCGACAGGCAGGCCCGACGAATGGCTGGTGCTGTCGCTGGCGCGCGGTCTGCAGGCGGAGCGCTTCAGCAGGCAGGACGCGACGCGGCTTGCTTCGGCCTTTCCGCTGTTTGCCGCCGCGAGCCTGAAGCATTGGGACGGCGACGCAGCGGCGAAGAGGTCCGGCATCGACGAGCGGCTGGCGAGCTTTGCCGCTGGCCGGCTTTCGCCGCGCGAACGCGATATCGTCTACATGATCCTCAACGGGCGCTCGACACGGGCGATCGCGCAGGCAACGGGGATTTCGGAAGGCACGGTGAAGGTGCATCGGCGGCATGCCTATGCGAAGCTTTCGATTTCCTCGCAGGCCGAGTTGTTCTCGCTCGCGGCCCGGCATCTGGCCGGGGAAGCGGTCTAAAGCCGGTTACGCAAAAGCGTGGCGCGGCTTTGCGACAGCGACATGCGCAAAGCAGGAAACACGATCAGCGCGCGGCTGTGCCCTTGACCCGCTCACTCACGCCGCAGCTAAGGCGCGCGGCCCGGTAGGCGCGGGCTGCATCGCCGAAGGCTTCGAAGAGCGCGCGATTGATCGGATTGGTCTGCGGATCGAATTCGGCATGCCATTGCACACCCAGCGCAAAGTCCTTCGCATCGCGCATGCGGATCGCCTCCACGGTGCCGTCATCGGCCAGGCCCTCGACGATGATCCTGTCTCCAAGATCGAGAATGCCCTGACCATGCAGCGAATTCACGCGGATCTTGTCGCTGCCGAAAATGCCCGCGAAGACGCCGCCGGGGGTCAGGTCCACGCCGTGGCGATCGGCAAAGACCACCGCCGGATCGGGATGGACCTCGCCGGTTTCCAGCCGCGGCATGCGATGGTTGATGCGGCCGGGAAGCTCGCGGATTTCCGGATGCAGCGTCGCGCCGCCGGCGACCGCCATTTCCTGAAAGCCTCGGCAGATGCCGAAGACCGGCACGCCGCGCGCCACGCAGGCGTCGATCAGCGGCAGCGCAATCGAATCGCGCTCCTCGTCGTAAGGCTCGTGTTTGGGGTTAGGCTCCATGCCGAAATGACGGGGATGCACATTGGCCCGCGCGCCCGTGAGAAGCACGCCATCCACGACCTCCAGCAGCGCCTCGATATCGGTGATCGCCGGATGCGCCGCAAACATCAGCGGCAACCCACCCATGACATCCGTCACCGCCGCCATGTTGCGGTCGCCGACGACCTGCACGGGGAAGCGGTTTTCGATGGAATAGGTATTGCCGATAATGCCAATCACGGGGCGGGACATGGGAAACTCGCAATGCAGCCGCGCGATCCGGGACGGCGGGCGGCCTGTTCATACAATTGTTATGTAGGAACAGTTTTGACCGCATTGCAACATAAGAACCACCCGAAAAGCATTACAAACGGTCAATGCAGCGTTCACAGAAGCGGTTGGGAACGGCGCCCCCTCTTCTCCCCTTGGGGAGAAGATGTCCGAAGGACAGATGAGGGGATCTTTCACGTCAGGCGGGGGAACCCCTCATCCGGCGCTTCGCGCCACCTTCTCCCCAGGGGGAGAAGAGGGAACCCCTCACCGAGCCAGCCAATCGTCTGCCAGCACGACCTCCTCCACACCGGCAAAGCGGGCGACGCGGGCAAGCTCGGCCATCAGCTTGTCCATGCGCCCGGATGAGGCGCGGACACTCCTCTCCCACCAGAGCTTGCGGACATTGAGCGCGCCCGTCTTCCGGTCCGCCTTCATGTCGATGCGGCCGATCAGGCGGTCGCCTTCCAAGAGCGGGAAGACATAATAGCCATATTCGCGCTTCGGCTCGGGCACGAAGATCTCGATGCGGTAGCGGAAGCCGAAAAGCCGTTCGGCGCGGTCGCGGTCGCGCAGCAGCGGATCGAAGGGGCTGAGCACCCGCACCCGCGAGGGCGGCTCGGGCCAGTCGTCCGGGTGGGTGGAAAGGCCCCGGAAGGCGAAGGCGGCGCGCGGCTTGCCGCCATCTATTGCGGCGATCTCCACCGGCTCCAGTTCGTCGCGATGCGCCGTCACCCAGGTCTTCGCCTCCTCCGGCGAGACGAGGGCGAAGAAGGCGGCGATCTCGCCATGGGTGGCAAAGCCGAGCCTTGTCAGCGCTGCGCGGCAGGCCCAGTCGACAAAGGCCTCGTGGCTCACTTCGGGCTCAAGCGCATGGGCCGGGATCACCCGCTCCGTCAGGTCATAGACCTTCTGGAAATTCTCGCGCCGCGCAATCGCAAGCTTGCCGGTGTGCCAGTAGAATTCAAGCGCGGTCTTGGAAGGGTGCCATTCCCACCAGCCACCGGACTTGTGATCCTCCGCCTTGACCTCCCGCGCCAGCAATTCGCCGCCCTCGCGAATGCGCGCCATCGTCTCCTCAAAGGCGCTGTCGAACCCCTCCCCATGCCATTTCGCCCAGCGCTCGCGCATCGAGGCTTCCTTGCGGGCAAAGCGATGCTTCCAATAGGGAAAGAACGCCACCGGCAGGATCGAGGCATCATGCGTCCAATGCTCAAACAACCGCCGATCCTCCTCGATCAGCTGGCGCAGATGCTCGCGATCAAAGGTCTGGTTGCGCGAAAAGACGATCTGCTCATGGGCGCGCACGACGGTCGCAATGCTGTCCACCTGCACGAAGCCGAGATCGTGGATAAGCTGATAAATCCCCTCGCGGTCGAGCGCGCGACCGGGATGGGCGGAGAGGCCCTGGCGAGCGAGGAAGATGCGGCGGGCGAGCGGGTTGGGGAGATGAGTCGGCATGGGTCATTGAGGCATATGTTCCTGATTTGTTCAATCTCCAATTTGTTAACGCACCCATGAATGTGCTCATGTTGACCGAACACATGAGGCCCACAGTAGGTAAAAACGTTACTACGCTTCCCTTGCCAAGCCATAGCGCACTTCGTGGCTAGCTTGATGTCACGAAGGATAAGCTAGCCAGCTAGTGTCCAAATCACATCACCGCAACTGCCCATGCGCTCCATGATGTTGGCCATCCTGCGCGTGTGTCGACGCTGCGGGACAAAAATTTTGCCTTCATTCCCCTTGGCCTCAATCACGATTCCGTTGGTTAGAGCGTAGCTTAGGAAAGATGCCGCAGTCTTCCTCTCCCAGTAGTCCTCCGCTCCTCTTAGTAACCCTTCCTCCTTACGCCCGCGCCCCCGCTGAAAAAACAGCTTCTTTATCAGAGATAAGATTGTCTTTTGCGCATTCGTTAAAGGAAGTTCACTGATCCTTGCGGCATTGTCGGCCTGATCATAAGCCGAAAAGTCGCATTTCTGAAAACAATCAGGCAGTCTAGCATGTGACCCTACGCCCAATACCCTGTCTCCAATCACATCTCGGAAGGAGCACTTTTTGAATTCTGCTTCAGTTATCTTAATTTCATCGACAGAGCAGCTTTCTATGTTCAAATTTATTATTTCACTTCCGGAGAAGTCCAATACATCAAAGTGAGCATTCTCCACTCGGACGCCCAGAAAACTAATCGTTGCATCATCGCCAGCCAGCCGTGATGTCACAATATCGGCTGCGACTTGAGAATTACCGTACTTGGCGCAGTACGCACCATATTTATAGGCGTCATTCCAATTGCTGACGCGACTACATACAACACGTGAGCCGAATTCTCCGAGCGCGCCTTTCCAAGGGGTGGATGAAATCCTTTTGTCAGAGACGTAGATATGTTCACAAAGTGACAATCCTCGCAGACCACTTTTTGCGTAATCGTCGATAAATATGCGATTTGCGTTATCAGTCCCGGTTCTTCCTAAATAAGGTAACCGCTGGAGCATAATCGCGGATTCATCGAGTGGGGTGAGACCGGAAACTTCAAAGAAAGATCTATTTATATCCTCTGGCGTAATTTGCTCCGGTAAAGATAATTTTTCACGCGACTTATCTGCCAGGTTTAACAATACAGCCTTCAGAACCTTGTCATCTATTGATGGATGAATTCTCCTTTCTCGGAGGCATATAGCATCTAAGAATTTCTCAAAAAAATCGACTTCATCGACAGCGTCATCAGATATTGAATTCAATTCCGATGAAGGTAGCTTTGAGAATAGCTGACATATTAACGGCTTGCGAGGCATCCAAGAAGGAACATCAACCATAATAGAATTTGATGTGAGATAGTGTTGCAACTCGGCTTCCGAAAATTCATCACGGCATTCGATAATTTCGACTTGCCCCGCCTCTAGCCCCAAGCAATCAAGCATCTCATCGTTGGAAGAGAAATAGTGCTCCCGTCCGGTAATAAGCACTCCTCCGGTTCCACACTTTGCAATTAGATCGAACACACCCTTTAGGCTGCGACGTCGCAGATCTTTCAACCGCTCGATTTCTCCCGTCCATGACTGTGAACCAATCTCATCGAAACCATCCAGCAAAAAGCGCACCTTTCCAGCCAAGGCCAGCTTGATGAGATTGTCAGCCATCTTAGACAATCCAAGACTTTCAAGATGACTTCGAATGATTAAGTCAAAGCTCTGCAAGCCCCAACACTCGCGGAGGTTGATCGCTACCGTTGGAAACATGTCATCGGCTTTACTAAGCGCCAGGAACACCTCTTGTACGCATCTGGATTTCCCGCTTCCGAACTCACCGATAAGAATAGCTTTTTTCCGATTGGCGACCTTATCGGCGACGTTCGTAATATCGACAGCGCTTCCGGTGTTACTCAGAATGTACCCAACCTCAGCAAACGCTGCATTGTCTTTCCCTCCGGTATCTGGATCAACAGCACTTCCAAATTTTTGGCTATTACGGATATACACATATTCGTCTTTACCAATAAATTTTCCAGCGAACTCGTTCACCGACATTACATCAACTTTATTAGCTCTTCCGGTTTCCTTCAGAGAATTAGTATCTCCTGCCGTAATAAACAGGCATTCTGTATATATTCCATCGACCATTTGAGCCAAACGGAACGCTGCAAATTTTGCAAGATCTGTTCTTAGTTTCTCCAAAGTATCGGATTTCGATATCTCGATTGCTATCCAGTGATCGCTCTTCACTTCGATCACTCCGTCACATCTAACGCCATTGATGGTTCGGGGCTGGCATGGCGCGTTCCAGTGCGCGCTGGCTATGGTTCTCACATCGTCTTCTAGCTTGGACCAATCGAGCACGAATTCCCCCTCGTTCGAGATGCACGTTTTAGTTTCATATCAGAAAAAACCAAAATGTCTCAACCGAGTCTGCGCCCCGTAAGACGCGACCCAACCTTTGTTAGCAGGCAACTATTGCTCTATTTGGTTGAAGATCAACGAGTTTGAAAGTCGCAGGGTTTTATATGTAATCAAGGGAAAACGCCCCCCCGAACAAAACCCACCCCCTGCCCGTCATAGGCAAAACCGATTATGATCCATCCAATCCGGAGGGCGGGGCGATGTGGGATTTTGATATTGGCAGGACGATGGGCATCATGGCGCGGACGATGCCGTTCATTCTTTTGCGCATGGCGGTCTATTTCGGGATTACGCTGGCCTATATCGTCGGCACCGGCGGCGGCGCGGGGCTGGGGTATGGGATCGGGCATATCAGTGCCGATCCGACCGGCTATTCGGTCTGGGGCGGGATCATCGGCTTCGGGATCGTCTCGGCGGGCGTCTACTGGGTGCGGGAATATATTCTCTACACGATCAAGGCCGGGCATATCGCGGTGATCGTTGAGATGCTGGACGGCAAGCCGATGCCGGAGGGCAAGAGCCAGATTGCGCATGCGACCGACACGGTGAAGGCGCGTTTTGCCGAGATGAACGTGCTCTTCGTGCTCGACCAGCTGATCAAGGGCGTGATCCGGGCGCTGACGGGGATCATCGGCGGGGTGGCGTGGCTCATTCCGATCCTCGGGCTGGAAGGGATCGCGCGGTTTATCAACACGGTCATCCGGCTCTCGCTCACCTATGTCGACGAAATCATTCTCGGCTACAACATGCGCATCGACAGCCAGAACCCCTGGGAGACATCGCGGCAGGGCCTCGTGCTCTATGCGCAGAACGGCAAGACGATGGTGAAGAACGCCATCTGGCTCTCGGTCTTCCTCTGGGTGCTGGCGATTGCGGTCTTTATTCTGATGCTGGCGCCTGCGGGTGCGATTGCCTATCTGTTTCCGGGCGCGCTTTCCGGCTGGGGCATCGTGCTCGCCATCATCTTCGCCTGGGCCTTCAAGGCCGCGGTGCTGGAACCTTTCGCGATCACGGCGCTGATGCAGGTCTATCTCAAAGCGATCGAAGGCCAGCGGCCCAATCCGGAATGGGACGCACGGCTGGCGTCTGCGTCCTCCAAGTTCCGCGAGTTGAAGGATCGGGCCTTCGGCGCAGGCGGAACTCAGGCGGCGTGAAAGCCGATGAGCAAGGTTTGCGCGTAATTGCTCGCCGCAATCTCGTCGCACACCGCCCGCCACCGGCAGAGGCCGCAGGCGGTGCGGCTTTCGCCGGTGAGGAAGGCGGCGCGCAGTTGCGCCACCTTCTCCGCGTCGAGCGTGAAGGCTTCCGCCAAGCCATGCCCCAGCACCGCGACGGTCGCCTTTTCGGCCAGTTCGTCGAGCGCTGCCGTCTCCGGCTTGGCGCAATCGTGGTTGCAGGCGGCGCGGTCGGCGGGGGTGAGGGCTGCGCAGATGTCGTCAGGGCCGGGGTGGAGGATGACTTTGGCGCCGGCGTTGATGCGGGTGGCGACCGCCGTCATGTTTTCGACGAAAGCGGGGGTGTAGCCGAGGCCTTTGTAGGTCAGGAGGCAGAGGAAATGGTGGCCGCGCAGGCGCACGGGCTGCTGCTCCTCCACTGCATTGCAACATGGTTCTGTTTGCAAACGGTCCATCCTTGGCTATAGACGCTGCATCGGGGTCACTCTTTTTGGGACTGTAGCGCGTTGGACATCCGTTTTTCCGATTGTTCGGTGAAATTCAAGACGCATATCGCGCTTCACCCGTTTTCGCTCACGTTGTCGGAGCGTCGCATCGGCATAATCGGGCTGAACGGCTCGGGCAAGACGACCTTCGCCAAGCTGATCGACGGGCTCGTCAAGCCGACGTCGGGGACAGTGACTGTCAACGGGCTCGATACGGTCAAGGATGCCAGGGCGGTGCTGACCGTTGCCGGCTTCATCTTCCAGAACCCGGCGCAGCAGCTCATCATGCCGCAGGTCATGGAAGATATCGTGTTCGGGCTGAAGGCGCATGGCGTCGCGCCGGCGGAGGCCGAGGCGCGGGCGCAAGCCGCCCTTGCCCGCTTCGGCATCGAGGCGCTGGGGCAGCGCCGGGTGCATGAACTGTCCGGTGGCGAATTGCAGCTGGCGGCCATTGCCAGCGTGTCGGCCACGGGGCCGGATATTCTCATCTTCGACGAGCCGGTCAACCAGCTGGACCTGAAAAACCGCGCCCGCGTGGTCGAGGCGATCCATGCGCTTTCCGAAAACGCCATCGTCATCAGCCACGATCTGCCGCTGGTCGAGGATTTCGACCGGGTGCTGGTGTTTCATGAGGGGCGCATCGTCTTCGACGGGTTGCCTGCGGCGGCGATTGCGTATTACCGGGAGATTGCCGGATGTTGACGAGCCTCTATGTCGAGGGCGACACGTTTCTGCATCGGCAGCGGCCGGGCGCGAAGCTGGCGTTGATCCTCGTCTTGGGTCTGGCGCTCTATTTCACCGAGCTTATGGCGGTTCAGGCGGTGGCGATGGTTATCGCCGGGGCGATCTATTTCAGCCTGCCGATGACGGTTCGCGAGGCGGTTTACCGGCTGAAACCGGTGCTCTTCGCCATCGCCATTCTGGCACTGTTCAACGCCTATGTGCTGAGCTGGCCGGAGGCTCTTGTCTCGACTTTCAGGCTGCTGGCGGTCGTGTTCCTCGCCGCTGCGGTCACCGCGACGACACGGATTGCGGATTTCATGGAGACGATCACCTGGGCGCTGCGGCCGGCCGAAAAGCTGGGGATCGTGCGGGCGGCAGACGTCAGCCTCGCTTTGGGGCTTGTGCTTCGCTTCCTGCCGGATATCTTCGGACACTATGAGGCGCTGAGAGAGGCGCATGCGGCGCGCGGCATCGCGTTCCGTCCGGTGCGAGCCATCGGGCCATTGATCATTCTGGCGTTGAAGGATGCGGATGCGATTGCAGACGCCATCGACGCCAGGGGTATAAGGGGCCGCTGAGCGTTTGGCGCGCCCTCATCAAGGAGAGACAATCATGACCACCAAGGATATCGTGCTCGTGGCGCTTTTCGCCGCCATCATCGTTGCGCTCGGCTTCCTGCCGCCGATCACGCTGGCCTTCATTCCTGTGCCAATCACGGCGCAGTCGATGGGCGTCATGCTGGCCGGAACGATCATCGGGGCGAAGCGGGGTGCTGCAGCCTATGTTCTCGTCGTACTGATGGTGGCCATCGGCCTGCCGGTTCTGGCCGGCGGCGCTGGCGGCTTGCAGAAGATCATTGGCCCGACGGGCGGCTATATTATCGGCTGGATCTTCGGCGCCTTCGTCACCGGCCTTGTTGCCGAGCGCTTGGTCCGCGACGGCCAGCCGGAAATCCGCCAGTATGTCGGCTTCTTCCTCGCCAGCATCGTCGGCGGCATCGTCGTGGTCTATGCCTTCGGCATCGCGTGGCTCTGCTTCTCCACCGGCACGCCGGTCGGCAAGGCTCTCATCGGCAACCTCGCCTTCGTTCCGGGCGACCTGATCAAGGCCGTGCTTGCAACGCTCGCCGCGCGCGCCGTGCTCGCCGGCTATCCGATGCTGCCGTCGCGGGCTTGAGACGAGGTGTTCATGGCCCCTCCTCTCCCCTTGTGGGAGAGGATAGCTCGCCCCAAGAGGCGTAGCCGATTGGCGTGGGCGAGCTTGGTGAGGGGTATTTTCCGCAAGTGCCACAAAATCGAACCCCTCACCTGCGATTTCTAACACTTAGCTAAAGCTAAGATGTTGAAATCGCTTCCTCTCCCACAAGGGGAGAGGAGACGACCCCTCCGACGCACACAGGTTCCACCATGACGACACGGCTTTACGAGCATTCGATCTTTCTGGAGCATGAGGTGCCGGAAGGTCATCCGGAGAGGCCGGATCGGCTGAGGGCGCTGAACGAGGCGCTGAGCCATCCGAATTTTGCCACCCTCGACCGCAAGGAGGCCCCGCAGGCCAATGAGGATGCGGTTCTGCTGGCGCATCCGGAAGAGCATCTCTTTGCCGTCATGCGCGCCATGCCGGAGGACGAGGGTGAGATCAACCAGCTCGAGAGCGACACCTATGCGGGCGTGAAGAGCCTGCAGGCCGCCTTGACCGGGGTGGGCGGGGCCATGGCCGCCGTGGACGACGTGATCTCCGGTGCCCATGACAACGCCTTCGTCGCCTCGCGCCCGCCGGGACACCATGCCGAGCGGATGCGCGCCATGGGCTTCTGTTTCTTCAACAATGCGGCGATTGCCGCCCGCCACGCGCAACAGAAGCACGGGCTGGAGCGAATCGCCATCATCGACTGGGACGTGCATCACGGCAACGGCACGCAGGATATCTTCGAGGCCGACCGTTCAGTGCTCTACTGCTCGACACACCAGATGCCGCTTTATCCCGGCACCGGCCGCAAGGATGAGACGGGGGTCGGCAATATCGTCAATGCTCCGCTGTCGCCCAATACCGGATCGGACGATTTTCGCGAGGCGTTCAAGGATCGCGTGCTGCCGGCGATCCGCAATTTCTCGCCGGACCTCATCATCATCTCCGCCGGCTTCGACGCCCATCACCGCGATCCGCTGGCGCAGATCAATCTTGTGGCGGATGATTTCGACTGGGCGACGGGCAAACTCATGGATATGGCGGGGGACTTTGCCTCCAACCGTCTCGTCAGCATCCTCGAAGGCGGCTATGACCTTCAGGGGCTGGCCGAATCGGCCGGCGCGCATATCTACAGGCTCATGAAAGGATGACCATGACGGACACCGCAAAACCGGCCGACATCAAGGGCCTCTCTTTCGAACAGGCCGTGGCCGAGCTGGAAAGCATCGTGTCGCGGCTGGAGCGCGGCGATGTGGCGCTCGACCAGTCGATCGCCATCTACGAGCGCGGCGAAGCGCTGAAGAAGCATTGCGAGACGCTGCTCTCGGCCGCAGAAGCCCGCATCGAGAAGATCCGTCTCGACCGCGCCGGCAAGCCGCAGGGCGTCGAGCCGCTGGACAGCTGATCAGGGCAGCCCGAGGGACGCCAGGAATTTGTCGACGGCCGCTGTATAGGCGCCGTCCTTGCCCAGTTGCGCATTGATGTCCATGTGCGACAGGTTTTGCGGCAGAACAGTCGCACGTCCGCCTGCCCGCTTCAGGGTGGCGGCAAAGCCCTCCGCCTGATCGCAGGAATCGCGGCGCCGTGAAGAGCAGACGAGGAGTGCGGGCGCGGGCTTTCCGCGCACCTGCTGGCTGGGCGACGCGGTGCGCCAGAAGGCGGGATCGCTGCCGAATGCGCGGTCGTAGAGACCCAAGTGCCGGGCATTCATGATCTGCGTGACGTCGTAGGCCGCGCTGTCGAGTGCGACCGTGCCGAGGACTGCACGAAGGCCAGATTTGGCGCCGAGCGAGGGGTCGGCTGCCAGAAGCGCCGCCAGATGCGCGCCGGCGGAATGCCCCATCAGAACCACCCGTGCGCCGTCGCCACCCCATTCCGCCGCATGTTTCTGGACATAGGCGACGGCGGCTGCAAGGTCGCGCGCCTGCTCGACGGGGTTTGCGGCCGGAAGGAGCCGTGTCTCAACCGAGACAAAGACATAGCCGCGCGGCAGCCAATGCGCCACTTTGGCATCGACGATGCTGTGCGACGTTTTCGAACCGAGAGCCCAGGCGCCGCCGTGCATCATGACAATCACCGGTGCCTTCGCCGCTCCAGCCGGAGTATAGACGTCCAGCCTTTGTGCAGCATCCGGTCCGTAAGCGATATCCCGACGCGCAGCAGTCGGCTCCGCAACCGCGCGCCCGGCAGTCGTCTCCCCGCCCGAAACGGCGTCGCGGCAGGCGGGCGAAAGTTCGTTGCGGTGATCGTTCAGACAGGCAGCAACGCGCCCTCCTCCCATGGGGACGTCACTGCACAATTTGCGATAGTCCTGCCGGCAGGCGGACATCAGCGCGAGCCTCCCTGCAGCGAAAACGGGAGCGCTCAACGTCAAGACAACCAAGGTCGTTAGCGCCACACGAACAGCAAATCGGGATTTCGCCATGATCGAACACGTCCTTCCGCCCTCCGACAGGGCGAACTCAAGGCGCCCCCATTGGCTCCTGAACGGGAACATGATGGGATTCCCTGCCGAACGCAATGCAGTCTCCCTGGCAGACGCGGACCAGCCTAGGCGGCAGCCTCATGCCAGGGACGATTGATTATTCCATCACGACTTCCATCGCCTCTTCGCGATCCGCTGCGGAGGCCGCGCGCTTGGGCGGCTGCAGCAGGAGAAGCAGCGGCATGACGACGATCGACATCAGCATCAGCAATTTGAAATCATCCGCATAGGCGATGATGATCGATTGCAGGGTGACGAGGCCGTCGAGGGTCGAAAGACCGCTCGCCGTATTCGGATTGAGCCCGGCATGGGCCAGCGCCTGAAGCGCATGGTTGAACGGGGTCAGCGCTGCCCCGATCTCCGCGTGATTGACCTGAATGTTCGAGGTCAGCAACGCCGAAACCACCGCTATGCCGACGCTTGAGCCGATATTGCGCGAGAGGTTGTAAAGGCCCGTGCCGTCGCCGCGCAGTTCCGGGGACAGCGTTGCGAAGGCCACCGTCGTCAGCGGCACGAAGAGCAAACCCAGACCTGCTCCCTGAAGGAAGCCGACCCAGACGATTTCCCATTGCGAGATATCGGGTGTCCAGCCGGTCATGACATACATGGCGAAAGCCGTGACTGCGAGGCCGGCGAAGAGCAGGATGCGGGTATCGATCTTGCCGATAACCCGGCCGACGAACATCATGCAGAGCATGGTGCCGATGCCGCGCGGACCCATGACGAGACCGGCGGTGATGACCGGATAGCCCATCAGCGTCTGCAGATAGGGCGTCAGCAACGCCAGCGATGCCAGCAGCACCACGCCGACAACGAAGATGAACAGCATGCTGACCGCAAAGTTCCGATCTAGGAACAGGCGCGGATTGACGAAGGAATTCTCCGACGTGAACATATGCACGATGAGAAGATAGAAGGCGCCGGCGGCAATGATCGTCTCGACGACGATCTCGCCCGAGGAGAACCAGTCGAGCTGCGAGCCGCGATCGAGCATCAATTGCAGCGCGCCGATGGCAAGGGACAGCATGCCGAAGCCGAACCAGTCAAGCTTGGCCTTGGCGTTGATCTCGGTTTCCTTGACGAAGGTCGCGATGCCCATGACGGCCATGATGCCGATCGGGACGTTGATATAGAACACCCAGCGCCAGCTGATATTCTCCGTCAGCCAGCCGCCGATGACGGGGCCGAGGATAGGCCCGACCATGACGGACACGCCGAACATGGCCATGGCACGACCGCGCTCTTCAGCGGAATAGATGTCGAGCAGAATGCTCTGCGACAGTGGCACGAGAGCCGCACCGAAGAAGCCCTGCAAGAGCCGGAAGCCTACGATCTGGGTGATCGACTGGGCAAGGCCGCACAGAACGGAGGCGACGACGAAGCCGACGATGCTGATGGTGAGCATGCGCTTGCGGCCGAACTTGGCGGCGAGAAAGCCGGACGGCGGCGTCATGATGGCGGCGGCGACGATATAGGATGTCAGCACCCAGTTGATCTGGTCGGCGCTGGCTGCGACACTGCCCTGGATATAGGGCAGAGCGACGTTTGCGATCGTGGTGTCCAGCGCCTGCATGATCACCGCAAGGATCACGCAGGCAGCGATGGCGCCGCGATTGGCAACGGGCGTGAACCCTGTCGATGATGTTGCCGCGTTACTCATGGGCGTAGGCCGTGTTCCGTCCCAGCAGGTTTTCGACGAATTGCGGCAGGCCGCGGGCATGGTTGGTGTCGATATCGACTTCCGTGCTCATGCCGGCGCGAAGTTGCGGCTTGCCGTCTTCAGCATGAACTGCGACGCGAAGCGGAATGCGCTGCACGACCTTCACCCAATTGCCCGAGGAATTCTGCGCAGGCAGTAGCGAGAAGCTCGAGGCCGAAGCCGGGCTGACGCTTGCGACCTCGCCCTTCCAGGAAACACCCGGATAGGCGTCGACCGTGACCGTCACCGGCTGGCCGGGCTTCACATAGGTGAGTTCGGTTTCCTTGGGGTTGGCTTCGATCCACATGTCCTGCGTCGAGACCAGCGAGAAGGCCGTCTGGGCCGGCTGCAGATAGCTACCGATCTGGATGGCGTTCACATTGGTGGCAATGCCGTCGAAGGGCGCCTTGACGACCGTGTGGTCAAGCTGTCGCTGGGCATCGTCGACGGCGGCCTGCGCCTGCATGTATTCCGGGAACTGTTCGAGCGGAAGGTTCAGATTGCCGTTCAGCTTGGCCAGCGTTGCGGCAGCCTCGGCCCTGGCCACATCAACCTTCTGCTTGGCGGATTCGAGATCGTGGCTTGCCTGGTCCAGCGTCGCCTTTGAGGCGGTGGCGGACGAGACGAGCTTCTGTGCACGGGCATAGGCGTCTTCATAGAAGGGGATGTCGGCCTGCGCCTGCGTGATCTGTGCCTGATCCTGGGCGTAGGTCGCCTTCAGCGTCAGGAGATCGTTGCGGGCGGCATCGACCTTGGCCTTGGCGCTGTCGAGCGCGATCTGATAGCTCGCGGGGTCGAGCTTGTAGAGAACCTGCCCGGCCGTCACCTTCTCGTTGTCATGAATCTGGATCGCCTTGACCGTGCCGGCGACATCGGTGGAGACGCCGGCAATACGGGCCTGAACATAGGCGTTGTCGACCGAAACAAGCTGGCCGCCGGTCACATAGTAATAGCCGCCGACAACGAGAGCGATGGGGAGTGCCGCGAAGAGAAGGCCGCGCACGCGCGAGCGCTTGCCCTTGGCCGGCGCCGACACCGGGGTTTCCGGCGGGATGACTGTGCTCTTGGCTTCGGAGGTATTGGCCGGGCGTTCCATCTTGGCAGCGCCTGCATCTTCACCCTGGCGGATCTTCACTGGCTCAGACATGTCTCTTCTCAACTTCCGCTGCCTGCCGGCAGCCTTCAACAAGGTTCGATTTCATGGTTTCAAGCATTTCAAACAGCCGCACCCGGTCGGCATCCGAAATGCCTTCAAGTGCTTCTGCGCGGGTTTCGTTCCCAAATTCCCGCGCGCCCTCCAGAAGACTGCGCGCGGTCTGCGTGATGTAAAGCATCCAGATCCGCCGGTCGGTCTCGTGCTTGCGGCGCTCAACGAGGCCGCGTTCCTCCAGCTTGTCGATCAGCCGCATCAGTGTGATCGGCTCGACCTCCTGCATTTCTGCAAGTGCCTTCTGGTGAACCCCTTCGTTCTTGGAGAGCAGAAGCAGGGTATGCCACTGCGACCGGGTCAGCCCCACAGGACGCGCGCGCTGCTCGAAACGCCTGCGCATCAGCCGCGCAACGTCATGCAGCAAAATCCCGATTGTCTGATCTTCCTTCGGCATCGCAGAGCCTGAAAACATAAGCTTACTTATAATAAGGCTGCATATATAATTTTCCTTGCCCTTTCGCAAGAGGGTAAGAAGGTTGCCTTACAAAAATCAAATACGGCTGTGCCTTTGCGGTTGCGCTCGTTGCCGGACGGGATAGTTTGCGGGACAGCCCCATGACGAAAGGAAACCTCATGTCATTCTTTCCCGGACAGGATCCAGAACCCGGCGATGCGAGCGCCTGCGACGCTGTCGAACTGCTGATCGTGCCGCGTACGAGCGATATCGGCGGGCTGGAAGTGCGGCGCGCCCTGCCCTCGGCCAAGCGCCGGCTGGTCGGGCCGTTCATCTTCTTCGACCGTATGGGACCGGCGGTTCTCAAGGCAGATGCGGCGCTGGATGTGCGCCCCCATCCGCATATCGGGCTTTCGACCGTAACCTATCTCTTCGACGGCCAGATCACCCACAAGGACAGCCTCGGCAACGACATGGTCATCCAGCCGGGCGACATCAACCTGATGACGGCGGGGCGCGGCATCGTGCATTCCGAGCGCTCGCCGGAGAAGCTGCGCGGCCATCCGCAGGCGATTTCCGGCCTGCAGACCTGGCTAGCACTGCCGGACCAGATGGAGGAGACCGATCCAAGCTTTGCGCATACGGAAGCCGGGGTGATGCCGGAGTTTTCACAAGCCGGGCTTCAGGGCCGGCTGGTCATCGGGACCTATGAGGGCATGGTCTCGCCGGTGAAGGTGCCGACCGGCACGCTCTATCTCGACATAAAGCTCGATCCCGGCGCGCGCTTTTCGCTGGCGCCGAAATGGGAAGAGCGTGCGGCCTATGTGTTGTCAGGCACAGTCACGGTCGCGGGAACCACGTTCGAGGCCGACCAGCTGCTGGTCTTGAGCCCGCGAGACGCTATCCTGTTCGAAGCGGGGCCGCTCGGTGCGCATGTCATGTTCTTCGGCGGCGATGCGCTGAATTCGCAGCGCTATATCTGGTGGAATTTCGTCTCATCATCGAAGGAGCGGATCGAACAGGCGAAGGAAGAGTGGAAAACCGGCCGCTTCGACATCGTGCCCGGCGACGAGGAAGAGTTCGTGCCTTTGCCGCAGGGCTGAAATGAATTATCTTGAGATGACCGTGGTGTGTCATCGTCTTGCCGCTTTCAACGCGGAACACGATGGACTATAGGCAGTGGATTGCTTGACCGGCAAGAAGAGCAGGCATGAAACGGGCATGAGCGGCGACAGTCCTGTCGCCTGACTTGCTTCCAGTGTTTTTGTAAATGCGGTTCCGGAAAGGACTCGGCGACGCAAGTCTGCCGGAATTGCTGTAGAAGGCCGACATCCATTGACGAGCGTACCCTCCACACCGCTGCTCGACACCGTCCATATTCCGGCGGACCTGAAACAGGTTGAAGACCGTGACTTGCCGCAGCTTGCTTCCGAGCTGCGCGCGGAGATGATTGACGCTGTCTCCAAGACCGGCGGGCATCTGGGTGCCGGGCTGGGTGTCGTGGAACTCACGATCGCGCTTCACAAGGTCTTCAACACGCCTGACGACCGCATCATCTTCGATGTCGGCCACCAGTGTTATCCCCACAAGATCCTGACCGGCCGGCGCGAGCGCATCCGCACGCTGCGCCAGGAAGACGGGCTTTCCGGCTTCACCAAGCGCGGTGAGAGCGAATACGATCCCTTTGGCGCCGGCCATTCCTCGACCTCGATTTCCGCAGGCCTCGGAATGGCTGTCGCGGCCGACCTACAGGGCAGCGACCGGCGGGTGATCGCCGTCATTGGCGATGGCGCGATGTCGGCCGGCATGGCCTTCGAGGCGCTGAACAATGCCGGTGCGCTGGATGCGCGCCTCATCGTCATTCTCAACGACAACGACATGTCGATTGCCCCGCCGACGGGCGCGATGAGCGCCTATCTGGCCCGCCTTGCCTCTGGCCGCACCTATATGGGCGTGCGCGAATTCGGCAAGAAACTGACGGCTTACCTCGGCAAGACGGTGGACCGGGCGATCACCCGCGCTGTGGAGCACGCGCGCGGCTACGTCACCGGCGGCACGATGTTCGAGGAGCTCGGCTTCTACCATATCGGCCCCATCGACGGCCATTCGTTCGAGCATCTCCTGCCTGTCTTGCGCAATGTGCGCGACAACCAGCAGGGCCCGGTTCTGATCCATGTCGTGACGCAGAAGGGCAAGGGCTACGCGCCGGCGGAGGCCGCCGCCGACAAGTATCATGGCGTCAACAAGTTTGACGTGATCACCGGCGCACAGGCCAAGGTGAAGCCGAATGCGCCGAGCTATACCGCCGTTTTCGGCGAGACGCTGGTGCAGGAAGGCGCGCTTGACGACAGGATCGTCGCCATCACCGCCGCCATGCCGTCGGGTACCGGCGTCGACAAGTTTGCCGATGCGTTTCCGGCCCGCACCTTCGATGTCGGAATTGCCGAGCAGCATGCGGTCACCTTTGCGGCCGGTCTTGCCTGCGACGGGATGAAGCCGTTTGCGGCGCTCTATTCCACCTTCCTGCAACGCGCCTATGACCAGGTCGTGCACGACGTGGCGATCCAGAAGCTGCCCGTGCGCTTCCCCATCGACCGCGCCGGTTTCGTCGGCGCCGACGGGCCGACCCATGCGGGCTCGTTCGACACCGGCTATCTCGCCATGCTGCCGGGCTTTGTTGTGATGGCGGCCAGCGATGAGGCGGAGCTGAAGCATATGGTGCGCACGGCCGTCGCCTATGACGAAGGCCCGATCTCCTTCCGCTATCCGCGCGGCGAAGGCGTCGGCGTCGAGATGCCGGAACGCGGCTCGATCCTCGATATCGGCAAGGGGCGCATCGTCAAGGAAGGCACCAAGGTCGCCCTCCTCTCCTTCGGCACGCGCCTTGCGGAATGTCTTCTGGCGGCGGAAGATCTGGAGGCTGCGGGCCTCTCGACCACGGTCGCCGATGCGCGCTTTGCCAAGCCGCTCGACGAGGACATGATCCGCCGTCTGGCGCGCGAGCATGAGGTGCTGGTCACCATCGAGGAAGGCTCGATCGGCGGCTTTGCAAGCCACGTCCTGCAATTCCTCGCCCGCGAAGGCCTGATCGACGGCGGCCTGAAGGTGCGCCCGATGGTTCTCCCGGATGTGTGGATGGATCAGGCCAAGCCCGAGGCCATGTATGCCAAGGCCGGTCTGGATCGCGAAGGCATCGTCAGGACGGTGTTCGCGGCGCTGGGGACGGCGCATCTCACGCAGCGGGCTTGAGGCTCCTCAAAACGCTCTATCGAAATCCGGTTTCCAAAGGCGTGCCGGCTACCAGGGTTTCTTCCATGTCAAAGCCATCGAAAGCTAAGTTTCTTTTGGGGCTTGCACTGATTTTGTTTCTCAGCGCGGTGCTCGCAATGGGCGCGTTCTGGCTTGGAATTCAGATTATCTTTCGTCTTCTTCCGCAGAACGCCTTTTCCGACTGGATTCTCTTCACTCTCCCAGGCCTCATATCCTTGTATTTGTTTTTCTTTTTCGCTTTTCTGACGACCGCAATCTTAGTGTCAGCTAAACTGAGACGCTGACCGAAGCGTCCGCGCGTCAATCAGCTCACTGCTGGAAATTCGCCGGCACCAGCAGCAGAATCTCCAGATCCCGCTCCGGATAGAACTCCGTCTTCTGCATCTCGAAGGTCGTGGCACCCGTCTTCTTTATGCCGTCGCCGCAGAGGCTGATGAGGTTTTCCGGCTTGCCCTTGTCCACCGTCAGGGTGAACTTGCCGATGGGGCCGGCCCAGTTGTTGCCGGTCATGAGGATGTAGGAAATCCAGTTTTCGACATAGAGCGGGCCCTTGCCGGCCTGGTTCTGTTTCCAGCTCTTCTGGGCAACCTTGACCATGTCGTCATCGAGGCAGTAGCGCTTGACGTAGTCGTTCCACTGTTCGCCCTTCGGCTGGCCGTTTTCGTCCAGATAGGTCACGTCTACCGTGCCGCCGACGCTGGTCTTGTAGCTGTGCTTGACGATCACGTCCTTGCCGGCGGGATAGACGGTCTTCCACCAATAGACGGAATTCAGCGTCCAGTTCGACGTCGGATGATCCTTCATGCCCTTGCCGTCGTCCCATTGATCGACGCGCGCCAGGCCGAGCGTGACGAGTTCGGCCAGCTTGTCGGCCGGCAGCTTTTCAAGGGCTTCGGTCGAGGCTTTCGAATTGGGAACGAGCGGGATGTTGAGAGCCTTCAGCCGGTCCGTCAGGTCGACGCCGTGGACCAGCGCCTTCTGCTGCAATTCCGGCTTGATGTCCTTGCCGTCCTGATTGACGGTGAAGCCGAGGAAGTTATCACCCGCGTCGTAGTCGATGGCCACGTTCACTTCGAGGCCGCTTTCGAGGTTGGGCATCGGAAAGGCGACCAGCGCCTCGATGTCCTTCGTCGCCTTGTTGTGGAAGCGGTATTCGACCGTCACCTTGTCCGGCGAGACATAAAGCTTTTCCTCGGCCATCTCGATATCGTCGGTCTGGACGAATTCGAGGCCACCGGTTTTCATCTGCGCGGTCGAGTCATTCGCGAGTGCCGGGAGGGCAGCCCCTCCAAGGCCAAGCGCTGCCAGAACGCAAAGGGTTTGCACGGTCTTCGTCATCGCTGTCTGTCCCCTCAAGTCGTGGACAGACGATAAGCACGGCGCAGCGGTTCCGGCAAGAGACTGCCGGGCAAGATCAGGCAGCGTCGCGTGACCGGCTCACCCACTGGCCGTCAGACAACTTGAAGCGTCCCACCA
This sequence comes from Limnomicrobium aquaticum, assembly GCF_040545545.1. Taxonomy (NCBI): domain Bacteria; kingdom Pseudomonadati; phylum Pseudomonadota; class Alphaproteobacteria; order Hyphomicrobiales; family Rhizobiaceae; genus Limnomicrobium; species Limnomicrobium aquaticum. The sequence continues at coordinate 131,101 of NZ_JBEPMB010000006.1, forward strand.
TTTCGCGCAGATGCGAGGCCTCGTTGGCCAGCCCGGTCGTGGCGGCATCGGTGCGTTCCACCATGGAGACGTTCTGCTGGGTCACATGATCCAGCGTGCCGAGCGCGCGGTTGACAGCATCAAGACTGGTCGACTGCTCGCCGCTCGCCTTGGTGATCGCGTCCATCAGTTCGTTGATCGAAACGATATGGGTGCTGATCAGGTGCAGCGCCTCGCCCGTATCGCGGACATGGGCGACGCCGCCGGCGACCTCGCGGGAGGAATTCTCGATCAGCGTCTTGATCTCGCGCGCCGCGTCTGCCGAGCGGCCGGCGAGCGCGCGCACTTCCTGCGCTACGACCGCAAAGCCCTTGCCGGCGTCACCGGCACGCGCGGCCTCGACGCCGGCGTTCAGCGCGAGAAGGTTGGTCTGGAAGGCAATTTCATCGATGACGCTGATGATATTGGCGATCTTGGCCGAAGACTCTTCGATGCGGCCCATCGCCTCTTCGGCATTGGCAACGACCGTGCCGGACTTGCGGGCGCTGTCATTGGCCTGCGCCGCGACGTTGCGGGCTTCTGCCACCCGCTTTGCGGAGGATGCGACGTGCTGGGTGATCTGGGCGAGCGCCTCTGTCGTCTCGTCGAGCGAGGCGGCCTGGCTTTCGGTGCGTTTGGACAATTCGCCGACACCCGAAGCGATGTCGTTGCTGCCCTGATCGATGGAGCCCGCGGCATCGCGGATCGCGATCAGCGTCTCACCGAGCTGGCGGACGGATTCGTTGAAGTCCTTACGCAGCTCCTCGAATTCGGGCGCGAAGCGGGTGTCGAGGCTGACGGAGAGGTCGCCAGACGCGAGACGCTTGAGGCCGCCTGCAAGGCCGGATGTGGCAATGCGCAGCCGGTCGGCGGCATCGGCTTCGGCCTTTTCCTGCGCCGCGAGGCGATCGGCCTCTGCGGTGAGGCGATGTTCTTCCGCCTCTTTTTCCAACCGCTTGTTGGCGGCGGAGGCATCGCGGAAGACATCGAGCGAGCGGGCCAGCGCACCGATCTCGTCCTTGCGCCGGGCCATGCCGGTGGAAACGGAGAGATCGCCGGCGGCAAGACGGCTGGTCAGCGCAGCCAGCCGGCGCAGCGGCCGGAGCGTGGTGAGGCGCAGGAGACCGAAGATAAGGACGAGCGTCACGGCCAGCGTGCCGAGGCCGGTCAGGATGCGGCCTGTGAGGCGCTGCTGCCAGGCGGCGAGATCGGGGCCAAGATCGACGGCGGCGCTGTAGACGCCCATCGCCTCGCCGGGTTGGATTTCCATCATGCCGGTGTGGCAAGTGCCGCAGCGTTCATCCGCAGCACTCCCCTGCCCCAGAATGACCGGGCGGGAGATGCGCAGCGTCGTGCCGTTGGCAACGGTGGCTGCGCGCTCTTTTGAGGTGATAACCTGTTTGTCGAAATCGTCATGGGCGGGCAGCTGGCGACCGCCCTGCTGCTTCTGGAAATTCAGGATCTTGTCGCCCATGACAATCCAGATGCCAATCCCGGCATTGGATTTGGAAAACTGCGCCATCGTGCCGTTCAGCGTTTCCACCGCCGGGTCACCGTCTTCGATCTGGCCGCGATTGAGCATGGCCTGGACGTGAACGGCCTCCAGCATGTCGAGGGCCGCATTGCCGCGCAGCTCGCCATTGGTCTCGATGCGGCGCTTGTCGCCGGCAATGTCGGTCGCGACCTTGATCGTTTCGCCGGCGATCAGCACGGCGGAAACGCTCAGGAGTATCTGCGCAGTGAGGGGAAGTGCGCGAAGTCTGGACAACATGGACAAGCTCCAACCGCTCCGCGTGCGCGAAGCCCTTACATGAGCCACACTATCCAGAAATCCGTTAAGGTATGTTAAAATAGGAAATTGATATTTGTCAAATTCTGTTGATTTTCAATGTGTTGTAGTGATTTTTAACTTGCCACGACTCACGAAGTCTCGGGCCACACCGATTGGCAGCCTTCGAATTTCCTTGCGTTGTTGAAAAGCGCAGGCCAAGACGGCGGCATGACAACAGGTGATCAACAGCGGCTTGACCAGATGCTCGTCGCGCAGGGCCATTTCGCGACCCGTTCGCGCGCCCGCGACGCGATCGCGCGCGGCACTGTGCGCGTCGACGGCAAGCCTGTGACCAAGCCGGGGCAGACCGTTTCGCCCGCTGCGGCCATCGAGATCGACGATCCGGCACAGACCTATGTATCTCGCGCAGCGCTGAAGCTGATTGCCGCGCTCGATCATTTCGCACTGTCGCCGGACGGGCTCGACTGTCTCGATATCGGCGCCTCGACCGGCGGCTTCACGCAGGTTCTGCTGGAGCGCGGCGCGCGGCATGTGACTGCCGTCGACGTCGGACATGACCAATTGCACGAAAGCCTTGTCGGCCATGCGCGGGTCGCCAAACTGGAAGGGCTGAACGCGCGTGAGCTCTCTGCGGCGCATGTCGAGGGCCGCTCCATCGGCGCGGTCGTCTCGGATGTTTCCTTTATCTCGCTGAGGCTTGCCCTGCCGCCTGCCCTGTCCCTTGCTGCTTCCGGTTCCTTCTGCGTGTTACTGGTCAAGCCGCAATTCGAAGCGGGGCGCGAGGCGATCGGCAAGGGCGGCATCCTGAAAGATGCGTCCGCCGGCCCGCGTATCGCTGCAGAACTGGCCGAATGGCTTGCCAGCCAGCCCGGCTGGTCGCCGATCGGCGTCACCGACTCACCCATCGCCGGTGGCGATGGAAACCACGAATATCTGCTTGGAGGGCGCAAGGCGTGAGCGCAATCACTCTCGACATCACGCGGCTGGGCGCCGAAGGCGACGGCATTGCGGAAACCGCAAACGGTCCGGTCTATGTGCCGTTTTCCCATCCCGGCGACCGGCTGAAGGTGGCGGTTGAAAAATCGCAAGGCACGATCATGGCGATCACCGAGCCTTCGCCGGACCGGATCGCGCCCGTCTGTCGGCATTTCGGCCCGGATGGCGAAAACGGCGCCTGCGGCGGCTGTTCGCTGCAGCATGTCGATCCCGCGCTCTATGCCGAATTCAAGCGCGGGCTGGTGGTCAATGCGCTGCGTTCCAAGGGCATCGATGTCGAGGTCGGCGCGCTGATTGCCGCCCATCCCGGCGAGCGGCGGCGCGCGGTCTTTGCGGCGCGCAAGACTGAGAAGGAATTGCTGCTCGGCTTCAACCAGGCCGGCAGCCATCACATCGTCAACATTTCGGAATGTGCCGTCCTCAAGCCGTCCATCGTGGCGCGGCTCGAGGACATTCGCATCGTCGGCCGGGCGCTGGCGCCGAATGCCGAAGCCTTCCGCATGGCTGTGCTGGAAACGCTGACCGGGCTCGACATTTCGGTCGAAGGCATGCCGAAACTTTCCGATCAGCAGCGTCAGTCAGCGATTGCCATCATCCTCAAGCTGCGCGGCATTGCCCGCGTCAGCGTGGATGGCGAAATCCTGATCGAGCCGACGCGCCCGATCGTGCGCTTCGGCGACATCGAGGCCAGCCCGCCGGCGGGTGGCTTCACCCAGGCAACCGTCGAGGCGGAAGAGGCCATGGCGGAGCTGGTCAGCGGGATTGTCGGCAAGGCGAAGGCCGTGGCTGATCTCTTTGCCGGTTCGGGCACGTTTGCGCTCCGGCTTGCGCAGCAGTCGAAGGTTCATGCCGTCGAGGGCGACGCACCGTCGGTTGCGGCGCTTGAACAGGCCGCGCGCAAGCGTCAGGGCCTGAAGCCTCTCACGACTGAGCGGCGCGACCTCTTCCGCCGTCCGATGATGGCGAGCGAGCTGAAGCATTTCGACGCGGTGGTCTTCGATCCGCCGCGTGCGGGTGCTGAATCGCAATCGAAGGAACTTGCGCGTTCAACAGTTCGTAAAATTGCCGCGGTGAGCTGCAATCCCCTGACGCTCGCGCGGGATCTTTCGATCCTCGTCGCCGGTGGCTATCGCGTGGTCGCCGTCACGCCGATCGATCAGTTTCTCTGGTCGCCGCATGTGGAAGTCGTGGCTGCATTGGAGCGGCCGAAGAAATAGAGTAGGGTTGTTGTGTCCATGGTCGATGAGGCGGCAGGTATCGTGAAAGAGGCAGCGCCGAAAAGGCGGCGGGTGAGAACCTCACGGATCTTGCGCAAGATCGCCGACGATACGACCAATGAGCGCATCTCAATCCGCTACCTGCTCGACACGCTCGGCGATCGCGCCATCGGCGCATTGATGCTGGTCTTTGCCTTTCCCAACATCATGCCCACACCGCCGGGGACATCGGCCATTCTCGGCGCACCGCTGGTGTTTCTGGCCGCGCAACTGACATTCGGCATGAAACCCTGGCTCCCCGGCATTATCGCCGACCGCTCCATAGCGCAGGCCGATTTCGCCAGCATCATCAACAAGGCGCATCCCTGGCTGACCTGGGCCGAACGCCTCCTGAAAATGCGGCTTTCCTTCCTCACCGAGCCGCCGTTCGAATATGTCGTCGGCCTGCTCTGCCTGATCCTCGCGGTCGTCCTGCTTCTGCCCGTCCCGCTCGGCAACATGCTGCCAGCGCTGACGATCTGCATCTTCTGCTTCGGCATTCTGGGGCGCGACGGCGTATGGACGCTCGCCGGCATCGTCGCCTTTGTCGTCTCCATGGTGATCGCGGGTGGCGTGATCTACGGCATGGTGAAAGCCGCGTTCTATTTCGTCGAACGCGTTATTCTGATCTAACAGTCTGAAATATAAGCGTGAATATGAAAATGGCGGCCGAGGCCGCCATTTCTGTCATTTCTTACGGCTCATAAACGCCTGAAAGGCCTGCATGGCTTCCTGCGACTTGAGCTGATTGCCGAAGTGGACCAGTTCCTCGCTCATGCGCGCCTCGACTTCGCCAACGGAGCCCTTCAAGAGCTTGCGGGCGAGCGCCAGCGCCTTGGGCGGGCGCGAGGCGAGACGATCGGCGGCCTTCAGGGTTTCGGCTTCTAACTCATCCTCCCTGACGATCTTCCAGATCAGGCCTGCGTCGCGGGCCTCCTCGGCCGAAAATCCGATGCCGGCGGCGAACATCGCGAAGGCGCGCTGATGGCCCATGATGCGGGGGCCGATGAGCGACGAGGCCGCTTCCGGCACGAGTGCAAGATCGACGAAGGGCGTGCGGAACTCGGTGCGTGCGGTAGCGAACGTCATGTCGCAATGCAGGTTCATCGTCGTGCCGATGCCGATGGCGAGACCATCGACGCCGGAGAGAAGCGGCTTTTCGAAGCGCGCCAGTTCGAAGATGAAGCGGTTGACGTCGCGGCTGGCCTGCGGATCCATGGCAATTGCCACGAAGTCTGCCAGATCGTTGCCGGAGGAGAAGCTGCCGGGCACGCCGAATATCACGACGGCGCGGACGGTGTCGTCCTTGTTGGCCGCAACCAGCGTATTGGCCATGGTTTCATACATGGCCCGCGTCAGCGCATTCTTCTTGTCCGGGCGGTTCATGCGGATGACGAGGACGCCCGGATGCGTTTCCGGGCGTTCGATCAGGATATGGTCGGTCATGGTTTCCTCCTCCCGGATGACTTCAGGACGCGAGCAGCATGCGCGCGGCGGCAAGCGCATCCACGCCGTTGATGATGCGATCCTTGAGCGATGCCGTTTCCGAGATCAGGTTTTCGGCGGCGAAGCGGCAGAGCGCGATGCGACCCGGCTGCCGGCCGTCACCGGCATCGACGAGGCCGCCCTTGGCAAGATAGCAGCCGACGAGCGTCAGGCCCCAGAGGCGCTGATAGGCTGTGGCGCCTGATGCGGCTTCGGTGGCCTTGCCGGCGGCGAGCGCCGCAAGCAGCCATTCGGAGGCCTCTTCCAGATCGGCGATGGAGGCGTCGAGCTTGTCCGCCGTATTGCCGAAGCCGCCAAGGTTGGAGCCGCGAACCTGCTCGGCAATTTCCTTCAGCTCGGCAATGAAGCCGCGAACGTGGTTGCCGCCCGATTGCGGCAGCTTGCGGCCAACGAGGTCGCCAGCCTGCACGCCGTTCGTACCCTCGTAGATGGGCGTGATGCGAACATCGCGATAGTAGCGGGCCGCACCTGTTTCCTCGACGAAGCCCATGCCGCCATGGACCTGGATGCCATGCGAGGCAATTTCCACGCCGGCATCGGTCGGAAAGGACTTGGCAATCGGGGTGAGCAGGTTGGCGCGCTCCTGCCAGTGGCGCTTGGCTTCCGGGTCTTCCAGGCGCATGGCCATGTCGATGGCGAAGGCGCAGGCATAGGTCATGGCGCGCGAGCCTTGCGTCAACGCGCGCATCGTCACCAGCGTGCGGGCAACGTCCGGATGTTCGATGATGGGGCTCATGCCCTCGCCCTTCCATCCGGGTGCGCGGCCCTGCAGGCGCTCGCGGGCGTAGGCCGTTGCCTTCTGTGTTGCGGCTTCGGAAACACCGACACCCTGCATACCGACGCCGAGGCGTTCGTTGTTCATCATTGTGAACATGGCTGCGAGACCATGGTTCTCTTCGCCAACCAGCCAGCCGACGGCCCCGGCTTCGGAGCCGAACTTGCCGTCGCCAAAGATCATCGTGCAGGTCGGCGAACCGTGGATGCCGAGCTTGTGCTCGATGGAGTGGCAATGCAGGTCGTTGCGGCTCCCGAGCGAACCGTCCTCGTTCACGAAGAACTTCGGCACGAGGAAGAGCGAGATGCCCTTGGAACCCTTCGGCGCATCGGGAAGGCGCGCCAGCACGAGATGGATGATGTTGTCGGTGAAATCGTGCTCACCATAGGTGATGAAGATCTTCTGGCCGAAGATGCGATAGGTGCCGTCAGGACGACGCTCGGCGCGGGTCTTCATGCCGCCGAGATCCGTGCCGGAACCCGGCTCGGTGAGGTTCATCGACCCCATCCATTCGCCCGAGACCATCTTTGGCAGGTATTTTTCCTTCAGGGCATCAGAGGCGTGTGCGTTGAGAGCCTCGATCGCGCCAATGGTCAGCATCGGACCCAGCGCGAAACCCAGCGAGCAGGCATTCCACATCTCGAACGTCGCCATGTGGAGCGACTGCGGAAGATGCTGTCCGCCGAACTCTTCCGGGCATGCAAGCGCATTCCAGCCGCCTTCCGCCCAGCGCCTGTAAAGCTCCGCCCAGCCGTCCGGCGTTTTGACGCCGCCGTCGACATGCCGTGCGCCCTGCTTGTCACCGATGTCGGCCAGCGGGGCGATTTCCTCTTCGGCAAAGCGACCGGCTTCCGTCAGGATGGCGTCCAGGAGATCCTCGCTCAGATCCCCAAGCAGGCCCTGCTCCATGGCCTCGCCGAGTCCGGCGACGTGCTTCAGGGTGAACGCGATTTCTTCAACTGGCGCCTTGTACATCGATAATCCTCCCGACAATTTTGCGCCCATACGGGGATGGGCGCATCCCTTTGTCAATTCGTCCAATGGCTAATTTATTTTTACGTGAACGTCAACGTCAAAGGCGAATTCGAGCCTGCCGCAGACTGATGCTGGACAGGATCTTGGGGTAAGCATGCTCCAGTCCTGGGCAACCCACGGTCAATAAAAGATTAACCATGTTGCGGCAGAATTTGGGTAGGTTGTGTGGCGGAATTATTGAACATGCCGGTTCTGAGGTATTTCGACAGCAGCAAGGTGAAAAAGAAATCGCAGCTGCCCGTGGCTGTGCATTCCGAATTCTTGCGCACCGGCCGCATCGTCCGGCCTGAAGATACCTGGGTCGAGGAAGAAAAGCGTTATCTCAGCTATCAGGAGGTGGCGGCTATAACCGGCAAGCGTCTCGAGCGGGCAGGCGAGACGACGCATGAACGTCTGAATGCGTTCCACCGCGCCATCCAGTTTCCCAAGCTGATCTTTCACCGCACGCTCGCGGCAGCGCCGCATCTTGGCTATTGCCACGTCACCGCCTCGAAGACGAAATTTGCGGAATATGATGAGGTGACCTGGGGCTTCTATATCGCCAATTTCCTCGCCGACATCGGTACATCGGAGAGCTTTTTCGAGCATATCAATCCGCGCCAGGGCCGGATGTATTTCGCTGTCGCCATGGCGACCGACAAGAGCGGCGACAAGCCGAAGCTTGCAATCAACACTGCCGTGCGCGGCAACGGGCTCATTTTCCGCACGCACGATCCCAAGCAGGCGATGAAGAATGTGCTGATGCTGGGTGCACGCAGCGAGCAGCTGCGCGCCATCATCCGGGCCATCGGCTGATATTTCAGGGACGGCACGGCAAGGCGCCCCACTCCTCCATTGCATTTCAACCGCGCGGGCGTGTAGTGAAGCCCATCGGAAGGATGCGCATGGCGACGATCTACGACATCGAGACTGAGGCAGACGCCGGCATGGACGCGGCGCTGGCAGCGCTTGCCCGCGAGGAGCCGGTCGCCATCCCGACCGAGACCGTCTATGGGCTCGCGGCAGACGCCACCAGCTCCTATGCGATTTCGAGCATCTACGAGAAGAAGGGCCGGCCGCGCTTCAACCCGCTGATCTGCCATGTGTCGGATCTCGCGATGGCCGAACAGTATGGCGAGTTCGACACGATGTCACGCAAGCTGGCGCTGGCCTTCTGGCCGGGACCGCTGACGCTGGTCGTGCCGCTGAAACCGGGCAGCGCCATTCATCCGCTGGCGACGGCAGGTCTTTCGACCGTGGGCTTGCGCGTTCCGGCAGGCTTTGCGGGCAAGCTGATTGCGCGCTTCGGCAAGCCGCTGGCAGCCCCCAGCGCCAACACATCCGGCCGCATCAGCCCGACATCGGCAATAGATGTCGAGGACGATCTGGGGCAGAAGCTGCGCGTGATCCTCGACGGCGGGCCGACAAAGGTAGGCGTGGAATCGACCATCGTGAAATCGGACGAAACGGGCGTGCATCTGCTTCGCCCCGGTGGGCTGTCGGTCGAGGATATCGAGCGTGTCATCGGCGGGCGGGTGCTGCGCGATGTCAGCCAGACGGCCGCGATTGAAGCGCCGGGGATGCTCGCTTCGCATTATGCGCCGGACGCCAAGGTGCGGCTGAATGCCAGCCGTGTTTCGCTCGGCGAAGCGCTGATTAATTTCCGCGGGCAGAGCGTCGTGGATGCCGACAAGGCCGTCGCTCTCTTCGATCTGAGTCCCAGCGGCAACCTGCGCGAGGCAGCGGCCAATCTCTTCTCGACGCTGCGCGCCGCCGATCGGACGGGTGCTTTTTCGATTGCGATTGCGCCAGTGCCCATGACAGGATTGGGCGAAGCGATCAACGATCGCCTGATGCGCGCCGCTGCTCCCCGAGGAAAATGAGAATGCCATCTCCCGACCTGCTTGACCGTTTCGCCGCCATCGTCGGAACCGGCAATGCCTTGCGAACCGATGCCGATGTGGAGCCCTATCTCACCGAAGGGCGCGGGCTTTATCGCGGCGCGACGCCGCTTGTCCTCAAGCCCGGCTCGACGGAAGAGGTCGCCACGATCATGAAGCTTGCCAGCGAGACGAAGACGCCGATCGTGCCCGTCAGCGGCGGCACGGGTTTGGTCGGCGGCGGCGTGCCGCGCGCGGAGGGGCAGGATGTCGTCCTGTCGCTGGCGCGGCTCAATCGTATCCGTGATGTCGATCCGGTCGCCAATGTGATGGCCGTCGACGGCGGCGTGATCCTCGCCGACGTGCAGAAGGCGGCCGAAGAGGTCGACCGGCTGTTTCCGCTTTCGCTCGGCTCGGAAGGCTCCTGCCGGGTGGCGGGCAACCTGTCGACCAATGCCGGGGGCACGGCGGTGCTTGCCTATGGCAATATGCGCCAGCTTTGCCTCGGGCTCGAAGTCGTGCTGCCGACCGGCGAGATCTGGGACGGGATGCGGCGGCTAAAGAAGGACAATACGGGCTACGATCTGCGCGATCTCTTCATCGGCGCGGAAGGCACGCTGGGCGTCATCACCGGGGCGGTGCTGAAGCTTTTCCCGCGTCCGCGCGGGCATCAGGTGGCCTTTGTCGGCCTGAAAAGCCCGGCCGATGCGCTGAAGCTTTTCGAATTCGCCGCAGGACTGTGCGGCACGGCGTTGACCGGGTTCGAGCTGATGCCGCGCATCGGTGTCGAGTTCACGACGAAGCATATTCCCAACGTGCGCGACCCGCTTTCGAGCGTGCATCCATGGTATGCGCTGATCGACATCTCGACCTCGGATGCGGAAGAGACCGCCGAGCGGATGATCGGCACCCTGCTGGAAACGGCCTATGAGCGCGGGCTGATCGACGATGCCGTGGTGGCCTCGTCCGAAGCCCAGCGCAAGGCGATCTGGCATATGCGCGAGAGCATGTCGGATGCGCAGAAGCCGGAAGGCGGGTCGATCAAGCATGACGTCTCCGTGCCGGTGTCGCAGGTGCCGGATTTCATGGCGGAGGCGGAAAAGGCGGTGCTGGCCGCCGTACCCGGCGCCCGCATCTGCGCCTTCGGGCATCTTGGCGACGGCAATATCCATTACAACATTTCCCAGCCGGTTGGGGCGGACAAGGCGGCCTATCTGGCCCGCTGGCGCGAGGTGAACGCCATCGTCCACGGCATCGTGCTGAAACATGGCGGCTCGATTTCGGCCGAGCACGGCATCGGCCAGTTGAAGCGCGACGAGCTGGCCAGCATCCGCAGCCCCATCGAAATGGAGCTCATGCACCGGATCAAGTCCGCCTTCGACCCCGCCGGCATCATGAACCCCGGCAAGGTGCTGAAATGAGCGCCCCAACCCGAGCAAAGGTCGGTTTCAAGCTGCGCCTCACGCTGCCGGGCGACCATCCGCTGGGGCCCGGCAAGGCGCAGCTGATGGAGCTGATCAAGACGCATGGCTCGATCCGCTCGGCGGGTGCGGCGATGAACATGTCCTATCGCCGGGCGTGGCTGCTGATCGACGAGCTGAACGGCATGTTCCGCGAGCCGGTCGTGCTGAAGGTTCAGGGCGGCAAGCAGGGTGGCGGGGCGACGCTGACGCCCTTTGGCGAGGAACTGCTGGGGCGGTTTCGCAGCATGGAGAAGCGGGCGGAAGAGGCGATGGGGGCCGATCTTGCGTGGATCGAGGCGGCGCTTGGGGAGCCGGTGGTGAAGGTCGAATAAGGCGAGACTGGCACGACGGCCACTCTCCCTCCCCCTTGTGGGGAGGGTTGGGGAGGGGTCTTCTATCCGCTTGCTCAGGTGTTCGCGGTAAAAACCCCCTCTGGCTGCCGCCATCTCCCCCACAAGGGGGGAGACGGATGGAGCACCCACCCACGGCACAAGTCTCTGTCCGAAAGTTCAATAATCCCCATCGAGGGAACGTGTTAGGACTTACTGACATTTATCATGCAGCAACGCCGGACACCCCCATGTCGAATACCGCCCTCGCCCCTCCCGACACCATCAAGCCCTGGCAGGTCATGGCGGCCGGGATGGCGGCGATGTTGTTGACGGTGGGGATTGCGCGGTTTGCCTATACGCCGATGCTGCCGCTGATGCAGGCGCAGACGGGCATGTCGCCCTTTGTCGGCGGCCTGCTCGCGACCGTGAACTATGCCGGCTACATGACCGGGGCGCTCTTCGCCTCGACGATTTCGGATGCGCGGCGGCGCTATCTCGTCTACCGCGCCGGGCTCGTGGCCGGCGTGATCGGTACGCTCGGCATGGGACTGACGACGCAGACCTGGCTCTGGCTTGTCCTGCGCTACGTCGCCGGCGTCGGCGGCGCGTCCGGCATGCTGCTCGCCTCGGGCATGGTGCTCGCCTTTCTGGTGCGCCACGGGCGGCGGCCGGAGCTCGGGCTGCATTTCATCGGGCTCGCCATCGGCATCATCCTGTCGGGCGGGCTGGTGATGGCAACCATGGGATGGCTCGACTGGGCGGGGCAATGGCATGCCTTCGGCGCAGTCACGATTGCGCTTCTGATCCCGGCATGGTTCTGGATGCCGGCTCCCGATGGGGCGACGCCTCAGCGTGCCGCAGGCGCGGCGAAGGTCCCGCATCCCGGCGCGTGGCTGCTCAACCTCTCCTATTTCTGCGCCGGTGTCGGCTTTGTCGTCAGCGCGACCTTCGTCGTTGCCGCCGCTGCCAAAGTGCCGCAGCTGTCGCATCTCGGGCCGTTCATCTGGATCGTCGTGGGCCTTGCCGCCATTCCCGCAACGCTCGCCTGGGACCGGCTGGCGCGGCGGATCGGCGATGTGCCGACGTTGATCCTCGCCTATGCCCTGCAGATCGTCGGCATCGTGTTGCCCGTTGTCAGCCATAGCGCCGGCGCGGCCATCGGCGGGGCGTTGCTCTTCGGCGCGACCTTCATGGGCATCGTGGCGCTGACGCTGGCGCTGGCGGGCAAGCGCAACAAGGACAATCCCTCCGGTGCCATGGCGCGGCTGACCTTGTCCTATGGTGTCGCGCAGATCGTCGCGCCGGCAATCGTCGGGCGGATTGCCTCAACGACGGGCAGCTACGACATGGGCATGATCATGGCGGGCGGCACGATGGCCATCGGAATCGTCCTGCTCTGGGCTTATGGCCGGGCTTCGTAGCGACGAAACAGTCCCTGCGTGTCGATGGACACAGACTTGAACAGAAGACTTACCGGCTGGCCTGCCGTCAGCCCCATGCGCGCCGCCGAATGGCGTGTCACCTGCGCCAACACGACCTCTCCCGAGCAATCGACCGTGACCCAGACGCTGCCGGCCCGCTCCTGAAGCGCCAGGACAAGACCCTCGAGACGGTTGAGTGCGGAGAGGTTGCCGGGCTCGCCGATGCCGAGGATGATGTCCTGGGCGGCGATGAAGACGCGGACGCGGTCGCCGGGCTCAGCGAGCCCCCGCTTCAGATAGATGCGCCCTGCCCGGCATTCGGCAACCGTGAGACCCTCGTCGTCCAGATGGTGGGTGATCGTGGCGCTGAGGAAAGTCGCGGGCTCCATGTCGTCCGGCATAGGCCGCGCACCGCCGAGAACAGCACCCGGCTCGCCTTGCGCGACGATGCGACCGCCCGCCACGGATACCACGCGGTTGGCAAGACGGGCGACCTCCTCCATCGCATGGCTGACATAGAGGATCGGAATGCGGGTCTCGTCGCGAATATATTCGAGATGCGGCAGGATTTCCGCCTTGCGAGCGGAATCCAGCGCCGAAAGTGGTTCGTCCATGATGAGAAGCGAGGGTGCGGAGAAGAGTGCTCGGCCGATGGCGACGCGGCTTTTCTCGCCACCGGAGAGCCCGGCCGGGCGGCGGTCGAGCAGATGGCCGATGCCAAGCAGATCGACAAGGCGAGCATCCGCCGCTTCATCCGTCCGCACCGGGCGGAAATGGCGGGCATAATGCAGGTTCTGCTTCACCGTCATATGCGGGAAGAGCCGGCCTTCCTGAAAGACATAACCGATGCGGCGGCGCTCAGCGGGGAGGAAAATCTTCCTCTCGCTATCGAACCATGTTTCGCCGTTAAAGCTGACCCGGCCGACCTCCGGCCAGATGAGACCGGCGGCGATGTTGGCGAGCGTGGTCTTGCCGGAGCCCGAAGGGCCGACGAGAGCGGTGAGGCCCTCGCCTGCGGAAAAGGACGCTTCAAGCCGGAAATCCCCTTGCGCGTGTCGGATATCGACCTCAAGCATCGCGGCCCTCCGTGCGGGCATGCACCCGGCGGGCCAGAAATTCGGAGGCGAGCAGCGCGGCCAGCGACACGACGACGGAGATGAGTGTCAGCCGCATCGCGCCTTCATCTCCGCCGGGCACCTGCGTATAGCCGTAGATCGCGGCGGCCAGCGTCTTCGTCTCGCCGGGAATGGCGGAGACGAAGGTGATGGTTGCGCCGAATTCGCCCATGGCCTTGGCAAAGGCGAGGATGGTTCCCGTCACAATGCCGGGCATGATCAGCGGCAGGGTCACTGTGCGGAAGACATCGAAGCGGCTGGCGCCCAGTGTCGAGGCGGCAGATTCGAGACCCCGGTCGAGGCTTTCGATGGAGAGGCGGATCGCCCGGACCATCAGCGGAAAGCCCATGACGGCGGCGGCGAGTGCTGCCCCGGTCCAGCGGAAGGAGAGCACGATGCCGAAGACCTGGTCGAGCACGCTGCCGATCGCGCCCTTGCGGCCGAAGAGGATGAGCAGGATATAGCCGGTAACCACCGGCGGCAGGATGAGCGGCAGGTGGACCAGACCGTTCAGCGCGCTCTTGCCCGGGAAGGACTTGCGCGCCAGCACCCAGGCAACCGCGATGCCGAAGGGCAGGCTTGCTGCGCTGGCGACCACGGCCACCTTGAGGCTGATCGCCAGCGCGATCCAGTCTTCGTCAGACAATATCATTCCAATGCCGCTTATCCGCAATCACTTGGCGGACAATACCGTAAAGCCCTGCCCCGTGAAGACGGTTTCGGCCTTCTTGGAACGAAGATATTTCTGGAACTCGGCCGTGAGCGCCGGCGCGCTCTTCAGTTCGGCAACCGGGTAGATGATCGGTTCGTGGGAGCTCTCCGGGAAGGAGCCGAGGACCTTGACGCCGGCATCCGCCTTGCTGTCGGTCATGTAAACGATGCCGAGCGGCGCTTCGCCGCGCGAGACGAGGAGAAGTGCGGCGCGCACGTTCTCCGATTCCGCGAGCTTGCCTTTCACGCCATCCCAGGCACCGAGGCTGATCAGCGCCTGCCTGGCATAGATGCCGGCCGGCACGCTGTCCACAGCACCAACGGCAAGACGTCCGCCTGCGAGCGCGCCTGCCAGATCGACGCCTTTCAGGAGCTCATAGGTTTTGGCCGCATCTTTCGGGCCGACCAGAACCAGCGCATTGCCGAGCAGATTTTCGCGACTGTCCTTTTTGATCAGGTCAGCCTTGGCGAGATAATCCATCCATTTGAGGTCGGCGGAGATGAAGAGATCGGCGGGCGCGCCCGCCTCGACCTGCTTGGCGAGCGCGGAGCTTGCGGCATAGGTGAGGACAACATCATTGCCCGTCTCGGCCTTCCAATCCTTGGCGATGCCGTCCAATGCGTTCTTCAGGCTTGCGGCGGCGAAGACCTTGACCTCACCGGCAACCGCGCCGGCGGCATGGAATATTGAGAGCGCGAAGACGGAGGCGGCCAGAAGTCCGGCGGCGAAGGTGCGGCGATGCATGAAGTTCTCCCATATCGTTATGTCTCATTGGATATAACGACTCTCAAGGGAAAGCAACCGCGCGGCACGCAGAGCGGTGCAAACGCGTCCTATCCGCGCTTGAGCTGGGAGAGTGTGAAAAGTGTATCGGCGCTCAGCGATGCGCCGCCGCTGCCTGCCGAAAGGACCGAAAGTGCAGAGGCACCGCTGGTCGTGCCGCCATTCTGGATATCGTAGAGAGCGGTAAACTTCTTGACCATGCCCTTGACCTTCTCGGGGTCGGACAGATCCTTCAGGTTCATCACCGACTTGACCTTGGCGGCCTGGGTGTCGATGGGCAGCGTTGAGAAGCCGTCCGGCAGGTTGTTGCTGGTCTTGAAGAACTGCAGCAGCGCCTGGTCGGCCAGAATGTCATATGCCGAGGTGATCGTAGGCGCCATGCGCTGGAAGTAGAGCGCGAGGCGCGTGCCGGCATTGTCGTCGCCGGCCTCGGTTTCCAGCGTCTGCTGGTAGTAGTTGTCGACGGTCGCGATGCGGGCGCGGCGATCCATCGCGCCTGTCTGGTCGATGCTTGCGATCTTGCCCGTCTTGCTGTCGAAGTTGAACGCGCCCGCCATCTGCGCCCAGCGCTGGTCCGTCTGCGTGTTGGCAAAGCTCTTGGGATCGTTGAGGTCCGACGTAAAGATCTTCTTCAGGAAATCCTTCGTTACCTTGGCAGGGTCGAAGCCATAGGAGCCGAGCATGACCTTGACCAGCTTGCTGTCCGAGAGAAGCTTGTCCACCGAGTCGACCCCCTGGATCGTCTTGGTGAAGTAGTTCATGTCGTCGGTCGCGCCTGCCTTGGCCGCCTTGTTGTCATAGCGCGTCTGCATCTTGACGTAGTTCTGCGCCATCAAGGTAATTTCGGCCTGCGACTGTGCAAGCCGCGGCGCGCCGATCTTTCCGTCCTTCTCGAAATTGTACTCCTTGGCGAGTGCGAGATAGCGCTTGTCGGAAAGCTGGTTCACATAGCTCTTCGGATCGTTGACGTCGCTTTCCAGCACCATCCGGATCTTGGCCTGCGACTCGTCCTGCGCAGCCAGACCCACCGAATGCAGCGCGAAACTGTAAAGGGCGGAATTGTTGATGAGGTCGTCGACCTTTTTCACCTGCCCGATATGGGAGCCGTAATAGCTGTAGATCTGCGCGTCGTTGGCGTTGTCATCCTTGCTGTAATTGGCCAGATAACGATTGTTCAACGCGGTCAGATTGTCGCTCGACATGGCGGAGCCACCGGCCTTGACGTCGCCATTCGTGTCGAAGTTGAACATCTTGGCAATGGCCGTCCAGGTCGCCCCGCCCTGCTGGTTGGCGTAGTTGTTCGGCGTGGACGTATCGCTGGTCACGATGTTCTGGAAAGTCGTCGCCAGCATCGTGGACGAAAGGCCGAGTGCGGTCTTAACCAGCGAAAACAGCCGGTCATTGCCGGTAATGTCGCTGACCTTGGTGACCTTCGCAATCTGGTCGTTGAGATAGGTGCTGTTGAGCTGCGCAGCGGCAGGCGTGATATGGCTCGGAACCGTGGTAACATAGGTTTCCGTGATCTTGCTGACCTGATCCGCAGTCTGGGCGCTGACACCGCTGTCGAGGCCGCCGCTTGTATTGAAGTTGAACGCCTTGCGCAGGTCCAGCACCTTCTGCTTCAGAAGGTAGCGTGCAGACGTGTCGGTGGGGAGTGTGTTGGCATAGCTCTGCGGATCGTTGAGATCGCTGGTCAGGACCTTCTTGATGAAGTCCCGCGAGTATGTGTCCGGATCGAGGCCCGAAGCCTTCATCGCATAGGTATAGAGCTTGCTGTCGCCCATGAAGCCGTCGACGGTCTTCACGGAAGCAATCGCCTTCTTGTAATAGGCCGTATCCGTCGAGACGGCGGCTTCCTCGGTCGCGAGCTGATCCTTGTAGGCCTGGACTGTGGAGTCCTTCTGCGCCGTCGTCTGAACCGTCGCCGTCGCCTTGCCGAACTGGAAGGCGTTGGCGAAATCGCGGTACTTCTGGTCAGAGAGCCGATTGACGAAGCTTTGCGGGTCGGTGAGATCGCTATCCAGCACCTTCTTCATGAAGGCCTTGGCATAGGTCATGTCATCCAGCCCGTAGGCCTTCATGGCATAGGAATACAGGCGATAATCGCCCATGAACCCGTCGACCGTCGTCACCTTGGATATATTGGTATTGAAATAATCGGTCTCGCGCTTGGTCAGCCCTTCGGACGCCACGCGGTTCAGGGACTTGGACATGTCCCTGGCGATCAGGTCATAGCTGAGAAAGGTCGAAACCATCGGCGACGTCCGCGCGCATTTCCGGAAATCCAACCTTACACGAGAAACCTTGCCCAAACCTTTAAGAAGGAATGAAGAAGGCGACCATCCCCGTTCACACTCCCTCAACCGTGTCGGGTTCGACTTCGATAACCATCTGGGAATGCAAAGATTTCTTAACCGCGAATATTAAGCCGGACTGAAGAGACGCCCGCTAACTTCATCCTACCAAGAGGGCAAAAGCCCCGAGAGAAGAGCCCCAGGCTCTCAAGGAAAACAGGGTGTAATGAACATGCGCAACGTAGCAATGGGCCCGGTCTGGGCCGAGGCAACCTTTCGGCTCGATCCGAAACACTTGCCCCAGCAGGTGTCCTATTCTGGACAATCCAATGCCGGCGACGTGTCGATCACGCTTGATGAGCGTGGCGCGGTCCTGAAGAAGCTTCTTCCGACCAGCGGCCTGCCGATTTCCTTTGCTCTTCCTGCCCGCACCTTCCGCGGCGTTGCCGCCCGCGCCATCGATCATGGCGACGGCCGCGTGACCGTCACGCTGGAACTGCATCACGACGACCCGGACCTGAGCATTCCGCTGCTCGTCGCCCACGATCTCTGCGACATCGCAGCAGACTGGCGCTCCTGGGCCGATGCCTACAATATTCCGATGCTGATGGTGGAGGCCGATGGCGTTGCCCGTCCGCTCGAAGAGCACCTGACCAACATCGCCAACAAGAATTCCGCACCGCGCCGCCGGCACTCCTACTTTGCCGAACGCCGCCCGCGCTTCCTCGTTCGCCGTTCGATCGGCCAGCTTGGCGTGACGATGAAAATCGAGGGCAGAGAGATCATTGCCCGGAACTAAAGCTCCACAAGAAGCATTCAAAGAGGACTCCAGTCGCTCTTGGGCCGGCCTTTTCCCCTGAAGGTCGGCCCTCTTTCTTTTCCGGCCATCCTTTTCGATCAGGCGAATGGGATGGCGAACAGCAGGCCTGCGAAGATGATCGCGCCGACAATATGATTGAAGCGGAAGAGCTTCAGGCATTGTGCGGTGTCGTCGATGTCCAGCACCTTGATCTGCCAGACGAAGGCGATGCCCGCCGCAATGAGACCGAGATAGGCCACGAAGCCGAGATGCGCCAGCATATAGGCGACAGCCAGAAGCGCGAGCGTCAGCCCGTAAAGCCCGATCAGCCAATTGGCCGTATTCTCGCCGAAGAGACGCGCGGTCGAGCGGACGCCGATCAGCGCATCATCCTCGCGGTCCTGATGCGCATAGATCGAGTCATAACCGATCGTCCACGCCACCGCCGCGACATACATGACGAAGGCGGCAAACGACACCGTGCCGAAAACGGCAGCCCAACCCATCAGCGCACCCCAGGAGAAGGCAAGGCCGAGGAAAAACTGCGGCCAGTCGGTGAAGCGCTTCGCGAATGGATAGAGCGCGACCACGGCCAACGATGCGATGCCGAGGAAAATGGAGAATGTGTTGAACTGAAGCAGGATCGCCAGACCGACAAGCGCCTGCGCGACCATGAAGACCTTGGCCTGCCGGCGGGTGGCTCGGCCCGAGGGCAGCGGCCGCGAGCGCGTGCGGGCAACTTTCGCATCGATTTCGTGGTCGATCAGGTCGTTATAGGTGCATCCTGCACCGCGCATGACGACGGCGCCGACGAAGAACAGGAACAGATGCGCCGCAAACTGGCGAAGGCTGAAGCTGCCGGCCGCGGCCGTGACATTCGCCGCCATGCCCGCCGACCAGAAGCACGGCCACATGAGGAGCTGCCAGCCGATCGGCCGGTCGAGCCGGGCAAGTTGCGCATAGGGCCAGGCGGCGCGCGGCAGCCAGCGGTAAACCCAGTTGTCGGGGGTCGCATCGGCGACGCGGGATGTTGTCTGATCGGTATTGCTCATAGTGCTTTTGTTGGCAGTGGCAACCCCGTGCGTCAAGAGTTGCAGGCGGCTTTGCCGGGAAAAGCGCGTCATCTGCTTGACGCAAGCCGCCGCCGCGCTTAACGGCACGGACACGGGCAAAAACGGAGGCTGACGATGAACGTGCTCTTGATCGGTTCGGGTGGACGCGAACATGCGCTGGCATGGAAGATCGCGCAATCGCCCAAGCTGACGACGCTCTACGCCGCCCCCGGCAATCCCGGCATTGCGGACTGCGCGACCTGCGTGACGCTGAATGTCGATGATCATGCCGCCGTCATCGCCTTCTGCCGCGAGAAATCGGTTCCCTTCGTCGTCGTCGGGCCGGAAGCGCCGCTGGTCGCGGGCCTTGCCGATGCGCTGCGCGCAGAAGGCATTGCCGTATTCGGCCCCTCGGCTGCAGCCGCCCAGCTTGAGGGCTCCAAGGGTTTCACCAAGGATCTCTGCGCCAAATACGATATCCCGACCGGTACTTACCAGCGTTTCAACAATGCCCCGAAAGCGAAAGCCTATGTGCGGGCGCAAGGCGCGCCGATCGTCGTCAAGGCCGATGGGCTTGCCGCCGGCAAGGGCGTCACGGTCGCCATGACCGTGGACGAGGCCTGCGCGGCCATCGATGACTGCTTCGAGGGCGCCTTCGGTGCCGCCGGCGCGGAAGTCGTGGTCGAGGCCTATCTGGACGGTGAAGAGGCCTCCTTCTTCTGCCTTTGCGACGGCAAGACGCTGCTGGCGCTCGCTTCCGCCCAGGACCACAAGCGCGTCGGCGATGGCGACACCGGCCCGAACACGGGCGGCATGGGCGCCTATTCCCCTGCTCCTGTGATGACGCCCGAGATTGTCGCGCGCACGATGGAGGAGATCATCGAGCCGACCATGCGCGGCATGGCGGCCGATGGGCATCCCTTCTCCGGCGTCTTCTTCGCCGGGCTGATGATTACGGCCAAGGGGCCGGAACTCATCGAATACAATGTCCGCTTCGGCGATCCGGAATGCCAGGTTCTGATGATGCGGCTGAAGTCGGATCTGTTGGAGCTGCTGCTGGCAACGGCTGAGGGCCGGCTGCACGAGGTGACCGCCGAGTGGCGCGACGAGACGGCGCTGACTGTCGTCATGGCCTCGAAGGGTTATCCGGGTTCGTATGAAAAGAATACGCCAATTGCCCCCCTGCCCGCGCCGACCGAAACGCAGCGTATTTTCCATGCCGGAACGGCGCTGAAGGACGGCCGGCTGGTTGCAACCGGCGGGCGCGTGCTCAATGTTACCGCTTTTGGCGGCTCGGTCACCGAAGCCCAAGCCCGGGCCTATGCCATGGCCGATCAGGTTGACTGGCCGAACGGCTTCATGCGCAGCGATATCGGCTGGCGTGCGGTTGCGCGCGAAAATTAATCGCGCGTTAACTCTTTCTGCTGACTCGTTGTAAAGCTTGCATTGTTAGACTCCTCTTCACGTTTCAGGGGAGTTTGAATATGCGTACGCTGTTGCTCGCAACGCTGATGGCCTCGGCAGTCCTGCCTGCCCACGCGGCCTCCATCGAGAAGATCCAAGCCGGCCAGGTCAACGATGCCAGCATCGTGAGGATTTCCTGCACGGATTGCCAGGGCGCACCCGCCCGCAAGCGGAATTATCAGGTTCCGGATCTCGCCGGTGTCGCCTCGATGGAAATCGTCGACAAGGAAGGCAAGCCGGAAGTCGTGCGCGTCGACAAGTTCATGGGCGGCTCGCCGGTCACCACGCTTTCGAAGACGCAAGGCAAGCTGATCGAAGAAATGTCCGCCATCGAAACGAAGGCGCATGAGGCCAAGATCGCGGCACGCAATGCCCAGCTTCAGGCCATCGAGGCCAAGGCCTCCTCCATCCTGCCGCCCGACGAGCGCAGGAACTCAACCGCTGCCGGCATCGACCGCGAGGCAACGACAGCCGCGCTTGCCGCAGACGCTGCGCCCTTCGATCCGAACAGGCTGCAGCTGCGCCTGCGCTGAAGGACACACCAGGCACCATTCCCGTTGAAGGCCGCGGATCGCTCCGCGGCCTTTTCGTTTGACAGGCGGGCTTGCGCAACCTATCCAATGCGTCAGGTTTCTTGCACCCGCCGCCCGCAATCCGGTGAAGCAAGATCGACAACAGCAAACAAGTTCGAAACCACCCGACTTGTGGCAACGCGGGCACCACCGGACACCGGGTGACAAAGCGAGCTTGCTGTCATGAACAACCCGAATTCCAATCCCTTTCTTCATGCGCCCATCGGTGCGCTTTTCGTCCGCACCGCGCTGCCGATGATCCTCGTCATGGTCGTCAACGGGCTTTTCGCCGTGGTCGATGCCTTCTTCCTCGGCGTCTATGCCGGGGCCGATGCGCTGACCGCCGTGACCCTCACCTTCCCGATCTCCATGCTGATGATCGCGCTCACCACCATGGCCGGCGCCGGCATGGCGAGCCATGTGGCGCGCGCGCTAGGGGCCGGCGAACGCGAACGCGCGCAATCGGTCTTTCTCTCGGCGCACACGCTGGCGCTCGGCTTCTGGGCGGTTCTGGCCGTGCTCTTCGCGCTTCTCGGCTGGCGGGCGATCCTGCTCGCTGCAAACCATGATGCGGGACTGGCCGAACAGGGCTGGCGCTTCATGGCGATCACCATCTATGCCGCGCCGGTCACCTTCTTCCTCTCCCTGCAGGGCGACACGCTGCGCTCGGAGGGCAAGGCGGGGCTGATGGCGATGCTGGCAGTCACCGCGACGCTGCTCAACATCCTGTTCAACTTTGTGCTGATCGGGAAGATGGGCTATGGCACGGCCGGTTCGGCGGCGGGCACGATTGTGGCGCAGGCGCTGGCGCTTGTCGTGGTGCTGGCGATCCGGCTTAGCGGCCGCCTACCGTTGACCTTCGTCGCGCCCGAAGGATTCCGCGCGACGGCCCATTGGGGCGAGATTGTAAAGCTCGGCCTGCCGCCATCGCTCTCCTTCGTCGGCATTGCGCTCGCCTCCACCGTCATCATCGGCAGCGTGCAAGCCTGGGCGGGCGGGCATTATGCCGATACGATTGCGGCCTATGGTATTGTCGTGCGCATCATGAGCTTCTGCTTCCTGCCGCTGCTCGGCCTGAATCTGGCCGCACAAAGCATTGCCGGCAACAATTTCGGTGCGGGGCTCTACGCCCGCTCCGATCGCACGGCGATTTTCGCGCTATCGGCTGCGCTCATCTATGCGGCCGTGCTGGAGGCTATTCTGGTGCTGTTTCCGGGGGCGGTCGGTCGGCTCTTCGTCGACAACCCGGCGGTCGTCGCGGAAGTGGCGCGGTTGCTGCCCTATGCGATGGCGACCTATGTCATCTATGCGCCGATGAATGTTCTGGCCGGCTACTTCCAGGCGTTGGGACAGGCCCGCATGGCGGGGCTGCTCAGCCTCACCAAGCCGTATCTGCTCACCGTGCCGCTGGTACTGGCCTTGCCCTTTGCGGTGGGTGAGACGGGCATCTGGCTTGCCTCGCCGGTCGGCGATCTGGCCTTGCTGGTGATTGCTGGGCTGGTGCTCAGAAATGCGGCTGGCAAGACAGGGGCACGGCTCGGGATTTTCCACGCGCCGGCGTGATAGCTCACTGCTGGCGCAGGAACTCCGCCAGCGCCTCGACCTCTTCATGCGAAAACACCGGCAGACCGGCGGCGGCGAACAGGGCCGCCGTTACACCCTCGCCGGCATGTTTGCTACCTGAAAACGTCCCGTCATAAATCGCCCGCGACCCACAGGAGGGGCTGCCGTCGATGAGCAG
Source organism: Limnomicrobium aquaticum (assembly GCF_040545545.1). Taxonomy (NCBI): domain Bacteria; kingdom Pseudomonadati; phylum Pseudomonadota; class Alphaproteobacteria; order Hyphomicrobiales; family Rhizobiaceae; genus Limnomicrobium; species Limnomicrobium aquaticum. The sequence goes on from NZ_JBEPMB010000006.1 coordinate 154,086, forward strand.
GGCCGCCACGCAACCCGTCTGGCGGGCGAGATCCAGCGCCACCTTCGCGCCATCGATATAGGCGGCGGTGACATCGGCTCCGGCGCTGTCGAGCACGCGGGCGCGGCCGGCGAGAACATCGACACCGCTCATGCCCTGCTCGATTTCGGCCGGCAGGCGCGGCGTGTCGAAACCGCCGGCGAGTTCGGGACAGATGGCGACGAGGCGACCTTCGTTTCTCCAACGGGCGACATGGGGGTGATCGAGGGTTTTGGCCTGACCGTCATAGCGGACGGGTTGGCCGTGGAGGCAGGCGCTGATGAGGATTTTCATGCCATTTCTCCTCTGTTGCGGCGGGGCGAGCCCCCTCTCTTGCGATTTCTAACACTTAGCTGAAGCTAAGGTGTTGAAATCGCTTTCTCCCCCACCAAGGGGGAGATTGGAGATCGCGGGCACGTCAGACTCCCCATCTCCCCCCTTGGTGGGGGAGAAAGCAAAATCATGATCTTAGCCAAAGGCTAAGTCATAGATTTTGCAAGAGAGGGGGTCTCGCGCACCCGCCCACATCACCCCGAAATCTTCGAGAAATCCGCAACCGTGCCCGTCGCCTCGCGGATGAGCGCCAACAGCGCGAGCCGGTTGGCGCGAACTGCCTCGTTCTCGTCATTGACCAGCACGTCGGTGAAGAAGCGGTCGACCGGGGCGCGGAGCTTGGACAGCGCTGCCATGGCGCCGCGGAAGTCCTCGCGCTTGACGGCCTCGTCGGCTTCCTGGCGGGCGAGCGCGACGGCGGCGAAGAGCGCCTTTTCGGCGTCCTGGTTGAAGAGCGCCTCGTCCACGGAAGTCGCGACCTTCGTGCCCTTCTTCTCTTCGGCGGCCAGTAGCTGCGTGGCGCGCTTGGTGCCGGCGAGCAGGTTCTTGCCGTCTTCCGAGGTGATGAAAGCCGTCAGCGCCTCGGCGCGGCGGGCCACCATCAGGAGATCGTCCGCCTCCGGCGTCAGCACGGCATCGATGATGTCATGACGCGCGCCGAGGTCGCGGAGATAGACCTTCAGGCGGTCGTGGAAGAAGGAGAGGAGGTCGGTATCCTTTGCTACAGAAAGTAGCTTCAGCCGCACACCCTTCTCCAGCAACACCCGGATCACACCCAGCGCCGCACGGCGCAGCGCATACGGATCCTTCGAGCCCGTCGGCTTCTCGTCAATCGCCCAGAAGCCGACCAGCGTGTCGAGCTTGTCGGCCAGCGCAACGGTGACGGCGACCGGGTTGGTCGGCAGCGAGTCGGAGGGCCCGAGGGGCTTGTAGTGTTCTTCGATGGCGGCTGCGACGTCGGCGTCTTCGCCCTGCAGGAGCGCATATTTGCGGCCCATGAGGCCCTGAAGTTCGGGGAATTCGCCGACGGCTTCGGTGCGCAGATCGGCTTTCGCCAGCACGACGGCGCGGTCGACCTTGGCGGGGTCGGCGCCGATGATCTTGGCGAGTTCGGCGGCCAGTGCGCGGATGCGGGTGACGCGTTCGCCCTGCGTTCCGAGCTTGGTGTGGAACGTCACGCCCAGATGGTCGAGCTTGGCCATGCGCTGGTCGAGCGGCTTCTTGAGGTCGAGGCCGAACTTGGCGGCGCTAGCCGTCAGGTCGCCGAGGTCGGGGATGTCCTTCTGGTCGCGCTTGTAGAAATGCGCGGCATCCGAAAGCCTCGCGCGGACGACCTTGCCGTTGCCATGCATGATTTCCTTGCCATCGTCCTTGGCGGCGATGTTGGAGACCAAGATGAAGCGGTTGGCCAGCCCCTCGCCACCCTGTGGACGGCAGACGAAGCATTTCTGGTTCGTCTTGATGGTGAGGCGGATGATTTCCGCGGGGATTTCGAGGAATTCTTCCTCGAACGTGCCCATCAGCACATGCGGATATTCGACAAGGCCGGAGACTTCATCCAGCAGGCCCTCATCCTCGACCAGTTCAAGCCCGGAGGCGAAGGCGAGGTTCTTGGCGTCCTGCAGGATGATTTCCTTGCGGCGCTCGGCGTCGAGCACGACCTTGGCCTTTTCGAGGCTGGCGGCATAATCGTCGAAGCGGCGGACGGTGATGGCGGCCGGCGCGTGGAAGCGGTGGCCATAGGTGACGTTGGAGGCGACAATGCCATCGACCTCGAAGGGGATGACGACCGTTTCGTCATGTTCGGGGCCGAACATGCAGACGATGGACTGCAGCGGGCGCACCCAGCGCAAGCTCCCGGGCCTGGCGGAGGCAGCGCCCGAGCGCATGGACTTGGGCCAGGGGAAATTGCGGATGATGCCGGGCATGACGTCAGCGATGATCTCTTCCGCCGCGCGGCCGGGCTTCTGGATCACGGCGACATAGAATTCGCCCTTCTTGGGGTCGGTCACCTTCTCGGCCTGATCAACGGAGTTGAGGCCGGCCGAGCGCAGGAAGCCTTCGATGGCTTGCGCGGGCGCGTCGGTGCGCGGACCCTTCTTCTCTTCGCGCGTATCGGCGGAGCGGGCCGTGAGGCCGCGAATGTCGAGCGTCAGGCGGCGCGGCGTCCAGTATTCGCGCGCACCCTCATAGGTCAGACCGGCCTCGACCAGCGCATCGGTCACGAGCTTCTTCAGGTCGCCGGCAGCTTTTCTCTGCATGCGGGCGGGGATTTCCTCGGAGCGAAGTTCAAGCAGAAGGTCCGGCATGGTCTTGGCGCACAATCTTTAACGGTTGTTTTTCAGTGCGCGGGACTTAGCAAGCCATGGCCGCCTTGTCACCTGTAAAGCGGGCGAAATCGGCATGCGATGCGCCCCATGGCGGTGCAATCACTGCCCGCGAAAAGTCGTGAATATTTCCATTTCGAACCGCAATTCCGCCAAGAGACGATTTCACATTCCGCTCGTTAGTGCTCACGAACATAGGCCGCGTCTATCGAGCGGCCGGAAGGAGATCAGATGCACACGACCAAATTTTCCCGCATGTCTGCGGTCGCTCTCATCATCGGCAGCATGGTTGCTGCGCCCGCCTTCGCCGCAGGCAATGGTAACGGCGGGGGCAATGGAGACGGTAACGGTGGCGGCAATGGCGCAGGCAATAGCGCCAGCCATTCGTCCAGCGACAATTCCGGCGGCAAGTCCGCGACGCCCGGCGGCGCGACCAACATGGACAAGTCCGCTGCGAAACATTCCGACATGGGTTCCGACAAGAGCCATGAGATGAACAAGGACAAGTCGGCGGACAAGGGCGGCGCGTCCGACCTCGGCAAGCTGAACGGCTTCCTGCATGCCTCGCCCGAAGCACTGCAGAAGGCGGCTCCGAATTCCGCCATCGGCCTCGTTACGCATGGCTATGCCGATGCGCTGAACTCCTATCTCGCCGGCGGGGCAAACGCCAAAACCGCAGCTGACGTCTATGCCGCGCTGGAAAAGGCCGCCAAAAAGCCGCTGACCGCCACGACGATTGCCGCCGTTGACGCCAAGCTTGCGAAGAACGACCCGACGCTGGCCAAGGCCATTGCCGCGCATCCGGGCGGTGCTGCCGGTCTCGCGAAGGAAATTGCCGCTGCCGGCCCCACCAAGAAGGCAACCGGGACGATGGCACCGGCTCCGAAGAAGACAGTGCAGTAAGCAGGCGTTTTGAGTGACCCCTTGCCCGCCGCTTTCAACCCCTGAAGCGGCGGGTTTTTATGCGTGTTGCGTCAAGCAGGCCCCTCACCCCGCCTCCGCTCCGCTCGGCGGACCTCTCCCCGAGGGGAGAGGAGATCCGAGAGGCTGCGGCTTCCCTCTTCTCCCCTTGGGGAGAAGATGCCGGCAGGCAGATGAGGGCGCGCGAAAAGGCGAATTTCGATACGTTGGACGTTACCAGCCGCCACCACCGCCACCGCCTCCCCCACCGCCGGAGGAGCCGCCGCCGCTGAAGCCGCCACTGGAGGAACTGGAGGGAGGAGGTGCCGGCAGCGTGGACTGTATGGTGGAGGCCATGGAGTGCGAGAAGCCGCCGACGGCACCGGCAAAGCCGCCATAATTGGAGCCGGAATACCAGCCGGGCTGATAATCGTCGATCTTGGCTGCGGCAAGCCACTTGTCGAAGGTTTCGGTCCAGGGCTTTTCGACGCCAAGCGCCACGGCATAGGGCAGAAGCTTCTCGAAATGCTGCGGCGACATCTCAGGCGCGCCGGCCATGTTCATCCGGTCCTTTTCGGCCAGCGTCAGATATTGGCGAAGGCCGTCGATGCCATCCATCATCTTCGCGCCCAGCGCTGTCGGCGCGCCCATGATGAAGAAGGCGAGGATGTTGGCGATGATGATGCCGCCGAGGCCGACGATGACGGGGAGTTCGCCATGGGACAGCAGCTCCTCGAACATCAGCGAGACGATTGAGCCGAGGGCCGTGAAGGCGACGAGGCCGATGATGCCGAGGACGATGATGTAGAAGATCTTGCGCCCCGCCGACACGCCCGGCCGGAAGCCCTTGCCCAGCACGCCGGCAAAGATGCCGAGAACGACGGCCAGAATGACAGGGACCACCAGAAGCGCGACATCGTCGGACGAAAAGCGGCCGAAGCCGACGAGCAAGACGAACGTGACGACGGAAAGAATGGCGCCGAAGATTACGTAGCCGATATTGGCGTTGTAATATTTGCCGCGGTTTTCATTTGTGATGGCGTAGACAAATGCCTCGCCCGCCGCCTGCACGGCCGTCCCGTTGGACTTGTCGAGCCGCAGCGTGCCGCCAGCAGACACAACACGCGCCATGATGGCGCCCTCGCCCGGCGGCAGCTTGGCCGCACCGCCGCTTTTCGTGTCGGTCAGGATGATCGAGGTCTTCAGGTCTTCCAGCTTCAGCCGTCCGGCCACGGCGAGATTGAGCGCAGCCGCCGAGAAGGCTTTCCAGCCGCCATCGCCGAAGCCCTTGTTGTCGATGTAGTTCACCAGAGCCGGCGAAATGCCATCCGGCGCGTCCCAGCGGGGCACAATAATGCCGCGCGGCGGGTCGCGGCCGACTTTCAGCCACGACCAGCCATACCAGCCCCAGACGAGCGCAAGTCCCACGAGCGCGATGAAGGCGTTGCGATGATCCTTCAGCCACCACAAGCGTTCCTGAGCGGCGGAGGGCGCGTCAATCGCGCCCTTCGGCAGTGTGATCCAGGCGGTCATGCCGTCATTTGAATCGAGCGCGCGCGTCGCCTGCACATTGACAGCAGCGCCGCTCATGCGGATCGTGCCGTTGCTGCCGGTCGCGCCAGCCGGGCCGGTATAGACCTGGAGGCTCGTGGGCTTCACGCCATCGGGCAGGTGGATATCCGCGTTCGCCTGCAGGATCGGGAACTTCCAGAAATTGCCGGTGACGTTCCAGGCGAAGAGGTCGGCATCCGGGCCGTAGCGCACCTGCCGGTTCGTTTCGTAGACGAATTCGTAGAGGTGGCGGCCGGAGCTGACATAGGTGTCCTTGTCGCCGGCATAGATGCGGATGCCGTTGTCGATATATTCCGTCGAATGCGGCTCGTCGCGCCCGTCGCGGCGTACGGCCTTCAGGGAAAAATCCACCTCGCCGATTGAGCCATCCGGCTTGCGGAAGGTCAGCGGGAAATCGCGGAAGATGCCGTGGCGAATGTCACGGCCTTCGGCATTGACTTCGATCTGTTCAGTCACGGTGACGACGCCGCTTCTGTCGAGCGTCACGTCGGCGTGGAAATTGCGGATGACTTCGGCGGCCGTGGCGGGGAGAGCGGCGAGGAAGAGAAGGAGAAATCCGGCAAGGATTGAGAGTGGAGCAAAAGACTCCCTCTGGCCTGCCGGCCATCTCCCCCACAAGGGGGGAGACGACCCGTGGCGAGCGTCTCGCGTTTCGCTGCCCTCTCGCGATGCGGAGGGAATATCCCACGGCCTATAAATATACCACGGCCTTAGTGCCAGAGGGCGCCGCAATCCGTCTCCCCCCTTGTGGGGGAGATGGCGGCAGCCAGAGGGGGAACCAAGACCGCCGACAGAATAAAGGGGGTCTTCTTTGAGCTTGTGCATACCATTCCCCCTTTTGAAAGATTACCCCGGCTTGCGCTCGAAATTCACACCCAGCGAGCCGAGCGCATCCCAGTAATTCGGATAGGTCTTGGCCACACAGGATGGGTTTTCGATGGCGATGCCGGACGTCTTCAGGCCCGCCAGCGCGAAGCTCATGGCGATGCGGTGATCGGCGAAAGTGTCGATGAGCGCCGAAACCGTCATACCAGCCAGCGCCGGGTCGCCGGTGACGATCAGGTCGTCGCCCTCCTCGCGGGCAAGGCCCGGACGGATATTGTTGAGGCCGAGCGAGAGAGCGCGAATGCGGTCGCATTCCTTGACGCGCAGGTTCTCGATGCCGGTGAAGCGCACGGGCGTTTCGTTGTACGCTGCGAGCACGGCGAGCGTCGGGATAGCGTCCTGCATCTGGCTTCCATCGATCTCGGCCGGCATATGCGGGAAGGCGGCGATCATGTCGTAGGAACGCGCGTCGGGCTGGGAAAATTCGGTCGCGGCGACGCCGAGATCGATCTTCCCCTTGGTCAGCACTTCCGCGCCCCAGAGATAGGTGGCGGCGGAGGCGTCGGGCTCGATGAGATAGTCGGCGGCGCTATAACCTGTCGGGGCGATGACCCAGCGGGCATTGCCTTCCTCGCGGACTTCCGCGCCGAAGGCCGTCATGCAGGCCGTCGTCAGCGTGATATAGCCGCGCGCGCCGATGGCCGAACCGGCAAGCTCGACCGTAAACGGCTCGCGCCCGCAGGCGGCAGCCATGAGCAGCGCCGAGACATACTGCGAGGAGAGTCCCGCATCGATGACCACGCGATTGGCGGTGAAGCCGCCCTTGGCGTTCACCGTCACCGGCGGGCAACCCGTCGGGGCTTCGATCTCGACGCCCAGCGAGGCCAGCGAAGAGACCAGCGGGGCGATGGGGCGCTTGCGCATATGCTCGTCGCCATCGACCACGAAGCGGCCGTTGAACATGGCAACGGCCGCTGTCAGAAAGCGGGTCGCCGTGCCGGCATTGCCCAAGAAGAGCGGCTTTTCCGGCGGATTGAATGTGCCGGAGCTTGTCACGACGAAGGTCGTGGCGTCGGGTTCCTCGACCGTCACACCCATCGCACGGAGCGCTTGCGCCATATAGAGCGTGTCGTCGCTTTTCAGCGCGCCGGTCAGCCGGCTTGTGCCCCTGGCGAGGCCGGCAAGCAGCAGGGCGCGGTTAGTGATCGACTTGGAGCCGGGCGGCATCACGCGGCCGGTCAGCGCATGGGCCGGCGGGATGACGGTGAGCGTATCTTTGTTCATGTCTTATCGGTCTCGGCGGAAGAAATCTCACCCGCCCTTTATCAGAACTTGACCTGGGGAACAGCCCTGTCGGCCTCGTTGGTGATTTCGAAATAGGCCATCTTGACGAAACCGAAGGCCTTGGCGACGAAGTTGGATGGTACGCTCTCGACCTTGACGTTCAACTCGCGGGCAGCACCGTTATAGTAGCGGCGCGCCATCTGCACTTCGCCCTCGATGGTTTCGAGCGACTTCTGCAATTCGATGAAGTTCTGGTTGGCCTTCAGGTCCGGATAGGCTTCGGCCAGCGCAATCACCTTGCCCAAAGCCTGGGACAGCATGCCTTCAGCGACACCGCGACCGGCGACATCGCCCTGCGGCACGGCCTGCGCCTTGTTGCGCAGCTCGACCACCTCTTCCAGCGTTGTCTTCTCGTGGCTGGCATAACCCTTCACCGTCTCGATGAGGTTCGGGATGAGATCGGCGCGGCGCTTCAGCTGGACGTCGATGCCGGACCAGGCTTCCTCCGCCATCTGGCGCGAGCGCACGAGGCCGTTATAGACGATGACGGCATAGGCCGCGATCGCGACGATAATGATCAATGCATACATGGGTTTCCCTCTCCCCGACTGTTGCGGGGAGATTAGCCGCGTGGAAGCGCAAAGTCATCCGGGATTTTGGGGGAGAGTAAACGGCTGAACGCGCCATCCTCTGTTACCCAGGAAGCAGCGGTGCGAGGCCAAACGCAGCAAGATCGTCCTCATAAACACGATTTCGGGGGAACGATCATGACAACCACAATCAGGCTCTGCACAGCCCTTCCGCTCCTCGTTCTCTTCATCGACTATGCTGTCGCGATGCAGAAGGTAGAACCGGCCGGCACGCGCCGGTGCCTGCGTACGATCGCCAAGCAGACGGATGCCGGGACCTATCCAACGCTGAAGCCGGTTTGGGAGATGGGGGTGAAGTGGGGCGAGAGGGTTTAGGCCGTTTCCAGATCGGTCTGCTTGAATTCATTTGCCGTGGCGAGGATGGGAACACGGTAATGTTTGGCGCAAGCGTAGTGTAGACAGTCGCCCAGGTTCAACCCGTAGCGTCCACTGCGATATCGATCGGCTGCCGAAAGTGCCAGTTTCGCCGCCTCAAGAGCAGGCGGCATATCCTTGATTTCAATTCCCCTTTCCGACAGAAAATCGAACACCAGGGCTTCAACAGTCGAAACTGGCAAATTGAATTTGTCGGGCCTTGCAAGCGCAAGCGCGACCTCAAGGACCGCGACGGCTGATGTAAAAGGCGAACGCGCATCCGCGAGCACGTCCGAAATCCGCTCTGACTCCGGCTCATCGGACAAAACCGCGATGATCGCGCAGGCGTCCACGAACATCAGTCGCTCCACAGGCTGTCAAAGGCTTCACGGGGAAGTGGCTGTCTGGCGCGCTCGGTCAAGGTGATGCCGTATTGCTTGCGAAGGCGTTCGGCGGTCTGCGAGGGTGCCTCGTCAGCGTTGCGGCGCGCGATCGCCTCTTTCATCGCAATCACGATTGCGTCGGTGATACTCACACCCTCTAGTTGCGCGAACTTTCGCGTCAGTTGATCGGCCTCTGGATTGTTCACATTGATCGCCATGATGCACCATGTAGATTGCTTCACGGCAAATGTAGATCATATGGCCAATTTTTCCAAGCGTGGTCTGGTGGCTGCTTACGCCACATCCTTCCAGTTCACGCCGCCGGCATCCGTCAGCAGGAACGCCTCGCCGCAGGCCTTGGCGAGCGTGCGGACGCGCAGGATGTAAGACTGGCGCTCCGTCACCGAGATCACGCCGCGGGCGTCGAGCAGGTTGAAGACGTGGGAGGCCTTGATGCACTGGTCATAGGCCGGGAAGACGCATTTGTGGAGGCGGAGATTGTCGTTGTCACCCGGCGCGCCGGCGGCCAGAAGCGCCTGGCATTCCTTCTCGGCGTCGATGAAATGCCGGTGCAGCATTTCGGTGTCGGCGAATTCGAAATTGTGGCGGGAATATTCCTGCTCGGCCTGCAGGAAGACATCGCCGTAGCTGATCTTCTCGTCGCCTTCGCGGCCGTTGAAGTTCAGGTCATAGACATTGTCGACGCCCTGCACATACATGGCGAGGCGCTCAAGCCCGTAGGTCAGTTCGCCGGCGACGGGCGAACATTCGATGCCGCAGACCTGCTGAAAGTAAGTGAACTGCGAGACTTCCATGCCGTCGCACCAGCATTCCCAGCCGAGGCCCCAGGCGCCGAGCGTCGGGCTTTCCCAATCGTCCTCGACGAAGCGGATATCATGGACCAGCGGGTCTAGGCCGATGGCTTCGAGCGAACCGAGATAGAGTTCCTGCAGGTTCGACGGGTTCGGCTTCAGGATGACCTGATACTGGTAATAGTGCTGCAGCCGGTTGGGGTTTTCGCCGTAGCGGCCGTCGGAGGGGCGGCGCGAGGGCTGGACATAGGCAGCCTTCCAGGGCTTGGGGCCCAGCGCGCGCAAGGTCGTTGCCGGATGGAACGTGCCGGCGCCCACTTCCATGTCGTAAGGCTGGAGAACGGCGCAACCCTTGTCGGCCCAGTAATTGTGCAGCGTCAGGATCAGCGCCTGGAAGGAGCGCTTGGGGTCCATGTGGGGAGCGAGGGTCGTGGTCATGTTGTCAGCCATAAGCCTTGGGAAATCGAGCCTGTCGTTTGGCATATTATCGCCGACAGGGTCAAGCATGTGGGCACGTGCGCCTCTGGAACGAGCGCCGAATAAAAGCCGCGTTGCATCCGTCCCCCGCTACGTTACACTTGGCCCCACGACCTCTGGAGACCGATATGCGCCGCTTTCTGCTTGCTCTTCCCTTCGCCGCCCTCCCCTTCGCTCCTGTCTACGCGGCGAGTGACGCCAAGCCGGCGGAAGAACTGACCTGCAGCAACATTGTGAAGGCGGGCGATACGGCCAAGACGATTGCGGCACGCTACAAGGGCGAAACGGCAATCGAGGAAACGACCGGCGCGGAAGGCGCGACGGCGAAGGCTTTGGCAATTTTCCCGAAGGACCCGACGCGCAAGCTTTTCGTGTCCTTCTTCGATGATGAGATGACCAAACTCTCGGCCATCGGCCCCGCGCAGGGCGCGACGCACTGGACGATTGCAGGCCTCAAACTCGGCTTATCGCTGGCCGACGTCATCAAGGCCAATGGCGGCAAATTCGAGATCAGCGGTTTCGATTGGGACTATGGCGGCTATGTCACTGACCTCAAGGGCGGCAAGCTTTCCTCCCTCGACGGCGGCTGCGTGGTGACGATCCGCTTCAATCCGCCGGAGGGCAAGGAAGTTCCGTCTGCACTTTCCGGCGAGAAGAGTATTGCGTCGAGCGATGCCAAGCTCGCCAAGCTGAACCCGCATGTGAGCGACATCCAGCTCGGCTGGGCCGGTGAGGATGGTGGCAACGGTTCGGGCGACTGAGGCAAAAACGCCGCGCAGTCCGCCAAAATCGATTAAGCCTCCGTCATGTTAAGGGCGCCGTACCAATTCGGCGCGAAACGTTCTTGCGGATTTTCAAGAGCGGAGCATAGTTCGGGCTCAAACGGGCGGAAAGCCCGACAGTGAATACTCCCGAAGGAAACATCCGTTGAGCGCCGTCACAGAGAACGCGACGCCGTCGCAAGCGTCGAACGCATCTTCGCCCGCCGGCATGGCCAAGGCTGCAACCGGCCCCGCCATGGCGATCCTCATCATGATCAGCGTGTCGCACATGCTGAACGACCTGATGCAGTCGGTCGTCCCGTCGGTCTATCCGATCCTGAAAGAAAAGTTCCAGCTGTCTTATGCGGATGTAGGCCTGCTGACCTTCACCTGGCAGCTCACGGCCTCCATTCTGCAGCCGGGTGTCGGTTTCTATACCGACAAGCATCCGAAGCCGTTCAGCCTGACCTTCGGCATGGGTTGCACACTGGTCGGCCTGCTCCTGATGGCTTATGCGACATCCTATCACCATCTGCTGATCGGTGTGGCCGCCATCGGCGTCGGCTCCTCGGTTTTCCATCCGGAATCTTCGCGCGTCGCGCGCATGGCGTCCGGCGGGCGGCACGGGTTTGCGCAGTCGCTGTTCCAGGTCGGCGGCAATTTCGGGTCGGCGATCGGGCCACTGCTCGCCATGCTTCTGGTCGTTCCCTACGGCCAGCATGCCATCAGCTATTTCGGCATTTTCGCGCTCGCCGGCATGGCGATCCTGACGCGTGTCGGCTTCTGGTATCGCGAGGAGCGCCGTTCGGCCAAGGGCAAGGCCGCCGTAGCACATGAATCACCCGTCAGCCGCAGCGTGCTGATCCGCTCCATCATCATTCTCTGCGCGCTGATCTTCTCGAAGTTCCTCTACATGGCGAGCCTGTCGAGCTACTACATTTTCTACACGATGCAGACGTTCAAGATTTCGACGTCGACCGCCCAGCTGCTGCTCTTCATCTATCTCGGCGCTGTCGCTGCCGGCACGATCGCCGGCGGGCCGATCGGCGACAAGATCGGGCGGCGGCGCGTCATCTGGTTCTCGATCCTCGGCGTTCTGCCCTTCACGCTGGCGCTACCGTTTGCGAACCTCACCTGGACCGTCATCCTGACGATCCCCATCGGCTTCATTCTGGCCTCCGCGTTCCCGGCCATCGTCGTCTATGCGCAGGAACTCGTTCCCGGCAAGCCGGGCACGATTGCAGGCCTGTTCTTCGGATTTGCCTTCGGCATGGGCGGGATTGGGGCAGCACTGCTCGGCGTGCTGGCCGACCATACGTCGATCGGCTTCGTCTATCAGGTCTGCTCGATCTTGCCGGCGATCGGCCTGCTGGCGATCTTCCTGCCGGATGTGCGGCACAAATCCACCTGATCAGGGCCGCCTGATCAGGTATCGTCCTTCTTGAGGCGATATTCCCCTGTCACGGGATCCTTCACCAGGGTCCCGTGAGCGCCGTTCTCGACTTCGCGGCGGCGCGCGTTGGCGTTCTCAGTGGCCTTGCGGGCGTCGGCAACAAAACGCCTGAAGAAAATGTAAACGCCTGCTGCAACGATCAGCAGGAAGAGCGCCTGGGGCATCTTGTCCTCGAAAAGTGAACCATCTTTGTCTCGACGCAATTCCAGACGGAAAACCGGTTTCCACTTTTCCTGGAATTGCTAAAGCGGGCTCAAAGCCCGAACCGGCTCCATAATGCCTTGTCTTCCGCCGTCTGCGCAAGGGCGGCAATCGCGCCCTCTCCCGCCGAAGCGCCGATGTCGCTGCCCACACTGACGCCCGGCATGCGGCGCCCGAAGAACGAGCGCTGGCCGGAGACCAGTTCCAGCTTGACCTTTTCGCCGAAGTCGCGGCGCAGAACCTCGCGGGCATGGCCGAGACCGTCGATGAGGCCGAGTTCCTTCGCCCGGATGCCCGTCCAGAACAGGCCGGAGAATATCGTCGGATCGTCTGCCAGCTTGGCTCCGCGGCGCTGCTTCACCATGTCGATGAAGACCTTGTGAATCTCCAGCTGCAGCGTCTTCAGATATTCGATGTCGCCTTCCTTTTCCGGCTGGAAGGGATCGAGGATCGCCTTGTTCTCGCCGGCGGTATAGACGCGGCGTTCGACGCCGATCTTCTTGAGCAGCTCCGGAAAACCGAAGCCGCCGGATACGACGCCGATGGAGCCGACGATGGAGGTTTCGTCTGCAATGATGACGTCGCCGGCCAGCGCGATCATGTAGCCGCCGGAAGCAGCGACATCCTCGGCGAAAACATAGACCTTCTTGTTATGCTCGGCTGCGAGATCGCGGATGCGGCGATAGATGAGCCGGGACTGTACAGGCGAACCGCCGGGCGAATTGATCTGGATGGCAACGGCGGAAGACTTCTTCGAGGCGAAGGCCTTTTCAAGCGCGGGGGCAACACTCGCCAGATTGAGCGCCGGGCGGAACTGGCTGCCGCCGCTCATGATCGTCCCCTGCAACCGAACCACCGGAATGACCGTTTCCTCCTTGCGGAAGCGGGCGGGGAGATAGCGGCGGAACAGGTCTTTCATTGAGGTGCCTTTGATTGCGGTGTCGTGCCGAAGATGTAGGGATCAGCGGCAAAAACGCAATGGAATGCCGCTAAAATCGCGCGCGCATCATACCGGACGACGCTTGCGTCCCATGCGGGCATAGGCGGCGCGGCCGTTGTTCAGATCATCGACGAAGCGCGCGAAGCGATGCGTTCCCTCGTCATGCATGACGAAGGGGGCTCTGAAGACAAGGCGGGCGCGCGAACCCTTGACCGCAGAAACGAGCAATCGGATCGCAGGCTCGCCCTCGCGCGGATGGATCAGCGTGACTTCCAGCCCGCCAAAGCGCTGCCCGCACGCAGCAATGATGTCCGCAATCGATTCCGGCCGTGCAATCAGCGACAGTTCGCCGCCGGGCTTGAGGATGGCGCCGGCGGTCCTGATCCAGCTTTCGAAGAGGCCCTCGGTCATCGCATGTGCATCGGCCTTCAAGGCATCGGGCGTACAGCGGTCGGCGGCAGCGTTGAAGGGCGGGTTCATGATGACGTGATCATAAACCTCGTCTTCCAGCCCCGCGGCCACCCGCGCCTTGCCTTTCAGCGTGACGTCCGCCTCGATGATTCTGACGTGCGAGGCCAGATGGTTATTCTCCGAGAGAGCCAGAGATTTGTACGCGAAAGCCACCATTTCCGGCGAGCGTTCGATGAGGGTCACATCAGCCTGGAGAAGACGCGATGCTACGGCAAGACCAGCAGCGCCGGCTCCTGCGCCCAGATCAGCAACCTTCAGGCTCCCCTCATCCGCGACCATGGCAGCAAGAAGCATCGCATCCATGCCCGAGCGATGGCCGCCTGTGGCCGGCTGCACCACATGGAACTTTCCGAAATGAAAGGCATCGACGGTTTCGACGGTCACGTCGGCTTCCTGTCCCTCAGTTCGGCACCAAGACCGGCATCCGTGACGATGGCGCGGGCCTCGTCTATGCGGTCACTGTCCACCAGTACGCGTCGGGGAATCGCACCGATCGACCCGTCGAGAATGCTCATCGTCTGGTCGGCAACCATGCAGATGATGCCTGCATCGCGCATCAGACTCTCCAGAAACGAGATCAGAACCGGATCATTGGTCCGCACGAGCTCTTCCACGATGTCCATTCTCCCTAAAAACTGCTAGGCGAGGCAAATCGCCTCTTGCCGCGCCTTCGGCCCCTTCGCTATTGTCGAGTGACATAATAGCAGGAGTGCTTTCGTTGGGCGTCGTCATACCGCTTGAAGAAAACAAAAACAAACAGGCATCGGTCAAGCCGCTCGTGGACTTGACCAAGAGCGGCATGCAACGCGTCAACCAGCTGATCCTGTCAAAGGCCGGCTCGGACGTCGAGATGATTCCGGAAGTGGCCAACCATCTTATTTCCTCCGGCGGCAAGCGGCTGCGTCCCATGCTGACGCTCGCGGCTGCGGAGCTCTGTGGCTATGTCGGCGAGAACCACATCCGGCTCGCGGCTGCCGTGGAATTCATGCACACCGCCACGCTGCTGCACGACGATGTGGTGGACGAGAGCGCCATGCGGCGCGGCAAGTCGACCGCGCGGATGATCTGGGGCAACCAGGCGAGCGTTCTCGTGGGCGACTTCCTGCTCGGTCAGGCCTTCAAGATGATGGTGGAAGCCGGCTCCATGGATGCGCTCGACGTTCTGGCGACCGCCGCGACCGTGATTGCCGAAGGCGAGGTCATGCAGCTTTCGGCTGCCAAGAACATGGAGACGACGGAAGACGACTATCTCGCCGTCATCCGCGCCAAGACGGCGGCACTCTTTGCAGCCGCCGCCGAAGTCGGCCCGATCGTTGCCGGCGAAAGCAAGGCCGTGCGCAATGCGCTGAAATCCTACGGCATGAATCTCGGCCTCGCCTTCCAGCTGGTCGACGACGTGCTGGACTATGGCGGCACCACCGCCGAGCTTGGCAAGAACACGGGCGACGACTTCCGCGAAGGCAAGATCACGCTTCCGGTGATCCTTGCATACCGGCGGGGTTCGGCGGAGGAACGCGCCTTCTGGAAGCGTGCGATCGAGGAAGGCCAGTCAAGCGACGAGAACCTGGCGATCGCTCTTGGCCTCATCAAGAAATATGGCAGCCTTGCCGACACGATCACCCGCGCCCGCCACTACGGCACCATAGCCCGCGATGCGCTGGCTCCGCTGCCGGATACGCCGCTGAAGGATGCGCTGCTGGAAGTCATCGACTTCTGTATCGAGCGGGTCAGCTGAGGCGACTAGGCCGTCATGACGTCCGCAAGTCAGGCGCGGGCGGACGGGCGGATGGAATTTGTTGCGGCACTGCTTCAAAAAAGCCATGCTCGGTCCGAATCATACCGGCGGCGATGCGGCCGTCTGATGTCCGCGTCGGCGGATGTTGTTGAAAGGTTTCTTCATGCGGAAATTGTCACTGTCGGCCCTTCTTTGCAGTGCGGCGCTTGCGGCGGTTCTTGCTGGTGCTGGCGGCGCATGGGCCAAGTCGGCGGACACACCCGCCAAGCCGGCGGTCGATGTGAAATTCGATCCGGGCTCGGTGGACAGTTTCTCCGGCGCCTATCTCGCGGCCTTCACTGCGGACAGCGATGGCGATCACAAGAATGCCATCGACCTTTATCGTGTCGCGCTCGATTTCGAACCGAACAATCTGCAGCTCCAGGAGCGGTTGATGATCAACCTGTTCCTGAATGGTGACTTCGAAGAAGGCGTCAAGCTCGCCCAGACACTGAAGAAGGACCCGTCCGTCGAGCGCGTGACGACGCTGTCGCTCGGCGTCGACGCGATCCGCCAGAAGCAATTTTCCAAGGCCCGCAAGCTGCTGGTCTACAAGGGCCCGAACGACCTCGACCGCATGATGAACAACCTTCTCGTGGCCTGGTCCGATTTCGGCGCGGGCAAGAAGAAGGAAGCGATCGACCAGGTGGTGAACCTGAACGGTCCCGACTGGTTCAAGATCTTCAAGAACTACCATGCCGGCGTGATGTCTGCGCTGGCCGGCGACAAGGACGGTGCGCGCAAGTATCTGACGGATGCGATCACCGACAAGGAAGGCGGCGCGGCTGCGCAGGATGTCTATGTTCGCTCGGTTATCGCTCTGGCCGGATTTGAGGCGCAGAACGGCGAAAAGCAGAAGGCTTTCGACGCGCTGGCATCGGGAGAAGGCCTGACGGGCCGTTTTGCGCCGTTCCAGACCGTGCGTGCGATGATCGAAAAGGGCGAGCCGATCAAGCCGCAGGTGGCGTCACCCGCCGATGGCGCAGGCGCCGTTCTGTTCTCGGTTGGCAGCGCGCTGAACCAGTCGGTCAGCGGCAATGTCGGCATGCGCGACAACGCGCAGGAAATCGTGGCTTTCTATCTGAATGCCGCTCTGGCGCTTTCGCCGGACAGCGCGGATGTCATGATCCTTCTGGGCAACGTCGCCGATGGTGCCGGCAAGCCGGAAAAGGCGATCGAATATTACCGCAAGGTGGATGCCTCCTCGCCGATGCATCGCGTCTCGGAACTGCAGCTGGGCCTCGACCTCAGCCAGACCGGCAAGGCGGATGAGGCGGAGACGCATCTCAAGGCGCTGATTGCCGAAGACCCTTCCGACTTTCGCTCCTACCTCGCGCTCGGCAGTGTCTATGCCGACAAGGAAAACTATGCCGCTATGGCGTCGACCTATGACGACGCCGTGAACTCGATCGGCCAGAACCCAACACGGGCACAATGGGCGGTGTTCTACCAGCGCGGCATCGCCTATGAGCGGCTGAAGAAGTGGGCGGATGCCGAACCGAACTTCAAAAAGGCGCTGGAGCTCTTCCCAGACCAGCCGCAGGTGTTGAACTATCTCGGCTATTCCTGGATCGACATGAACATGAACCTTGATGAGGGCATGGCCATGATCCGCAAGGCGGTCGAGCTTCGTCCCGATGACGGCTATATCGTCGATTCGCTTGGCTGGGCCTATTACCGCACCGGCAAGTATGAAGATGCTGCGCGCGAGTTGCAGCGTGCCGTGCAGCTGAAGGAAGGCGACGCCACGATCAACGACCATTATGGCGATGCGCTGTGGCGGGTTGGCCGGAAACTCGAGGCCACGTTCCAGTGGAACCGCGCCCTGATTGCCAAGCCTGAGCCGGATCTTGAGGCCAAACTCAAGGCCAAGCTCAAGGACGGCCTGCCGGATCTCAACGGCAAGACGCCGGCTGAAGCGGATGCCGAAAAGGCCATGCAGACGCCCGCCGCCGATGTGCCGGGCAAGAAATCCTGACCGGGCAACCGAACAGGACCCTTCGCCATGGCTCTCACTGAAATCGCCCCGGCGAAAATCAATCTCGCGCTGCATGTCACCGGGCAGCGCGACGATGGTTATCATCTGCTGGAAACGGTCGTGACCTTCTCCGATGCCGGCGACGTTGTCACCGTCGAGGCTGCGCCCGAAGACGCCTTTTCCATGTCAGGCCGCTTTTCGCAAGGGCTCTCGCGCGAAGCCGGCGGGTCGGACGGCAACCTCGTCTTGCGGGCGCGCGATGTGCTGCGCGAGGCTTTGTCGGAAGAGGGCATGAGCGCCCCACCCGTCGCCATCCATCTTGAAAAGAACTTGCCGGTCGCTTCGGGCATTGGCGGCGGCTCGGCGGATGCGGCCGCAACGCTGCGCGCGCTGCTGCGCCACTGGCATGCGACGCCCGCGGCTTCGACGCTCGACAGGCTGGCTTTGAAGCTCGGCGCGGACATTCCGATGTGCATGGTGGGCAAGCCGCTGATGGCGAGCGGTGTCGGAGAAAATATCGCGCTCCTGCCCGCTATGCCGTCCTTCCATTGCATCATTGCCAATCCGCTGCAGCCGGTTTCGACACCGCAGGTGTTCCAGCGCCTGACGGAAAAGAACAACGCACCGATGGGTCCCCTGCCCGCGCTTTCCAGTGCAGCCGGCTGGCTTTCATGGCTTGGCAGCCTGCGCAACGATCTCGAGCCACCGGCGCGGCTGGTGCAGAGCCGGATTGCCGAGCTTTCCGGACTGATGAAGGACACGGGCGCTGCCCTTGTCAGGATGTCCGGCTCGGGTGCAAGCTGCTTTGCGCTTTACGAAACGGAAGCTCAGGCGCGCGAAAGCCTCGAGCGGTTGACAGCGGCGCGGCCGCAATGGTTCTTCATGCAGACGCGCACGGTGGGAAAGGGAGAGACAGACGATGCCAGGACTTGACGAGACGCGGCCCTTCATTCCCGTCGGTATCGCCATACTGACGGTCTCCGACACCCGGACGCTGGCCGATGACAAGTCGGGCGATACGCTGCAGGCGCGCATTCTCGACGCAGGGCACAAGCTGATAGACCGCGCGATCGTGACGGACGACAAAGCCTTGATCCGCGAACGCGTGGAGGCGTGGACGAAACGGGACGAGATTGATGTGGTAATCACGACCGGCGGCACAGGATTTACCGGCCGCGATGTGACGCCCGAGGCCCTGGAACCACTGTTCGAGAAGAAGATGGATGGCTTCGCGGAAGTCTTCCACCGCATTTCCTATGACAAGATCGGTACATCGACGATCCAGTCGCGCGCCACGGGCGGCGTTGCCAATGCCACCTTCATCTTCGTGCTGCCGGGCTCACCGGGGGCCTGCAAGGATGCCTGGGACGGCATTCTGAAGGGGCAGCTCGACTATCGACACATGCCCTGCAATTTCGTGGAAATCATGCCGCGGCTGGATGAACATCTGAAGCGCGGGCACGCGAAATAATCAGTCTGCGGTCACGCTATCGCGCCGGGTCACCCAGGCCGGAATGATTTCAGAGCGCAACACGCGCTTCTTGAGGCCAGAGGCCAGCTTTTCCAGATCGAAGCCGCTGCGGACCAGCGAGACGGCCTGACGCTTGGTGAGTATCACGCCATTTTCCAGCGCCGACCGCTTGCGGCCAATGCGCTTGAGCAGCGGCTTACGGAAGGTGCGGGAATCGGAAAAGCGCGCCGGATCGCGCGTCACCGAGGCGTATTCGAAAATTTCCTCGATCCAGCCAGGTTGCGGTCGCGCGCCCGGCTCGATGAGGAACAGCCAATCGCCGCGCGCGCCGTCCAGCACATCCTTCATGTCCCAGTCGCCGTAATAGCGGCAGCCGGCGGCTTCGGCGAGCTTCTGGATGCCGTCGCTGGAACCGTTGTCGAGAATGAGAACATCGGACACAAGACCCTCGACAGCACCGGACACCAGCGCATTCAGCGTATGCGCCGCCTCGGTCTCCTGATCTCTGCATTCCATGATGATCGTCAGCATAAAACCGATTTAACGCATTGCAGCATGAAATGCCACATTTCTGTCATCGGGTGGGTTCGCAAGTTTGTTCTTGTCTTGTTCTCTTTTTCGAGATAGGAATATAGTCATTGAAACGGCGGCTGAGTCTTGCTGCCCAGGAGTTTCCGATGGCAATTCGAACCGATTTTGCCGAGGGTGCTTTTGCGCCCTCGCACAGGGCAGACGTGGCCGAAGCGCTGGCGAGCCAGTCTGGCGCACGCATCGACGTCAATCGCCGGCGCGGCCGTGCGGCTGCGCTCAACATGGCCGGACGCTTCGAGACGCTGGAACGTGCGCGGACAGATGACGGCTGGGATATCCCGGAAGAGCTGCCGCCTTTCAAGACCGAAGTGCAGGTGGAAAAGCCGCGCACGGCGTTAACGCGCAACGAGTCGCCCGACATTCCCTTCGACCGCTCGATCAACCCCTATCGCGGCTGCGAGCATGGCTGCATCTATTGTTTCGCCAGACCGACGCATTCGTACATGGGTCTGTCGGCGGGGCTCGATTTCGAGGCAAAGCTTTTTGCCAAGCCCGATATCGCCAAGCTGCTTGAGCGCGAGCTTTCCAAGCCCGGCTACAAGCCGCGGCCGATCGCCATCGGCACCAACACCGATCCTTATCAGCCGATCGAGAAGGAATGGCGGATCATGCGCCAGGTTCTTGAAGTGCTGGAGGCCGCGCATCATCCGGTGACGATAGTGACGAAGTCGGCACTGGTGACGCGCGACATCGATATCCTGAGCCGGATGGCGAAGGACGGTCTTGCCAAGGTTGCACTCTCCGTCACCACGCTGGACCGTTCACTGGCGCGGGCCATGGAGCCGCGTGCTGCGACGCCGGCGAAACGGCTGGAGGCGATCAAGGAACTCTCTGAAGCTGGCATTCCGGTTGGCGCGATGATGGCGCCGATCATTCCGGGCCTGACCGACCACGAGATCGAACGCGTTTTGGACAGCGTGAAGGCGGCTGGCGCACGCGAGGCCAATTACGTCATCCTGCGCCTGCCTTTCGAGGTCAGCCCACTCTTCCGCGACTGGCTTCTGCGCAATTATCCGGATCGTTATCGGCATGTCATGTCGCTCGTGCGCTCGATGCGCGACGGCAAGGATTATGACGCGGAATTCGGCAAGCGGATGAAGGGCGCCGGCCCCTATGCCTGGCAGATCCATCGCCGCTTTCAGATGGCCTGCAAACGGCTGGGCCTCGACCAGCAGCGCCTGCCCTTGCGCGACGATCTCTTCGTGCCGCCGCTTGGTGCGGGCGTACAGCTCTCGCTGCTTTAGTTGAATCAACTCCAGTCGCCGTGACGTTTCCCCGCATCACGGCAGCTCCCCGGCGGACCGCCTCTCTGCCGGGACTTGCGGGGAATCGGCGCGGCATGCCAAAATCGCCGCATGATCAAACGCGTGCCCGCCGATTCCCCCACTCTTTTCGCCCTTCCGGAAGGCCCCGATTTCGCCTTCGAGGATATGGCGCGGCGCGAAGGCTTCAAGCTTGTTGCCGGCGCTGACGAGGCCGGTCGCGGCCCGCTTGCGGGGCCTGTTGTCGCCGCAGCCGTGATCTTCCACGACAGGCACACGCCGAAGGGTCTCAACGATTCCAAGCAACTGAGTGTGGCGCAGCGCGAATATCTGTTCGAGGAGATCATGGCGACAGCGACAGTCGCCATTGCCTCCTCCAGCGCGCCGACGATCGACCGGATCGACATCCGCAAGGCGAGCCTCGATGCCATGCGCCGCGCGCTGCTGCTTCTCAGCGTTCAACCGGACTACGCGCTGATCGACGGGCGCGACGTGCCGCCAGAACTCCATTGCCGTGGCAAGGCCGTCGTCAAGGGTGACGCGCGCTCGCTGTCCATTGCAGCCGCCTCGATTGTCGCCAAGGTCACCAGGGATCGAATGATGACCCGTGCCGGGCTCGTCTATCCGGCCTATGGTTTCGAACGCCATGCAGGTTACGCCACAGCCGAACATCGCGCCGCCATCAAGCAAGTTGGCGGCTGCCTGCTGCATCGATGGAGCTTTCGGCCGCTTCGGCAGGACGATGGCTTGGCTGAAGAGCACAGCAAGGATTGACACTGCCCCGTGGCGGAATGCCGGCGCGGTGCCTGAATGCTCTCCCACCCATTCAAGGCTCGTTGGATGCCTCAGCCCCAAAACGCAAAAAGGCCGGCGCGAGGCCGGCCTTCCGAATTCCCGTTGAACCGATCGATCAGTTCAGACGCGTGCGAACCTGATCGATCGCGTTCTGGAAAAGCGCGTCACCGGTGGCGCCGGTCGCCTTTTCGGCGGCAATCTTCTGAGCGGCTGCAATCGCGATATCGACTGCGGCAGAACGAACGGCGCTGATGGCGTCGGTTTCGGCCTGCTTGATCTTCTGCTCGGAAAGCTGGTTGCGGCGCGCGACATATTCTTCCGTCTTGCGCTTGGCTTCGTCTGCGAGCATCGCAGCTTCGCGCTTGGCGCTGGCCAGGATATGTTCTGCTTCGGCCTCGGCTTCCTTGCGCTTACGCTGATATTCAGCCAGCAGCGCCTGGGCTTCTTCGCGAAGGCGGGCGGCCTCGGCGAGCTGCGACTTGATTTCGTCAGCGCGCTTGTCGAGTGCCTTGCCAATCGTGCCCGGAACCTTGAGGTAGATCACAAGACCCAGGAACAGAAGCAGCGATACGAAGGCCCAGAGTGTTGCCCAATCTGTTGCGTTCATCGAAGAACCCTCCTCAGTTGCCTGCGGCCGACTTGACGGCGGCAGCGGCTTCCGCGCTCGTCAGCTCGACGCCAACGACCTGACGGACGATTTCGGTTACGGTTTCTTCTGCAATCGAACCGACCTCTGCGAGAGCCGCAGACTTGATCGATGCGATATGCTGTTCAGCAGCAGCGAGCTTCTGGGACAGGCTGGCTTCGACAGCCGCCCGTTCCTTCTCAGCCTCGGCCTTGACGGCGGCGCCGGCTTCGGCAGCGATGCTGGAAGCCTTGGCGCGGGCGTCGGCGAGTTCCTTTTCGAAGGCAGCAACCGCTGCATCCGATTCAGCCTTCATGCGCGATGCTTCGTCGAGGTCGCGCGCAATCCGGTCCTGGCGATCTTCAAGGATCGCACCGATGCGAGGCGCAACCGCGCGGGAAATGATCAGGTAGAAAATGCCGAACGTAATCGCCAGCCAGAGGATCTGGGAGCCGAAATAGTGCGGGTTGAACGGCGGGAAACCGCCTTCGTGGCCGGCTGCTTCCGCAGGAACCTGCGTTCCGGCTGCAGCTTCCGTTGACGCGGCAAAAGCCGATGTCACGAACATTGTCACCTCCAGGTGCGGATACGTCATGAAAAAAGGGCCACGATGTTCGCCGTGCGAAGCCCGTGGCCCTCTTTGGATCGAAGAGGTATCAGCCGAACAGGGCGAGCAGTGCTACGAGCAGCGAGAAGATGCCCAGAGCTTCCGTAACGGCGAAGCCGAAGATCAGGCGGCCGAACTGGCCGTCAGCAGCCGACGGGTTGCGCAGTGCGCCAGCGAGGTAGTTACCGAAAATGGTGCCGAGGCCGATGCCAGCGCCGCCCATGCCGAGGCAAGCGATACCAGCGCCGATGTACTTTGCTGCTTGAGGATCCATGTTCTACTCCTTGGAAATGGTTTTGTTGCGGCTTTAGACTGACGCCGATTTGGCGTCAACGTTTTTTTCCCTGTTTACTGCTTAGTGCCCAGGATGCAGAGCGTCGTTGAGGTACATGCAGGTCAGAACCGCAAAGACGTATGCCTGGAGGAACGCGACAAGGAATTCGAGACCGGTCAGCGCCACTGCCATCAGGAGCGGCAGAACAGCGCCGGCGACGCCGATGGCGCCAAGCGAACCGAGCGAGAAGACGAAGCCCGCAAACACCTTCAGCGTGATGTGACCGGCCAGCATGTTTGCGAAAAGACGAACCGAGAGGCTGATCGGGCGGGACAGGAACGAGATCACTTCGATGGCGACGACGAGGGGCAGAAGAACACCCGGAACACCGCTTGGAACGAAGAGATTGAAGAAGTGGAAGCCATGCTTGTAGAGGCCGTAGACCACGACAAGGCCAATCACCAGGATCGCCAGCGCGAAAGTAACGATGATGTGGCTGGTGATCGTGAAGAAGTATGGGATCATGCCGAACAGGTTGGCTACCAGAATGAACATGAACAGCGAGAAGACCAGCGGGAAGAACTTCATTCCGTGGCTGCCGGCGCCGTCGCGCAGCATGTTGGCGACGAATTCGTAGCTCATTTCAGCCACCGACTGGCCACGGCCCGGAACGAGGGCGCGGCTGGAGGTCATGAAATAGAGGAAACCGGCCGCCGCAATGACGGTGATCGCCATGAAGAGCGAGGAATTGGTGAACGAGAGGTTCAGCCCGCCAAATTCGATGTGAACGAGTTCCTTGAGGTGGAACTGGTGGATCGGATCAACCTTGTCAGCTGCAGACACAGTCAAGTCTCTTTCGTTCTGTCGCCATCCGTTCGGGATCGCGTCTTTTCATCATCAATGCCGCGGGCGAAAGCCCTGGCAGTTCATTTCCTGTCGTCGCGCTTCCGAGGCTGCGGTGTCGCCACCACGCCGAGCGCGCGCATTACATTCAGCACCGCCGCACAGAACCCGAGAAGGAGGAAGACAATCATCCCCCACGGCCCGGTTCCGGCCAGCGTATCGACGAGATAACCGATCAGCGCGCCCACGAGGACGCCCGCTATGAACTCGCTGGAAACCTTGATTGCCTGGGAATATGCGCTCTTGTCTGCGCCCCTGGCCTTGTCCCCTGCCCTGTCAGCGGCCGTCTTTCGTTCCGCGAGGCGCTCGCCCAGTTCGTTCAGGCGCCTGTCGAGACCGTCTTCCCCGTCGTCCATGTCAGCGCCCTCCACGGTCCGTTTTCGATGCAACCCTCTCCGGTCGCGTCCAACGTCAGTTTTGCGGCGCCAGTATGGCCCGTTCCTCAATTCGCGCGCAACATAGTTTTGTGAACCCGTCTAGTCAAGGCTGAGGGGTGATGAAGTCTTAAAGAGTTTCTTCAAGAAAATCAAAAGGTTGCAAATGTGAGACGAAAGTTATCCGGAATCACTTGCTCAAGAGGGGTCAAAAGGCCGCAGGCAAGCGGCCCAAGACGTCAACTCCAGCCACCGTAACGGGTGCGATAGAAGATGTGATCGCCAATACGGGCGACCCTTTTCATCGAACGCGCCCAGGCCGGATGGACATAGGTCGCGTGATAGTGCGTGGCGGAGCCGACTTCCGGTAGCCAGATCTTGCCGGCGGTCACGGCCATGGCGACATCCTTGGCGATCTGCCAGCTGTCGCGGTTCAGGATACGGTCGAGGAAGTTGTCGCAGGCGAAGGAGAACTGGCAGCGGTTCTGCCAGCTTTCATTCTGGTAGACGACGCTGCAGATGGTTTTGGGATAGGCGGGATTACGCACACGGTTCAGGATAACCTGCGCGACGGCGGCCTGACCTTTGATCTCCTCGCCGCGCGCTTCGAAATAGATGCCGCGCGTCAGGCAGTCCTGTTCCTTCTCGTCGAAAACGATCGGCGGCAGCGGCGTGGCCGCCCAGGCATGGTCCTTCGGCCCGATCTCGGGCACGAAGCGTCCGTCATCGGCGTCCTTGTTCAGAATCGAGTCAAAGGGCGAAACGCTGGCATAATCCGGGCCTGCGCTGGCATAGGCGGTTGCGAGAATATCGGCGCGCTTGTTGTTGACGAGCGTGGCAATCTCGGTGGGCACGGTGTCGTCGACAGCCTGCGGCGGCTTCTTCACATAGAAGGTCCCGGCGATCTGCAGTTCCTTGCCGGTGATCTTCGGCTTCACGAAGGCGAGCTGCTTGTCGAGCTTGGTCAGCGGCGCAAAGTTGAAGCTGGTTCGGTCAAGGATAGAGCCTGCCGAGAACGCCTTCGGCGGAGCAACCGGAATGATGGCCAGAATGCGGGACTTCTTCAGGCTCCGGGTCACCCGGGCTTCGTCGGGCGTTCCGCCCTCGCCCTTGGCTTCGTCACGCAGTGCCACCTTGGTTCCGTCGGGCATGGAAAGCCCGCCACCGGCTGCGATGGCACTCGTCTTCATCGGATCCTTGAAAACAACGTCGGCCTGCTGGATGGAGCCCGCAGGCGAGCGCGTCAGCAGCATGTTGGCGCCGCCGCTGTTCAGGCCCGCGAGATAAGCGGCAATGTCTGATCGCCCCGTTTCCGTGGGAAGCGCCATGTGCGCTGCAAGCCCCAACGCGGCAATCGTCATAATCTTGCGGTTCACAAAGCCGCTGGCGCCAAGCGCAATCGCATTCACACGCACGCACGCAACTCCAAACTGCATTCTTCGTTGCAGGTGAAAATGCATTATTAACCTTGATACTTGGTTAACATGCCTCACGCGCGCAGTTGTGCCCGCAAGCGATCTGCAATGCAAGCGTCAGATGACGACCTGCGAACCCAGTTCGACAACGCGGTTAGACGGCAGCCGGAAGTAGTCCGACGGGCGCGTTGCCGTGTTGGCAAGGGCAATGAAAAGCTTGTCCTGCCAGAGCGGCATGCCGCCATCCGGGCTTGCCAGCAGCTGCCGGCGGCCGAGATAGAAGGAGGTCGACATGATCTCGAACTTCATGCCTTCCTTGCGGATACGCCCCAGCGTCTTCGTGATGTCAGGCATTTCCATGAAGCCGAAGCGGACTTCCAGGCTCGTGAACCGATCGGAGAGATGCGACAGCGAATAGCGGATATCGTCCGGTACATAGGGCTTGTTGGCCGTGCGCACCGACAGGATGATGTTATGTTTGTGCAGGACGTGGTTGTGCTTGATGTTGTGCAGCAGCGTTGCCGGCGCAAAGCCGGGATCGGACGTCAGGAAGATCGCGGTGCCGGGAACGGTCGCCGGCGCGTGGTCGCTTTCGCGGCTCACCATCTCGATAAACTTGTCGATCGGAATGTTGTTGGCCTTGGCCTTCTCGGCCAGGATACGGCTGCCGCGGCGCCAGGTCCACATGACAATGACGATGCCGCCTGCGATCAGGATCGGAACATAGCCGCCGTCGTGGATCTTGAAGAGGTTTGCGCCCAGGAAGATGAGCTCCAGCACAAGAAGCGGGAGCAGGCCGGCAATCGCTGCAGCGAGGCTCCAGTGCCACTGCTTGCGCACGAATTCGAAGGCCATGATCGTGGTGATCGTCATCGCACCCGTCACCGAGATACCATAGGCCGTGGCCAGCGCATCCGAGCTGCGGAAACCGAGGACGAGGAGCACAACGCCGATCATCAGGATCAGGTTCACGCCGGGCAGGAAGATCTGTCCGGTATGGGTCTCCGAGGTATGCTGGATTTCCATGCGCGGCAGGAAGTTGAGGTGGATGGCCTGACGCACCAGCGAGAAGGCGCCGGTGATGACGGCCTGACTCGCGATGATGGTCGCGGCGGTCGCAAGAATGACTGCCGGCAGCAACGCCCAGGACGGAAACATCAGGAAGAACGGATTTTCAGCCGCTTCCGGGTGTTTCAGAATGAACGCGCCCTGCCCCAGATAGTTGAACATCAGCGCCGGAAAGACGAGCGCGAACCAGGCAAGCTGGATTGGCCGGCGGCCGAAGTGGCCGAGGTCGGCATAGAGTGCTTCGGCACCCGTCACCGTCAGGAAGACGGCGCCGAGCACAACGATCCCGATCCACTTTTCCTGAATGAGGAAGGTGGCGGCGTGATAAGGGTTCAGCGCCGTGAAAATCGTCAGATCGTCAGCAATGTGGTACAGCCCGATGACGCCCATAGCCAGGAACCAGACCGCGGTGATCGGCCCGAAGAAGACCGATACGGCTGCCGTTCCGCGGGACTGCACCAGGAAAAGGATCACAAGGATCGTCAGCGACAAGGGCAGGACGAATTCCTTCAGTTCCGGCGTAACGAGCTGGAGACCTTCCACAGCGGAGAGCACCGACAGCGCCGGGGTGATCATCGCGTCACCCAGGAAGAGGGCCGAGCCTGCGATCCCCATGAAGAAAAGAATGGCAGCGTGGCCGTTTGCCGTCTTCATCAACAGGGCAAGAAGCGAAAGCGTACCGCCTTCGCCGCCGTTATCGGCGCGCAGCAGGAAGAGCACATATTTCAGCGTCACGATGATCGTGAGCGTCCACAGCATCAGCGAGATGATCCCGATCACTTCGAAGCGATCAAGCCCGTCGGCCGAAACGGGCCGCAGCGCTTCCTTGAAGGCATAAAGCGGGCTTGTACCGATATCGCCATAGACGACACCGACAGAGCCCAGCGCCAAAGACAGCAGGCTCTTGAGGCCCGCGGGCTCCTGATTTTCATGTTCAAGCGAATTGCTCATGATGAACCTTTACGCTCCAAGCCGTTAGGCTCAGAGCCACCCTTTCCAACGGAAAAAGAAAAACGGGACGACTGCCGATACGACCATCACACACAACGCGAACGGATAGCCAAAGGTCCATTCGAGTTCAGGCATGACCTTGAAATTCATGCCGTAGATGGAAGCAGCAAGCGTCGGCGGCAGAAAGACGACGCTGGCGATGGAGAAGATCTTGATGATGGCGTTCTGCTCGAGATTGATGAAACCGAGAGACGCATCCAGCAGAAAGGTGATGTTGCCGGACACGAAGTTGGCGTGCTCCGACAGTGACTGAACATCCCGCGTGATGGTGCGGCAAAGTTCGCGCATGTCCTTGTCGTCCTGCAGGACCGGCAAGGCATAAAAGAAG
Source organism: Limnomicrobium aquaticum (assembly GCF_040545545.1). Taxonomy (NCBI): domain Bacteria; kingdom Pseudomonadati; phylum Pseudomonadota; class Alphaproteobacteria; order Hyphomicrobiales; family Rhizobiaceae; genus Limnomicrobium; species Limnomicrobium aquaticum. The sequence continues at coordinate 182,323 of NZ_JBEPMB010000006.1, forward strand.
GTGAGCAGGCGATAGAGCGAGGCGAGGCTGTCGCGCGTCTTGGCGACCAGCCGCTGCTCTTCGCCGATGTTGAAGAGAATGGCCTGCGGGAAAGCCCTGCTCCGCTGACCGGCGCGCGCATTGGCGGTGAAAACCTGGCGTGAAATGGCATCGACCTTGCGCTCGGCCATTTCGAGGATTTCGGCGCTGCGGTCGCTAATCGTTTCCAGGAGCCGCGACAGGACCTTGATGCCGGACCAGCGGCCATCGACGCAGCGGGAGAAGGCGCCGACGAACAGGCCGATCGACTTCGGCTCGACATAGCGGATCGTCACCAGCCGATCCTTGGCGAGAACGAAGCCTACATCTGCGAGCTCGGGCTGTTCACTTTCGGCACGCCAGACAACAGAGGCGGTCATGTAGATGGCGCCGTTTTCCGAGTACAGGCGGCTCGACGGCTCGATGTCCTTCATCTCGTCCCGCGTCGGGACGGCAATGCCGAGCAGGCGTTCGACCAGCGTTTCCTCATCGCGCGTTGGGCAATGAAGATCAATCCAGACGGTGTCGTCCGGACAGATATCAATCGGCTCTGCGGCTGCAAGAGGCCGTGCGCTGCCATCAGCGCGATAAAGCATGATCATGAAACGGGATGGTCCCTGCCAATATGAAACGTCGTGTGCGGTGTTATCGTCAGGCTCGAAAGCCGCGTCCGCTGTCCAAAGGATTTTCCTACGTTCATTTCAATTACGCCGGAACCAGGCGGGTTTCCATGACCACCCCGGGGAAGGCTCCTGCTGCGCTGCATTCAAACCACAGGCCGGTTAAGATTCCAAGCGGAAATTTGACGAAAATCCGGCTTTTCAGAGATGTGCACCTGTGGCGTACCGCCGCTGAGGCAACGGGTTGCAGCCGCCTCACTCAAAGGAAATGTCCGGAAATGCCGGCGCTGCGCGGCCTTCGATACCTTCCCACAGCTTGCGGGCGATTTCCTTATAGGCCTTCGCATGCGGGCCATCGGGCTGGCTGACGACAACAGGTGTTCCGGCATCGGAGTTCAGCCGAATGTCCATGTCGAGCGGGATTTCGCCGAGGAAGGGCGCGCCGATCTTCTCCGCTTCGGCCCTCGCCCCGCCATGGCCGAAAATGTCATGGCTCGTACCGCAGTTCGGGCAGACGAAATGGCTCATGTTTTCCACGATGCCGAGGATTGGAACCTCGACCTTGTTGAACATGTTGACGGCCTTGCGCGCGTCGATCAGCGCCAGATCCTGCGGCGTCGAGACAATGACTGCGCCGGCCAATGCTGCCTGCTGTGCCAGTGTCAACTGCACATCGCCGGTGCCCGGCGGCATGTCGATGACAAGTACGTCGAGATCGCCCCAGGCCACTTCACGCAACATCTGCAGCAAGGCCGACTGGATCATCGGACCACGCCAGATCATCGCGGTGCCTTCGTCCACGAGGAAGCCCATCGACATGACTTTCATGCCGTAATTTTCCATCGGGCGTATCCGGCCATCAATCTGCTGAGGCCGACCGGCGATTTTCATCAGTCGCGGCAGGGACGGGCCGTAGATGTCGGCGTCAAGCACAGCTGCGCGCAGACCATTGGCCTGCAGGGCGAGTGCAAGATTGACCGCAGTCGTCGACTTGCCAACGCCCCCCTTGCCCGAAGCAACCGCAACGATCGCGCCTATGCCGGGGATGGCCTGCTTGGCCACCGCGCGGGGCTGGGCGTGGGAATGGGCATGCGCTGGACGCTGTGCCTGCGGCGGCGGGGTGGGTGCACCTGCCTTGCGGTCAGCCGTCAGCACCACGGTCGCCGCGCCGATGCCCGGAACGGACGAGGCCAGCGCCGCGGCCTGCTCGCGCAGAGGCTCAAGGCTGTTTGCGCTTTCGGAGGGAACGGAAATGGAGAAATAGGCCTTGCCCTGCGAGACGAAGACATCGGACACAAGGCCGAGGCTGACAATGTCCTTGCCCGTACCCGGCATCTGCAGCGTCTTCAGCTTGTCGAGGACCTGTGCCGAAAGTTCTGCCGACATCGCATTCTCCTTGCAATCGCTGGCGCAGCCATGCGTTCGATCGATGGCGCGTTTCGAGCCTCATTTAGGGCAGGAGGGGCCTTACGGCAAGAAGTTGTCGCGACGTCCGGGGTTCAGGTGCCGACCGGGGCCCATATCGTAACTGTCGATCGGGGAGACATCCTCGCCACCGCGCACCATGCGATCGACCATGAAAAGCGGCCGTCCCTTGCTCTGTTGCACCAGGCGCCCGACATATTCGCCGAGGATGCCCAGCGTGATCAATTGCACGGCACTGAAGACGGTGATGGCGACCATGGTGCTCGACCAGCCTGTGACGGCCCAGCCAGCCTCGAAGCTGTAGAATGTGTAGGCCAGAAGGGCCATGGCAATGAAGGCCGTGACGACACCCGCCCAGGAGGCGATGCGCAGCGGGCGGGCCGAGAACCCGGTGATCGCATCGAGCGCAAGGCGCAGAAGCTTGGAATAGGAATATTTTGTCGTGCCGGCATGCCGCTCGTCGCGTTCGTAGACGATCGGGACTTGGCGTCCGCCGATCCAGCTGATCATGCCGCGCAGGAACCGGTCACGCTCCGGCATGGACAGGAGAAGCTCTGCAACGCGGCGCGTCATCAGGCGGAAATCACCGGTGTCGGACGGAATATCGACGCTCGCGAGCCAGCGAAGGAGGCGATAGAAGAGAGCCGACGTCGTCAGCTTCATCCAGCTTTCACCCTTGCGGATGCCACGCTGTCCGTAGACCACATCCGCTCCGCGATCCATCATGGCCATCATCTCGGACAGGAGTTCCGGCGGATCCTGCAGATCGGCATCGATGAGCAGGATGCGGGCACCACATGACGAGGCGATGCCTGCCGTCGATGCGAGTTCGTGGCCGTGATTACGCATGAGCCGAACGCCGACGATCTGGGGATTTTCGCGCGAGAGCGCCTCAATTTTCGCCCAGGTCGTATCGCGCGAGCCGTCATCGACGAGGACCAGTTCAAAACTGTCGGCAGCAGCGGCGCGCCCGGCCGCCATTGCACGGCGAGCGAATTCCTCGATCACTTCCTCCTCGTTGTAGCAGGGCGCAACGATGGAGACTTTCAGCGGTGTGTCGATTGAACTCATGGCACCTTCCGTTGACTGCGGCGTTCTATATAGGGGCCACTGAGGAACCTACCAACGTCCTTATTGCACCGAAATCACGAATATCCACGTAAATCTGACCCTCGCCGCGCTCAGCGGATCAGGCCGATTCTCAAGGCCTTCGCGACGGCCTGGGTGCGGTTGGAAGTTCCGAGCTTCTTGGCAGCGCGGTTGAGGTAGTGGTTGACGGAATGTTCGGAGACGCCGAGCACTTCGGAAATTTCGGAACTCGTGCGCCCTGCAGACGTCAGGATGAGGCATTCGACCTCGCGCTCGCTAAGCTCCTCCGAAGGCTTTTCATCGGCGTGCTGAAGCTGCGAAATGCGCTCGAAAACCAGCGTCGAGATCATCGAAAGTTGCAACATTTCGTTGACTTCCGCCGGTTCGCGGTCACCCGAAAGCACGACAGCCGCCCGGTTGCCCAACACGTCGTGCACCGGAAAATAGACGCCGCGTGCCATATTGAAGCTCTTGAAGAGTTCAACCGCCGTGGCGACCGGACCCTGCAGCTCCTGCTCCGAAATATTGGTCATGTCGAAGCGGAAGGGCGTCACTGACTTCTTCAGGCGCGCCAGGATAGGGCTGCGTTTCAGGAAGCCGTTTTCGTCATAGCGATTGACAAGTTCCGCCGGCCAGCTGCAAATGATGGACAGGGCGGAGAGCGTGATGTCTTCCAGATCGCGCGGCATGCGCATAACCATGAAGGCACGCCAGCCGAAATCGGCAGTCACGCGCTTGAGGGCGCGGAACACATCGAACTGGGTTCTGAGCTCGGAGAACTCCAGTTCGAAACTGGCGCCGGCCTTCCACAGTTCAGCGATATCTCGCTCGGTGAACAACATATGTCGCAAGACAATACCTTTCGATGGGCTCACCATCAGCAAAGATGAACATTCATCAAATCAGAGCGCCCATCGACACCGATACGATAGAAGAAGTCAATCGATCAATCTCAGAATTAGCATTTGATAAATTTGGCTCATCTAATTCGATATCAAATTCAATCCCAGTGACATTTTGCCGGAATGAACTACACTCCCTCGTTGTCACTTCTTTCAGCCGCCCTTGCGTCTCATATCACAGCGCGCGATCCGGGACCGAGTCGGGCGAAAAGTTCGAACTCGATTCGCCGCGCCGTTTCGGCCAGATCGTCGCGCCACGAATCGAGTCGCGAACGGTCGGCCCTGTAAGCCGGCGCGGTGATGGAAATACCGCACGCCCTGTCACCCGCTGAAATTCCGATGGCAATACAGCAGATTCCGGGCTCGTGCTCTTCCAGATCATAGGCCACGCCATCCTGACGTACGCTCCTCAGAGCAGCGAGTAATTGATCCCTGTCGCTTATTGTTGTTTGCGTAAATTGCCTGAAGCTTATCTTCGGTAGCAACTCCGTCAAAATCCCATCATCCAGAAGCGCGAGCGCAGCCTTGCCTATACCCGTGCAATAGACGGGCGAAACGGCGCCCACTCTGGAGTGCATGCGCACATTCTGCTGAGCCTCCACCTTATCGAGATAGGCGATTTCGGTGCCGGTCAGCACACCGAAATGCACGGTCTCACCGACCTTTTCGCGCAAGCGCTCCAGATGCGGACGCACGACTGTCCGGATGTCGTTGCGCACCCAGGTGAGCGATGCAAGATGCAGGAGCCGCAGGCCCAGGCTATAGCGCCCATCACGGCCCGTTTCCAAAAGACCTTCATCAAGCATCTGGCGCAATCGCCGATGCAGCGTGCCCCGCGGCTCGCCGGTTGCAGCGAGCAGATCGGAGAAACGCAACGGTGATGGAGCGCGCGCAACCGCATCGAGGATCGCCATGGCTTTCCCGAGAGTTCCCGTATCGCGCTCGCTCACGTCGTGATCCTTTTGTTCGGCTCGAAATGACTTGACGTGTGCAAAGATAGGCCCGATTATTCCGAATAGTCAAACATAGTTCCAAATAATGGAACAATTGGCCTGCCCGCTGCCCGTTTCGCGGCCTTTGCGCAGCATGGCTAGGGAGGATCAATGCGGCCTGATCACGTGAGGTATACCTGCCTGCAGGGCGCGCCTGTTCTTGTCACGGGCGGCGCAAGTGGTATCGGCGCAAGCCTGGTTGCGGGCTTCGCCGAGCAGGGTGCGCGCACCGCCTTCATCGATATCGACGCGGAGGCCGGCGCGGCTTTGGTCGAGTCGCTTGGGAACGTCACGCATCCGCCGCACTTCATACAGGCTGACCTCTCCCGTGTCGCCGATGCACAAACGGCGGTGCGCAAGGCTGCCGATCTTCTGGGCGGGCTGAAGGTGCTCGTCAACAACGCGGCGCGCGACGACAGGCACGATCCGGCAACGATCACGGAAGCCGAATGGGATTCAAGCCAGGCGGTCAACCTGAAGCCACTGATGTTCGTCACCCAGGCCGCCCTGCCCTATTTTGAGAAGTTTGCCGGTGCCTCGGTTGTGAACTTCTCCTCGATTGCCTATCTGCTCAACATGGGCGATCTGCCGGCCTATGGCGCGGCCAAGGCCGGGATCATCGGCCTGACCAAGACGCTTGCGGGGCGGCTCGGCCCCTCTGGCGTTCGCGTCAATGCCGTCCTGCCGGGCATGATCGTGACAGAGCGGCAGAAGAAATTATGGCTGACCGAAGGGGGCGTCGCGTCTTTCGTAGCGGAACGCCAGTGCCTGAAGCGCCCGCTTGAGGCCGCCGACCTTGTGGGGCCCTGCCTTTTCCTTGCCTCGTCGCAATCGGCTGCGATGACTGCGCAATCCATAATCGTCGACGGAGGCGTATTTTGATGAATGAACCAAGGCTGATCGCTGTCGACTGGGGGACGTCCTCCTTCCGGCTTTGGGTTCTCGATCGCGATGCCCGGGTGATTTCGGAAAGCCGAGGTGGCGACGGCATGCTGTTTGCTGCCCGCGAAGGCTTTGGCAATGTGCTGTTGCGGCATCTGAACGCGGCCAAGGCGCCCGCCGATCAGCCTATTCTAATTTGCGGTATGGCTGGCGCGCGCAGCGGCTGGGCGGAAGCAGGCTATGTCGAAACGCCAGCGGAACTATCGGCGATCAGTCAGGGTGCGATTTCAGCGCCCGGTATCAAGCGCGACATTCGCATCCTGCCCGGACTTTGCCAGCGCACGGCCGGGCGGCCCGACGTCATGCGCGGCGAAGAGACGCAATTGCTGGGCGCGGCCGCTGCGATCACCGAGCGGGCGCTGGTCTGCATGCCCGGCACGCATTCGAAATGGGTGACGGTTGACGAGGGTCGCGTGGAGGGTTTCTCGACCTACATGACGGGCGAACTCTATGACGCGATCACCAAGCATACGATTCTGGCCGCGCCCGACAAGACGGTCGGCGAAGGCGCAGACAGCGCGTCGTTCAAGGATGCCGTCAGAGCCGCCTTCGCCCAGCCCGGACGTGTGACCAGCCAGCTTTTTGCCGCACGTTCAGGCCAGCTTCTCAACGGCGCGACGCCGGCTGCGGCGCTCGCCCATATTTCCGGTACGCTGATCGGTGCGGAAATCGGCGGTGCGACCGGCAGCGACAACCGTCACAAGATACGCCTTGTCGCCTCCGGTTCCATGCGTGCACTTTATGAAAGCGCATTGACGACCGTCGGGATTGCTCACGAAAGCATCGATGCCGACGACGCCGTCCGCAAGGGGCTGGCAACAGCCGCAAGTGAAATCTGGTCCTGATTCCCTTTTCCGCAATTTCCAGGAGTGAAGGCAAATGCCCGTCCCCGTTCCCTTTCCGCCGATCAAATACCCTCTGGTCGCCATTCTGCGCGGCCTGAAGCCGGAGGAGGCGCAGGACATTGTCGGCGTGCTGCTCGATGAAGGCTTCGAGGCAATCGAAATTCCGCTGAATTCGCCCGAGCCCTTCAAGTCTATCGAGATTGCCGCCCGACACGCACCCTCGACCGCGCTGATCGGTGCCGGGACCGTGCTGACCGTCGGCGACGTCAACCAGCTGCTGGATGCAGGCGGACGGCTCTTTGTCAGCCCCAATGTCGATGTGCCGGTGCTGACACGCGCTGTCGATCTCGGGATGGTCACGTTGCCGGGCGTCTTTACCGCGACGGAGGCACTCGCTGCCGCACGCGCGGGCGCGACAGGGCTCAAGTTTTTCCCGGCCTCCGTCCTCGGCCCGGACGGGATCAACGCCATCCGCGCCGTGTTGCCCGCCGATCTGATGATTGCAGCCGTGGGTGGCGTGTCGGACAAGAATTTCGGCGAATATGCCAAGGCCGGGATCAAGGCCTTCGGGCTCGGTTCCAGCATCTACAAGCCCGGCATGAAGCCCGCAGAAGTGCAGTTGCGTGCCCGCGCGACGCTTGCCGCCTATGACGCCGTCTTTGGAGCATCCAACGCATGAAAACGCATGACTTCAAGGGCCACGCCCTCGACGAACACAACCTCCACCTCGGCGAAGGTCCGAACTATGATCGCGCGACCGACACGGCGACGTGGTTCAATATCGTCGATAAGGAGCTGCACGAACTGAACCTTTCGACAGGCGCCAAGACGGTGCATGCCCTGCCCGCCATGTGCTCGGTTCTCGCCCGTATCGACGACAAGCGGCAGGCGCTGGTTTCGGAACACGGCATCTATATCCGCAACCGCGAGACTGGCGCGACCGAACTTGTCGTCGAGATCGAGGCAGACAAGCCGAACATGCGCTCCAACGACGGGCGCGTGCATCAGAGCGGCGCGCTCTGGTTCGGAACGATGACCAAGACCGGCGAAGGCCGCACGGGCGCGGGCTCGATCTATCATGTCGCGGGCCGCAAGGTGACGAAGCTCTTCTCCGGGATTTCAATTCCGAACAGCATCTGCTTCTCGCCAGATGGGGCGACGGCCTATTTCGTCGATACGATGGAAAACATCATCAAGAGTGTGGCCGTCGATCCGAAGACGGGCCTCCCGGCCGGCGAGCCACGCGTGTTCTCGGACGAGCGCGAAGCGGGCGGGGCTGCCGATGGTGCGGTCTGCGATGCCGACGGCAATGTCTGGAGCGCACATTGGGACGGCGGCAGCGTGCACCAGTTCGATCCGTCGGGCCGCAAGCTTGCGATCTACAAGCTGCCGACCCCGCAGACGTCGTGCCCCGCCTTCATCGGCCAGAATGCCGACCGGCTGATGGTGACCAGCGCATGCGAGGGCATGGATGCGGCCCGGCTGGCAGCAGAACCCAAGGCCGGTTTCACCTTCGATCTCGGTATCAGGGTCAACGGCCGTTTCGAGCCGGACTTCAAGTGGGACTGAGATTGATCACCGGAAGCGCCGCCATTGGCGGCGCTTTCTAACTCGCTGCCCGCGATCTGAACCTGTCGAAGGGGAAGACCGCGACCATCAGCCCGACGAAAACCAGCACCATTCCTGCGAGGCGAACGGGGCCGAACTGTTCGCCGAGGAGCAGCGCCGCGGAGACGATACCGACAATAGGCACCAGCAGCGAGAAAGGTGCGACCTGGGCTGCCGGATAGAGCTTGAGCAGATAGGCCCATATGCCATAGCCGATATTGGTCGAGACAATGGCGATATAGGCGACCGCGCCGATGCCGGCCCAGCCCATATGCAGGAAGGCCGCCTCAATCTCCTGCGGGCCCTCGAACAGATAGGACAGCGCCAGCAGCGGCAGCGGCGGGACAATGCTAAGCCATGTGACCATGGCGAACATGTCGATCTTGCCGGCGCCGCGCAGGGCCACGTTGCCGATCGCCCAGCATAGGGCCGCGCCGAGGCAGAACAGCAGACCGACAAGCGTCACACCACCTCCGCCGGCAGTCGTTGCAATCGCAGCCAGTCCGAGGAAGGCAATGCCCGTCCCGGCCATCTGGCGCGGGCTGACCTTTTCGCCGAGGACCAGTGCCGCGATCGGACCTGTGAGGAAGGCCTGTGACTGGATAACCACCGAGGCGAGGCCCGCCGGCATGCCGACCTTCATACTGATAAAGAGCAGCCCAAACTGACCGGTGAAAAGCACGAGGCCAATGAAAATGAAACGTGGCCAGGGCACGGCGGGACGCGGAATGAAGACGGCGGGCGCGGCAGCCACCGCAAAGCGGAGCGCGGCCAGAAGAAGCGGCGGCATCGTGCCGAGCCCAACCTCGATGATGACGAAATTGATGCCCCAGGCGACGACGACGAACAGCGCCAGCAAGATTTCGCGCGGCCTCATGGGCTCTTCTCCCGATTCAGTTGGAAAGTCCTACGATGAACGCGAGATCAGCGTAAGCGAATTTCGCTGACAGAGTCATCAGTGCAGGTGATGGATCACGCCTTTCCTACCCGACACAGGCCAAAAAGTACCGGGGCAGTTGCCTGCCCCGGCTTATTATTCCCATCAAGTATCAGAAGGTACTGAAAACTCAGGCCGCAGCGGATGCCGAAAGCGGAACTTCGGCAATCGTCTGCAGAACGCGCGATGCGATCTGGTAGGGGTCCCCTTGCGAGTTCGGGCGGCGGTCTTCGAGGTAGCCGCGGTAGTCGTTCTTCACGAAGGAGTGCGGAACGCGGATCGAGGCGCCACGGTCGGCAATGCCGTAGGAGAACTTGTTCCACGGAGCCGTTTCGTGCTTGCCGGTCAGGCGCTTGTCGTTGTCCGGACCGTAGACGTCGATGTGTTCCTTCCAGTTCTTGGCGAACTGGGCCATGAGAGCTTCGAAATATTCCTTGCCGCCAACTTCGCGCATGAACTTGGTGGAGAAGTTGCAATGCATGCCCGAACCGTTCCAGTCGGTGTCGCCGAGCGGCTTGCAATGATATTCGACGTCGACGCCGTACTTTTCGCAAACGCGCTCAAGCAGGTAACGAGCCATCCAGATTTCGTCGGCGGCGCGCTTGGAGCCCTTGCCGAAAATCTGGAATTCCCACTGGCCCTTGGCCACTTCGGCGTTGATGCCTTCGTGGTTGATGCCGGCTTCGAGGCAGATGTCGAGGTGCTCTTCAACGATCTCGCGGGCAATGTCGCCGACGTTCTTGTAGCCGACGCCGGTGTAGTACGGGCCCTGCGGTGCCGGGTAGCCCTGTTCCGGGAAGCCAAGCGGGCGGCCATCCTTGTAGAAGAAGTATTCCTGTTCGAAGCCGAACCATGCGCCCTCGTCGTCGAGGATCGTCGCGCGGGCGTTCGACGGATGCGGCGTGACGCCATCCGGCATCATGACTTCGCACATGACGAGAGCGCCGTTGGTGCGGACCGGGTCGGGATAGATTGCGACCGGCTTCAGAACGCAGTCCGAGCTGTGACCTTCAGCCTGCTGGGTGGAGGAGCCGTCAAAGCCCCAGAGCGGGAGCTGCTCCAGCGTCGGGAAGGCGTCGAATTCCTTGATCTGTGTCTTGCCGCGCAGGTTCGGAACCGGCTTGTAACCGTCGAGCCAGATATACTCGAGCTTAAACTTGGTCATTTGTGTTTCTCTCATCCTTGAAATGTGATCGGTCTATGAGAACCGTTACAGGTCAGGCTTCCGGCTTCATGCCGCCGCCACAGGCCGACAATTTCCATGCACGGACCGTGCCAGTTTTGATGCGAGGCCCCAAAGAAATGCGAAAATCTTTGATTTTGCGGCGCAATATAAGCACCGAAATGCCGAGAGTTTTCTGCTGCGCCCGCGAAATGAATGATTCTCAACAGCTTAGGAGGAGGACCCGGAGGCCTGAAAAACGACCTAAAACCGCGATTAAAATTTCGCCACCGTTTTAAAAATCGTTTCCACGAGGCGGTTGTGATTATTTTTTATGCAAAAGATTATTATTTTTGCATTTTCCGGATATTTCATGTGCATTCCGTTTCGAGATCGACTATATTCACGTCATAAACTGGGGAAACCCCACAACCGAACCGTGAAAGGCCAACTCATGCATACGGAGCATCATCGCCAGTCCGCGACGATCTATATGTTCCCGTTGTCGCCGCGCCTTGCTCAGCGAGGCGGCGTCGGCAGTCAGGATATCGAACGAATGAAAAATTACGTGGACTGCAGCTCGTCCTATCATCAGGACGCGATCAACGAAGAACTGCAGCACGAAACGTCCAACGGCAAGCCGCATTCATGAGGCATGCAGCGACGTTGACTGAAGTCTGAGCCCGGCCTTCGTGCCGGGCTTTTGTTTTATTGGGGCTTGTGTCAGCTGCGGCCGAACTGACCGGTGAAATCGATGTATTTCTCGGCCAGGAATGTTTTGACAGCGTTGCGATCCATGGCCTTTCCATAGAAGTAGCCCTGCGCCATGCCGCAGCCGAGCGCCTTCAGCTTCAAGGCCTCCGCGAAGTCCTCCACCCCTTCGGCAACCACTTCCAGACCCAGTCCTTCGCACATGGCGACAATCGCCCGGATGATATGTTCGGCGGCAGGGTCCTGGGTGATCCGGCTGACGAAGGCGCGATCGATCTTCAGCTTGTCGAAGCTGAAATCCATCAGCCGTCCCAAACTGGACTGACCCGTGCCGAAATCGTCGAGCGATATCCGGATGCCCTCGGCGCGCAGGTCGGCAATGATCTTGCTGGCGGTTTCCGGATCGGCAACGACCGCCGTCTCCGTGATCTCGAGTTCAAGCCGGCGCGGGTCCAGTCCGACGCGATTGATGATCGACATCACGTTCTGGCTGGTGCGCAGGTCGGTCAGTTGCGCAGAGGAGAGGTTGAAGGAGAGAAAGAGGTCGTGCGGCCAGGCGACGGCAGCGGCAGCCGCCTTGCGCAGCAGTGTCTCCGTCAGGATATCGATGAAACCGCGCTCCTCGGCGAGCGGAACGAACACCGCAGGGGAAACAAAGCCGAGATCGGCATCCGTCCAGCGCGCCAGCGCCTCGAACCCGACCACCTCGTCTCCGGCGAGATTGACGATCGGCTGGAAATGCACGTCGACTTCGTCGGCGATGATGGCGTTGCGCAGCGCCTGCTCGATCTGAGTGGAGCGCCGCATTTCATCGGCTATCTCGCTCGAATAGACGGTCACGCTTCCCGTCCCCTTGCGCTTTGAACGATAGAGGGCCGTTTCAGCGCTCTTCAGGATATCTGGAAAATCCTCACCGGCGAAGGGGTAGACGGCGAAGCCGAAAGACGCAGACAGCCGAACATGGCGGTCACCCAAGTCGTAAGGGGCGGAAAGCACTTCCTTGAACATGGCGCCGATTCGCTCGGCGCCATGGCGCTCGAAGACAAGCGGCAGAACGAAGGCGAACTCGTCACTGCCATGCCGGGTCACGATCGCGCCGCTCGGCATGCAGGCGCTCAGCCGGTGCGCCACCTGGCAAAGGATTTCGTCGCCGGCGTCGCGACCGAAGAGGTCGTTGATCGGGCGAAAACCATCGAGATTGGCAACGCCGAGCGTGAAGGGAGCAGGATCGTCGGCGCGTTCGGCTGCGAGCTGGGTGACCTTTTCGCGCAAGCGATTGCGGTTCCCGAGCCCTGTTAGGGGATCGGTGAAACCGGAACTCTGCTCGTTCTGCAGGATCATTTCTGCATTCGCAGATTTCACCAAACCCCCATCTCCCGGACACGCGATGCAGACAACGTTGATTTTAACTATTTGGCTGCAAATTGATTAAGAAATGGATAGTGCCGGCCTGTCAGAAATCTCTTTCGCTTCATTGCCCGACAAGACGTCTCCGTTGAGCAACACACTCCAATTGCAAAGCTGTTCAGCCGCCCGCAACCAATTCCTGGTGTTGGTCAAGCAAGACGAGCATGTGTCGCTTATAGAGCGATTCTATCGTTTCGACGGAAAGGGGCTTCACAATCGTCTCATCCATTCCGCAGGCGAGACACATGTCATGCTTTTCCTGTGAGGGTCTGGGCATCACGCCGACGATGGAGGTGCGCTGCGCGCCGCTCTCCAGGCTCCGGATACGCTGGGCAACCTCGCAACCGGTCATGTCGGGCAGTCCCAGATCCATGAACACCAGCGAGGGATGCAGGAGATCCCAGAGGCGCAGCGCTTCTGCACCATCCCTGGCCAGTTCATAGCTGATGCCCAGCGTGCCGAGGATCTGCGCATAAACCTCCTGATTTACGGGATTGTCTTCCACCACGAGAAGGTCGACGTCGAAGCCCGAAGGCTCGGGAATATGGCCCGGCTCCGGAAACTCCGGCAGATAGTCGGGGTCGATTTCCACCGAAATGGAGCGGGAACGATGGGTGACGGCCGCGGCGGCCTCTGCAACGGCGAAATGAACGGGTCGCGCCCGGCTGATCGGCAGAACCTGAATGCCCAGCGACGCAAGCCCTGCAAGCTCGACATCGGCGTCGTCAGCCATGATCAGATCGACGGAAAGGCCGACCTCCGATGCCGCCTGAACGATTTCTCGCGCCTCGTTGAATCCGCCAGCATGACAGGCATCGAAGCGGAAAGCGTGAAGCGCATCATTAAGGGCTCTACCAAATTGTTGATCGCTGCTGATCACCAGGACACTGCTTGCGCCGGCAGGCGCAGGCTCGAACGCAGCCTCAACATCCTCTTCGAACTGCAGTTCAGCGTCCTTTGCATCCGGCAAAGGCGCTACGATTTCGGGTATGATCCCGCTTGCGTCGCCGGACTCTGCCAACGGCTGCTGGACAGTTACGACAACGTAGTTTCCCGGATTGCCGAGCCGAAAACGCTGGGTCAGAAGCAGCAATCGTTCGCCATCGACGTCGGCATAGGCGCGGCTGACCGAGACCTTGCCGGTGGCCAGAACCTCGCGCAGTTCTGCCTCATGCCGCTCGGCCAGTTCCGGAGCGACGACATCGGCAAGCCGGCGATCGATCAGGCTCTCCGGCGGCTGACGATGGAGACGCCCATACGCCTTGTTCACCGCCACGAATGCCAGATTGCGATCGAGCACGAAAAGCATGGATGGCAGGTTGTCGAGGATTTCCTCCGTCATCGCGACCCGCTCGAGGTCGGATCGCCAGCGGTCCTCCATCTTGCGATGTGCGGAGACGTCGCGCGCCATCAGAATGCCGAGACCGCTGGCCAGCCGTCTCGTCGTCAGCGACAGCACCCTGTCGCGCCCCACGCGCGTTTCGTGTTCACCGCGCTCGTGCCACATGGCGGCAATGCGCTCGGAAACCCATTTGTCGCGGGAGAGGCCAGGCTGCGAGACCAAAGGAGGCGCGGACCCAGCTGCACCAACCTCGAAGAGGGCGATCAGGAACGCACGCAGACTTGTGCCAGGCCGCAGAAACTCGTCGGAAACAGGGAAAAAGTTGCCGGCATTCTTGCTGGCCGCCAGGATATGGTCGCTTTTGGAGAATACGACAATGCCCGTGTCGAGCGCGTCTGTGCACGCCTCGAACATGAGGTTCGCGATGTCGCTGCCAATGGGCGCAACACGACCCATACTGGACCTCTATACCCGCACGCAGGCATTCACTGACTTTTGCTGATCATGCCGGGCAAAGATTGGAGCGTTTTCGTTGCGGGTATCGTGAGGTACTCGTCCGGCAACGATGTACAGATACCCATCCAAAAGGGGGAAACACGCGCTCATTCCAATGGGTTGGACGATGGCAGCAAGACCTTAAGGACGGTTTAATAACTGCGGCCATAAATGGAACGGCCGGCGATTATCTGAAGGCAGAGAACCGCTTGAAGCTTTGGACTGGCGCAATTTTGCGCTAAGAGCACTTCATCTCTCACACTTTGACCGGCGATTCCCTCTTCATCATCATGGCCATCAGACAGCTGCCCGAAACGCTTATCAACCAGATCGCTGCAGGCGAGGTGATCGAGCGTCCGGCCAGTGCCGCCAAGGAATTGATCGAGAACGCGATCGATGCAGGCGCGAGCCGCATCGAGATCGCGACCGCCGGCGGGGGCAAAAGCCTCTTGCGCATCATCGACAACGGCTGCGGCATGGGGCCGGGCGATCTTGAACTGGCCGTGCGGCGGCATTGCACATCCAAGATAGACACCGGCCTTGACGACATCCGCACGCTGGGTTTTCGCGGAGAGGCCCTGCCCTCCATCGGCTCGGTCGCGCGCGTGCAGATCACCAGCCGCACGGAAAGCGCAGATGCCGGCTCTGAAATCCGCATCACCGGCGGCAAGGTCGAACCTGTGCGACCTGCAGGAGCAAACAAGGGCACTGTGGTGGAGGTCCGCGATCTCTTCTTCGCCACGCCTGCGCGGCTGAAGTTCCTGAAAACAGAAAAGGCCGAGGCCGCAGCGGTCACCGAAGTCGTCAAGCGTATGGCGATCGCCTTTCCGGGCATTCGCTTCACGCTTTCGGGTCAGGATCGCACGACACTCGACTTCGCCGGCGCCGGCGACGACCGGCTGACCCGGATTGCACAGGTGCTGGGCCGCGAGTTCAAGGACAATGCGATCGAGATCGACGCGGAACGGGAGGATGTGGCGCTCACCGGATTTGCGGGCCTGCCGACCTTCAACCGCGGCAACAGCGCGCATCAGTATCTCTTCGTCAACGGCCGTCCGGTGCAGGACCGGCAGCTCCTTTCGGCGTTGCGCGCGGCCTATGCCGAGACCGTTCCTTCCGGTCGGCATCCGGTCGCGGTGCTCTGGCTGACGCTCGATCCGGCGCTTGTAGACGTGAACGTCCATCCGGCGAAGTCGGACGTACGCTTCCGCGATCCCGGCCTTGTGCGCGGATTGCTGATCGGCGCGATCCGCGAGGCGCTGCAGCGAGACGGGGCGCGGGCCTCGACCACGGGTGCGTCGGCGATGATGCAGGCGTTTAGACCGCCAGGAAATTCCAATGGTTATGGCGGCGGCGCGCCGGCCTATCGTGCTTCGCCAAACGCCGGCTGGTCCCCGCAGGCTTCGCCGTTCCGTCCTCTGCGGGAAGATCGCTCCAGCGGATTTGCCGAGGCGCTGCAGGCAGGCTTTGAGGCCTTTGCCGCGCCGTCTGCGCGCGCGGAGACGGCGGAGAGCCAGCCTGCGCCCTCGCCTCAAGCCATGCCCACCGCTGCGGGCTTCCATCTCGGCGCAGCGCGGGCGCAGGTGCATGAAAACTATATCGTCGCCCAGACCGATGACGGGCTGGTGATCGTGGATCAGCATGCGGCACATGAGCGGCTCGTCTTCGAAGCGATGCGGGAGGCCATGCGGTCTCGGCGCATTCCCTCGCAGGCGCTGCTGATCCCGGAGATCATCGATCTGCCGGAAGAGGATTGCGACCGCCTGATGGATCACGCGCAGAGCCTCGACCAGTTCGGCCTCGCTTATGAACGTTTCGGTCCCGGTGCGATTGCCGTGCGAGAAACGCCGGCCATGCTGGGTGAGATCGACGCGAACGGTCTCATACGGCAGTTGGCCGACGAGATCGCGGAATGGGATACGTCCGATACGCTGGCGTCGAAGCTCGACCATCTCGCCGCAACGCTCTCCTGCCACGGCTCTGTGCGCTCCGGCCGGCGGCTGCGGCCGGAAGAAATGAACGCGCTGCTGCGCCAGATGGAGGCGACGCCGGGGTCCGGCCAATGCAATCATGGCCGGCCGACCTATATAGAGCTCAAGCTTGCCGACATTGAACGGCTGTTCGGGCGGAGCTGAGCCGAGGCGCGAGCCATCCGGATTGTTCCTCTCTGCCAAGTCTGGTATGGCGAACGGATGCGCGGGCGAAGCACTTTAGCAAAACTTTTCAGGAGACAACGGATGAACCGCTTTGAAGGACCCGGTGGGCGCGAGGCGCGGATCCGTTTTCTGGATGGCGATTTCCAGATACTGACGCCGGGCTCCTATGTGATCTGCGCGGTCACCGGCAAGCAGATCCCGATCGACGAAATGAAATACTGGAGCGTCGCCCGGCAGGAAGCCTATTGCGATGCAGCCTCCTCTCTTGAGGCCGAGAAGCGTGCCGGCGCATTGCCCAATCAGCGGCGCTGAGCGGAAACAGGCTTTTTCGTCGAGGCCGGCTTTTTCAGCGCGAACTTGCGCTTGCGGAAATTGGCAAAGGCCTGCTCCACGATAAGGCACGGCGCAGCCGGATCATCGAACTTCATCTCGATATCCAGCACGCGAATGCGCTCGATCAGTTCGTTCATCGCGCCATGGTGGCCGGCGAGGCGCACGCGATCCTTGGCGGTGGTGACAGGCAGAAGACCGTCGCGCTCGGCGTCCACGCAAAGCGAGCGGATTTCATCCTCGGCAAAGTGGTGGTGATCCGGAAACGCCCGCGTGGCCACGACCTCCGCCCCGACATCAGCAAGACTCTTGTAGAACTTCGCAGGATCGGCAATGCCTGCAAAAGCGAAGAGGCGCTTGCCTGCGAATTCGGACCCATTGACCGGGGCGACGCCGGCTTCCAGAACAGGCTTTCCGGCGCGCGCCATGCGGCGGATGAACGGGTCGGCCGCCGGGCCGCCGGATACCGCGAGCAACGTCGTGACATGGCGGAGCTGTTCCTTCAGCGGCGCCCGAACGGGGCCCGAGGGAACCACAAGGCCGTTGCCGATGCCCCGCTTTCCATCCACCACCACCAGCGCATAGTCGATCGCGATGCGGGCGCTCTGGAAGCCATCATCCATGATGATGAGGTCGGCGCCCTCGGCAATCAGCTTCTTCGCGCCCTCCAGGCGGTTCCGCGCCACGACCGTCAGCCCGGCGCGGGCCAGCAGCAGAGGCTCATCACCGACATCGACGGCGCGATGATGATGTGGATCGACAATCGTGGGTTTGGAGATAAGGCCGGAATAGCCGCGGCTCAGCAGGCCGGGCTTGTAGCCGAGGGCTGCAGCGGCCTGAGCGATGGCGATCACCGTCGGCGTCTTGCCGGCCCCGCCGACCGTGAAATTGCCGACGCACACGACCGGGCAATCCACCGGCGCGCGACGGGCACGGCGCATCCGCCAGCCGGCGACCGCGCTATAGATGAGGCTCGCCGGCGACAGCAGCGCCGCCTGCCAACCGATCTTCGTCCACCAGAAGGGCGGGGATTCGGAAACCATGCTCGCTCCGTGTTTGCCGATGGTCCACCAAGAGGGCGATTCCCGCCGATTGGCAAGGTGTGGTGCTCAGATGATCGTTTCGATTTCGGTGATGTCGTTGAGGCAATAGTCCGAAAGCGGCCCAAGAGTGTCGCGCGTACCCGTGCCTGTCAGGACACCGATGGTCATGCCGGCACCGGCATTTCGGCCCATCATCATGTCGTGGCTGTTATCGCCGACCACGAGGATTTCGGCATGTTCCAGGCCCGCCGCTTCGGCAAAGCCCCAGACCATGCCCGGCTCCGGCTTGCAGCCATAGCCGCTGTCGTAACCTGCAATATAATCCAGATAGGCCGCGAAGCCGAAACGGTCGGCGGTGCGCCGGATGGACAGCTCGTTATCGCTGGAGGCAACGCCGAGCTTGAAGCCACGCGCCTTCAGGCGGCCGAAGAAATCGGCAAGATCCGTCACAGGCACAGCGTTCAACGCCGCTTCCGCGAAGAGCCCGTCGAGGTCTTCGATCAATTGGCGGGCAGACAGTTTCGAGCCGGCAGCGACGAGACCTTCCGCGATCTCTTCCGTGTTGCCGGCGGCCAGCAGGCTGTCCGCCACGACATGACCGGTTTCCGGATCCATGCCGGTCGAGCGGAGGAGATGATCGGCCAAAGCCTGATCACCGTCAGCAGCAATCAAAGCCAGCTTGCGGTTCACGGGCGACCAGCTCTTGAAGTAATCGAGAAGCGTCCCGTCCTTGTCGAAGAGAATGCCGGCAATCGCCATGGTCGGATGGCCTCACTTCGCGTCCAGCCGCGCCTTCATGGCGAGCGGGCTGATATAGGGTTCGAGACTTTTCATTGTCGCCGTCAGCGCGCCGCGCATGCCCTGCACGGTGTCGAAGCCGGCATCGATCATCTTGCGGCGGACGGGGTCGTTGTTCATCAGATAGTGTACGCCCTTGGCCAGAATGTCCTCGTCGCGGACGATCTTGGCGCTGCCATTGGCGGCGAGGCGCTGATAGCTGTCGCGGAAGTTCTGGACATTGCCGCCCGAGAGCACAGCACAGCCGATAGCAGCCGGCTCCATCGGGTTCTGTCCGCCCTCTGCATAGAGCGAACGGCCGACGAAGGCGATTTCCGTGAGGCGCAGATAAAGCCCCATTTCGCCGATCGTATCGCCGAGGAGGATGTCTGTATCGGGCGTGATCGGGTCCTTGCGGGTGCGGCGTGCAACCTTGAGCCCCTGTTCGTTCAGTTCCTTCTCGATCTCGTCGGCGCGCTCTGGATGGCGCGGCACGATGATCGTGAGCAGGCCGTTTGCCGCCTTCAGGCGCTGATGCACCCGGCCGGCGGCAGCCTCTTCCTTGTCGAAAGTAGAGATGGCAGCCCAGGTCTTGCGCGCGCCAAGCTGGCTCTTGTAGCGGGCCAGAACATCGGCCTCGTAGGGCAGCGTATCGTTATCCACCTTCAGATTGCCGGAGACCGTGACGGGCAAGGCGCCGAGTTCGCTATATTTCGAAGCATCGGCCTCGGACTGTGCGATGACCAGCGCGAAGTTCCGGAAAATCTCGCCCGCCAGACCGGAATAGCGCCGCCAGCGCGCGAAGGATCGGTCAGACAGGCGTCCGTTCACGAGGATTTGCGGAATATGGCGCTCACCCAACTCCATCAGGGTCACGGGCCAGATTTCCGACTCCGCGATAACGGCGAGATCGGGCTTCCAGTAGTCGAGGAACCGGCCTACGGCGGGTTTGATGTCGAGGGGTACGAACTGGTGGATGACGCTGTCATCCAGCCGTTCGCTCGCGACCTTCGCGGATGTTACCGTGCCGGTCGTCAGGACAACGTGAATGTCGCGCTTGCGCACTTCACGGATGAGCGGGATAACGGCTGTCGTTTCGCCGACACTGGCGGCATGGAACCAGACGAGCGGGCCGGTGGGGCGCTCGCGGCCCGGATGGCCGAAGCGCTCGCGACGGCGCGCAGCGTCTTCCTTGCCCTTTGCCGAGCGGACGGCAAGATAGGGTGTCAGAAGCGGAAACAGGGCAAAGCCCGCCCACTTGTAGGCGGACAGAGCAAAGCGCGCCATCGTGTTTGCCATCCTGGTCCTTCCCGTCTGAGGGCCTTGGCTCGTGCTGGCCGAGCTTGATCAGCGCGGGCCTGCAGATTGTCGCAAAGCGCCAATCCTTGTCGATTTCATGACCCAGTCCGGCTGTTGCCGATCAGTCCTTGTGGTTCGGATCGAGAAGGCGGTGCATGTGGACGATGAAATAGCGCATATGCGCATTGTCCACCGTCGACTGCGCCTTGCCCCGCCACGCGGTCAGCGCCGACTGGTAGTCTGGAAAGATGCCGACGATGTCGAGTTCCTTGAGATTGCGGAACTGCATTTCGCCGAGGTCCTTCAGTTCGCCGCCAAAGACGAGATGAAGAAGCTGTTTGCCGCCTGTTTCTTCAGACATGGTGTCTCCTTGGAATAGTCCTGTTGCCCAGGTTCCTCCGGGTTAGCGGTGTGCTCAATTTGACGGCAAAGGTCAATGGCTGAAAGCTGATTGTGCAGCGCTCGTTAAGCCGTCAAGCGCGGTTTCATGCGCCGCGCAGAGCGCCGGATGGTGGACGACCGCCCCGTTGTAGCCAAGCGTTTGCCCATCAAGGCTAGACAACCTGCCGCCTGCCCGCTCCAGAATGAGTTCGGCTGCGGCCAGATCCCAGTCATGCGAATGCGGATAGACCAGCGTCGCGTCGATGCGGCCGTCGGCAATCATGGCCAGCCGATAGGCGAGTGACGGGATATGTTCCACGCGGCGGGCGCGGGCCAGATAGTCGGGTTTCAGACGTTTGAAGGCCTCGGCGGGCGCGGCGATCGCCATGGCATCGGAAGGATCGCGCACGGAGATCGGGAAACCGTTCTTCAGCGCGACGCCATCCAGCACGGCGGTGAAGGTCTCGCCCAGTGCCGGCGCAACGAGAACGCCAGCGACGGGCCGGCCGCGATGAACCACCGCGGCGCTGACGCACCAGGTGGAAAGCCCGTTCATGAAGGCACGGGTTCCGTCGATGGGATCGATGACAAAGAGCGTTTCGTAGCCAAGCCGCGCGCCGTCGTCCTCGGTCTCCTCCGAGAGCCAACCGTAAGTGGGGCGAGCCAGCCGCAGCCGGTCGATCAGGATGTCGTTGGCGGCGTAGTCGGCTGCGGTGACGGGGGAGCGACCTTCGTTCTTCCACCAGGTTTCCGGCGAATTGCGGAAATAGCCCATGGCGGCCTCGCCGGCTTCGGTCGCGGCAGAGACGAGCAGTTCGAGATCGTCATCCCAATCGCCCGCGCCGCTCTCCGTCATCTTCAGTCGTCCCCTTACTTGCCCGCCAGCGTCATGTTCTCAACGGCAATCGTCGGTGCGGCCGTGCCGTAGCTGCGGTCGATGTCGCTTGCCGGCGTCATCGCCATGAACATGTCCTTGAGGTTCGAGGCAATCGTGACTTCTGAGACCGGGAAGGTCAATTCGCCATTCTCGATCCAGAAACCCGACGCGCCACGGCTATATTCGCCCGTGATCATGTTCACGCCCTGCCCGATGACTTCCGTGACATAGAAGCCCGTGCCGATGGAACGGATCAGATCTTCCGGAGAGATGTCGCCCGGCTCAAGAGCGAAATTGGTCGAAGCCGGGGTAACGCTGGAGCCGCCGCGGACGCCACGACCGTTGGTGGCCAGACCCAGCTCGCGGCCCGTGGAGGTCGAGAGGAACCAGTGCTTGAGCACCCCGTCCTCGATCATTGTCAGCTTTTCGCCCGTTACGCCTTCGCCATCGAACGGACGCGAAGAAGAGCCGCGCACGATCAGCGGATCGTCGGTGACGGAGAGACCGGCCTTCAAGACCTGCTTGCCCATGCGGTCGCGCAGGAAGGAGGTCTTGCGGGCGACCGATGCGCCGTTGATCGCGCCGGCGATATGGCCGGCGATGCCGCGCGAGACGCGGGGATCGAAAATGACCGTGAGGCCCTTGGCGGTCGGGACCTGGCGGGGGTTGAGGCGCTTGACCGCCCGCTCGCCGGCGCGGCGACCGACGGCGGTCGGGTCTTCCAGTTCCGAGTAGAAAAGCTCGCTCGAATAGTCGTAGTCACGCTCCATGCCGGTGCCTTCGCCTGCAATGACACTGACCGAATAGCCGAAGCGGCTGGCCTGATAGGCGCCGGAAAAGCCATGCGAGGTTGCAAGCACCAGCCCGCCCATGCCGGCAGAGGCGCCGGCGCCGACCGAATTGCTGACGCCTTTCACGGCAAGTGCCGCAGCCTCGGCAGCAAGCGCCTTGTCGGTCAGGTCGGACGCGCTGACTTCCGTTCCGTCGAAGAGTTCGAGATCGGGGAAAGATCGCGCGAGATCCTTCTCGTCTGCGAGGCAGGCAAACTTGTCTTCCGGCGAAACCTTGGCCATGGCGACCGCGCGTTCGGCGAGCGCCTTCAGGTCAAAGCCCGGATTGGCCGAGACGGTCGCGACCTTCTGGCCGACGAAGACGCGCAGCGAGAAGTCGTCGCTCTCCGAACTTTCCGTGCCTTCCACCTTGCCGAGGCGGACGGAAACCGAAGATGAGCGCGAGCGCATGACCACGGCATCGGCCTTGTCCGCACCGGCAGCGCGGGCGAGATCGATCAGCTCAGATGCACGGGAAAGGAGATTTTCCGAATCGGACGTCGATGACATGATTTGTCCTTTCTTTCCGCTCCATTTATTGTTCCCTTCTGGAAGCATCAAGCCCAAGCGATGCCGATTCGACCTTTCCGCCCCGTTTCACGCCCGTCCGATGTAGGAATGCCATGACGAACGCCCATAGTCTGTTCGAGGAAGCTCTGATTCTGCTGGGCGGCGCGGTGGTGGCATCGCCCATTTTCAAGAAGCTGGGCCTGGGCACGGTTCTCGGCTATCTCGCCGCCGGCGTGGTGATCGGGCCTGTCATGCATCTCATTCGCGGAGCCGAAGACATTCTGGGCGTCGCCGAACTTGGTGTCGTCTTCCTGCTCTTCGTCATAGGGCTCGAACTGAAGCCATCGCGGCTCTGGCAGATGCGCAAGGATATTTTCGGGCTTGGCATGCTGCAGGTGGGCCTGAGTGGTGCGGCTCTATCGGCGATCTGCATCGTCACCGGGCTTCTCGACTGGCAGGGCGCGCTGATTGCCGGTTTCGGCCTTGCGCTTTCCTCGACCGCCTTTGCCCTGCAGATCCTGGAAGACAACGGTGAGCGATCGACCAAGCATGGCCAGCGAACCTTTTCGCTGCTGCTCTTCCAGGATCTCGCCATCGTGCCGCTGCTGGCGCTGATCCCGCTGCTGGCACGCCAGCAGGGCGATGTCGCAGCGCCCGATCGCTTGCAGAATTTCGCGATCGCCATTGCCGTTATCGCCGCGGTTCTGGTCGCGGGCAAGTATCTGCTCAACCCGCTCTTCCAGGTGATTGCCCGGACGGGTGCGCGCGAAGCGATGATCGCGGCAGCGCTGTTCGTCGTCATGGCGGCGGCCGTGACAGTCGAGCTTGCCGGGCTCTCCATGGCCATGGGCTCCTTCCTTGCCGGCGTCATGCTGTCGGAATCCTCGTTCCGCCATGAGCTGGAGGCCGATATCGAGCCGTTCCGCGGCATTCTGCTCGGCCTGTTCTTCATGGCGGTCGGCATGTCGCTCGATCTGCAGGTGCTCGAGCAGAACTGGATCCTCGTGCTGGTCGCAGTTCCGGCCGTCATGATCGTCAAGGCCGTGACGATCTATGCGGCCTGCCGCATCACAGGGTCGTCTCATAATGATGCGGTGAAGATCGGCGGGCTCTTGCAGCAGGGCGGAGAATTCGGTTTCGTGCTCTTCTCCGCCGCCACGGCCGCCTTCCTGTTTCCGGCCTCGACGGCCTCTCTGCTGATCGCCACCGTGACGCTGACCATGGCGGCGACCCCGCTCGGCGTGGCGCTCGTGCCATTCCTGCTCAGGGACGGGCCGGTGGAAGAACTGGACGAGGATTTCGAGGGCGCGGGGTCCGACGTCATGATCATCGGCTTCTCGCGCTTCGGGCAGATCGCCGCGCAGGTTCTGCTGGCCAGCGGCCGCGACGTGACCATCATCGACCACTCCGCCGACCGTATCCGGCAGGCTGCGAATTTCGGGTTCCGCATCTATTTCGGCGACGGCACGCGCAAGGACGTGCTGCGCTCCGCCGGCATCGAGCGGGCGAAGATCGTGGCGGTCTGCACCCATAAGCAGGAAATCACCGACAAGATCGTCGATCTGGTTCTCGACGAGTTCCCGCAGACCCGGCTTTATGTGCGCGCCTATGACCGCGTGCATCTCCTCTCGCTGCAGGAGCGGGGCATCGACTATGGCGAGCGCGAGACCTTCGAGGCCGGCCTGAAATTTGGCGCGAAAACGCTGGAAGGCCTGGGCCTCGACGAAACGACTGCGCAGGAACTGGCGGACGAAACGCGCGAGCGCGACTTCGCCCGTCTGGCTCTGCAGGCTTCGGAAGGCATCACCGCCGGCCGCGACATGGTCTACAAGCGTCCGGTCAATCCCGAACCTCTCGTCAAGCCGCGCAAGCGCGAAGAGCAGGATTGAAACAAATCACGCCTTCTGGCGGAAGGCGATTTCGGCGTCGATCAGGCGTTTCACCTCGTCCTTGACGCCGTTTGCCGCTTCCAGCACTTCGCCGGCGCGCATGAAGTCCAGCACGCGGAAGCGGTTGACCTCGGGGCGGAGCAGTATGTCCGGTGGATTGCTGCGCATCTTGGTGGCGATCAGCGACTGCATCATCAGTTGCGATGCGCCGAAGAGGCTGTCGATGCGGTTCGGGATGGTGACCCCATCGCCTTCCGGCGCGCCGACGACATCGACGCCGATGACGATATCGGCCCGACCGATGAGGCTCTCGTAAGGCACCGGATCGAAGACGCCGCCATCGATCATGACGCGGCCGCCCATGGTCACGGGCATGAAGAGCGCCGGGATAGCAGCGGAGGCGGCAAGCGCGGGAAATAGTTCGCCTTCGCCAACCAGCATGCCGCACTGACCGTAATAATCCGTCACCGTGACCTGCAGCGGAATGTCGAGCTGGCAGAAATCTTCCGGGATGGCATCGGGCAGGAAGGCGCGCAGAATGCGTTCCAGATTGAACTGGCCGAAGCGGAAGCCCTTGCGCATGTTTTCCGGGCGCAGTTTCCAGAGGCGGTTGATGACCTGGTTGCGGTTTCCGACGGTCGCCAGCGTATATTCGCGGATTTCGCGACCTGTCATGCCTGCCGCGCGGCCGGCACCCATCAGCGCGCCAATCGACGAGCCGTTGATGGCGACCGGCTTCAGGCCGAGTTCGTCCAGCGCTTCGAGAACGGGAATATGCGCGATGCCGCGTGCGCCGCCGCCGCCCAGCGCCAGCGCAATGGTCGGCGAGGTCTGCTGGGCGACCTTTTCGCGGTCCTTGTCTTTCTTCTTCTTTTTCTTCTTGCTCTTGTCAGCCATCACGCGCCGAAACGGTAAAAGTGCATCTTCGTATCTCCGAAGGCGCGCTCCTCGACAAACGTCAGGCCCTGCTGGATCACGGGCGCGACATCGGCTCGTTCTTCCAGAATGACCAGCGCACCGGGAACCAGCCAACCACCTTTGATGGCAGCTGCAATCGCCTTCTCGCCCAAACCCTTTCCATACGGCGGATCTGCGAAGAGAATATGAAAGGGCTCCATCGTGCCGACCACGCCGAGGTCGGTCGCATCGCGGCGGAAGATGCGGGCGCGGGACTGGAGGCCCAGCGTCTCGATATTCTGGCGGAGCAATCCCCTGCCCTCGACGCTGATCTCCACGAACAGGCCCTGCTGGCAGCCGCGCGAAATCGCCTCCAGGCCGACGGCACCCGTGCCGGCAAAAACGTCGATTACCCGCGTCTTGGCGAGCGCTTCCGGATAGCTGTGCGCGAGAATGTTGAACAGGCTCTCGCGCGTCCGGTCCGTGGTCGGGCGGATGTCGTTGGATTTCGGCGCGGCCAGAGCGCGGCCGCGAAATTCACCGCCGACAATGCGCATGGGTCATTCCTTCTTGTCGCATGTCGCTATCGCAAAACCGCTGAACACTTTTGCGCGACATGCTTCAGCCCTTGGGCTTGCCGCCACGCGGGCCACCGGTGCGGCCGCCTGGAGGCTTGCCACCGAAACCCATGCCGCCGCCGGGTTTTCCACCACTCGGCTTACCACCAAAGCTCTTGCCACCGCCCGGCTTGCCGCCGCGCGCGCCGAAAGGCTTGTCTCCCGACGGTTTACCAAAAGACTTACCCCTCGGCTTGTCGCCGAACGGTCGGTCGCCGGCATCGCGATCCGAGCGCGGCTTGCCGGAGAAGGCGCGGGCCGGACGGGCATCGTCGCGGCCGCCTTCGCGGGGCTCGCGCGGGGGCCGATCGCCGAATGGGCGGTCACCGAAGGAGCGTTCGCCACGCGGTTTGTCGCTGCGCGGGCGGTCGTCGCGGGGCTTGTCGCCGAAGCCGCGCTTGCGGTCGCGGCCGCCCTCACCTTCGCGCTTCTTGTCGGCATCGCCGGTGGCGCGGATCCACTGACCCTCGTCGTCGCGAACCTTGAGAACGGTCGGACGCACGACGCGGTCGGAAACGGTTGCCTCCGGCTTGCGGGCTTCCGGGCGCGGGCCGCGCTTGGCTGCCACCTTGGCCACCTTGGCGGCTTCCTTTTCGCCGAGCGGACGCGCGCCGGGCGCCATCCAGACATTCGCGTTGCGAACATTGCGCGGCGGGATCTTCTTGTCCGAGCGCTCTTCGCGGTCGCCACCCTTGCGGTCGCCGCCGCGGGCCGACTTGGCGCCAAAGGGCTTGTCGCCGAAGGAACGGTCGCGCTGCGGGCGATCGCCACGGTCGCCACGGTCGCTCCATTCGGCGCGGTCGCCTCGCGGGGCGCGATCCTGCTGGTCGCGCGGCTTGCGGGCCGCCGGACGGGCGTCGTCCTCGTCCACGACAAGCGCGCCGCTATGGTCGAAGATCGGGGCGTCGAAATTGGCCTTTGCCTCTTCGATGAGGCGGGGGCCGAGCTGGTCGCGCAGCATGCGTCCCTTGATCTCCATGACCTGGCCCTCCGGCAGATTGCCGAGCTGGAAGGGGCCGTAGGAAATGCGGATCAGGCGGTTCACGTCGAGGCCGATGGCGCCGAGCACGTTCTTGATTTCGCGGTTCTTGCCTTCGCGCAGACCCATGGTGATCCAGGCATTGTGGCCCTGCTCGCGGTCGAGGATCGCATCGATGCCGCCATAAAGCACGCCATCGACGGCAATGCCGTCCTTCAACTGGTCGAGCTTGGCCTGATCGACCGAGCCGTGGGCGCGGACGCGGTAGCGGCGGAGCCACCCGGTCGAGGGCAGTTCGAGCACGCGGGCGAGACCGCCGTCGTTGGTCAGCAGCAGCAGGCCTTCGGTATTGATGTCGAGGCGGCCAATGGACATGACGCGCGGCAGGCCTTCGGGCAGGTTGTCGAACACGGTAGGGCGGCCTTCCGGGTCGGCATTGGTGGTCACGAGGCCGGCGGGCTTGTGGTAAAGCCAGAGGCGCGTGCGCTCCGGACCGCGAATGCGCTCGCCATCGACCTCGATATTGTCGGCATAGGTGGCGTTGACGGCGGGTGCCGTCAGCACTTCGCCGTTGAGGCGAATGCGGCCTTCCATGATCATCCGCTCGACATCGCGGCGCGAGGCAACGCCGGCACGCGCAAGAAGCTTGGAAATGCGCTCGGGCTCGAGGCCGGCAGTTTCGGCGGCAGTCTTCGGTGCAGCGCCGGTACCGGCGAACTTGCCGTCGCTCTTCGGACGATCCGACTTGAAGGCGGGCTTGCCACCCGGTTTGCCATAGGGCTTGCCCGCGGGCTTGTCGAAGGATCTGGGCTTGTCGCCCGGCTTTCCATAGGAACGGCCCTCGGACTTGCCGAAGCGCTTTTCGGCTCCGCCCTCTTCGCTTTTCGCGAAGCTCCTGCCAGCAGGTTTACCGAAACGCTTTTCGCCACCGCCCTCGGCGCTCTTGGCAAAGCTGCGACCTTCGCCGGGCTTGCCAAAGCTCTTGCCTGCCGGTTTGCCGAAGGGCTTTCCACCCTTACCGCCGGGGCCGCCCTTGCCACGCTCACCACCTGCGGCGGAATCTCGCTTGCCTGCGCCGCCGGCCGGCTTGCGGGCCGGGCGCTTCTTTTCGTCATCGAATGCCATGAGAGGCTGTCCACTTATTCTTGAGCCGCAAACAGGCTGTCTCGTGTCACACGACACCCAAATCCGCGCTGAAAGCGCAAACGCTTTCGCTGGACTTGATCCTGAATTTGCCTATTCGTTTGGCGTCCCTTATCAGGTCGCAATCACGACGTTAAGAGGTTTCTCGCGTGAACGGGTCAAAACGCATCATGGATCGGGCGCTGGAAGAGGCGCGAGCCGCTGCCGCGCGCGGTGAAGTGCCGGTGGGTGCGGTCATCGTGCTCGACGGCGAGGTGATAGCCCAGGCTGGAAACCGGACGCGCGAGTTCAATGACGTGACGGCACATGCCGAGATCCTGGCGATCCGCGAGGCATCGGCAAAGCTCGGGTCCGAGCGGCTGATCGATGCCGATCTCTATGTGACGCTGGAGCCCTGCGCCATGTGCGCGGCGGCTATCTCCTTTGCCCGCATCCGGCGTCTCTATTACGGCGCAGAGGATGAGAAAGGCGGCGGCGTGGATCATGGCGGACGCTTCTATGCGCAACCCACCTGCCACCATTCGCCGGAGGTTTATTCCGGCATTGCCGAACAGGAAGCCGCGAGCATTCTCAAGGACTTCTTCGCCAACCGGCGCTGAGCCTCAGCTCTTCGCAAAGCTCGCAAGCTCGTCGCCGGACAGGCGATAACGGATCCATTCGCTTTGCGGTTTCGCGCCGGTCGCATCGTAAGTGCGGATGGCGGGCGTGTTCCAGTCGAGCACGCTCCATTCGAAGCGGCCATAGTCGTTTTCCAGCGCGAAATTGGCGAGATGTTTCAGGATCATCGTGCCGATGCCCCTGCCCCGCGCGGCAGGCGTGACATAAAGGTCTTCAAGATAGATGCCGGGGCGGCCCTGCCAGGTGGAGAAGGTGTAGTACCAGAGCGCGAAGGCGAGCGGCTCGCCCGCTTCCTCGCAGATCAGCGCATCGACGACGGCATCGGAGCCGAAGACGGTTTTTTCCAGCTGCTCGATGCTCGTTTCGACTTTTTCGGCGGCCCTCTCGAATTCGGCAAGCTCGCAGATGAAACGGAAGATGGTCGGCGTGTCGGCGATGGTCGCCTTGCGGATGGTGGCGGGCATGGGCTTCTCCGAATTCATCTCGAGTTGCGCGGGATGGCGGCTCCGCGGAGATTGCCCCAATGGCTGCAATTGCCGCCCTGCAGGGTCGAACGCTCAAGCTCGGCATCGGCGGCAGCCAGTGCAGCCTCGATGGCAAAACCGGGCGCGCATTCGACACCGCCGGCAGACACAGTTGTCGGAAGATGACCATTGCCGTCAAAGGGTAAATGCACGAGTTCCACTGCCTTCGAGACCGAGCTGACCGCCAGCGAGGCGAGGATCGGCGTCGATCCCGGCATGAAGATCGCAAACTCATGATCGCCGACGCGACCCGCGAAATCAACCGGCCGGAGCGCGCGCCGAATGGCAGCTGCGGCAGAAAAGATCGCAGCATCCGCCGCGGTGCCGCCGTGCTGCCTTCGCAGGCCGGCAATACCGTCCACGCGAAGCTTCACGAGCTGGCCGATGTCGGGCTCATCTGGCTGATCCTTCAGCCGCTGAAGGAAGACATCCGGCGTCAACAGGCGCGTCAAGGGATCGTGGCTCCGCTCGCGCATCAGCTCCAGATTGGCCTTCACCAGTCTGGAATTCACCTCGTCGATTTCCGTCAGGGCCTGGCAGAGTTCATTCTTAAGCCGGCGGGTGGTTTCGAACTGCCAGAAATGAACCGCACTCGCCGGAAAGCTGATCACGACCGGCAGGACCAGAGTCATGATGAGGCCTGCACCTTCCAGCTTGCCGCCCAGAAGCGGAACCACGGCATAGGAAATGCAAAAGGAGGCCACAAGGGACAGGACCGCCGTCAAAGCAGCGCGCGTGATCACGAACCTGTAGAGACTTGGCATGTTGCAGCGCCTGCTTATTGAGCCGAGTCGCATCTATGCCCAACAAAGGCGGGCGCGACAATCGCCCAGGGCGCGCACAAAAGAAAAAAGCCCGAAACCGTGATGTTCCGGGCCTTCCTTCTCAATAAGCGACCGAAATATCAGTCGAAAACATCCCACCACTTGCCCTTGGTCTGCTTGGCGGCGGCGGCCTCTTTCTTGCGGTCGCGTTCCTTGATCTTTTCAGGCGTACCGAGGTCGCTCAGCTGCGTTTGATCCACCTTGCGGTAATCGAGCGGCGGGTCGCTGAGGAAGCGGCGCTTGTCGGAATAGATGCCCTGATCGATCTTGCGGGCTTCCTTGTAGGCCTTGCTCTGCTCGGCAAGAGACTTGGATTGGTCGCTGGCCGTCTGGCCGAGAAGCGGCGAACGGTAGCCGGGGCCCTGCTGGTCGGCTTCCTCGCGCAGACGCTGGCGGGTCTCTTCCGGGCTTTCGACCCACTTCGGATTGTTCTTGGAATCGGCCAGAGAGGCCTGCGGCGCCATCAGCTGATCCTTGCGGGCCGGAACGACCAGCTTCGGGTTCGGCTGGTAGGCAATCTTGTCGTTTCGGTTCTGAGGCGCGATGTCGAGAACGCTGCCGACGTCATCCACCAGGTGCTCGGCGGCGGTCTTGTTGGTTCCGTAGGTCGGGCTGCTGATGCAGCCGGTCAGCGCGGTGACGGAGACCGTTGCGCCAAGAATACCGACTGCTACTCGAAACCAAGAGGTCATGTTTCTGATTGTCCCTGATACCTGACGTACATTTCGCACGCCTTTTACTACGGCTTACGACCGCAATTTAAAAGCCATTAACCGAAATTCCGGCCAATTTCGGGCGGAAAATACCGGATGGGTCGCCAAAAGGCAAACCTCATCCGATATTTATACCAAAGAACCTTCAGGCCTTGAAGCCGAGCTCGCGAAGCGCTGCCGCATCGCGGGCGGAGACCTCCGGGTAATCGGGGTCGGACCCGACATCCTTCGTGACCTTCCAGGAGCGCGCGCACTTCGTGCCTTCGGCGAGCTTCGGCTCGACGGAGACCCCGGAAACCTCATCGAGGCGGAACGCGTCAGACGGGCCTTCCGAGCCATCCACCACGATATCCGAGGTGATGCAGATCTCGGCGAAGTCCTCGCCCTTCAGGGCCTCCAGAAGCTCGGCATTCGTGACATGCACGATGGGTGCTGCTTCCAGCGACGAACCGATGCGCTTTTCGCGGCGTTCGATTTCGAGCGCGCCGGTGACGACCTTGCGGACTTCGCGGATCTTCGCCCACTTGGCGGAGAGCGCCTCGTTCTTCCAGTCGGCCGGGATTTCCGGGAACTGTTCGAGATGGACCGATTCCGCCTCCGGATTGCGCGAGAGCCATGCTTCTTCCATCGTGAAGGGCAGCATGGGGGCAAACCAGAGCACGAGGCTTTCGAAGAGCTTGCGGATCACATGGAGGCTCGCGCGGCGGCGCAGCGACGACGGGGCGTCGCAATAGAGCGCATCCTTGCGGACGTCGAAGTAGAAGGCCGAAAGCTCGACATTGGCGAAATCCGACAGCGAGCGCACGACGCGCTTGAAGTCGAATTCGTCATAGCCCTTGCGCACCACGTCATCCAGCTCGGCCAGACGGTGCAGCATCAGCTTTTCGAGCGCCGGGAGATCGGCATAGGCAATCTCCTCGCCCTTGTCGTGGGCGAGCGTGCCGAGCATCCAGCGGATCGTGTTGCGGATCTTGCGATAGGCGTCGATATTGGTCTGGATGATCGTCTTGCCGAGGCGCTGATCTTCCCAATAGTCGGTGTTCATGACCCAGAGACGCAGGATATCCGCACCCGATTGCGCCATGACGTCCTGCGGGAAGACCTGATTGCCGAGCGACTTCGACATCTTGCGGCCGTCTTCAGCCATCGTGAACCCGTGGGTAACGACGGCGTTGTAGGGCGCGCGGCCGCGCGTGGCGCAGCTTTCGAGCAACGAGGAATGGAACCAGCCACGATGCTGGTCGGAGCCTTCCAGATAGACGTCCGCCGGCCATTTCAGATCCGGTCGGTCCTCCAGCGTGAAGGTATGCGTCGAGCCGCTATCGAACCAGACGTCGAGAATGTCGCGGACCTGCTTCCACTCGGACGGATCGTATGTTTTCCCAAGGAAGCGTTCTGCAGCACCTTCCGCGAACCAGGCATCCGCACCTTCCTTCTCGAACGCGTCGAGGATGCGGGCGTTGACTTCGTCATCCACCAGAACCGTACCGTCTTCCTTGGCGAAGATGGCGATCGGCACGCCCCATGCTCTTTGACGGGAAAGCACCCAATCCGGACGCTGTTCGATCATGCCGCGCAGGCGGTTCTGGCCGCCGGCGGGGACGAAGCGGGTCTGGTCGATGGCCGAGAGCGCACGCGAGCGCAGCGTCGTGCCATCGCCAAGCTCCTTGTCCATGTAGACGAACCATTGCGGCGTGTTGCGGAAAATGACCGGCTTCTTGGAGCGCCAGGAATGCGGATAGTCATGCTTGATGCGGCCGCGGGCGAAGAGATTGTTCGCGTCGATCAGCGCCTTGATGACGCGATTGTTGGCATCGCCCTTCTTGCCGTTGTCGTCCATGACACGGGCCGGGCCACCTTCTGCGGACGGGCCGAAGCCCGGTGCGTCTTCGGTGTAGAAACCGGCATCGTCGACGGTGAAGGGGATCTTGGTCGAGATACCGCGCGCGTCCAATTCGCGGGCCGCGTTCATCCAGGCGTCAAAGTCTTCGCGACCATGGCTGGGAGCCGTGTGGACGAAGCCCGTGCCGGCGTCGTCGGTGACGTGGTCGCCATCGAGCAGGGGAACGTCGAATGTATAACCAAGGCCGGCGAGCGGGTGGGCGCAGGTGATGGCCGCGAGTTCTTCCGGCGCGACGTCGCGGATGAACTTGAACGTGACCTTCGCCTTTGCGGCAGCCTCATCGGCAAGCCGCGTCGCGAAGATCAGGCGTTCGCCAGGCTGCGGCCCAAAGTCGTTCGTTGCCGTCTCGACTTCGTAGAGGCCATAGGGAAATCGCGAAGAGAAAGAGATGGCGCGGTTGCCGGGGATGGTCCACGGGGTGGTCGTCCAGATGACGACGAAGGCACCACGGAGATCTCCTTTCTGCCCGTTATGGACAGAGACTGGTTCACCGTGTTGATTAGGTCTGAGCGCGTTAGGCGAAACGGGGAACTTGACCCAGATCGTGTCGCTCTCGACCTCGGCATATTCCACTTCCGCCTCAGCCAGCGCCGTGCGCTCGACGACCGACCACATGATCGGCTTGGAGCCGCGATAGAGCTGGCCGGACTTGGCGATCTTCAGGAGTTCTCCGGCGATGCGGGCCTCGGAATGGTAGGCCATCGTCGTATAGGGATTTTCGAAGTCGCCCTCGATGCCGAGGCGCTTGAACTCGGCCGACTGCACGTCGATCCAGCCTTGCGCGAATTCGCGGCATTCGCGGCGGAATTCGTTGATGTCGACTTCGTCCTTGTTCTTGCCCTTGGCGCGATAGGCTTCCTCGATCTTCCATTCGATCGGCAGGCCGTGGCAGTCCCAGCCGGGAACGTAATTCGAGTCATAGCCGCGCATCTGGAACGAGCGGGTGATGACATCTTTCAGGATCTTGTTCAGCGCGTGGCCGATATGGATGTTGCCGTTGGCGTAGGGAGGGCCGTCATGGAGGACGAATTTCTCGCGGCCGGCGGCAGAGGCGCGCAGCTTCTTGTAAAGCTCCATCTTCTGCCAGCGGGCGACGATTTCCGGCTCCTTGGCCGGCAGGCCGGCGCGCATCGGAAACTCCGTCTGCGGCAAATAGAGGGTGGCGGAATAATCGACTTTTTCAGCGGTATCGGTCATGGACGTCTGTCACTCATTGAGTAGCGCGGGAGCAGCCCACGCATGAAATCTGCGGGTGGTGTGAAAGTCTGGCGCGGGGGAGAAGCGCCGAAATCCCGGACCCTCGGGCAGGCTCGCGTCACGAGCGCCTCAAAGGGCCGGGCCAATAATTCGGATGATCAAGTTCCACCGGCGCGGCATCATAGCGGCCGCTTTCTAGGCGTTTTTGCGGGAAAATGAAAGGGGCGGCGGCGAAGATTATCGCACTCCCGCCTCGCCCTTGTTCAGGCTCTCACCGGCATCGAACCCGACGCGGTAACGGAGATCGAGCGCAATTGCTGCACATCGCGGTGAAGAAGCTGGTTCGGATCGAAGAGAACGACACGGTCGCGACCGGCGTCCTTGGCGGCATACATTGCCCGGTCCGCAGCGGTGAAAATCCGGTCCATATCGCTTTCCGTTTCTTCAAAAGCGACATAGCCGCCCGAAAACGTGATTGTGAACCAACGGCCGTCACCTGCATCGATGGCCATTGTGGCGACCTTCTCCCGCAGGCTTTCCAAATGCCGTGCTGCGTTGGCGGCATCCAGATCGTTCAGGAGAACGGCAAACTCCTCGCCGCCGAGGCGTCCGAAGACAGCGTTTCGCGGCAAGACGGCCGACACCGCTTTGGAAAATGCAAGCAGGGCATCGTCTCCCGCCCGGTGTCCGTAGCTATCGTTGACCGTCTTGAAATGATCGAGGTCGATGACCGCCAGAACCCCGGAGCGACCAAGACGGCGCGACCAGGCGGCGTAGAAGGCGGAGCGGTTTCGAGCGCCGGTCAGGCTGTCGTAGGTGGCCAGATGACGCTGCCTTTCCTTCGCGCGCTCAAGCTTGACAACCAGCGTCATCAGGAACGCGGTCAGATTGAGCAGGACAAGCGGAATGGTGGTAATTTCGAGCCAGACGGAGACCGGCTTGCCCTCGACGAAGCGAACGGGAAACAAGAGGGCGAGTGGAGCGACCGCCAGATAGGTTCCCGCGTAAGCCCCCAGCGACCAGGCTGCGAAGCGCCCGAAGCGCAGGCGTTCGCTACGTGCGCCGACGCATACCGTGCGGGCGGCGACGAACAGGTTGATCGAACTCCCAAAGTAGAGCATCCAGATGCCGTCCTGCTGGTTGCCCGACAGAAATTTGGTGAGGTAAACGGCCGTTCCCGTGCCAAAGGCGACAAGAAGCACGCCGCCAGGGCGGGCCTGCTGCCCGAAAAGCTGGCGATAGCCGAGCGCGAGATAGCCGCTCGCCGCGGTCGTGATAATGCCGCCGATATAGCCGCCGATCTGCAGGGGTATGACGTCGCCGGAAATCATCAACAGCGAGCCGCAAAGCTGCAGGAGGCTCGCAAGGAACCAGTTGCGTGTCTCGACCCCGGATTCGTCCGCAAACCATGCAAGGCCGGTTACAAAGCAGACGAACAGGGTAATGCCCGTCGAGAATACGAATACCGTCGTGAAATCCAGCATTGATGCCGTCAGCCCCTGCTTGTTGTCATTAGACAACCTTAGAAAGCTGAAAACAATATCTATCTGTCCATGTTTTTGAAATTGCTGCGACAAGAGTGAACGAAATACTGCCGTCAGCCCTTGCTGGCCGGGATCGGCTTTGCCGGTGCAGCGAAGAAATCGGCCTGGCTCAGAAACCGGGCCACGAATATCCCCACCAGCATCGCGGCGACAAAGATCAGCGCAGTTGCGTGGCCGAAACCAAGCGCCGGAATGGCCGCACCAGGGCAGAATCCTGCTATGCCCCAGCCGATGCCGAAAACGGCCGAGCCGCCGACCAGCTTGCGGTCGATGAATTTCGCCTTGGGCAGGACAAACGTCTCACCGAATACCGGCTTCTGCCGGCGGCGGAAAATCAGGGCGTAGCCCGGAACGGCAATCGACAACGCGCCGGCCATGACGAAAATGAGGCTGGGGTCGAATGTGCCGGCGAGGTCGAAGAAATTCAGCACCTTGGCCGGATTGCCCATGCCCGATACGACGATGCCGAGGCCAAACAGCGCCCCGATGAGAAAGACGGTGATGTAGCGCATCAGAAGCCTCCGAAGATGTGGCGGACGACAAAGGTCGTCAGGAAGGCGAAAGCCATGAAGGTGAGCGTGGCGGCGGCCGAGCGCTTCGAGAAGCGTGCAAGCCCGCAGATACCGTGGCCAGACGTGCAGCCGGAGCCGAAGGTGACGCCAATGCCGGTGACGACGCCGCCGACGATCACCGCATAAACCGGGACAGGTGATGCGAAGTCCAGCCTGATACCGGAGATGGCCAGGATCGCAGGCGCCAGCACTGCGCCCGCCAGAAAGGTTGCCTTCCATGCCCAGTCACGATCAAGCGGGGGCAGTATGCCGCCCAGAATGGCTGTCATGCCGGCAATGCGCCCACAGAAGTACATGAGCGCAACCGCGGACAGGCCGATCATGAGGCCGCCGGCGAAAGACATGAGGGGCGTGAACTCCGTCATGGGAAAACCCTCGAGTGAAAATTATTTGCCATAGAATAGGACGAGCGGCGCGAAAACATAGGTTTCGCTTTATGTTTTTGCCCGGTTTCGGGAAACGTTTTTGCGCAAGCCGATGTTTTGTCGGACAGCCGTTACGCCACCGGGAAACAGAGCTTGAGATCGAGCTCGCTTAACGGACGGACGCCCGCCAGCAAGGCCTTGGCCTCTTCCTTGTCCCGCTTCATCTGCTCGACCAGCGGATCGAGCCCGTCGAATTTCAGTTCCGGCCGCTGGAAGCCGAAGAGCGAAACGGAGGCGACTTCGCCATAGAGATCGCCTTCGAAGTCGAAGAGGAAGGTTTCCAGCAGCGCACGGCCATTGCTGGTGACGGTCGGGCGGAAACCGTAGCTTGCGACGCCATCGTAGAGGCTGCCATCGGGCCGGCGGTAACGCACGGCATAGATGCCGGCTTTAAGCGGGTTTTCGAGCGGCAGTTCCATATTGGCGGTCGGGAAGCCGAGCGTGCGACCGAGCTTCTGCCCGTGGCAAACCTCGGCCTCGACCGTATAGCGGTAACCCATCAGCCCGGCGGCATCGACGACATCGCCGCTGGAAAGCATGTCGCGAATGCGGGTCGACGAAACGATGTCGGTGTTCTCATCGCGGAATGCATCAACCAGCGTCACGTCGAAGCCGTGGCGCTTGCCGGCTTCCATCAGAAAGGCCGGGCCGCCTTCCCTGCCCTTGCCGAAATGAAAATCGAAGCCGGTGACGACATGCGAGGCATGCAGCCAGTCCTGCAGGATGGAGGTGACGAAATCTTCCGCCGAACGCTGCGAGAAGTCACGGTCGAAGGGATATTCGACGACTGAACGGAAGCCGAGCAACTCGATCAGCCGTGCCTTCAGAGGCGCTGGCGTGATGCGGAAGAGCGGCTTGTCGGGATTGAAGACGGTGCGCGGATGCGGCTCGAAGGTCAGAACCAGCGCGGGCACGCCGCGCTTCTCGGCCTCTTCCAGCGCGCGGCCGAGAACGGCCTGATGGCCGCGATGCACGCCATCGAAATTGCCGATTGCGATGACGCCGCCCTTCAGCGCATCGGGCAGAGGTTCGCGTTTCTCGTTGCGATGGAAAACTGTCATTCGCGTCAAGCCAGTCTCGGCATCCACCATGTCGGCGATACCTGTTCGCGTTCAAAATAGGCGTGCATGGCCGCTTCGTCCGTTCGGCCGCCCTGGGCATATTCGCCCGCATGGATGCCGTCGCTGATATAGAGAAGATCGAAGCCGGCGGAAAGCGCACCGCGCACGTCGGTCGGCATGCCGTCGCCGATGGCGAGCACGCGAGCCTGGTCGAAGTCGCCGCGCAGGGCCTTCGCTTCGGCCAGCGCTGCCTCATAGATCGGGCGATGCGGCTTGCCGGCAATGCGTGTCTCGCCGCCGAGTTCGGCATAAAGGGCGGCCATTGCGCCGGCGCAGGGGATCAAGCGCTCGCCGCGCTCGACCACGAGGTCGGGATTGGCGCAGATGAGAGGCACCTTGCGGTCGCGCCAGGCGGTCAGCATGTCGCGATAATCTTCTGGCGTCTCGGTCTCGTCATCGAAGAAGCCGGTGCAGACGATGCTTTCGGCCTCGGCCTCGCCGACGCGCTCGATGTCCAGCCCGTCAAGAAGCGGCAGGTCGCGCTCGGGGCCCAGCAGAAAGACCTTGCGCGGGCCCTCGGCAATCAGGCGGCGGGTCACGTCGCCCGAGGTGATAATGCTGTCATAGGCCGTATCGAGCACGCCGATGGCGCCAAGCTGTGTTTCGACACCGGGTCGCGGACGCGGGGAATTCGTGACCAGAACGACCATTGCCCCCGCCCCTCGGGCCGCGCTCAGCGCCATGCCTGCGAAGGGAAACGGGTCGATGCCATTATGAAGAACGCCCCATACATCGCACAGGATCACATCATACCGGGCGGAAATGTCCGCAAGTCCGCCAATCCGTTCGGCCATTCGTCAAAACCTCAAATATTCTCACCCGGTCAAATCGCAAACCGGCGAAGACTTGGCAAGGGCCTATCGCTGCAGCGCGAAACATCGGGGAACAAAAGTTCGTTTCGTTCATTTACGAGCCATCGAGTTCAACCCGTTTCATAAGGACATTGCCCTTGCAGAACAGAAACAGCTTCCTCTACGTGATCGTTGGCGCGCTTGTCGTCGTCGTTGTGGGCATGAGTGCCTATATCTATAACGAGAAGCAGAAAGAGGACACCGTTCAGCTGAAGATCGGCGAACAGGGCGTTTCTATCGAGAAGAAATAGGCCGCAGCCCCGGTTGCCCGGCCTTTAACCTTCATCAAAAATTCGCGAAAATTTCGGATGGGCCGTTCTTGACTCAAGGACGGCCCTTTCCTATTTCTCCCTCGCTAGCACTCGCCGAGTGCGAGTGCTAATAACATTCGGGTAGGTAACACACCTTCTCTGTCATTTGATCGAGGATTCAAGAATGGCAAGCATCTCTTTCCGTCCGCTTCACGACCGCGTCGTTGTTCGTCGCGTCGAATCTGAAGAAAAGACCCGTGGCGGCATCATCATTCCGGACACCGCCAAGGAAAAGCCGGCTGAAGGCGAAATCGTCGCCGTCGGTTCGGGCGCCCGCAAGGACAATGGCGAAGTTGTCGCTCTCGACGTCAAGGTCGGCGACCGCGTTCTGTTCGGCAAGTGGTCCGGCACTGAAGTCAAGGTGAACGGCGAAGACCTTCTGATCATGAAGGAAGCCGACATCATGGGCGTTATCGGCTGATCGCCGGCGCCTTTCGTCACCCTTTCCAGAAGTCTTGAAATGGGGCAAGCGCCCCGGGAGTTTTTCAAATGGCTGCTAAAGAAGTCAAATTCGGCCGCTCTGCACGCGAGAAGATGCTGCGCGGCGTCGACATCCTCGCCGATGCCGTAAAGGTCACGCTCGGCCCGAAGGGTCGTAACGTTGTTATCGACAAGTCCTTCGGCGCTCCGCGCATCACCAAGGACGGTGTATCGGTCGCCAAGGAAATCGAACTCGAAGACAAGTTCGAAAACATGGGCGCCCAGATGGTCCGCGAAGTTGCTTCGAAGACCAACGACATCGCCGGCGACGGCACCACGACCGCAACCGTTCTGGCCCAGGCGATCGTTCGCGAAGGCCAGAAGGCTGTTGCTGCCGGCATGAACCCGATGGACCTGAAGCGCGGTATCGACCTCGCCGTGTCCGAAGTCGTGAAGGATCTCCAGGCCAAGGCCAAGAAGATCAACACGTCGGAAGAAGTCGCACAGGTCGGCACGATCTCTGCAAACGGCGACGCACAGGTTGGCCGCGACATCGCGGAAGCCATGCAGCGCGTTGGCAACGAAGGCGTCATCACGGTCGAAGAAGCCAAGACCGCCGAAACCGAACTCGAAGTCGTCGAAGGCATGCAGTTCGACCGCGGCTACCTGTCGCCCTACTTCGTGACCAACCCGGAAAAGATGGTCGCTGACCTCGAAGACGTCTTCATTCTCCTCCACGAGAAGAAGCTCTCGAACCTGCAGGCGATGCTCCCGGTTCTCGAAGCCGTTGTGCAGACCGGCAAGCCGCTCCTCATCATCGCTGAAGACGTCGAAGGCGAAGCGCTTGCGACCCTCGTCGTCAACAAGCTGCGTGGCGGCCTCAAGATCGCTGCCGTCAAGGCTCCGGGCTTCGGCGACCGCCGCAAGGCCATGCTGGAAGACATCGCCATCCTGACGGGCGGCACTGTCATCTCCGAAGACCTCGGCATCAAGCTCGAAAACGTTACGCTCGACATGCTCGGCCGTTCCAAGAAGGTTTCGATCTCCAAGGAAAACACGACGATTGTCGACGGCGCTGGCGCCAAGGCTGAAATCGAAGGCCGCGTTGCCCAGATCAAGGCCCAGATCGAAGAAACCTCTTCCGACTACGACCGCGAAAAGCTGCAGGAACGTCTTGCCAAGCTCGCTGGCGGCGTTGCCGTCATCCGCGTTGGCGGTGCAACGGAAGTTGAAGTTAAGGAACGCAAGGACCGCATCGACGACGCGCTCAACGCAACGCGCGCTGCCGTTCAGGAAGGCATCGTCCCCGGCGGCGGTACTGCCCTGCTGCGTTCGTCCACGAAGATCACCGTCAAGGGTGCAAACGACGACCAGGAAGCCGGCATCAACATCGTTCGCCGCGCTCTTCAGTCGCTGGTTCGCCAGATCGCTGAAAACGCAGGTGACGAAGCTTCGATCGTTGTCGGCAAGATCCTCGACAAGGACAACGACAACTTCGGCTACAACGCCCAGACGTCCGAATATGGCGACATGATCGCCATGGGCATCGTCGACCCGGTCAAGGTTGTCCGCACGGCTCTCCAGAACGCGGCTTCGGTTGCTTCGCTCCTCATCACGACGGAAGCGATGATCGCCGAAATCCCGAAGAAGGAATCGGCTGGCGGCATGCCTGGCGGCATGGGCGGCATGGGCGGCATGGACATGATGTGATCCATCTCCCCCAAAGGGATTGGACGAAAGGGCGGTCTTCGGGCCGCCCTTTTGTTTTTCAGGTACCTGAAGCCTATGACATCAACTGGATGAACAGAATTTTGACAGAAGAGACCGGAGCGCAGGTTGGGTTAAGTTGCGTTCTGTCAATTTTAGCGCAATCTCGGCTACTCATCCGGGAAAGTTTACCAAAAATATCACGCATGAGGCGAGAAATTGGGTTATTTCGGCGAACTTAACTCTTTTGCCATCTTTAATTGCTTCATTGTGTTCTAATTTGAAACATAGGGATGGCGCGATGCGGGGATAGAGGCGACCCTGCACACGCTGGAAACGACCCGCTGACGTCAGGCGGATTCGATGTCCAATCCCGCGCAATGCCCGGACATGTTCGTGCCTGAGACCGGGTTTAGACGGACATTGAGGTCGTAAACCGAAATTCATTTAGTCTGGAGTGTTCCCAGGTGTTTAAAATCGCACGGTCCACCGCTTCCCGTCCGCAAGGGGTCGGCAAGGATGACCTGCCGATGCTGTCGCAGTTCTGTTTTTCCGAAGCCTGGTCGGGCGATCTGTCGACAGGGTTGCTGAAGCTCGGGACACGCGCAGTTGCCATGCATGGTCTGGACAGCGGCGAATGCGGCCTCCTGAACCTTGTCCGTCGCTATGAAGCAAACGACCGCAGCAAGCTTCTCGAACTCTTCGAGCAGGCGACGACGCACTCATCGTCCTTCTGCTTCTCGACGACCATTCACAACCCGCTGAACGGACGCCGCCAGCCGGTGTTCTGTATCGGGGAATCGACAGGGCTGGAGCGCAAATATTCCGGCACCATCTACGGTGTCTTCCTGTTCCCGCATTTCACGCTCAACCAGGATGCGTCGACGGGGAGCCAAGGGCTCCCGTCCTGAAGATGACGCTCAACAGTTTGTCATGATCGCGCAGACCGGCTGCGCGATCATGACCATCGCATCGATGCGAAAGCGGGGCGCCGAAATATTCAAACTGTTTGTTGCTTCAAACCGGGCGTGCCGGGATGTTGAAGGCCTTGACCATGGCCGGGCGCGTCAACCCGCGATCCATCCAGGCCTTGACCGCCGGGAAGTTGTCGATACCCACCAGTTCGCCTGCCTCGTAGAAACCCGTCAGTGCGCGGAGCCAGGGCAGGATGGCGATATCTGCAATCGTATATTCGCTGCCCATGATCCAGTCACGACCGGCCAGCCGCGTGTCCAGAACGGCGAGAAGGCGCTTCGCCTCGCCGACATAACGCTCGCGCGGGCGCGGATCCTCGATTTCCTTGCCGGCGAACTTGGTGAAGAAGCCGAGCTGGCCGAACATCGGTCCGACGCCGCCCATCTGGAAATGCAGCCAGCCGATGGTTTCCCACTTGAGCGTCGGGTCTTTGGGCAGAAACTTGCCGGACTTTTCAGCCAGATATTCGAGGATGGCACCCGATTCGAACAGGCCGAGCGGCTTGCCGCCGGGGCCATGCGGATCGAGGATGGCGGGGATCTTGTTATTCGGATTGAGCGACAGGAATTCCGGCGTCATCTGATCGTTCTTGCCGAAATCAACGAGATGCGGTTCGTAGGCCAGGCCCGTCTCTTCGAGCATCGCCGAGACCTTGATGCCGTTCGGGGTGGGCAGCGAATAGAGCTGGATGGCATCGGGATTGGTGGCCGGCCAGCGCTGGGTGATCGGAAAATCGGCTAGGCTTGTCATGAGATGTCTCCTTGAGGGGTGGGATGGGACGAATGCGGCGGGTGGCGCAATGTGGAGCCAGGCGGCTCAAAATTCAATCTCCGCTCACAAAAGTTTGATGGCGTTTTCGTTCATCAATATTGAACAATCAGTGTAGTATTTTTCACCTTTCAGACGACAATCAAAACTGTTACCTCTTAGTCAACTTCAACCCCGAGGTAACAAAATCATGAACAATTACATTCTCTTAGTCGCCCGAATTCTGCTTTCCTTCATGTTCATCCTGTCCGGATTCGGCAAGCTGACCGACCCGGCCGGTACGGCTCAAATGATCGCTGATGCGGGTCTCCCTGCGGCCTCTGCGCTCGCCTATCTCGCAGGCATTTTTGAACTCGTTTCCGGCCTTCTCGTTCTCGTCGGGTTCCAGACGCGCCTTGTCGGCTTTGCGCTGGCTGCCTTCTGCGTCTTCACTGGCTTCATGTTCCATGCCGGCACCGTTGCCATTCCGGGCTGGCCCGACGCGGCGCTCGGCTGGATCAACACGCTGAACCAGATCATGCTCATGAAGAACCTGACGCTTGCTGGCGCCTACCTCTTCCTCGCCACGTTTGGTCCCGGCGCTCTCTCGCTCGACGCCCGCCGCGGCACGACCTACGCGGTCGCCGCGTAAAGCAATTCCAGCAAAACTGCATTGCGGTTTTGCGTCCGGAATTGCGAACAAAACAAGAGCCCTACCCCATGGAAGAGCAGCCCGCCGGAGCGATCCGGCGGGTTTTTCATGTTCAGAGCAATCGAAACTTCAGAGCGCGGTGCGCACGGCGGCGATGATCTTCGCGACCGTTCCGTTGCCCTCATGCTCGGGCTTGCGGGCGCGGACAAGGCAGGCCTCCGACTTGAGGATCACGCCGTCGGACAGGATCTTGAGGTGGTTGGCGCGCAGCGTCGAGCCGGTCGAGGTGATATCGACGATGATATCGGCCTGCCCTGCCGCCGGCGCACCTTCGGTCGCGCCCAGGCTCTCGACGATGCGATAGAGCTGGATGCCGTGCGTGGCGGAGAAGTGCTGCTGCGTCAGGCGCCAGTATTTCGTGGCGATCTCCAGCCGGCGGCCATGGCGGGCGCGGAAGTCGGCGGCGACATCGCCGAGATCGGCCATGGTGTCGACATCGAGCCAGATTTCCGGCACGGCGACGATGACATCGGCGTGGCCGAAGCCGAGACGGGCGGCGAATTCGACGCGCGTGTCGACCTCCGCCCATTCCTCGCGCATCAGGTCCTCGCCGGTGACGCCGAAATCGACAAGGCCGCTGCCGACCTCGCGGGAGATTTCGGAGGCCGAGAGAAAGGCGATCTCGACATCGTCCCAGCCCTCGACGCGGCCGCGATAGGAGCGGTCATTGCCGACGCTGACAATGGTCATGCCGGCGCGGGCAAAGATGGCCGAGGCATCTTCCTTCATCCGGCCCTTGGAGGGCAGCGCGATGGTGATGGTCATGCGGCCTCTCCCTTGGTTGCCTCAATGCGATCCAGCCAGAGCGAGAAGCCGACAGCCGGAATGTGATCCGTCGCGCCCAGCAGCGTCAGCATCCGGTCATAGCGACCACCGCCGGCGAGAACTGCTGGCTTGCCGGCCTCGGCAATCTCGAAGACGAGGCCGGTGTAATAATCCAGCGGACGGCCGAAGGCGGCGCGATAGGTGATGGCAGAGAAATCGACGCCGGCATTGGCCAGCGCCGCAGCCCGCGCATCGAAACGCGACAGCGCGCCATCAAGCTTGAGGCCCGCCGCATCGGCAAAACCGGCAAGAGCTGCCGCCGCATCGGCGAAGGGCAGATCGAGCGACAGGAACTCTTCCAGCACGTCGAGCGCTCGTGGGTCGAGACGCGTTGCGGCGAGCGCACGCTTCTCGGCAAGGCGGTTGGCGATTTCGCGCGGCGTACGGCTGGCATTGGTCAGATAGCCGGTCGCGTGCATCGTCTCTTCGACATGGGCAGCCAGC
Organism: Limnomicrobium aquaticum; assembly: GCF_040545545.1. Classification (NCBI taxonomy): domain Bacteria; kingdom Pseudomonadati; phylum Pseudomonadota; class Alphaproteobacteria; order Hyphomicrobiales; family Rhizobiaceae; genus Limnomicrobium; species Limnomicrobium aquaticum. The sequence continues at coordinate 226,979 of NZ_JBEPMB010000006.1, forward strand.
GCATCGAGACTGCCGGAGGCCAGCATCGCCTCGATGTCTGCCGCAAGCGGCTGGGCAGGTTGCGGCTCGGCGAGTTCGCCCAAGAGCATTTCGATCTGCATGGCGTTGCCGAAGGCGTGGATCAGCCGCTTCTGCCAGCCGGTCGGCAGGCCGAGCGCCTTGACCACGGCCTCGAAGACCGACTGGTCGCCCAGCGTCGCGGTGAATTTGCGGCCCGGCAGCGCCAGCTTGAGGCTCGCGAAGGCATCCGAGATGGCGCGCGCATCGGCGCTGGCGACATCGCGATCCCCAAGGTCTTCGATGCCGGCCTGATAGAACTCGTTCGCCCCTTCGCGGCGCTGGCGGAAGACCTGGCCGAGATAGGCATAGCGCTTCGGCGTGCCGGTGGCGCTTTCGATATGCTGGAGGCAGACGGGGATCGTGAACTCCGGACGCAGGCAGAGGCTCGCGCCGGTGTCGCTCTCCGTCAGGAAAATGCGCCGCCGCAGGTCCTCGCCCGCCATATCGAGAAAGGGCGCGGCCGGCTGGATGACCGGCGTATCGATGCGGCTCGTCCCGCGCTTTTCGAACAGCGCGATGAGGTCGGGCGCGAAGGTGGGGAGCTTGGCGACGGGCATGAAGTTACAACACAGCTATCGTGGGATTGGCCGCAAGGTAGCTGCTAATCCGCGCTTTCGCGTTTCTCAACAGATCCTCCGGTGGCTCCTCATACCCTTCAGCAGTCTCATTCCCCAACACTTTTATCTTTTCAAAGCGGGGGACGAGATAACAAAGGATATCCTCAAGAAAATAATCAGCGAGCGTCAATCCGCGCGTGAAGACCACCACATCGCGATCTCCTTCATAGCTGCGGGCTCTTACTTCAGTACCCATATGCGGGTCACGAAAGAAATAATCCATGAAATTATAGGCTTGGTCGTAGAGGCCATCGCTGTGGCGCATGATGAGCTCGCTCCTGTGCTCAATGCGCACAGGCTCGGCAAAACCGTTCGTCTGCCACATCTGAAGAATGTCGCCGGTCTGGCCGGTCATTTCGCCACTCAACCGCTGCATGAGCTCAATGCGGTTGCCGAAAGGATCAAACACATGGCGACGGCGATAGCCTGCAATGCCCACATCCTCCTGCAACCGACAACCCGCTCCCTCAAGAATGCGGCAAACAATATCGAGATTGTCGAGTAGAATGGCCGGATGGGCTTTCAGCGCAGGCCGGAAATCCTTCTCGACACCCAGATGCAGCCGCGCATATCCCGCCTCGAACCAGCAGCCGCCCCGGCCCGCAAGGCTCTGAGGCTTGTCTACTTCACGAAACCCGAGCAGACCGGCATAGAAGGCGCGCGCACGATCCTCTCCGCCTTCAGGAATCGCGAGCTGGACGTGGTCGAGCGCGAGAACGGCCATTACTTCCCGCGCGCCCTGTCTTCCGCCTGGTGGCTGAGGATTTCCTTGACCCTGGCGACCAGCTCGGCTTCCGGCACAACGATCTGCGCGACGCGGGCTTCGCGCCATTCGGTGTTGTCGGTTATTTCGCCGGAGAGGCGCTTGCCTTCGATCAGGTCCTTGATCTGCACTTCACCGTTCGCGCGCTCGTCGCCGCCCTGAATGATGGCGATGGGGCAGTTGCGGCGGTCGGCATATTTGAGCTGGTTGCCGAATTTCTTCCAGTTGCCCTGATACATTTCGGCGCGGATGCCTTCATTGCGCAGCGCCTGCGTGAAGCGCTGGTAGCGGCCCATGGCTTCCGCATCGCCATCCATGACGGTGACGAGAACGGGAGCCAGAACCTCGTCCTGACCCAGCTTGCCGAGATTCTTCAGCGCGGTCATCAGGCGAGAGACGCCGATGGAGAAGCCCGTCGCCGGAACCGGCTGGCCCATGAAGCGGGAGACGAGACCATCATAACGACCGCCGCCGCCGACCGAGCCGAAGACGACCTTCTCGCCCTTTTCATTGGTGACGTCAAAGGTGAGTTCGGCTTCGTAGACGGGGCCAGTGTAGTATTCGAGGCCGCGGACGACGGAGGGGTCGATCTTGATGCGGTCGGGGCCGTAGTCAGAGGCGTGAACTATGGTCCGAATAGTGGAGAGTTCCGCTATCCCCTCAGAAAAGCGCTCGTTCGCGACGAGACGGTTACCGTCGTAAGGAAACAGAGCGTGAGGCATCAGCTTCGTACCGACGCTTTCAGCGCCATCCGCAAATCCGATTTCACGGCTTTGGATACTCACTGTTGAGTGGAGAAACCCAATCAGAAGGGTAATGTCGTCACTGTTAAGCCCAGCACCCTTGGTGAAGTCGCCGCTTTCATCCTTTCGGCCTTCGCCGAGCAGAAGGCGCACTCCTTCAGGGCCGAACTTGTCGAGCTTATCGATGGCGCGCAGCACCGTCAGCCGCTGCCCAGCCTTGTCGTCCCCGCCAAGCCCAATGGCCTCAAGCACACCATCAAGCACCTTCCGGTTATTCACCCGGATCACATAATCGCCGCGCTTGATGCCGAGCGCTTCGAGCGTGTCTGCCATCATCATGCACATTTCGGCATCCGCCTGGACGCCCGGCGCGCCAACGCTATCGGCGTCGAACTGCATGAACTGGCGGAAGCGGCCGGGGCCGGGCTTTTCGTTGCGGAAAACGTAGCCGGCGCGGTAGGTGCGGTAGGGAAGCTGGATGTCGTTGAAATTCTCCGCCACATGGCGGGCGAGCGGCGCGGTGAGATCGTAGCGCAGCGACATCCACTGCTCGTCGTCGTCCTGCAGCGAGAAAACGCCCTCATTGGGGCGGTCGCTGTCAGGCAGGAACTTGCCGAGCGCGTCGGTATATTCGAAGAGCGGCGTTTCGACCGGGTCGAAGCCGTAGCGCTCATAGACCTCGCGGATTTTCGCGGTCATTTCGTTGACGGCGCGGATGTCGGCGGCCTCGCGGTCGACAAAGCCACGCGGCAGGCGGGCCTTCAGCTTTTGGGGCTTTTTCTTGTTGTCGCTCATGGGTCTGCCTGTGTTTTCTGATCTGCTAGGAGTGGCCGGTGTCTTAGAGGATCGAGCGCCTTGCGGCAAGCCTTGCGAGGCTGGCGAAAGGGGCGTCAAAGTGCTATGGTGCCGCAGTTTAACGGATCAGCCCCATGAACAAGCGCGTCATCATCGAAATGCCGGAGGAAATCCATGACCTCATGGAGGCAGAAGCTGCGCGCGGCGGCATGAAGCCGGACGCCTATGTCCTCGATCTCATCGTCGAGCGGCTCGAAGACCTGCACGATATTGCGCTCGCCGAAGCGGCACTGGAGCGCATTCGCTCGGGCGAGAGCAAGGTGGTGAGCGGCGAGGAATTCTGGCGTGGCCTGGACGATTGAGTACAATGCGGCCGCCCGCAAGTCCGTCGAAAGACTCGACAGCGAAGTGAGAAAACGCATCAAGCGTTTTCTGGAGGAGCGCGTGGCCGTTCTCGAAGACCCGCGGCAGATCGGCGATGCCCTCAAGGGCACGGCACTCGGCCACCTCTGGCGATACCGCGTCGGTGACTATCGCGTTCTATGCGATATTCAGGATAACAAACTTGTTGTGCTGGTCGTCGATATCGACCATCGCAAGCAAGTGTATCGTTAGCAAAATGATCCTCGAAGCCCTCCATTTTTCGGCTGCCCTTGCCGTCTCCTCGCTGCGCAAGCCGCGCGAGATTGCCGGCTCCGTGGGCCTGTGGTCGCGGGCGCGGCGCTGCGCCAAGGCGTGGGCGCCGCATGAGGAGAATTGCCAGGGCTTTATCGAGGAGAAGGTGGGGCAGATCGTCGAGCGGCGGAGCGTTGCGGTGCTGGGTTCGGGGCTGCTGCGCGATGTGCCGCTCGACTATCTCGCGAAAGCCTTCCAGACGGTCACCCTTTACGATCTCGTGCATCTGCCCTCGGCGCGGATGAAGGTGCGGCGGCTGGGGCGGGAGAATGTCAGTCTCGTTGAGCGCGATCTTGCCGGCGGGCTGGAGTTTCTGAAGGCCGAGGGTGCGCCCGATCTGGTCATTTCCGCCTGCCTTCTTTCGCAGATGGCGCTGCATGCGAGCGATCCCGCTGCCGTCGTGCGGCGGCATCTGGCAGATCTCCTCGGTGGACCCTGGGTGACGTGTCTGATCACGGATACCGGGTATGAAATCCGCAATCGCACGGGGGAAGTTGTCGGAACGGGCGACCTTTTGGGCGGCGAGCCCCCTCCTCCGGCGTTTCGGGCGTGGGAGTGGACGGTGGCGCCGTTCGGAGAGGTGACGCGGGACACGGAGACGGTGCATCGGGTGATTGCGGTTTGAGGGTTGGGCGGCTAGGTTTCGGAGGGGGAAATTAAGCCCCCCTCTGGCCTACCGGCCATCCCCCCACAAGGGGCAATCGCATGTCGCTATCTCGGGCAAGGAGGCACCGCGATTGGAGAGCTATCGGCGTTCAAGGGTCCATGCCTGCCGCAAAGCATGTTTAAAAGAATTTACGACGGAACCTGTGAGGCAGATTACTATCTGAAATTTCATGAAAAAATACCTGAAAATTGTTATCGAAATAATATTTTTGTTTATATTTTCAAATATATTTATTAGATATTCATCATATATTTTATTTTCTATACTTATTTACCTTGATAAAAACGATGGAATTTCCCCATTTATAGAATATAGTGAATTTGAGAAAATTATATTTTATTCTTTGTGTTTATTATATATTATTTTTATAATATCTATTTTTGGATTTATTTTATTTCGTATGCGGGTTTTTGGTTTTGGTATTTTTATATTAATATCATTGCCAATATTTATAATGCTTACATATGAAACTCAGAAATACGCTTTCACTTGGATTAGAATTTAATATTACAAAAAAGGCGAAAATTGGTATTTTTAATGACTGCGCCGAACGGAGTTGGGCGATGAGGGGTTGCCATCTCCCGATGTGGTTAGTCTCCCCTCATCCGGCCTTTCGGTCGCCTTCTCCCCGGTGGGAGAAGAGCAACGATCAGCTTGGGAGAACACACGATGAGCCCGCAGGCCATCACCACGATCGGGTTCGATGCGGATGATACGCTCTGGCAGAACGAGCAGTTTTTCCGCTTCACCGAGCAACAGTTCGGCGAGATGCTGGCCGACTATGCCGAAGCCGAGCATATTTCCAAGCATCTGCTGGAGGTCGAGAAGCGCAATCTCGGGCAATACGGGTTCGGCATCAAGGGCTTCACGCTGTCGATGATCGAGACGGCCATCGAGATCACAGACGGTAGGGTGCCGGCGGCGACCATCGAGAAAATCCTGAGCGTCGGGCGCGAGATGCTGTCGCATCCGGTCGAAACGTTGCCGCATGTCCATGACACGCTGGAGGCGTTGGCCGGCGACTACCGGCTCGTGCTGATCACCAAGGGCGACCTGTTCGATCAGGAACGCAAGCTTGCCCAATCGGGCCTTGGCGATTTCTTCGCGCAGGTCGAGATCGTTTCCGACAAGTCGGCGACCACCTATCGGCGCATCTTCCATCACGCGACCGGCGGGCCGGAGCGCGCCGTCATGGTGGGCAATTCGCTGAAATCCGATATCGTGCCGGCCATTGCGGCGGGAAGCTGGGGCGTCTACGTTCCGCATCCGCTGACCTGGGCCTATGAGCATGTGGAGCCGCCGCATGAGGCGCCGCGCTTCCGCGAAATCCCGGATCTGAGCCAGCTGATCCCGCTGATCGAGACATTTGACTGAGGCTGCCATGCGCACATTCGATGAAATCTGGGCCATTTCTTCCAGCCGCCAGGGCGGCGACGCGGCGCTGGAGGCGCAGCTTTCCAAGCCGAAGACGAGCGACGAACTGAAAGCCACGCCGGACGACCGCTATCTGTCGCTGGCAACCAAATGCATCTTCCAGGCCGGGTTCAACTGGAAGGTCGTGGAGGCCATGTGGCCGGGTTTCGAGGCGGCCTTTGAAGGCTTCGATATCGGCCATTGCCTGATGCTGCATGACGAGGATTTCGGGCGACTGGTTAGCGACACCCGCATCGTGCGCCACGGGCCGAAAATTCGCGCCGTGCAGGAAAATGCGCGCTTCTTTGCCGATCTGGCAGAGGAGCATGGCTCGGTCGGGGCGTTTCTGGCCGATTGGCCGTCGTCGGACTATATGGGGCTGCTGGACGTGCTGAAAAAGCGGGGCACGCGGCTTGGCGGCAATACGGGGCAATATTTCCTGCGCTTTGCCGGAGTCGACAGCTTTATTCTGTCGCAAAGCGTGACGAACCGGCTGATTGCGGAAGGCATCGTCGACAAGGCGCCGGGGTCGAAAAAAGAGAAGGAGGCCGTGCAGGCGGCGTTCAACCATTGGAAGGCGGAGTGCGGCCGCTCGTTCAACGAGATCAGCAAGGTGCTCGGGATGAGCATCGACTGATCATTTCGTCCGATTGAATTCCAGCACAAAATGCGACCCCAGGCCCCGACGCGGGGCCTGCTTGGCGAAGAAGGGGCGGATCAGGAGGTCCATGTCCCGTTCGGCATCAGCAAAGATATGCGCCGGCAGGCGGCGCGAATCCGAAGAATAGAGCGCGTCTTCCGGGACGGGATCGTTGAGATCGAAGATGACGAGATAGGTGAAGCGGGCGGCGGATGCCGTCATGTTGATCGTCATCTCGGCACCGGCCGGCACCTTCATGCGATAGGCGACCGCCTTGCCGCTCCGCGTCCAGCCGGACGTCGTGAGCCGTCCGGCGCTTGGGAGCGTCAGGTTGACCAGTTTCTCGCCGCGATAAAGCTCAGGCTCCACCGCTGCGGCGGGCAGGCTGAGGAGCACCAAGGCAGCCAGCGCGGCAAGAACTCTCTTCATGGACGCACAAACGCCTTTCGTTCCAGCTCTACCGTCTCGCGGCAGCAGCAGCCTTCGATATGGTCGTTGACCATCCCCATGGCCTGCATGAAGGCATAGACGGTGGTCGGCCCGACAAAGGTCCAGCCGCGCTTCTTCAGGTCCTTGGAAAGCCGCACGGAAGCCGGCGTGGTGGGATTGGCGCGCAGGGTGGCAAGGTCGAAAACGGCCGGTCGCTCGTCCGGCTTCGGTTCCCATGACCAGAAATAGCGGGCGAGCGAGCCGAATTCGTCGCGGAGTTCCACCGCACGGCGGGCATTGTTGATGGTCGAGACGATCTTGCCGCGATGGCGAATGATGCCGGCGTCCTGCACTAGGCGCTCGATATCGGCCTCATCGAACAACGCGACCTTGTCGAAGTCGAACCCGGCAAAGGCAGCGCGGAAATTCTCGCGCTTGCGCAGGATGGTGAGCCAGGACAGCCCCGACTGGAAGCCTTCGAGGCAGATCTTCTCGAAAAGCCGGTTGTCATTGGTGACCGGGCGGCCCCATTCCGCATCATGATAGGCAATATAGTCTGGCAGGTTTCCGTGCCAGAAGCAGCGGCCATGCCCGTCGGGACCCTCGATGATGCCTTCAGTCGCCACGTGTCAGCCCCTCGTCCTGCCGATTCATCTTGGGTTAACGGTCTTTTCTAACAGGGCGCTAACCCTGACGAGAGCTTTCCCGAAAGGGACGCATTTTCATGAACGGCCATTTACCATTCAAACGCGCATTTGCGGCACTCTCAAGCCCAACCGCCTCTTTCAGCTCAATGGCATTTTGTAGCGAGTCCGTCCATGATGAAAAAGCTTCTTGTCCTTTCCACGATTGCCGCCGTGCTTGCCGTGTCCACCGAGGGCGCATTCGCAGGCGAGCGCTATCGCGTCGTCGCTCCCGTCGCCACTTCGCAGACCCGCGTGGGCAGCGCACCGATGGCGCCGCAGCCCGTCTATATCACCAGGCCGGCCCGCCAGCCGCTGTTCGGGCCCTCGGTGATCAATGCTCCGTCTTCAACGAGCGCTGACCCTTCCTCAGTCAATATCAGCTACCAGAAGCCGCAGCGCCCGGCAGCGACCAAAATCGATCCGATGTACTTGCCGCAGCAGGTTGCCTATGACGGCAAGGAAAAGCCCGGCACGATCGTCATCGATACGAACAACCGCTTCCTCTATCTCGTCGGCGAGAATGGCCAGGCCCGGCGCTACGGCGTCGGCGTCGGCAAACCCGGCTTCGAATGGGCCGGCAAGCACAAGGTGACCCGCAAGGCCGAGTGGCCGGACTGGACACCGCCGAAGGAAATGATACGGCGCGAAGCCAAGAAGGGGCATATCCTGCCCGCCCATATGGAAGGTGGCGAGGACAATCCGCTGGGCGCGCGCGCCATGTATCTCGGCTCCACCGAATACCGCATTCACGGAACGAATGCGCCCTGGACCATCGGCTATGCAGTTTCTTCCGGCTGTATCCGACTGCGCAATGAAGACGTCGTAGACCTCTACGGTCGCGTCAAGGTCGGGCAGACCGTCATCGTCAAATAAGAACAAGACAAGCCGGGGTCGAAAGACCCAAAAATGTTGGGCTTCCGTTTTGCAACGGAGGCCCTTTTTATGCATTCTTGGCAATTGCAAAGCCTATTTTAGCCTTGCCAAAGGCAAAAACTGCGATAGCTTCGCATCCATTGAATTGGGGAACTCATTATGTCCAGGATCAAATATCTGGTCGGCGCGCTTCTCGCTGCCGCCTTCGTCGTTCCGGCGGCCACCGCAAACGCTGAAGCCAAGCATCGCAAGCAGCAGAGCGAAGACGTCATCTATCTCAAGCAGATCAACCGTGAGGTTCCGGAGAAGTTTAGGCGCCATGTTGTGACCCTTGCGACGAGCGAGCGTCCCGGCACGGTGATCGTCGATACGAACAACAAGTTCCTCTACTACGTTCTCGATGGATCGAGCGCCATCCGATACGGCATCGGCGTCGGTCGCGAGGGCTTTGGCTGGTCGGGTGTCGTCAAAGTCGCCCGCAAGGCCGAATGGCCGGAATGGATTCCGCCGAAGGAAATGATCGCCCGTGAGGCCAAGAAGGGCCACATGCTGCCGGCTCGCATGGATGGCGGCAAGGATAATCCGCTCGGTGCCCGCGCGCTCTACCTCTTCGGCAAGAAGGGTGATTCCGGCTATCGCATCCATGGCACGAACCAGCCCTGGTCGATCGGCCTCAACCTCTCCTCGGGCTGCATCCGCATGATGAACGAGGACGTGACCGACCTTTACAAGCGCGTGCCCGTCGGCTCCAAGGTCATCGTCATCGGCCCTGGCAACAAGCAGGGAAATATCGTGCTGGAAGATCGCGGCACGGATATTCTGAAGACGCTGTTCACGGCGCTCGGCGGCTGACCGTCGGAAAGCAAGGCTTTCGTCTTTTGACCGCGCGCGAGTTCTGCTTGCGCGCGGTTTTGTTTTTGGGGCTCAGTCATTGTATCGTGAAGGTAGCTTCCGCGTATCCGGCAGGAGAATGCAGACGATGAACGGAGATTTCCGCAGTCACTCGGACCCTGAAGATTGGACAAACCACTCACGAGAGGCAGCGATAAAGCTGCTTCAAGCCGCCATCACCGCAGGTCTGGAAAGCGGTGAGTCGGTGGACTTCAATGTGGAGGCCTTCAAACAACAGATGCGGCAGCGCTATTTTCCAGACGTCAGCGTTCGCGGCTCATAAAGCGAGCCATCTCTGCTTCCGCCTCGTCGGCATCGAGGCTCGGACGTGTATCCGAGATGGATTTGCGTATGCGCTGACGGATGTGTTCAAGCCGCGCCTCTCTCATTTCATCGATTTCAAGCTTCGCATTCTCTTTCATCGCATAACTCCGGATTGGCTTGAGCCCGTGAGTTCAGCAGGCCCTCACCCATACGCCTCCGCCAGCAATTCCACCGTATGGCGGATCGGGATATTCGTTCCCGTGCCGATCTGTGTCATGCAGCCGATATTCCCGGTGGCGATGAGGTCGGGCTTGGTGGCCTCGATATTCTTGACCTTGCGAGCCTTCAATTCCGCTGAAATCTCCGGCTGGAGCATGTTGTAGGTGCCGGCGGAGCCGCAGCAGAGATAGCCTTCCGCCGGCTCCTTCACCTTGTAACCGGCTTTTTGCAGAAGCAATTTCGGTAGCATGGTGATCTTCTGGCCGTGCTGCATCGAACAGGCCGAATGATAGGCGACCGTGCGGCCATTGGCCGGCAGTTGGGGCAAGTCGAGGGTGGAGAGATATTCGGTGATGTCCTTGGCGAGCGAAACCACGCGCGCGGCCTTTGCCGCATAGGCGGGGTCGCGGGCGAGCATATGGCCGTAATCCTTCACCGTCGTGCCGCAGCCGGAAGCGGTGATGATGATGGCATCGAGGCCGCCCTTTTCGATCTCGCGGGTCCAGACGTCCACATTGTTGCGCACGGACACAAGCGCCTGCTCCTCGCGGCCCATGTGATGGGTCAGAGAGCCGCAACAGCTTTCGCCCTCGGCAATGACGACCTCGACGCCAAGGCCATTGAGGAGCCTGATCGTCGCCTCGTTGATTTCCGGTTTCAGCACCGGCTGGGCGCAGCCGGAAAGCATGGCGACACGGCCGCGCCGCTCGCCCTTCGGCGCGAAACGACCGGCTTCGGCGAAGCTGCTTTGCGGCGGCACATGAGCGGGCGCAAGATCGAGCATGTGGCCGAAGGCGCGGGTAAGCGCGAACTTCTTCATCAGCCCGGCAAAGGGCTGGCCGAGCTTGGCCGCCTTCAGCGCCAGCCGGAAACGGCCAGGATACGGCAGGACCCATGCCAGCACGCCGCGCGCCAGCCGGTCGGCCAGCGGCCGGTCATAGGTCTTTTCGACATGTTCGCGGGCGAGGTCGATCAGGTGCATGTAGTCGACGCCGGAAGGACAGGTCGAGGTGCAGGAGAGACAGGACAGACAGCGGTCGACATGCAGCGCCGTTTCGGCATCGGCATCGCGGCCGTTCTCGAACATGTCCTTGATCAGATAGATGCGCCCGCGCGGGCTGTCGAGCTCGTTGCCGAGCGTGACATAGGTCGGACAGGTGGCCGTGCAGAGCCCGCAATGCACGCATTTGCGCACGATGCTTTCGGCCTCGGCGGTCTTCGGGTCGGCAAGCTGGGCGAGCGAGAAATTGGTCTGCACGGTCTTTTCTGTCCTTGCTTTGCTAGATCAACCAGCTTTGCGGGTTCTCGATGGCTTCGCCGCGGCTGACCTTTTGCAGGCCGATGACGCAGCGGACGATCGACCAGATGGCCGTGGCGAAGAAGCCGACCACGCCGATGACGAGGAAAGTGAGAACAATCGAGATCAGGCTATAAAGGACGCCGATCCAGAAGGTGCGGATGGCGTAGGTGTAATGGCTGTCATAAATGCCGCCGATCTTGCCACGATTGATATAGGCGAAGATCAATCCGACAAGCGGCGTGATGCCGACCACGAAGCCGGCCAGATAGAGCACATATACCAGTTGAACATTGCCCTTGCCGGGCTCGAGAAAGCCGGAAGCGTCCGGCGTGTTGGGTTGAATTTCAGACATTGTTTGGTCCCCTTTTGGATCGCGGGCGGCATCACCCCATCCGCCCCGGATTGAAAATGCCCTTTGGATCGAGCTTCGCCTTCACTGCCGCAGAGAGCGCGGCAACGCCCTTTTCCTGCGGCTCGAAGGCAGACGTTGCGGCGCGCACGTTGTCTCTGGCCCGGATAAGCGTGGCGTGACCGCCGCCAGCGCGTTTGAGATAGGTTCGTATCATGTCGGCCTCGGCGTCGCCTTCCATCTGCATCCAGACGAGGCCGCCCTGCCAGTCGAAGAAGGCGTTGACGCCGGTTTCGAGGCGCAGCGCTGCGAGCAACTGATGGCCGGCGGACGGGGCGCAGGAAATGCGCCAGAGCGGCTTGCAGGACCCGTCTTCGGAGAAAGGCGTGACGTCGCGGATTTCGCGCCAGATCTGCTGGCTGTCGCCCTGGTCGATCTGGCTGACAGCGCCGTAGCGCTGCAGGAAGGGCTTGAGGCGGTTGACGCGGTCGGTAACGGACGATTCGACGCCCTCGATGCGTAGCAGCGTCGCGGGGCCGTCGGGAAGACCGTTCTTGCCGAAGAGCCAGCGGACGCTTTCCGGTAGGTGCGCCGCGCCCGACACCTCGCAGGATGTGGCAAGAGCGGCCGACATGGCGATGGCAGCCTCGGCATCGTTGAGGCCGGAGACGACGACGGTCGCCTCGGCACGCGGCACGGGCAGGACCTTGAAGGTGACTTCCGTGAGGAAGCCAAGCGTACCGTAGGAGCCGGCCAGCAGCTTCACGAGATCGAGGCCGGTGACGTTCTTCATGACCCGCCCGCCCGACTTGATGACTTCGCCCGCGCCGTTGACGAAGCGGATCCCGAGCAGGCTGTCGCGGGCCGCACCGGCGACAAAGCGGCGGGGACCGGACGTGTTGGAGGCGAAAAGACCGCCGATGGTGGGTACGCCTTCCGTGCCCATCATCATGCGGTGATCGGCGGGCTCGAAGGCCATCATCTGGCCGTTGTCGGCCAGTTCAGCCTCGATTTCGGCGACGGGTGTTCCGGCCAGCGCCGTCAGCGTCATTTCGGACGGGTTATAGGCAGTGATGCCCCGGAGACGCTTTGAGGTGAACGTTGCACCGTCGACCTTCTGGCCAAAGCCAGCGCGGGTGTTGCCGCCGGAAATGGCCAGCGCCCTGCCCTCGCGCGCGGCCTCGGCGATCATCGCGGCGGCATCGGCCTCGCTCTCGGGCTCGTAGATGTCTGCCATATCAGGCGCGTCCTTCCAGCGGGAAGACCTTGGAGGGGTTCAAGAGCCAGTCCGGATCGAAGGCGGCGCGCACAGCCATCTGCTGGTCGAGATCGGGCTTGGAGAATTGATGGGTCATCAGGTCGCGTTTCTCGATGCCGACGCCATGTTCGCCGGTGAGACAGCCGCCGGCATCGACACACAGTTTCAGGATATCGTTGCCGGCCTCTTCGGCGCGACGCGCCTCATCCGGGTCGTTGATATTGTAGAGGATCAGCGGATGCATGTTGCCGTCGCCGGCGTGGAAGACATTGGCGACGCGCAGGCGATGGCGAGCGACGATCTCGGCGGTGCCGCGCAACACATTGGTGAGCTGCGAGAGCGGCACGGTGCCGTCCATGCAGATATAGTCGGCTATGCGGCCGGTCGCGCCGAAGGCGGATTTGCGGCCCTTCCAGATGAGAGCGGCTTCGGTCGCCGACTGGCATTCCTTGACCGTCTTCACGCCATGGCGGCGGGCGATCTCGATGATCGCCTTCAACATGGCGTCCATCTCGGCCTCGGAGCCCTCGACCTCGACGATCAGCAGCGCCTCGACATCGAGCGGATAGCCGGCATGCGCAAAGGCCTCGCAGATTTCGATGGCCGGCTTGTCCATGAATTCGATAGCTACGGGGATGAGACCGGCGGCGATGACATCGGTCACGCAGGCGCTCGCGCCTTCAGACGTCTCGAAGCCGAAGAGGACCGGGCGCTGGCCTTCCGGCTTGGCAATGAGGCGCACGGTCGCCTCCGTCACGATGCCAAGCTGGCCTTCCGAGCCGCAGACGAGGCCGAGAAGATCGTAGCCGCTGGCATCCAGCGCCTTGCCGCCGAGTTCGATCACCGTGCCGTCGAAGAGCACCATCTTGACGCCGAGCAGATTGTTGGTCGTCACGCCATATTTCAGGCAATGCGCGCCGCCGGAATTCATGCCGATATTGCCGCCAATGGTGCAGGCAAGCTGGGAACTCGGGTCGGGCGCATAGAAGAAACCATCGGCAGAGACCGCTTCCGAAATCGCCAGATTGGTGACGCCGGCCTGCACGCGGGCGCAGCGGTTGGGATAGTCGACTTCGAGAATGCGGTTCATGCGGGTGAGCGCGATGACGACGGCATCTTCCTGCGGGATCGCGCCGCCGGAAAGCGACGTGCCCGCCCCGCGCGGCACGACCGGCACCTTGTATTTCGCGCAATATTTTAGGATGGAGGCAACCTCGTCCGTGGTGCGCGGCAGGGCGACGGCGAGCGGCATCCGTCGATAGGCGATGAAGCCATCCGTCTCGAAGGGCTTCAGCTCGCGGTCGGACGAGATCACCGTTCCGGCAGGAAGAAAATCGGCGAGGTCGGCGATGATCTGGTTGCGCCGCGACAGGATCGCCGGGTCCGGCGCCTTCAGGGCAATCGCTCCGCTCATGATGTCCTCCAGCTTTCATTCGTGAGCTGGAATCTAGCCCCTCGCCTGCCGCTTGCGCAAGCGCGGCGAAATGCTAATAACTTTTTCCTTTGGGGAGATAATCGCTTCGATTTTCAACGGAGGAGCCATGACGCGGCTGGAGGATCTGGAAATATTCGCCCATGTGGCGCGAACCTCAAGCATGTCTGCCGCCGGGCGTGAACTCGGCCTTTCGCCGGCCGTCGTGTCCAAGCGAATCAAGCATCTGGAGGAGCGGTTGGGGACGCGGCTTTTCCAGCGCACGACGCGGCAATTGTCGCTGACGGAATCCGGCCAGGGCTTTTTCATCCGCATCGCGGCAATCCTTGCCGGGATCGAGGATGCAGAGGCCTTTATGGCCGGGCGGACGGAAGCGGCACGCGGCACGCTGAAGATTTCCGCGCCCACCTCCTTCGGCCGAATGCATGTCGCGCCGCATTTGAAACCCTTCATGCAGGCCAATCCTGGGATCACGATCAATCTTACGCTTTCGGACGAATTCATCGATCTGGTAGCCGGCGGTTATGACCTCGCCATCCGCATCGGCGAACTCACCGATTCCAGCCTTGTGGCGAGGCGGCTTGCCCCGGTGCGGCGACTGCTCTGCGCCAGCCCGGATTATGTTGCGGCCCATGGGATGCCGGAAACGCTCTCCGATCTCGACCGACATATCTGCCTGCCGCCGCATAACAACGACACCTGGCGGCTGGAGGGGCCCGAAGGGCCGGTCATCTACCGGCCGCAGGGGCCGCTCGTGACCAATTCTTCTGAAGTGATCCGCGAGGCGGTGATAGCCGGGCTCGGCATTGCGCTGCGCTCCACCTGGGATGTCGGGCCGGAGCTGAAAAGCGGCAGGCTTGTGCCGGTTCTCCCCTTCCTCGAGGCACCGAAGAATGTGGCGCTTTCGGCGGTCTATCCGAGCCGGGAATTCCTGCCGGCCAAGGTGCGGCTGTTCATCGACTATCTCGCCGGGCTTTACGGCCCGCGACCCTATTGGGAAGGCTGATGCCGCCGCTTGGCAGTTCATAGGCGGATTGCTATCCATCGCTCCATGAATGACCGCGAATCGCGGTCTTGGAAGAGGGATTTCGATGGAAGGCGTGGAACTGCCCGAACCGGGCGAAGGCGGCTCTGACCGTGGTTTCTTCAATGCGATTGCGCTGGCCGTGGCGCTGCTGTCGGCCTTCATGGCGGTCAGCAAGATCAAGGACGACAATATCGTTCAGGCCATGCAGAAGGCGCAGGCGGAATCGGTCGACCTCTGGAACGAATATCAGGCGCGGCGGCAGCGGCAATTTGGTGTCGAACTGGCCATTGAGCAATTGAAGGTCACGCAGCCGGATACGCCCGATCGGGCGAAAACGCTGGAGGCCTGGCAGAAGACCGCCGACCTTTACAAGTCGCGTGCGCAGGAAGCCTCCGACAAGGCCAAGGGGCGGCAGGCGGATTATGACGCCGGAAACAATCGCGACGACATGTTCGATCTCTCCGACGCGCTGCTCTCGGTGGCGCTGGCTCTCTTTGCCGTCACGGCGCTGGTGCGCATCCGCTGGCTTTATGGCGTGGCCGCCGCCTTCGGGCTCGGCGGCGTCGTCTTTGGCGTCGGCGGCTTCAACAACTGGCTGGGGCTGCATGACAGCGTGCAGGTGCTGATCGCCTTCCTGAGCTGAAATGTCTCAACAAATGCATTGACCGGCGGCTTTTCCCGCAGTCATCTGACGGTCGGGAGAACAATGGAATGACTGATCAACCGAGCGTAGGGCTCTTCGTCACCTGTCTTGCGGATCTGTTCCGGCCGACGGTCGGCTTTGCGGCAGCCAAGCTGATCGAGGATGCGGGCTGTCGGCTTCATGTGCCGATGGCGCAGACCTGTTGCGGCCAGCCGGCCTATAATTCCGGCGACCGCAAGGATGCCCGGGCGCTGGCTGAACAGGCGATCGAGGCCTTTGAGGGGTTCGACTATGTCGTCGCCCCCTCCGGCTCCTGCGCGGCCATGCTGAAGAAGCACTATCCGGGGCTCTTCAAGGGCGATGCGGCATGGGAAAAGCGGGCGCAGGCCTTTTCAGCCAAGGTCCATGAGCTTGTCTCCTTCCTCACCGATGTCATGAAGGTCGAAAAGCTCGAGAGCCAATTTGCCGGGACGGTCACCTATCACGACAGCTGTTCGGGGCTTCGTGAGCTCGGCATCAAGGCGCAGCCGCGCAAGCTTCTGGGCTCATTGCGAGGCGTCAAGATCGCCGAGATGAAGGACAGCGAAGTCTGTTGCGGCTTCGGCGGCACGTTCTGCGTCAAATATCCCGATATTTCCAATGCCATTGTCGAGAAGAAGACCGCAACGATCGGCGACACCGGTGCGGATGTGCTGCTCGCCGGCGATATCGGCTGTCTCATGAACATGGCCGGCAAGATCCGCCGCGAGGGCGGCAGGACTGAGGTGCGGCATGTCGCCGAAGTTCTCGCGGGCATGACGGATGTGCCGCCGATTGCCGGCAAGTGAGGCACAAGCGGATGCAGATCACGACGCCAAACTTCAAGGAAAATGCCAGCCGCGCGCTTGCAGACGCTCCGCTACAGAAGGCGCTGAAGAATGTCGAGATCGGCTTCATCGCCAAGCGGCTGGCCGCGGCCGATGCGCTGCCTGAATTCGAAGCGCTGCGCGACAATGCCCGCGACATCAAGAACCACACGCTCGCCCATCTCGACCTCTATCTGGAGGAATACGAAAAGAAGGTGATCGCCTCGGGCGGGCATGTGCATTTCGCCGAGACGGCGGAGGATGCGCGTACCATCATTCTCGACATATGCCGGAAGCGGAACGCGAAGACCGTGACCAAGGGCAAGTCTATGATCACGGAAGAAATCGAACTCAACGATTTCTTCGAGAAGAACGGTATCACGCCGGTTGAGACCGACCTTGGCGAATATATCATCCAGCTGCGGGGCGAGACGCCGAGCCATATCATCGCGCCGGCCGTTCACCTGAACAAGGATCAAGTGGAGGCCGATTTCCGCCGGGTCCACACGCACCTGCCGCCGGACCGCGACTTGTCGCAGCACGAGGCGCTGCTGAACGAGGCACGGCAGGTATTACGCCAGCGCTATTTCGAGGCGGATGTCGGGATCACCGGTGCAAATTTCCTCATCGCGGAGACGGGCTCCTCCGTCATCGTGACGAACGAGGGCAATGGCGATCTGACGCAGACACTCGGCAAATGCCATGTCGTGGTGGCGTCGCTCGAAAAGCTAGTGCCGACGCTGAACGACTGTTCGCAGATCCTGCGGCTTCTGGCGCGATCGGCGACGGGCCAGGACATGTCGGTCTATACGACCTTCTCCACCGGCCCGAAGCGCACGGAAGATCCCGATGGGCCGGAGGAATACCATGTCGTGCTGCTGGACAACGGCCGCACGTCGATGCTCGGCACGGAGTTTCAGGAGATGCTGCGCTGCATCCGCTGCGGGGCCTGCATGAACCACTGTCCGGTCTATCACGCGGTCGGCGGACACGCCTATGGCGCGGTCTATCCGGGACCGATGGGCGCGGTGCTGACACCATCGCTGTCGGGGATTGAGATCGGCGGGCAACTGCCCAATGCATCCACCTTCTGCGGGCGATGCGAAAGCGTCTGTCCCATGCGCATCCCGCTTCCGAAGATGATGCGGCATTGGCGGGAGCGGGAGTTCGAAAAGCATCTGCAGCCGACTGCGGCGCGCTATGGGCTGAAATTCTGGGCTTTCTTCGCGAAGCGGCCGAAGCTTTATCGCGCAGCCGTGTCACTTGCGATGCCGGTTCTGTCCGCGCTCGGCGGATCGAAGCGCCGCATCCACAGCCTGCCGCTCGCTGGCGGATGGACGAAGCATCGCGAGATGCCTGCCCCCGAAGGCAAGACCTTTCTGCAGGCATGGGCGGAAAAGCAGGCGCAGGAGGCAGGACGATGAGCGCGCGCGACACCATCCTAGCCGGGGTGCGACGCTCGCTCGGCGTTTCCAGCGATGACGCTGCGCGACGGGCCGCCGTTGCCCAGCGCCTCAGCGAGGCAAGGCCGGGGTTGATCCCGGCACGCGGACAATTGCCGCTGGAAGAGCGGATCTCCCTCTTCTCGAAATATGCGCAGAAATACGGCGCGACAATTGCGCGGGTCGATGCGATCACGGGCCTGCCTGGCGAAGTCTCGCGCTATCTGATGAGCCATAATCTCCCCGCCTCGATCCGAATGGGCGACGATCCGCTGCTCAAGGGCGCCGGCTTCGAGAACGAGACGGTCCTGACCGTGCTTCACGGCGCATCGGACGGCACAGACCTTGCCGGTGTCAGCCATGCGCGCGGCGCGGTCGCCGAGAGCGGAACGCTGGTTCTCGCCTCCGGTCCGGACAATCCGGTCACGATCAACTTCCTGCCCGAGCATCACATTGTTGCCGTTCGCGCCGAAGACGTCGGAGGGTCGCTGGAAGAGGCCTTTGCCGGCATTGTGGCAACCTATGGCAAGGGGATGATGCCGCGCACGGTCAATTTCGTGACCGGCCCTTCGCGCTCCGGCGATATCGAGCAGAAGATCATCATGGGAGCGCATGGGCCCCGTGCGCTGCATATCGTGATTATAGGGTAAAGCATAATCCGACCGGATTGAAACGAGGATCGATAAGATTATGCTTGAAACGAAAGGGCTTTGAGCGCCGATCCGATGCAGTCGGATCGAACAGCGCTCTAAGAGGACTTTATCCCCAGTTGTCGCGATAGCACCGGGATTGTCGCAAAAATGTCGTACAAAATCCGGCGGACGCTCCTATATTAAGGGAATCAATCCTGCTCAAAGCAACCGGAGGTTTCCTGACAATTGAACGTCGTTACACGCCTTGCGTCCGAAATTCGCCTGATGATGCGCCGTCCGGAGCGGCTGCAGTTTGCAGCGCTCTGCTACCGCAAGACGGGTGACAAGAGCGGCGTCGAAATCCTCCTGATTACCAGCCGCGGAACCGGCCGGTGGGTCATCCCGAAGGGCTGGCCGATGAACGGGAAGCTGGCGCATGCGGTCGCCGAGCGCGAGGCGTATGAAGAGGCGGGCGTGAAGGGGAAGGCGGAGGTAAAGCCGCTCGGGACCTACAGCTACATGAAGGGTCTTGATTCAGGGCTCGAAATTCCCTGCAAGGTCCAGGTGCATGCACTGAAGGTCGGCAACTTCGCCAACAATTACAAGGAAAAGGGCCAGCGCGAGATGGCCTGGTTTTCCTGCGAGGATGCAGCCTTGCGGGTCATGGAGCCGGAGCTGAAGGAAATGATCCGGGCCTTTGAAAAGCGCGCCCTGTCCCCATCCGCCGAAAGCGCCTGAGCCTGTTGCGGATCGCTCGCAACTACGTCATCTGACGGTTGCTCTTGCGGCCCGCCCCCGATAAATAGCGGGCGGGAGACGCGGACGACCCCTGAACGACCTGTCGTGCGCCACGTGAGCCATGGCAAGAAGACGGCAGGTCCCTGGGCGCTCGACGCTCGACAAGGACCTCGGCAAATTCACCTATCTTGAGGAAGCTGCGCAGTTTGTGGCGCGCGGTCTGGTGCGCCCGGCAGTGGGGCTTATCGTCCTGGTGCTTGCCGGCCTGCTTGCGAGCCTTTACGTCGGCAACAGTCCTGGCGGCATCGCCATCATCGCTGGCGCGACGCTTGGCGCCTATATGGCCATCAATATCGGTGCCAACGACGTGACCAACAACGTTGGCGCGGCTGTCGGCGCCAAGGCGATGACGATGGTGCAGGCGCTGGTGATCGCGGCGATTTTCGATGCAGCCGGCGCGCTTCTGGCCGGGGGCGAGGTCGTCAAGACCATTTCCAGCGGCATCGTGCAAGGCAGTGCCATGCCGAGCGGCCCGGCCTTGATCTGGGTCATGCTGTCGGCGCTTCTGGCGGCCGCTCTTTCCGTCAATCTCGCCACCTGGCTCAATGCGCCGGTTTCGACGACACATGCCATCGTCGGCGGGGTTCTCGGCGCCGGCGTCGCGGCGGCGGGTCCCTCGGCCATCTCCTGGAACTCGATGCGGGAGATTACGCTGAGCTGGGTCCTGTCGCCACTGATCAGCGCCGTGATCGCAGCCGGATTTCTGGCCTTCATCTACGAGTTCATCGCCTACCGGCAGGACAAGATCGCTGCTGCGGTCAAGTGGCTTCCCGTGCTGCTCGGCGTGATGAGCGGCTCCTTCGGCGCCTATTTGGTTGTCCAGGCGCTCGAAAATGTCATCGATGTGAGCCTGACGTCGGCGCTCGGCGCTGGCGTTGTTATCGGCGTCGTGACCTGGGCCGTGACGGTGTCAATCATTCGCAAGCGCGCGATGGGGCTTGAGAACCGCAACCAGTCGCTACGCAAGCTGTTCCGCCTGCCGCTCGTGTTCTCAGCTGCCCTGCTATCCTTCGCGCATGGCGCCAACGACGTGTCGAATGCAATCGGGCCGCTTTCGGCAATCGTGCACGCCCGATCTTCGACCGACCTCGGCCAGACCGTTACCGTTCCGCTCTGGGTCATGACGATCGGGGCCTTCGGGATTTCGGCGGGCATTCTGCTCTTCGGGCCGAGGCTGATCCTGATCGTCGGCAAACAGATTACCCGCCTTAACCCCATCCGCGCCTTCTGCATCGCGCTGTCTGCGGCCGTCACGGTGCTGGTCGCCTCCGCGTTCGGCATGCCGGTGAGTTCGACCCATATCGCCATCGGCAGCGTCTTCGGTGTCGGCTTCTTCCGCGAATGGTACATGCAGAACTCCAAGCGCCGCGCAGAATATATCGCGATGAAGGCGGACGAAAATGACGTGGTGAAGCCGAAGCGCAAGGCTACGCCGGAAGAGGCGCGCCGGAGGCTTCTCGTACGCCGCTCGCATTTCCTCACCATCATTGCGGCCTGGGTGATTACCGTGCCCGTCGCAGCCCTTCTCGCAGCCGCCATCTACAAGATACTGGCGCTGATTTCCCTGTAGGACCTCCCATGCGTGCCAATTTCCGTATGCAGCGCCTTTTTGTCGAAGCGGATCTCGCCGCTTCGATCGAGGTCGCCGCGTCGCCTGATCAGTTCAACTATCTGAGCAACGTGCTGCGCCTCGAAGAAGGCTCGGAAATCCTGCTCTTCAACGGCCGTGACGGCGAATGGAGGGCGGATATCCACTATCCGAGCCGCAAGAAGATCTTGCTGAAGCCTGTCGAGCAGACCCGGCCGCAGCCGCCGCTGCCCGACCTGCACTATCTCTTCGCGCCGCTGAAGACGGGGCGGATGGATTACCTGATCCAGAAGGCTGTTGAGATGGGCGCAGGCCTGATCAGGCCGGTCATCACGCAGCATGTGCAGGGCAAGATCCACTCGCTCGACAAGCTGTCGGCTTATGCCATGGAAGCGGCCGAGCAGTGCGGCATCCTCGCGGTGCCGGAGATTGCCGAGCCGGTGAAACTCGTCGACCTTCTCGCGACCTGGCCGAAGGACCGGCGCATCATCTATTGCGATGAGGGCGACGCGGGGCAAAACCCGCTGCCGATTTTGCAGGGACTGAAAGACGAGCATTATGCGCTGCTGATCGGCCCGGAGGGCGGGTTTTCGGAAGAGGAGCGGCAGATGCTGCGCGGGCTTGATTTCGTCACGCCCATTCCGCTTGGTCCCCGCATCCTGCGCGCCGATACGGCCGCGGTCGCGGCGTTTGCAGTGATGCAGGTGACGCTTGGGGACTGGAACTGAAGAACGGGCCGACCTATATCGGCTTCGGGGAAAAGCGGGTTCAGCAGAATTTGAAGCTCAGTGAAGGCTTTTTATTTGCAAAAGTCTGCTATTCCGTTCATCCAGCCTCATCCAGAGCCTTCGTCCGAGGGCGACATCTAGAGACACATCCATGGCGCGCGACACTTCCGATCACACCTCCATCGGCTCGATCGGAGACCTGACCGACTATCTGGCCAAGGGCTGCAAGCCGGAGGCGGACTTCCGGATCGGGACAGAGCACGAGAAATTCGGCTTTTTCCGCGACAGCCA